>NZ_BAAHAD010000003.1:0-631492 GCF_054777855.1 Spirosoma jeollabukense
TCACAAGCGGGAGAGTAGGAAGGTGCCACCTAAGGAAACCAGATCCAACGCCGTGTTCTACCCAGAGCACGGCGTTCGGCATTTTAGATATTTTTAATAAGGAGGGTTAGCTATAGTATGGCTATCCTTTCTTATTAGAAACTAAATGATAAGTAATACATTCTATGCATTAGCCCAGAAATCGCTTATCATTTTCAAAACTTCATCTACAGACTTTGCAATCAGTAACAGATTGCGATTCTCTGCTTTGAGAAAACCGTCGGTTACCATACGATCGAGTTGTTGAAGCATTAGATCATAATAGCCGTTTGTGTTAATGATCGCAATAGGGCCATCATAAAGTTTGAGCTGGCGCCAAGCTAAAATTTCGAATAACTCATCCATGGTTCCATAACCACCAGGCAGGGTAATTACCCCCCTAGCTAATTGCACCATTTTGAATTTTCGTTCGTGCATTGTCTCGACAAAATGCAGTTCCGTCAGGGTGGTATGCGCTACTTCAAGATTCGCCAGGAAGTTAGGAATTACGCCTGTTACCTCACCCCCATTTTGTAATACGGCATTTGCTACGTTACCCATGAGTCCAAAGCCCCCTCCGCCATAGATAAGTCGGATGTTAAGAGCGGCCATTTTTTCGCCGAGTTCAACAGCTACCTTATTGTAAATTGGGTTAAATCCTAAGCTTGAAGCGCAATAAACAACAATACTATTCATAGTTGACCGAATCAATTTTAAATTGACTCTATTATTAATATGATTCTTTTTAGGCTATAGCCTATTAAATCAACTTCTTCGATATTTCGTTTAAATTCAACCCACTGAACGTACCTGAACTCATCAATAGGAACACTTGGTTTGAATTACGATTTTGAAGAAGATAAGTCATTAAATCCTTACTATCAGTCAGAATTTGCAAACCCGGTTTATCGAAGGCCTCAACTATATATTCTACAGAAATTGGCATATTTTGAATCGTCTTGGCATCAAAATATACAACGGCTTCATCAGCGGCTTCCAGAGAGCCTTTGTATTGTTTTAAAAAAACTTTATTCAGGCTACTTAACGTGTAGAGTTCTAAAACTGCCAGCAATTTTCGATCAGGATACTGGCGCTTGACAGCTTCAGTAGTTGCTTCGACTTTAGCAGGTGAATGAGCGAAATCACGATATAGGATTCGCATATCGTTTTCTGCTACTTTCTCTAACCGCTGTGCCACACCTTTAAATGATGCAATTGCTTCATAAAACTGGTCTTCCGTAATTCCAATTCGATCACAAACAGTCATAGCACCAGATACATTCTTCATATTATGGTCACCGAAGATTTGTAATGGTAGCTTGTGGCCTTGTTTCGTAATCAAATACGTTTGGCCATTAATTATTTCGCTGGGATGAGCTACGTATGGAATTTTGGTAATGTCAGGACGATCTTTCTGGCCAATTACATCAAGCATATCGTCTGATTCGTCGAAAATCAAAATTCCTGCTTTGGGCATTGCTTCGGCCAATGATTCAAACTGGTCAACGTATTCATCCCAGGTTGGATAAATATTAATATGATCCCAGGCAATGCCACTTATAAGGGCAATGTGAGGTTGATAATGCAAAAACTTCGGTCGTGCGTCAATTGGAGAAGAGGCATATTCATCACCTTCAATAATAATGACAGGAGCATCTGGTGTTAATCTAACCGTTGCGTCGAATCCATCAATCTCATCCCCAATCCAGTAATCAAACAGCCGCTTATGATACGTCATGACATGCAAAATCATGGCTGTAATGGTTGTTTTACCATGACTTCCTGCAATAACTACCCGTTGTTTCTGCTGACTTTGCTGATAAATAAATTCAGGGTAGGAATAAACGGGAAGCCCTAGTTCCCGCGCTTTAATTAGCTCAGGATTATCTTTTCGAGCATGCATTCCTACAATAACTCCATTTAAATCAGTAGTGATTTTCTCTGGAAACCAGCCTAATTCGTCAGGGAGTAGACCATATTGCTTCAAGCGTGTCCGTGATGGTTCATAGATTTGATCGTCTGAGCCTGTGATACTATAGCCTTGATGTTGAAGAGTCAAAGCAAGATTGTGCATGGCACTGCCGCCAATAGAAATGAAATGAATAGCCTGGGGCATGCGATAAAAATAGTCAGTGTTGCAAGCAAAAGTACGGCTTCTTTTTGGTTTGCCTGATGAACTTGAATCTGCTAATAACGTATCGTATTTCGGTAGTATTAATTTTTAGAAATTATCGAATCAAAGACCTCGCTTTTTCGTTGACTATTTTGCGAATGCATTTCATTTGCAAACCCCAATTTCCGGGGCCAAATTCGCATCTATTTTTTTAGAACCACAACCGCACTAGCTAGCGGACTGCCCCATTTTATGCGTCGAACGTAGGGATGAAGACATACTATGATCTGATTGACCAGACGTTTGAATTCCCGACACGGGAGTTCAATGTCGAGAAAAACGAACTTATGTTCAATAATGTCCCACTGATGGACATTGTCAAGCAATACGGTACGCCCCTGAAGCTGACGTATTTACCAAAAATAACCGAGCATATTGAACATGCTAAGTTGCTGTTCAGGAATGCAATGAAGCGGTATAATTATAAGGGAAATTATACGTACTGCTATTGTACAAAATCATCTCATTTTCGGTTTGTACTTGAAGAAGTACTGAAAAATAACGTTCACCTCGAGACATCCTCGGCCTACGATATTCAAATTGTGCGAGAATTGCACAAAATGGATCGTGTTTCGAAGCAGACGTATATTATTGCCAACGGCTATAAACGGCCTCTCTACACGCAGTACCTCAGTGAAATGATCAATGAGGGGTTCAACGTAATTCCTGTACTTGATAACCTTAAGGAAATTGAGGCTTATGAGAATACCATAACGGCCGACACGGTCAACTTTGGTATTCGGATTGCTACGGATGAAGAGCCGAACTTCGCCTTCTATACATCGCGTTTGGGCATTCGTTATAGTGATGTGAATGAATTGTACCGGAGTAAAATTCAGCCGAATGAGAAGTTTAAGCTCAAAATGCTGCATTTCTTCATCAATACAGGCATTAAGGACAGTGCATATTACTGGAGCGAGTTGAGCCGGTTTATGTATAAGTATTGCGAACTGCGTAAAATCTGTCCTGACCTCGATTCAATCGACATTGGTGGGGGCATGCCGATACAGACTTCGTTTCAGTTTACGTACGATTATCAAGCCATGATCGACCAGATTGTGGAAAGTATTCAATGGATTTGCAATAAGAGCAATGTACCGGTCCCACACATTTTCACGGAATTTGGATCGTATACAGTTGGTGAAAGTGGAGCAGTAATATACAAGGTAATCGACCAAAAGTTGCAGAATGATAAGGAATTGTGGTATATGATCGATGGTTCGTTCATTACACAACTACCTGATTCCTGGGGACTAGGCCAAAAGTATATCATGCTTTCGGTCAACAACTGGGACAATCCTTATCAGAAAGTGAATCTCGGTGGTCTGACTTGTGACTCACACGATTTTTATAATACAGAAGCACACAGTGCGGACCTTTACTTGCCGATTTTCGATCAGGAGGCAGAAGACCAGTACATTGGCTTATTTCATACCGGAGCGTATCAGGAGTCATTAGGTGGATATGGCGGCATTCAACACTGTCTAATTCCAGCTCCGCAACACGTTATTGTTGACAAGGATGAGCAAGGCAATCTTCGGACTCGACTATTTGCACCTGAGCAAAATAGTGAAGTAATGCTCAAAATTCTAGGCTACGGTGGTGCTGAACCCGGCATGACTGAACTGGAAGCAACTGAAGCGGCTGAAGAGCGTGAGGAAGAAGCTGAGTTGGTAAAAGAAGACAATTAACCGTTCCCAAAGCAGACGAATAAGTTCGTCTGCTTTGGGAAAAATATACGCTCATAAGAACTATATTCGTTTATTAATCTGGGGGTTAAGAACGCACAAGGAAACTACTGGCATGAAAAAACTACTGATTTTAGGGGTTGCGCTGGCAACATTATCGCTCGGTTCGTGTGCACGGAAGGCAAATTGCCCCGCATATGGTAGCGTACAGAAACCCGCTTCGACGCATTCACGGGCATAAGAGCTAATTTTTAGTTAATAAAACACCACCAACTTTCATGAAAGTTGGTGGTGTTTTATTGCTAGGCATAACGCAGTACAAACCGAGAAGCTTCCAGTAAGTTAGTTACGCAGCCATCATGCTCATCCGAAGGTTGTGGTTCGTGAGTGATACGTACCGTTCGGACGCCAACACGTCGGCCCGCCTGCATATCACGCAGGGCATCGCCAATCATCCAGGATTCGTCGGGTTCAATATCATATTTGGCTATTGCCTTTTCGAGCAGTAATGAACCAGGCTTGCGCGTGAGTGATTCAGTATCATAGTTGGGGTGATGCGGACAATAATAAATAGCATCAATAACCTGACCGCATTGCTCCTGTAGATAATTGTAACAAGCCATTACGTCATCTCGGGTGTAAAGCCCTTTTGCGATTCCTGCCTGGTTAGTGATAACAATCAGTAAATAGCCTGCTTCTTTAAGTAAACGCAAGGCTTCCGGTACGCCATCGGGAATGATAAAATCTTCCACCCGATAGACGTAATCCGTTCGGTCTTCATTCAAAACACCGTCGCGGTCCAGAAAAATGCACTTGTTCATTGGCGCTAAGCTCTGTTTACAAAGCAATAATGCAATTATTTGATCAAATAATTGCATTATTGCTTTGTAAATTATTTTTATTTTTTTCTGAGTGGTAACGTAGTACACTCAAAATGAGCTACCTGTCCCAAAAGTTAAGCACCTAAATCTACTAACCTTTGATCCAAAGCCTGAATTTTGGCTTCAGCATCAGCAAGTTTCTGGCGTTCTCGATCGACAATATCAGCTTTGGCATTAGCAACGAATTTTTCGTTTGAAAGCTTTTTGAGTGTCGAATCTCGAAACCCGATGTTATATTCCAATTCTTTCCGGGTACTGGCGATCTCCTGTTCAAGGTCAATTTCTCCGGCAATGTTAACGAAGAATTCGTCGCTTTTTATCAGGAAAGGAACACCTGCAGCCTTTTCACCAACGTAGTCAATGGCCGAGACATTGGCCATTTTTTGCAATAATATTTCGAGCTTTTGAAACTGATCGGGAGATGTAGTTTTGATGGCTAATGGCAAAGCCACTTTTGGCGAAATCTGCTTGACGTTTCGAATATTCCGCACGTTGGAAATTACTTCAAACAGCGTTTCAAAATCGGTTAGAATTTGCTCGTCGATCAAACCTGCTTTCGGAAAAGGCGCGATGCAAATACTTTCACGCGGTTGCCGTTCGCGAATATCCTGCCAGATCTCTTCGGTAATGAACGGCATGAACGGATGCGCCAGACTCATAAGCCTTTCGAAGAAATTGATAGTAGCCTCGTAGGTAACACGATCAATCGGTTGTGACGTACCAGTTTCCGTATCGAACGGAGGTTTGATCAATTCGAGGTATTGAGAACAGAAATCATCCCAGATCAACTTATAAACGGCTTGTAAAGCATCGGAGATACGAAACTTGCTGAAATCATCTTCAATCTGAATCAACGTAGCATTAAGTTTCGATTCAAACCAACGAATGGCTAGCGAATTGCCATCAAGACCATTTCCTGTTAATGCCAAAGATACCCTAGCAGCGGTAGCCTCGTCACTAACCGTCCAGCCTTTCACCAAGCGAAAGGCATTCCAGATTTTGTTACTGAAATTACGACCCTGCTCAACCAGTTTTTCATCGAACATCAGATCATTACCAGCCGCCGAACTGAACAGCATTCCCGTACGAACGCCGTCGGCTCCATACTGATCAATAAGATCCAGCGGATCGGGTGAGTTGCCAAGCTGTTTCGACATTTTACGTCCCAGCTTGTCGCGAACAATTCCAGTTAGATACACATTTTTGAATGGTGCTTCACCCCGATATTCGTACCCAGCGATGATCATACGAGCTACCCAGAAAAACAGAATTTCGGGCGCCGTAACGAGGTCATTGGTTGGATAGTAATAATTTATATCGGCATTATTCGGGTCTTTTATTCCGTCAAAAACCGACATCGGCCAGAGCCAGGACGAGAACCACGTATCAAGTACGTCTTCGTCCTGTGTCAGATCGGCTTCGGTCATGGCAAAGAGCAGTTTTTCGTGCTGCACTTTCTCCAAGGCTTCGTGCTTATTTTTCGCTACGATAATGGTGCCATCCTGCATATAAAACGCCGGAATCTGCTGGCCCCACCACAATTGACGACTAATGCACCAGTCATGGACGTTCTCCATCCAGGAGCGATACATATTCTTAAACTTGGGCGGAACAAGCTGGATTGTGTCGTCCATTACGTTCGTCAAGGCTGGTTTCGACAATTCGTCCATTTTCAGAAACCACTGCAACGACAGTTTTGGCTCAATGACAGCGCCTGTTCGCTCGGAAGTACCAACATTCGATTTGTAATCCTCCGTTTTGACCAGATTGCCTGATTCTTCGAGAAGTTTGATGATAGCTTTACGCGCGGCAAACCGATCTAGCCCGACCAGAATCTGAGCTTTATCGTTCAACGTGCCATCATCATTCAGAATGTCCAGCACAGGCAGGTTATGCGTAATACCCAGCGCATAGTCATTTGGATCGTGCGCAGGCGTAACTTTCAGCCCACCTGTACCAAAATCCATGGTTACATACTCATCTGTAATGATGGGAATCTCGCGGTTGATGAGCGGAATAAGCGCTTTCTTTCCATGCAGATGCGTAAACCGTTCGTCATTCGGGTTAACAGCTATAGCTGCGTCGGCCATGATCGTCTCCGGCCGAACCGTCGCTATAGTGATGTAATCCTGCCCGTTGCTCCCGACAATCTCGTATTGGATATAAACCAGCTTCTGCTGAATTTCTTTGGTTATAACTTCCTCATCCGACACGGCAGTACGTCCCTGCGGGTCCCAATTGACCATGCGGACACCCCGATAAATCTGGCCTTTGTTGTATAGATCAACAAATACGTCAATAACCGAGTCGTGCAAAGCCGGTTCCATCGTGAAACGGGTTCGGTCCCAGTCGCAGGAAGCACCGAGTTTGCGGAGTTGTTGCAGAATGATGCCACCGTACTTGTGGGTCCATTCCCAGGCATACTCCAGAAATTCCTCGCGCGTGAGGTCTTTTTTGCTGATGCCGCGCTCTTTAAGCATGGCTACCACTTTGGCTTCGGTCGCAATACTGGCATGGTCAGTCCCAGGTACCCAGCAGGCATTTTTACCCTCCATGCGGGCCTTTCGGACCAGTACGTCCTGTATTGTATTGTTGAGCATGTGGCCCATGTGCAACACGCCCGTTACGTTCGGTGGCGGAATGACGACCGTATACGGTTCTCGGTTGTCGGGGGTAGATTTGAAAAATTGATTATCAAGCCAGTATTGATACCATTTTTCTTCAATTTCCTGGGGGGCGTATGTCTTTGAAATCATAACTCAGTCGAAATCCTGTCTCTTTTTGCTGTACTCAATAGCCAGTAGCGCAAAAACCAATCTGGAGATTACAGATAAAAAGCAAAATTAGTTAAATTGGATAGGGCGAAAAAACGAAAGGGTGTCTTTGGCAGTTTTACGTTTATACTTCCGCTTCGGCGGTTCGATCAGAAACCTATGGAATTCGGAAAAATATATAACCTTGATGCCGTTAATTTCGTGCTGCCTCCTGGTTCGGCGTTTAACGCTCGGATCTGGGCTGGTGTTGAAGCGACGCATCGCAGCGCAAGCTGTCAACCCAGGGTCTTTATTGGCGGACCAATCTGGGCCAATAAAGACTACGTTGGTAAGGTATATCCAGCTCATGCGAAGGAGCGCGATTTTCTTCATTACTACACCCGTCAATTTAATACCATCGAATTGAATCTGACGCACTATCAGATTCCAACAGCGGGGATGATAGAAAAGTGGAAAGCCGAAGCTACCGAAGGTTTCACCTATTGCCCAAAATTTCCGCAGATTATTAGCCATGAACGGCATCTAATTGCTACGGAAGGACTAACCGAAGAGTTCGTAAACGCAGTCCTGAATCTGGAAGAGTTTCTGGGCATGACCTTTCTGCAACTTCCACCAACGTTTGGCCCAGACAAGTGGCCAGTGCTGGAAACATACCTTAAAAACCTGCCCGATGAACTGGACGTAGCGGTTGAATTTCGACACGCCGACTGGTTCAGTAAGGCGGCTGTTTGGCAACAAACCCTCGAACGACTTTACCATCTTCGCCGACATGTTGTCATCACGGACGTAGCAGGCCGCCGTGATGTACTGCACATGGGCTTGAGCAGCCCTGTTCTAACGCTACGATTCATCGCCAACGAAGGCCATCCAACCGATTATACCCGAACCGACGCCTGGATACAGCGTTTGAAAACGTGGTTCGACAAAGGGTTACAAACGGCTTATTTATTCGTTCACGGTGGGGCTGAAAACGATACAGCCCCCGAATTGATTCTGTACTGGATTCGCGAACTGAACAAGCATTGCGGCCTAAACCTTCGTGAGCCCGTCCTGCAGCCTAAAGTGGTTCAGGGGAGTTTGTTTTGATTTACACGACTAAGCGTTTACCTTTGTCTTATGATTTTACAAGCACCAAACCATCAGCATCACCAGTCTGGGCGGTAACGCAGCAGAACGAGATGCTCGTGTTTGTGAGTTCGGTGAGATAATCCTGATTACACAATATACAAAGCCCGGTTCTGCTAAAGAGCTGGGCTTTTGCTTTATGAAAACTGTCATCATTAAATACAACGCTGGCAACGTACAGTCGGTTATGTATGCTCTGGAGCGATTGGGCGCTGGTTATCTGCTTACGGATGATGAAGCCGAAATCCGTTCGGCCGATAAAGTCATCTTCCCCGGCGTAGGAGAGGCCAGCACGGCAATGGCCTATCTGCGCGAGCGAGGTCTGGATAAATTGATTCCGTCTCTGAAACAGCCCGTACTCGGTACGTGTGTGGGAATGCAGCTCATGTGCCGCTATTCGGAAGAAAACGACACAAAGTGCATGGGCGTTTTCGATATTGACGTTCGACGGTTTCCGGCCCAGCCTGATTTTAAAGTACCTCACACTGGCTGGAACAATATTCATACGCTACGTGGTCCGCTGACACAAGGTCTGCCCGAAAACGCATATATGTACTTTGTGCATAGTTATGCCGCCGATGTTTGCCCTGAAACAACGGCCATCTGCAACTACGTCCGCCCGTTTAGCGCCATGTTGCATCGGGATAATTTCTATGCTGCCCAGTTTCACGCGGAAATCAGCGGGAATGTTGGTCAGCGAATACTGGAGAATTTTTTGAAACTATAATTTAAACACGGAGAGCATTGAGTTTAACACAAAGAACACACATTCTTTGTATACTCCGTGAATCCTCCGTTTACTCTGTCGGTCCGCCGTAGCGGTTTAGAAAATGTATATTATTCCTGCTATTGACCTGATTGATGGGAAGGCTGTTCGGCTGACTCAGGGCGATTATCGCCAGAAAAAAGAATACAATGCCCGACCGCTTGAAGTTGCTCAACAGTTTGAGGATGCGGGCCTGACGCGCCTGCATTTGGTGGATCTGGATGGCGCAAAAGAAAAGCGGATTATAAACTGGAAAGTGCTGGAACTGATCGCATCGAAAACAAATCTTCACGTTGATTTTGGCGGTGGCGTACAGTCCGATGAGGACCTACAAATAGCGTTCGAGTGTGGCGCTATGCAGGTTACGGGCGGAAGCATTGCCGTAAAAGACCCTGATCTGATGGAAAGGTGGCTTTCTCGCTATGGATCAGAAAAGATTATCCTGGGAGCCGACGCTAAAAATGAGAAGATCGCCGTCAGCGGTTGGGAAGAAGCAACGGAAGTTTGGGTGTATGATTTTCTGGAAAAATGGGTTCAAAAAGGCATCAAGTACGTAATCAGTACCGACGTAGCAAAAGATGGCTTATTAGAAGGGCCGTCGTTTGATCTGTATCGGAACATGCAGGACCAGTTTCCCAAATTAGATATTATTGCTAGTGGTGGTGTGAGCAACATGTCCGACATCGAGACCTTAGCCGATATGGACGTTTTTGGCGTCATCGTTGGCAAAGCGATCTATGAAGGACGGGTGACGCTGAAGGAATTAAGGCAGTTTAATGAATAAAACACCATGAAGGAGGCATATACCATAAGCGCTGATAAGTCTAAACTTGATATTGCTGTGATTCACCGATACTTGAGTCAGGAAGCGTATTGGTGTTTAAATATCCCGTTCGATATTGTTCAGCGTTCGATCGAAAATTCAGCTTGCTTTGGCGTATATCAGGGTGATAATCAAGTTGGTTTCGCTCGTGTCATTACCGACTTTGCTACGTTCGGCTACCTGGCTGATGTTTTTATTTTACCTGAACACCGGGGCCTTGGATTGTCGAAACAGCTAATAAAATTCATCACGACCTATCCGCCGTTGCAGGGGTTGCGTCGGATCATGCTGGTTACGCGGGATGCCCACGGCTTATACGAGCAATTCGGTTTCCAACCCATTGATAGCCCCGAAAATACTATGTCTATCAAAGCCTTTACTTCCTACTAATGCTTACGAAACGGATCATTCCCTGCCTTGACATCAAAGACGGACGTACTGTAAAAGGAACCAACTTCGTCAACCTGCGCGACGCGGGCGACCCGGTTGCTCTTGCTGCCATCTATGCTGAACAAGGTGCTGACGAACTGGTTTTCCTGGATATTACGGCCACTGTTGACGGGCGCAAAACGTTGATTGAACTGGTGCGTAACGTAGCGCACACCATCAACATTCCCTTTACTGTCGGTGGTGGAATTTCATCCGTAGCTGACGTATCGGCGCTGTTAAATGCGGGTGCTGACAAGATTTCGATTAACTCGTCTGCTGTTCGAAATCCTGGCTTAGTCGACCAACTGGCGTTAGAATTTGGAAGCCAATGTGTAGTTGTAGCCATTGATACGCGCTGGATTAGCCTGGAGCAGGGGAGCGCGGAACATGTCAAACAAGCAAATAGTAACACGCCCCCGAGCCTGATGCCCTACGATCACATCGTTCACACACATGGCGGGCGCAAACCTACGGAACTACGTACAATTGCCTGGGCTAAAGAAGTTGAAAATCGAGGGGCGGGTGAAATCCTGCTGACGTCAATGGATACCGACGGAACAAAAGCGGGATTTGCGCTTGAGCTAACAGCACAAATTTCGGGCACGGCTAATATTCCGGTTATCGCGTCCGGGGGAGCGGGTACCATGGATCACTTTGTAGACGTATTCACAACGGGCAAAGCTGATGCCGGTCTGGCTGCCAGTATTTTCCACTTCAAGGAAATCGAAATTCCTGATTTGAAAAGCTATTTACGCGAAAAAGGAATTGAGATGCGAATTTGATTTCTACCGTTTAGATAGAAGCCCGTGTAGTTGCAGATTACACCACACTGTAGAAACGCTAAAACTTGAACCCAACTTCCAGCGAGACAACCCGGTTTTTAGAAATCAATTCACTGCCGCGCGCTACGTTGATTAATCCACGCTGATAGCTCATGCCAACATTGAGTGCATTCGTCTGGTTAATTTTGTACTGAATCCCGGTACCGAGGAGCAGTTCAACATCTCCAAATCCATACTGACGCCGACTACCTCCACTGTCGGCGGTATAAAGACCGTTTCGTGCCTGATCCAGGGCTTTCTCCGCTAATTTAATACTTAATAAGCCACCTGTCTGGAGATACAGCCGCATGTTGGGTGCGATGTTATTGGCAAATAGCTTCACCGTTGCTGGAATTTGCAGATACTGTAAATTATAAATGGATTCTTTTTCTGGGGCGCTCGGATCCCACCGACTTTGCCCAAATGAGCCCGGCATCTGAAAGCCCGACCGTTTGATCGTGTACCAAAGACCCGTACTAAACGCGTAGCGATCTTTGAAGAAAAAGTAATCCAGCGTAGGGCCAACGCTCATACGGAGTCCAACGCCATTATCGCGAAAGCCCGAGTAATTACCCGTACCGGCGGCCGTATTAATATCGAGCGAGGGAGCGAACCGAATACCCATTTCGATGAGGTGACTCGGACGAATATAATCGGGTCCGGAGCCGTCGTAAGAACCATCGTTGGTAGGCGTAGTCGTTTGCTGGCTACGTTTGCGACGGCGCTTGCGGTCATCATCGTAATCCCGGCGGTTTTTATCCTGACCGTCGTAATTATCCCCTAGTATTTTGCGAAATCGCTTCTCGGTTTCACTTGATTCTTTGGTGCGTAACCGGTATAGGGCGGGCGAGGTTGACTGCGCCCAACCGTAGCATACCGTTAACATGACCAAAATCAGTCCTAAGCCTGCAACTTTTTTCATATTTTTGCACGTTTTCTATATTGAAAACTCGTGATTTTCATGCGGATACAGTCGGCCATTGTGGGCCTTTTTTGTTTTCTTCTGCTGGTTTCGTGCACCAAACCTGATGACCTGACCTTTTTTCGACTTGACCAGCAACTTTTTTCCAGCAAATCGCCCGACAGTCTTAAGGCTTTGCTGAATCGAAACCCGGCTATAGCTCAATTGTACTTTAACGCGAACGGAGCCGGAAATGATACAGCACTTGTCCAGGAATTGACCAACCGGATCAACAATCCCGCTTTGAACGAATTGCAAGCTCAGGTTGAGGCCGAATTCGGCGATATGACTGATTTGAAAAAGCAATTGGCCGAAGCGTTTACAAATATTAAAAAAGATTTCCCTGACTTTCGCTCTCCCAAAGTAGCTACCGTCGTGACGGGCTTTCTGGGGCCGGATTTAGTCGTTACAGATAGCCTGATCGTGATCGGTCTCGACTATTTTGCTGGCCCAAAGGCAAAATACCGCCCTCAGGGGCCAGATTATCCACAGTACATTCTGCGTCGATACCAAAAGGAATACATTGTTCCTGCCATTGTCTTTGCTATTTCTGATAAATACAATGCGACAAATCGCGCCGACCAAACGATACTGGCCGATATGGTCTATTATGGGAAAGGGTACGTATTTACGAAAACGATGCTCCCCGATGTCGGCGACAGTCTGGTTATCGGCTATTCAGACAAGCAACTGACTCAAACGTTTAATGCACAAGATGTTGTTTGGGCGCATTTTATTGACAATCAGTTGTTATATCAGACGAACTCCGCCATAAAACAGCGATATTTGAATGAGCGGCCTTTTACTGCTGAAATAGGACAGGCTTGCCCTGGTGCCATTGGTCGCTGGGTCGGCTGGCGAATTGTAGGTCGGTATCACGATGAACACAGCAATGTTTCCATTGCAGATTTAATGCGCAACGCTGACGCCCGGCAGATTTTTGAACAATCTGGGTATAAAGGACAAAAAGACAATCTGTAGCAACCGACACGTTGGTCGTTACGAAAAATAAAAATGGCAAAACAAGAACAAAATTTTGGTGAGGAAGCCAAAGAAGAGAATAAAAAGAAGTTTACGCGTGACAGTGTAAAAAAAGCGCTGAGCATCTTCCGGTTTGTGAAACCTTATCGGTTTCAGTACATTATCGGATTTGTATTTCTGATCCTGTCGACTGGTACAACCATGAGTTTTGGCCTGCTGATCGGGCAGATCACTAGTGTTATCCAGGGTAAATCAGCCTTTTCGTTGAACCAGGTCACGCTGTTTTTTGTGGGCGTACTGATAGCACAAGCGCTTTTCTCCTTCTTTCGTATTTACTTTTTTTCGCAGGTGAGCGAGCGAGCCATGGCCGATGTGCGCCGGGCAACCTATGCTAAAATCATTACGTTGCCCATTTCCTTTTTTGAGCAACGTCGCGTGGGTGAGTTAACCAGCCGAATCTCGTCGGACGTATCGCAGTTGCAGAGCGTATTTACATTAACACTGGCCGAGTTATTTCGTCAGGTTGCTACACTGGTTATTGGCACCGGCATTATTCTTTACGTTTCCTGGAAACTGACGCTCTTTATGCTCGCTACGTTTCCCGTGATGATTATATCCGCTTTATTCTTTGGACGGTTCATTCGTAAACTATCCAAACAGGTACAGGACTTGCTGGCACAGGCGAATGTTGTCGTAGAAGAGACGTTGCAGTCTGTACACGTAGTGAAAGCGTTTACGAATGAGAATCTGGAGATAAACCGCTACGGAAATGCGCTACAACAGGTTGTTAACATGGCCTTGCGAGCAGCTAAATACCGGGGCATATTTGTCTCGTTTGTGATTTTCACCCTCTTTGGCGGCATTATCGGTGTCGTTTGGTATGGTGGTTCGTTGGTATTAAATAACGAAATGCCTTTTGCTGACCTGCTCACATTCCTGGTCTATACTACGTTCATTGGCGGTTCTGTGGCAGGTATGGGCGATGTTTATTCACAACTAGCGCAAACGCTGGGTGCATCGGAGCGGATTCTGGAAATTCTCGGAGAACCATCCGAAGTAAAAGCCAACGAAGAGCTGCCACTATTTATACCCGTTCAGGGACGCGTTCTATTCAATGGTGTGCGGTTTTCTTACCCGGCTCGTCCCGACATTGAAGTACTGAAAGGTATCTCGATCGACGTACCGGCCGGTCGGAAAGTTGCCCTGGTTGGTCAGAGTGGAGCGGGAAAGTCGACAATTGTGCAGTTGCTGATGCGCTACTATCCCATTGCCGGTGGTCATATTACGATAGATGGCCGCGAGTTGGATAGCTTCAACATTACCGAACTTCGTAAGAATATCGCTATTGTTCCGCAGGAGGTTATGCTGTTTGGCGGCACAATTCTCGAGAATATTCAGTACGGCAAACCCGGCGCTACGGAAGCGGAAGTACGTGAAGCTGCCCGTAAGGCCAATGCATTGCAATTTATTGAATCGTTTCCTGAAGGCTTACAAACGATAGTGGGCGAACGGGGCATCAAGCTGTCGGGTGGGCAACGGCAACGTATCGCCATTGCCCGCGCTATCCTGAAAGATCCTGCTATTTTGATTCTGGATGAAGCAACCAGTTCACTGGATGCCGAATCGGAGCGGTTAGTACAGGAAGCGCTGGACCTGCTGATGCAAAACCGTACGACCATCATTATTGCTCACCGATTGGCAACCATTCGTAAAGTGGACACGATTTATGTAATACGTGAGGGGCAGATTGCAGAGTCGGGTACGCACGACCAATTGGCCATGCAGGAAGACGGCATCTACGCAAATCTGGTTAAATTGCAATTTGAAACCATCGAATAAAAAGAGTCGTTAGTTAAGCGTGGTTGATATGTCCGAAAACGGCTAACTACTATTGACTATTGACTAATGACTATCGACTAATCATGACTTCGGCTTCTAAAACCCTGAAAGACTTTAATCTCCGGCATACCAATGGCCGCGAGGAAGTGCTGGATTTGTTTCTAAACGCTGGTCATGCACTAGCACACAATGATGTCGAGAACGGCCTTGGTCCCGACCACGATCGTGTAACGATCTATCGGACGCTACGTACATTTTTGGATAAAGGCCTCCTGCACAAAGTCCTTGATGACGAAGGCGGCACCAAATATGCGCTCTGCCGAGAAACCTGCTCGAATGGTCACCATCACCACGACCACGTTCACTTTAAGTGCGAAAACTGCGGTCAAACGACCTGCTTAGATCACGTCAACATTCCAGTCGTGGTATTACCAGAAGGGTACAATCGTAAAGAAATGAATCTCCTGATTCAGGGCGTTTGCCAGGGTTGTAATAAATAAGTCACGTACTATTGTTCTCTGATCGCAAACAGCCAGCTCAAAAAGCATACATAGCTGTCGGCAGTGGCAACACTGCCGATTTTTTTATACCTGTAGCATGAACCCTGAAACCACCTTCCCTGAACGCCAACAGCAATTTCGTCAAGCCGAACAAATTGCACAACGCCGGTATAACCAATTAGCCTTTTTTCGCCTTGTCTGGTTTGTAGTAAGTGTACTAGCCGTTTGGCTGCTTATCCGGCTCGATCAGCAATTGGCTTCAGTAATAACGTTGCTGGTTGGGGTCGTGGGTTTTCTGGTTTTACTGAAGAAACACCAAACCGTTCGGCGTGAGCGAGACTTAAATCACCAGTTAGTATTTATCAATCAGGACGAAGCGGCCCGGCTTAAGCGCCAGTATGTGCGTTCCGAAATGGGCGAGCAGTATGTTAGTGCAACGCACTATTATTCAGGCGATTTGGACGTATTTGGGAAACACTCGCTCTTCCGGTTGCTTAACCGAACACACACGCAGGCGGGTCAAAACCGACTGGCTTCCTGGTTAAAAGCACCAAACTCGCCCGATGCTATCCGACTTCGACAGGAAGCGGCCGCGGAATTGAATCCGCAAATCGACTGGCGGCAACAATTTGAAGCATTGGCTTATATGGAAGAAACGATTAGCCGTTCGCCAGATGTATTGGTGAAGTGGGCTACTGCCGAGATTGTCCCATTGCCTGCTTATCTGTCTATCGTCCGGTTTATATTTCCAACCATCACATTCAGCTTGTTTGTGGCCTGGCTGCTTGGCTATGTTCCGGGTTCGGCAGTCCTGTTGGGCTTGGCTGTGCATGGTTTAGTACTGAGCCAAACGGCAGCGAGAGCAAAAGAGGTTAGTGATCAAACATTCGAAATTTCAGCCGCGCTACGTGCTTTTCGCGCCTTGTTTGAGCATGCTGGTAAGTTACAGGCTAACACTGTTCGAATCAAAGCGATCAAGCAGGCATTAACGTCAAATGGCGACTCTGCATCTGATGCCATCGGCCAGCTTGCCCGATTAACGGAAGGCTTAAATTATCGGCGCAATCCCTATTTCTTTCTGCTTTTTGGCATTGCTACGTTATGGGATATTCATTACCTGTTTCAACTCGAACGCTGGCGAAAAACCCACGGCCCCACGCTGAGTCGTTGGTTTGAGGCCCTTGGCGAACTGGAAGCGCTCAATAGCCTGGCTGGTTTTGCCTATGCGCATCCTGGCTATGCTACCCCCGACATCGTTGATATTAGCGATAAGCTGACGTTAGACATTACTGCAGCCGCTCACCCCTTGTTGCCGCAGGATCGCAGCGTTGCCAACTCATTAAAACTAGCAGGTTCTGGCCAAACCATATTGATTACTGGCTCAAACATGTCGGGTAAAAGTACGTTTCTGCGCACAGTAGGCGCCAATGTGGTATTAGCACTTGCTGGGGCCGTTGTAAGCGCTGAACGGTTATGGTGCTCACCTGTACGCGTATTTACAAGCATGCGTACGCAGGACTCGCTGGAAGAAAGTACCTCATCGTTCTATGCTGAACTCAAGCGGCTTCAAACGCTCATCGGTTTATCGAAGCAATCAGATACGATTCCTGTCTTATATTTTCTGGATGAAATACTCAAAGGCACTAATTCCGCCGATCGGCACAGGGGAGCAGAAGCGCTCATTCGCCAATTGCATCAGACTACCACTTCAGGCTTTGTTTCAACCCATGATCTCGAACTGGGTCAACTTACCGATGCTGACGGATTTGTTCGAAATTTTCATTTCCAGTCGGATCTCCACAACGGCGAACTGATTTTTGACTACAAGCTCCGCAATGGAATTTGCAAGAGTTTCAATGCCAGCCAATTGATGCAAGCCATTGGCATAGAAATAAACATGCTTCAGAAATAAAGCCAGTGCCAACGTAGTGTTGTGCCCAGTTGTAGGGTCGGTGCCGGAATCTTAATATATTTGAAAAGCCCTAAAATTGCTTTGGCGGTAGTGCTACGTGGTTTTAGCAGTTTAACCAGGTTAATATCTGGGGCAACGTACCATTCATGTCGCCCACCTAGACCATCGTGATTGACACTCCAGGTTTCTGCTTCCAGGCCAAGTCCAATGGATAGTTGTAGCCAATCGGGCCAGGCACTTTTCCAGGATTTTCCACCAAAATGTTCGGGCGAAAATGAAAACCAGTACGTTTGATTGATGTAATCGTCGATAGAAAATCGTTGCACTGGAATACCCCGTTCGTTAAAGTATTTGGGCGTTTGTTGCCAATAGCTGACTTTCCACTGGGCATCACGCAAAAAGCCTGAACGGTGCTGAGCCATTGGCCAGAATCCACCCAGTGTGCCTGCTGCTACGTCGCGCCAACTGAAGCCATACGTTGGCGAATAGGCGTCTTTTAATTCGATACCTAGCTCCACAAAGGTGGCTGACCCCAGAGCCAGCCATTCGGCCTTTCGTTCTGATACACCTGCCCAGCGAAAGGCCGAATAGTAAGTTTCTGATACGAAAATGCCACCTGTTAAATGAGCTACCTTATCTAGTCCACTAGCGTAGGTCAAATCCCGACCTTCATCGAAGTGAAAAGGTATTCCTTTGCCATTCCACCATGTCCGTTCCAGATACGCGTATGATGCTCCTACCGTGATAAGCGATGTAGTCCCCACAGCCAACAATCGACCCGTCTTCGGTTGAGTAGGCTGTACTACCAGATGAGCGAGGCTGTCCGACCGATTCGGTAGGGAGTCGCCAGATATGTTATAAGACAAATAACAAAAGGCAAGCAGAACGTTGATTCCCATGAGAGAATTGGGACTCACAGGATCAGAATAAGTTACATGAGAGACGTAATACGTCCACTATAACCTATCCCAAAAAGCATTGTGTTTTTAGGCTAAACTAAATCCAAAACAACCAGTCTGGAGGCTTGTTAGATTTAGGGAAAGCAGTATATTTGCCAACAGGAAAATGGTATGCAAGCATACTGTTTTCCTGTTGTTTGCTCTAGACTTACCTGGTGTAAAAAAGTTTGTTGGTAGTTAGAAGGCATAAAAAAAGCCTTTCCAATTGGAAAGGCTTACGTTAAGGTGGTGGTGATGGACGGAATCGAACCGCCGACACAAGGATTTTCAGTCCTTTGCTCTACCAACTGAGCTACATCACCGAAACGTGGGTGCAAAAGTACGTAACGGAATGCCTTTTGCAACATGTTGGCCAGAATATTTTTTATTACTGTACTAGTGTCTGGGTCAAACGATTGATTATCAGACAAAATAATAAGCGTAAATAGATGAAAGTTTTTCAGCAAGTTTTATTTGTCGCGGCTCTAGCCATAACGGTTTGGTATATAATGCAACGTATCAAATTCATTGCCCGAGCCATTAATCTTGGTCGGCCAGAAAATCGATTTGATCATGCCGAAGAGCGCCTGAAAACGATGTTGCTGGTTGCGTTTGGTCAGAAAAAGATGTTTACTAATATGCTGGTGGGCGTAATGCACTTCGTTATTTATGCCGGGTTCATCATCATCAACCTCGAAATTCTGGAGATTATCCTGGATGGTATTCTGGGTACTCACCGCCTGTTTGCGCCATACATTACACCTGTTTATCCAGTTCTGATTGATGTATTTGAAGTGTTGGCTTTTGGTGTACTAGCTGTTTGTGTCGTGTTTTTGTGTCGCCGGTTTATCACAAAAGTACCTCGTTTTCAGCAGGAGCGTCATCGTGAAATGACGCGCTGGCCCCGCACGGATGCTGCCATTATTCTGACAGCAGAAATCCTGCTGATGATCGCTTTTCTGACCTGGAATGCATCTGACAGTGTTTTGCGTGATCGGGGAGTTGGGCACTACGGGGAGCTACAAGGTATCGTACCTGATTTTTTAATTAGCCAGTTTCTGAAATTATTCTTTACAAATTTCAGTGATACGTCCTTGATAGCTTATGAGCGCATTGCATGGTGGTTACATATTCTGGGCATTCTGGCATTTGCCATCTATGTAACGTACTCGAAACACCTACACATAGCCTTGGGCTTTCCTAACGTCTATTTCTCGGATCTGCAACCAAAAGGTGAAATGCAGAATATGCCCGAAATAACGAAAGAGGTTCAGCTAGCTTTAGGCTTGCCTATTACTACGGAAACTGACGGCTCACAAGCGAATGATAATGGTGACCAACCCGCTGAAGTTGGTCGATTTGGCGCCAAAGATGTGCAGGACTTGAAGTGGATTAACCTTATGAATGCCTATAGCTGCACCGAGTGCGGACGGTGTACAGCAGCTTGCCCGGCTAACATTACAGGGAAGAAGTTGTCGCCCCGCAAAATCATGATGGACACCCGCGACCGGCTCGAAGAAATTCAGCAGGGTTGGAAAGCGAATGGGAATGACTATCGCGACGACAAATCGCTGCTCAATGATTACATTACGGCCGAAGAGTTGAATGCCTGCACAACCTGTCAAGCGTGCGTAAATGCCTGTCCAATCAACATCAATCCATTGGATATTATCCTACAGCTACGTCGGTATCGAGTCATGGAAGAGTCGCAGGCACCCGCTTCCTGGAACGCAATGTTCAGTAATATTGAGAATAACATGGCTCCCTGGAAATTCTCGCCAAGTGACCGCTTTAACTGGGTCGACCAGGTTAATGAAGTTAAGTAAGGTTTTGGTTTAGGCATTTGGCCGGTGATATGAACTGCTAATATGCCAGCTACCAAATACCTGAATCATAAATCCTGAATTGAATATCAAGTGATGATGACGGAAAAAACATATAAAGTCCCAACGATGGCCGACATGGCAGCATTGGGCGAAGAACCTGAGATTTTGTTTTGGGTTGGCTGCGCTGGCTCATTCGATGATCGCTACAAACGCGTAACTATTGCTTTCGTTCGTATACTTAATCATGTTGGCATTAAGTTCGCTGTATTGGGGCCGGAGGAGGCTTGTACCGGTGATCCGGCGCGCCGGGCGGGGAACGAGTTTTTGTTCCAGATGCAGGCAATGTCGAATATTCAGGTGTTGAATGGCTATAATGTCAGGAAAATCGTAACTGCTTGCCCGCACTGCTTCAATACACTCAAGAATGAATATCCTGAATTAGGTGGTAACTACGAAGTAATTCACCACTCGCAGTTTTTGCAGGGTCTTATAAATGAAGGTCGTGTTCGGGTTAAAGACGGTCAGTCGTTTAAGGGGCGTCGCATTACGTTCCATGACTCTTGCTACCTGGGTCGCGCCAATAAGGTATATGAGGTTCCACGCGAGGTTCTGGCGGCACTGGATGCTGATCTTGTCGAAATGAAACGCGTACGGGCAAATGGATTATGTTGCGGGGCTGGTGGCGGCCAGTATTTTAAAGAGCCAGAGCCAGGTAAAAAAGACGTAAATGTTGAGCGTGTTGAAGAAGCGCTTAGCACGGGTGCCGATACAATTGCGGTTGCCTGTCCATTTTGTATGACAATGATGTCTGATGGCGTTAAGAATAAGAATCGTGAAGAGTCAGTACGTGTCTTCGACATCTCGGAACTCATCGCACAGGGGCAAGGCCTTTGAGTAAATTATGAATGTTACGAATGCATTCCTTGTTTATCATTCATCACTCATAATTCATCATTCAAAATGTACGTTGACTTCGATAAACTGCCTGACACGGCTCGTATTTGGGTCTATCAGGCGAACCGCCCACTTACGGATAGCGATGTGAAAATCGTTGAAGAAGCACTGCAACCAGCGCTAAGTCAATGGGCTGCTCATGGGCAGCCGTTGCTGGCATCAGCACAGGTAATTAAAGATCGTTTTGTGGTAGTTGCTGTAGATGAAGGATATAGCTTGCCCAGCGGCTGCTCAATTGACGCATCTGTGCGTATGTTACAGGATATTGGTCGTCAGCTAGAGCGTGTAAACGGACCGATTGATTTCTTTGATCGCTCGGTGGCTGTTCTGGCAACTGACGGTTCGGTACGGACGTTTGCGTTACCTATGATTAAAGAAGCAGTTGAAAATGGTTCGTTGACACCGAGTACTACGGTATTTAATACGTTGGTAAAGACAAAAACAGAGTTTCTGGCAGCTTGGCATGTGCGGGCAGCCGACTCCTGGCTGAAACGGTATTTTAAATCTGTTGTAGTCTAAAGACTTCTTTATACACTGTAATGCATAACGAAAGCCGGTCCGTCACTGCTAATTCAAACAGTGACGGACCGGCTTCAACGTTGTCAAATGGGTAAAGGTTCACTGCCAAATAGTCATAAAGAGATGATTTTAAACCATTTTGCTAAACAAAGGATTGGTTTTTGCAGTCAACTCTTACAAAACTCAGCGGATTAGTTCCATCTAATTATTGAATTCGTTGAGGATTGCCGACAGTAAACGGCAATTAACTCTTACTTTTATGGCGACCATACACGAAGTTATGTCAGATACGCCAACTCGCGACGAAGACCAATTGCTACCCGACGGAGAGCCCATCGAACAGCCCTCGGCCGACACACCCGCTCGTGGTTATACCGATGAGCAGAAGTATCGAATTTTTAACAAGGAGTTTATGCCACACATTGACTCCATGTACAATTTTGCTTTTCGGCTAACGACCGACGAGGACGATGCCAACGATCTCGTACAGGATACCTATTTGAAGGCATTCCGGTTTATTTCGTCCTTTGAGCAAGGAACTAACGCCAAAGCATGGCTGTTTCGGATACTGAAGAACAGCTTCATTAACGATTATCGGAAAAAAAGTAAAGAGCCGGCTAAGGTAGATTATCAGGACGTCGAAACGACTTATAATTCTGAAGACGCCGAGTCTGAACACACGGTTGACCTACGGGCTGAATCCGTTTCTGATTTAATTGGCGATGAAGTCGCAACGGCCTTAAACTCGTTGCCAGTGGATTTTCGGACTGTTATTATCTTGTGCGACATCGAAGGGTTTACGTATGAGGAAATGGCAAAAATTCTGGACATTCCTATTGGTACCGTTCGGTCTCGATTGCACCGCGCCCGCAACCTGTTGAAAGAAAAATTGCGTGATTACGCATCTTCAATGGGATACAAAGAAGAAAATGAAGAATAAACCGAACTTTTTCTAAGTATAAATTGGTTCTGCTCATAACTTAACGGTATTATTATTCTTGGAATAAATAAAATTTTTCCAATGCAAACCTCGTTGTCATCATCATCTTCATCCGATACAAAGCCCGAGATGAAAGAACATTGCGATCACCGGGCCGATTGTTTGAAGATGATTCAGTTGATTCTGGATGGAGAAGCCACCGAACAACAACTCGCCAGAGTGAAAGCAAATCTGGAATCTTGCAAACCTTGTATTGAGATGTATCATCTTGAACAGGAAGTGAAGGAATTATTGACGAAACGGATAGAAAAAAGATGCTGCCCTGAGCAGTTAGTGGCAACGATTAAATCCCGTATTCTAACTTTTAGTTAATAGCTACCAAAGCAATTGGGGTAATTAAGGAATGCTGTATAAAGCACCCTTAATTACCCCAATTAACTTATTATCCATTCAACACTTTTTCCTACGTGGACGGTAAACTAATTATCTTTTCAGCCCCTTCTGGTTCGGGCAAAACAACAATTGTTAAGCATTTATTGGCCGAGAATGAAAATCTCGGCTTTTCTATTTCAGCCTGCACGCGTGACCGCCGGGGACGTTCAGAAGAGAATGGCAAAGACTATTATTTTTTAACGCCCGAAGTATTCAAGGAAAAAATTGATAATAACGAGTTTGTCGAGTGGGAGGAAGTTTATATTGGTGCTTTCTATGGTACGTTAAAATCGGAGATTCAGCGTGTTTGGGACAGTGGTAAACATGTTCTGTTCGATGTAGATGTTCAGGGAGGTCTTAAACTGAAAGAATATTATGGTGAGAAAGCGCTGGCCGTTTTTGTAAAGGTCCCAGATGAAGAAACGCTACGTCAACGCCTGATTGGCCGTGGCTCTGAGACTGAAGAAAGCTTATCGAAACGGTTATTTAAAGTGCATTTTGAAATGAGCTTTCAAAACCGGTTTGATGTCGCTTTGGTAAACGATGATCTCGAAACATCGCTCAAAAAAGCACAGAAGTTGGTTGATGATTTTGTGAAGGAAAATAAAGTACCTGCGAAGGGAACGGTAATATAAATCAATAGTCATCAGTCGATAACAAACACTGATGCCTATTGACTTTTGATTCGTTATGAAAATTGGCTTGTTCTTCGGCTCCTTTAACCCCATCCATGTTGGCCATCTGATTATTGCCAATACGATGGCTACCAGTACAGATTTGGAGCAGGTATGGTTTGTCGTATCACCACAAAATCCTTTTAAAAAAACCAAGAGTCTTCTGCATGAATTCGATCGGATCGATATGGTCGAACGCGCTATTGCGGACAACAGCCGCCTGAAAGCCACAAATATCGAATTTTCCATGCCAAAGCCCAGTTATACGATTGATACGTTGATCCGGCTTGGCGAAAAATATCCGCAGCATACGTTTCGTCTTATCATGGGCGAAGACAACCTGGAGCAGTTTACCAACTGGAAAAACTACGACAAGATTCTGGAGTACTATGGGCTGTACGTATATCCACGTCCGCGCTCGGCTGAGAGTCAGTTTAAGGCTCACCCCAACGTTCGATTAGTGGAAGCTCCCTTGCTTGATATTTCAGCAACCTTTATCCGGGAAAGTCTCCGCGCAAACAGGTCGATTCGCTACATGGTACCCGACGTAGTGGAGGAAATGATTGAACGAAAAAAGTTTTACGTGTAACTATCGCGGGTGGAAACCCGCTACATGAGTACCAACAGACTGCGGCTCCCAGCCGCGTTACTCAGGGAATCCCATTTTGAAATGTAATCTCGGTAGCCAAACCGATAGCGCTCATTCGAATAGCAACTGAGCGACTCGTTGATTTACCCCCCGGCTGATCGCAGTGAATACCTTTTTCCAAGAAATAAATGTAGAATTTCTGATTCCGGTCGGCAATCTGATTGACGTCTGGACGACCAAGTAATTCGCCAATGGTGTTGGCTGTTTTCCCTTTCAGATTCTGAACTTCAGCTTTAAAACCTGGTACTAACGTAGCACGAACACCATTGCATCCGCCCCGGTCGCTCCGCCATTTTTTTAGGTCAAGCTTACCAAACTGGTCAGGTGCAGAACTACAACCCAAAATACTTACCATAAGCAACGATACCAGAAAAAGCCGTTGCATTCCATCCCCTACATTACTCATTGTTCGTTATAAAGCACTTGCAAAAGTGTTTGACCGACGGCCTTAAGCGTTCCACGGTCAATATTGCTCATGTTGTCTTCCGCGGTGTGCCAGGCCGGAAAGAAACCGCCCGATCCAATATTTGTGTGAATAATATCAATCATGGGAATCTTCGCAATGGTATTTGGTGCTACATGATCATCGGTAATTTGACCACCGGGTGTATCAACAAAATATTGACTATATCCCACCCGACTGGCCGTTTGCCAAACGTTATTAACAACTGAAGGAGCAAACTGCATCGAAAGACCTTCCTTCGCAAACGTAGCGCCTTTCGCACCAACCATATCTAGCAAAATACCGTAATATGCCGAATAGCCTGGCTTATGCAAATGCTTGGCCCAGTAGCGCGAACCAAGACAAAAACCGATGTAATCATATTGATTGCCGCTTTCTTTCTCAAAATCATTTGCTGCTTTTTCGCCGTTCCCCCAATCTTCGGCATCGAAGAAAATAAGGTCAATGCCAACCGCTGGCTTCTTGTCGCTTTGCTGAATGCTACGTGCCAGTTCGAGCAAAACACCTACACCACTCGCTCCATCGTTAGCTGCGGTGACGGCTTTTGTCTGATCGGCTTTGTCGGGGTCCTGGTCAGCGTGTGGACGCGAATCCCAGTGCGATGCCAGCACGATACGTTTGGCAGCTTTGGGATTGATACTGCCAATAATATTACGGGCGTTTAGTTTCTTCCCATCCCAGGTGGTTGCTATAAATGACTGTTCCGTGACCTCACAACCAAATTGCTTTAGCTTGGCCGCGAGGTAATTGCCTGTTTGGATGTGGGCGGGTGTATTAGGGACACGTGGCCCAAACTTAACCTGGCGATCAATATAGCTATATGCCGAATCAGCATCAAATGCCGGAGCTGATACCAATGGCACCTGTTGTTCGGTGGTTTGCGTGGTATCACTCTGGTTCTGCTTAGTTTTACAGGCACTGAAACTTAGCAGGAAAGCCAGTACGAGAAGCGTGAAAGATCTGGTCATTCAGATGTGTCTGGATCAATCCTAAGATTGGCCCGTATTGGTTAAGTAGTCAGTCGCTTTTTTCTATGGCTAATCTCAAGACTGGTGAGATCTCTATTCTTCATATGCCCAGTCGATCTGGTGTTTCATGTCTTTGATTGCCAATCCCTGTGCCTTGAAGTAGGAACGAATCTGATCCACCTTGTCGTATTGACGCTGCTCTTTATACTCTCGATACAAGGTTAACAATCCTTCCAGAACAGGCTGATTATCTGCGCCTTCTTCTTTTAAACCCAGTACGTCCTGCATGAACGTAATAAACGACTCTTTGAGTAAATTGAAAACCTCTTCGCCAAGAACCGATGCCTGAAGCTGGTTCAGGTAAAGCATATTGATGTATTTCAACAGGGTGAACAATTGGGCAATGCCAACGGCCGTATTGAGGTCGTCGTTCATGGCTTCGTAGAACTGTTGAACCGCCTGCCGAATATCCTGTTGCTTCGTTTCGTCTTCATTTCCTTCACCCGCTTGATAGCTTAAGCTCTTGATGACTCGTAAGCCATTAGCCAATCGGCGATAGCCTTTCTGAGCCGCTTTAAGCGCATCGTTCGAAAAATCGAGCGTACTGCGGTAGTGCGACTGAAGCATAAAAAAACGCACAGTCATGGGGCTGTAAGCTTGCTCAAGTAAGTAGTGCGAACCCGCAAATAATTCAGACGGCAGGAATGAATTACCCAGTGACTTCGACATTTTCTGACCGTTAACCGTCAGCATGTTCGAGTGCATCCAGTACCGAACGGGGTCATGGCCCGTAAGCCCATCACCCTGGGCAATTTCGCATTCGTGGTGAGGAAACTTCAGATCCATTCCACCACCGTGAATATCGAACTGTTTGCCTAAGTATTTGGTACTCATGCAGGTGCACTCTAAATGCCAGCCCGGAAAACCTTCTCCCCAGGGGGAGTTCCAGCGCATAATGTGTTCAGGAGCTGCCCGTTTCCAGATGGCGAAATCAAGCGGGTTGCGCTTTTCCGACTGACCGTCCAGTTCGCGGGTATCATTCAGCAAATCTTCCAGAATCCGGCCGGAAAGTTTTCCGTAGTTTCCACCCCGCTGATTGTAGGTTTCAATATCAAAATAAACGGACCCGTTCGATTCGTAGGCGAGTTCTTTTGACAATAAAGCCTGTACGGCTTCAATCTGCTCCACCATGTGGCCCGTTGCGGTTGGTTCGATGCTTGGCGGGAACGTATTGAACTGCGCCATCACGGTATGAAAATCATTCGTGAAGCGCTGCACAATTTCCATTGGCTCCACCTTCTCCAGCTTCGCCATTCGTCCGATTTTGTCTTCGCCTTCATCCCCATCGCCAACCAGATGGCCAACGTCCGTCAGGTTACGAACGTAGCGAACCTTATAGCCGATAAATGTCAGATATCGATAGAGTGTATCGAAGGTAAGAAACGTACGAACGTTGCCAAGGTGAACATAATTATAGACCGTCGGGCCGCAAACATACATGCCTACATAGGGTGCATTGAGCGGTTCGAACAGTTCTTTTTTTCGGGAAAGCGTATTGTATAAATGAAGCGGTTGCATTGCTTGATTGACTGTTTCGGATACTGATAAAGGAATTAACCTGCCTGATTGGCATTTGTGAGCGAGTATAAGCGTTCAGCGGCAATAGCGAGCTGTCGAAGCATACAGTTCCTTTGTCAGCCTGGCAGAAATGATCCTGTTCATGAAGGCGAAGTTACGGATTGTTCGGCGGAAAACGGTAGCCCGCCTACGCTGCCCGGGTGGTTTTGGTTATATTCGCGTTTTGTTTTAAGTATTGACCCGCTCAGGTTCTATAATGCAGGTAGTGGAAGTAGGCGCAAACGCCCAGTATCAGAGAGAATTTGTTCAGTTTCCCGTACGACTTTATCGGAACGATACGTGTTGGATTCGGCCGTTGGATACCGACGTTGAGGAAGTGTTCGATCCGGCTCGCAACAAACGGTTCGAACACGGTGAGTGCGTTCGGTATTTGCTGGTAAACGACAAAAAAGAAACAATCGGACGTATTGCGGTTTTTGTCGACCACGAAATTGCGAACCTCGATAACGACCAACCCACGGGCGGGGCCGGCTTTTTTGAATGCATCGACGATCAGGCAGCTGCGTTTATGCTGTTCGATATGGCTAAAAAATGGCTCCGGAACAAAGGCATGGAAGCGATGGACGGCCCTATCAATTTCGGCGACCGCGACCGTTGGTGGGGATTATTAGTGGACGGGTTTGATCGGGAACCAAACTATTGTATGCCCTACACCAAGCCGTATTACATTCCTTTTTTTGAGAACTACGGCTTCAAAGACTACTTCAAACAGTTCACGTTCGGTATCCCAACAACCTGGGCCAAACTGGTCGATATGTCGCAGGCGGTAAAAGAACGGGCTCAACGTATCTACCAGAACCCTGACTACAGTTTCCGAACGATTGATAAAAAACAGCTTCCGCAGGCGGCCGAACAATTTCGGCATATTTACAACGCAGCCTGGGGTGGTCATAGTGGGGTTAAGGAGATGTCGGCAGCACAGGCGCAGGTCTTGATGCAGAAATTAAAACCTGTCATTGACGAAAAAATCATCTACTTCGCTTATTATCACGATGAGCCGGTCGCTTTTTTTGTTTGCCTGCCCGAATTGAACCAGATATTCAAGCACGTTAATGGGAAACTCAATCTGATTGGTAAGTTGAAATTTCTGTGGCACGTATTATTGAAAACCAATCATAAAGCCTTTGGGGTAGTATTTGGTGTAGCACCGGAACATCAGGGAAAAGGCGTTGAAGCGGCTATCGCGCTACGAATGCCGCACGAAGCCGACCACAATCCAAACTTTCAGTATACTGAACTGGAGATGAACTGGGTTGGTGATTTCAATCCAATAATGGTACGTTTCGTCAGCCAATTAGGATCAAAAATTGTCAAGACACACGTAACGTATCGGTATTTATTTGATCAAACAAAACCCTTTAAACGATGCCCCGTCATTGGGCGGAGAAAGTAAGTATTTGTTTTCTACTAGCTGATAAGTAGCCAACAGAAAACCGTAAATCGTAAACAGAAAACTTCTTACAATGAGTCTACTAACTGTTGGTTCCGTGGCGTTTGACGCGCTGGAAACCCCGTTCGGCAAAACCGACAAAATTATCGGTGGGGCCGCCACCTACATCACGCTTTCAGCATCGTATTTTACGAAAGAGAATAATCTGGTTGCCGTTGTGGGTGACGATTTTCCACAAACCATGATTGACGATCTCAATCAGCACGGTGTCAATACCGAGGGACTGCAAGTTCGGGTAGGAGAGAAGACATTTTTCTGGTCGGGTAAGTACCACAACGACATGAACACCCGCGATACGGTGGAAGTGCAGTTGAACGTAATGGAAGATTTTGATCCGGTCGTTCCCGAGTCGTATCAGGATTGTGAGTATCTGATGCTGGGAAATACCGCACCGGCTATTCAACAGATGGTGATTGAGCGGCTTCACAAACGCCCGAAACTCATTGTGCTTGACACCATGAATCTCTGGATCGAAATCGCTAATCCCGATTTGATGAGCCTGCTTACACTGGTGGACGTACTGGTGGTAAACGACGAAGAAGCCCGGCAATTAACCCGCGAATATTCATTAGTACGGGCTGCGGCTAAAATCCGGACAATGGGGCCTAAAACGGTCATTATCAAGAAAGGAGAACATGGTGCCCTGCTGTTCAGCGAAAATCAAGTCTTCTTTGCCCCAGCGTTGCCGCTCGAAGAAGTATTCGATCCAACGGGCGCGGGTGATACGTTTGCAGGAGGTTTTATCGGCCATTTGGCTAAAACGGATGATATCTCATTCGAGAATATGAAACGAGCCATTATTTACGGTTCGGCAATGGCGTCGTTCTGTGTTGAAAAATTCGGCGCTGAACGGATAATGAACTTGACGGAGCAGGAAATTCAGGCGCGGGTCAGCGAATTTGTGACCTTATCGGCCTTCGGCCTGGAGTAAACCAATTTCAGTCAGACATATAGACCTGTTTTTGTTATCTTGGATGACAAAAACAGGGTTTGTATTTTAGGTGGCATTAAGTCCTTTTTTATGGCGAATTTCACTAACCAGGTTGCCTTCATTACCGGTGCTGGTTCGGGTATTGGTCGGGCAACGGCTATTGCGTTTGCCAAAGCTGGAGCGTGGGTCGTTGTTGCTGACATAAACGAAGCAAGTGGGCGCGATACTGTTGAGCAAATTCAGGAATCAGGTGGTGATGCCTTATTCGTAGCCTGCAACGTAGCAGAATTCGAGCAGATTGATGCCGCTGTTCATCAGACGGTTGCTACGTATGGACGTTTGGATATTGGCATCAACAATGCGGGTATCGGTGGCAAGTTTGGCCGATTACTAGACCAGACATCACAGGATTTTAATCAGATGATGGCGGTGAATATTGGGGGCGTATTTTATGGTATGCAGGCCCAGATTCGCCAGATGTTAACCCAAAAGGAGAATGGCCCACAATCCGAAAATAATGTAGGGAAACGCCGTCCTGCCGGTGGTCGTATTGTGAACGTATCCAGCATTGCGGGTGTCCGGGGGATGCCGATGGGAGCGCCCTATAGTGCCTCTAAACATGCCGTAATTGGGTTAACTAAGACTGCCGCGCTGGAATACGTTCGGCAAAACATACGGATCAATGCCGTTTGTCCAGCGTATACGCACTCTACCATGGTCGACGGACTAATCAGCACTGCACCAAGCATGGAAGAACGGATGCGTAAGATGATCCCAATGGGACGGTTTGGGCAGCCGGAAGAAATTGCCCAGGCAATCTTGTGGCTCTGTTCCGACGAGAATGCCTTTTTTACAGGCCAGGCCATCCAACTAGATGGTGGCATGACGGCGGGTTAATTAGGTAGAAGATTCATCCACTCTTCCTCTTTCGCTCGCATTTGCGCGGCTTCTTCATCGGTTTTGTCGCCATAGCCGCAGAGATGGAGCATACCGTGCGCCAATACCCGGCGCATTTCCTGGTCGGCCGCAATACCTAACTGTTGAGCGTTGTCGGCTACGCGGTCAACACTAATGAAAATATCTCCTTCCAACTTATCATCCTCTTCGCTCTGGTCGAACGTAATGATGTCTGTATAATAATCGTGTTGCAGGTAGTCGCGGTTCACTTGCAGAACGTAGTCGTCGGAACAGAAAATATAATTTAAATCCCCTACAGAATACCCTTCGGCTTCAGCCTGCTGTTTAAGCCATTGACGAGTTGCCTGTTTCCGGGTAAGTTTATACGGTACGTCCTCGTTGAAAAACCGAATCATAATTGGTTGCTTAACTTTTGGTAGTGTCTCTCCCTGTTATTTAAATCAATTTCAGCACGTCAGACCATACGTAGCGGTAACTAGGATAAATTCCGCCGTCCGGACATTCCTGGGAAACCAACTCAGCATTCGTCGCGCCTAAATTCTCGTAAAATGTTCGGGCGTTGCTGTTTTGTGGTAATACCCATAAATAAAGCCCCGACTCAGGATTTTTAAGATAGGACCAGCGGGCTGCCGATTTGATCAGAAAGGTGCCAATGCCTTTTCCTTTCTGCGTTGCATGAACGTGCAGATTGTCGAGTAATGTTCCCCAGATAGGATCTTTATCAGCGTAGATACAGGCAAAACCATAAATTGTCTTTTCAGACTCAGCTACAATAATGTGCTGATTTTTTGTTGGTTGCGTCAGCCGTTCCTGCCAAACGTGCTGTCTATTTTCAAGTACAGAACCATTTAGAAATTCATCTCTCCAAATACCTCTGTAGTTTTGCTGCCAGCTGAGGCTATGCAACCGGGCAATCTGCTCTGCGTCATCAGAAGTTGCCTCTCTGTACGTTATCATGGTTTGGCTGGCGTTAGTCAGACAAATGTAAAATCCAGAAGTTTCGATACAAATTCATTACGTTCGTAAAAACTCATCCATGAAAGCCGTCCTTCTTTCCGAAAAGCACCAACCCGTTCAGCTTATCGATGCGCCAATGCCCACCGTCGGGCCGGGTGAAGTGCTTATAAAACTCAAAGCCGCAGCCCTGAATCACCGCGATGTGTTTATTCAGCAGGGTTTGTATCCAGGCATAAAACTGCCCGTAATTCTGGGTTCCGACGGCGCAGGCGTTGTGGCTGAAGTTGGCGCAGACGTTGATCCCGTCTGGCGTGGGCATGAGGTTGTGATCAATCCATCTATGCATTGGGGCAGTAACCCCAATTTCTATGGCCCTGACTACCGCATGTTAGGTATGCCTGATAACGGTACGTTTGCCGAGTATGTGGCTGTCGGTCTGAATTATAGTTGTCCTAAGCCTTCTCATTTGTCATTTGAACAGGCGGCTGCGCTTCCGCTGGTGGGCCTAACCGTCTGGCGGGCACTTATGACGCGTGCCGGGCTACACCAGTCTGGTGCGTCTGTTCCCGAAAAAGTGCTCATTACGGGTATTGGTGGTGGTGCCGCTTTGTTTGCGTTGCAGTTTGCCGTAGCCGCCGGAGCAGAAGTGTGGGTAACTTCTGGATCTGAAGAAAAACTGACAAAGGCGAAATCCTTAGGAGCCATAGGTGGGGTTAACTATCACGAGCCAGATTGGCATAAAACGCTGATGACTCAAACGGGCGGAGGACGTAGCGGCTACTTTGATGTTATCATCGACAGTGCTGGGGGGCCAAGCTTCGCCAAACTAATCGACGTAGCGGCACCGGGCGGGCGGATTGCTTTTTTTGGCGGTACAACGGGCAATATTACCGACATTGTTCCGGCCCGTGTATTTTTCAAGCAACTGTCTATTTTTGGTTCGACAATGGGTACCGAACGGGAGTTTACCGACATGCTTGCTTTTGTAAATGAAAAACAAATTGTACCAATTATCGACGAAATTTTTTCCCTCAATCAAGTCGAACTAGCCTTTCAGAAAATGGAAGCCGGCAAACAATTTGGTAAAATTGTCCTCGAGATCAGCAGGTGACTAATTATTTTTTAATGTGTTTAATTGTTTTGTGTAGAGACATTTCCCCATTTTAAATTCAAGTTATACTTTATAGCTACTTATCCACACAGGGATTGTGGATAACCCTATACTTACACACATTTTCAACATTATCAGCAGGCAATAAGGCCTTGTCCTGCTAGGTCGTTTTATCTTTGTTCCCATGCCTACTGTTACTCATTTAGTTGATCATCTTTTGTCAGAGCGTCTGGATACGTATCGACAGAATGGTTTACTACGACAACTCCGAACGTCAGACGGACTTGTTGATTTTTGCTCCAACGATTACCTCGGTTTTGCGCGTTCGTCAGCGCTTAAAGCTGCCATTCAACAGGCCGATGTCGAACACACCAACGCACGTAGTGGGGCGACCGGATCCCGATTGCTGGCAGGACAGACAACTTTAGCCGACGAAGTTGAAAAGGAGTTGGCGGTATTTTATCAAACTGAGGCAGCCCTGGTTTTTAATTCTGGTTATGACGCCAATCTTGGCCTACTGGCTTGTCTGCCTAAAGCGGGGGATACGTTACTGACAGATGAATTGATTCATGCCAGCATGATTGACGGTGCTCGGCTCAGCTACGCTACTCGTCGACGTTTTCGACATAATGATTTGATAGATCTGGAAAGCCAACTTCAACAGGCGAACGGGCAGGTTTTCGTCGCCGTTGAATCGGTCTATTCGATGGATGGTGACTTAGCTCCTTTACTCGGTCTGGCTGATCTCTGTGATCGTTATGGAGCTGCTTTACTGGTCGATGAGGCCCATGCCACTGGCGTTTATGGCGAACATGGTGAAGGATTGGTGGTTGCATTGGGCTTGCAGAAACGCGTTTTAGCTAGAGTTCATACGTTTGGAAAAGGATTGGGCGTTCATGGGGCGGTTGTTGTTGGTCCGGCTGTGCTACGTGATTATCTCATCAATTTTGCGCGCCCGTTTATTTACACAACAGCTTTACCACCCCACAGTTTTCTGGCCATTCGTTGTGCGCATCAACTGATAAAGGTGCAGTCTGAAAGCCAGCAACAACTGCACGACCGATTAAATTATTTCCGTCAAAAAGCAGGAGAATTAATGCCTGGTGCTACGTGGACGGACAGCCAATCGCCCATTCAATGTTTGATTACACCGGGCAATGAGCAGGCTCGATACGTTGCTAACCAGGCACAACGTATTGGGCTGGACGTTCGGGCCATTTTAAGTCCAACTGTTCCGGCTGGGCAGGAGCGGTTGCGTTTATGCATTCATGCGTTTAACTCAACCGCCGAGATAGATCAGTTACTGGCTGTTTTGCAAAAAGCCTTGTTCAATGAAACTAGTTTACGAGAATAGATGGCACTACCTCTTCAATTAATTGTTGCCGGAATTGGCACCGAAATCGGTAAAACAGTCGCATCCGCCGTGTTGGTCGAAGCTCTTCAAGCCGACTATTGGAAACCAATTCAGTCCGGAGCTTTATCCGATTCTGATACGAATGCAGTACGTCAATTAGTGAGTAATTCGGTGTCGGCCTTCCACCCGGAAGCGTATCGGCTAACGCAGCCATTGTCGCCCCACGCGGCCGCAGCGCTGGATGGCGTAACGATTGATATGAGCAAGATTATCGCACCTGATACGAATAATTCACTGATTATCGAGCTGGCGGGTGGACTGATGGTACCTCTTAACAATGATGATCTGAATATTGATCTGGTTCAACGTCTGGGCTTACCTGTTGTGTTAGTATCCAGAAATTATCTGGGGAGTATAAACCACACCTTGCTGTCGGTTGAAGCCTGTCGTCATCGTTCGATTCCGCTCATAGGCATTTTATTCAACGGACCGACGGTTCCGGCATCGGAAGACTTCATTCTACAGTATACGGCTTTACCCTGTATCGGTCGAATAGGGCAGGAGGACGTAGTGACGAAGGAGGTGATTAAAAAATATGCGAGTCTATTACCAGGTCTTCACCAGTTCATTAAACTGCTCTAACAGAAATTTTGATTTTGGGCCAACGTGTCCGTTGCCAATGGTTAGATCACCTATTTGGGTGATAGGTAATACTTTTTTAGTTGAACTTGTCGTGAACGCTTCGTCGGCGTCATAAAGTTCGGAGAGTAGCACCGGGCGTTCTTCAACCTGGAAATCGCTTTGAGCTAATTGCAGAATCGTTCGGCGCGTGATTCCGTGCAGGATATGCCGACTGGGTGTGATGAGCCGATCACCTTTGACAATAAAGAAATTACTACGGCTTAACTCACTAATTTCTCCCCCTTTCTGGTACAGCAAGTCTGATGCGCCAGCCGATTTAATAGCCTGCGCCATTAGAATAACACGCTTATAATCAGTGCTTTTTACTTCGGCCATCTCCCGGACGTATTCATCCAGAATTACTTTGATACCCTGTTCATATTGAATAAGAGGAGTAGGATGAATCGATTCCGCCAGAATAAGCAGATTGGGTCGTTCGATGCTAATACTATCGGCCGAATATCCGCCTGTCAGTACAAACCGAAATGCTACGTCCGCTCCACCGCTACGTTCGATCAAATTTATGACAACGGCATAGGTTTCATCTTTGCCAAGTGGCAGTGGCAAGTGCATCCGTGAGGCCGAGTTCTGAAACCGTTCCCAGTACCAATCCCATTGAAAGGGGCGGCTGTTGTACGTCAGGAAGTAATCGAAAAGACCATAGCCACGAAGTAAGCTAAGGTCTGTAATGCCCACCGCAAGCTGCTCTGTAGGCGCAATGGTGCCATTGAAATAGCCGTAATGCATAGAAATGCTATATTTTATTCACTATAGAAACAGTTATAAAGGCTCCCATACCTTTTGTGGTAATTTAGCTCCCAAGTTTTTCTCAGTAACTTCGGTAACAAAATCATCTTCACTTTTATTAGCTTGGTTGATTGCAACCGATAAAATACCAAAAAGTATAGGTAGTGTTGATGTAAAGTCAAACTTCCAATTTCCACCTTCTTTAACGAAACGATAATATAAATTTGGCGGCATTGATCTATCACTCATTACGATAGTGCCTTCTGCCTGATCACCAGAAATTTTCACTTCCCCTATTTTCACTTTTAAAATAGCACTATTTAGGGCTCCCAAGCTAACCGCGTATTTGAAAAATGACTTACCATCCATCGATGCTAACTTAGATTTCGTTATGCCTGGGTTCACTCTAAAGGAAAGCACAGTCATCTTATCTACAAGCCCAATTCTATCCAGCGCTTTGCGGTCAGCATTTAGTATATGTTCCCGTAAATATTGAAAATATTCGAATGTTTTACCGCCAACTTTTACAGAAGCACTATCGCTATTTGAAATTAGAATAGCTCTTTTATAATCTTCAAAAGACTAGCTAACCTTCTCTGAATCTGTTACTTGACCAGTTACACATGAGCTGAGTGATAAGGAAATAAACGTTACCAGCAATGCGGAGTAGCGATTCATTTATAGTGAGAATATTAATTGAAAATGTAATACTTTAAGGCCTGGTTATCAGCCTAAAGGCAACGGGACAAATGTAAATATACTAGCCCAAATCCTTGACAACTAGCTGCACCGTATACCGGCTTTTCTGCTCCAGTAGCAGCTTTTTGTTAACCAGTACGCGGTCTGTTGTACTTTGATCGTAGTAACGTATTGTAATCAGTTCCAGGCGTTCGTTATAAGTAACCCGAAAATCCTGTTTAAGCTGGGCTAACAGCGCCGGAACGCGATCTGGATTATTATCCACGACCACAGAGAAGCTGATAGCGGTATTTTGCATGAGGTTTATTTTCACCCCTGCCTGGGCAAACCGCCCGAAAATCCGACTCAAATTATCCTCTGCAATAAACGAGAAATCGTTTGGGTGGAGTGAAATGAGTACCTGATTCACCTTGAAAATAAAGGAGGGAACCAGCAGATGCCGTTCGTAATTGCCAATGACGGTTCCCGGTGCGGCAGGCTTTAGAAATGATTTGACGTAAAGAGGTATAGCCTTGTTTTGCAGAGGTTTAATCGTTTTTGGATGTATGACGGTTGCCCCGTAATAAGCCAATTCAATGGCATCCTGATACGTTATTTTGTCTAAGAGCACAGTGTCATCGAACCATTTAGGGTCGGCATTCAATACACCCGGCACGTCTTTCCAGATGGTAACACTTTCCGCATTCAGGCAATAAGCGAAAATAGCAGCGGTATAATCAGATCCTTCGCGACCAAGCGTAGTTGTTCGCTTATCAGGTGTCTGACCAATGAATCCCTGGGTTATCTTAATCCCTTTTTTCGTAACCGCTTTGTGGATACGTCGCTGGGTCTCCTGCCAATCAACCCGGCCTTCACGAAACGTTGCATCAGTACGGATCAATTCCCGGGCATCGAGCCAGCGGGCCGGTAGGCCGGTTTGTGTTAAATAAGCCGCAACAATTTGTGTAGAAAGTAATTCGCCCAGGGATACGAGCTGATCATAAACTTCGTCGTAGGAAGTAGCGGGAGGATGAGATAAGTAAGATTCAAGGTGAGCGAACGTCTGATGAACATCGGAAAAATCACCTTCAAGTTCATCCATAATGTCTGTATGATACGTTCGGAGAGCTTCTAACTGACTTTGAAACTTTTTCGCCTGCATATAGCTTCGAACGATTTCTTCCAGGGCATTGGTTGTTTTACCCATTGCAGAAATAACTACCACGACATTTTGACCTTGTGTTCGTATGATCTCGGCCAGATTCCGAACGCCATCAGCATCTTTTACGGATGCTCCGCCAAATTTGAAAACTTTCATAATCCTCTAAAAAAACAAACAGGATTACAAGATTACAAGGATTCTGCTTTATCCTATATAATCCTGTAATCCTGTTAAAAATATTCTCTATCAAACCGTTACCGCCCGGCCCGAAAATAGCAATTCACGAACGGCCGAAGCAATACCCTCTGGATCGAAACCACACTCGTGATGTAGTTCAATTTGCTCACCATGCTCAACAACCGCATCGGGAATACCTAACCGTTTGACGCGGGCCATGTAACCATGATTGGCCATAAATTCCAAAACCGCACTGCCGAAACCACCCATTATACAACCATCTTCAACCGTTAAAACACGGTCGAATCGGCTAAAAATCTGGTGGAGTAGTTCTTCGTCCAATGGTTTCACATACCGCATATCAAAGTGAGCGGGTCGAATACCCTCTTTAATCAGCATTTGTGTAGCCTGAACAGCGTAGTTACCTATATGACCAATCGTCAGAATTGCTACGTTCTCGCCATCCGCAATCAGGCGGCCTTTACCAACGATTTGTTTTTCAAATGGCGTTCGCCAGTTGGGCATTACCCCTTCTCCACGCGGGTAACGTATCGTAAAGGCATTTTTCCCTTGTTGAATCTCGTCGGACTGGGCTGTGAACATCATATTCCGCAGTTCCTGTTCGTTCATCGGTGCGGCCACGATCATATTCGGAATACAGCGCATGTAGGCCAGATCATAGGCTCCGTGATGCGTTGGTCCATCGGATCCTGCGAATCCAGCCCGATCAAGGCAGAAGATAACTGGTAACTCCTGAATACATACGTCATGAATGACCTGGTCGTAAGCCCGTTGCATAAACGTCGAATAGATGTTACAGAAGACAACTTCGCCCTGGGTAGCCATTCCTGCCGAGAATGTAACGGCATGTTGTTCGGCAATACCTACATCGAAGGCCCGCTTAGGCATAGCTTTCATCATAAGATTCATTGACGACCCCGATGGCATAGCCGGTGTTACACCCACAATGTGGAGGTTTTGCTCGGCCAGTTCAACCAATGTATTTCCGAATACATCCTGATATTTGGGCGGTTGGGGCGTATCATAGATTTTCTTCTGGATAACGCCCGTCACCTTGTCGAACAAACCAGGTGCATGCCACTTCGTCTGATCTTTTTCAGCCGGCGCATACCCCTTGCCTTTCACGGTCAGAACGTGCAACAACTTTGGCCCCGGAATATTTTTAAGATCGTCGAGAACGCTTACTAAATGGTCAATATCATGGCCGTCAATTGGGCCAAAATACCGTAGGTGCAATGATTCAAATAAATTGCTTTGTTCGAGCAGCGAGCTTTTAATTCCCGACTGTACCTGAGAAACCAGTTCCTGAGCGGTCTTGCCAAGTTTATCCATTTTACCCAGCAAATTCCAGACCTCATCCTTCACCTTATTATAGGTCTGTGACGTAGTAATATCGGTCAGGTATTCACGCAGGGCGCCTACGTTAGGGTCGATGCTCATGCAATTATCGTTCAGCACGATGAGCAGATTGCTGTCTGTAGCACCCGCGTGGTTCATGCCTTCGAAGGCTTCTCCGGCGGTCATGGCTCCGTCACCAATAACAGCAATGTGATTTCGTTTTGGATGACCTTGTAACTGCGACGCTACAGCCATACCTAATGCTGCCGAAATAGAGGTAGAGGAGTGTCCAACCCCAAACGAATCATATGGGCTTTCTTTTCGTTTCGGAAAACCTGAAAGACCCTTGTAAAAGCGATTTGTGTGAAACTGGTCACGACGACCGGTGAGGATTTTATGCCCATAAGCCTGATGACCCACATCCCACACCAATTGATCGTCGGGCGTATTGAATACGTAGTGGAGAGCAACTGTTAGTTCAACTACACCAAGGCTGGCCCCGAAGTGGCCACCATAGACCGATACGTCGTCAATAATGAACTGCCGAAGTTCATCGGCAACCTGAGGCAAGCGGGATTTATCGAGTTTACGAAGATCGTCGGGAGTGTTAATTGTGGCCAAAAGGCCACCCGGGGTAATCAGCATGATGGTAGCAGATAAACGTCTGTCTTACAACAACACACGTACAAAATACAATGTTTCATTTGGCAAATCGCCCGCTGCATTGAAATGGCGAAACTACTATATTTTTTCGACAATTATAAAAAATCTAAGCCCTTAGGCGCCTGTAGATATACGTAGACGCCTAAGGGCTTAGATTTTTAGAGGAATGAAATTAATTCCGCTGACTGGCCCGAAAGAGCTTTTGTTTTTCTTCACGCGTCAGGCTCTCATAGCCGGAACGTGAAATTTTATCCAGAATCGTATCAACTTCATCCTGATCAGGGGTTGAAATAGCCGATGAAGAACTACCTGATGTTGCGTAAGCGCTGGTTTGAGCACTGGTGCTGCTACGTTGGCGATAAGATACTTTCACCGCTGGTTTAGGACGAAATAAATTGTTCCAGCCATCGGCTAACCAATAGATAGGTCGCCCCAGATCAGTGCCATTCTGCAATAACTTAACGTACGTAAAGCCCATCAAAGCACCACCTAAGTGAGCTAAATTTCCTCCTGCATTGGCACCCGCCGATTGAGCGATTGAAAGAACAATGAAAAAGAAAACGATATATTTTATACGAACAGGGCCAAAAAAGAGTAAATGGAACGTGTAATTTGGCAGTAAAGTGGCAGCACCTACAGCTACTGAAAAGGCTGCCGCTGAAGCGCCAAGCATTGGTACGGTATCCCGGTTCTGAAAATAGGGTACCAGGTTATACATGGCCAGAAAAACTAACCCACCTGCGATTCCCCCCATAATGTACAAACCGATCAGGCGACGATTGCCTAAATATTCATCAATCAGTTTGCCGAACCAGTAAAGAAACAGCATGTTGTAGAGAATATGTAAAATATCGTTGTGCGTAAAAAAGTAAGTAATTAATGTCCAGGGCTTATGCAGAAATGCATTTACCTCACCGGGCATCATTAGTTGCTCTTCCATGATGATATATAGGCCTGACCGTTCGGCCATGGTCAGGCTTACCTTTGCTATCAACAGCACCAGAAATACGACAGTGTTAATTAGTATCAACTGCACCAACGTATTGTTGGGCTTATTGAATTCGCTCCGAAAATCCTCAAACAACCCGCTCATCGTCAATAAAACGTTTTTCGCTGTGAATCCCAGTATTTTATTAGTATAAATGCAAATAGCATTCCGCCTATATGGGCGAAATGGGCTACGTTATCCGTCTGCGTCCGGTAGACACCCGAATAAAGCTCAAAGGCCCCATAAGCTATAACGAGGTATTTTGCTTTAATCGGTATAGGTAGAAACAATAAAAACAGTTCAGTGTTCGGAAACAATAATCCGAAGCCCATTATTACTCCAAAAACGGCTCCAGAGGCACCAACCATTGGCTCATCGACTTGATTGGTGAAAATCTGATTGGCAATGGCAACGCTATCCTGAATATTTTTACTGTCGTTCGGGTAACTTTTAAACTTTTCAATGAACGGTACCAATCGCTCGTAATATGAAACCGCATGCTGGTCAATAAAGGCCGAAAAATTGTCGAAGCCTGGGTTTAACCGATAATCCTGAATGGATTCATATATGTCGTGTATCTCGAAATAGTTTACCCCGGAAAACAATAAAGCTGACCCTAAACCGCAAAAAAAGTAAAAGAACGTAAACCGACGCGGTCCCCAGGCCTGCTCCAGCATAGGCCCAAAAACCAGTAAGCCGATCATGTTGCTGAAAATGTGATTGCCATTTGCATGCAAAAACATATGTGTCAATAACTGAATCGGATTGAACTTGTCAGACAAAAATGAATGCAGGCCAAATTGCTCAATAATACTTCCATTCGCAAACAGGTAATTCGTGATTAGAAATACTATTACGTTTATTATCAAAAGTACACGGACTACCGGCGTCAGATTGAACATTCTTATTTCAACTAATTTATGCTAATAAACTCAATTATTGGTGAAAAAGTCCCGCAATTTTATCCAACGTTAAAACAATTGTTATCCGCTCACCAGCAGGCGTATAACCTGGATTGGCCGAGATAAACAGTTGGTCTACCAATGCTCTACGCTCGGTTGTGCTCAAGCGCACTACATGGCGCATCGCCGACCGGCGGGCCAGTGAGCGTGCCATCGACTCACTCTTGTCTAATTTCAGTCGGCCCGTATCGGCCCGCAATTGAGCCAGCAGATTCGCGAATAGCTCTTCTTCATTTTCGCCCATCGTTAATGTTGGGACTCCCCGAATGACGAAGGTGTTTGCGCCTAACTCATCGAACTCAAAACCGAGACTCATCAGGTCATCGCGCAAATCGAGCGCTAACTGAAAATCTATGGGCATTAACGTAATCGTTTTTGGAAACAACAGTTGCTGCGAGGCTCCATTCCGTTTTGTCAGTGCCGCATAGAATTGATCATATAAAATCCGTTCGTAAGCCCGACGTTGGTCAATCAACATCATTCCAGACTTGATTGGCGCTAAAAGGTAACGATTCTGGACCTGTACGATGTTATCGTCATCAACGAGCACAGGCACGGGCTCCTCGCCAGACTCTACATTTATCTGTAACTGATTGGCCCGGCTTCCCAATGTAATAGGTTCGCTTTCTGCTGGCTGCGATTCCAGCTTGGCCGCACCCAGCCAGTTTCCTTCCTCTCCGGTGTCACTAGGTGGTTGAATTGGGTTATCGGTTCCTGAAACACCTTCGTATAACGTTTGCCAGTTATTAACAGACGGCTTAGCTTTTGGCATGTCGAAACTGCTTCCAGCCGCTTTATCCAGGGAGTCGTTACGTAACGTGCTACGCTCATTGACAGGTGTGGACGAGGCCCAGGATGGCGTAACAGGCCGAGCAGTATTCCGGGCAGAAACATCTGATTTAACTGCTAATCCATCGCTACGTTCCGATTTCGTATCAATAGCCGCCGATTTTCCTGAAGCTGATCGACCACCCATTAAAAAATTGACATCCGAATCAAAATCCAAGGAAGGCGATAGGTTATAGACGCCTACGGCTTTTCGGACAGCCGCCATCATAATGGCATAAACAGATCGCTCGTCGTCAAACTTAATTTCTGTTTTAGTCGGATGTATGTTGATGTCAATGTGCGATGGGTCGATGTCAATGAACAGTACATAAAACGGATGACTCCCTTCGGGCAACGTACCTTCGTAAGCTCCCACTACCGCATGGTGAAGGTAATTGTGTTTGATATACCGATTGTTAACAAAGAAAAATTGCTCATTGCGCGCTTTCTTTGCAGACTCTGGTTTGCCTATATAACCATGAACCGTTACGTAGGGGGTTTTTTCCTCGCAGTAGTTTAATTGTTCGCGGTAACTTTTTCCGAACATATCAACGATTCGGCGACTGAGTTTACCAGCGGGAAGGTTATAGATTTCCTGATCGTTATGAAACAGCGAAAAGGCAACTTCAGGATTTGCCAGTGATATCCGCTGAAATTCATCAAGGATATGCCGCATTTCCACTGAATTCGACTTTAGAAAGTTGCGTCGGGCTGGTACGTTGAAGAACAGGTTTTTGATGAGCAGATTTGTGCCGGGCAGGCACGAGATGGATTCCTGCGTTTTAATGTCAGATCCCTCGATCCGGATCAGCGTGCCCAATTCCTCTTCTGCCCGGCGGGTACGCATTTCAATTTGAGCGACGGCGGCAATGGACGCCAGCGCTTCGCCCCGAAACCCCATAGTACGAATGCGGAATAAATCGTCGGAGGAACGAATTTTGGACGTTGCGTGGCGTTCAAAACTCATACGGGCATCGGTTTCAGTCATACCAACGCCGTCGTCTACAATCTGAATCAGGTTTCGACCCGCTTCGCGAATGATAACCTGCACCGATTTAGCTTTGGCGTCTACCGAGTTCTCAAGCAATTCTTTTACTACCGACGCTGGCCGCTGCACAACCTCACCAGCCGCAATCTGGTTGGCAATCGAGTCGGGCAGTAGTTGGATGACGTTTAACATAATGTATAAAATCTCACCGGGCGGCCTTCGCCGTGACATACAATATACAAAAATAACAGGTAGTCTTTACGTATAATTCAACGGAATTGCCGGGAAATTGCTTTATATGAAAAATGCCGCAAGTTCGAAACGGTTGACGTCTCGCACTTGCGGCATTCTAAGCCTTTAGCGTCGACTCGTTAGACTTTGATTTCTACGTCAACACCACTCGGTAATTCGAGTTTCATGAGCGCGTCAACCGTTTTCGCACTGCTGCTGTAGATGTCCACTAAGCGCTTGTAGGTGCAAAGTTGGAACTGCTCCCGTGCCTTTTTGTTGACGTGGGGCGACCGCAGTACGGTATAGATTTCTTTGTTCGTTGGCAATGGGATGGGACCGCTTACGATAGCACCCGTCGATTTAACCGCTTTCACGATTTTCTCGGCCGACTTGTCAACCAGCATGTGGTCGAACGATTTCAGCTTTATGCGAATTTTTTGGCTCATTGTGTTTTGGTTCGTTAGGTGAAAGTGCTGTCGAAAGAACCATTTACTCCGACGGCACAAAAAATGGGCAGTCGGTCGGTTGACCCACTGCCCAATATCGAATAAGGCTTACGCCTTCACAGTACCTTTTTCTTTTGCTACTACGGCCTCAGAAATGTTGTTTGGAACAACTTCATAATGAGAGAATGTCAAGTTAGCCGTAGCACGACCCGATGACATTGTCCGCAAATCGGTTACGTAGCCAAACAATTCTGACAGAGGAACATCAGCCTTGATCACTTGCGATCCAGCTTTTGTATCCATACCCTTCATTACACCACGACGGCGGTTCAAATCACCCGTGATTGGACCTGTATACTCTTCTGGCGTTAGCACTTCAACAGCCATAATTGGTTCGAGCAATTTCGGACCAGCCTGACGAGCTGCTTCACGGAAGCCTAAACGAGCGGCCATTTCAAATGACAGCGCGTCGGAGTCAACATCGTGGTACGAGCCATGGAATATCCGAACCTTCATGCTCTCAAGCGGGAAGCCAGCTAAAGGCCCGTTTTTCAACGATTCTTTGAATCCTTTTTCGATGGCAGGGATAAATTCGCGGGGAATTACACCGCCCACAATAGCATTTACGAACTCAAGTCCTGATGGTACAACACCGGTTTCGTCTTCGCCACGTGGTCCAAGTTCAAATACAACATCGGCAAACTTACCACGACCACCCGTTTGTTTTTTATAAACCTCACGGTGTTCAACGTTTTTGGTAAGCTTCTCTTTGTAAGCTACCTGAGGAGCACCCTGGTTTACTTCTACTTTGAATTCACGACGCATCCGGTCAATGATGATTTCAAGGTGAAGTTCGCCCATACCCCGGATAATCGTTTGGCCAGTTTCTTCGTTCGACTCAACCTTCAGGGTTGGGTCTTCTTCGATCAACTTACCAATGGCTTTCGAGAAGTTATCCTGATCGGCTGATTTCTTAGGCTCAATAGCGTACCCGATAACTGGCTCGGGGAATACCATCGATTCCAGGATGATCGGGAATTTCTCGTCCGATAACGTATCGCCAGTCTTAATATCTTTAAAGCCGACAACGGCCCCAATGTCACCCGCTTCCAGACGATCGATCTGGTTTTGCTTGTTGGCGTGCATTTGGAAAATCCGTGAAATCCGCTCTTTACTGCCCGAACGATTGTTCAGGACATAAGAACCTGATTCCAGAACACCCGAGTAAGAACGCACAAAGCATAAACGGCCTACGTAGGGGTCGGTCGCAATTTTAAACGCCAGCGCTGCAAATGGCTCCGTTGACGAAGGCTTGCGAGAGATTTCTGCTCCAGTGTTAGGGTCGGTTCCAAAGATGCTCTCCTTGTCCAACGGTGATGGTAACAGTGCCATCACATAGTCAAGCATGGTCTGAACCCCTTTGTTTTTGAAGGACGAACCGCAAAGCATCGGAACGATTTTCATAGCGATAGTTGCTTTACGCAGAGCCGCCAGAATTTCGTCTTCAGAAATTGATTCCGGATCTTCGAAATACTTCTCCATCAGGCTATCGTCGAACTCGGCAACAGCTTCAAGAAGTTTTTCACGCCATTCTGTGGCTTCGTCCAGCATGTCGGCAGGGATGGGAACAACGTCAAACGTCATCCCTTTATCTGTCTCATTCCAAACGATACCCCGGAAGTTAACGAGGTCAACAACACCTTTAAAGTTATCTTCTTCGCCAATTGGCAACTGAAGCGGAACGGCGTAGCTGCCCAGCATTTCCTTTACCTGCTTGCACACGTTCAGGAAGTCGGCGCCAGACCGGTCCATTTTATTTACGAAGCCCAAACGTGCTACGTTGTAGTTGTTAGCCAAACGCCAGTTCGTTTCCGACTGAGGCTCAACACCGTCAACCGCACTGAACAGGAATACAAGTCCGTCAAGTACACGTAGTGAGCGGTTTACCTCAACCGTAAAGTCAACGTGGCCTGGGGTATCAATAATGTTAATATGGTATTTTTTGTCCCGGTAAGTCCAGTCGACAGTTGTAGCCGCCGAGGTAATCGTGATTCCACGTTCCTGTTCCTGCTCCATCCAGTCCATCGTGGCGGCTCCATCATGAACCTCACCGATTTTGTGACTTACTCCGGCGTAATAGAGAATACGTTCGGTAGTGGTCGTCTTACCCGCATCAATGTGAGCAGCGATACCGATATTTCTCGTAAATGCTAAATCGCGAGCCATTAGCTTGTTATACTGAAAGTTATGTGTTTCTAAAATAAGAAGGGAGTGAGCCGCGCTGTATGACACATGGCTCTCCTTGCAAATCAGGTCGCAAAATTACTGAATTTCAATCAGAAATCAAAGGGGAAAGGAAAGAATATACTTAGAAATCAATCGCTTGTCATATCGCTGTGAATTGGTAAATTCGTTGACGTAACTCTACCGTAACTTAAAAATCATGAAAAACCCGTATGTGGCTATGCTACGTACTGCCTGGACGTATGCCCGGCACGAAAAACGGCGATATGTACTGATTTATTTGCTGTTTGTACTAGCCAACCTTGTCAGAGCCTTAAACCCGTTGCTGTTTGGATGGTTTGTTGGCGAACTTCAGCAGCAAAGCACCGATGTACCAAACCTGATCGGTCTGTATGCCGCAGGCTATATGGGTCTGGTATTGCTGGAATGGACTTTTCACGGCCCGGCTCGCATCATGGAACGAAGGCTGGCGTTTACGCTCAGCCGTAATTTTTTGGATGAATTATTTCACCAAACACTGCACTTGCCGGTTAGCTGGCATAAGAACCATCATAGTGGAGCCACTATTAACCGGATTCGTAAAGCATACGATGCGCTGAAAACATTCTTTCAGGGTGGATTCATCTACTTAAATGCTCTTTTCAAACTGGCTTTTTCGTTTGGAGCCATGCTGTATTTCGCTCCGCTATTTGGCTGTATTGGGCTGGCATTAGGGGCATTAACAATTTGGGTTATTCTTCAATTTGACCGACCGTTCATTAAAGCACTCGATGAAACCAACGAACGCGAACATATTGTTTCCTCCAGTCTCTTCGATAACCTGTCAAATATCATAACTGTGATTACACTGCGCTTGGAGCAACGTATTCAGATCAGCCTGGGTCGAAAAGTGAATGCCGTTTTTTTACCGTTCATGAAGCAGGTAAAAATTAACGAATGGAAGTGGTTTGTTGCCACCCTGTTAGTCACACTCATTTACATTGTTTTGGCAACGGGCTACGTTTACCAGCACTATGTGCCTGGGCAAATATTTTTAATTGGTGGCCTGGTCACACTGTTAGGCTATGTAAATCAGTTTACGAGTGTGTTTAACGACGTTGCTTATCAGTATACGCAAATTGTGCAGTTCAATACAGATGTGCAAACGGTACGGGGAATAGGTGAGGCTTATTCCCGTTATGAACGCCCTGACCACGAAACGCTGCCAATCAACTGGCAAACCATTGATATTACCGGGCTTAATTTTTCGCATGGCCGGTCAAGTGGCTCATCTCGTAAGGTTGCTAACCTGATTGAGGTGACGATTAGTCTGAACCGGGGTAAACGGGTGGCATTTATTGGTGAAAGCGGATCGGGAAAAAGCACACTACTGACCCTTTTGAGGGGTTTATATCTGCCCGAATCGGGCTTATCAGTGCACGTTGACGGACAGCCAATGCCTGACCTGAATGCAGTTGCCAACACAGTGACTTTGTTTCCGCAGGAGCCAGAAATCTTTGAAAATACGCTTACCTACAACATTACGCTCGGGCTCCCTTTTGATGACGATGATATAAAAGAAGTTTGCCGCGTGGCCCGTTTCGACGACGTAGTAAAACAACTGCCAAACGCTCTGGAAACCAACATTCAGGAGAAAGGCGTGAATTTATCGGGTGGTCAACGGCAGCGGCTGGCTCTGGCGAGAGGAGTTTTGGCTGCCCGCACGAGCGATATTGTGTTGTTGGACGAACCAACGAGTAGTGTAGATCCCAAGACCGAGCTGGCCATTTACCGCGAATTGTGGCGTGAGTTTGCGGATAAAGCGATTGTCTCAACCTTGCATAGATTACATCTGTTACCTCTTTTCGATTACATCTATATTATGCGGGACGGTAAAATCGTGGATGAAGGTAGCTTTTCAACCCTCCGCCAGTACAGCCCTATTTTTCAGGAAATGTGGGAGCATCAGAAAGAGGTTATGGAACCGCAGGGAGTGGCGTAATAAATTGGCAATCTGGTTTCTGTCGATGCGGTAGATTTTTATCAACACAATCTACCGCATCGACAGAAACTCTTTACGTCACCCTGCTTTTACTCCACGGGAGCTTCAACAATCGACACAATTTTCCATAAGCCCCGAATATCCTGCAAAGGAACTGTTACGTTACCGCCGTTCGGGTTATCAGAGTGGAGCGTTAAATATTTCCGGGTTAGGAGCTCATTATCGCGGATGCGCTTAACAACAAAGTAATCCCGATACATAACCGCATAAACGCCCCCCGACTGGTATTCCCAGTTGTTTTCACTAACAGGCACCGCCAGCACTTTAGCCCCATGTGCCAACTGCGGACTCATGCTGTTTCCCGAAATCTCCAGTACCACCGCTTGTTTATGACCTTTTAAGATCGGCTTTCGCACCCGGAAAGTCTCAGCATCCGTGGTATTGCCGCCTTCCGAATAGCTCTCTACGAACGTAGCGTAGAACCGAACGGGCACAAATGGAACCTCAATAGTGTCGTCGTCAGAAGACATCATCTTGGCATTTGCTTCAGGTGAGTTCAACACGGGCAAAATACCGCGAATCAAATAGTCTGCACTGATTTGCGGATAGCAGGCCAGCAAACTCATGATCGTATCGTATGATGGCTTGGCCCGACCGTTCAGAATATTGTAAAATTTGGATGGGTTTTCGCCTAATTCCTTGGCTATCTGGTAAATAGTTATACCAAGAGCGTCGAAAACCTGCTTTAAGCGGTCTTGAATTGTCACAGTATCATCAAGTTTATTTGAACATTTTTCTACCACAATATGGTATAGTATTAGTATATATAATACAAGTAAAATATATTGCGCTTGTATTACAACAAACATACTACAAATACAGACGAATGATAGCATCAAAAGACACTTTCTTATTGTAAAATTGATGAATCGGAACCGACTTTCTGATAATACATTGCCAACGGTGCTGTTTGTCGATATGAACAGCTTTTTTGCTTCATGCGAACAACAGGATAATTACTGGCTGCGAGGGCGGCCCGTAGGTGTATGTGTCTATACGGGTCGACAAGGATGTATCATTGCGCCGTCGATAGAAGCTAAATTGCGAGGTATAAAAACGGGTATGCGGTTAGATGAGGCTATGCGTCTGTGTCCCGACCTGGTGCCTGTCCAAACGCACCCTGGCCGCTATCGGGAATATCATGTCAAAATTATTGAGGTACTCAAGACGATTTCGGACGACGTAGTGCCGAAAAGCATAGACGAAGCTGTCGTTGATTTAACAAACTATCAACTGATTTACAAAGACATGAGCCAGGTGGCGCTACGTATCAAGCAGGCAATCTGGCGGGATGTGGGTGACTGGCTGCGTTGTTCAATTGGTATTGCGCCAAATGTATTTCTGGCCAAGCTAGCGTCCGATATTCAAAAACCCGATGGCCTGACAATTATTACTCCCGATACAATTGACGACGTACTGCGCCCGCTTAAACTAACCGATTTGCCGGGAATCGGCCGTCGTATGGCCGATCGACTCGAAGCAGGCGGTGTTCATACGCCTTTAGAATTACGGTATGCCTCCCCACACCATCTGCGCGCTGTATGCCAGAGCATTATTGGCTGGCACTGGCATTTGCGGTTGAATTTTGGGGGTGAGGTGGATCTGGATACGAACACCAATAATAAGAGTATGTCGGCGATGCGCACAATTGCCGCCGATCAGCGGAATCCTGAAAGTCTGGATGAATTACTGCAATCACTTTGCCTGACGCTCGAACGGCGCATGGTGCAACAAGGCGTGTTTTGTCAGGATATGTCGTTTTCCTGCCGCTATCACACCGGTAAAACGTATAATTATGAAGCCCATTTTCCAAGCCCTAAACAGGACGGTATTGAACTGTATGGAATTATTCGGGAGCGGTTGGTCAAGTTTCAGGAAGCGCATAAGTGTGAACCGGTACTTAACGAACACCTGCGTAGCATGTGCGTAGCTGTTTTTCGATTCATACCGACAGAAGTCGTGCCGCTAAGCTTGTTCGAGAATACTACGCGTAAGGGGAAATTCCGCCAGACATTATACGATCTGAAGGCAAAATTTGGCGCTGATAAACTCATTCGGGCTACCGAATTGCGCGATGATCCAGTATATAAGGATGTAATCGGGTTCGGCAACATCAAGGATTTAGAAAAGTAAGTCCGTACGTATTTGTCCGAAAACGCACAGACTTATGCTTAGAGTCGTGCTACGGTTATTGATGCCCCTCGAAATAACCGTTGTACGGCTCTAAGCGCAGGTCCTACTTTAGGATACCCATTTTTCCGGCCTGGAAATCTTCAAAAGCAGCCAGAATCTCCTCGCGGGTGTTCATGACAAATGGCCCGTAAACAGCCAACGGCTCCCGAATTGGCTCACCTGCCAGAATGAGCAGTTTAGCGTCCGCGGCCGTTGAAAGCGAAATGAAGTCGCCATCTGGATTCATCAGCGCGATTTGACCACGTACTAACTGTTCGTTATTAATCGTGGCCGAGCCACGCAACACGTAAACCATAAATGAGTAATCTGAAGGAACGCTAAGCGTTTCAGATTGGCCTTGGGTCAACGTCAAATCGGCTACAATAATTGGACTGAACGTACTGGCAGGCCCTGTCGAACCCTCTAACTCACCCGCAATAACACGTAGCCGTCCACCACCCGACAATGTCGTTGTCGGAATTCGTGACGAAGCAATATCTTGATAACGAGGGGCCTTCATTTTGTCTTTGGCTGCTAGATTGACCCATAACTGCACAAAATCCAGTTGACCACCCTGACGGGAAAAGGCCCGTTCATGTTTTTCTTCGTGGATAATACCCGAAGCAGCTGTCATCCATTGCACATCTCCTTTGAAGAGCTTACCGTGGTTACCTGCCGAATCACGATGTTCAAGAGCGCCTTCATAAACGATAGTTACCGTTTCGAAACCCCGGTGTGGATGCTCATCAACACCTTTCGGTTGTTCGGATGGCTGCACTTTCATAGGACCGTGGTGATCTAACAACAGAAATGGATTGAATGGCCGCGACCCCTGCGGATGAAAGGCATTCAAACCGATGAAACCATCACCAACGTTATTAGGCGTGGCAGTACGTATATCTGCTAGTGTGCGTTGTGTTTTCATAATTCATGTAGATACATGTAATTTCAAAACCAACTTATTCGCATGCTAGTTCATGAACAGACTTCTTAGTAGGGGGAAAAGGTTGGCACGGGCGCGGAAGTTCCTAATGCAAACTATTTTCCCCTGTTATCTTCTGCCAGTCGATACCGTTTGGTTTGTAGTATTGCGAACCTACTGGCTTGTGATTTTTTCCCCTTTCATACTTAGGGAATGGATGTATAATTCAGGAAGAGAATATCTAATGTATATACATAAACTAACAAGGAATATATAAATATATGGTCTTAGTATAGTTATTAGCCTATTTGCACTATAAAAGATTATATTTATTATAGATTAAATAATAATTTTAATCTATTTGGGTGATTTCATTTGGTGAAATGGTGATTTCAGACATTATAACCTATGTAAGATAGATATTACCTCTATGTTTAATACGAGGCAATTCTGTATTGCTCTGCAAAAACAGACTTACAGATTGTTCATTTAGTATTACTTATTTAAAAGCAAAAACATGGGAATCATCTTATTTCCGAAACCGCTTCATCCTGATTTTTTCCTTTATTTCTTTACTTTTCTTAGCTGGATTACTATTGGTACTCTCGTATTTCTAGCCGTTCGCTATCTACTAGGAAAAGGTAGAGGAAAAAGAAATGTTAAGTCTTTGGCAGTGATATTCTTAGTGGGTTCTATTATATCTAGTTGTCAGGTAGAACACGAGAGTATTGATACTAAGCAGCAAGTTGAAAAGCTAGTAACTGATTTTAAGCTAGTTAAATCTGATCAAGTAACTACTAAAAATTCGGTAGTTTTTAATAGCATTGGTGAAGCACAAAATTTTCTAAAAGCCTTAAGTTCAAAAATAAATTCAAGGACCAAGTTATTATCAATGCTATTGCACATGCTGCAAATATTTCTCAGCCGATAGGAGCCGCTCGTGCATATGAGCAGCCTTGTGGTGGCAATCATCCTGGTATCACACGAAGTGAAATGCCTATATTGCCTTGGAATGGTCTTTCAATAACAACTAATTTCGATCCTAACACGCGTCATGTCGAGAATGTAGCTACGTCTCTTACGGGAATGACCTTCCCATTATCTGCTCAGCAGCAAAGCTATCAAGAGGATGCCGTTACATATACTATGAATGGCCCAATAACAACATTAACTGTTGTTGTTGATGTAACTGTCAATCTTTTTGTTGAAGGTATTGGATCAGTTTATACTACGTCGTATGTATTAAGGGGCTATATTATACCATGTCCTGGGGGTGGTTCGAGAACTGAGTTTGAAGAACTATATTAATTCAGAAGTAAATGGGGACGTTTCAGGATTTGCAAATTGTAATCTAATTGAACCTTAAAAAGCATGCTAGGATTTGTTCTTTTTATTCGAACGTTAGCTGTTGGCACCATCTTTATCGTTTGCAGCATAGTGTCAGGGCTTATAATAACCCGCATTCTTAGGCATTTCGATCTTGTCTCTTCTCGTACCACTGAAGGATTGATAGGGGTGGGTATATTAATTACTCTCTGGATAGTCTACAGGCTTTACTTTCAACAGTATTTGTATTTGGATGATGAATAGTTATGATATGCTTGTCATATTTAGCCTGTTTTTCATACTTTCAGGCAATGGCTCATCTCGGAATATTCTATTAACATAAGTCTTGTGGCTGTTGCAAAAGTCCCTACCCACTCTAAGTTACTTTGGTAAACGATAGGTATTCACTTTACAATGACCGGAAGTTGGCTTCTTTACTTGGCTTTCAGTAGGTCTTTCAGACTTTTGCAACAGCCACTCTTGTTATACAACACATCCCCAAAAAGTACAATTCAGCTTGACATAAGACCGGGGTGGTGACATCGTATGTCACCACCTTCTTTTTTTCCATTATCTCTAGTGACGCGTCAGCCTTGTACAGTTGGGGTGGCGTATGCCTAAGAAAATCCGTTGACCGTAGGGCAACAAAAAGCCCCGACTTGGCTTTAAGCTATCAAGATCGGGGCGACGTACGGTTGTACGTGGCATGGCCTATCCCTGGCGAGTTGCATCCCTGCATTGCTCGATTCCGTTTAAGCCAATATTTTTAGGGGGTCTTCCTCCTGTAGCTCCGGTTAGCTCCTGTACTAAAGGGAGCACCTGATCTTTTGGGCAGAAGAACGTAGTGCGTCCACCCACGACCGAGCGTTCAATGCGGGTTCTACAATGCGGACAATATTTGTGCGCTTCGAGATCATCGTAAGGAGAATCGTCCCACTCGCGAACGTGAATCAGGAAGCCGACTGGGAAATCCCGGTACGTAGCTTCGTAGCGAATGGCTGTTTCAAGAACGAGTAAAATGGCATCATGAAGATGACTCATCTGAGCGTCGGAGAGTGTGTCTGCCCGTTGCTCGGGGTGGATACGAGCCTGAAACAGCACTTCATCAACAATCCAGTTTCCTAAGCCGGCCACAATGCTCTGATCGAGCAACACGGGTTTTATTAATGCTTTTTTGCGCCGGATACGCTCGGTCAATTCGGTCAATGAAATCGCCAGACCGTCGGGGCCAATTTTCTTTCGTTTCAAAAAAGCCTCTATGTCATCTACTAAACCAATACGTTCGAATTTACGCGGACAGAGGAAACCAAGGTTGAACCCACTCGTAAATTCAAATACAATTCGGGCAAAGCGCGGCCGGTCGAGCGAAGCGTGATAATAGTCCAGATCACCCGTCATGCCAAAATGCATGTGGACAATCACATTGGCTACGTCGGTTAAAACGAATAGGTTTTTACCTATACGGCGCGTACCCGTAAACTGCCTTCCGTGCAGCGTACTGGCTAATGTGGCGTAATCAGTTGTGAGTAGTTTTTTATCCTCAACCTCAATATGGCTAATGGGCTGGTATAATGAAGACGTTTCGAGGTATTGACGTCTAATCTCAACTTCGGGAAGTTCGGGCATTATTGACGAATATTTAAATCATAACCGACGTAGTAATTAGGTTGTTATCAGTTAGGCAATTGATAGGCTACTAGCTGGGTAGTCTAAGTTAAGTAGAAACTTCTATTTATTGTATGGCTTATCTTGTTGATAATCAATTACCTTTGTGAGGCCTATTAATGCCGCGTTAACAACATTTTTAAGAGGCAATTCGTTATAGTCGACAATAGAATGATAAAAACTAACGTTTCGATAACATTGCTTGCCTGTTAAAATCAGATTTTCTGGGCAAGTAAAGTTTCTTAACCATCGCTAAACTCCTGATGTAACAACCTCTACACAACCGCTTAGGCGGCTTTTTGAAAATTTGTGCATGTTAAATCGTTAAACTAACTGAAAATTCTTATGGAAAGTAATTCGCAGAAACCCAAGACAAGCGGTGCTCTACTGGCTGCCCTGATTATTATGACGGGTCTGGCAGGTGTATCGAGTTATTTGTATTTCGATCAGAAGAAAGTCTCTGAAAACCAGGAGGTAACCATCTCCGAGCGTGTTGAGGAATTGTCAACGACCCGAGTTAAACTAGATTCGATCTCGACAGCACTTGATGCCAAGATTGCCGAAGTACAAAAACTGGGTGGCGACGTTTCTGAATTGCAGAAAATGAAGGTGCAACTAGAAGGCGATAAAGCAGCATTAAAAAGAGGTAATCGTATTTCGATTTCTAAGTACGAGGCTAAAATCAAGCAGTACGAAGCATATCTGGTTGAAAAAGACACGCTTATCGCCAACCTACAGCGCGAAAACGTAACGCTCGCCAGCAATGTTAAAGTACTGGACGAAGAAAATACCGGCTTGAAAGTGAAAGGTCAACAATTCCGCGATTCGGTAACGACGGTTGTTAGCCAGGTTCAATCTCAGAATCAGGAGTTGAGCACAAAAGTTACTCGTGCAGCAGCTCTGAAAGCGCAAAACGTTAAAGTGTTCGGTGTTAATGCCAAGGGCAAAGTGAAAGATGACGACGCCTATAAAGCAAAGCGCCTGGACAAAATCAAATTGGTTTATACCCTGTTAGACAATCCGCTGACAAAAGAAGAACCAAAAGATGTGTTTGTTCGTGTACTTGATCCTTCGGGAGCTGTCGTATCGGATATGGCCAATGGCTCAGGTACATTCACGGTAGACGGTGCTGAAACGGTTTATACCACTAAGCAAACGGTAAATTACACCAGCAATGGACAAAATGTTGAATTGCTATATAGCCGTGGTATTCCTTACAAACCAGGTAAATACACAGTAGAACTTTATTCGGAAGGTTTCCGGATCGGTTCAGGTGAGTTTGCTGTTCGCTAGTAGAGTACCTATCAACATATCAAAAAAGCGCGACTCCATAAAGAGTCGCGCTTTTTGTTGTAGAGCAATCTGGTTTATTTAGATCCTGAGAAATTGAGGATATTCTGTGGGTCATTCTGGATGGTAAGCCGAAGTAGCTTTCCCTGTTTCTCCATTCCGTTATTCGTGAAAACCCGGTCGGTTTGTACCGTACCGATACTCGAATCGGCCAAACGAAGCTGAACACCATTTGTCTGGCGACTTAAGGCTACATGCGGGAGAGATAAGCTGGCTTTTTCCGGATACAGTTTGGTATAAACTAACGTAACAGTACTGTCTGACTCTGCTTTTAATTCGGCATACGGCATTTGACCAGCCGACAGTGCTACATACGACGGATCGAGATACGAATTTGTATGATACGTACCGACTAGTTCAGCCGCAAGTGCTGTGGAAGTCGGTTGAATATCAGCCTCATGTTGGCAGGCCGTCAGCGTTCCCACAAAAGCACAGAAGAGCAGTTGTTTGGTCATGTCAGTGGTTGATTTGATTAGTAGACCCGGCTGAGGTTGAAAGAGTTGGAGCTTCTTCTGCTTTTTTTTCGCTTTCTTCCAGCTCATTCTGGGCTGAATCGACCCATACCTGCATATCATTAAGATTCATTGGACCAAACTGTGTTGTAAACGCTACATCAGCTGCGTCGCGCCCATAGGCGACTGTAATTCGATTGCCACGTGGTTGTTCCTGCGTAGCATCAAATGTAAACCAGCGCCCATCAACATAAGCCTCAAACCAGGCATGAAGATCCATGGGGTCAAGCTGGTATAAATAACCAACGACCATGCGGGCCGGAATATTTAAGGCACGGCAAAGGGAAATACCGAGATGCGTAAAATCACGACAGACACCGATACGTTTGTCGGCGGTGTCGATCGCCGACGTACTGGCATCGCTCGTGCCGTATTGATAGGTGACGTTTTCATGAATCCATTTGCGAATGGCTTCAACCTGATCATAACCGGGTTCTGTATCTTTTGTGATCTGAGTGGCTAAGTCACCCATTTGATCAGACTGGCAGTAGCGGCTGGGTAGTGTATAATGCAGCACATCATCGGGTAATTCTTCAACGGGTGTATAAGGAGCACCAGGTGCGACGTCAATTAAATCAGCCGTTTGAACCGTAGCTGAAAAGAAAATGGAAAAAGGCCCCACAGGAGCTATAACTCGCTGACAGAGATTGCCATACATATCGGTGAACTCCGTGACAATAACGGAGGGCGTAATCTGGTATTCTTCCCGGATGATCCACTGCCCCGCACCTGAGCGAGGACGTAGCATGAGAACCAGAGGGGTTGGACTTAGCGCTTCGAAGGAGAGTTTGCAGCCAGCGTTGAGTTGCATGTCGTTTTGCTTGATAAATGAGAACAGGCGTTTGGTCGCCAATACGTTAACACGATTCCTATAGTATGGTTGACGTATTTATGCTTTTTTTTACAACTCAGTAGCTGATCGGAGAAAACATCATTTTTTCACAATCACAAACTCAACCCGGCGGTTTTTCTGACGGCCTTCTTCGCTATCATTCGTAGCCACGGGTTTGGTCTCACCAAAACCTTTGCTGGCAATACGGTCGGGTTCAATGCCTTTACTGATAAAGTATTCACGTACTGCATCGGCCCGATCCTGCGAGAGTTTATTATTGATCTCATTGGAACCGGTGTTGTCAGTGTGTCCCCGCATTTCAATCGTCATTTTGGGGAATTCGTTTAGGGTTATCACCAGACGATCCAACTCAGGAGCCGACTCAGGGCGAAGTTCCGATTTTCCCGTATCAAAGAAAATATTGTTTAATGGCACTACGTGTCCCGGCTCAATCGACGCTAGTTTTAGGTCTTTGCCTTTAATTTCCTGATACCCCTGCATTTTGGTCAAATCAATATTGTCACCCTCGGCAATGAAATCTTTGGCAACCGCCCGCATGGTGTATTTCTGCCCGTAAGGCAGCACAATTTTATATTCACCCGTCAGGGGGTCCGAGGTAGCTTCACCCGCTTCGGCACCGTCGGGAAGTGTTTGATAAATAATGCGGGCTTCAACCGGCTTTCCCGTAATCTGGTCAATCACCTTACCACTAATGAGCGCAACAGGATCGGGTCGTGTTGCATCAGCACCGGTTTTTCCCGCCACATCGTCGCCATTACTCACCTTGCTGGGTTGATCGATTGATGAGCCGTCGGAGAGTTTGACCCGGACAATGTCGCCTTTGCCCAGTGTATTTTTAAAGGTCGTCAAATAAGCATAATCGCCCGAAGCCGCCAGAGTATAGTAGGCATCGTAACCGTCCGTGTTGACTTTGGGGCCAAGGTTAACCGGCTTCGACCAGTGTTTCCAGGTTTTGTCGACTCGTTTGCAGACATAAATGTCATTGCTGCCTAAGCCACCCTCCCGATCGCTCGAAAAGTACAGCGTTGCACCATCAGGAGCCAGAAAAGGTGTCGTTTCGGTAAACTTGGTATTGACTTCCGGGCCGAGGTTCATTGGTTTTGTCCATGACCCATCTTTCTGCCGGAAAATCACATATAGGTCATCTTCTTTACTATTTTTCTTCTCGCTAAACGCCATCAGCAGGACTTTTCCATCCGACGACATAAACCCGCAGTCGAACTGACCCTTGCTCATATTCACGTAGCCAGGAATGTCTATTTTCTGGGGAGCTGCCCAACCTGTAGCGGTACGTTTACTGATCGAAAATCCGCGTGTTTCGTAATTGCCTTTGTCGTACTGACCCTTGATAAGCATCGTATTGCCGTCGGGCGTGATGCTATAAGCGCAGTTGTACTCGTCTTTGTTCAGTGGCTGACCCATCCGCTGGGCAGGCCCCCATTTGTTTGTCAGCGTATCGAGTTTGGCATACCAGATATCCTGACTGCCTTTAGTACCGTGTGTATTGTTAGGGTGACTGATTCGGGCGAAGTACAACGTTTTTCCGTCGGGCGAAATCATCGGATTGATTTCGTTGTATTCCGAATTTACCAGATTGCCAAGGTTTTCAACCGCTGGGGGCGGCTCTGGTGATGGGGCACGATTCGCTGCCGGGAGATTCTGACTGGCCGATGTGGTTGAGTCTTTGCCCGGTTGCCCGTGTGTCGACACAGAAATAGACAGGAAAAGCAGGCTGGCGACAACAGCACCGTTAGCATTCATGAGGTGATACGTGATAGTGGATACGGTCTAGACAAAACGACTGTGAGTGCGGGTTTTGTATGAAAACCATCGGGATGCCGAACCGTTAGGCTGGGCATCCCGCTCACTCAAATCCCATAATTAGGCTAAATTCAATCGCTTTTTTTAGAAGAACGATAAGCGAAGCACAAAAGGGCTGCTATACACCAAGCTGGCTACGGCGTTATTCGAATAGTTCAGGTTATACAAAGCCGTTAAGTTAACACCAAACCGGCGGCTTATCGGCTGCGAGTACGTTAACCCAAGCAAGGGGGAAGTTAGGGCGAATGCCGCCGTCCGACCCGTCTGGTTCTCCGTCTGCTGAATGGTTGTGCTCTCAACCTCGCCATGCAGGTACAGGTTGGGCAGAATCGACGGAATAAACTCGTACATCACAAAACCACGTCCGCCATACTGGTTATACGTCAGGTATGGAACCGTTGATCCGGTGTTTGTATAAGCTTTGTAGCGCGTGTAGGTATAGCTTCCGCCAATACCAACGATCATGTGCTCGGTTGCCTGGTAAGCAACCACCGGCGATATGCCCAGACTAAACGGGTTACCAAAGCGAAACCCGTTGATGCCGCCCCCAAACCGCAACCGCTGTCCGAATGGCAACGGACGACCTTCGGGGGTCTGGGTTCTGAGTGGATCACGGCCCTGATCCCGGCGCTCATCGGGGTCTTCGGTGAGTTGCCCGAATGCTACGCTGCTACTTAATAAAACTGTGATAAAGAGTAACTTCTGGATATGATTCATGGTGGTTTTATGCAGGATAAAAACTCATAGTATGTAACGAAATCAGAATGTAAATTCTTTTACGTCGGGGTCGTTCAACAAACGTTTAATACACTTTTCATGATTTTGCGCCGAGCCATCAACACTCCAGTGACCAATGATCTCTGTGCCAATACGTTGTTGCTGGCTCCGGGTTGGCAACAGATCATATTCTTCAAAGAGTTTCTCGTATTGATTCAGCGTTCTGTTATGAAAGGCCGTTACGATTTTATAATTACGCGTTTGATTCAATTTCTGAATCCGGTTGGCAAATCCTACCAGCAACAGCAGCGAGCCCAGAATAAACACAAAACCAATGAGTGCCAGATCGAATTGACCTGCCCCCAGACACATCCCTAACGCGGATACGGCCCAAACGGTTGCAGCTGTAGTAAGTCCTTTTATACGGTTATCATCCCGAAAAATGATACCGGCGCCCAGGAAGCCAATGCCGTTAACAATATTGGCTGCAATACGGTCACCTGAGCCGCCAACACGTCCCGAAACCAGCGTAAACAAAGCTGACCCAACGCAGATCATAATCATGGTGCGGAAACCAGCCGCCTTGCCGTGGTATTCACGCTCGGCTCCAATTAATCCACCCATGACCAGCGCCACGCTCAATCGGATAAGGTCTTCCAGTTCAAAATTCATTTCACTAGTCAATACGGTACTTCATCGAATCTCGTTGCAAAACCTACCCGGTTTGTAAAACCTTATCGGTTTGAGAGAAACCATATCCTCAAATAAACCGTTAAAACTTAGATAGAGTTTACCCTCATTAACTTAGAATGACTCATACCACGGAAACCGAACCGCTACGTTCTGTTGACCACCTCAGCCCAAAGCAGTTTATTATTATTAAAGGGGCGAAAGTACATAATCTTAAAGGAATTGACGTTGCCATACCCCGTAACAAATTGGTTGTTCTAACCGGCTTGTCGGGTTCGGGCAAATCATCGCTGGCGTTTGATACGTTGTTTGCCGAAGGCCAGCGAATGTATGTCGAAAGCCTTAGCAGCTACGCCCGGCAGTTTCTGGGGCGTATGGAAAAGCCTGAGGTCGAATACATTAAAGGCGTTTCGCCTGCTATTGCCATTGAGCAGAAAGTTTCGACTCGAAACCCTCGTTCAACAGTCGGTACGTCTACTGAAATTTACGATTACCTGAAATTGCTCTTCGCACGGGCGGGCACTACCTATTCGCCCGTGTCGGGGCAGGAGGTACGTAAAGACACGGTTACGGACGTTGTCAATTTTATGTACGGCTACGAGGCCGGACAACGCGTCATGATCATGGCACCCTTGCGGGTCCGAGAGGATCGTACACTGGCTTACGAGTTGAATATCCTGCTTCAGAAGGGCTATACCCGTATCGTGGCCGATGGGGAGGTGTTACAGATAGAAGAGGTACTGGAGAATGGAGCACAAGCCGATGAAATGGGTGTCAATGCCTCAACGCCCAACGCGCTCGAAATTCTCGTTGACCGGGGAACGGTTTTATATGACGCTGATGGAAAGCCCGACGAAGACAACCAGTATCGTTTTTCGGATTCTGTACAGACCGCTTTTAATGAAGGCGACGGTACGTGCCGGGTTGACGTAGTAGGTAGGGAGTCCCGCGTTTTTTCCGATAAATTCGAATTAGACGGGATTGTATTTGAGGAGCCTAGCGTAAACCTGTTTACGTTCAACAATCCCTATGGAGCCTGTCGACGGTGCGATGGATTTGGTAAAGTGCTGGGTATCGACCCTGATCTGGTCATTCCAGACAAAAACCTGTCGGTCTTCGAGGGGGCCATTGCGCCCTGGCGGAGCGAAAAAATGAGCGAAGAGTTTCTGAAGCCGCTGCTCAAAAATGGCATTCGCTTCGACTTCCCAATTCATCGTCCCTACAAAGATCTGACACCCGCTGAGCAGGAATTGCTCTGGACGGGTAATACGTATTTCGATGGCCTGAACGCTTTTTTTAACTACGTTGAAAGCCAGACATTTAAGGTTCAATATCGGGTCATGCTGTCGCGTTATCGGGGCAAAACTACCTGCCCGGAATGCCGTGGGTCGCGTTTGCGGAAAGATGCTGGCTACGTAAAAGTAGCCGGGAAGTCGATTACGGATCTGGTTCTGATGCCTCTGGGTAAAGTCACTACGTTCTTTCACGAACTCGAACTTCCCGAGCACCAGCAGCAGGTCGCTAATCGAATATTGGTTGAAATCCGCAACCGACTCGATTACATGGAACGGGTTGGCCTGGGCTATTTAACGCTCAATCGCCTGACAAACACATTGTCGGGTGGTGAATACCAACGGATTAAGCTGGCTACGTCGCTTGGGTCGGCACTTGTTGGCTCAATGTATATTCTGGATGAACCCAGTATTGGCCTGCATCCCCGCGACACAAAACGATTGGTCAGCGTGCTGGAATCCCTGCGCGACATGGGCAATACGGTCATTGTTGTTGAACACGAAGAAGAAGTCATGCGGGCCGCCGACCAGCTCATTGACATCGGCCCCGATGCTGGCACCCTGGGCGGACATCTGGTTTTTCAGGGAACGTGGGAAGAAATAGCGGAGGGCAGAGGGCAGAGGGCGGAGGAAGTTAACGGCCAGGACCCCATGCCCTCCCACACCCTTGATTTTTTAACGGGTCGTGAAACCGTTCCTGTGCCCACCTTTCGTCGGAAATCGGCGAATTTTATCGAGTTGAAGGGCGCGCGGGAGAATAACCTCAAAGATGTTGATGTTTGGTTTCCACTCAATACGTTAACGGTCGTCACGGGTGTGTCTGGTTCAGGCAAAAGCACGTTGATTCGGAAAGTGCTCTATCCCGCTCTGATGCGGCAAAAGGGTGATGCTGCTGAAGAATCGGGTAAATATGACAGTCTGGGTGGTTCACTCGATCGAATTGCGGCCGTGGAAATGATCGACCAGAATCCAATCGGGAAATCAAGTCGCTCAAACCCGGTGACGTATATTAAAGCCTATGATTACCTCCGTCAGGTAATGGCCGATCAACCGGTGTCTAAAGCGCGGGGGTATAAACCAAGTCACTTTTCATTTAACGTAGACGGTGGCCGCTGCGAAGTTTGCCAGGGCGAAGGCGAAGTCAAAATCGAAATGCAGTTCATGGCCGACATCTACCTCAAATGTGAGGGCTGTGGCGGTAAGCGCTTTAAGCAGGAAGTGCTGGAGGTGACGCTGCATGACAAAAACGTCGCAGATATTCTGGACATGACTGTAGACGAAGCCATCGACTTCTTTCGTGCATTCGATGCAAAAATGGCGGATAAACTCCAGCCCCTGCGGGATGTTGGATTAGGCTATATTGGCATGGGCCAATCGGCTAACACGCTCTCGGGTGGAGAAGCTCAGCGGGTCAAACTAGCATCGTTCCTGGGCAAAGGTAATCCCAACAAAGGCGGTACGTTGTTTATTTTCGATGAACCAACTACGGGCCTGCACTTTCATGATATCCGTAAGTTACTGTCGGCTATCAACGCACTCGTCGATCAGGGCGATTCCGTTATCATCATCGAGCATAACATGGAAGTGATCAAAAACGCTGATCACATCATCGACCTTGGCCCCGAAGGTGGTGAAACCGGTGGTTACGTTACGTTCACGGGTACACCCGAAGAAATGGTGAAGCTGACAGACGGGAACCACACGGCAGAGTACCTAAGGGGAAAAGTCTGAGTCTGCACTTTCATTTGTATTGATTTTCTACTCTTCTTTCCAAAAATTAAGAAGAGTAGAAAATCAATACATTTTTTCTGCTAATGTATTGGTAGATAAGTAAATACCTTTTCAGTTATTTAACAGTGCATAGCCAGTTGTAAACTTTCCCCTATTTTCGTGGTGGTGTAAATCTATCCACTACGCATGCTTAAGGTTTTTATATGGGTTGTGCTGCTAATCGGCTGGCCTTTTTTTGCCGTTGCACAGCTACAGATTTCCCACCCGATGGGCCGTCTGGTTGTGCAGCGTGGTGCTGATGGTAACGGGCGGATTTACGTATCGGGCAGGCTCACTAGCCAGGTAGATCGGGTAGAGGCCCAATTGACAGCCGTTTCGGCGGGTCAGGGTGTCGATACGGGCTGGCAAACGGTACAAACCAGTCCCACTAATAATCTTTTTCTGGGATACGTTACGGGGGCGGGCGGCTGGTACGTCCTGACGGTCCGCACAATCGTTGGCGCAACCGTAACGGCGCAGGCAACTGTACAACCGGTTGGTATTGGTGAAGTGTTTATTACGGCGGGCCAATCGAACGCTCGTGGCCTCGGTATTGGCGACAACGATCTTGGCTCTAATACAGATCGTGTCAATGCCATAGATTCCATCAATCACTCGTATCCGCCTGGGGCGCAGTCCCTTGTCTCGTCGGGCGATCCGTCGCCAGTAGCTGTGTTTAAACCCCTGACTGCGACCCGGAATGTTTTTCCAATGGCCGAGAGTTCATGGGCCTGGGGCGAATTGGGCGATTACGTCGTGAATCGCTACAATGTGCCAGTGGCGTTTTATGTAGTGGGCTGGGATGGTTCAACAGTCGAAAACTGGATTAATAGCGCCAATGGGATTCCCACCTGTAACCGCTATTACTGCGTAGAGAACTGGCCGAACCTGCAACCATACACCAACCTGAAGAACGTTTTAACGTATTATGCGTCCATGGCGGGTGTGCGGGCTATACTTTGGCACCAGGGTGAAGCCGAGTATAATTTCGACAGCAACAATACGAGTGTACCCTTTTATGCTGATCGATTAACTGCACTCATCAACAAATCACGTCAGGATTTTGGTGGTCGAAATGTTCCGTGGCTGGTGGCGCGGGTTTCGTTCGACGGGAGTGTAACACGTCCGGAAGTAGTGGCAGCCCAGCAACAGGTCATAAATACGCCAGGCCTAAACGTGTTTCAGGGCCCACTCAGTGATACGATCCAAGGCCGCAACGCGGGTAATCAGGATGTGCATTTTCGGAACGCATCGCGGCCATCTCCTCATCCAAACTATTTTCTGAATCCAACTGCAATTCCGCAGGAAATGGGCCTGTCGCGTTTCGCCCGCAACTGGAATGCGAGTATGGATAATACTTTTTTTCAGAATGCCCAGCCCATTACGCCCGTGCAGTTCGCCGTGACGAATAATCTGGCCGATAACGTAACGCCCGGTGCCACGCTGAACGTATCATTTACTACGCTCGGAACGTTCGATCCCAGCACGCAGTGGCAGGTACAGCTACTGGATTCGCTGGGTCATTATCAGGCCGTTTTGGGAAGCGGTTCTACAAGTCCCATACAGGCGACGCTGCCAGGCTCCTATCAGAGTGGCCGTTATCAGGTACGGGTGGTGTCCACCTCAGCGGCTGTGTCGGCCGTACCATCGAACCTGTTTCGTATTACACAGTATGTGCCAACCGCCGATCTAAGTTTGGGGATAACTATTAATCAGCGCATACCGAATTTGAATGAACCCGTTACAATCACGCTTACTGTACGAAACGACGGTCCAAATCAGGCGACGAACGTAGCCGTTCGAAATCGGCTTCCCGATAACCTGGCTTTTATTTCCGGCTCGGGCATGGCTGCTAATGGCAACGTAGTAACCGGTACAATTGCCAGCCTGGACGCCGGAACATCGACAACGCTCAGTTTCATGGCGCAGCCAACGGCCGCCGGTACGTATCGAAACGCAGCCGAGATTACGCAGTCTACGCCTAATGATCCTGACAGTCAGCTAGATTCGGGTACGGGTGACGGCCAGGATGATGCCGCTCAAGTGGACTTTCGTACCCGCGAGGGTGGCGGTGCTGAATTTACATCGCCGAATCCCAATCAGGTGCCATTACCCAATGTGATCGGTAACCAGCCCACCCCTGACCCCGCCAAAGCTGACGTAAGTATAAGATTATCCGTCAATACGCTTGCTCCTACAGTAGGTGACGTTATTTCCTACAACCTGACGATCGCCAATGAGGGTGGTTTAGCGGCAACAGGTCTGAGTGTAGCAGCCTATCTGCCCGCTAATCAGACCTTTGTGCCGGGTGATGACCTGACACTGTCGGGTGGGACCCTGCTGGGTGATATCAGCAGTTTAGCCGCTGGAAGCCGTGTTACGTTACATTTTCGGGCTACAGCAGCGGCTGCGGGCCAAGGTATTTGCAGCGCTCAACTAACAGCATCCAGTGTGCCTGATCCGGACTCTGTTCCGGGCAATGGAACCACCAATGGCGAAGACGATACTACCCAGATCGATATACGTGTGCGCTAACAGGGTGAGTGTGCTGTAGTAGTTGATTTGTCTGTTCCCACCCCAAATTTTAACTGAACGGTTTAGCCTGATTCTTCGTTAAAATTAAACTTATCCGTGACTTTTATAGTACAAAAAGTGGTTCTTATGCTTTCAGTAGTAGGTATTGTTTGGCTATACCGGATATATGAAAACGCAGTGGATTCTTATTGGTGCAGGCGGGATCGCGGTGGCGCTAATGCTCTCGTCGTTTCTCGGCATTTTTGAGAGTCGGGTAGACTATAATACGCAAATTAAGCCGCTGCTCAACAAAAACTGCATTGTTTGCCACGGGGGTGTGAAAAAAGCATCGGGCTTTTCCCTCTTATTCCGGCACGAAGCTGTAGCTCCGGCCAAATCGGGTAAACCGGCTATTATTCCTGGCGATGCTAATGGCAGCGAGATGATTCGGCGCTTAACGTTAAGCGACCCCGAGGAACGAATGCCGCTCGATCACCCTGCCTTGAAACCCGACGAAATCGACCTGCTGCGTAAGTGGATTGATCAGGGTGCCGAGTGGGGCAATCATTGGGCCTATCAGACTGTTAAAAAGCCAGATGTGCCGCAAATTGGTACGTTCTGGAGTCGGTTGGGTGTTGTTGAAAGTGACGAAGCGAACTGGGCTAAAAATGAAATTGACCATTTTGTCCTCGATAAATTAAAACAGGACGGGTTGGCCCCATCACCTGAAGCTGACCGTGTTACGTTAATTCGTCGGGTATCGCTCGATTTGACGGGCCTTCCACCGACCGAAAAAGAGGTCAGCGACTTTGTGAATGATAAATCGGCTGGTGCCTATGAAAAAGTTGTCGATCGACTGCTCAAGTCGCCCGCTTATGGCGAACGGTGGACAGGCATGTGGCTCGATCTAGCGCGATATGCTGATACCAAAGGCTATGAACGTGACCCCGGTCGGAAAATCTGGCGATACCGCGACTGGCTCATCAAAGCATTCAATGCCGACAAACCCTTCGACCAGTTCACGATTGAGCAACTGGCAGGGGATCTGTTGCCGAACAGTGGTGTCGATGATGCTAATCTAATTGCCACGGGTTTTCATCGGAACACGATGACCAATGATGAGGGCGGCACGCAGGACGAGGAATTCCGAACGGCGGCTGTGCTGGATCGGGTCAACACAACCTGGGATGTCTGGCAGGGCACTACGTTTGCCTGCATTCAGTGTCATAGCCATCCTTACGACCCGTTTGTTCACGAAGAATATTACAAATACCTCGCGTTTTTCAACAACACCCGCGACGAAGACGTAACAAGCGACACGCCAACGCTACGTTTCTACAAACCGGCTGACTCGCTCAAAATCCTCGATCTCCAAAAATACATTGCGTCGGCCGTCCTTGATTCGAAGCAGGCGAAAGCTGATATAAATCGGGTTACGTACCTTGTTCGGACGATTGAACCAAAAATCAACTCGCACGATTTCGATCAACTTGTCAATGCATCGTTACTGGATGCTAAATACTTTGGTGTTCAGGACAAAGGCTCGGCGCGTATTAAAGACGTAACACTCACGGGACGTCCCCGCATGTTAATCGCCTGGGGTACAAAGGCCCCCGATGCAACCGTCACATTCAGGGAGGATAAGCCAGATGGCCCAATTGTAGCGGTTGTACCCGTTCCAAAAACAGGGAATCAATGGAATGATACGATTCAAATGATTCCTTTGCCGCCAATTCAGGGGAAGCACAGTTTATACCTGTCACTGAACAGCCCTAAACAGCCCAAGGACTGGGTAATGGTTAAATGGGTTGCGTTCCAGCCCATATTGCTAGGTCAACCATCGGATGCTGTTGGGGAACAGGATAAAAAACTCCTGGAAATCCTGAATGCAGAGGCTGAACAGACCCCGATTCTGCTTGATGGATCGGGTGATCTGGCCCGCAATACGTATGTTTTTGAACGGGGTAACTGGATGGTGAAAGGGAAACGGGTCACACCCGACGTACCGAAATCCTTCCCGGCCATGGATCCCAAATTACCCAAAAATCGATTGGGACTGGCCCGCTGGATGGTGAGTCGGGAACATCCGTTAACAGCCCGCGTAGCTGTCAATCGGTTCTGGGAGCAATTATTCGGTACCGGCATTGTCGAAACGGTTGAGGACATGGGTACGCAGGGAATACCACCTACTCACCGCGAACTGCTGGATTATCTGGCCGTTGAGTTCATGGAAACAGACCATTGGCGTATTAAGAAGCTTCTGAAAAAAATAGTCATGTCCGCTACGTATCGGCAGCAATCGCATGTGTCGCCGGAGTTGCTGGCTAAAGATCCGTTTAACAAATTGCTGGCTCGCGGGCCGCGCGTTCGTTTGTCGGCCGAAGCTGTGCACGATCAGGCACTGGCCGTGAGTGGATTACTGAGCCAAAAAATGTATGGGCCAAGCGTCATGCCAATACAGCCCAATGGTATCTGGCAATCGCCCTACGATGGAGAAACTTGGAAACAAAGTACAGGCGATGACCTGCACCGGCGGGCCTTGTACACGTACTGGAAACGCACGGCGCCTTACCCGTCAATGGTGACGTTCGATAGCCCAAGTCGCGAATTCTGTCAATCGCGTCGTATTCGGACCAATACGCCTTTGCAAGCATTAGTGACGCTTAATGATCCGGTTTACGTGGAAGCCGCCCAGCATCTGGCTGATTACATGCGTGATCATGGCAGAACGCCCGAGGACCAGCTTCAAGCCGGGTTTCGGTGTATCATGATGCATGATTTACCGCCAAAAAAGCTGGCTGTCCTGACGCAACTTTATCGAACAACCGAAGCGTATTACCGTCAGAAACCAGGCGAGGCAGAATCTTTGCTGGACCGATTGGGCGTCGATTGCGCTACGCTCACACCCCAGCAGGCAGCCTTGACCGTAGCCGCCAATACAATGCTGAATCTGGATGAAGTGATCACGAAAGAATGAGTTTTTTAACACAGAGAAAACAGGGGTTTCAAAATGCTCTGTTTTCTCTGTGAAATCTCTGTTTTCTCTGTGTTTAAGAAATGAACAAACTCTGGCAAGAACTTCAACGAGCAGCGGCCGAACGCGAAACCCGGCGTCATTTTCTACATACCTGTTCAACGGGCTTAGGGGCGATGGCCCTTAGCGCAACCCTGGGGAGTTGCGGCTTTTTTGGAAAAAGCGACCCGACGACTAATGACGTTGGCGCGCCTGCATTATCGGGTGGTCCTGCTACGTCTCCGCACCCGTCGCAGTACGTTCCCAAAGCGCAACGGATCATTTACATTCACATGGCCGGGTCGCCAAGTCAGTTAGAATTGTTCGATTATAAACCCGAACTGGCGAAGTATAATGGTAAAGATTGCCCGCAGGAATTACTCGAAGGAAAGAAATTTGCCTTTATCCGGGGGGTGCCCAAAATGCTCGGTCCACAGGGAAAGTTCGCGCAACGAGGTCAGTCGGGGGCGTGGGTGTCCGATTATCTGCCGCATTTGCAGGGTGTCGTGGACGATGTTACGTTCCTGAAGGCGATGCACACTGACCAGTTTAATCATGCGCCTGCTCAGTTGCTCATGCATACGGGGAGTGCTCGACTGGGACGTCCCAGCATGGGGTCGTGGGTGACCTATGGCCTTGGTACGGAGAATGATAACTTACCCGGCTATATCGTGTTGGCATCGGGCGGAAAACAACCCGACGCGGGGAAATCCGTATGGGGAAGTGGCTTTCTGCCAACAGTTTACCAGGGCGTGCAGTGCCGTACCGACGGCGATCCTGTACTTTACGCGTCTGATCCGGCGGGTATCAGTCGTGACGTTCGCAAACAGACTATTGATGCCATCAGTCAGATTAACCAGCAACAGTACGAAGACGTCAACGATCCCGAAATTCTAACCCGCATTGCGCAATATGAACTGGCGTTTCGGATGCAGATGTCAGTGCCCGACGCCATGGATATCAAAAGCGAGCCACAGTACATTTTGGACAGCTACGGTGCTGACCCAAATAAAGGGTCATTTGCCCGCAATTGTTTGCTGGCCAGACGGTTGGTTGAGCGGGGTGTTCGGTTTGTTCAGTTGTTTGACTGGGGATGGGACACGCACGGCACAAGCGCCGATGGTTCCATTGATGTTGGGCTGAAAACGAAATGTAAAGAGTCAGACCAGGCCGTAGCTGCGCTATTGAACGATTTAAAACAACGCGGGTTGCTGGACGATACGTTGGTCGTATGGGGCGGAGAGTTTGGACGGACACCGATGCAGGAAAACCGCGATGGTCAGGTGTTGCCGTTCATGGGCCGCGACCATCATCTAGAAGCATTCACGGTCTGGATGGCCGGTGGTGGTGTCAAGAAGGGCTTTTCCTACGGTGAAACCGACGACATCGGTTATTACGGCGTGAAAGACAAAGTGCATATTCATGACCTGCAGGCTACCATTTTGCACTTACTCGGCTTCAATCATACCAAACTAACGTATCAGTTTCAGGGACGTCCATTCCGGCTAACCGACGTAGCGGGAATGGTTGTGAAGCCAATTCTGGCGTAGGTATTCAACGGGCAGATCAAAGGGGTTTACTTTTGAAATAGTACGTCCGGCCGAAAAAGTGATAGCAAACGTATAATAATCAGCAGAGCCGTAGACAGTTGAGCGATAGTTTAGTTATTACCTGAAAAGGCAACAATTTCTTACTCAAGCTTAGCTCTTGATTCGTTACATTCGTTTCACTTTCGTCAGGTAATCGCTGTGATCAAGCCAACAATGCTGTCCTGGTTGTATCTGATTGGTGCTGCCGCCTGTCAAACGGCCTGGATGTACTCACTTAAATACGTTAGCCTGGATGGCCTGAAAGCACTACGCTGGACTACGTTTTATCGACTTGATGGCGGCTTGCCCGCTCTGCTCCCGTGGCTGGCCTACGTTGTCTTCGGCATTGTCAATACCGTGCTGCTGGCCAGCGCCATGCGCACCATTCCAACTACGACCGCGTTTGCCGTCTGGATGGCTTCAACGCTGGTATTTCTTAAAGCCGCCGATGTATTCTGGCTGAAAATGAACTGGTCATGGACTGAGTTCTTTTTCATTGTGCTCATCACTATCGGCATCGTTGGCTTGAAACTAGCTGGCCCTACGGAGTAACTAAAACGGGTAAGCCACCCTATTCTAAAACCTTGGGGACTTCAAAAAATTTATCGTCGTGCTGGGGCGCATTGGCCAGCGCCTGCTCACGCGGAAGGTGATTACCAACCACATCCTCACGTAGCACGTTGGTTTCATCCGAAATGTGGGTTAAGGGTTCAACGCCGGTTGTATCCACTTCGTTAAGTTGCTCCATCCACGTTAATACGCCATTCAGGCTATTAAGTAATTCGGCTTCTTCTTCGGGTTTTACCTCCAGACGAGCCAGATGGGCGATTTTATGTAATGTTTCGTGATCTACTTTCATAATCAATGAGTGAAGAGTGAAGAGTGAATGATTAGGCCGCAACATTCATTGTTCTCATTAACTCAGTATCAATAATTCTATATGTTTCCTGCTTTAACCGTTCCACATCGTCCTGGGTCATTCCCGCGGTTTCGATTGGCGGGTGAACAATCGCCCGCAAGGGATGCCAGTGGAATCGTACGGGACTTTCATCGGGCAGGATCTGGTAATTGTTCAGTAAGGTAATTGGCACAATGGGTACTTGCTGCTGAATCGCCATCGTGAAGGCGCCATCTTTGAAGGGCACCATCTGGGGTATTTCTGTCGCCCGAATACCGCCCTCCGGGAAGATCATAATGCTACGTCCCGATGCCAGCGTTCGAATGGATTTGGCCAGAGAATAGGCCCGACTGTTGGGCTGATTCCGATCGACCTGAACGTGAAGCTTCGCAAACATATACCCTATCAGCGGAATTTGTTTTACATCACTTTTACCCACAAACGCGTAGTAGTTCCTGACGATCAGCCCCATAGCGGCAATGTCCAGATAAGAAAAATGGTTCGCACAAAACACGTACGTCTGATTAGGATCGGGATGGAAACGACGCTCAACCCGAACCGGCATGCCTATTCCAATAAAGAACAGCTTTCCCCAGATGTAATTGATCTTGTGCGCCAGTGGCTTCCAGTCGTCGCGTTGCAAACACACAAACTGGATCGGAAACAGCACGATGTACAACGCCACGAGATAAACAGCGCACCAGATTGTGTAAAGCAGTTGCATGGGTTCTTTTTTGTCCTGCTTCCCTTCGTCAGCAGGACAAAAACATTAGTGTTTAAAATGTCTCACGCCCGTCGTAACCATAGCCAGGCCGTGCTCATTGCAATAATTGATCGAATCCTGATCCCGGATGGAGCCACCGGGTTGCACAACGGCCGTAATACCTGCCAGACCAGCAATCTCAACGCAGTCGGGGAACGGGAAGAATGCATCCGACGCCATAACCGATCCCGCCAGATCGAAACCGAACGAATGAGCTTTTTCGATGGCATGACGTAGCGCATCAACGCGGGAGGTTTGGCCTACGCCACTGGCCAGCAATTGTCCCTCTTTGGCGAGAACAATCGTATTTGACTTCGTGTGTTTGCAGACTTTGAGCGCAAATTCCAATGCCCGAACTTCGCTATCGGTAGGCGCCTTGTCTGTAACCGTCTTGAACTGCTCGGCGGTTTCGGTCTGGTTGTCCTTATCCTGCTCCAGTACGCCGTTCAAAATGGTCTTAAACATCACTGTCGGTAAGGCCACGGCATTACGCTTCAATAGAATCCGGTTCTTTTTCGACTTGAGCAGGCTCAAGGCTTCGGTTGAATAGTCGGGCGCGATCAGAATTTCCATGAACAGTTTAGTCAACTCTTCGGCCGTTTCCAGATCGACTGCTACGTTCGTGATGACGACGCCCCCAAAAGCCGACACAGGATCGCAGGACAGAGCGTTTAGATAGGCTTCTTTAGGTGTCGAAGCCGTGGCAATACCGCAGGCATTCGTATGCTTGATGATAGCGAACGCGGCCGATCCATCCGTAGCCGGAAATTCATCAATCAGACTCACACACGCATCGACGTCCACTAAGTTGTTATACGACAATTCTTTACCATGCAGTTTGTCGAACATGGCGTCCAGGTTGCCATAAAAACTTGCCTGCTGATGCGGGTTTTCGCCGTAACGAAGGTGATTGGCCGGTAACGTTTTGAAATCGTAAATATGCTGACTCTCTCTTTCTTCCGACGTCTCACCCGCAAAGTAGGCTTGAATGGCGGTATCGTAGTGCGACGTAACGGCAAAAGCTTCACCTGCGTAGCGACGGCGATCGCTGAGGTCCGTGGCTCCCTTTTTCTCCGTCAACAGATCGACGATGCAACCATACTGACTCCGCGAAGAGACAATCACTACGTCGTTGTAATTTTTGGCAGCCGCCCGAATCAGCGAAATACCACCGATGTCGATTTTTTCAATAACGTCCTCATCCGACGCGCCCGAGGCAACAGTTTCCTCGAATGGATAAAGATCGACCACAACCAGATCAATAGGCGGAATCCGGTGCCGTTCGGCCTGGGCCAGGTCTTCGGGAAGTTCGCGCCGATACAAAATACCGCCCATGACGGCCGGATGCAGCGTTTTAACCCGTCCACCGAAAATAGATGGATAACCCGTAAGGTCTTCAACGGCCGTAACCGGAATACCCAGTTGTTCGATGAACGCCTGGGTTCCACCCGTTGAATACAATTTGACGTTGTGAGTGTGCAGCAGCCGTACTAACGGTTCGAGTCCGTCTTTGTAGAAAACGGAAATCAGCGCGGAGGAGATTTTAAGAGACATGAGGTCGGTTGAGAATAGACCGGCGGTGGCCAGTGCCAGACTATTTCTAAAAGAATGACAAGTTACGCGAAATGGCCAAAAAGCTGTTTCAGTAAGACAAGGGGCAAAGATAATCAAAGGTCTTAACTTTCCCTTTAACGTTAACCGAAGGGCTCTCTAGTCGGCGCTATCTGTACAATCAGTGAGTTTATGGGTGCGGCTAGAATTAGTTGGATGGCGAAACGTAGCAGATTTAACTGTAATGAGAAAAGTAAGGTATTAACAACCGGCCAAGTGAAGAAATATCGGCGTATCTCAATTAGTCGTGTAGCTCAAGAATGGAAAGGGTAGTGTACTTTTGATAAATTTTAGTTCGATATAATCACTGTAAAACCCAGATGATGAAACGCTTACTGTTAGTCTTTCTTATGCTATCTCCTTTATCTGGCTGCAAAAAAGAAGACATTGATACGCTTGAGCAATATGTAGGTGTCTATACTGGTAGCTTCGATCAGTCGTCCATTTTAAAGGGTGAAATAGTAGTAACGAAAGGAAACAAAGGAAATCTATCTTTTTCTTTTACGGGCACCACACCACACCTTGATCTTACAGCAACGCCTGACGAAAAAGGCAGTTTTACTATAACTCCAATGTTAATGCAAGGCTATCAAATTTATATAGCTTTTAGCGGAAACGGTCAATTTTTAACAAATGTCTTAACACTTAATTTGTATTCCGACTATACAGACGATAGCAGGAACAACCCCCTAGGTACAGTTTTTGTCGGGAAAAAGCAATAACTACCATAGGCAATAAATGCAAATAGCCTGACTATTAATAGGGCTGTTTGCATTTATTTTTAAAACGTTTAAAGTAGAAAAAAAGCAGAAATACTTCTACCGGAACAGATTGGGGACTTCTGGGATGAAGTATGAGAGTTGAGGTATTATTTTTAACAAATCGATAATTAGTCTTGAAAAAATATATTCAGAAACTTAAATTTTCCACTTATAGTCTTTGCTTTTGCTTTGACAATAATCCATTTATTGAAGTGTAGGCTTTCAGTAAAAACACTGCCAGCTAAATCCCCTTCGCCTTCAATTTTAATTTTAGGATTATCCATTATATCAACATCTACACCATTACTAATGTGGGCTGTACCTTTCCGGGTATCTATATTAAGATCATAGACTAAGATTCTATACTCTTGGTAGGAGTCATCAAGGATTTCTCCTTTATGTGGGATCTCTGCTATATATTGATTGATTTCTTCTATTTCGTCTGCATATTGTTTGTCAATATAGCCAATTGAAACTTCCTTATTTTCAACATCAAAACCTGAAAATTCTATAGTATTAAAACCTTTACCCACTTGAGCACTTATACTCTCAATTTCATCCATATTTTTAAGGATGTTAGTGGTAAAGTTTTGAATATTATCTTCTTCAATTTTATAAGAAAAAGATTCATAAACCTGCCTTGCTGACGAAATAATATCCCTCTCGAATGATGTGCCTGAAATCTCACCTGTGGCTAACTGTTTTGCTTCTCCCGGCAACGTATTGACCGAATATTCAAGGCAAAGTTGAAAGTACCTTTTTATAAGTTGTTCTTGAAAAAAAAGCCCTGCGTAATCTACTTTGACCCTGAATTTGAGCTCAAAGCTACCTTCTATAGAAGGCATCTGAAACACCTGTGCATTCAATGCTTTTATTTTCAATGCATCCCCTATCCGGTTTAGTATTTTGTCGGCGGATTTCCCTACTTCCGCAACAGTATTTGAGAATGCTTCATGAATATCGGCTATTTTACCCTGTAAACTAACCATATAATCAAAGCCGATAGCTCGTTCTACATTTGGACAAAAAACATTCTCTAAAGGTAAATAATCAAGTGGCAATAATTGAGTTGGCAGATAATATGTCGCTAATTGTTTTCCGTTAATATCTTTGTCTACAATGGATATATTCTGGTTAGATAGTATTAAGTCTCTGTAAGATACTTTTCGTTTCACAAAATCATTGTATTGTTTGTTTGAAATAAGTAGGCTAAAATGTCTAAACATATCATCTTCTTCACAGGCCAGTGAGCCGATAATTTTATTCCCTAAATAATTGGTTCCTGCGTATAAAATAGGAAATTCATCAAAATGGAATACATGGAAATTTTCCGAGATGTTCATCCATTCCGAAGGTACCATTTTATATTGATCTTGAACCTCGAACATCTGAATTATACGAAAGAAATCATTTCAATTAGGACTACTTTTTCGATAACAAATTCGTCAGATTTGTAAAGGTCGTAGTGATAAGTATCAACGCCATTTCTTTGATTAGGCGTATGTTTTACTTTTCCGGCATCGGGTAAAAATTTAAATACTCCAATTTTACTACTCGGTTTTTTTATCATTGGAGATATTGCTAAAGTTAACGAAAATTTGTCAGTAACAGAGCGTTTACTTTGGTCATTCCATAAGTTAATTGATAGTCCTTTGTACCCGCATATCTCATCGCATGAATCGTTATCAGGTATCAACCCCCTTTCGGAGTGGGTCCTAAAATCTCTTATCTTTAAGTCTTTAGTATCACTAACCTTGCGAGCAAAGGTGTCAACACAATTCTCAGATGCGTTGTTATAGCAGTTACAATTGTGGCCTTCAGATACAGTAGTAAAGTTCATACGTCACTCTAATGTTTGTTACAAAAGCAGAAAGGTTGCTAATCTACGCAACCTTTGGATATTAATAACTTCACGCACTCTCTAAACTGACTGATGACCAAACCCAGCGTATAGACAAAAGTTAACAACTTGGAAATCTCCCACGGCTGGCTACAGGATTTAGGTTAAATGGTAATTGTAAATCCAGAATTGTCATAGTCGTGACTAAGTCGTTTTCCCGAATGAACACGTAGACTGCCTATAGTCCACAGATCACTAATGCGTTAAGTGCCTGTTTCTTTCCGAGCATTGACCAAACCACTAACAGCGCAATTGCCACAAATCCAATAAATGCCTGCTCATTGGGCAATAAGGCTGCAAACGAGTTTGGTTCAACAATGCCGTTGTAAATGATAAACCGTATCGTTTCCCCTGTCGATCATTGGGAGACACTAAGCAATCAGGTAACTTTGTCAGCCCGTGATACGTAGTACCCGATGCGAAGTGCGTATCATGTAGCGTTAGAACACGTAGTACGAATCGAGTAGGGACTTCTTTTGCTATAATGAGTCAATTTAAAAAATTAGCCAGCGACACGGCGCTTTATGGTGTCAGCACCATTCTGGCCCGTTCTATCAACTTTGCGCTGGCTCCCATTCAGACGTATGCCTTTCAACGACCGTCCGAATTGTCGTCGAACGTAACACTTTACGCCTGGATTGGGGTGTTGTTGACGGTCTATACATTGGGTCTTGAGACGGCTTTTTTTCGGTTCGCAGCTCGGGCTAAAAGCAACGAAAATGCGGAAGAGCGGCTGCAGGTCTTCAACCGAACCACCAGCCTGGTGTTATTGGCAAGCCTGTTGCCTACACTAGTGCTTATTGGATTTGCTTCGGAAATTGCCCAGTGGCTTAATTATCCGGGGCAGGGTTTGATGGTGGTCTGGGCTGCTTTGCTGCTTGCTATCGACAGTATTGTGGCCATCCCGTTTGCCCGCTTGCGGGCCGAAAACAAAGCCCGGCAGTTTGTAATGGCCAAAGTCATCAACATCCTGCTGAACGTAGCGCTCAACGTCTTCTTTATCGTGATCTGCAAAGACATTGCTGAAGGGGATTATCTGCCTGCATTGCGACCAGTGGCGTCGTGGATTTATCGCCCGGAAATTGGTCCCGGCTACATTCTGCTGGCGAACTTAATCGCCAATGCTCTTTATTTCGTAATCCTGCGAAATGCTTTTACCGGTTTCCGTTTTACGTTCAAGTGGCCGGTGGCAAAATCACTGCTTCTTTATTCACTTCCCATCATGCTCACGGGCTTATCGGGCGTACTCAATGCCCTGACCGACCGGCTCCTGCTCCGACGGTTCCTGCCGGAAGGATTCTACCCCGATCTCACGTCGGAAGATGCATTGGGCATTTACGGTAACTGCCTGAAATTATCTATTTTCATGGCGCTGGCCATCAATTCCTTCAAGTTTGCCGCCGACCCATTCTTCTTCAGCCAGGCCGAAGACAAAAACTCGCCTAAACTGCTCGCTGTCGTAACAAAGTGGTTCCTTATCGTTTGCGTACTAATCTGGGTGGGTGTCAGTCTGAATCTCGACGTAGTGGGCTTAGTCGTCGCTCCGCTCTACCGGCGTGGTCTGGACGTAGTGCCGCTGTTGTTACTCGCCAATTTATTTCTGGGTGTCTATTACAACATCTCATTCTGGTTTAAGCTGAGTGACAAAACTAAATTTGGTACGCTTATTACAGCGGTCGGGGCTGTCGTTACAATCGTTGGTAATATCGTGCTGATTCCAGTGATGGGTTATATGGGATGCGCCGTTGCCTTTCTGATATCCAGTTTCGTCATGATGGCGATGTGTTATTTTCTGGGCGAAAAGCATTATCCGGTCCCCTACGACATTCGATCGGCAGCGGGCTATGTGATTGGCGCCGGGCTATTGATTTACGTATCCTGGCAGTTTCCCATTGCTAATTTATGGATTGCTGTACCCGTGCATCTGGCACTTTGCCTACTTTTCGTCGCTGCGGTGCTGTTAATTGAGCGGGATACCATCCTGCCGATGGTCGCTCGATTCCGAAAACGGAAGAGTCCGATGCCTCTCAAGTAATCTTCCTGCAAGACCAGCCTTGAGGCCGTTTCTCATACGTAACAGAACCACCTCCATTCGTATACCTTCAAGAAGGAGACGTTCGTTACAAAAAAGCTACCGCTGTGTCGGTACGGTGTTTTTTATAGATAAATTTGGAGATAATCTGTTACTACTGCCACCGTAAATGGCTCCTTTCAATTCATGAAATCAACTCTGCGAAACAGCGCTTGGCTTCTGCCTGTCGCGTTTCTATTTTTATTCACGGCCTGTCGTGAGAAACCGCTGTTTGACCTGCTTACGTCATCAGAAACGGGCATTACGTTTAACAATATCATCACGGATAGCGATACGCTCAACATTCTTAATTACCAGTACATCTACAATGGTGGCGGTGTTGGCGTCGGCGATTTCAACGGCGACAAGAAACCCGATGTATTTTTTGCGGGTAATCAGGTGTCGAATAAGCTGTATATCAATGAGACAGAGTCTGCCGGCGATAAACTTCATTTCAAAGATATCACACAGGTGGCGGGTGTTGGAGGAGGAGGACGCTGGTGTTCGGGTGTGTCGGTGGTTGATATTAATGCGGATGGAAAGTTAGACGTATACGTATCGACTACACTCCACAAAAAAGCCAACCAACGGGCTAATTTGCTGTATGTCAACCAGGGAAATGACGCCGACGGTGCGCCGAAATTTCGCGAAATGGCTGCCGACTACGGTATTGCGGATACAACGTATACTACCCATTCTACTTTTTTCGACTACGACAACGACGGCGATCTTGACCTATTTGTACTGGTTGACCAGATAGATGATCCCCGCAATCCAACGAACCTGCGCGCTCGGGTGAATGACGGTACGTCGCCCAACACCGACCGACTGTACCGAAATGATTTCGACGCCAAGCGCGGCCATGCGTATTTCACCGACGTAACAAAACTGGCTGGAACATTAGCCGAAGGATTTGGCCTGGGGGTCAATATCTGCGACATCAACCGCGACGGCTGGAAGGACATTTTCGTAACCAATGACTTTGCCACCAACGACGTATTGTACATCAATAATCACAACGGAACGTTCACAAACCGCGCTCACGATTCGTTTAAGCACACCAGCTCATCGGCGATGGGCAACGACGTAGCGGATATAAACGGCGACGGTCTGGCCGACATTATTGTTATGGACATGCTGCCCGAAGACAACCTGCGCAAGAAAAGTCTGATGGGTCCCAGCAGCTATTTCGCCTATCAGGAGTGGGACCGCATGGGCTACGAACACCAGTACGCCCGCAATACCTTGCAACTGAATCAGGGGGTACGGCCTTCCGGAGTACGGCCGTCGGATACATCAACGGCTAATGTGCCGGTTTTCAGTGAGATAAGTATGCTCGCGGGTGTTGCTGAAACTGAATGGAGCTGGTCGGCGTTGCTGGCTGATTTTGACCATGACGGTAATCGCGATCTAATGATTACGAATGGCTTCCCGCGTGACGTGACCGACCGCGATTTTACTACGTATTATAGCTCAGTTGACTCCTATTTGAGTGACGGATTACGCAAAAGCCTGACCGAGAAAATGCCTCAGGTGAAGGTCAGTAATTATGCATATCGAAATAAGGGCGATGATCGGTCCGGCGGTCCGTCGTTCGAGAACGTAACGGATAAATGGGGGATGACCGAGCCGAGTTTTTCGAATGGCGCAGCCTATGCCGATTTTGACGGCGATGGCGATCTGGATTATGTTATTAACAACATCAACGACGAGGCCTTCGTCTACCGGAATAACCTGACCGATCAGCAGTCAGACACGCATTATCTCCGTATTCAGTTTCAGGGTGATGGCGCTAACCTGATGGGACTTGGTGCAACGGTTGAGTATGAGTTGCCCAACGGCCATAAAGAATTTTATGAACATACGCCCTACCGAGGCTTTTTGTCCAGCGTGGAGCCGGTGGCGCATCTGGGTTTAGGGAAGGTCAAGGTAGTGAAAAACCTGAAAGTAACCTGGCCCGGTGGTCGGGTACAAATCTTGCCCAGCGTCAACGCCGATCAGACAATCACAGTCAAAGCAACTGACGCCCGGTCAGCCGCGCCCACTATTGTTCAGGCTCCTAAACAGCTATTTCAGGACGTAACGGGCGCGCTTGGTATTACGTATAAGCACGAAGAAACGGACATTATTGACTTTAATTTGCAGAAAACGCTCCTGCATAAACTTACCGAATATGGCCCAGCGCTGGCCGTGGGCGACGTAAACGGCGATGGTCTGGCTGACATGGTTTTGGGTGGAAGTGCCGGACATTCGGCAGCTGTGCTTTTACAGGACAAATCGGACCATTTTACGGTGAAAACCTTGCCGACCAAACTCTCCGAAGATGCTGGGTTGCTGTTGTTCGATGCCGACGCCGACGGGGATCTGGATCTTTATGCGGCCAGTGGCAGCCCCGAATTTAACCCGGATCAGTTGGCAGAGGCCATGCGCCACCGGCTTTACGTGAACGATGGTAAAGGTAACTTTTCGCTGGATGCCAGTGCCTTACCCAATTTTCAGGTAAATGGTTCCTGTGTGAAAGCTGCCGATTTTGATCGAGACGGCGATCTGGACCTGTTCGTTGGGGGGCGCGTTGAACCCAATAAATACCCGATGTCGGTGCCAAGTTATCTGCTACGTAATGAAAGCGTGAAGGGTAAACCGAAATTCACGGATGCAACGGCTCAGGTTGCGCCCATTCTTGCCAAAGGTGGTTTGACCTGCGATGCGCTCTGGACGGATTACGATAACGACGGCTATATTGACTTGATGCTAGCCAGTGAATGGGCACCCATTACAGTGCTTTACAACGAAAAAGGTCAATTAAAACCGCTCGATAATAGCGGGTTGTCAGAGAAAACGGGTTTCTGGAATTCACTGACCGCTGGCGACTTCGACAACGACGGCGACGTGGATTATCTGGCCGGTAACCTGGGGCAGAATAATCTGCTTCGGCCCAGTACTGATCGGCCCGTACGTATCTACGCTGGTGACTTCGATAACAACGGGTTTTACGATGCCTTTCCGTCCGTTTATTTCAGGAACGCCAAAGGCCAGTATGAAGAGTATCCATACTTCGGCTGGGACGACATGGTAAAACAAATGATCGGAATTAAACGTCGATATATTAAATACGGAGCGTTTGGTGAGGCAACCATGAACCAGATTCTGACGGAAGATGAACGAAATCAGGCACTGAAACTATCGGCAACCTATGTGCCAAGCAGCTACATTGAGAATAAAGGCAATGGCAAGTTCGAGGTTCGACCTTTGCCGCTAATGGCTCAAACGGCTCCTGTATTTGGAATGCTGGCGCAGGACGTAGATGGTGATGGAAATCTGGATGCCGTACTGGTTGGCAATGATCACGGTAGCGACATGGTGGCGGGGCGAATGGATGCTTTCAACGGGCTTGTTCTCAAAGGCGACGGTAAAGGAGGCTTTAAGCCATTGACACTAGCCCAATCGGGGTTCTATGTTCCCGGTAATGCCAAAGCATTGGCTAGCTGGCCTGATGCGCAAGGACATTGTCGGTTGGCCGTCACCGAAAACCGGGGACCGCTACGTGTGTTTGCCGTTCAGCAACCGCAGACGTTCACACCTGTAGACACGCGCATAACCGTTGTTGATATTCGTCTTAAAAATGGACGTATCAGACGTCAGGAAATTCCCTTCGGAACGTCATTTTATTCGCAATCAGCGCGGGGAGTCTGGTTGCTGCCGGGAGAAGTGATTATGAAGAAATAGGCGGTTCATTTTCTGTCATTCCGATGCAGGAGAAATCTTAAAGTCTCCTATTGGTCAAGCTTAAGATTCCTCCGGCGTCGGACTGACAGAACGCTAATCCGGTCGCACTCGAATATTGGCGTCGGTTACGGCGGCCGTGCGGGTGCGAATGGCCGAGGCAATAAAGAAACCCGTTGCCTTTCGTCCGTTTGGGTTGGTATTCAGGATGTTTGTTGGAACATTGGTGGGGGGCGTTGCGAATAAGCCACCATTCGTGATCTGAGTACGCAGTTGTTGCCAGAATGTTAATGCTTCGGCGGGTAATGATCCAAGCTCAACCCGCACTACATCATTCAGTACGTATAAACTATCGGGATTTATGGACCGACGAATGGGTGCAATAAACATCAACCCATCCGTAACGCCGTTGTTACTGCCGCCGAATCCACCGTCCTGCGTCGTAATAATATTTCGGGGTTTATTCTGAAACTCGCCGTTCCGGAAAAACTTAACCCGGTAATTGTCTACTTCATTTGGAATATCAATAGCATAAAACTCCGCCCGATACCCTTCGTTTTTTGACAGTGGATTCAGCTTTCGTTTCACGAAAACAATTGAGTCGATGGGCGGCACTTTGTTCATTTTCGAACTGGCTTTGTACGTCTCTCCCTGATACGTAATGTTGAGTTGGTACGTCCGTCCAATACGTCCCAGCGTATCTTTTCCGGTTGGTTGCCAGACGTAGTAACCATCATTATCGGGATCTGAAAATTGATAGGTCTTCCCGGCATTATCCGAAACGGTAACGCTTGCGCTGATGGCAGCAGAGGGTTGACTGTTATCAAAATAAGCCGCTGTTTGGGTCAGTCGAATCGTTTGCGAACCGGGCTGATCTGTAATTGTTCCGTCTACCGAAAGCTCCGTCGGACCCGTGTCGAGTTTGGCGTCGATAACGGTCGTGCAACTATTCAATGTGAGAACAGCCGCGGCAAGGAATGAGAAAATAAGTAATGCTTTCATAGTATAGTACCGGCCCAGCGGGCTGATTGTCTATCTGTATATCGGCCAGCCCAGCAGGCCGATCCTACTAGAATTTGAAATTATAGGTCACGGATGGAATCAGGGTAGCAAAAACGGAGTATCGAATCGCTTCCGTCACACGCGGATTGTCAGTATTCGGCTGAAAATAAACCGAAAACGCGTTCTTTCGAGCATATACGTTGTAGACCGAAAATACCCAGTTGTCATCTTTCCGTTTGCCCGCCCGCTTCCGGCCCTGCAACGTTGCCGCCAGGTCGAGCCGGTGATAGGCCGGAATTCGGTAGTTATTGCGTGCTTCGTAGATGGGCGTTACGTGCCCGTCATACTCAAAGCGGCCTGTCGGGAACGTACCGGGCGTGCCGCTGGCGTAGGTAAACGTAGCCGAGAAATTCCAGCGTTTAGCATTTGGGGGATCGAACAGAAGTACCGTGGTTAGTACGTGCCGTTTGTCGAAGCGCGTTGGATACCAGTTGTTGTTATTGATACCATCCACCTGCCGTTCCGTTTTGGCCAGCGTATAACTAACCCAGCCATTTACGACACCTGTGTTCCGTTTTACAAAAAACTCGGCTCCGTAAGCACGGCCTTTGCCAGTTAGCAAATCGCCTTCGAGGTATTTGTTCAGGATCAGGCTGGCCCCATCAATGTAATCAATCTGATTCTGAAGCCATTTGTAATAAACCTCCACGGAGGCTTCGAACTCGCTGCCCGTTCCAGTGGAACGCCCGAAGTTCTTGAAATAACCTCCGGCGATCTGGTCAGCAATTTGTGGTTTGATGTTATTGGTCGACGTTGTCCAGACGTCCAGCGGTGTCGACGCGGTTGTATTGGAAATCAGATGAATATATTGGGCCAGTCGATTATAACTTAATTTCAGCGAGCTGTTGGGGCTCAAATCATACTTAGCAGAAAAGCGTGGTTCCCAGTTACCGTAGGTCTTTATGACATCGCTTCCCCGGTACGCCACCGTTGTTACGACTTCGCGCCGTGTTCCAAACGGAACGTCGGTCTGAAACGTATAGGCCTCGCCCGGTCCTCTATAATTGAATAATGAATAGCGCAGGCCATACTGAAGTTGCAGTTTTGGCGTGAATTGTTGCTCATTACCTATGTATAACGCACTTTCCAGCGCATGTTTGTTAGCTACGCCGAAACTTCTAACAGCGCCCGAGCTGGCAGCGGTGGCCGTTCCCGGCTGGAAATCATGGATGATCGCCTGCCCACCGAACGTAATTGTGTTCTTGCCCAGAAAAAGCGAAAAGTCAGGTTTGATGCTGTAGTTGACAATACGGGAGTCGGTCCGAAAAAAGTCATCCGGACTTTTCTGCTTCAGGTCGGTGTTCAGCGAATAATCGTAATTGCTGTAATAAGCTGTCGTATTTAGAAACAAACGGTCGCTGAATACATGATTCCAGCGGGCCGAAATCGTCGCATTGCCCCAGTTGAATCCAAAATCCGACCCAAATACGTCGCGACCAAGATAGCCCGAGAGAAACACCGTGTTTTTGTCGTTGATGCGGTAATTGCCTTTCGCCGTCAGATCGTAGAAATAGAATTTAGCGCCTTTCAAATCTTTATTTAAAAAGGGCTGGGCCAGAATATCAGCATAGGAGCGACGGGCTGCCACGATGAAAGAGCCCCTCCCTTTAAAAAGCGGTCGTTCATAGGAAAGTCTGCTGAAAATCAGGCCGATACCGCCGTTTAACTCGGCTTTTTTAGCGTTGCCTTCTTTCAGCCGGACGTCGAGGATTGAGGAAATACGTCCTCCATAGTTCGACGGAATACCGCCTTTTATAAGCTTTACGTCCTTAACGGCGTCGGGGTTAAAAACCGAGAAAAAGCCAAATAAGTGGGAGGAGTTGTAAATCGGTGCTTCATCGAGCAGCACCAGATTCTGATCAATACTTCCACCCCGAACGTTGAATCCTGTGGCGCCTTCGCCCACGGTTGAGACCCCCGGCAGCAGCTGAATACTGCGTATTACGTCTACTTCGCCGAGGAGTGCGGGAATGCGTTTCAGCGTTTTAACGTCAATTTTATTGACGCTCATTTCAATATTCTTGACGTTGTCGTCCTCGCGGGTTGTCGAAACAACCACTTCCTGAAGCTGCTTTCCTTCCTGGCTGAGTTCGAGGTCAAGCCGTACGTTTCGTTCGGTCAGGTCAACCGTCTTGGTCTGTCTGGCGTAACCAACGTAGCTGATTACCAGTGTGTATGTTCCCGATGGGACGGTTACTGCGAAAAAGCCATAACTATTCGTGACCGCTCCCGTACCCGTTTCCTTTACGTAAACCGACACGCCAATCAGTCCTTCACCGTTGGCCGCGTCCTTAATGTATCCACTGACGGTATAGCCCGCATGGACAGTCTTACCTGGAGATTTTTCGAGTGTATTGGTGGTCTGTGCTTCGCTGTTGCCCACAAGTAGAAAAGCGAGCGGGAGACAGTAGAGCCAGAATCGTATAGTCTGTTTCATTGCGTTATCATTTGGCCACACATTCACGGAATGATGGATCAGGTAATTAACGCAAAAATAGGAAGGGCACTACTCGGATTAAGCAGAAATTAGATGAACCGACTAAATCTAGTCGTGAACGGTATTGGACGTAGGACAAAACCAATAAATATCAAATGAGCGTACAGTAAACGAGAAGTTATTTGCCACCATCCTGCTTCTTGATTTGCCTTATTAGTTTCTGCGCTTCTTTTTCGTCCGTCTTAGGAAACGATACGGGCAGTGATTCCAGTACATCGGTCAGAATGTGAGCAATAATGAGCTGCTGGTTATTGCGGTCATCACTCGGAATGACATACCAGGGATTCTGACGAGTGGCCGTTGCGTTGATGGTATCCTCATAGGCTTGCATATACTCAGGCCAGAACGCTCGTTCTTCTAAATCGTTTGCACTCAATTTCCACTGCTTTTCGGTGTCTTCCAGGCGGGCAATCAGTCGTTTCCCCTGTTCTTCCCTGGCAACATGCAGGTAGAATTTCACAATTGGGAAACCATTTCGGAACAGATAATCCTCGAAGTGGACAATGTCGCCAAACCGTTGTTTCCAAAGCGTCTGGTCATTTTCAGGGAGCAAATTTTCTGGAATCAACTGCTGCTTCAGCCGTTCCGGATGGACACGTAGCGCAAGCACTTCTTCGTAGTAAGACCGGTTGAATACGCCAATGTTACCCCGTTCGGGAAGCTCCTGCCAAAACCGCCAAAGGAAATCGTGTTTCAGGTCTTCTTCCGCTGGCTTTTTGAACGGTGCCATCTGAAAGCGGGACGGATTGACGCCTTTGAAAACGCGCCGAATACTGCTATCCTTGCCTGCGGCATCCATCGCCTGAAATACCACCAGCATCCCGTAGTGTTCATCGGCGTGCATCCGGTTCTGGGCCTGATCCATTCGCTCGGCTAATTCATCCAGCTGGCGATCAAGATCTGCTTCGTCGGCATAGGATGATTCAACCAAGGTGGGGGTCGCCTTAGATGAAAATGGCTTTTTTCCGTCGTATCGGAACGTATTAGTGTTGAGTTTTTTCATGATGTAACGCAGCTGGAAAGCCGCGATTTCATTACTAGATAATCGCGGCTTTCCAGCTGCGTTATTGACCTTCAATAACAGATATTAATTTTTGCAACTCCTTAAATCGCTTCTCGTCGGGATCGGGCTTGGCAATAGGTAGCTTCTTAAGTTCCTCAATAATTACCTGACCGACTAGCAGACGCATGTTTTCTTTATCGTCGGCCGGAATCACGTACCAAGGCGCGTTGTCCGTAGCGGTTTCGTTGATCGCTTCCTGGTAGGCATCCTGATAGCCGTCCCAGAACTCCCGTTCCTTAACGTCCCCTTCTTCAAACTTCCAGTTTTTTTCGGGGTCCTTAATCCGGGCGATAAGGCGATCTGCCTGCTCTTTTTTAGAAACGTGCAGATAAAACTTAATTGTTATAAAGCCGTTTCGGTAGAGGAATTTTTCCATATCCCGAATGGATTCGTACCGCTGTTTGAAGAGCTTATTCAGATCACTGGTTGTTTTTTCGGGCAATCGCTGGCTTTGCGTCAGAATCTCCGGATGGACTTTTGTGACCAGCACTTCTTCGTAATAGGAGCGGTTAAAGATGCCAATGGTCCCGCGTTCAGGCAATTCGCGCCAGCTACGCCATAAAAAATCATGATCAAGCTCCTGATCAGTTGGTCGTTTAAACGAATAGACACGTACGCCCGCTGGATTTGTACCCGTAAAAACGTGTTGAATCGTGCCATCTTTGCCAGCTGCATCCAGTGCCTGAAACACCACGATTACGCCATACCGGTTGTAGGCATACATTCGTTCCTGCCACTTGTCAATGTCGGCCGCCTGTTGCCGCAGCAGGGCTTCATAATGATCTTTATCTTCGTAAAGCTTATCCACGTCTGTGGGTGCTTTTTTAATTTTAAACTCCTTGTCTCCGTCATAGCGGAACCGGTTGGTATCGAAATCTTTCACGGGCTTAGTGGGCAAATTTTATGCAGGTAATTATAGGCTATCATTGAACAACCACAAACCTGACGAATGGTTGCAACACCACGTCGTCAGCTATATGCCCGATTGCCCTTCTCTACATCTTTGGCCTGGCAACGAGTACTTAACCGTGATTGGCCAGTCAAAGGAAATTCGTAACCAAGCCCACGATTAACCTATCAGAAGCCACCTTTTTGGAAAGGTATTTGAACCGAAATGGAATTTGGAAGTTACTTATTGCGCTATATTGGTATATTTATTTATAAATAATGCAAGTTGGCTATGAGTTACTTTTTTGGTGAACAAAGTATGTTGTTATTTTTTGCTGGAAAACAAGTTGTTGATTATGAGGATTTTGGTTTATATGCTTTCGTTCGATTTATAGCCAGGTACGTTTAAATTTCGCAAGTTCAGTACGTATTTAGTGGTAGAGTCTATATATGACCGATTAATAAGACGTTTACAGTTTTGCTTGGTCGCCCAAAAGATTCGCATTTACTTTGTCCGAAATTTTACTTTTAAATCAGTTGAACCAAATGAAAAAAATCCACTTTTCTATTTTACTGGTGCTTGGCTTGTTAGTCGGTACTCAATCATTTGCCCAATATGTTCCAGATAAAGGTTCCAAGCTGTTAAACGTAGGGATAGGCGTTGGCGGCTATGGACTTGGAATAGGATATAGCTCTGGTGTATCATTTGGCGCATCACTTGAAATTGGCGTTGTAAGAAATATTACTGTCGGGGGTTTTGTAGACTATCGGCGATTAAATTATAGCGGCCTTAGTGGATATGGCGTATCCTCTTTTTCTATAGGCGCACGTGGTTCCTACCATTTTAATGAGTTGTTGAACCTTTCTTCTGAAAAGGCAGACCTATACGCAGGAATTGGGTTAGGTTACCAAGGTTACTCAGGCACTTATTTCTATGGAAGTAGCGGAGGAATTATTGTTCCAATTCATCTTGGAGGCCGTTACTTTTTCAATGAGAAAGTAGGAGCTTTCGCTGAGCTCGCTTCGGATATTGCTCCGTTAAAATTAGGTGTTACATTCAAATTCTAGGTAGATCAATTTCATAAAAATGGCCACCTGATTCATCAGATGGCCATTTTTATGTGTTATAAAAACATTTACTTACTGGCTATCTCTTTCAAACTCTTCACGCCCATATTCCAGAGGATAAACGAGTAGATGTCGGCGGTTGTTTCTATATTCTTTTTCGTGTTGCTGGCTCCGTGACCCGAGTTTGTATCAATACGTATCAGTACCGGATTCGGTCCTTTATAAACCTCCTGTAACGTAGCGGCATACTTGAACGAGTGAGCCGGAACCACGCGATCGTCGTGGTCGGCAGTAGTGATCAAGGTGGCTGGGTAATTCAGACCAGGCTTTATATTATGAACAGGTGAATACGCATAAATTGCCTTGAATTCGTCGGCATTATCGCTACTGCCATAGTCAGCAATCCAGTTCCAGCCAATGGTGAACTTATGGAAACGTAGCATATCCATAACACCTACCTGCGGAATTGCCACCCTGAATAAATCGGGCCGTTGATTCATGACCGCCCCAACCAGCAACCCACCGTTTGAACCACCCTGAATAGCTAGTTTGGCCGGGCTTGTATAGTGCTGGGCAATCAGATACTCGGCAGCGGCAATGAAATCATCAAAAACGTTTTGCTTCTTGAGCTTCATACCCTGCTCATGCCATTTTTCTCCGTATTCGCTGCCGCCCCGCAGATTCGCTTGTGCGTATACGCCACCCTGCTCCAGAAAAGGAATGCGGAGCGGTCCAAATGAAGGGGGTAAACTTATATTGAACCCACCGTAACCATACAACAGGGTCGGATTTGTGCCGTCGAGTTTCAGGCCCTTCCGGTACGTCAGGAACATGGGTACTTTTGTGCCATCCTTACTCGTGTAAAAGACTTGTTTTGTTTCGTAATCGCCTGGCCGGAAGTCGACTTCAGGAGCACGAAAAACGGTGCTTTTGCGGGTGGCAATGTCATACCGGTAAATGGTTGGTGGAAAGGTAAACGATGTAAAACTGTAGAAGACAAACTTGTCGTCTTTTTCGCCCCCAAAGCCGCCCGCTGAACCAATCGCCGGTAATTGTACGTCACCTTCAGACTTTCCTGCATAATTGAAAACTTCTACTTTCGAGGTCACATCCTTCGCGTACTCTACAAATAGCTTACCACCGGCTGCGCTCACGCTTCCTTCGGCAATGGGTTCGGGTCTCTCCGCAATAAGCGTCGAAAATGCCTTTGTCTTGGTGTCGAACGTAATGACTTTGCTGTTTGGCGCCTTCTCGTTCGTCAGAATCAGCAGCCGATCGCCGTCATTATCGATCACACCGTAACTAAAATCAGTTACCTCGGCAACAACGGGCGTAAACGTTTGCTGAGCTGATTTGGCATCCATAAAAAACAGGGAGTTGCCATCTTTCCCCTGGCCCCGATCGCTGATCGACAAGAGCACAAACCGCTCATCGTCGGTCGTGCTGGCGATATGGAATCGCTGTGGATTCTTCGGATCTTCATAGACCAGCCTGTCGGCTGACTGGGGCGTATTCAATTTATGAAAGAATACCTGATGATTTTCATTTTTAGACGCCAGCGCGCTGCCTTCGGGCTTCGGGTAGCGGCTGTAATAAAAACCATCTCCTTGCCAAGCCGCTCCAGATATCTTGACCCATTCGACTTTCTCGGGCAGGTATTGCTTCGTCGCCAAATCCATAATCTGATATTCCTGCCAGTCGGAACCGCCTTTGGATAAACCGACTACGGCATATTTTCCATCTTTCGATAATGAAAATGCGCCTAACCGCGTAGTGCCATCGGCCGATAATTTATTTGGATCGATCACCAATTCGGGCTTTCCGTCAAGACCTTTCTGGCGATATAATACGGCCTGATTCTGCAAGCCGTCGTTTTTTGAGAAATAAAACCACTCTCCTTTCCGGCTAGGCGCTGAATATTTTGGGTAATTATAAATCTGTTCCAGCCGGTCCTGCAACTGTTTCCGGTATGGAATCTGCGCCAGATAGTCAAAGGTTACTTTGTTCTCGGCCTTGACCCATTCAGCCGTTTCGGCCGAACGGTCATCTTCAAGCCAGCGATACGGGTCAGCAACTTGAGTACCGTGATAGGTATCAACCTGATCGGTTTTACGGGCGGTGGGATACGTAAGCGGGGGACCACTCTGGGCCAGCACCGTTGATGAACTCAGCATAAGTAACAATCGAAGAGATGGAGTAAACGCCATAAGATGATGAAGGATAACAGGAAAAAGAACCAACTAGTCACAAATTACGTCCCCAGCCTTCGCCAATCAAATTGCTTGTCTGGCTTCTTGCTGTGTTAGGCTTGATGAAACTATAGGTGCACAGCAACAGACTACCAAGCCAAAGAACTTTTGGGTAGATGGCACGGGACAATTAAATTAGTGGGTCTGTTTATTCTGGGGAGTGATGTGCGGGATAAGCCCCTGTGAATCATGACGCAGTAACATCTCGAACAGCAGAACCGTAGCCGCTGCATCACCCTGGGCACGGTGACGCCCATTGAGGGGAATCCCAAGTGAACGACAGAGTTTCCCTAAGCTGTAGGAGGGGTGACCCGGTATCAATTTGCGACTCGTCCGGACGGTGCAAAGCGTCCGTCGGAAATAGTCGTGGCCCAGCCAGTTTAGTTCTTTCTGAATAAAATTGAAGTCGAACCCAACGTTGTGAGCGACAAAAATGGCGTCCTGCGTAATGTTTATTACGTCGGCTGCTACGTCGGCAAACGTGGGCGCGTCCTGAACCATCTCATCGGAAATGCCGGTCAGATGGCGGATAAAGGGTGGAATTGGACAACCGGGGTTCAGCAGTGAGTGGAACGAGTCGACAACCTGCTGTCCGTCGTGGCGGAAGATTGCAATTTCAGTAAGTCGGGTAGGGCCTTTTACGCCCCCTGTAGTTTCAACGTCAACGATACAGTACACAAAATATCAGTTATCAGACCAGTAAACAGCGATCAGTTAGTAATGAGTTCACTGTTATTGGGTTGGCGAGCTGGGCTATACACCTGCAAGGGCCGTGTTTGCATCGGTTGACGGGCAACGACTCCCTGACGAATTAGCCGGAGAGTGTAATCCAGTACGTAGTCGCGGTTGGTCATTAAATCGTCATAACTGCGTGTAACCGTAAAATCTGGCTCAACCGTAAATCCATTCGCCCGATCGGCTACAACGGCGTGGGTGAGCTTCTTTAAAGGTATACGTACCTGAAGTTTTGAGTTAGGCAAGGTGACGGTTTTAAAATGACCCGCGAAGTCGCCCCAGTACGCGCTGCCACTAGCTTCACCGACGAAGGTGCCCATGCCCGCATCGAGCGTTTTAGCCAGTACGGATGTTGTGGCCGAAAAAGACGCGCCATTCAGCATGAAATACAAATTCCCTTTAAAGGCATCTTTACGGCGAGGGCGATAGCGTCGGTTAGCAGAACGGCTTGAAAATCCACCAGCGCCATCTGATTTGTATTGTAAGCTGAAATTCAGGGCCGCTATTGGATTCCAGCGGGTTACGAGTTCGGATCGAGCGGCTCGTTTCATCTCTTCATGCTCCATGATCTTAAACGGTTTTGGCATCCAGTAACGTAGCAGCCGGGCAGAGTTCAACACAATGCCGCCCCCATTTCCCTGCATATCCACCACCAGATTTTGGACATTCTCATCGCGTAACTGTCTAAAGGCCCGTTTCAACCGACGATTAAAAGCCCACTGAAAGGGGTCTTTTTTCTTCAGTCCCATAAACGATGAAACACGTAGCACGGCTGTATGGGTGAGCGTATCGACCATCCGTACGGATAGATTAGGTTGCTGACCGATCTCAACGCCATATCGACGCCGTATTCTTTCCCGAAAGCCAGTTAGCGTTGGACATTTTAAGCGGGTACTATGAACGAGTGTGTCGCCCACGAGCCGATAGGTAATGTTGATCGAATCGACCGACCCGTACCAGGCTGCATAATAGTCGGCAAACTGTACCAGACTCCACTGCTGACGACCGGTTACATTATCGCCATCCGAACCGGAATGGTCAGCGTTCATTAATTCCTGGTGCAGATTGGCAATGGTACGGCCATTAATTGTAAGCAATTCTGTACCGCGCTGGAGACTCGTATCGGCCGACACATTGTGGCTAATAAAATACTGGGAGCCTACAGGACGAATATAAAATGGTATAAATCGGGTATGCTTACCGATGTAGTTTTTACGATGATTCAGGTTTGTATGCCCGTCTTTCAAGGCAGCCACAAGCGGGCTTACGTGATGATAGAACGTCAGGTAATCCATGGGGGCCGTCAGCCGATTATACAGCGAATCATACAGTTGCTCCATCCGGGGCTGGGGCGTATAAAAGCCCATGCCAGGATGGAGCAAATCAAGCTTTCGCTTCAAATAACTTAAGTCGGTGCGAGCCTGAGCTGGAGTAATGGTTTGAGCAGGAGCAACTAAGCCGCTTAGCGCGATCAACAAGCTCCCAAAAAGCAGAGTTTGACCAATCTTCATCGTTACACGTTACGGTGTTAACCAGCTCTAGGGACTGGTTAGTATTCGTTCGTGAAGATAAGATTTGGCGTAACTATAATCAATTAAAATTGTTTTAAACTTTATTAAAATTTTGTCTGACGTAGGTTTGCCAAAGAAGGTGAATGTGTATCTAACTGTCTTTCCGGTGCGGAATTACCGTCCAATGCTTCACTCCCGGCATATTATCGGCAATAATATCACTGGCGACAGTCTCTAAATTTTCTTCATTGGTGGTGAAAAACAGGCTTTTAGGGTGATCTCCATCCTGCGTAGTGCGCACTTCATAATATTCATTGTGGTGCTCAATCGCGTTTTTGTCAACAAGGTGGTACGTTGCCATAATAGTTTAATTGGTTAGGTAACGATAACCCAATTTTTGGCCAGATAGTTACCCAAGGATTGTAATCAATACTGCTCCAATAACCATAACACTGGCGCCGATGAGTTTCCTGCCAATATCCTGCTCTTTAAAAAACTGATAGCCAAAAAGAACACTTATCAGGGCCGACGTTTGAAACAAGGCCAAGGCATAGCCAACAGGCATTCTGGCCAGGGCAACATTACTGGCCAACTGGGTTATGCCAACAGCCAGGCACAGCGCTACGTAGGTAAGTTTATGATTGAGCAAAATGTCTATCTGGTGCCGCCATTGGCTACGTAGTGTTACTAATACCCAGATCAACGTGAGCAGAAAACCCAATAAGCACCAGTAGAAGAACGCCGTGGCCGGGCTCGATACCAGAATGGCTTTTTTCAGAAATACGCCATCGATAGCCGAAAATACCAGGGCTGCTAACCGTAGTTTGACTTCGGGCCGTTGAAACAGGCTGGTTCCAACTGACCGCCAGGAAAAATCCCTACGCTGCCCATTATGACCAAGGACAATATAACTGCCAATGATAATCAGAAAAACACCGGCAAGTCCCCACCAACCCGGAATTTCGTTCAAAAGAAAAATGCTGACCACCATACCTACCACCGCTTTGTAGGCGTTGATGGGTCCCAATACAGATAAATCTCCGATGTGCAGCGCCTTTACCAGAAAGACATTGCCGAACATGGCCAGTATGCTGGTTAGCAGGCTGCTTTGCCAGAATAGGGGAGACAGGCCCGTAAATTGAAGGTGTGCTGGGAAGGCTAAACAGAACAAGGTTAGAAGTCCATAGGTCGCTGAAATAACAAATAATGGATCGGCGGTGCGCTGCGTCAGTTTTTTCTGGAACACGTTGGCCAGCGGATTCGCCACAATACGGACTAGTACGGTAATGGTAGTGAGGGTAATACCAGTGAATAGGAGCATCGTCTCAGGTCAATTGCCACAATATAAATGTAGTAATGTATATCCTCTCATCGAGCTTGCACTTTTTTGCTGATTGTCAGGGAATTTAAATAGTAGGGTAGTTGAGTTGTTAAATCAGTTGTTAATTGATCCGGTCAACTAAATTTTCGTTTAGTACTTTCCTGATTAACAAACGTTTCGTACCTTTGCGGTCTTATTTTTTGAGAGGAGGTGCAAAGGTGAACGTACTACGCGCATACGACATCAACATTGTTGGTCTGGAGAAAAAACGATACGAATACGATTTTACGTCGGACGATTCGTTTTTTGCTGCGATGGAACAGGAGTTAATCAAGAAAGGCAATATCCAGACGCATGTGCTACTGGACAAGTCTGAAACGATGATTCGCCTTGATTTTCATATCGTTGGCACCGTTGAGCAGGTATGCGATCGGAGCCTCGATGAATATGATGAGCCTGTAGATACGCAACAGACGATGTTGCTGAAATTCGGCGACCATAATGAGGAGTTAAGTGACGAAATTGAACTTATCGAACGCAATACGTCGACTATCAACGTAGCGCGCTATATCTTCGAGTTCGTCAGTCTGTCTCTCCCAATGAAACGCCTTCACCCTCGGTTTCGAGATGAAGAGGATCTGGACGATGAACAGGACAGTAAGTTAATTTACCAATCTAGCTCGGAAGCAGCTAACGATAGTGACGATCAGTCGGATATTGACCCACGCTGGGAGGCACTACGTAAATTGAGCGACAACTAATTGCAGTTGTAGAGTTATTAGGTTGTAAAACGGCTCGCCGTAGCGGTCACTCGTGGCTAAAGAACAACCTGCAACTCGAAAACTATACGACTATATAACTTTATAACTATAGACTGAATCATGGCACATCCCAAACGACGCCACTCCAGCACCCGGCGCGATAAGCGCAGAACGCATTACAAGGCTACGGCTGTAACTCTCTCGACGGATGCCCAAACGGGTGAAGTACACGAGCGTCACCACGCCCACGTTTTTGAAGGAAATCTGTTCTACAAAGGACAAATGATTATTGAGAATTACGCCAAAACGGCTTAAAGCTTGCTGATTTCTGAAGAGTATTTCGCTGATGTCTTTCTCAAGATGAACGCGAAATACTTTTTTATTGCATGTCACCTCCCTATTTTTACGCGTATTTATTTTTGAAGCCAGCTTAACTGGGAGGTATTGAACAAACAGAGTCAATGAAAATTGCAGTGGACGCAATGGGTGGCGATTTCGCTCCCGACGCAATTGTGGAAGGAGTTGTGATGGCCGCTGCTGAATTGCCGGAAAATGTAGCTATTGTGCTGATTGGCAAGCAGTCTGTCATCCAGGAACTAACCCAAAAACACGATATCCACGCAGTTGCCAATATTGAATTGGTTCATGCTGACGACGTTATCGAAATGGATGAGCACCCAACCAAGGCGCTCTCCCAGAAGCCCAATTCCAGTATCGGGGTTGGGTTTAAACTTTTAAAAGAAGGTCAGGTTCAGGCATTTTGTAGTGCAGGGAACACAGGAGCCATGCACGTAGGGGCCTTATTTAGCATTAAAGCAATTGCTGGTGTTTTGCGCCCGTGCATCGCTGGCCTAGTGCCTCAGATCACGGGAGGCTACGCTGTGATGCTCGATATTGGCGCAAACGCCGATTGTAAGCCCGAAGTGTTGGCTCAGTTTGGTGAAATCGGGTCTGTTTATGCTCAATATACATTTGGTATAAGACAGCCGCGCGTAGCCCTCATGAACATCGGTACCGAAGATCAGAAAGGATCGCTGGTTGCTCAGGCTGCGCACCAACTGCTGAAAGAAAGCACTAAGATCAACTTTATTGGTAATATTGAAGGCGGTGATCTTTTTACGGGAGCAACTGATGTTATTGTGACAGACGGCTTCACGGGTAATACGATGTTTAAACTAGGAGAGTCGTTTTATTCGGTAGCCAAACAAAGAGGCATCAGTGACGACTTTCTAGACAAAACCAACTACGAGTCCATTGGAGGCAGTCCAATTTTGGGCGTCAATGGCAATGTGATTATTGCTCATGGCATTTCGTCGCCGTTGGCCATAAAAAATATGATTGGTCTGGCCATCCGGCAGGTCGAATCCGACGCATACACTAAAATTGCACAAGCCCTGGCTTAGACCAGAGACTTGTCTTCAACCCGCATTCCCAACCTATGAGTAAAGCTGCCATAACTGGAATCCATGGTTACGTTCCCGACTATGTGCTGACCAATGCCGAATTGGAGCGTATGGTGGATACAAATGATGAATGGATTACAAGCCGAACGGGTATTAAAGAACGACACATTCTGAAAGGCGAGGGTATGGGCTCTTCGCACATGGGAGCAAAAGCTGTGGCAGGTTTGCTCGAAAAAATGAATATCAAGCCCGAAGAAGTCGATCTGCTTATTTGTGCTACCACTACACCCGACTACGTATTTCCGTGCACGGCGAACCTGATCTGCGATATGGTTGGTATTCGTAACGTTGGTAGTTTCGATATTCAGGCAGCTTGTTCCGGATTCCTGTATGCACTGACCGTCGGCTCTCAGTTTATCGAAACGGGTAAATATAAAAAGGTAATTGTCGTCGGTGCTGATAAAATGTCGGCCATTGTCGATTATACTGACCGGACTACCTGTGTTCTCTTTGGGGACGGAGCCGGGGCGGTTATGCTTCAGCCTGGTGAGGAGGGCTTTGGCCTGTTGGATTCCATTATCAAGTCGGATGGGTCTGGGCAAAGTCATTTATTTCAGAAAGCGGGCGGAAGTCGCTATCCGCCTACGCACGAAACGGTAGAAAAACGCTGGCACTACGTTTATCAGGATGGACCGTCGGTATTTAAATTTGCGGTCAAAAATATGGCTGATGTATCCGCTGAAATTATGGAGCGCAACCACCTGGCTGGCAGCGATGTCGCCTGGCTTGTGCCCCATCAGGCCAACAAACGCATTATTGACGCCACGGCACACCGAATGGGCATCGATACCGACAAGGTAATGATGAACATTCACAAGTATGGCAATACCACGGCTGCCACGATTCCACTCTGCTTATTTGACTATGAATCGCGTCTGAAAAAGGGCGATAATCTGGTGTTAGCAGCGTTTGGAGGAGGCTTTACCTGGGGAGCCGCTTATGTGAAATGGGCGTATTAATTTTATATATGAGGTATGATATATGAGGTATGAATGTGCCTGCGAATTATATCATACGCCATATCGCACGGGCGACCCCGATCTTATATCATACATTATTATAAAACATGGCAACGACCGCAGATATCCGCAACGGACTGGTCTTAAACTACAACAACGACCTTTTTCAAATTACTGAATTTCAACACGTGAAGCCGGGCAAAGGCGCGGCTTTTGTGCGTACCAAGTTGAAAAGCCTGACGACCGGGCGGGTCATTGACAATACGTTCAACTCAGGTGCAACAATCTATCCGGTACGGGTCGAACGTCGAAAATTCCAATACCTTTACAAAGACGAAGCTGGTTATAACTTCATGGACCAGGAGACGTTTGATCAGATAAATCTGGGCGAGAAGATCGTAGAAGGAGCTGATCTGATGAAAGAAGGCCAGGAAGTTGAAATCCTGATTAATGCCGATAGCGATACACCGCTATCGTGTGAATTGCCGCCTTTCGTTGAACTGGAGGTGACATACGCCGAACCAGGTATTAAGGGCGATACGGCTAACAGCCCCAAAAAACGGGTTGAGGTAGAATCGGGCGCGAAAATTATGGTACCGCTCTTTATTGAGTCGGGTCAGAAAATTCGGATCGATACACGGACACACGACTACGTAGAACGCGTGAAATAAGCTTTTGAATGATGAATTATAAATGATGAGCATACCAAGATGCTTGTCATTCATAACCAGAGAGGCTAACTATTCATCATTGCAACGGCAACCCGGTCATTATTCAAAAGCTATGAGTACAAAAGACATTCAACAACTAATCGACTTCATTTCGCAATCGGGCCTGGATGAAGTTAATATTGAAACGAACGACCTGAAAATCAGCGTCAAGCGTTACGGTTCTGGCGCTCCTGTAACTCAAACGATCGCTCCGCCCCCCGCGACACCAGTAGCACAGGCACCCGCAGTTCAGCCTCAGTACGTAGCCCCAACAACCCCAGCCGCTCCGGTTACGGCACCAAAGGCCGATACGTCGAACTACGTCACCATCAAATCGCCGATGATTGGGACGTTCTACCGGTCGGCTAATCCCGAGTCACCTATGTTTGTTGAAGTCGGTGATAGTGTTACGGAGGGGAAAGTCGTCTGCATCATCGAAGCCATGAAGTTGTTCAACGAAATCGAGTCCGAAGTGTCGGGCCGTATTATAAAAATACTCGTCGAGAACGCTACGCCGGTCGAATACGATCAGCCATTGTTCCTCGTCGAACCTAACTAAAATAAAGAGCGAAAGAGTGAAAGAGCGAATGTGCTGGAAACCAGTCTTTCGCTCTTTCACTCTTTCGCTCTTTCGCTCTTTACATCATGTTCAAAAAAATATTAATCGCCAATCGGGGAGAGATCGCGCTACGTATCATTCGTACGTGCCGCGAGATGGGTATAAAAACGGTAGCTGTTTACTCAACAGCTGACCGTGACAGTCTGCACGTGCGCTTTGCCGATGAAGCCGTCTGTATTGGGCCGCCAACCAGCAAGTTATCGTACTTAAGCATTCCCAATATTATCTCGGCGGCCGAAGTAACCGGCGCTGATGCCATTCATCCTGGTTACGGCTTTCTGTCCGAAAATGCTGAATTCTCGCAAATCTGCACGGATTACGGTATTAAATTCATCGGCGCTACGGCTGAGCAAATCAATGGTATGGGCGACAAAGCTACCGCAAAAGCAACTATGCGAGCCGCTGGTGTACCCGTCATTCCCGGCTCCGATGGTCTACTCGAATCGGTTGAGCAGGGTAAGAAATTGTCCGCTGGAATGGGTTATCCGGTTATTGTGAAAGCTACGGCTGGTGGCGGTGGACGTGGTATGCGTATCGTACGTTCGGAAGACGAGTTTGAGAAAGCCTGGAATGATGCCCGCACCGAAGCCGGAGCCGCTTTTGGTAACGATGGACTTTATCTGGAGAAATATGTAGAAGAGCCGCGCCACATTGAAATTCAAATTGTGGGTGACCAGTATGGTAAAGTTTGTCACCTCTCCGAGCGCGATTGCTCGATTCAGCGCCGTCACCAGAAGTTGGTAGAAGAAACGCCATCGCCGATTGTATCGTCCGAACTTCGGGAGAAAATGGGTGAGGCAGCCATCAAAGGGGCACAGGCTATTGGCTACGAAGGCGCAGGAACCGTTGAGTTTCTAGTCGACAAACACGGGGATTTCTATTTCATGGAAATGAATACCCGGATTCAGGTTGAACACCCAATCACGGAAGAAGTGACTGATTTTGACCTGATTAAAGAGCAAATTAAAGTGGCCGCTGGCGCTGAAATTTCGGGTCGGAATTATACGCCGAAACTATACGCCATGGAATGCCGAATCAATGCCGAAGATCCAGCACACGGTTTCCGTCCATCGCCCGGTAAAATCACGAACCTACACTTTCCGGGTGGGCACGGTGTTCGCATCGATAGTCACGTATATAGCGGCTACACAATTCCGCCGAACTATGACTCGATGATTGCTAAACTGATCGTTTCGGGCCAATCGCGGGATGAAGTCATCACCCGAATGAAGCGGGCGTTGCAGGAGTTCGTTATTGAAGGCATAAAAACGACGATACCTTTCCATATTAAACTTATGGATGACCCTAAGTTTCGCTCTGGTCAGTTCACGACGTCGTTCCTGGAAACGTTCGATTTTAGTAATTTGTAACGTAGCGCGGACTGGCTTCGCTACGTTATCTGGTATAAAAAACGGATGTCCTGCTTTATAGTCAGGACATCCGTTTTTTTATTGCCTACATGAATCACCTCGCTACGGCCGATTACATCGTTTTCTTCGTTTATTTTATCATTGTTGTTGGGTATGGTTACTGGGTTTATCAGCGCAAGCGCCAGGCCCAGATGAATACAACCGATTTTTTTCTGGCTGAAGGCTCACTGACCTGGTGGGCGATCGGCGCTTCATTGATTGCCTCCAATATATCGGCAGAGCACTTTATTGGCATGGCGGGTTCGGGCTTTGCAATGGGACTGGCCATCTCGTCATACGAATGGTTTGCAGCCGCAACGCTCATCATTGTCGCCGTATTTTTCATTCCGATCTATCTTCGAAATCACATCTATACCATGCCTCAGTTTCTGGCGCAGCGGTACAGCGACACGGTCAGTACTATATTAGCGGTGTTCTGGCTAGTGGTGTATGTGTTGGTCAATCTTACGTCTATTCTTTATTTGGGCGCCATTGCTATTGAGTCACTAGCCGGAATTTCATTCACTACGTGTACGATTGGCCTGGCGCTGTTCGCCATTTTTATTACGCTTGGCGGGATGAAAGTGATTGGCTATACCGATGTTATTCAGGTGGTTGTGCTAATCTTTGGTGGTCTGGTAGTTACGTATTTAGCTTTGCAACTGGTTTCGCAGGAAACGAATGGTACGGCAAGCGTATGGAACGGGCTGGTAACCCTGAAGTCTAAGGCCGACAGTCATTTTCATATGTTTCTGCCCAAAGGACATCCGCAGTATGAAGTCCTGCCGGGCATGGCGCTGGTGACGGGTGGCATGTGGATCAATAATCTCTCGTACTGGGGTTGTAATCAATACATTGTGCAACGCGCGCTAGGGGCTGATTTGAAGACCGCCCGTAGTGGCATTCTGTTTGCTGCGTTTTTGAAACTGTTTATTCCGGTGATTGTGGTCATTCCGGGCATTGCGGCTTTTGTACTATATCAACATGGTCCGTTTCGTGAAGCCATGACCGATGCATCGGGCGTTGTAAAGCCCGATCATGCCTATCCCGTGCTCATGAACCTGTTGCCGGTGGGCATGAAAGGGTTGGCCTTTGCCGCCCTGACAGCCGCCGTAGTAGCCTCGCTGGCCGGGAAATGCAACTCGATTTCGACGATTTTTACACTTGATTTATACAAGAAATACGTCGATAAATCGGCGTCGGAGCAAAAGCTGGTTAATGTGGGACGATGGGCTATCGTCGTGTCATTTGGCATCGCGATTCTGTTGGCGCCCATGCTTCGCTCGCTCGATCAGGTCTATCAGTACATTCAGGAGTACACTAATTTCATTACGCCTGGCGTATTTGCCATTTTCCTACTGGGTTTTTTCTGGAAACGAGCCACAAACCGGGCGGCCATGACGGTTGCAATCTTAACGATCCCCTTCTCGACGTTGCTCAAATTCTGGCCTGAATTAATGGACCTTATTGGTGTACAGGCGGATTCTATTCCATTTCTGCATCGAGCAACGATCGTTTTCTGTATCGATGTTGTCCTGATGATACTTGTGTCCCTCACCGATCCAGCGGGTTATGCAACCGGAAAAACCATTGACGTTGACCAGCGCATGTTTCGAGTAACGCCCTCCTTCGTAATCGGGTCGGTGGGTATTTTCGGTATATTGGCCGTCCTGTATACCAAATTCTGGTGACCCCAATGCTGAAAATGTTGATGGCGGGCTTAGTACTAATGTCGACATCGGCAATGGCGCAGCTACGTGAACGACTTGATTCCCTCATGCGGGCTACAACTCAGGCTAATCAGCCCGGTGCGGCTTTACTGATTGAACTGAATGGCAAACCTATTTACGAAAAAGGCTACGGGTTAGCCAACGTCAAGACGAAAACACCCATTACGCCCGAAACCAATTTTCGGATGGCGTCCGTCTCGAAGCAGTTTACGGCGATGGGCATTTTGTTGTTAGAGAAAGATCGCAAGTTGTCGCTTGATGATCCCCTTATCAAATTCTTTCCTGAGTTTACGGGGAATGTTGCCCGAAAAGTGCAGATTCGTAGCCTGTTGACCCACTCATCAGGGATTCTGGATTATGAGTCGGTGATGAAGCCTAACCAGCGCAAACAACTCTTGGACGCCGACGTACTGATGCTCCTAAAAGATCGGGATTCCCTTTACTTCGAGCCGGGGAGTAAATTTCAGTACAGCAATTCAGGTTATTGTCTGCTGGCATTACTTATCGAGCGTGTATCGGGGCAGTCGTTTGCTTCGTTTATCAAGCAACGAATTTTTCAACCGTTACACATGACGCAATCCATTGTGTATGAGTCCACGAAACCTGTTCTTAACCGGGCAATGGGTTATGCGAAAAACAAAGTAGGTACGTTCATTCTTTCAGATCAAAGCGTAACGAGCGCGACTAAAGGAGATGGTGGTGTTTATACCTCGCTAACCGACTACCAGAAGTGGAGCCAGGCGCTGCAAAACGGTGCGCTACTGGATTTAAAGGCGGCATTGGCGCGAACGAGTCAGGCGATAGACGCAACGTCGGGCAGTAGGTACGGCGGAGGCTGGTTTTTTCGTCGGCCAGCCAATCCCGTTTTATTCCACTCGGGTAGTACATGCGGTTTCAATAACTACGTGATTATGATCCCCGAAAAACGGTTTCTGATGGCGTATTTTTCAAATCGGGCTGACAACAAAGCCAATGCTGCAGCTATGTTGAAAATCCTGGCCGATTCCGGGCAAACGGAGGTCGACGATATACTGGTTTTGGATGACCTAACCCGTTAATAAATTACAAACCAACATTCGATCTATCTTACTGGTTAACAGCAATAAATTTGTAGATTTGTCCTTTAAATTTTCATTTGGAAATGATTAGCGAAACCGCCCCTCTTGCCAGCCTCGATCAGTGGGAAGACGACCTACTGCTCCGCTACCCAGAGCCTGAACATAAGGCGAAGGAAGATTACCGGAACTACGATACGCCGGAGCGTGATACCGTCCGGGAGTTTTACCGACTTAATCATACGTATCAGACTTACGACTTCGTTCGGGAGAAAGAGCGCGAGTTTTTGGCCTTCAATAAAAAGGAATTGCCTGTTTGGGGGGCGATGGAGTTTTTGAATACACTTGTCGATGATTCCGACCCAGATACGGACCTCGATCAACTGCAACATCTGCTGCAAACGGCCGAAGCCATCCGTGCCGACGGTCATCCTGATTGGTTCGTTCTGACCGGCTTTCTGCACGATATGGGTAAAGTACTGTGCTTGTTCGGTGAGCCACAGTGGGCGGTTGTGGGTGATACGTTCCCCGTAGGCTGCCAGCATTCCGACAAGATTGTTTATCCTGAATATTTTGTGAATAACCCCGATAGTTACGACGAGCGATATAACACGAAATACGGCGTTTATGAGCCGAATTGTGGCCTGCGTAACGTGCATATGTCGTGGGGGCACGATGAATATTTGTATCAAATCATGAAAGATTACATGCCCGAACCGGCTCTATACATGATGCGGTACCACTCATTCTACTCGCAACACCGCGAGGGCGCTTATGATCACCTTTTGGACGATCATGATCGCGAGATGTTTAAGTGGGTCAACAAATTCAATCCCTACGATTTGTACTCCAAGAGCCCCAAGCCGCCAGTTGTCAGCGAATTGAAACCGTATTATGAGGATTTGATCGCCAAATATTTGCCCGCTACGCTCAAATTGTAGTTGCTTTAAACACAGAGAAAACAGAGACCGGCACGGAGTATACAGAGGATTCGCAAAATTCTGTGTATTCCGTGCCGGTCTCTGTTTTCTCTGTGTTTATATTCGCCTTATGCTCCTCTTTTTCATTGGCCTTTATCTTCTTTCCAACGTAGCCGTTGGTGCCTGGGCAGCCCGGCGTGTCACAACATCGCAGGATTTTGTGCTGGCCGGTCGGCGATTGCCGTTGATGCTGGCGGCCTCGGTTACGTTTGCCACCTGGTTCGGCTCCGAAACGATTATGGGTGCGCCGGCAATGTTCGTGGAAGGGGGCTTTCTGGCCGTCATTGAAGAGCCTTTTGGGTCGGCACTGTGTCTGTTTCTGGTGGGCGCCTTTTTTGCCCGGCCTCTTTATCGGCTGAACATCACTACGTTCTCTGATTATTTTCGGATTCGATTCGGACGATCAGCGGAGCTACTGTCGGCGCTTATGGTCATCCCGTCGTATTTCAGTTGGATTGCTGCTCAACTGGTCGCCATTGGCATCGTATTGAGCGTCGTAACAGACGTTCCTCGTGAGTACTGCATCATTGCCAGTGCGGCTGTCGTGATGGCGTATACGCTGTTAGGTGGCATGTGGTCTATCTCGGTGACTGATTTTTTTCACAATCTCATCATTATTCTAGCGTTAGCGGTATTAGGTGTTTTGCTATGGAACGACGTTGGTGGCTGGGAAGTCATTGAAAAACGAACACCAGCGGGCTTTTTTCGATTCTTGCCCCAATCGACTGCTAAAGATTGGCTGGCCTACGTAGCGGCCTGGATCACGATTGGTCTGGGATCAATTCCGCAGCAGGACGTTTTTCAGCGGGTGATGGCTGCTAAAACAGAAAATACATCAGTACGCGCATCGTATCTGGCGTCGAGCATGTATCTAACGATAGCGATGCTCCCATTGTTCATCGCCTTAAGCGCCAAGATACTTCATCCCGATTTGCCTAAAGATAACCAGCTCATTATCCCCAATATGGTGATGCGACATGGGAGTTTACCCTTGCAGGTGTTGTTCTTTGGCGCTGTTACGTCGGCCATTTTGAGCGTATCCAGTGGAGCGATCCTGGCCCCTTCAACGGTCTTTGGTGAAAACGTTGTCAAGTTCTTCCGGCCTGACATTAGCGACGAAGGCCTGTTAAAAACCATCCGCTGGACGGTTGTAGTCATCACGGTTATCTGCGTATTGATGAGCACGACCCGCGACACGAATATTTTCGATCTTGTGGGGGAGTCATCGGCCTTTAGTCTGGTATCACTGTTCGTACCGCTGGCGGCTGGCATCTACTGGAAGCGCGCTAACTTAACGGGCTGCCTTTATTCGATGGTGATTGGTTTTGTTGTATGGTTATTCTGTTTATGGCAGGAAACTGACTATTCGCCGATGCTTTGGGGACTGCTGGCCAGTACGTTGGGAATGATAGTGGGTAGCCTGTTGAGCAAACCTACGACGGTTATAAGTCCACTAATCTCCGATGGTAATTGATTTGGCCGAGGTGATACGTTAGGTGCGTTGCCAGATGCACTAAAAGGTATTCCGTCGATGTCATTTCGTTAAAAACTAGCATCGGGTATTCCTGTTGAAGCTGCTCATCCGATACGTTGTCAAGCGCCCTATCAACAACGGTGATCGTTTCGTCAATCTTCTGCAGCAGTTCCGCTTTGGGAATATCCTTCAATGAAAATTCCAGTTCCCGCTGACGTATATAAACCGTTTTGCCAAGTTCGGCGCCAATGTAGGTGTTCAGATTCCCAATGAGGTGCAAACATAGATTTCCGGCCGAATTGGCAATGCCTTTCTCAATATGCCAGATTTTCTGCTCGTCTTTATAAGCGTCAATTTCCTGCCTAAGCCGGTTGAGATCCCGGCGGAAAAGTAATTTTAGGGTTTCTACAAGCATAATAGTTAGGAAGCTACCCAAAATATTGCTGCTCAATCCGTCCGATATAGCCGAGATACGTAGCACTATTGAACCACGGCTGGATTTTGGCACCAATATTCGGATATAAATTTAGTTTGTTCAGGGTAGAAACAGGGATCCAGGCTAAATTGAGGGCTGTCGTTTCGGCGGGATTTAAATTGGGTTCGCCCTGGAGGTTGCGGGCGGCAAACACAATATGAAGTACATCGTCGTTACGTTGCGACAGAAGCATTTCGCCCGCCAGGATCATCTCGCCAACGTCAACCGATACGCCTAATTCTTCCTGGATTTCGCGGATGATCGTTTGGGGTAATGTTTCATCCCGATCGGGGTTGCCGCCGGGTAACGCAAAAACATCCTGTCCGCCATAATTGTAGCGCATGAGCAGAACTTCAGTTTGGTTGGCCTGTTGGCGCCAGATAAGGGCAGACGGACGGACTTTCATGCTGGCAACTTATAAAAGAGCGGTCGCCTTTCCCAATTTTTTGTTGGAAAAGACGACCGCTCTTTTCGTTTTCTCTTGCTGACGCAGGAGAAAAGCATTAATTCAAATCGCGCGTGGTTTCAAACAGGAACCAGGTACGTCGTTCGGTCTCATCGATATAAACTTCAAGCAGACTGGCTGATGCTACGTCCTCTACATCGTCGCAGATCTGGTGCGCGTCGCGCATATTTTTGGCCATCTTTTTATTTTCGGCCAGCAAATCTTTCAGCATATCGGGTGCTGACACGAAATCTTCGTCATTGTCTTTCACGCGTTGCAATTGCGCAATGTGAGCCACTGACCGAATTGTGTTCGCTCCGATTTTTCGAACGCGTTCGGCGAGTGGATCAATGGTGGCAAAAATCTGATCGGCATGTTCATCCAGCAACAGGTGATAGTCGCGGAAATGCCGACCGGACATATGCCAGTGGTAATTTTTGGTTTTGATGTATAAGGCGAACGAATCAGCAACGAGTCGATTCAAGGCCTCGGCTACTTTCTCTCGGCCTTTTTCCTCAAGGTCGGAAGGTGTGTCTAATGGCTTAACTTTATTAATAGCAGTCATGAGTAATGCGGGTTTGTTCGTAGAAAACTTACTTCTCAAAACCTCATTTACCCGCTATTGTTTGTTAAAACTGGCTTAAAACCGCGCCAACACTTTCTGCGATACCGTTTGTCCGATAGCCAGCGACGACGTAGCGGCTGGCGACGGTGCATTCACTACGTTGATGGCTTTATCGGTTTCCAGGATGGCAAAATCATCGAGCAGTCCACCGGTACGGTCGCAGGCTTGCGCTCGTACGCCCGCGCCACCGTCTTCTAAATCAGACTCCTGCACCTCTGGAATGAGTTCCTGCAACGCTTTGGTAAACGCCGACTTTGAGAATGAACGATACATTTCTCCCAAGCCCGTCTGCCAATATTTAGCCGCTACCTTCTGAAAGCCAGGCCAGGCCAGCGTTTCAAACAGTTCTTTAAGGTTAATGTCTGATTTGGTATACCCCTCACGCTGAAAGGCCAACACCGCGTTCGGGCCAGCCTCTACACCACCATGAACCATACGCGTAAAATGAACCCCCAGAAACGGGAAATTCGGATCGGGAACGGGGTAAATCAGGTTTTTGACCAGATATTGTTTTTCCGCCCGGATCTTGAAATACTCACCCCGGAACGGCACGATACGTACGTTGACTGGGTCCCGCTGTGTTAGCTGGGCGATTTTGTCGGAATATAAACCCGCGCAATTGACAACGAGCCTGGTTTCGTAGCGGTCTTTATTCGTTACGACAATGCTTAGGCTTGTACCGGGGGTTACCTGCTCAACGCGTTCGTTGAGCCTGATTTCGCCACCCAATGCCCGAAACTTTTCGGCGTATTTATCGGACACCTGCTTATAATCGATGATGCCCGTTTGCGGTACGAACATACCCGCAACGCCTTTAACGTGCGGTTCAATCTCACGCATTTCCGGCAGCGTCAGTTTCTTCAGACCGCCCAGGCCGTTGAGCTGACCGCGTTCGTATAAGGTTTCTAACTGTGGTAATTCTTCCTGTTTAGTCGCCACCACAATTTTTCCGCAGAGGTCATACGGTATGTTTTCGGCGTCGCAAAAGTCAATCAACATCTGATAGCCCCGAATGCAGTTGGTAGCTTTCAGGCTCCCCGGCTTGTAATACAAGCCGGAGTGAATAACCCCGCTGTTATGGCCGGTCTGGTGACGAGCCACTGCTGGTTCTTTTTCTATCAAAACGGCCTTTAAATCAGGTCGTTGCTGTTTCAATTGCAACGCGGTAGCCAGGCCAACGATGCCTCCGCCAATAATTACTACGTCTGTCATGCTTGTCAACGTATCTGCCAGCGAAATGCTGTCGGACACTTATCCACAAAGGTACGGCGCAATGGGCAAAAAAAACGGGTGCAACGATATCCTCGCTGCACCCTCTCCTTTAGCTATCTGTTGTTTACTGGTCTTCTATCGTTTTTTGTTTACCGCCAAAAAGATGAGGAAAACCGAGTTGAAAACAGTGAATTTGGATAAAAGGTAGATTCGACAGACAAGCGGTTTATCGCAATTGCCCTTCAATCCAATCTAGTCCACGCCCGTACAGAGCATGAGCGAATCGAATCCTGTTGTCGAAGTCAGGATCACTGGTGTGGCCATTATTCATAAACTGTCGTACGAGTCGGGCGTTGTCAGTAGCTAGTGGCTGGTCGTATACGGTTTCTGTTTCGGTGCGGAACGACGCAAACGCGGGGGCATCACCTTCAAAATGCTGGTAGAACAAGTGTCCGCGTGGGGTTCGAACCGCGCATAGAATTCCGCTCGAACGGCTGGTTGAGGGAGCCAGACTTCCTTCGAGCCCACGTTTAAGGACAATGACGGCATCAAAACCCGCCAACATGGCTAGTTCCGCCATTTTCATCTGATACGTTATGTGAAACACTGACGTGACCAAGACACGGGCATGACAGGGATTTAAGACTTTTTCGAGTGTAGCCAGAAACGGACGTTTCAGGATTACCTGTCGCCGATCAACCCACTGATTCAGGGCGGGAGAGAGCGCTTTCTGGTCAAGCACCCAACCAAATTGTCCTAAAGGCGTATCGAGTTCGTGGTTGCTCTGTAAAAACTGACAACCCAAATGCATGTATAAATCGAGTGCATTGAGCGTAAACTTTGGTCCACCCGACCGGCCGACTAACGAAATCGCGCCGTAGCCTCGTTTCTGAAAAAACTGGGCTAGCAAGGGCGTTGTGAGGTAGCTATTTTCAACTCCATCGAACGGTTCGGCGAGTTGGATTAAGGGGCGGTCGGCGCAGCTTATCGGCCCAAATCCGGGTGTAAATGTTTCTTCGGCGGAACGCATTAAGCCATGATACTCCTCATTGGTTTCATGCCGGACACGCATAATGCTGGCGGCCATACCCCGAAATGTTTCGCATTCTCCTTCCCCGAACAGGTAATTGCCAAGCTGCTGGGCTTCGGTTACCTGCAAATTCGCGCCCCGGACTAACTTAGTCGCGATAGGCAGCAGGCCAACTGGTAAATCAGGGCAAACTTTATTGATGAAAAACGTCGGATGACTGAACGCTCCTTTGCCAATTACCTCCTCCAGCGTCTTCTCTTCTGGTGTTGGACCTTTGGCCAGTAACGCCCCCAAAAAAGCCCCTCGCTGGAGCGGATGCGTCATTGGGTCCGTCAGGGCGATGCGGCATTCAGCGAGCAAATCGGGTGGGAGAGGCTTGCTCCCGTACTTGCCAATGCCAATGTGTTTGATACCTCGACCAAGGGGCGTATCGGTGGCGGGTGTGTCCAGAACCATACGAACGATTATCTAATTGAACATGGGGAGTAGGTAAAAGTAAAGAAAAAAGAATGACTTCCCTATGCCTGATTAGGCCGTAAAAGCGCTTTCTGGGGTTATTTCTTTGCTCATTTATGACGAATCAGGGTACTATCCAAAATTTCGTTCAATACCGTGATAAATTGCCGTCGTTGCATGCTTGAATCACGTATTTTTGCCGAGTTCAATAAGGCGCAATAGCTTGTAAATAAGCCTTTTGGTAACTGCACACCAATGGTACTTCGGCCGCTTGTTTCACCCCGTCTGTGGGCCTTTCTGATTCTTACCGCTCTGCTCATCTGGACAGAGGTAATGGTTACGCACACATGGGCTTTTAGCCAACACCCGGCAGTTCTGTCGGTAAGTGTACTCTTCGATTTGGTTTTTGTGACGACAGGTATTTTTTATTGGATGGTGGCTCGTCCACTTCGCCTGGCAACCAATCGGCTCATTCTGATTGCCTTGCTGATGCTACGAGTAGCCTTATTTGTTTTACCTCAAGCTTCTAGGCTACCTAACCAACTGTGGCCCTTCCTGTTGGCGCTAAGTGAGGGAGTGGTCTTGATTATTGCTGGCCTGCGTATTCGTACCATTAGGCGAACGTATCGACAATTACGCCCGTTAACGGGTGCCGAAACTGCGTTGCGAGGTAGTTTTGCTGCCGTTTTTGGCGAGAAAGTGACCGGAATTATTGTTGGCGAAGGACTAACGCTTTACTACGTTCTGCTGGGCTGGAGGCTTCAATCGGATGTACCAGCCGGTGGGAACCCGTTAACAACCCACCGCGAGTCGGGACAAGTTGCGCTGACGATAGGATTGGTGCTGGTGGGTATAATTGAGGCCGTAGCTGTGCATTTACTGCTGGCACGCTGGCATCCTACCGTAGCCTTATGGGTGACAATGCTCAGTGCCTACGGCATGCTCTTTTTTGTGGCCGACATCATCGCGACCCTCAAACGCCTATCCTATCTGACGTCCGATCACCTGTATTTACGGCTGGGCGTGCGCTGGCAGAGTCAGATTCCACGTTCCGTAATTGCTGATGCTACGTTCATTCACGAGAAACCGACCCGGCAATCCGACCGGCTCAATGGCGCCTTCCTGACGACTCCGAACGTACTGCTAATATTTGCTAAGCCAGTTGAGATTAGCGGTCCTTACGGTTTGAAAAAGAAGGTTCGGCAGGTTTCTTTTTTTGTCGATGACCGGGCCGCTTTTGTGCAGATGCTGGAGGGTTAACACTGAAATCACTACGTTCCGCCAACAACCCTAACTTGTGCTGTTTACTAATGGATTTACTTCGTTGCGCCATAATTGAAGATGAGCCACTGGCGCAGGAACTGCTCGAAAAATACGTTCGGCGCGTGTCGTCGCTCAAGCTGGTCGGTACGTTCGATGATGCCATTGCCGCTTTTGAGCAGCTTCCCGCCCTTCGGCCAGACGTTATCTTTCTGGACATAAACATGCCCGAAATGACGGGTATTGAGTTCCTGAAAGCTTATCCCGCGCCCCATCCAATTGTCGTAATGACAACCGCTAACCCACATCACGCGCTGGATGGTTTCGATCTGGGGGTGATGGATTACCTGCTCAAACCTATTTCCTTCGACCGATTTCTGAAAACGATTGGTCGGATTCGCGGTAAAGCAGATGGAGAATTTAACAAAGTGGATGCTGCGGTCATTTCTAAATTGACTGCCGATGATGTATTCACTTTGCAAGCTGTTTCTCAGCCACCAGACTTTATTTATCTCAAAACGGACAAGAAATTAGAGCAGATTCGATTTGACGATATTGTCTTTGTCGAGGCACTGGGTGATTACCTGAAGGTATTTTTGCCCGATCGCTACGTTGTTACGCACCTTACTATGACCAGATTAGTCGAGAACCTTCCTGCTGATCGCTTCCTGCGGATCAATCGTTCGTACACCGTGCAGCTTCAGTACATCAAAACGCTCGACGGCAACATGGTCACTACGTCTACGGGTCATAGTCTTACCATCGGCCCCAATTACCGGGACGTCGTGAAAGATGCCTTGAAAAAGTGGTTGGTCAACTGATTGCAAGCGTATCAACGGGCTTTAGTTAGAAAGGTGTCCTCAGGCTTATTAATGTAGACAGTGCCTCCTTTCATAACGAGCCGAACGTTGTAGAGTACTTTCTTGAAGTCTTTTTCTAAATCGCCCTGAAACACAACCAGATCGGCGTAGCTGTCTTTCTTCACCACACCAATTCGGTTCTCAGCCCACAGGATTTTGGCAGCGTTCCGGGTGGCGAAGGCCATCACGTCGGCGGGGCTAACCCCGGATTCATAATAGGCGACCAGCACATCCTTCGCATAGGCTCCACGCGGCATGTTAAGGTCCAGATAGGCATCGGAACCGGCTACAATCGGTATCCCTTTTTTGATGGCTTTTCGCAAACGATCCTGTAAGGCAGCTACCTGAGTGCGAATTTCTTCATCACTGATCGAGTAACCACTGATCGGTACCGAACGCTTGTACGTATCGAACGAAATATCAGTTGGCACCAGATAAATACCTTTCTTACTCATAAGCGTCAGCGCACTGTCTGACAGGGAATACCCGTGTTCAATGCCATCCACCCCCGCGTCGATGGCTTCCAGAATAGACTGTTCATGCGTAGCGTGGGCCGTTACGTTGTAGTGATTTCGGTGGGCGGTCTGGACAATTGTTTTGAGGGCATCAGAATCCATAACGATGCGGTCATTGTTGACCACCACCTTAATAAAGTCAACCCCAAAGCCAATGTGTTCTTCTACCGCCAATCGGGCATCATCTGCATTTTTGACAACTCGGTAGTCCTGATCGATCAGGCGTTGGTTCTGTGTGCCTAAGCGAGAAAACTGACCGCTCGGCGGACTCAGAATGGGCCCCGAAACGTACATTCTTGGCCCAACAACATGATTCGCGCGAATTGCTTTGTCAAGCTGATCATCCAGGTATTGCCCCGAATTGCCCACATCCCGGACCGTGGTAAAGCCCGATTCCAGGTAGGACTTGGCAAAGGCTACGGCACGTAGCGCCCGGTCGACATCCGAATTCTCCCAAAGATCCGTATGCAGTGGAGCATTCGGTTTTTGCGAAAATAAGAGATGAGTGTGGGCGTCAATCAGGCCGGGCGTAACCGTACAATCACTAAAAGTAAGCACCTGTGCTTCCCTGGGCGCACTGACAGTCGGGCCGACTTCCACAATTTTGTCGCCATTTACCAGAATTTGCTGATCTTTTAGAAACACCGCCTTCTGACTGTCGTAGAATTTGCCCGCCTTTATCAGGTATATTTTTTCGGGCGCTTTCTGAGCGGATGTCAATAAAGAATAGGTCAGAAGTACAGATAGGAATGAAATGATTTTCATAGCTGGCCGGGGTTTCGCTGTGTTCGTATCGACAGCGAAACTAGCGGGCGTCACCTCGATCCATAAATTAATTCGATGAACACTGCCTACTTTTCGGTGAATGGCTAGGTTGGAGTTTCATCGAATAAAATTCATTATCCATCGAAAATTTTGCCTGCACATCGGCAAAACGGTCTACTTTGCCTTACTCATTGTCATCCCTATGGCCAATTTACGGCTTGCTCTTGTTGCCGACGAAACGCGTTATCATGGCTGGACACGGATCGGTTTTCACGGGTTATTGATCCTGGGTATTTTTCTGCTCATTTTCTCCGCCTATGTGCCCTGGTTTCTGTACCCAACGACAGCCGCTGACATACCTTTCAAAACGTATGTTGGGCCTGTGTTGCGCGATGGACTTAGCGTCGTATTGCAGTACTACGTATTGGTGTTCGTATTTACGCATTACGTTCATAAGCCTGTTTTGCTGGTAATCGGTCTGATTGTTTACTACGTGGTGCTGTTCACATTTTATTACTTTTCCGCCTTTATTGTCAAGGATTATTTTGGGCTGCCCGATGACTATTCGGGCTCTATCACTCATTTTGAACGGCATTCTTATTGGGAAGCACTACGTCATTCGGCTACATTTTTTCACTTGCTGTTCATTATTGAGCGGGCTTTCTATCCGTTGGCGATCAAGCTGTTAGTCGAAGTCTATCGGCGGCAACTACGTAATGCCCGACTACAGCAGCAGTACACGCAACTCGAACTTAACTTCCTGAAGAGCCAGATCAATCCACACTTCCTGTTCAATGTCCTCAATAGTATTTACGCTTTAACGGAGGAAGCCAGCCCACGCGCGGCTCTGCTTGTGGAACAACTGTCGGTTATGATGCGCTATAGTCTGTATGAAACGGCTGAAACGTATGTATCGCTTCAAAAAGAGCTTCAATTCATCCGGGATTACGTAGCGCTGGAGCAAACTCGTACCCTCAAACGGTTGACACTCCAGCTAGAACTGCCGGATGTGATGAACGAATCGCTCGAAATTGCGCCGTTCATTCTGATCACGTTCGTAGAAAACGCCTTCAAGCATGGCGTTGAAAGCACCAGTAAAAAAGCCTGGATGCACATAGCCGTGCAAGTGGAAGGAACAAATCTTCGCCTAATGGTGGCGAATAGCAAACCGCTGACTGAGCCGTCAAAACCGGGTGGTTTGGGGCTGGCGAATGTCCAGCGACGATTATCCTTACTCTATCCTGGCCATGAACTTCTTATTGACAGTAAGGTAGATAGCTATACGGTAAACTTGATCTTGCCTTTACGTTAGCATCTTTTTGACAGTATAGGCGGCCTGCCTGTAAATCCTGTCAAAAAAGAACCTGTCTTTTTCTCTAAACTCGGCAATACACGTTGCTGTACGGCGAATACGTTATTTTTGCAGGCAATTAATTGATCTAGCAGAAATGGCGGAACGCATCGCTTACGGCAAAACATGGTGGGGGCAGCAGTGGCTCAATGCCCTGACAAGCATTGACATGGCTAACCGCCTGCCGCGTGGCAAAACCTATGCAAATAAGGGAGCGGTACAAGGTCTGACCATTTCTCAAAATCAGTTTAGTGCATCCGTTAAAGGATCAGCGCCAAGGCCGTATAAGATCAAACTATCGGTGCCGCTCTTCACGGAACAGGAGAAAGAAACGCTGCTGACCGAAATTCGGGAGAATCCGGCTACGTTGGCGCAGCTTCTTAACCGCCAGCTTCCGCCCGAACTCACCGAGTTTGCGGATAAACGGGACATTCAACTGTTTCCACATTCGTTTCGGGATCTGGTGATGGGCTGCTCCTGTCCGGATGCGGCTGTACCCTGCAAGCATCTGGCGGCCGTGGTGTATGTGATCGCCAATGAAATTGATCGAAATCCGTTTCTGGTTTTTCAGGTAAAAGGCCTGGATATTCTGGCGGAACTTCAGAAAGGGCAAACTGATATTATTGGGGGGACTATGAGTAGCGTGCTGTCGTTCAAAGACCTCGGTACCGACGACCTGCCCGACGATGAGGATTGGCATCCTGATGAAAAAGCGCGTGCCGGTCTCGATTTTGCCACAGTTCCGCTGTTAGCCGATCAATTACTGGGTTTACTTTCGCCAGACGTTACGTTCACCAAAGGCGATTTTCACAAGTCGCTCACAAAGGCGTACAAGCTGTTCAGCAAGCCCTTGTCAGACATACACGCGAAAACGCCTGACGACGTATCCCCCGACTTCAGCGATAGCATTGAGCTACAGCTCGATGAGCTAATGTCAGTAAAAAAGATCAGCATATTTAGTGAACACGGCGACCAACGATCCCTCTCTGGGTTCAAAATGAGCGATCTGGCGGCCTGGCTCGATACACTTACTGAAGCTGACTGGCCCGAAATGAGTGATTCCGTGCGGGCTTTGTATCTGACGCATCAGTTTTCGGCTGCGTTGCTGCGTCGGGGGGCGGTGGTACCGCAACTGCTACGTGTGGGGCCAACCGAAGATCAATACCGGGTGCGCTGGCTCCCGGCAACGCTCAACGAATCGGTCAAGCACCAGACCGATTTGCTGGCTACGCAACTTCCGCCAACGCTGCTGACGGTTCGCTGGCAAAAAGACTGGCTGGCTTTACCCGACGAGCAGCAGCTTCTGACGCTTTGCTCGCTGTTTCTGCGCCGGGTAATCAAACCCGCAACCATCGAACTGTGGGAGCGCTGGCCCCTCGAAGATGCCGACCGGCTGTTTTTCGGTGTTGAGACACTACGCTTTGAAGGTTTCGGCCGGAAAGAGATGCCGCTGGCGATGCAACTCTGGGTGAATGATTTCTTTCTGACACACAAGCGGTTCGTACCGATCCTGGCCGTTGAAGACAGTGAGTTCGGCGATGAATTTCGACTAAGTCTACTGATCCGCGATCGCGAAGCAGCTAATACTACTAGCAACAGAGTGTCTGGGAAAAAGGCTTCTATCCAACCGGAACAGCCAATCCCACTGCCCGAGTTGCTCACAAAAAAGAAGCATGAACGTATCAGAATGGCGGTTTTGCAGGACTTACTAGTGCTCTCCCGGCATTTCCCTGATCTGACAAAGCTGACCAAAACGGGGCCTGGCTCCGAGTATTTATCCTACTCGCCGGAGCAATTTGTGCAGGTTTTGCTCGATACGTTACCCCGGATGCAATTGCTCGGCATTGCGCTCTGGTTGCCAAAATCGTTGCAACACTGGGTTCGACCACAGGCAGGCGGGCGACTCAAGGCCAAAGTTTCGGCTAATAATGCGTTCATGCGACTGGATGATATGCTGACGTTCGACTGGCAGGTAGCGCTGGGCGATGAAATGGTGAGTGTCAAAGAATTTCAGAAGCTGGTAGGCCGTTCGACAGGTTTGGTAAAAATCAAAGACCAATACGTTCTGGTGGACCCGAATGAGCTAACCAAACTATACAAACAACTCGAAAATCCACCTGAACTGACAGGTTCTGAGTTACTGAGAGCAGCCTTATCGGAAGAATACAGAGGTGGGCGCTTGGGATTATCGGCCGAAGTAAGAACATTGGTGAAGCAGTTTACCGAAAGTGCTGCGCAACCCCTGCCCGACGCGCTGAACGCTACGTTACGGCCCTACCAGCAGCGCGGCTATGACTGGCTTATCAAAAACACGGCGCTCGGAATGGGTAGTTTGCTGGCCGACGATATGGGGTTAGGTAAAACGCTTCAGGTGATTGCGTTACTGCTTAAATTCAGGCAGGAAGGCCGGTTTAAAAAACAGAAAGGTCTTGTTGTGCTACCAACCACACTGCTCACCAACTGGCAGAAAGAAATTGCCCGGTTCGCCCCCGAATTGCAAGCCCGGATTTATCACGGCTCGAACCGGAAACTACCAATGACGACTGACGACTACGACCTGCTGCTGACAACCTATGGCGTGGTACGTAGTGATCTCGATACACTCAAGAAAACGACCTGGGCTATTGTCATTATTGACGAAGCACAGAACATCAAAAATTCGGATACCGAGCAGACGAAAGCGGTCAAAGCCCTGAAAGCTCCGATCCGGATTGCCCTGAGTGGCACGCCCGTTGAGAACCGGCTGTCGGAGTTGTGGAGCATCATGGATTTTGTGAATAAAGGCTATCTGGGCGGTGTAAGTAAGTTCAATGAGGAGTTTGGCAAGCCGATTCAGCAGGAGCGCGATCAGCAAAAACTCGATCAGTTCCGGCGCGTAACGAGTCCGTTCTTACTTCGGCGCGTTAAAACTGACCGGAGCATCATCAGCGATTTGCCCGACAAGATCGAGAACAATCAGTTTTGCGCGCTCACCACGGAACAGGCTGCTTTGTATGAAAGCGTCGTGCAGGAAAGTTTACGCGCCATTGAGGAAAAAGACGGCATTGCGCGTCGGGGTTTGGTATTGAAACTTATGACCGCGCTCAAGCAGATTGGTAACCATCCGTATCAGTATCTCAAGCGGGGTTCTGAAGTTCCTTCTTTGTCGGGTAAGGCGACATTGTTGTTAAATCTGCTCGAAAATATTTACGCGAGCCACGAAAAAGTCTTGATTTTTACGCAATACCGCGAAATGGGCGAATTGCTGGCCCAGTTTATTCAACAGGTGTTCGGTATGCAGCCCCTGTTTCTGCACGGTGGTACGTCCCGTCCGGAGCGGGACCGGATGGTCGAGCAGTTTCAGAAGAACCGTAGCGATCACACCTTTATTCTGTCACTCAAAGCCGGTGGTACAGGCCTCAACCTAACCCAGGCGAACCATGTCATTCACTACGACTTATGGTGGAATCCGGCCGTTGAGTCCCAAGCAACCGACCGGGCTTTTCGTATTGGCCAAACCAAGAACGTACTGGTGTACCGGCTAATGAACCAGGGAACGCTGGAAGAGAAAATCGACGCCATGATACGTTCCAAACGCGAACTCGCCGACCTCAGCGTCAAAACCGGCGAAACCTGGCTGGGCGACCTGAGCGATGCCGAGTTGAAAGAGCTGGTAACGCTGGGGTGATTTATATGGTTAAAGTATTCATGTAAATTTTTCGCTTATTCAAAAATTTGCATGAATATTGTATATGATTCAGCGATTATTAGAATCTCTTGTGAGAGAGCAGATTGATTATTTCCCAGCAATTGTCTTAGTAGGACCGCGGCAGGTAGGTAAAACAACGTTGGTAAAAACGGTTCAAGCGCAACTATCTCGTCCATCCATTTATCTGGATTTAGAAGTGCCTTCCCAGCGGGCCAGATTAGATGTTGATCCTGAATTTTACTTAGCAAGTCGTCAAGATCAAACTATTATTCTGGATGAAGTTCAGGAATTCCCGGACCTGTTTCCGTTGGTCCGCGGGCTGATAGACCAACATCGGGTAGCAGGTCGATTTTTATTATTAGGGTCAGCCTCTCCAAAATTATTGCGGAATACGTCGGAGTCGTTGGCAGGACGGGTTATTTATATAGAAATGCACCCACTTTTGCTTGAGGAGTTGCCTATGTCAGCCGATTATCGCCTGCATTGGGTTAGAGGTGGTTTCCCACAAGCCTACTTAGCTCCTAATGCCAAGCAGTTACAGGTCTGGTTTGAATCGTTTGTTAGTACATATCTGCAACGTGACTTACCCCAATTAGGCTTACCGGCAGCCCCGCGTACTACTGGTCGCTTGTTGACTATGCTGGCTAGCCAGCAAGGAGGGCTACTCAATTATTCTACGTTGGCGAACTCGCTGGATTTGGCTGTGACAACCGTGCAGAGTTATATTGATTTTTTAGAGAAAGCATTTCTTGTCCGCCGATTAGCTCCGTATAACGTCAATGTGGGTAAGCGGCTTACCAAAGCTCCTAAAGCTTATATACGTGATTCAGGCATGCTGCATCATTTATTGAGGCTTTATGATGAAGATGCTTTGCTGGGCCATCCGGTGGCGGGTGGTTCCTGGGAAGGATATGTTATTCAGCAAGTTATTGCCGTGTTGAGCACGAGTACTCAGGCTTATTTCTATCGAACTCAGCAAGGGGCTGAACTAGATTTGGTTTTAGAACAAAGTGGAAAAATTGTTCTTGCTTTAGAGATTAAGTTATCTAACCATCCAACCTTACGAAAAGGTAATACAGTTGCTCTTCAAGATTTGAATAACCCTCCGTTGTTAGTTGTTACGCCCGGTGCTGCCGATGATGAACTGCGTTTGGGAGTATGGATTTGTAGTATAGTAACTTTATCTGCTCATTTAAAGCAGTTCGGCGTTTATGGATAGATCTCTGGCTGGGCGACCTGAGCGATGCCGAGTTGAAAGAACTGGTAACACTGGGGTGAGTCTACTTCAGTAACGCCGTCACGGCATCATTACCGACAACGGCGCTGGCCGGGCGTGGATGTTCTGCATTGAATGCCTGCAAAGCCGCAGGAGTAAGTACGGTGTTGGACGATTCGTCGATCTTTCCGTCTTTCAATACGTTGTTCAGGTTTAATTTTAGGTTTTTAGCCAGGAACCGATACGCTGCTTCACGCTTATTAGGGCCATAATCGTGTCCTTCTGTTGGTAGATGTACGTTTTGAACTTTATCTTTTGCGCCATAGTATTCATAGATAGTCTGGATGTAAGGAAACTCAACGTCGGGCGTGTTCTTTGTCCAATCCTTACCGTCTGAAACCAGTAGCAAAGGCCGGGGTGCTGTCAGGGCGGCAATTTCTACGTTGCTGGTCTGATGTGTGGGGCGCTTATGAATAGGCATCCCACTTTCGCAGACGCAACCCCCGAAAAAATGCGCGGAAACCATAACAACGGGGGCTGATACTTTTATGCGTGGATCAAGCGCCGTGAGCAGAAATGTCTGCGTGCCCCCGCCCGATTCGCCTGTCATGCCAATTCGTGTCGTGTCAACATCAGGCAAACTGGTCAGGAAATCCAGCGCACGGAGGCTATTCAGGGTCTGGAGTTTTAAGGCTTCAGGAATTTTATGATCGCATTGTTTCGAATCCCCATAACCGATCATATCGTACGCAAATACAACAGCACCCATGCGGGCTAACGTAGCACATCGTTGCTGCGTGTACTCCATCAGGCGGTTGTTCTGATCGGCACCGTGTCCATGTGTACACAAAATACCTGCCGTTTTGCCCGATGTTTTCAAGGGCCGGTATAAATTGCCCGTTACAAAAAATCCCGGCACGCTCTCAAACGCTACGTTCTCAACCGTGTATCCGTTGAGCTTTTGCAGGCTATGACGAATAGGTTTAAGGGGCGCAAAGTTTGGTTTACCGGGCAAATTCATTCCATCGCGAATGCCTTTCCGAATCATTGCTGCGCGGGTTTCCCAACTGGCCTTGTCATGGTAAGTTTTGGCAAAACTACGTAATGCATCAGCTCCCTGGGCTTCTGTAAAATAAGCCCCCTGACATAAGTCAGGCCGTTCGGGATTTGGCTGAGCAACAGCTCTTAAGGCTATGATTACGTAACTGACGGTGAGAAGAATCCGGGCGTTCATGACTGGGCGTTTAAACCAATGTCAAAAGATGCTATTGATAAACTCTTACTCTTAACATCAGCGGCTCAGCGAGGTATATCGCCCCGTTTCAGCGCTTTCACGGCATAATCAACCGCCCGCGCCGATAACGCCATGTAGGTAAGCGAAGGGTTCTGGCAGGGAGAGGAGGTCATGCTGGCTCCATCAGTGCAAAATACGTTCTTGACACCGTGGTGTTGGTTGAATTTATTGAAAACCGAATTTTTGGGCGTAGTACCCATACGGGCGGTTCCCATTTCATGAATGCTCAGGCCTGGATGCGCCTGACTATCAAAACCGTTGATATTCGAGAATCCCGCTTTCTCGAGCATGAGCACTGCCTGGTCGTGAGCATCTTTGCGCATCAGTGTTTCGTTGTCCCGGTAATGAACGTCCATTTTTAGCGTGGGCTGTCCCCATTTATCAGTCACGTCACTCGTTAATGATACCCGATTATCTTCATACGGCATGCATTCGCCAAAAGCGTCTAGTGTGATTTTCCACGTACCAAACTGGGTTGCTTTCTCCTTGAAATCGACTCCGAAGCCCTCGTCATGATAGGCATGGTCCCAGTTTTCGCGGTTGGTGTAGACCTCGAAACCGTAGCCGCGGGTAAAGGACTGTTTGCGCTGGCCCGGTAAATTACGGAAGCGAGGAATGTATAAGCCTGCCGGATGGCGACCGTAATAATATTTGTCCAGATCGTGATCATAATCGGCGGTGGCGCCAACGTGAAAATGGTGATCCATCAGGTTACGGCCCAATTGCCCGCTGTCATCCATACCGTTCGGAAACCGTTTCGATTTGGAATTCATTAGAATATAGGTCGATCCCAGCGCCGAGGCATTCAGGAAAATAAGGCTGGCGTGAAAATCGTGCCACTGGTGCGTCTGCTCATCAATCACGCGAACGCCCGTAGCGAGACCTGTTTTTTCGTCGTAAATAATCGAGTTGACGATGGAATGTGGTCGAACTGTCAGCCGTTTGGTACGTCGAGCTGCGGGTAACGTAGCGGATTGCGTACTGAAATAGGCACCATACGGACAACCTCGCATACACAGATTCCGGTATTGGCATTTGGCCCGTCCCAAATTCATTTGCTCCTGCGTTGGCGCCGTGAGGTGGGCCGCTCGTGCCGAAATGACCTTGCGGTCGGCAAACTGTTCATTTACAGATTGCCGTAAATGTGCTTCAACACAATTGTCGGGCATGGCGGGCTGAAATTGACCGTCGGGCAAGTGGGCTAAACCGTCCCGATCGCCAGCGATTCCCGCAAATTTCTCAACGTAATCGTACCAGGGCGCAATGTCTTTATACCGAATGGGCCAGTCTGTGGCTATCCCTTCCCTGGCGTTGGCTTCGAAATCGAGATCAGAAAATCGGAATGAATACCGCCCCCACATCAGGGACTTCCCGCCAACATGATACCCACGAATCCAGTCGAACGGCTTTTCTTCGACATAGGGATTTTCCAGATCGTTGACAAAATGATGATGTGTGGCCTCCGTAATAGTAAACCCCGTTCGATTTTGCACCGGGTAGTTTTTTAGTAACTCCGTTGGCATAGCCTGGTTCCGATGCGGAAAATCCCACGGGTTCTTGGTAGCCGTGTGATAGTCAGTAACATGCTCAATCATGCGCCCCCGTTCGAGAAGCAGTACGTTAAGCCCTTTTTCACACAATTCTTTTGCTGACCAACCCCCGCTAATGCCAGAGCCGACAACTATGGCATCGAATTTTTTGCCGGATGGGATAGGCGGTTGGGCGGACATATGGCGGTGACTCATGATGGGTTAGGTCTTTTACTTTAAACGCAAAGAATGTGAAGGCAGAGGCAAGAGCACCGGGAAATTTATCGCATGAGTTACCGGCTGGCGTTCTGCAAAAAAGCAGCAATTTCCATGCCCCAGGCAATGCCGATATGAATGAGTAAACCGCCCCAGATGCTACGGGTGCTCAAGGCTAAAACGCCTAGAAGATAGCCGCCAAACAGCGACGAGATCGCTTCGCCCAGCGGACGTCCGAAGTGAATGGAACAGTACCAAACGACCATGGGCAATACAGCTCCCGGCCCCAGAATTCGACTCATACCGATAACCAGAAATCCCCGAAAAAGCAGTTCTGTTGGGACGAAGTCCCAGCCATAACAAAGCTCGTAGATGAGCGCCGTTACCCATTCTGATACACCGAAAAACTCGTTAGCGTTGGTGTCGTGGTAGGTTGGATACGATTGGAGAAAATCTGGCTGGAATGAGGCCACCGTAATGAGCGGGATCATTAGGGCTAACAATAAAGCATACAAAATCAGGCCTTTCCGCTTGGGTGCCATGCCATAAAAATTGTCGGGTTTGGACTGGCTTACATGGGGTTCTACAAACTTATAAAACAGAAAGAGGGGCAGCACAATCGTTAGTACCGATTGCAGGTTGTGCAGGCAGTGGTAGGCGAATAGATAGATCTGCCCATCAAAGAGTGTAAGGCTCCATGTGTTGTGAGCATAAAACCCCGCATAGGTGGAATAGCAAGTTAGGGCAACGAGGCTACGTAGCCAAAAGACACGGTTTCGCCAGATGTCGGGACGTTGATGGAAATGTGTCCAGAGCCAGACGCTAACGTAGTAGGCGGTAGCATAGAGCAAAAAATACAGGACCGGCCATATGGGCTTTCCCTGAAATGAGTCGATATACGCGTCTTCGAGATCGAAGTAGAAATTGACGGTGAGCAGCAACGTAGCCCAAAGCGCGGTTGCTACGTAGAGATCAAGTCGGAAGTCAGTGCGGAGGTGGTCACGAAGGTCGTGCCAGAGAGCTTTCATATAGTATTTGTCATGGCTCCGGTCAGACCGGCCCGCCGGAGCCATGACAAAATTCAACAGAAATCAGAATCCTTCTTTTTCGGCTTCCTTATCTTTTTTCTTCTCGTCTTTCTTTTTCTCTTCCTTCACCACTTTCTGGCCGGGTTGCAGTTTGGGTTTTGGAGCGGCTTTGGCTTTCGTCTTATACTGATCCAGATACCGGTCAACAAAGAGCGTTTTCTCATCGACAGTGGCCGCCATCACGTCAAGCGAAGATTTGCTGGATTGTTTCAGCGCTGTTAGTTGATCGTTGATTTCCTGCTCCGACGTAATGATGGCTAACTCACCCTGCGACGAGGGTGTGCTGCCCGGTTTGTAGTCATAATACACCCATACATCCGGCGAAGACTCAAGGTAAATGGTGGCTTCATCGCCATTGGCTGATTTACGTATTTCGATGAAACCATCCATCTGCGCGTTGACATCGGTCGCCATTATGTTCGAGACACCCAACTGGCCGGTGCTGTAAAACGCATTGAACTTGGTAGACCAGCGCAGATTGGCGTTCGCCAGAACAAGCGTCGTAGCTAATTTTGGCGATGCCTGACTCAGTGGTGCGTGCTGATTTTGAGCTTTTAATCGGTACGCATCCACCGCCTGCTGGCCGATCAGCGGCAATAGTTTATCTGAAAGTCGGTTCAGGTCATCATCGGCTGCTTCGTCGTTTTTCTCTTCCAGATTCGCCTTCACAATTCGATCACCAATGGCCGTATTAATCGGGTCGGGCACCGGAAACGTAAAGGCCAGCAACGTATTGAACCGGTATTGAGTGCTGTCAATGTTGATTCGCGCCGATCCAGAAGCTAGCAGATATTCGTTCGGAGCCGCATTCAACAGATTCAGCTTTCCTTTGAACGTCATCAGCCCGCGCGAATCGTTGAACGTAAACGCATTTTCAACGTCATCTACAACCGTTTCAGTAACGGCTGCCACACGGGCAGAGCTGTCAATACGTGCGGTACTGTCGGTGCCGACAAGTTTAGCTGTACTATCGGCCCCTACCATTTTGGCAGTGCTATCAACTTTCACTACAAGATCAGTTTTGACGCTATCGGCTGGCGCAGCCGCTGCAACTGCCGTAGCCAGCGTCGATTGCCCAACAGACGACTCGCTTCCTTTCGACTCAATCCGATAGACCTTGTCTTTCTCATCGTAGTGCATAATGCCCGTTGCCGTGAACAGGTCGACGTCTCTTGGATCTTCTTTAGGCGACAGGAAGGTTGGATAGAGTCCGGCATTGCCTTCCCGGAAATGAATACCGGCCACCAATTGCTGTCCACCTTCGTTTTTGAGATTTTTATCCACTTTTATCTCAAGTCGCTCGGCTACCTTTTCCTTGAACGGAATCCAGCCACCAACCAGATCCTGCCGTTTTTTCAGCGCTGGTTTTATGAAGCCATCCATGGCCAGATCGGGCTGGGGCGCCTGCATGGAAATAGTGCCCTTGTACAACATTTTCGGCGCTAACTGGAGGTTGTCATCTTCGTCAACCTCCGCCCGGGCAACGGTGAAATACGTAGTAGCTGGTTGTGTTGCATTTTTCCGTCCCCGACTCGATTTTTTGGTATCGGCGGTCAACGTGCTGGCGGCTACGGCTGGCGCTTCTTTCAACTCGAAACTGCCCATTTTTATGCTGGCTGTATCGCCCTTGGCGGTAGCAAATTGATACGTAGCATCGCCAGTAAAGCGGGTGCGGGATAGAACCTGAATGTTGCCATTCTTGAGCCTGTGAAACAAACTGACGGTATCTAGTTCAAGTTTGGCATTCTTAAGCGCCATCATCTCGCCATTACGCTTAATACTCACCAGGCCTTTGTCGGGATAGATTCGTGCATCGGCTGAGGTTACGTAAGGAACGCCACTAATGTTGAGCGTCATTTTTTCCACGTCGTACAGAGCACCTGACCCATTAAAAGTTAAGCCTTCCTGTTCTTCGGCGGTGGCGGTGAAGGTTGACGTTTTGACGTCGCCTTTCATGGCAATCGTTTTGGCGTTTATGTTCCATTGCGCTTTGCTGATGCTGGTTTTATAGGCCGCCGATGGGAACTCCAGGCTTGACTGTACTGTATCGGTGATGCTTAAATTCTTATTAATCGACAGCCCAACAATGCCTTTCGTCTGGTTGAAGTCCACATCGATTGCCGTGCCCAGCAGCATTGGTTTGGCAACCGTGGCTGTTCCGTTTACGACCTTGTCGGACAGGACTTTAAATTGTGCATTACTAGCCAGAAAACCCTCTCTGTTGAATTTGATGCTGCCCGAAATGACTTCCGAATCTTTCCGGCGCAGGATGCCATGACCGAACAAACCCGATGAACGTAGCACCAGATCACCATCCAGATTGGTCGTCGCATTGTAGAAATTGAAATTTTTCTTCTGCGTAACAATGACCATGCTATCGGCTTTCGGCCACCATTTCATGGTGTAGTTATTCAGCTGTACCTGCGGAAAATAGGCTTTTGATGGTCCGGTTTGTCCCGCCAGCGTTTCCTTGATTTCGCCTTTCTCACCTGATCCTGTCAACGAATCGGTCATGAACAGCATATTTTTGGCGTTCAGGCTGGCCGTCAGGTGATTCAGTACGCCGTCGGCATGCAAACCGCTCTTGTCCATCGTCAGATCGCCCGTAAACTTCACCGTTGAGGCTGCTGACCCTTTCTTGCCGCTGTAAACCGGATAACCCGTTGCCGGGGCTTTGTGCACGAAGCCCAGCGTATTATCGGGCATGGTTTTAAGTTCCGCTTTGAAAGGGGGGAAAATTCCATCGGAGTAGAACGTACCCATAAAGGCAATATCCCCCTTGCCGAGGCTGTCGTTGTCAACCGCCGGAATTTTGAAATAAACCTTCTGATCGTAGGTACGGTCACCACGGGCGGGTTGATTGAAATAGACGGTCATACCCTCGGGCATGACCAGCCGCTGCGTCGCTTTCTTACCGGCAATACGTCCCGACTTATTATCCGCGCTACTAAGATAGACCGTTCCTGGATTCTCATACTTAATGTCGCCCCCCATTTCCTGACCCGGCAACTTCTGCGACGAGAACGTAATGGAGTCGATCTTGTTGAGGTTCATGGCGAATTTGTCGTAATCGAATTTGAGATCACGGCCTGCGTAACGTAGCGTTCCGGCTTTGAGCTGCCCATTCAGGGTGAAGGCCCGCCCTTTTCCAATACGTAATGTTTTGTCGGAGGGAATACCGAAAATTTTCAGCGAATCGGACAGGTTGAAGCGCTCAACACCCCGGATCGTCAGCATTTTGTCGTCCAGATTGATTGTTGCGTTCTTGGTACTATCGTTCGAGGGAAAATAAGATTGCACCTGGAAATTGTCGTAGTCGCGTTTCTGCGCATAGGCCAGTACGTACAGGGCACCTTTACGACTCAGGCGCATCAACCCCGAATTCGCGTCGCGATCAAGGTAGCCTTCCAGCACCATGCGGTTCAGTGCCCCGCGTAGTGCCACCGGACTAACTTTATTGGCTTTTGTAAAGTCGATAATATCGCCTTCCAGAAACGTTTGCTGCTTTTTGGTCGATACGTAGTTCGCCACAATTTGCAGCGGGTGAAATCCGTAATCGACAGTTAAGTCGGAATAGCGCTGCGGGTGGAAATAATCGAACGATTCAAAACGTACGGGCACTTCCTGCTTCGCGCCAACCTGATAAAAATCCACCTTTCGGCGTGGCAAATCCCAGCGCACAACTTCGGGCAGAATATAGAACTTGTGGTATGAGTCAGAATAAGGAACGCGGGCGTAGTCGGTACGTTGTTCACGGTCGAGCCAGGCAATGTGCTGATTTTTATCGTACCGGAATTTCACAGAAGGATGTGTAACGGAATCCGTATCCACATAGCCGACAAATGACGCTGAATTCGCCGAAATCAATGATTTTGCCCCACTGGTTCCGCTAAATCCCGACGTATTAAATCCTCCATTCTGGGTTGAATCAGGTTTTGCCGCCGACTGGGTCAGGCCCGCTGATGTGGAGTCGATTTTACTACTGAAGTCGAACCGGCGACTGCTGGCTTTGAAGGCCGTTTTGCCATTGTACTTAATCGTCAATTGGGCGGGCTGTCCGCTCGCCGATGCCCCCACCATCTGGGTGCCAGACAGGGCCAAACCACCCCGATAGTCAATGTCTGGTCCGAGGTCAGGTAGTTTAACATCATTTTGCCAGGACATAAACCGAGGGTAGGTCACCGGCCCGCCTTTTTTCTTGCTAACGTATTCAAATACGCCTTTTATTGGCTTGGTGGTCCCGTAGGTCAGCGTTACATCGTCGGCCTGTATGCGCGGATTCATCGTTGTGAGTGAATACTCACTGAGTGTGACGAAGATATCCGGTCGCCCAGCGGTTGCCCAGGTGAATTTCCCCCCGTTACCTACCAGCACGCCATCTTTGAGCATCAAATCACCATTGGTGTTCGACAGAACGGCTGAATCCCCATTGGCAATCATCGCCAGTGTTACGTCTTTTAACGTGATAACGGCCCCTGATACCGAAGGGATTGGCCGACGTTGTGGCGTGTACTGCACCCCCAGTGAACGGGGCTGTGTTGAGTCTGATGTTGCCGGGGTATCCCAGCCGTCAAAGCGGGAACGTTCGATGGAGGCTTTCACCGAAGCAATTGAATCGGCAGCCGTTGGCGGTGCACCCGGTTGACTAGTCGTTGGAACATTGCCTACGTAGCGAAACTCGAACGTACCACCCAGAGCGTAGAGCTTATTGTAGTTACTGGTATACAATTCACGGCGTTCCATGAACCGTCGAGCAGTTTCTAAACTGCGGGCAAAAACTTTAGGATCATTTGCCTCAAATAACTTCTCCGCTATAGTCAAAATCCCATCCACATACGTAGCAGACGTTGCTGGTTGCTGGCTTGCCTGATAAAGCGATTCGTAGAAAGGAGCGAAGTGAGTAGCTGGTTGAAGACGCTTCTGGTTCAACTTGCGACTTAACGCCATAATGCGCTCCTGCTGCTGGGGCGATAATTTATTTTCGGACCACAGCGACTGTAAATTCGTTCCGGCCCGTACGGCTACTGGTCCGCCCGTTGCCATCAGCTTTTGCATTTCCGTCATGAACTGCTCGGGCTTGTCGGAAAGCCGAACGGCCTGCCCGAAACTAACGGCAGTTGTTAGGAAAAACAGTAAGATCGCGGTTTTTGACGTCTGTATCTTATACTTATAGTTACGCTTCATATCTATTTTTGAAAGACGAGCGAAGTCCATTCGCGATTCGTCATGCTCCTAACAGGTCTAAGACCCGCTTCAATAGCTTTCTGTTGAATATCTGGAGCGTCGTGTTCATAAAAACCACTCACGACCAGATAGCCTTCTGCTTTTAGTAAATTAGTATACATCGGAATCTCGGCCAACAGTACGTTCCGGTTGATATTGGCCAGTACTATATCATATCGGTTGCTTGGGTCAACATCGGCAATCGCTCCCTGAAAAACCGTCACCTGCGGGCAATCGTTAAGCTCGGCATTTTCGCGGGCATTTTCAACGGCCCATTCTTCAATATCGAAGGCTAATACGTTCTGTGCGCCCATTTTAGCCGCCAAAACTGCCAAAATGCCCGTGCCGCTACCAACATCAAGCACTGCTTTGTCGGCGAAATCAAGGCTAAGCTGTTGCTCCAGCATCATAGCCGTGGTCTCGTGATGGCCCGTTCCGAACGACATTTTGGGGTTAATAATGATGTCGTAACGAAACCGGGCCTCCATCGTATGGAAGGAGGCCCGGACCCGGACTTGGCTCGCTACTTCAATCGGCTCATAATCGCGCTCCCACTCGGCGTTCCAGTTTCTTTTTTCTAACGAACTGACTTCATAGGCTATTGCAGTCTGGCTGTCGTATTTAGCAATGAGTTCCTGTACAGCCTTTTCATCAAAATCCGGTTCAGTAATGTAAGCATTCAGACCCGCGTCAGTTTCAACGAATGACTCGAAGCCAAGTTCGGCGAGTTCGGCGGTGAGGATATCAGTATAATCAGGCGACAGGCGCAGTTGGAGTTCAATATAATTCATAGGTCAAAGTAACGAAAAAGCAGACTGTGGCTTAGTCTATAAACGATATAAAGCGTTGACCCGGATTTTACTTTGTCTGTTTCCTCACTTTTGTCGTTGACTAATACACTTTACCTTGCAGGCAGTTTTAACCCGGTGAGCAAAAACGTGCGTTAATTTTGATGTAGTGAGTTATGAAAAACGCTTTTCTAATTATTGATGCCCAATTTGACTTTTGCCATCCCGAGGGAGCGCTGTTCGTACCTGGCGCTGAGCAGGATATTGACCGTATTGCCGGTCTTATCCAGCAACATGCCGACCAGATTGACCATATTGTAACAACGCTCGATACGCATCATATTTTAGATATTGCTCACCCGCTTTTCTGGCACGATACGTCGGGCAATCATCCCGCGCCATTCACGCGTATTACGGCCGCGGAGGTTGACGCTGGCCAGTGGATACCGCGTTTCTCAGCCGAAAAGGCTCGTCAATACGTTCATGATCTTGAAGCCGACGGTCAGTTCTCGCATTTTATCTGGCCCGAACATTGCCTGATTGGCTCTCGGGGTGCCGCCTTGCATGATACGTTACTGAAGGCGCTTAAAGATTGGTCGCGAAAACGCGACCGCGACTATGTAGCCGTTCAGAAAGGGCTATACCCACTGTCAGAACATTTTGGCATTTTTCAGGCGCAGGTACCCGACCCGGCCGTGCCCGAAACGCAACTCAACACGTCCCTTATTGCCGACCTGGATCGTTTTGATGCGGTCTATCTAATGGGTGAGGCTAAATCACACTGCGTGGCGAATAGTCTGAAACAAATTCTGGACTTTGCCCCTGGATTGGTGCAGAAGCTTGTCGTGGTTAGTGACTGCATGTCGGACGTAACGGGTTTAGGCTATCTCGCCGATTCTATCTATGCTGAAGCTCAGGCTAGCGGTGTTCGTTTTAGGGAGTCAGATGAAATTTTCAACTAAAAAGCTGTATTTTTCGGCGTTATGGAAAAGACGCTATCCCTGTTTCCGCTCAATCTGATTGTTTATCCCGGCGAGGATTTGAATCTCCATATTTTCGAGCCACGTTATCGCCAACTCATTAACGAGTGCCTTGAAGACGAACGGACGTTTGGTATCCCAACGTTTATCAATAACAAATTGCCGGGTTATGGCACCGAAATGCACGTTACAACACTGCATAAACGCTATCCCGACGGGCGAATGGATATCAAATCCAAGGGACTGGCCGTGTTTCGGCTGGTAAACTTTGAAAACCCGTTGCCCGGCAAACTCTATGCTGGTGGAGAAGTAGAGTTGATTGAAGCGGGTGATGGTTTTAGCGCTCACTCAACCGCCCTGACTGAGCGGCTGGAACTACTCTACAATTTCTTACAGATAGAAAAAGACTACACGGCTACAACAGAGAACCTTTCTTACAAAGTAGCGCATAGGGTTGGCTTATCGGTAGAACAGGAGTATGAACTATTGACGCTCGAAACGGAAGCCGAACGGCAGCTTTTCCTGATTCAGCATATCAACAAAGTATTACCTGTATTGTCGGATATGGAGCGTACAAAGCAGCGTATCAGCATGAACGGCCACTTTAAGAATCTTGATCCGCTTAATTTTTGACAGTCGGTGAGCGAAAGAAGGGCCCGCCGTGGCAGTGAATGAACGAAAAATAACCCAGAGCTTTTCGCTCATTCTTTTTCCTCTACCTTTCCCACTTTCTTGGCTCGTTTGGGTAATTGGTCGGCTAATTCCTTCAGGTTCTTGATGGGTGGGCGGGGTTTTTCCGCTTCACCAATCAAAAACCCGTAGGGTTTGAGCGAGTCTACGGCATCGAAAATGACTTTCAGAATGGCCGTCATAGGAAGAGCCAGCACCAGGCCAGGCAAGCCCCAGATGTTTTCCCAAAGAATCAGTACAATAATGGCCGCCAGTGGATTAATACTAACTTTTGAACCGACTATGTAAGGTGTAATAAAATTCCCCTCTAACGCCTGTACGAATAAAAAAACGCCAACGACCGCCAGGGCTTTTAGGGGGTTATCCTGAGTGACAAGTGTGTAGGCCGCTGGTAATAAGGACCCCAGTGAGATGCCAAAGTACGGAATCAGTACCAGACAGGCTCCGAAGAACCCAAAAAATACAGCATAATCAACACCCAGAATGAGCAGGCCGATGGTCATGAGCGTGCCAATAATAATAATGACCAGCACCAATCCAGCGAGGTAATCTTTAACGACCTGATAAATTCCCGCCATTACACCGTCAATCTTTGATGGTCGTGCATCGCTAAAAGCTCTGTAAAAAAATGATCGAAAAAAATCGCGGTAGAGCAGGAAGAAAAAAGCAAATAGTAAAACCAGAAAGAGATTTGTGAGAATACTGGTCGTAGCCAGTAACGTCGATGTGACAATCGTACCACCTTCGGCCAGTGCCTGATTCAGATACTTTTTTATTTCGTCGACCTGCCGTTGTCGATCAATATTCAGGTGTTCGTCGGCAAACGTTCGTATGCTGTTAATGTACTCATTTCCGCGCTTGACGAATTGCGGAACGACTTCGGCAAAACTGCTAATTTGAATTGAAATGCCATAAAACAAACCCGTTAGCACCGCTAAGGCAAGTAAAAGACACAAAATAATAGCTAGTATTCTGGGTACGTGCCAATTTTCAAGCCGTTGTACTAATGGAAAGAGCAAAACGGAAAATAAAATGGCGAAAACCAGTGGGATAAGTAAGCCTGACAGCGTATGTAACCCATAAACAATAACTACTAGTGAAAGTAGTATGCAGACCAGTCTGGCGTAAGAGGGAAGTATAATTTCCCGGGGACGAATATTCATATAAGTAAATAAAAGCAATAACTATCTTTGCCGTTATTGCCTTAAGCATGTGGTAATATTACTTAAGTACGAACCAGCTAGTACTGGCATTGTTTAGGGGAATATTGTTTATTAATGCCCAATTAATAAACTCGTGTTCAGGCAGGAGTACAAGGCTGAATTCATTGACAGGCTGTTAAGTTATTGTTAAGTCTGCGTTCAGCATTGGTAACGTTGCGGATAAGCCACGTAACTTCGTGGTCGCCAACCGTTCGGCAATGTACCAACAGAATGGTCATTCTCACCAACTTTACTACGTATGAGTGCTGCTAAAGCTGCTCAACCCCTACATCGCGTTCTAGTCGTTGACGACGACGCCGACATCCTTGAGATGTTAGAATACAACCTCACTAAAGAGGGGTACGATGTTCGCACCGCTGCTGATGGCCGGAAAGCCGTTGACGTTGCGAAGTCTTATTTACCCGAATTAGTGTTGCTCGACATTATGATGCCCCATTTAGATGGCATCGAAGCGGGACGGCAATTGCGTGATATTCCCGAGTTACGGCAGACTTATATTCTTTATCTGACGGCCCGCTCGGAGGAATACTCCGAAGTCGCGGCTTTTGATGTAGGAGCCGATGATTACATTACTAAGCCCATCAAGCCCCGAGCGCTGATGAGTCGTATTAACGCGTTGTTTCGACGCGAGGCCCAGAAATCCGATCCAGGGGAGCAGATTGCCATTGGCGATCTGTTAATTAACCGGAAAAATTATTCGGTCAGCCAGAACGACAAGTCGGTAATTTTGCCCAAGAAAGAATTTGAATTGCTGTTTTTTCTGGCGCAACACCCTAATAAAGTTTGCAGCCGTGAAGAGTTACTTCAGAAAATATGGGGTGCCGACATCTACGTTCTTGAACGCACAGTGGATGTTCATATTCGCAAACTCCGGGAAAAAATCGGGGACACCCATATCCGAACCCTTAAAGGCGTAGGCTATATGTTTACCGACCAGCCTGAATAAAGAGGGAAAGGGTGAACGAGCGAATGAGTGAAAAACTGGCGAGAACCATTTTCACTCATTTGCTCGTTCACCCTTTCCCTCTTTTTATCTTTGCTCTATGTCCCTGAGTCCCCGCATTATTGCGCTCTTGCTGGCCTGCCTGATCTCATCCCTGACGCTTACGTTTCTGACGTTTGTGGAGGGTGTCACAAGCACTATGTTGTTTGTAGTAGGTGTTTCTTCCTTTGTGCTCTCGTTTTTTTTAGTTTTTTACGCTATTGAGTTGCTGGTTTTTCGGGAAGTGAACAAAATGTATAAAACCATACATCAACTGAAAATTCGTGACTTTAATATCTCCCGTAAAGCCATTATCAAGAACACGAATCCGTTTAAAAAGCTGAACGACGAGATTTTTGTCTACGTTGCTAAAAAGCAAAAGGAAATCGATGAGTTGAAACGACTGGAACAATTCCGGCGGGAGTTTCTGGCTGACGTATCACATGAATTAAAAACCCCCATTTTTGCCGCTCAAGGCTTTATTCATACGCTTATCGACGGCGCTGTTGATGACGAAAAAGTGCGTGATAAATTCCTTTCTAAAGCAGCTAAAAGTCTAGACGGCCTCGATGCGTTAGTGAAAGACCTGGTAGCTCTATCGCAACTGGAAACGGGTGAAGTGAAAATGACCTTCGGTCGGGTCGATCTTGCCGACGTAACGCAGGAAATTTTTGATCAGTTAGAAGACATTGCTCAGGCTAAACACACCTCGCTGACGCTATCCAAGCCGCACCCTGGCCCTGTTTGGGTAAAAGCTGATTCACAACGTATTGTCCAGGTAATGACCAACTTAATCGAGAATGCCGTGAAATATGGCAACGAACTTGGGCGCGTGGTCGTTACGTTGGAGGAAGACAAAAAACATATTCTCGTATCCATTCGGGATAACGGCCCGGGCATTCCACCTGAGCACCTGAGTCGAATTTTTGAGCGATTTTATCGGGTGGAAAAAAGCCGCTCAAAAGATCGTGGTGGTACTGGCTTAGGACTTGCTATTGTAAAGCATATCCTGAGCGCTCACAAAGCCAAAATTACGGTAATGAGCAAAGTGGAGAAAGGCACTACGTTCCGGTTTAAGCTGGAGCGCATGGATTGATGTAGCGCCGGTGAAAACCACAAACCAGTTTAGATTTGTTTATAGTATAGCCTGCGCTGCGGTAGTATTAAATCAATCGTTTCAAGACAAAACTCGTTATAACCATTTGGCCATTCCGCCGGACAAGTATTGATACCTCGCGGCCTTCGCCTTTCTGTAGTATTTTGTAAATGTCGCTGATTGATAGGTTGTTAGTTGAGCTGTTGTTTACAAAAAGTACTTCATCGCCTTCTTTCAAACCCGCCATCTCGGCGGGGGAGTTTTCCAGAATTTTGTCAACGTAGTAGTTACGAAAACTTTCGCCCCTGGCCCGGAGTTCGAGACCGCTCATGTCATGCTCAAAACTCTCCCGCATAAGCCGTTTAATAGGCTTCATGACAATGTATTGCTCAGGATAATTGAATGTAACGTTGAACCGACGTAGTAATTCGCAGCCAACGTTACCCTGACGTTCGGGCATATCGACTAGCTTCATACCGAAAGCCATACTATCTGGAAATGAGGCCAGAATATTTTCCAGCTCATAGCGTCCAAATCGAACCTTTTGAATTCGGCCCAAACGACCATTGATAACGCCGTTTAGCCCCCGGCCCAATTGGGCACGAATGCTCTTTTCGGGAAGCGGCATAGCCACTAAACTACGTGCCTGATCGAGCAATAAGGCGTGTCCTGCGCCCGTGTCCAGAATTACCCTCAAAGGAGTTACTTTCTCTCCGTCGAATATTGATAAGGCGTCCGTATAAGCCTTTGTATCCTGAATAGTGATAGGATATCGATCGCCTTTCCCCTTACGATATTTGTATTTATTGGTCTTCATCAACATGATCTCATGCCGCTGAAAGTCAATATTTACGACGAAGTTGGCAAATATTTCGTAACCAAATATGCCATGTACCGGGGTTCCTACGTACTCTGAAAGTTTAAGAATGTCTTCGTCCAGAAGGACCAGATTGTGATGAGCTGCCCGTAAGCCACCCATGCTAAGGGTATTGTCGATGGCAATGGAAGCGGTCAGGCTACCGCCTTCTCCGGCACCGGCGAGTTTAACTTTGCGAGTCAGTGTAAGAGGTTTCTTTTTAAAAGCACTAGGATCGGTGATAATGGTGTTGCTTACGCCCGTATCCAAAATGAAACGTAATGTATCAGAATCATTTACGCGTACCGGAACGATGATCAGGTTGGAATGAAGTTGAAATGGAATACGTGTCCATGAGTGGTTGTCAGCAATAAAGAATCCATAGCGTTCCTTGTCGGGCACGCGTTTGTTATGGTCGTCGGCACGACTGGCCAGACATATACTTAATAGCCCAATTACCAACACCAGCGTTTTCATCTCCTTTTTGTATAGACATTGAAATTACGCATTTTTTTATCCAAATAACACAAAAAATTAGTGATTGGTTTTTCGCGTTTATGTATGCAGCGTTCTGCATATGAACGGCTGCACAAAATTTACTGGATAGCTGACAATAGGTTCGGTTTAAATGTTCTAATTTCGCCCCTAAATAGCGAATAAACACTACGTTCGCCAGGTTTAGAAAACTGATTTTGACCACCTTATTTATTTATTATGCGTAAAAAAATTGTTGCCGGGAACTGGAAAATGAACAAGACTGCCGAAGAAGCAACCGCTTTATTATCGGAAGTCGTGAACATGATTAAAGACGAAGTTATGGGTGATGTCGAGGTGGTGTTATGCCCCCCCGCGCTTTACCTGACCACGGCGCAGCAGTATCTAACACCCGGTGGTAAAATCTCGATAGGTGCTCAGAACTGCCACGAGAAAGCATCGGGCGCTTACACAGGCGAAATTTCGGCACCAATGCTGCAATCTATTGGCGTTAAATACGTGATTCTGGGTCACAGCGAACGGCGGCAATATTTTGAGGAAACCAACGCACAGTTGGCTGAGAAAGTCAACATCGCCCTTGAAAATAACGTGATACCTATTTTCTGCTGTGGTGAATCGCGCGATCTGCGCGAAAACGGTGACTATATCGGTTTTGTGAAAGACCAGATTACGGATAGCTTGTTTCATCTGTCGGCTGAGTCGTTTGGCAAGGTTGTTATTGCCTACGAACCCATCTGGGCTATTGGTACTGGTTTAACGGCTTCATCGGCGCAGGCACAGGATATGCACTTTGAATTGCGGCAGCACATTGCGAGCCAATACGGCGATATGGTAGCACAGGATACCACGATTTTATACGGTGGCAGTGCCAATGCGCAGAATGCAGCTGAACTCTTTGCGCAACCCGACGTTGACGGCGGACTAATTGGCGGTGCTTCGCTCAAATCGCGTGATTTTACAACGGTAGTGAAAGCAGCCCAGTAACTTTAAAGGCGAAAGAATGAAAGAGCGCAAGAGTGACTAAGTAAATACGTAATTTAAATTTATCGCTCTTTCACTCATTCGCTCTTTCGTCATTAATCATGACCGCAGCATACTACGCCAATACCCTAAACATGTTGCCTCATCCTGAAGGCGGCTATTTTGCTGAGACATATCGGTCAGCCGAAACAATTTCGCAGGCTGCCTTACCTGATCGATTTAATGGAGCGCGAGCGTTTGGAACGGCGATCTATTTTCTGCTAGAAAGACATCACATTTCTGCGCTGCACCGTATCCAGTCCGATGAGATCTGGCACTTTTACGAGGGCGGTACGTTGGAGGTTTCTGTTATTTCGCCAACTGGCGAGTTGACAATTATTCGATTAGGCCGTAATCCCGACCAGAACGAAGTATTTCAGGCGGTCGTCCCAGCCGGAAGCTGGTTCGGTTCTAAACCAGCCGTAGGAACAGATTTTTCGCTGGTGGGCTGCACCGTTGCCCCCGGTTTCGATTTTGCTGATTTCGAGATGGCAGATCGGGCGACTCTACTGGCCGAATTTCCACAGCATCGGTCGGTAATTGAGACGCTGACTACTTGAAATTCACATTACCGAACGTTGACACAACCCGGACTTTGGTGCCGGTGCCATCGCCTATTTTACCGATATATTGCTTCTTCAGGCGAGGACCGTGGTGATTGTCGTTATCGCTCGGCTGAGATTTAAAGTGCATTTCCGAACCCGATCCATAATTGAAATTGCCATAGCTAACCGTTACGTCGAAATCGCAGTCGTTACCACTATCCATCGGCAGGGCAACTGATGAATAAGAGGATTGAATATCAACATTTTCGACCGTTTTAGATAACTGATCGATGCGGAATCCACCCGAAAATTCGAGCTTGATTTTGCCGGATTCACGTAGCGTTCCAATCTTTGCACCCGAATAATTGATGTTGGCATCCAATTTACCGACATCACCAATATTCATTTTGCCAAACTTATTGGTCAGCACCAATACGTTTGCTTTCGAGAGTTCGAGACTTCCATAGGCAATATCCAGTTTTCCTTGACCAAGCGTGCCAATATCAGCTTTACCATAGGCCACGTCGATGTCATTCTGACGGCCCGTGAGATCATCGGCACTAAAGTTACCGTAGCGGCTATGAATCGTTAAGGGTGCCTGGAAAGTCGGGATGCTTGTGTTGCCAAACTTGTTACGTACCGTCAGCGCATTTTGCTTGGGCATCATGACCTCATAATTGATCTTGACGAAATTCCGCTCACCGCCATTCTTCCACTTGCTAAAGCTCCAGTTCGACATAGTACTCTGGCTAAAGTTCGTGCGGACGAGAATCTGATTCCCGGTGCGTTTTTCCTCAATCGAAACGGCGTCGATGAACTGCTGCACCCGTTCGTCGGACTCGGAGTTCGCGACAATCGTGATCTGAACCCGAATCTCTTTTTTGTCCCACAGGCCAATGGACACTTGTCCGTATTGATTTTCTATGACTAAATTATCACTGGCATCTACATCGAAAATTTTGATGATTGTCTTCTTTTTTTCTACGGCGCCGATGTCAATCGGGTCCTCTGCCCAACTGAATAGTGGGCAGAAGCAGAGCAATAGGCTATACAGGAGTACTTTCATTGGTTTGTTGTTTAATGCGTTGAATAACACGCAACTGTTCATTAAGCAGATTAATCTGGAATTGCAGATTCTGAATCATCGCCTGAATCAACATTTCCTGATTCGGATTTTGCGGCAAATCCGCCTTTAGTGACTGGTAAGACTTTTCGAGCCGGTCCAGATCGGTAGCAAACTCCTTATAGAGGGCCGGATTGTCTTCCGTCATCTGTTTTAACTCAGCCCGCTTAGTATCAATCAACCGTGTGTATTGCACTACTTCTTTGGCGTACGTCGGATTGGCGGCCACGACCTCAGGCTGATGAGTAACACCATATTGTTGGTTCATATACAAAAAACAGCCTGCCAGCAACAGTATGGTAATGGAAGCCGCTACGCGCCAGTCGAGACTGAGCCACGGCCATCCAATTCGGCTAGTTGGACGGCTTTCCAACTGAGCTGGGTTTTTATGAACCTGTAAGAAAGGTGAGGCCTTTGCAGGCTGCTCCTTCGCTGATTCAAAGCCATCCAGACCAGACTTTTCCAGGTCAACTTTCTTCAAACCGGCTTCTATCTTCAGCCATAAATCGTCCGATGGCTCTTTATTATCAAAAGCTTCTTTGTTGTCACGGACGAAACGTTCAAGATTATCTTTCTTCATATTTTTGACGACAGCCTTTCGAGTTGCCGATCGTGTTTTATCACTAGTATTCTATCTATAACCTGGCCGAATAGCCAATTTACAGCAATTCCATTAATCGTTTCTTCCCTCTCAAGTACTGAGTTCTCGACGTTGTTTCACTAATATTCAGTACGTTACCAATTTCCTCGTGGTCGTAGCCTTCAAATAAATAGAGGGATAAGACCACACGATAACCCTCAGGAAGCAGTTGCATGGCGCGCCGTACCCGCTCCACTTCCAACTGAGTCCCTTCTTCGTCGTAAGGCTCCGTGTCAGCGTAATCCAGACCATCGTCTTCGCCCAGACGAGACGACTCAATGTCTACAAACTCTAACCGCCGACTGCGCAGATGGTTAATGGCCCGGTTCACTACAATCTGCTTCAGCCAAGCCCCAAACGTACTCTGCCCCCGAAATGAATTGATATGGCTGAACGCGTCAATGAAAGCTTCCTGCAATACATCTTCGGCCTCAGCCTCGTGATTAACAATTCGCAGACACACATTGTGCATCGCCTTGACGTACTGCTGATATAGCTCATACTGCGCTCGTCGCTCACCCTGTTGGCAGCGTTTGACCAGTTCAGCATGACGGTCTGGGTACGGCGGTCCGACGTTTCGGTTCGATTCCAACAGGTTCAGCTCCGGGGTGGTTTAGGTTGTTAATCAGGAGAAAGATGCAGGAATATCACAGATGTTGCACAATAATTCAGAAAAAATACGCGTTTCTTTCGTCACCTCAACTAAGCTACTATTTTTCTGTACTTTAGGTAGCTAAATAACTAGCCTAATGTACGATGTACGGATCAAAACATAGCTTTACACCGATGGTTCATGAAGATGATGGTACGAACTCACCTTTAGAACACCAACGTGTAGTCAGCAAATTGGCGGTTGAGTTAGGCGTCCTCTATTACCATAAATGAAGTATTACATTGGAGCCTTTACCCGAAACTCCACTAGCTGAAGGCCCTGGTCATCAAGTTTCAGATATACTTTTATTTGATAATGAAGCTGAATTGACGCGTATTATCATAGACGTCACGCAGCCTCGAAGAACTAAACGAGACGTGCAAAAAATCATACATCTCATTGAAGATGATGACTACGGTATTCTGGAAGGGTTCGTCTACAATGACAAAACTCGTGAGTGGTTTCGTTACCGAAAAGGTGACGGAGGTGCCGCAACTAGCTCGTCGGTATCAGAGCTACTGGGTATTGATTTAGGCGTGTTTCTGTGAAGAATTACGCAAACAAGTCTGAGACAACGAATTGGAAGTCCGGCACAACTGGCGCGGCCGAAATAGTATCCGTTCCTTTATATGCTTTTGACTCGTCGGGCGATGTGTAGACATATATTTTCTGCTGCTTGGGTACGATATACCAAACTAACTGCGTACCACCATCAAAATAATCCTGAATTTTATCCAGTACATCCTGGTATGATTCAGAATCAGATAGAATTTCTATAGCAAACAACGTATTGACCCGCTCCCCTTGCCGAATAGCCTGGCGTTGCTCCGCAGTGAAGTATGTCAAGTCTGGAACACGCTTCCGAAAATTGTCTATATAAGAATCTATTTCGGAATATAATGTATGTTTTTGTTTGAATTGAGGAGTCTCTATAAAGCATCGTATTAAAAAATCAATTAGGTCTAGTTCGTTTTGCTTCATAGGTTGTTTTTCAATAATCCGCCCGTGTACAAACTCGTAGCTGCCTTCGTGTGCATACTGTTGCTCCCACTGCTCAAATTCTTCGACAGTTTGCAGATGGGTTGGTAACGATGGGGACGATGCTGGAGTGGCGATCATAGCGTTGCGCAGGCTGGTTCTTGTTCAAAGATACCCTTTTTTGGAAAGCTCTCTACCAAATTATTTCGTAGTTTTACTTGTTATAGAAGGATAGAAACAAGCCGAATGGTTGATTATATTTCTGGATTAAATGAACCCCAGCGGGAGGCCGTCATGCACGGCAACGGCCCGTTGATGATTATAGCCGGAGCGGGTTCGGGCAAGACCCGTGTACTTACTTACCGCATTGCTCACCTGATTGAAAATGGTGTTGATCCTTTCCGAATTCTCTCGCTGACGTTTACCAACAAAGCGGCCGGAGAGATGCGTCACCGTATTGAGAAAGTGGTTGGTACGGAAGCCCGAAATATTTGGATGGGTACGTTTCACTCGGTTTTTGCCAAGATTTTACGGATCGAAGCGAAGGCCATTGGGTACACCAGCAACTTCTCGATCTACGATACCGACGACTCGAAGTCGCTGCTGCGTAGCATTGTCAAGGAAATGGGGCTGGATGATAAAGTGTATCGGGTCAACAGCGTTTTCGGCCGGATTTCGGGGGCAAAAAACCGGCTCATTGGCCCCGAAGAGTATATTAACAACGCTGTCATTCAGGCCGATGATGAGTCGGCCCGTATGCCGCACATTGGCCGGATTTACAAGCAGTATGCATTACGTTGTTTTGCGGCCAACGCGATGGATTTCGACGATTTGCTGTTCAACACAAACGTACTGTTTCGCGATCACCTGGATATTCTGAACAAATACCAGCATAAGTTTCAGCACGTAATGGTCGATGAGTTTCAGGATACGAACGTATCACAGTACCTCATTACGCGCAAACTGGCGGCTGTTCACCAGAATATTGCCATCGTGGGCGACGATGCCCAGAGTATTTATGCGTTCCGGGGCGCCAACATCGAGAATATCCTGAATTTCCAGCGTGATTACGGCAAGGAGAATGTCAAGATTGTGAAGCTGGAAGAGAATTACCGTTCCACAAAAACCATTGTACAGGCGGCCAATTCGATTATTTCCCGTAACAAAAATCAGCTGGAGAAATCGGTTTTTACCAATAATGAAGACGGGCCGCTGATTGATGTCATTAAAGCTTCATCGGACAATGAAGAAGGGCGGCTGGTAGCCTCGGCTATTTTTGAAGCCAAGATGAACGAATCGTTGGCCAACAATGACTTTGCCATCCTGTATCGCACGAATGCGCAGTCGCGGGCATTTGAAGAAGCACTACGTAAGGTCAGTCTCAAATACCGCATCATTGGTGGCTTGTCGTTCTATCAGCGTAAAGAAATTAAAGACCTGATTGCTTACCTGCGTTTTACCGTCAACCAGCAGGACGAAGAAGCCTTCAAACGGATTATCAATCTGCCAAAACGGGGCATTGGTGACACGACGGTGGCTAAAATCAGTGTCATTGCGGCCGAGAAGCAGGATTCTGTCTGGGAAATCGTGGCTGACATTGGCAAACACGTAGCAGGTCGTTCTTCCATTGCCATTGAAGGTTTCGCGGACCTGATCAAAAGTTTTAAACTTCTGCTCGATCAGAAAGATGCGTTTGAAGTCGCGTCGCATATTGCTAAAGCGTCGGGTTTGCTCAAGGAACTGTATGACGATAAGACTGTTGAAGGCTTGGCTCGCTACGAGAACGTACAGGAATTGCTGAATGCCATCAAAGAATTTGTCGACAATCCTGATAATGAGGAAAAAAGCCTTGGCGCATTCCTTCAATCGGTCTCACTGCTGACAACGGCCGATGAAAAAGAAGATGATGGTGATAACGACAGAATAACGTTAATGACTATTCACGCGGCTAAGGGGCTGGAGTTCAAGAATGTGCATATTGTAGGGCTGGAAGAGGATTTATTCCCAAGCCAGATGATGCTTGAAAGTCGTAATGATCTGGAAGAGGAGCGACGTTTATTTTACGTGGCCATCACCCGCGCCGAGAAACGCCTGACGATCTCTTACGCTGAAACGCGCTATCACTACGGCCGCCTGAAAATGTGCGAACCGAGTCGGTTTATTATGGAAATCGATCAGAAATACCTGAAAGCGTCGAAGTTACGTTCGGCACCGAGCCGGATGGATTTCGACCGTCCTGAGCGGGATAAAAGTGAAAGCACATCGACAGGTTCGATGGCCTTCGTGCGGTCGCTGGCGCAGAAAACAGCTCGTTCGCAGGCACCTCAACAAAAAGTATCGCACACACCGTCGGCCGATTTCGCGCCCACGAGCACGGCCGAATTAGCCGCCGGGCAGCGGGTTGAACATGCTAAATTCGGTTTTGGTGTTGTTAAACGCCTGGATGTGAACGGCACCGAACGTAAAGCTACGATACACTTTGATACAGAGGGCGAAAAGGTATTGCTGCTGAGCTTCGCGAAATTGCGCGTGGTGGTATGAGTTTAGGTTTTGTCTTAACTTTGGCCTGACTTACCGTCCGTTAATATGCTGTTTAGTTCGGCCATTTTTTTATTTCTGTATCTTCCTTTTTTCCTGATTGCCTATTACCTGCTGCCCCGCCGGTGGCATAATGCCTTTTTGTTCGGAGCTAGTTTGCTGTTCTACGCCTGGGGTGAAGGGCTGGTTGTGCTGGTTTTGTTGCTATCGGCACTTATCAATTTCGTAGCCGGGCGACTCGTTGAAAAAGGACAGCGCCGGGCCGGTTTATTGTTGTCATTGATTGGAAGCTTATCGCTGCTGTTCTACTATAAATACACCAATTTTCTGGTCGATTCGGTACGTGGTTTTGCTGAGGCTTTTGCGCTCCCGATCACAGACAGTTTGACTTTGTCGCAGATTGCGCTGCCTATTGGCATTAGCTTCTATACGTTTCAGGGCATTTCGTATACGCTCGATATTTACTGGGGGCGTATCAAAGCCAACCGTAGCTTCCTGGATTACGGCACCTACGTAGCGATGTTTCCGCACCAGATTGCCGGACCAATTGTACGGTATGCCGATATTGCTCCCGAACTCGCTGATCGATCTGTTTCAGTTGAAAAATTTGGGATGGGAGCAGAGCGATTCATTATTGGGCTGGCTAAAAAGGTGTTGTTAGCCAACACGTTCGCGGGAATAGCGGATACTATTTTCAACGCTCCATCCAACAGTTATTCAACGGCAACGGCCTGGCTGGGCATAATTGCTTATTCGCTCCAGATCTATTTCGATTTCTCGGGCTATTCGGATATGGCCATTGGCCTGGGCAAAATGGTTGGTTTTGATTTCAAAGAAAACTTTAATTATCCGTATATCGCCCGGTCGATTCAGGATTTCTGGCGACGTTGGCATATCTCGCTGTCGAGCTGGTTTCGGGATTACGTCTATATTCCACTTGGTGGAAATCGGGGCAGCCAAGTCCGCACGTACCGCAACCTGCTGATTGTTTTTTTTGTCACGGGACTGTGGCACGGAGCTAGCTGGAACTTCATTATTTGGGGGCTCTATCACGGCTTGTTTCTTCTCATCGAACGAGCGGGACTTGGCAAGCGCCTGGAGCAAACATGGGCTCCGCTTGCTCATATATATGCGCTCCTTGTTGTCCTGGTTGGCTGGGTGTTTTTTCGGGCTGTCGATTTGACGTCGGCGGTTGTCTACTTACAGAAAATGGTGGGTTTTGGAACAACAGCGCGATTAGCCTACCCACTGTCGTATTTCCTAAGCGTCGAAGTAATCGTTTCTCTACTACTCGGCATTGTGCTGGCGACGCCCGTTTATCACCGTTTTCAGACGTTTTGGCACCGCCTGCTGGCGCGGGTTGTGGCAACACCTACCCGCCTGACATTGGACACGGTCTATGTACTTGGTCTGGTGGGGCTGTTCGTTATGGCAGTGTCTTATCTGGCGGCCGATACGTATAATCCATTTATTTATTTCCGGTTCTGACGTTGGTCGGTTACAGTCTATGAATACAGCTCGCTTTAAACTAGCCGCCTTCGCCTTCGCCATCCTGCTTTTCTTACCAACGCTCGATCAGGTGTTGGGGCTGTCGTCGCGGTTTAGCAGCACAGAAAACCGTCAGTTGAGTGGAATGCCTCCGGTAAACTTTCCCCATGTCCGAAGCTTCGCCCGTCAGTTCGATCGATATTATAAAGAGAATTTCGGATGGCGTAATGCGCTGTTCTATGCCTACAGCCGCTGGAAATTTAACGTATTGGGTGAATCGCCCCTTCCCGAAAAAGTGGTTGTTGGCAAAAAAGGCTGGTTCTATCTCGGTAATAGTTATAACAATGTGGTCGATCAACACCGGGGATTATTGCCACTCTCGCCCGATTCGGCCCGTATCATTGCTAACCATATTGTATCCCGTCAACAAGAGTTAGCTAAACAGGGTATCCGACTGTATATTTTCATTGCGCCGGATTCGCACACGATTTATCCCGAAAATTTGCCTGATCATTTGCAGGTTAGCCCAGAGCCATCTCGTCTAGACAGGCTCAAAAAGGCAATGGGCCAGACACCGGTTCCATTTATCGATATTCGTGATACACTCTGGGCTGCCAAACGCGACCATGTTGTCTACTATCAAACCGATACGCACTGGAATGATTATGGAACGTTGATTGGCTGTGCAGCCCTGATAAAACGGATTCAGCGCGACCAGTCTACAACGCCGTCTATTTCTGTTAATGATTTTCGTATAGAGAAACAGCGTGGGATTGGGGGCGATCTGACAACGATGCTGACGTTACAGGATGAGATGAAAGATCCTGTATTCTATCTAATCACGCCCGTTGCGAATCGTGTTGGTAAGCAGACTGCCCTTATCAAAGACCCCAAACTGGATTTTCCATCAACGCGGTTCGTCGGTTCTGGTTCCGACAGTTTGCTGTTTATTGGCGATTCATTCAGCCATAGCATGATGCAGTATCTGCCAGGCTATTTCCGCAAGTCCTATTTCATTCGTGACAGCAAACTTGACCTGGACTTGATTCGAACAGAACGGCCAAATATTGTTGTCATGGAGACGGTTGAGCGGAATATTAACAAGCTGGCGACGTTTTAGATATGCCATTTTTCATCGGCTAAACCAGTTCCTCTTGATGAGCTACCGGTTGTTTCTCTACAATTGTAATAACAGCCCGGTTGCCTGCTGTAGCAGTCCTAACGTAGCAGAGTCGGTAGAGAGGTGATTTATTCAGCCGATCTTACTCGTATAACTATGTAGTCGAAGGGTGTAGAAGTAACTACTTCCGATCAGTGTAAGCACGACAAAATCTACAAATTTTAGCATTATACTCATTGAAATTATATTTTATAAAGACTTTTTAAGGAAACACACCGAGGTATAAGCTAGTTTTGTAAACAAAATGTCAGTGCCTTTTCTTAATACAGTATTAAGAGGTTGACTGCTTTCGTTAGCCTGTTTAAACAGCTTTAAAGAAAGATTATTTAGTCAAATAATGCTATTCAATTTTACCTCGTTATGGACGATATACGTATACTGGCAACAGACTTACGATTTCCTGAAGGTCCAGAATTTGATGGAGAGGGCAATCTTTGGTGCGTAGAGCAAGAAGGGGAGGGGCTATTTTGTCGAACTACTAACGGGCATACAAAACGAATTCATACAGGCGGACGGCCAAATGGATTGACCTGCCATCTTGGTCACCTTTGGTTCTGCGATTCGGGGCAGAATTCAATCCGGCGGATAAATATAAAAACCAGTGAAATTGAGACCGTTGTCAGCGAAGTTGGCGGTCAGCCACTCAATATGCCTAATGACCTGCTCTTCGATGACGCCCATAACTTACTTATTTCTTGCCCTGGTCCTTATAATGACGGTAAGTCGGGCTACGTAGCGGTTTATTCACCAACTGGTTCTGTGCAGATTATTGCAGATGGCTTGTTTTACCCAAACGGACTGGCCTTCTTTCCAGATAAGCAAACATTGCTAATTGCTGAAACGCATAAACAACGTATCTGGAGCGGCTACTGGGACAAGGAAGGAGTAAGTTGGGAGACTATCCGCGTTTGGGCAAACGTCATTGATGTGCCCCTTGATGCCGACATTCCCGGCCCCGATGGCATGGCAGTTGGCCCCGATGGACAGCTCTACGTAGCCGTGTTCGGGGCTGGCCTTATCAGGGTATTTTCGGATGAAGGCCAGTTTGTCCGCGACATTCATCTGCCCGGACAGAATCCCTCGAATTGCGCCTTCGACCCAACAGGTGAGTTAGGCCTGGTCGTAACCGAAACGGAACGAGGCCAATTGCTGAGTATTACCTTGTGAAAGCTTAATTCAGTGTCATTTTAGTTCAGCAATCACCGTGACTCCTCCTTTTGTAACGTCACCAATCTTGACATTGATCTGGGCGTCCAGCGGCAAAAACACATCCACACGCGACCCGAATTTTATAAAGCCAAACTCCTCTCCCTGCTGAACGGGCTGTCCTTCTTTTACGTACCAAATAATGCGTCGGGCCACGGCGCCTGCAATCTGACGTAGCAATATTTCGGTACCACTTGCTGCTTGAATAACGACCGTGGTACGCTCGTTTTCCGTGCTCGATTTTGGATGCCAGGCAACCAAATACTTGCCAGGAAAGTACTTAAAATAACGCACAATCCCCGTGATAGGATTCCGATTAACGTGAACGTTCAGGGGCGACATGAAAATCGAAACCTGCCGTCGGCGATCTTTAAAATATTCACTCTCAATGGTTTCCTCGATTACAACAACCTTTCCATCGGCAGGAGCAATCACTTGGGATTCACCCGTGGTTAGCAGCCGATTCGGAATACGGAAGAACTGCACTACAAGCACCAACAGTACCAGACTTACGATCACGAGTAGTGTAATGGCGGTTGGATTGTCTGAAAACAGAAAGACAGCGGCAAGCAAGTCCAGTACTAGCAGAACTAGCGCTGTGGTAATCATAATGGTTTTACCTTCGCGGTGTAGGCGCATGAAATAATATATGATATAGGATGTATGACGTATTGAAAGGATTCTTCAATTCACAAAATTAGACATCCTATATCACACATCATACATTCTGTTTAGTATCCACCCCGGTATTTATAGGTGCTGGCTACTTTGTCAATCGCCACTATATAAGCGGCTAAACGTAATGGTACTTGATAGCGTTGCGAGGTTTCAAAGACGCGGTCAAACGCATCTTTCATTACCCGGTCGGCCCGGCGATTAACGCGGTCGAGTGTCCATTTGTAGCCAATCCGGTTCTGCACCCACTCGAAGTAGGAAACCGTAACACCACCGGCATTTGCCAGGATATCAGGCACAACTAATATGCCCTTGCTATTAATAATTTCATCGGCACTGGCTGACGTAGGACCATTAGCGCCTTCCACAATCATTTTCGCTTGGATGGATGCCGCATTATCTTCCGTAATAACGTCTTCTTTGGCAGCCGGTACCAATACGTCTACGGCCAGCGAGAGTAGTTCTTCATTCGAAATTTTCTCGGCTCCAGCAAAGCCTTCCAGCGTCCCTTTGTTGGCATTGCGATAGGCTACAGCTGCTGTAATGTCGATTCCGCTTTTGTTGTAATAGCCGCCAGAAATATCACTGACCGCTACTACTGTAACGCCCCGTTCGTGAAGGAGTTCGGCTGCAAACGAACCAACATTGCCAAACCCCTGAATAGCCGCTGTAGTGCGATAAGGATTCATGCGCAGTTTATCCATTGCTGCCAGAGCTGCCACCGTAACCCCTCGTCCGGTAGCTTCAGTACGGCCCAGCGAACCACCCAGTACAAGCGGTTTTCCCGTCACTACGTTGTTAACGGTCATTCCTTTCGCTTTAGAGTATTCATCCACAATCCAGGCCATTTCGCGCGGACCAGTGCCCATGTCGGGGGCTGGAATATCTTTGTCGGGACCGATCACGTCGAGCATGGCCACCGTGTATTGTCGGATAAGCCGCTCAATCTCACCCGCCGACATAGCCCGTGGGTTGCACGCAATGCCACCTTTAGCGCCCCCGTAGGGAATATCCACAACGGCACATTTCCAGGTCATCCAGGCAGCCAAAGCCCGAACTTCGTCTAAGTGCACGGCTGGATCTAGCCGAATTCCCCCTTTGGCAGGCCCAAGAATATTAGAATGAATAACGCGATACCCTTCAAAAACCTTTATAGCCCCGTTGTCCATCGTGACGGGTAGCCCAACGATTACCTGCCGGGCTGGTACTTTTAATATGTCATACATTTCGTCTGAAATGCCCACTAACTTAGCCGCAGCATCAAAGCGCGACATCATTGACTCAAGTGGATTCTCTTTATCTTTTATTGGAGCTGGTTCAATATATCCCATGACTTTACTATAACTTCTGTTTTTAGAACAAAATTGCTGCTGAAGTGTCCCACAAACTTAGCAAATCATAGATAATACTATGAAAAGTATATTTTTTCTATGATTAATATAATATTAAATTCTCAGTAGAATCATTCTTATATTATTTAAAAATCCAAAGAGTTTTTAGCAGAGAATAGGATACGCAGAAGATTCATTTGGGTAATTACATAATCGCAATTTGGTAAATTTTCAAAAAAAGTGTTTATACTTAGCTAATTGATTGAATTCCTGATGACAAACCCTTAATTTTGTGGCCAAAATAAGGTACCGCATCTAACGTAAGTACTTGATATGGTTCAGGAAGAAAAAAAGCGCTATTCGGAAGAAGATTTGAAGGAGTTCGAGGAACTGATTAGTAAGAAACTCGACGGGACCCGTAGTGAGCTAAATTACATAAAAGAAACACTGAGCAAGCGAAATGATAGTGGCACGGATAATACGTCGGGCAACTCCAAACTGCTTGAAGATGGGGCTGATACTAGCGAGCGCGAAAACTTAAGCCAATTGGCTGCTCGATTGCAAAAGTTTATCCAGCAATTGGATGGGGCTATGGTACGGATCAAAAACGGAACCTATGGCGTATGTAAGGATACGGGTAAATTGATTCCAAAAGAACGGCTCCGGGCTGTGCCACACACACAACAGACTATCGAGGCTAAACTGCGCCAATCGCGATAATATAAAAGGAGGGGCGGGCTAAAGGGTTGTGTTATACCCAATGGATAAATAGCTAACCATTCTTCAAATGGTTTAGTGTTTGTTTGTGTGGCCATAACTGGCACTGATCTTAGAGAAGCCTGAGTATTAAATAGTTTTGTAAAACGGCTTCGGTACATAATTATGTACCGAAGCCGTTTTATTTTAACCTGTTTTCAAACAAATTGAGCGCTTTTTTGTAAATACGGCAGAGTGAAATTAAATTATCTACGATTATGCTAGAACGCTTGGAAGAAATCCGGGAAAATATATTTCGTTATCTGGAAGCCCGTATCGAGTTGTTTACGCTGGAAAGCAGAGGGAAAATTGAAGAAGGAGTTGTCGTAGGTGTTCATAGTATTGTGCTGGCTCTATTAGCGACTATGACAACTATCTTTTTATTTATTCTACTAGCTGCCTATATAAATGAACTGACAAGTAGTCGGTATCTGGGTTTTTTGATTGTGGCTGGCTTTTTTCTGATTTTAAGCTTGATATGGGTAGCTGCAAAAGATTTCTTTAAATCGAAAATTCGGGTAGCTGCTTACAGTGCGATAAAAAAGAGCCAGGAGAAAAAGATTGAAGAAAAGGTGGATGCTGTTCAGGAGCTAATGGCGAAAACGCGGTCATCTATGAGCGATACCGAACGTAGCGTCTAACACAATCGACGGATGGTTTTTCAAATGAGCTGATAAACAGACTAGTAAATTACTGCATACGCCACTTATTTATACGAAATCGGAAAAAAGAAAATGGAAGACCCTAAAGTGCTATTCGCTGATACGACGGCTCGTCGGGCGGAATTAATGGCTGCTACAGAGCGATTTAAAACTTCAATTACCAATGGCGTTGAGTCTATAAAAGGCGACGCTACAGAAGTTGGCAAAACGACGGCGTTTGTTGCAGGTGCCGCTTTAGCCGTATATTTGGTTGTAAATGCCATTCTGCCTAAATCCGATGAGTATCGGTACGCCGAAAAATATGGTGAGCCGGACGATGAGGAGTATGACTATGATGAAGACGAGGATGACGAATTTTCAGGCGAGCCGTCAAATCAAAAAGTTGCTAAGCAGAAGGCAAATAAAATTCAAAAGTCGGCAGCCACGAGTGGCCTGATTGGAGGTATAGTCACCTCTGTTCTAACGAACATCGCTCGTGAGCAGCTAACCGGATTTTTAGCCCGCATACGTACTAATAATGCCATCAATCCAACTGCCGAACCAACTGAATACCACAAACAAGCTCCCACAGAGCCTGTTGACTACACTCCGTAAGTACAGGTTATCTGGTCAAAAGGCCTTTGCTGTTCTGCTCGATCCCGATAAGATTGAGCAGAACGCACTTTCTGCTTTGCTTGCTCAAACGGTCACAAACCCAGTCGACTTTTTCCTGGTTGGTGGTAGTCTGTTAACCGATTATGTTCATAAGGAAGTCATTTCTATAATTCGGCGCCATAGTCACACGCCGATTATTTTGTTTCCTGGTAACCCGCTTCACATTGAGGCATCGGCCGATGCTATTTTACTCCTTTCGCTCATTTCAGGCCGAAATCCAGAATTTTTAATCGGGCAACACGTTATTGCGGCTCCACTACTCAAAAAAAGCGGGCTGGAAATTCTGCCAACGGGGTATATGGTGGTAGATAGCGGTACGCAAACGACCGTTTCATACATTAGTGGTACGATGCCATTACCTTATGATAAGCCTGGTGTGGCGGCCTGTACCGCTATGGCGGGTGAAATGCTTGGCCTGCAATTAATATACCTGGATGCTGGCAGTGGTGCACGTCGCCCTGTATCGCCCGAAATGATTGCCGCTGTTCGCAAATCTGTTGATTTACCCATTGTTGTGGGCGGAGGAATTAATTCTGGTGAGAAAGCATATGAAGCCTTGAAAGCAGGCGCTGATATGATTGTGGTTGGGAATGGTATCGAGCAGGACCCGGACTTATTGCCGCAATTGTCAGCTGTAGTGCGAGAGTTCAATCAATCAGTAGTACAAGCTTAATTCATGAAACATTTTGCTTCCCCTTTGCTATATCTGACGGTTGTAGCCCATATGCTCTTATTCATCGGACGTACTGAGGTAATGGCGCAGTCGGTTAAAGGAAAAATTTATACCGTTGCCGAGCGTCAGCCAGAGTATCCAGGAGGAAAAGCTGCGCTGAGTCTATTTCTGGCTGAGAATATACAGGTTCCTAACGCGCTAGTACGAAAAAATTATGATACTGGACCAATCGCAGCCAAATTCATTATTGACGACCTGGGCTATGTGCATGATATTCGGGTAACGACGAAACCGCTCGACAAAAAAACACTAAAGAGAATGCAGGGTTTTATGACCGCTGTGATTGCAGCCATCGAAAAGATGCCCCGCTGGCGTCCGGGTGAGGTAGGAGGTAATCCTGTAGCGGTATTCTACACGCTGCCCATAGAAGTAAACATGCGATAAGAGTCAAAAAAGCTGATAGTCGTCAGTCAATAGTATAACAGGCCTTTGAGCGGCAAGTAGTTACCATTGACTAAAGACTATCAGCTTTTTAACTTTGTTTTATACATTCATCAGTGACTCCCGACGGCGCATTTTCCCGGCTGGAATACCGAACATCATCTTGAATCGGCGGCAGAAATAAGCCGTGTCTTTGTAACCTACTTCGGCACCGATCGCGCGAATGCTCTTTTTGCTCGTGCGTAGTAATCCCACGGCGGCTTCCATACGTTGGTATTCAATATAATCCTGCGGGTTGATGCCCGTCAGCATCTTGAAATATTGTCCAACGTAATCTTCTGAAACGTTTGCTACGTTTGCCAGGACTTTGTTGGACAGGTCTCCGCCGAGATTTTCTTTGATGTAGGCAAAAATGTCGATCAGACGTGGGTCTTTAAAGTAGGTACTGTTCGTCACCAACTGCTCAACAAACAGGTGATTTTTTAGAATGTACCGAACAACTTCAATAACAATTTCCTCCGTCTTTATTTTGATAATACGGCCTTTCCCAGCCAGATCGGTCATTTCTTCGGCCAGAATCTGATCAATGGTTGTCGCTAAATGTTCTTCCCGCTTGATAATAAACGGAGGCACATCCAGCGAATTGAAAAAGTTAACCGAGTCGAAAACTTTGGCTTCGAAGGATACGTATCCAAAGGAATTAGGCAGATGACCAATAAGTTTTGGGTCATGGTTGCCTTCCCAGTACGATTCCCGATGCGTCATGAATTCTTCATTCGAGACGGTCTTGGGGTTTGATGGATCACCATACGTGACTGTAACGTGCTTGCCACCAGGTATGAATAGCATGTCACCAACATCCACTTTTATTTTCTCATCGCCAATTGAAACGTCGCCATTGAACAATATCAACAGCGTGTTTTCAACATCGTAGAAATTTTTGATGGTGATCGGTTGTAAAATCCGAATATTACGGGCCTTAATAAACTTAACACCCAACGATTCGATTATTTTATTGTAATCTTCCATAGCAGAAAGGGGATATCTCTATTTTTTTAGTTCGGCGCTTAAAGTTGCACAAAACTAATAATTTGTACAAAACTAATACAACTATAAAAGTTTCCAAAAAATAAAAAAAATAGTACGTATTCAGCAAGAACACGTACTATCAGTTTAAGAAAATTCGATTTTACCAAGAAAACGCCTAGCGAACCAGTTCCCGGGCTATTACTAATTTTTGTATTTCGGAAGTACCCTCATAAATCTGAGTGATTTTGGCATCACGCATTAGGCGTTCTACGTGAAATTCTTTTACGTAGCCATAACCGCCATGAATCTGTACGGCCTCAGTAGTGGCCCACATGGCTACATCAGAGGCAAATAATTTGGCCATTGCAGCCGCCTGTACGTAATCTTTATGCTCGTCTTTCAAGCGTGCGGCCTTATAAACCAAGAGCCGCGCAGCTTCTATTTTTGTGGCCATTTCTGCGAGTTTGAACTGAATGGCTTGATGATCAAATAGTTGCTTGCCGAAGGCTTTACGTTCCTGGCTATACTTTAGCGCTAGTTCATACGCTCCGGCTGCAATGCCCAGTGCCTGAGCAGCAATGCCAATCCGGCCGCCATTGAGTGTCGACATGGCAAATTTGAAGCCGAAACCATCGTCGCCAATGCGGTTTTCTTTAGGAACCTTTACGTCAGTGAAGAGTAGCGAATGCGTATCAGATGCCCGAATGCCCATTTTGTCTTCTTTCTTGCCTACGACAAAACCGGGTGTTCCTTTCTCAATAATCAGGCAATTAATACCGCGATGTTTTTTTTCGCGGTCAGTCTGGGCAATAACCAGACAAACACTTGACGTATTCCCGTTAGTAATCCAGTTTTTAGTGCCATTCACTAAATAATAATCACCTTTATCGTCTGCGGTCGTACTTTGTGACGTAGCATCAGAACCCGCTTCCGGTTCCGATAGGCAGAAAGCGCCGATAATCTCGCCAGTGGCCAGGCGGGTTAAGTATTTCTTTTTCTGCTCTTCGGTACCGTAGGCTTCTAACCCATAACACACCAGTGAATTGTTAACCGACATAACGACCGACGCTGAGGCATCAATTTTTGATATTTCTTCCATCGCCAATACGTAGGAGACAGCATCCATGCCGCCACCACCGTACTCCGGTGAAACCATCATACCTAAAAAGCCCAGCTCGCCCATCCGCTTGATTTGCTCGGTCGGAAACCGGGCTTCGTTATCGCGTTCGACAATGCCCGGCAACAGTTCATTCTGAGCAAAATCGCGGGCGGCTTCCTGCACGGCCAGGTGCTCCTCCGATAAATTAAAATTTAAACCCTGTAACTCCAATGCCGCTGATGCCATCTGAATTGCGTTGTTTTGGTTGATAAAGTCGTTTGTTGAGAATGGGGTAAATATAAGAATAAACAGGAAAATAGTATGCATGCATACTATAGAGATCATTGAGGCTTATTCAACTAATAAAGTAATAAGTTCTGCCACGCAAGCGGGTTTTGATTCGCCTTCGATGGCAAATATACATTCGATAAAAACCTTCGCAGTTGTTTCATTGTGCTGTTCGATCTGTTTCAGGTGTGCTTGCATACGCAGTTGACTGCCAACTGGAACGGCACTCGTGAATCGGATTTTGTTGGCTCCGTAATTTATACCCATTTTGACTGCCTCAATGCGGTAAAGTTTGGCCATCAGTTTCGGTGCCAGCGCAAGTGTTAGGAAACCATGAGCGATAGTTGTTTGGTAGGGCGATTCGCGGGCGGCTCGTTCAGGATCGGTATGAATCCATTGATGATCGCCGGTGGCTTCGGCGAACAGATTGACCATCTCCTGCGTAATTGTTACGTAGTCTGTTTCGCCAAGCGATTGCCCGGTATGGCCCGAAAAAGCAACCAGGTTCGGGAAGGTGAGCATAGGTAGTAAGTTTTTTGCAATTTTGCTGATATGACTGGGGCCACTACGTATAATTTTCTGTTTGAAGGGAATCGCTTGGCCTACCGAAAACAGGGCACCGGCGCGTCAATGCTGCTGGCCTTTCATGGATTTGGACAGAGTAGCCTGGCCTATAAACCATTCAATTCATTGGCTGGCAGTCAGTTCACTGTCTTTGCCATCGATTTATTTTTTCACGGAAATAGCCAGTACGTCAGTTGTAATCTTCTAACCAAAACAGACTGGCAAAGGTTAATAGGCGCTTTTTTACAAGCTCACGACATCCATCATTTTTCGCTGGTGGGATTTAGTTTGGGGGGGCGGTTCGCGTTGGCAACTGTCGAAGCCTTTGCCGACAGATTGGATCAACTTATTTTAATTGCGCCAGATGGCATCACCCGTAATGGTTGGTATAGGTTAGCAACAAATTCGGGTGTCGGACGCCGGCTATTTCGATATTTGCTACGTCATTTACCCATGCTTACCACTATCGGGCACACCCTGACACAACTCAGCTTACTGAATCGAACCGTTATGCGATTTGCCGAAATGTCGCTCGGTACATCTGAACAGCGCGACCTGGTTTACCAAAGCTGGACGCAGTTTCGATTAATTCATCCCGACCTAAAGACGATTAGTAAATTGCTGAATACGTATCCTGTGCGGGTGCGTTTCTTCACTGGCGCCTTCGACCGGCTTGTGCCGGGTACGTATATTTCTCCGCTAACGAAACAGCTTCGGCACTATGAACTTACTATTTTCAAAACGGGTCATAATCACCTGATTGAGTTGACGGCTGAAAAACTGGTCCAGAAATAATTGTTGTGGATAACGAGACGATTGACCCTACTTTAATGATCGTTGTATAACCTGCCACAGTCCTGCTATAGAAACAATAATCAAACCGATAATAACGATTTGAGTCCAGGCGCTTTGATTAGGATGTTCTAAAAGTGTCTTGATTTCGCGCGCTTCGTGACCCGACCATATGGCCAGTAACGTTCGTGGAGTCATTCCTAAAAATCCACCCAGCAGAATATTTTTAAGTTTCGCTCCCGATAGTGCGAACATCAAATTTGTTAAGCCAAACGGTAGAATCGGAGAGAGCTTGGCAAAGAAAATAACTTCCAGCTCGTTACTTAAAATGCGATCCAGTACCGATTGTGCTTTTGGATTTTGTCGAAGAAACCTCAAAAATCGATCGTGATCAAACCAGTGAACGATGAGGTTAATGAACAGAATGCCGCCAAAGTTGATTACGAAAAGAGGCAATACGGCCTGCCAGCCTAAAAAATAACCAAATATAAGGGCCAGCATTGTAGGGGGTGTTAACCCCGCCGACGTAATGGCACATCCGATTGTTATAGCCGCCCATTGCCAGCCAGTAAGACTAGCGATTTGAGCCTCATGAACGACGGCGTAGTAAGTTAGGAAAGACGTAAACGCAATGGGCGTCACCGATAAGATGACACCAGCAATGGCTGGTCCGGTAAGTGTTTTAGGAATAGATAACTTCACAGTATATCAAACTGGTAAATGGTGACTGTGGTTTTAGGTAAGCCGAGCCAGCGTCTGGGCTACGTTATAATCTTCATTACCTTTGAACATGAAATTCGGAACAAAAGCCATCCATGCCGGTATTGAGCCGGACCCTACAACGGGCGCAATCATGACGCCTATTTATCAAACGTCGACCTACGTACAGGAATCGCCGGGTAAGCATAAGGGCTACGAATATGCCCGGACGCAGAATCCAACGCGCACAGTCCTGCAAAATAACCTCGCAGCGCTCGAAAACGGGAAACACGGTATTTGTTATTCGTCGGGATTAGGCGCAACAGACGCAATTCTGAAACTATTTAAACCCGGTGATGAAATAATTGCCAGTAATGATCTTTACGGGGGTACGTACCGAATTATGGTACGTGTGTTTCAGGAATTTGGTCTAAAATTTACGTTTGTCGATTTATCAAACCCCGCTAATCTTGAAGGGCTGATTACACCGGCTACAAGAATGGTCTGGATTGAAACGCCGACGAATCCACTGCTACGTTTGGTGGACATTGAAGCCATTGCCGCCATTACGAAACCGCACAACATTCAGCTTGTAGTTGATAATACATTTGCATCGCCCTATCTGCAAAATCCACTCGACCTTGGCGCTGATATTGTTATGCATTCGGTTACGAAATACCTGGGCGGTCACTCTGACACCGTTATGGGGGCCATTATCCTGAACGACGATGAAACCGCGCAACGGCTGGCATTTATCCAAAACGCTTGCGGTGCAGTACCTGGTCCACAGGACTGCTTTCTGGTGCTACGTGGTATTAAAACGCTGCATATCAGGATGCAGCGTCACTGCGAAAATGCAATCAAGGTTGCTCAGTATCTGCAGCAGCACCCTAAAGTGAGTAAAGTCCATTATCCGGGTTTGGAGTCGCATCCGGGCCACGAGCTGGCCAAAAAGCAAATGCGGGGCTTCGGGGGCATGTTGTCATTCGAGCTGAAAGGCGATTCCATGCCCGAAGCGGTTCGCGTTATGGAAAGCTTTGAGGTGTTTTCGCTGGGTGAATCATTAGGGGGCGTCGAGTCGCTGTGCACGCATCCGGCCAGTATGACTCACGCCAGTATCCCGAAAGAAGAGCGCCTGAAAAATGGCCTGAAGGATACCCTCATCCGACTTAGCGTTGGTATTGAGGACGTAGAAGATTTGATTCAGGACCTGGAGCGGGCGATAAGTTAATCTAAACCGGGATTTAACTGATTTGGGGATTTACTGGATTTTGTTTCTAGTGTATCAATTAACAAAATCCAGTAAATTCCCAAATCAGCTAAATCCCGGTTCAGACAGTCTGCTAATTAAAATCTTACCCGAATGCCCGCCAGAAAATTCCGTCCGGCTTGTGGATAATACCCATTATCAGCGGCTACCTTACCTTCTGAAATATAAGCGTAGGTATAGCCATTCGATTCGTAAAGCTCATTAAGTACATTATTAAAGAGTAGCGTAAACGCGATTTCCTGCGCAAATTTGGGTTTAAGACTGTAAATTAGCCGAATGTCGTTGGTAAAATAGGAATTTAATTTACGGCTTTCGTTCGAGGTGTTGTCCAGATACTGCTTACCAACGTATTTGGAAAGTAAACCCAATTCCAGCCCTTTGGTGGGCGTGAATAGCAGTTGCGATCCGGCAATGATATTGGGTGAGAACGAAATATCCGTTTGGCTATACTGGCGACTCTCCTGTTGACCGTTATCGAAGTTGTCCAGGTATTCGGTAAAGTTCCGGATTTTGTTCTGGCTGAACGTAGCGTTTACATTCCAGCGGAGTTGTTTGGCTAACCGTGCCCCAGCCTCTAACTCCAGTCCCATCCGGTAACTATTTGGTACGTTTACCCGGTTAGCCGCGCCTACGTCGTTCAATTGTCCCGACAACACCAGTTGGTTTCGGTAATTCATAAAGTAAGCATTAGCCGTAAACGCCAGTTTCTCCGTCTGGATTTTATAGCCTGCTTCATAATCAATTAACTTCTCGGCTTTGGGACGACTTTCGGGCGTTGACTGTGTGTAGTCATTGCGATTCGGTTCCCGCTGCCCTACTCCCACAGAGGCATATACCGTACTGCGGTCGTTGATTGTGTAGGTCAGCCCTGCTTTCGGATTGAAAAAGGTTAGTTTGGCATCCTGCTGAACATTTTGCAACTGACTATTGAATCCCAAAAACGAATAATCAATTGTGCGGATCTGGGCATCAACAAAACCATTTAAGCCCTGGGTAAACTGGTAGAACGCTTTTGCATACAGATTGAAATCACGTTTTGTCGCGTTGTCTTCATAATACCGATCGCGGATATTGGCGTTTCCAGCTACTCTTGCCCAGATAATTTCCCCATAGTGTGCGCCTGTGTACTGGTTCCAACCGCCACCAATATTGGCCGTCAGCTTGCCAAAACTGTTGTAATCGAATGAAAAAACGCCCCCATAAAAATCATTATCCAGCCACAATCGACGAATCAGATCCGTTTGTGTAATCGTAGAATCACCGATGACGACATTGGGTAAACCGTATTTACTGAAGCTGTCGGCTGGCTTAAATTCCTCATAATACCCTTTACCTTTTGTATAGAAGAATGACACATTAGCACGCCAGTTTTTAGTTAGTTGATGTGATGTAATCAGCTGATAATTATCCTGTTGGTAGTTGTCTGTCTGATTATCATACGTAAACGAGTTATAGGTGCGGTTGGTCTTCAGTAAATTTTCCGGTACGCCATTCCAGGCTTGATACGTTTGCTCCTGACCCGAAAATATGTTTAGCCGGAAAAAACTCTTTTTCGTGTAGTAGCCACCAGATATATAGAAAGACTTCAAATCTGAGAACGCGCGATCAATATAGCCGTCGGAATGAATTTTTGAGAGTCGCGCGTCCAGCACGAAATGATTGTTCAGTAGACCTGTACCGACTAATACGTTCACTTTGCGGGTTCCAAATGAGCCGGCTGATACGTTTGTTTCGGCATACGGTTTTTCTTCCAGCTTATTCGTCTGAATATTAACTGAAGCGCCGAAGGCACCAGCTCCGTTGGTCGACGTACCGACACCCCGCTGAATCTGAACCGTACTGACTGAAGACGCAAAATCGGGCATATTTACAAAAAACGTCCCCTGCGACTCGGCGTCATTATAGGGAATGCCATTGAGCGTTACGTTCACCCGCGTTGCATCCGACCCGCGAATACGAATACCTGTGTATCCCACGCCCGCGCCCGCATCGGATGTTGTGACGATCGAGGGCGTAAAGTTGAGCAACTGTGGAATGTCCTGACCTAAATTGAGTTTGTTCAACTCCCGGCGTGTCACGTCGGTGTAGGCAATCGCCGACTTTTGATTGGCGCGCGTGGCACTCACAACAACCTCATCGACGGCAATGGCCGCTTTTTGTAACGTAACCGTTATGTTCGTACTCTGCGTCAGGTCGAGCGTTTGTGTCTGGGCCTCAAAGCCCAATAGCGAAACATGTAGCGATAATTGGCCCGGCTTCAGGTTTGTGAGTTGAAAGGCCCCATTGGCGTCGGTGAAGGTACCTTTATAGGTGCCGTCGATTGTAATGGCCGCACCGGGCAACGTACCGCCGTCAGCCTCATTAACGGTTCCCGTAATGGTGAATTGAGCCCACGCGGGTAGATTTAATAGCCAAAATAAGGCTATAAGCAAAATAAGATAAGTCGTCGTTTTTTTCATGACGAAAAAATAGACGATAGGCTAGGGGCCGGACCTATCTTTGGTTAGAGATGATTTTTGGCAACTACTCACGAACCTAATTCGTGAATACATTTCCCTTAGCAGCATTACCCGCCCAGGTTCAATGGGTATAATCTCAGCCCGTTATATTGGGGCACCCCTTAATAAGATTAGCGGGAGCAAAGTTAACTCAATTTTAACAAAACAAGACGTCAAATCGGGCGTTACTTATTTTAGGAGCATTTTTTACGTTACGCATGAATGAGTTTGATTTAGTTGTGTTACAGGAAGACGTAGCCGACGGTCGCTTAAAAGCAGGCGACGTTGGTACTATCCTAACCGTCTATAACGAAGGAAAAGCATTCGAAGTCGAATTTGTCACATTGACTGGCGAAGCTGTTGCAGTGGAAACGTTATTGCCACACCAAATTCGGGATGTAAGGGCCTCGGAAATGTTGGCTGTACGGGATATGGCCGTAGATTAAGGAACTGATTCGTAAACTTTTGAGGATTACGCTTTTCCGTAATGGTAAATATTCCTAATTTTGCAATCCAAATTGCAAAAGCATGAGCAAGAAGAATCCCGGCCTGGACTTTTTAGAAGACCCGGACGCATTAGAAGGAAGGTTGGAGGATGTTGGTGATTACTTCCAGCAGAACAAAAACATTGTACTCGGTATACTCGGTGGCATCGCGCTGCTGGTTATTGGCTTCTTTGGCTATCGGTACTACGTAAGTACACAGGACGAAACCGCTCAGGTTGAGCTGTTCCCTTCTGTGTATCAGATTGAAGCCGACTCATTAAAAAAAGCACTCAGTGGTGATGGCCGAAACCCAGGTTTGTTAGCGGTCGCTGATAATTATGGTTCAACACCAGCTGGTGATCTGGCTGAGTTTTATGCTGGTATCGGTTTGCTGAAAGAAGGTAAATATGACGACGCCATCGAGCGTCTGAAGAGTTTCAATTCGTCTGACTTATTGGTTCAGGCACGTGCTTATGCGCTTATTGGCGATGCCTACATGGAGAAAAAGAGCTTCGACGAAGCGGCTGACTACTACCGTAAGGCAGCTGACTACAAACCGAACAAATTCTTTACGCCCGGTTATTTGCTGAAACTAGCCATTGCTCAGGAGCAGGCTAAGCAAAATGATAAGGCTATCGAAACCTATAATAGCATCATTACTACGTATGCTCAATCCGCCGAAGCTGCTAGTGCCAAAAAGTATAAATCCCTACTTGAGGCAACCGTCGGCGAGTCGTAAGCGTACTGGAATACTTCAATACTGCAAAGGACAAAGCCGAACCGGTTTTGTCCTTTTTTGTTGGATTTTTGTCATGCCGGTTCGCCAGCCCGATAACGAAGGAAGCATCTTCACCAATCAATAGTATCAATACTTACCAATGCTCTGCGCGAAGATGCTTCCTTCGTCAGCAAGACAAACGAGAAAATGGCATCTGATTTAAAAAACCTTAGCGTCTTTTCAACGGACGAATTACCCGATATCAGTCATCGGCGATTTGCTATTCTGGTATCCGAATGGAACACGGAGGTTACCGAAGCCCTCTTCGAAGGAGCTTATCAAACGTTACTCCAGCATGGAGCGAAAGCAGAAAACATCATCCGAGGTAACGTACCGGGAAGCTATGAGTTGAGTTTAGGCTCTCAGTGGCTTGCACAACGTGCTGATATTGACGCTGTTATTGCGCTGGGTTGTGTAATTCAGGGCGAAACCAAACACAACGATTATATCAATCATGCTGTAGCGCAAGGGCTGACGAACGTATCGCTGAAAACTGGTAAGCCTGTCATATTTGGTGTGCTTACGCCGAATGATCAGCAACAGGCGATTGACCGGGCGGGTGGTAAACACGGCAACAAAGGTGATGAAGCTGCTATCACCGCCGTTAAAATGCTAGGATTACAGGAACAAGTTTATTCATTTCAATTTAAATAGGTTTTCAATTTACGTTAGCTTGACGCATAGAATTATTGGTGCGTGAGCCCACCGTAGACTGAAAACTGAAAACTTTTTAAAAATGCACGTCTGGAAATTTGGCGGCACGTCGGTCGGGAAACCCGAGCGTATGCACTCCATCCGAAACCTGATTACCAGCGACGATACCCGTAAAATCGTCGTTCTGTCGGCTTTGTCCGGCACTACCAACGCATTATTGGCTATCGGCGAATCGCTCAAAGCAAACGATGATGCCGAGGCTAATGCAAAAATTGATACGCTGAAAGCCCATTACGATAGCTTCATCAGTGAATTGTATAAATCAGCCGAAGGCAAAGCGGCTGGTCAACAAGTTGTCGAGAATGAGTTCTCATTTATCCGGTCGCTGACGGGTATCAAGCCTTTTACACTTAAACAGGAGAAGGAGTTGGTAGCCGAAGGTGAGTTACTGAGTACTCAGATTTTTCAGGCTTATTTGGTTGAGGAAGGGGTTACGTCGGCCTTGTTGCCCGCGCTGGAGTTTATGCGGATTGACGCCGACAACGAACCAGAGATTCATTATACCGAAGAAAAACTTGCCGAGATATTGCCTTCCCATGCGGATAAGCAAATCATTGTAACACAGGGCTTTATTTGCCGTAATCCTCGTGGCGAAGTAGACAATCTCAAACGGGGCGGTTCTGATTATACAGCGTCGCTGATTGGCGGAGCGATTCGGGCGGAAGAAATCCAGATTTGGACGGACATCGACGGGATGCATAACAATGACCCGCGTATCGTAAAAAATACGTTTCCGGTACGTGAATTAACCTTCGATGAAGCCGCTGAACTGGCTTATTTCGGGGCAAAGATTTTGCACCCGTCGACTATTACACCCGCTCGAATGTTCGGCGTTCCGGTACGTCTGAAAAATACGATGGAACCCAGCGCGCCCGGTACGCTGATCGCAGATCGTCCCGGAGCGACGGCCGCATCAAGTGAGGTATTTAAAGCTGTCGCTGCTAAAGACGGCATTACGGCTTTATATATCCACTCGACCCGTATGCTGAATGCTTATGGATTTCTGCGTCGAATTTTCGAGATTTTCGAGAAGTACAAAACACCGGTCGATATGATAACTACCTCGGAAGTATCAGTGTCGGTTACGATTGATAATACGGAGCGCATTCAGGAGATTACTGATGAGTTGAATACATTCTGTACGCTTGAAGAACCTGATTACGACCAAACTATCATTTGTATTGTAGGCAACTTCAGCGCTGATAATCAGGGCGTAGCGGTACGTGTTTTCAACGCAATGCAGAACATTCCGATCCGGATGATCTCGTATGGTGGTACTGAAAGCAACTTATCCCTGCTCGTACATAGCCGTTATAAGGCCGAAGCCCTCAATGCGTTGAACGACGGACTGTTTTCGGTGTAATATGAGCAGCGCCAGTGCCTGGACGCTGGGTTTGCTAAATCCTTAATTGATTAATACTGGCTTTTTGCCAGAACTAATACCATGCTGCAACTCAATTTTATCCGCGATAATAAAGAAACTACGCTGGCTGGTCTGCATAAGAAGCACTTCGCCAATGCCGAGGCTGTGGTTGATCAGGTGCTAACGCTCGACCAACAACGGCGCGATACGCAACGGGAGCTTGACGATGTGTTATCGCAATCCAACGCCAAAGCGGGTCAGATTGGCGCTTTAATGAAAGCCGGAGATAAAGTTGCTGCCGAAGCCGCTAAAGCCGAAACCGCCAGCCTGAAAGCACGGTCGAAAGACCTTGCTGATACGCTCCGACAAATTGAGGCTGATCTACAGGCCGTTATGGTGACGATTCCGAATCTGCCGCATAGTAGTGTTCCTGAAGGACGTAGCGCCGAAGATAACGTAGTGGTACTTGAACATGGCGAGAAACCAACGCTCCACGACACGGCTCAACCGCACTGGGAGTTGATTAAGAAGTATGATATTATTGACTTCGAACTAGGTGTCAAGATTGCCGGGGCCGGCTTTCCTGTGTACAAGGGCAAAGGAGCCAGAATCCAGCGGGCGATGATCAACTTCTTCCTCGATGAAGCTATGAAAGCTGGTTACATTGAAGTACAGACACCGATTGTCGTCAACGAAGATTCTGGTTTTGCCACGGGCCAACTCCCTGACAAAGAAGGTCAGATGTACTACGTTACGGAAGAGAAGTTGTATTTAATTCCGACCGCTGAGGTGCCGATAACGAATATTTATCGCGACGTAATATTACCCGAAAATCAGCTACCAGTTAAAAATGTTGGCTATACGCCCTGTTTCCGGCGCGAAGCGGGCTCATGGGGTGCACACGTTCGGGGGTTAAACCGGTTGCATCAGTTTGATAAGGTTGAAATCGTTCGGATTGAGAAAGCCGAAAATTCGTACGCTGCTCTAGAAGAAATGAGCCTGCATGTTCAGTCGCTGTTGCAAAAGCTGGAACTTCCTTACCGTGTGCTACGACTTTGCGGGGGCGATATGGGTTTTACGTCAGCCCTGACTTATGACATGGAAGTGTGGTCGGCTGCACAGCAGCGGTGGCTGGAAGTCAGTTCTGTGTCGAATTTTGAAACTTACCAGGCCAATCGACTCAAGCTACGTTCGAAAATTGACGGGAAAATGCAACTTATGCACACGTTAAATGGCTCGGCACTGGCACTGCCCCGTATTCTGGCGTCGATTCTGGAAAATAATCAAACGCCAGAAGGTATCAAAATCCCACAGGTGCTGGTACCGTATTGCGGATTTGAGACGATCGATTAACAGTCGCATGAGTAATTGGTATAGCCTGGGTAACGAGGTGATAATATGCCTGAAACACTGATTACACGGTCAAGAGGCACTACGTCACCAGTGGCTAATTCAAGATATTCGATACCATTCTGAGGAACGACTTGCTTAATGGTTACGTCGGTTTTGATGAATTCGTTTAAATCAGTTAAGTACTCAAGACGAACGAATTTGCCAGGAACAATCGCTGCCCGAAAATCACTGTCGGACGTGATAATGTCAGTTTGATTTAATATAGTTTCCATACTTGGTAAACAACGTAGTAAAACGAAACGTGCCCCGGTTCTAAACTGGGGCACGTTTCGTTTTATTAACGCCAACGGATATTTTTTGATCAATACCCTACCGTTTCCAGTTGCTTCTGTAATTCGCGCAGAATGGTTTCTTTCATGGCGATTTTACGCTTTTGGGTATTAATCTTGTTCAACACCTGTTTGTCTTCGTCATTGTTGGGATCAAGACCGTCGGCGTCCTGTAAAGCAAACTGGAGATCGTTTTTCTCCCGCTTAACGAGGTACTCCATCTCCCGAATTTTCGTCCGAATCTGCTCTGGCTGACTTTTTAGCTCAAAAGCTGGATACTTACGTGTTAAAACACGGCCGAGGTAGCTCAGTTCAAAAATCTTGTCGCAGGCGGCCCGAAAACGTTCATTCAAGGTTTTGTCCTGCAACTTGAACGGCACGCGAACTTCTTTCCAACTATTGAGCAGCACTTTTGCCCGCTCGGCAGCCGCGAAAATGTCAGATTGTTTGGAAAGCTTTTCGGCTTCGTCAGCCATTTTCATCTGGGCTTCAATACGCGGATCAAGTTTCGGGACGATGACAATGCCTTTAGCGTCGTTGTACTTAGCGTAAAACATGGTTGTCGCCTTCTTAAACTGCTTGTACAGTTTCCCGCTTTTCTTGATCGGGACCTCACCAACGGCTTTCCAGGCGTTGTTAAGTTTCCGAACTTCCTGAAAAGCAGCATCCAGATCGCCAAGCCGATTTGCACGGAAGGCTAACCGGATGAGTTCATCATACTTGTCCAGACGTTCCTGAATGACCTTGTTTTGCTCGTTAAAGAACTCGCGTCGACGTTGAAAAAAACCATCCAGTAATTCCTGGAACCGGCCTTCAATTTCGGCATCGACTGCCTTGTCAACAGGTCCGGTTTTGATCCATTTCGTCTTTATTTCCTGTAAGGCATCGGCCGTTGTTCGCCAATCAGTACTGTCGACAACCGCTTCTGCTTCGGCAATCAGGGCTCGTTTAATGTCGTAATTCTTAAGCTGATTAACCGTAATCAAATCAGCCAACAATTTTTCCTGAGCATCCAGACGGTCGAGCAGGGGCGGAAAATCACCGAGCGCATCGAAGCCGATGAGTTTCTTACGGAGCTGCACCAGTTTGGTTAAGTACGACCCTTTGTTCTGTGCCTCTGCAATGTCATTCTCTAGCTGAGTGACCTTGTTTTGGGCAATGATGAAGCGATTTTTAAAATAATCGAGCGCTTCCTGCTCAGTTCGTTTGACTTCGCCAATCTGGCGGTCTTCATAATTCAGGTAGCCTTTCAAAAATACCTTTCCGTCTTTGACGTAACCGTATTCATCTACCAGTGAAGCGTTTTCCATTACTGTACTTGGTTAAGGCTGCGCTGTGGGTTAAATTTGAGGAATATTACCAACCACAAATCTATCAGAAATTAATGAGTCAGGAAACCATAATTTTTTCTATGGCAGGCGTGAGTAAAAATATTCCGCCCAACCGACAAATCCTAAAGAATATATACCTTTCCTTTTTTTACGGTGCTAAAATAGGTGTTTTGGGCTTAAATGGTTCTGGTAAATCTACGTTACTTCGCATCATCGCAGGCCTGGACAAAAATTATACCGGCGAAGTCGTTTTCTCACCTGGCTACTCGGTTGGTATGCTCGATCAGGAGCCGAAATTTGACGCTGGTAAAACGGTTCGTGAAATAGTTGAAGAAGGTGTTCAGGAAGTAGTAAATCTTCTCAAGGAATTTGACGAAATCAATGAAGCTTTTGGTGATCCTGACGCCGATTTTGATAAACTGATTGCCCGCCAGGGTGAAGTACAGGAAAAAATCGACCATTTCAACGGTTGGGAACTTGACCAGAAACTCGAGCGGGCCATGGATGCACTACGTTGCCCACCTGCCGAAGCGGTCATTGATAACTTGTCTGGGGGCGAAAAACGCCGGGTAGCCTTGTGTCGTCTTTTACTGCAGCAACCCGATGTATTGTTGTTGGATGAACCAACTAACCACCTCGATGCAGAATCGGTCCTGTGGCTGGAAGAACACCTACGCCAATATGCGGGCACAGTTATTGCCGTAACGCACGATCGCTATTTCCTGGACAACGTAGCAGGCTGGATTCTTGAACTGGATCGGGGGGAGGGTATTCCCTGGAAAGGAAACTATTCGTCCTGGTTAGAGCAGAAACAGAATCGGTTAGCCAAAGAAGAAAAGACAGAGTCGAAGCGGCAAAAGACACTCCAGCGCGAGTTGGAATGGGTAAAAATGGCGCCCAAAGCGCGTCAGGCTAAGTCCAAAGCGCGTTTAGGAGCCTACGAGAAATTACTGAATGAAGATGCCAAACAGCGAGACGATAAACTCGAAATTTTTATTCCGGCGGGCCCACGTCTGGGAGCGAAAGTTATTGAAGCCGAAGACGTAGCAAAAGCCTTTGGCGACCGATTACTGTTCGAGCATTTAGGATTCCGATTGCCGCAGGGGGGCATTGTAGGAATCATTGGTCCTAACGGAGCAGGTAAAACCACATTGTTCAAGCTGATTACAGGTCGCGACAAACCCGATGCTGGTACGTTTGAAGTAGGTGACACGGTCAAAGTGGCTTACGTAGATCAGGAACACGACGGGCTTGACCCCGATAAAACCGTGTTTGAAACGATTTCGGGTGGTAGTGAGTGGATTATGATGGGCGGGAAACAATCAAATGCCCGTGCCTATGTCAGTCGTTTCAACTTCGCCGGAGCGGATCAGGAAAAGAAAATCGCTACGTTATCGGGCGGAGAACGCAACCGCGTTCATCTGGCCATGACCTTGAAAGAAGGTGCCAATCTGTTGCTGTTGGATGAGCCAACGAATGACCTCGATGTCAATACACTACGAGCCCTGGAAGAAGGACTGGAAAATTTCGCCGGATGCGCCGTAGTCATCAGCCATGATCGCTGGTTTCTGGATCGGATTGCCACGCATATTTTAGCCTTCGAAGGCGATTCACAAGTCTACTGGTTTGAAGGAAATTTCTCAGAGTACGAAGAAAATCGTCGCAAACGCTTAGGCTCAGACGCGACACCGACCAGGATTCGGTATAAGAAACTGGGATGAAAAAAATAAGGGCCAGCTTTCAAAAGTTGGCCCTTATTTTTTGTGAGTATTATTAAAATTTCGGACAAGGAAGTTTTTTGTCCCGTTTGCGGACGCCTGGCTGGCGCTTTTCGGGCCTGTCGAAAATGTAGGAAATCGATATTTCGTGGGAGCCACCGCTGTTGCCTAGCGTGGAAATTGTTACGTCGTAGCTGTAACCAATGGAGAATTTATCCATTCGATAACCGATCAGTCCAGCAATAGCATCATGGTTGTTGAGCGTCTGGTCGTATTTCTTGAACGGAATGCCGCGGTAATGAGCGCCGATGGTTATGGGCGAGTAGGTTAGATAAGCGCCAATGTCCAGTTGATCGTATTTGCCCTGATGCTTATACATCACCACCGGCGAAATACTAATCTCCCGATCCTGCTCATCTGCCAGGCCCGTAAAGCCGCCAAGCGGAATACGCAAACCCGCCTGAATACTTGTTTTCATTGGCAAGCGCTCGGTCCCACTGACGAAAAATCCCTGATCGGGCCGGTTGATGTGATGCGCTGATAAGCCAACCCAAAACCAGTCTGAATAAAAAAGCCCACCCGTCGAGAAATCCAGGTATTTATTTTTGGGAGAGCCCGCTAGTAGGGTAGGGTCAGCGGAAACACTACCGGTAATAAAGCCCCGGTCGGTGAATTGATCGCCGGTAGTCAAACCAAAATAGTTGATATTTCGGTTAACATAGGACCCTTGTAAGCCCAAGCGTACGAAGGATGATTCACTCACCTGAAACTGATAGGCGTATTGCAACCCTATGTCCGTCGATTGAATCCTACCCTGACCCTGATTGTCACTTTGAATCAACAAACCAACACCGCTATTATATTTCTCAATAAAATGGTCTACCGACACCATAGACGTCACGTAATTGGTGATGGCCGGCCATTGGTTGCGGTAGTTAGCGGTGATACGTGGAGCGAGTGCCGAACCGGCAAAAGCGGGGTTCAGGTAAAGAGGAGCCGCGTAGAATTGAGTGAACTGAGGGTCCTGTGCCAGAGCCAATCGGCTCAGGGCAAGCGCCAAAACGGTCAGTACGTATTTCTTAATCATAATGACAAAGTCGTGCAAAAGCTGAGTCAACTTCAATGTTGCAACGTTGGCGATACAAACGAAGTATTTAACAGCATGGTAACCGATAAAATTAGATGGATTTTAGGTGCTTTCTAGCGTATCTGGCAATAAAATTTTAACGAGCCACCTTCGTTTATACTAACGTAACGCCCCCGTTGTTGTTATGCTGAGGAACGAATTTGCGAGGGTGGCCTTATTCAGTGTTGCTTCATGTTAATCTTTAGAGAATACATACGTGTAATTGGACTCTGGGCCGTGCTGTTTCTGCTGGCAGGAACCACCACGACCTGGGCGCAGGGTTTTAAGATTAGTGGCAAGGCCTGTGTGCCCGACCAGGAGTGTAAAGCCGACTCTATTACGTTTACTGACAGTGTGCTTAGTAACGTTGCAACGCGTGTCTGGAATTTTGGTGATGGAACGACCGTAACTAAACAAAATGACTCTGTAGCCCGGCACGTTTACCAAAATGCTGGTAGTTATACAATTACTCTAACCAGAACCGTAAATGGCAAGACGACAGTATCTGAGCCCCAAAAAATTACTATAAACAATCGACCGCCATCATTCACCAACTGGCGTACAGATACCACAATCTGCAAGGGCGAAACAATTACGTTGGACCCTTATGCTGGAAACGCTCAGTCGGGCTTTAGGTACCTCTGGTATCCAAAAGGTGATACAACGCAAAGCATTCAGGTCGATAGTTCGGGCTGTTATTCGGTTGAAGCCATTAGCCCTAATGGATGTTCCTATCAGGATCGGATAAACGTTGATGTTTGCGGAGAAAAGAAAGAGAGTCAGGGTGTTAAGTGGTATTTTGGTCAGAAAGCAGGACTAGATTTTGGAGGAGGAGGAAATCCCAAACCAATTACCGATGGTAATTTAAGTACCATTGAGGGGTCATCGTCTATCGCTAATACCAAAGGGATTCTACTGTTTTATACGGACGGCATCACGATTTATGAAAAGGATGGGAAACCGATGAAATCGCTGGTGCCGGGTGATACAAATGCGGTTCAGATTCCTTTAAATGGTAATACGCACTCTACCCAATCGGCTTTGATTGTCCCCAAACCTACCTGCCGGGGTTGCGAGTATCTGTATTACGTATATACTACGTCCGAAATTCGTGGAAAGAAGACATTGACGTATAGTGTTGTTGATATGCGCCAGAATGCCGGTAAAGGCGCTATTGTAGAGAAAAATATTCCCATATCCGGCGAAAGCACTGAGCAGTCAGCCGCTGTAGAAAATAAGCGCGATTCGACGTATTGGGTTATCACCCGGATCTATGGTACCAATAAATTTGAGATCCGGCACCTGACGCGTAGTGAAGAGCCTACTACAACAACGTATCAGGGTGGACAGGTCATTGATTCATTGGCGAATGCAGAAGGCTATATTAAAATTGGTCCTGCCGACACAACGGGTGGTAATGAAGGCAATCGCCCGATGGCTGTTGTTATTCCCGGGCCGCCTACCAACTCCATTGACCTCTATACGTTCAATGATTCGACAGGCAACATGACCTTTAATCGAACGCTTGTTATTGGGCCTGCTCCGCCAAAGGCCTATGGTGCCGAGTTTTCGCCTGACGGTAAGAGTTTATACGTAACAATGCTGGCTGATACCAATGCCAATGGTACCCAGAAAGGAGCGTCTTATGTGTTGAAGTATGATTTAACGCAGAAAGACTCCTTACTAACGCAGTCTAAAACTGTGGTGGATAGTAGTACTACGAGGCAATATGGCTCCGTACAGATAGGTCCCGATGGCCGGTTGTATATCGCCGTTAAAGGCAGTTCGACCCTGGCAACCATCGACAATCCAAACGGAGGGCTGTTGGACAGCTTGATATTTAACCCATCAGGGCAAACATTAGGCGGGCAAATCAGTCAACTGGGCTTGCCGAATTTAGTCGCTAACTTCAATGATCAGTCTAGTGGGCCGGGGCTAACCTACGCCGATACGTGCGTCAATGCACCCACTGTCTTCCAGATTGGGCCGAACTGCCCGAAATTAAAGGAGACATATACGCTGGATTATGGTGACGGAAGTCGCCCGTATTCAACGACGGCCACACAACCAGTTACACACGGATACGCCAAACCGGGCCAGTACTTCGTCACCCTACGTATCGTTACCAGAACCAGCGCAGGAGGCATCTGTAAAGATACCTTGATTAAAGATACACTAACGATTGTGGAACTGCCGCCCGATATAAAATTAGGCGCTGATACCGCCGTATGTAATAAAAAGGGAATTGTGCTCGATATGAAAGTACAGGCGAAGTTGTACGTCTGGCTGATCAACGGGTCGATTGCGAGTAGGCAAAAGACGATCACACTTAACAGGCCCGGCTTCTATCGAGTAATCGCATTGGCAGCCAATGGTGAATGCTTTAAAAGCGATACGATTGAGGTACAAATCAAGCCCCCGCCATCGCTCGACCTCGGGCCTGACACGGTTTTCTGTTATCGATCTTCGGTGAAACTGACGGTCCCTCAGCAAACCTGGTCAACTTTCCAATGGAGCAATGGTGGCACGAATCGAAGCACAGACGTATCACAAGCCGGTACATACTACGTGACAGCGCAGAACTTCGCCGGATGTGAAAATTCGGATACGATCAAAGTAAGTGAATTGCCTAAACTAAGAATGGCAGCGACGCTTACCAATCCTAAATCTTGTACGATATCAGACGGTGCAATTGCCGTACGGTTGTTAACGCCAGGAACGTATTATTATCGCTGGACGGGTCCATCAGGAAACCTATTTGCTGATACGACAAGTCGGCAAACGGCGCTTGCTCCGGGAACGTATAAAATCCAGGTAACCGATTCAATTTATGCCTGTAAAGTTGATACGTCCTTCCTGTTACCCCCACCTCCGCCACCAGTCTTTTCCCTTACGGATCTGGTTGCGCTGTGCGAAGGTGATCAGGGAAAAGCTCAGCTTACAGCAAGTGGTGCAGCCGGGTTAACGTACCTCTGGTTGAGCCCTCGAAGTGACACAACGAAGAGCATATTGGTTGATACGCCAGGGAACTATCAGGTGAAAGTGACTGACCCACAGGGATGTACAGCCGTAGGTCTATCCAAAGTTGTCAATCTGTGCGAGCCGCGACTTAGCGTACCCGATGCGTTTACGCCTAACAATGACGGGGTTAACGACGATCTGAAGGTATTCACGTCCTATATCACGGATTACGAGTTCCGGATTTATAACAGGTGGGGCGAGGTGATCTTTGAAAGTAACAATCCCGACCAGAAATGGGACGGTACGTATCATGGATCGACCTATCCATCCATGCTATACCCTTACATTGTCAGCTTCAAAAGTGAGTCATTTCCGGATCGACCGCGTGTCGTTAAACGAGGTACAGTTATGCTAATTCGGTAGCGATTTTCTGCGTATTTTTTCGTATATTTGATGTAAACGATCTGGTCAGAAGTAGGCGCTTTTTGCCTGAATTCTGACCAGATCTGTACTAACCAAAATCATGCGAAACGACTTTTTGAAAGGTTCGAACGACGGGATGACGGCTACCGATAAAGAGATAGAAAGGGCGCTTAGGCCCCTTTCGTTCGAGGACTTTACGGGGCAGGTAAAAGTGCTCGAAAACCTCGAAGTGTTTGTTCGGGCGGCTATGCAACGGGGCGAAGCGCTCGACCATGTGTTACTTCATGGTCCCCCAGGTCTGGGTAAGACCACGCTGTCGCATATTATCGCTAATGAACTCAATGCCAACATCAAAATGACCTCCGGGCCTGTGTTGGATAAGCCGAGTGATCTGGCCGGTTTGCTCACGAATCTCCAGCCAAATGATGTGCTGTTCATCGACGAAATTCACCGGCTCAATCCCATTGTTGAAGAATACCTGTATTCCGCAATGGAGGATTACAAGATCGATATTATGCTCGATTCTGGCCCTAACGCCCGGACGGTACAGATCAAACTTAATCCGTTCACGTTGATTGGCGCAACTACCCGCGCTGGTATGCTTACCTCACCTTTGCGGGCGCGATTTGGGATCAGCAGTCGACTGGAATATTATGATGCCAAATTGCTAACCACTATTGTGCAACGGTCGGCAGCTATTTTAGGCACCGCGATTGATGAGACAGGAGCCTACGAGATTGCTCGCCGGAGCCGCGGCACACCTCGTATCGCCAACAACCTATTGCGCCGGACCCGCGATTTCGCTCAGGTAAAAGGCAATGGCTATATTAATGTAGAAATCGCAGAAATTGCCTTAAGTGCGCTTGAAGTAGATCAGCATGGATTGGATGAGATGGACATTCGCATTCTGACCACGATCATCGAGAAGTTTAAAGGTGGGCCAGTGGGTCTCTCTACGATTGCTACGGCCTGCGGAGAAGAGTCTGAAACGATTGAAGAAGTTTACGAGCCGTTCCTGATTCAGGAAGGCTTTTTAAAGCGAACCTCACGAGGACGGGAAGCTACAGAGCGAGCCTATATCCATATTGGTATTGTGCCCCCCTATAAAACCGGAGAGTTATTTAATTAAACGCTGGACGTAAAACGATGATGGGTTCGGAGAAAGATCATTTGTTACGTCTTTCTCCGAACCCATTATCGTTTTTCCTGATGTGGAATCAGTTCAGGATTTTACTTTTATAAATGCAGTCAATTACGTCGGCTACGGCCGAATCGACCAGGAAATAATAAATGTTTTTGCCGCTGCGCCGAATATCTAAAATACCCTTATCGCGCATGTTGATCAGGTGATGAGAAATCAATGACTGCTCCGCATTAAGATGCTTATAAATTGCCGAAACATTCAGCTCTTTGTTGTCATGTAGAATCTGAATGATTTTAATACGCAGTGGATGCGCTACAGCTTTTAGTACGTAAGCAGCTTTGTCAATTCTTTTTTCTTCGTCTAGTACTTCTGTAGCCATGCTATTTTGGTTATTCGGTGTGAAACAGAGGAATTTATGCTGAAAGTTGATATTTAAAATTGACTAATCTCATTTGAATAAGACAGAATTTATTAAAAGGTTGTTTTTCCATCCTATTATACAATGAAAGTACGTTTATACGTAGCGTTAGTCACCTATTATTGCTAATTGTATGCTAATGTTCGTCTGTTTTATTAACTAAGAACAAGATTTAACATTCGATCGGGTAAGGCTTACCTGGTCGCTTAGTAGCCGTATAGCTTGCTTGTTTCTATGCCAAACGATCAGAAATCCAATAACGCCTACGTAGTGAATTTAATAACTCCTATTCAAAAGCCGAAGCGGTTCTTTGGTTACGATTGGTATTGAATAGACCAATCGTAACCAGAGAACCGCTTCGGCAGACCGACTGAAATTTGAATTACTTTATTTCTGGCGGAAGAAAACTGTAATGGGCACACCCGTGAAATCAAAATGCTCCCGAAGCCTGTTTTCCAGGAATCGTTCATAGGCTTCCTGAATGTATTGTGGCAGGTTGCAAAAGAAAACGAACGTTGGCGAAGGCGTCGGTACCTGTAGCATATACTTAATTTTGATATGTTTGCCTTTGGTGGCCGGTGGCGGGTATTTTTCGATTTCGGGTTGCATAGCCTCATTTAACTTCGAGGTAGTAATCCGCTTGGTCTTATTTTCATAGACTTCCATCGCTTTTTCCATTACCTGGAAAATTCGTTGTTTTTCGAGAACAGACGCAAAAATGATGGGCACGTAGTCAATAGGCATCATTCGCTGAATCATCTCTTTTCGCAACGTGTCGGCCGTACGGTGATCTTTTTCGACCGCATCCCACTTGTTGACCATAATCACGACACCTTTCTTAGCCTTTACAGCCTGGCCGATAATGTTTAAATCCTGCGCTTCCAGGCCACGGGTTGCATCGAGCAAAATGATACATACATCCGCATCTTCCATTGCCTTGATGGAACGTAGCACCGAATAAAATTCAATGTTAGAATCAACGCGGGCTTTGCGCCGGATACCAGCCGTGTCGGTCAAAATGAAATCTTTTCCGTAGGCTTTGTATCGCGTATCAATCGCATCACGTGTGGTACCCGCGATGTCGGTGACGATGCTACGATCCTGCCCGGTCAATACATTCAGAAACGACGATTTGCCCACGTTTGGGCGTCCCAGAATTGCAATCCTGGGGATACCAGCATCCGGATTTTCAACACCTTCGTTCGGAAAATGCTTAATGACCTCATCTAACAGATCGCCTGTACCAGACCCGGTTTGCGACGAGATTGGATAGGGGTCACCCATACCTAACGCATAGAATTCGGCTGCCCCCTGCGAGCGCTCGGCTGTTTCGGCTTTGTTGGCTACGATATAAACCGGCTTTTTTGACCGACGTAGCACTTTAGCAAAGTCTTCATCCAAACCGGTGATGCCAGTTTGTGTGTCGACAACGAACAGGATCACCGTTGATTCCTGGATGGCAATTTCAACCTGCTCGCGGATCGACTCCTCGAATACGTCTTCTGATCCAACCACGTAGCCACCTGTATCGACAACTGTAAAATATTTATTGTTCCACTCGGCCGTGCCATAATGCCGGTCGCGTGTAACGCCACTTTGGTTATCCATGATGGCCTGCCGCTGTTCCGTTAACCGGTTAAACAGCGTGGACTTGCCCACATTTGGGCGGCCAACGATTGCAACGATGTTTGCCATGATTTGAAGTCGTGAGTCAATAAGTCGTAAGTGTAATTCTCGTCGGCAACTGACATAAAGTGTGTCTATACTTTACCGACGTACAGCTTACAACTACTCGTCATACCCAAGGCGTTTGAGCATACGCTCTTTCTGCCGCCAATCGGGTTCTACTTTAACGAATTGTTCTAAATATACTTTCTTACCGAAGAAGCGTTCGAGTTCTTCGCGGGCCATAATACCCGTTTTCTTAATCATCTTGCCCCCTTCACCAAGCAGGATAGCCCGTTGGGTCGCGCGTTCAACGAGGATTTCGGCCTGAATGACAATGATATCGTCTTTTTCCTTAAATGCTGTTACAACAACCTCGCTGCTATAAGGAACTTCCTTTTTGTAATTAAGGAAAATTTTCTCCCGAATGATTTCCGATGCGAAAAACCGTTCGGGTTTATCGGTCAATTCGTCTTTTGGAAAATAAGGAGGATGCTGCGGCAGTCGGCTAATAATTCCTTCGAATACGAAGTCCATATTAAAGCCATTGAGGGCTGAAATCGGAATGATTTCCTGCGCATGGAAGCGTTCCTGCCAATAGACGATTTTCTCATTAACCTGCTGTTGAGTTGCCTGGTCAATTTTGTTAATGAGTAATAGAACCGGAACTTCCGATTTCTGAAGCCGTTCTATTACGTCGTTTTCGTCGTGCTCTTCAAAAATGTCGGTGACAAACAGCACAACATCAGCATCTTCGATCGAACCACGAACAAAACTCATCATGGATTCATGAAGTTTGTACAGCGGTTTGATGATACCGGGAGTGTCAGAGTAGACGAGCTGGAATTCCTGGCCGTTGTGGGTTCCGTTAAGAATACCCATAATCCGGTGACGAGTAGTCTGAGCCTTGGCGGTGATGATAGACAGCCGCTCACCGACCAATTGATTCATCAGGGTTGACTTGCCGACGTTTGGCTTGCCGACTATACTAACGAAACCTGCCTTATGATCGCCGATCGGGAAATTTGCACTATTTTCTGGATTCATTCGTAGGTGATCCCGCTGGTTGATTACCAGTGGCTTTAGCAAACAACTCCCCGATGAAAAAAAACGTTTCCAATCGAGAATAAACTTTTTTTACAAAGGTACTTGTTTTTTCAAAAAGTTGCCGTACTTTTGCAGTCCAAACATCGCGGGATGGAGCAGTTGGTAGCTCGTTGGGCTCATAACCCAAAGGTCGCTGGTTCGAGTCCAGCTCCCGCTACTAAGCAAAAGGTCACTGAATTTCAGTGACCTTTTTTGCATTCAGCCCGTCAACATAACATAACCCCTCTATTCTGGGTTTATCTCACTCAAGCGTCTACCATCATTCGCAAGTGATACATTCGTTACTTATACGCAATTGCCTGTATGCATGGGTAGTTGGCCTATTATTCATGAGCTCGTCGGCTGAGGCACAAAGACAGCGCCAAAAGCCGGAATTGCGTGAAAGACGTGTCTTTTCGCCGGAACATCCACGCTACGTGCCGCCCGATACGCAACAGCCAGAAATTTATTTTCCACAGGCACCCGTTCCCGGTAAGTGGCGTCGATCAATCGGCGCTGTATTTACGACGACGCCCCCCGAGCTGACTGAAGAAGTGCGGGTGAGTGTACCAGCTATTGATTTCAACATCCAGCGAGGCTTAACAAAGCACTTGTATTTTGCCGGCCGCATACAGACACAAGTCGTCCAAAGTAACTTAGGGATAGGCTTACGTTGGGCTACTCAGGTCAGCAAACGGACATTTATAGGGGCTGGTTATGACCTGAACGGCTGGTTTGGAGCGTTGCAAATTAAAGATGTCTTTAATAGCCAGGCGTACGGCGTTCAAACCTTCCCCAGTCTGTCGGTAGGGTATCGTTTAACGAGAGACGTTCAGTTATCGCTTAGAACAGAAGCAATTCTGGATTTATATTATAGATCTCAGGTCGGCAATCTAGCCGTTGTATATGATCAGCGACGTGTCAATGGCGTAGCATTTACAGTGGTACTGGAACAGCCCTTTTATGGAAACAAACACGTTTCGTTAGGGTTTAGAGCGGCTTATTCCAATTTTAACTGGCAACTCTGGTCGCTATACGATACGTTCGATCGAAACCTGTTCTACCCACAACTTATTTTCGGCTTTATCCTGTGAAATCGTCTGTTTATATCCTGCTGGGCTTACTGCTTATCGGTTTTGAGAGCTGCCGAAAAGAGTACGAAGCACCCGTGCCTTACACCTTTGCCAACACACCTGGTTCCGGTCGATTTGTGTCCTCTGTCCGACAAACGATGGAGGGCGTCTATGGGGTTACCGATGGAGTGGGTCAATTCGGCGATCAGGTGGCGCTGAAGTGGACATACGTGCTAAATGGCGCTGATACCACGCATTATCTGTCCATTTTTACGGGCGTAGACGTTGGCTATTTTAATCTGGAAGGCGATTCCAAAGCGGATAGTCTGGTGCTAAATGGGTACTGGCGAAAATTAGTCAATACGGCGACAGGTCTTGTTCGCTTGACAGTGCGAACAAAGCATAATGGCGTATTAGTACCTTACACTGGTCGCCTGGCTACTGGTGATACACTGGTTGTCGATGGACTGTACGGCGAAAATAGCGGGACACCAACGCAAAAATTAACATTAACGTACCGGCGGCCCCTGAATCAAAGGCCCTTTTCGATTCTGGCGCACCGGAGTGGAGGACGAACATCGGATTTGCTGCCTGCCTCAGAAAACTCGATAGAGATTATTAAACTAGCTTCACGTTTGGGCGCAACGGGTATTGAAATAGACGTACGTTATACCAAAGATGGGGTACCAATTCTTTACCATGATAATACGCTGAATCTTCGACTTATAAAAAAAAGTGGATTAACCGGACCTATTGAAGCCTACACGTACCAACAACTGAGCACACTTGTTCGACTGGTAAATGGGGAGAAAATTCCAACGCTGGAAGAAGCACTGGAAACCGTTCTCAATAATACATCACTAAGTTTTGTCTGGCTTGATACTAAATACATTGGGCCGATGGACAAAGTACAGGCTATCCAGCAGAAATATCGACAGAAGGCTATCCTGGCTCGTCGGGATCTTCGAATTATTATTGGCTTGCCTTCTACCGACGCGGTGGCATCCTATGAGGCTCTCGCTAATAAAGAAAATACGCCCATCTTATGCGAACTGGACACGGCTACTACACTTGGTTTGGGCGCACGTATCTGGGCTCCTCGCTGGACATTAGGCCCTCAAACGCAGGAAGTACTCGCTATGAAAGCTGCCGGGCTAACAGTATTTGTCTGGACACTTGATGAGCCGAAATTTATTCAGGAATTTATTAGTCAGAACAATTTCGACGGTATTCTGTCTAATTATTCGCCGATCGTTGCATATTACCATTACGTAGAACAGCAATAGTATGAAGGTTCATTTTGCGACTATAGCCTGTATGGCCTGCCTGTTTGCTGGCAACGTAACCGTTCGAGCGCAATCGCTTGAGCAACAGTTATCTAATCAAATAGGTCCGGACTCGGTCAAGACTGTTCCAAAGCGAGGTCCTTATACACTCGTTGTCTCGGCAGGTAGTGGCCTATCCTACTACTCAACGCACCTGGGTGTTCCGGCAGCTTTGGAACAGACTCACGTCAGCCGTTTTGGGGTTCCTGCCACGCTACGTGCCATGTGGTATCCCGATCACCGGCTGCGCATGGGTCTGGAAACTGGCTGGACGACTATGTACAGTTACCGGGGGCTGGTAGGAAATGAAACGGCCCATATGTACGTATCGGTCGTGCCCGTTTTACTAGTGTTTTCGATGCCGCTGGCCTGGCTGAGCGGGACCGAGCGGAGTATTGCCCGGCGACTGTCTATTACTGGAGGCACTGGTATTTATATCAATCACTCACGGCTCGATTATGCGGGTACCGTCATGGCCAATACGAATAGTTTAGGATGGATGGCAGCTGCTTCCTATACCTATCCCGTTAGCCGTCGAGTTCGGGTAGCGGGTGAATTAAAATGGTATGATGCCGTAGCGGCTGAAAATGCCGCATTTACCGCCGAAATTCAGTTCGTATGGCGGCCATTTTCATGGTAAATAGCAATCGGCGAGGTATAAAACGTGGTTGATTGAGAAAATAGAGCGTTATGGAAGGGGAAAATAACAAACGGGAAATTCTTTTTTTAAGTGATACACAGGCCCCCATGTGGGTAGAGAAACTGGTGCTGCGAACGCATCAGAATAAAAAAGCGACTCAAACTATTTTTGCCGAAATTTTGCGGATAAAGCCAGCGGTACTTTACTGGCTAGGCGACATTGTCTCGTTGGGATACCGCACTAATAAGTGGCGGATTATTGATCAGTTTCTGCTAAAATGTACGGAGGTTCAAACGGCCGTTTACGCAATCATGGGTAATCATGACGTAATGGGCCGGCCGAGAAAGGGGGCCAAAAATTTTCAACAACGTTTTCCGGAACATATTCCTACGGGATACGTGAAAACGACGGACGGCATTGCGGTGGTGATGCTGAACTCTAATTTCAGTACGTTGTCAGTAGCCGATTTAGTCAAGCAGCAAACCTGGTACGAGCAGACATTGATCGAGCTGGATGCCGATCCTGAGGTGAAAGTTGTTATCGTTACGTGCCATCACGCGCCTTACTCGAATAGCAAGCTGGTTGGCTCGTCAAAATTAGTACAGCAACGCTTTGTGCCAAATTACATTCGGTCTCAAAAAGGGCGTCTGTTTATAACCGGCCATTCGCACGCTTTCGAACGGTATGAGTTTGAGGGAAAAACGTTTCTGGTCATTGGTGGTGGCGGTGGACTGCGGCAACCCTTAAATACCTCCCCAACCCGCCTGCCCGATCTGGCAACAGAGTACAAGCCTATGTTTCATTATTTATCCGTCCGGCGAGAAGGTGATGGATTATCGCTAACGTCCTACTGTCTGAAAAAAGATTTTTCGGGTTTTTCTGAGGGTTATCACTTTGAGATTCCAGCGGAGGTTTCAGCCTAACTGGCGCGTACTGACGAATATTTCGGTACCTATGTCCTGAACCTGACCTGCTTGAAGAGCAACTGTGTTGAGAGAAGCGTATGGCTAAAAGACGCCTTTATGCCTGGAATTATTCTTCCGTCACGTTCCCTGCGCCCAGTTCTGAAAACAGTTTTTGCCAGTATTGCGTCACGGCGGGGTTGTTTTCTTTGACGGATGCGTTTGGTTCAAAGGGTAGAATCATGGTGATGTCTGGACTGCCAATGGTGTAGCGTTTCAATTGCTCGACATCAGCTTTGGCCCATTCATCGGCCTGGGCGTTGTCCTTGGGTGGTTTTACCTGAAAATCCCGCCGGGTGGTTCCTTTAACGCTTTCGATCATATCGCTCAGGTAATACACTTTCACGGTTGCGCCCGTCTCGTTGGCTTTGGCAATAACGGGTAAGCTCGCCCAGATATCGGTTTCCTGATTCGATGCGCCCGTGTTTTGTGCGACCAACTGTTGCAGCACCCGCTGCCGAATCAGCGCTTTTTCGCGGTTCAAGGCTAATGAAAATTCGGTTTCGGCGGCTTCACGATCGGTTGGACTGGCTGCTGATACGTCTTCCATCTCCGTTCGCGCTGTTATGTTCAGGGCGCGGGCTTTGGACGTATTTTCGTGAATAAAGTAGACCTCCAGTTTATCACCCTTCTGCTTAATATTCTGGTCAATAATGTCGGTCAGCGCCTGCTGGTATTTTCGGGCAATAAAGGCTTTATCAACATTAACGCTCCGTGTTTTATCCAAAAAGATCAGCGTATACGTGGGTTCGTCGGTCGAGGTTTTAGTTTTGTCGCTATTGCTGGAGCAGGCCAGCGTAATGATACAAAGTAGGCAAATGAAAATGCGGCTCATAAGATCTTGGTCATTTGTCGTAGTGTCTGCCGCCTGACCTAGTTAAGACGTAGCGTCGGAAGAAGGGGGACAAAACGCAATTTTAGTTGTTTTGCCCACCGTAATATACTGACGATAGGCAGGTTGTGATTTTTGTGATTGGCGCGAATAATTTACACTAAAACGGCACCAGAGGCTATAAAGTTATCTTTTGCTTTCGCGCTATCTGCTACGTTACGTTGCAAAAGTCCGCTAGTTTCGCTTATCTTACAACTGTTTCTTCAATCAACTTCCTACGCATGACACGCTTCTACGTCCGATCATTGCTTCTTTTGCAGTGTTCACTCCTCATTGTCCATTCTCTCACGGCTCAGGTTGCAAAATCCCCGGCACGACATGAGGGCGAAGGCCCCTTCGGTAAACTCATCATCCGGGGTGTCACCCTCGTCAATAGCACTGGTGCTCCCCCGGTTGGGCCGGTAGATATTGTGGTAGAGAAAAACAAGATCACTCAGGTTAAGCAAGTGGGCTACCCCGGTGTGCCAATCGATCCGAAAAGTCGCCCGAAAGCGAACGCTGGTGATAAGGAACTGAACTGCGAAGGCATGTACCTGATGCCAGGTTTTGTGGACATGCACGGGCATATTGGTGGCCAGGCACAGGGGGCTAGTGCAGAGTACGTCTTCAAGCTGTGGCTTGGACATGGGATCACCACCGTTCGTGACCCATCCTGCGGCAATGGCCTCGACTGGGTTCTCGAACACCGCGCCAAAAGTGAACGTAACGAAATTACGGCGCCACGTATTAAAGCGTATACGGTATTTGGCCAGGGGGCTAAAGAACCAATCAGCACACCCGAGCAAGCCCGCGCCTGGGTACAACTGAATGCCAAACGGGGAGCCGACGGCATTAAATTTTTTGGGGCGGAGCCAAACATATTTAAGGCAGCACTGGAGGAAAATAAAAAACTTGGTCTTCGGTCGGCTTGCCACCATGCACAACTTGAAGTGGCCCGGATGAACGCCTTAGCCACAGCCAAAGCAGGGTTAACATCGCTGGAACACTGGTATGGTCTTCCAGAAGCGTTGTTTGAAGATAAAACCGTTCAGAATTACCCCGTTACATATAATTACAGCAACGAGCAAAACCGGTTCGAAGAAGCGGGCAACTTATGGCAACAGGCCGCCCAGCCGGGTACCGCCCGCTGGAATAAGGTGATGGATGAACTGATCGCACTGGATTTTACGCTCGATCCTACGTTCAATATTTACGAAGCCAATCGCGAATTGATGCTGGCTCGCCGGGCCGAATGGCATGATGATTATACGATGCCGAGCCTATGGCGGTTCTATGGGCCCAGCCGGATTTCGCACGGGTCGTACTGGCAATCGTGGGGAACGGAGCAGGAAGTAGCCTGGAAGAAAAATTACCAACTCTGGATGGCGTTCATCAACGACTACAAAAACCGGGGAGGGCGCGTCACAGCCGGTTCTGATTCCGGGTTTATTTATCAGCTTTACGGCTTCGCCTACATCCGCGAACTTGAACTCCTGCGCGAAGCCGGTTTTCATCCGCTTGAAGTGATTCGTGCCGCTACGTTAAAAGGGGCCGAAGCGCTTGGGATGGATGATCAAATTGGTTCTGTTGAAGTAGGAAAACTCGCTGATTTTGTGATTGTTGACCAAAATCCGCTGGCGAATCTGAAAGTATTGTACGGCACGGGCGCTATTCACCTGAACGAAAAGAACGAGGTAGAGCGCGTTGGTGGTGTTACGTATACGGTGAAAGATGGTATCGTTTATGACGCCAAAAAACTGCTGGCCGATGTTCGCCAGATGGTCGTTGATGCCAAGCAGAAAGAAAATTTTGAAATTACCCAACCGGGAGTTGCCCCAAAACCAGGTAAGGTGTCGGGTGGTAAGAATTAACCGATAAAAATTACGCTCGCTACGTAGCAATAGCCCTAATGTACAAGGTTTGGTACATTAGGGCTATTCATTTATACAATCATTAATCAAATTCCAATCGTCAACCTTCACGAATGGCCGTTGGCTTACTGCTTATGGCTGTCTACTACCAGGCGCTGTTCGCGGTTAGCTATTTCCCAAGCGGTGTAAAATACGAGCCGGGCACTACGTTCCGCCAGGTTGAAGTCAATTTTCTCAATATCGTCTGTGGGGCGGTGATAGTCGGCGTGCAGACCGTTGAAATAAAAAATAATGGGTATCTCGTGCTTGGCGAAATTGTAATGGTCGGAGCGGTAATAAATCCGTTCAGGATCTTTCGGGTCGTTGTATTTATAATCCAGCTCCATTTTTACGTATTTCTGATTGGCCGCTTCACTGATTTTGTGCAAATCAGACGAAAGCTTGTCGGAACCAATCACGTAAATATAGTTCTCTGATTTGCCCTGATGTAAGTCATCCACCCGGCCAACCATGTCGATATTCAGGTCCGCAACTGTTTTTTCGAGCGGAATCACCGGATTCATATCGGCATAATATTCTGATCCCAGTAAGCCTTTTTCTTCGCCTGAGACGGTCAGGAACAGAATGGACCGGCGTGGGCCTTTTCCGGCAGCTTTGGCTTTAGCAAAGGCCTGCGCAATTTCGAGAACGGATACCGTGCCGGAGCCATCGTCGTTAGCCCCATTATTGATCTGGCCATCGGCGCTAATGCCAATGTGGTCGTAGTGTGCTGAAATCACCAGGATTTCGTCCTTTTTGTCGCTACCCTCGATAAAGCCCAGTACGTTCGAGGATTGCGCTTTTTCTTCCACCCGATCGGCCTTGACGCTTACGCTGCCCGCCAGCGATGACGTAACGGGTTTGGCCGATTGCGCCAGTTGTGTCGTGGTCTGGTCAAGCGTAGTGACCGAGGTATTGAGTAAAGCGGACGCTGTTTCGGCTGTAATGAGAAAGACGCCTACCGATCCTACATTCTCGGCGCCCGGTTTCAGAGTCAACCTATTGAAACGAGCCTGTAACGCGCTACGTTGCGCGAGCAATTGCTTAAATGCCTCCGGTGATTCGGCCGAAATAATGAAAACCTGAGCCGCGCCTTTTTCCTTGGCCAGCAGACTTTTCGCTCGCCAGCCGTTGGGTCCACCCCATTTGGAGGCCTGGTTGGTGCCGCTTATCAGCAGTTTATCGTCAGCGGTTTTAGGTTCTCCATCCAGCATGACAACGGCTTTGCCCGTTACGTCCCGCCCGGCGTAGTCGTCGTAGTTTGTTTCGCCAATGCCGTAGCCGACAAATACGGATTCGTATTTTGTTTCGGTCGGCAAGTAGAGCAGGCCATTTACCAGGAAGTCTTTCAGGTACTCAAATTTTTTGCCGCCTGCATTTATGTAAAATTCGCCCCAACCTTTCTTGTAAAGGGTGAATTGTTGCTGGTAGGCCAGTTTTCCGTCGTCAGTTTTAACGATCGGCTTGAGCCCTTCGGCGGCAAATTGGCTGGCGATGTATTCGGCGGCTTTGCGCTGGCCGGGCTGGCCGGTTTCGCGGCCTTCCATATCATCGGCCGCTAGGATGCGGAGGTGTTTTTCGAGGTCAGCGGCTGTGATCGTGGTCGCAAACTTTTCCTGACCAAAGCTTAAAGAAGGCAGACCCAGTAAGCTGGCGCCTAGTAGTAACTGCTTGTACGTCATCAAAAATGATCGGGTATTTTAATGAATCTATCTATTGGCTAAGATACAACGCAATCGTAAAACGACGTAACGACAGTCATTATGCGGAGTAGAATTTTCAATGGAGATAAAGTTATGCCAAAATACGTACATTTGAATTTTACAAATCAGGTTATGGAAACTATCTCACTCGATCAATTTTACAAACAAATTGCACCACCTGGCATAGATGGCTTGAACCTGCTTTTGCCAGAAGGCATAAATAAAGAAATAGGCCACTTTAATATCTTCAACGTGGCCGATATTATGGCTAAGGTTAAAGTAAAACCTTTTATGCCGTATAATCGACGGGCCTATTACAAAATAAGTTGGATTAGTGGGCGGAACAGAGCCGAGTATGCCGACAAGGTGATAGACATTGAAAAGAATGCACTCTTGTTTGCTACGCCCAAAGTGCCTTACCATTGGCTGCCTCAGGATTGGGACCAATCCGGGTATTTCTGCGTCTTTACCGATGAGTTTTTAATTCAAACCAAAAGTGGTGTTGTCTTGGATGAATTACCGATTTTTCAGCCCGGCGGGTACCCTGTCTTCCAGCTTTCTGATGAAGAATCGGACGATATAGCCTTCATATTCAGGAAGATCTACAAAGAAATGTCTTCTGATTATGTCTATAAGTACGACCTGATCCGTAATTATGTACTCGAACTGATTCATTACGGCCAGAAACTGCAACCCGCTACGTCATTATACCCCGCTCACACGGCTTCTGCCCGCGTTACGTCGTTGTTTATTGAGTTGCTGGAAAGGCAATTCCCGATTGAATCCCACCATCAAAAACTGAGCCTGCGTACGGCCAAAGATTATGCAGACCGCCTGGCCGTTCACGTGAACCATTTGAATAAAGTATTAAAGGAAAACACAGGCAAAACAACTACCGATATCATTAGTGGCAGGATTGTACAAGAGGCTAAAATTCTGCTAAAACAAACTGACTGGAACATTTCTGAAATCGCTTATTGCCTGGGCTTCGAACAGGTCGCTCACTTCTCCAACTTTTTCAGGAAACAGACTTCATTATCTCCCCTGGGATTCCGCTCTTAAGGCGGCTGATTTGAATTTTGCAAACAATGGATTGATGTTTGCAAACAACCCGTCTGCTTTCCGTCCCACCTTTGTACCATCAAATTTTAACCAGCGACCAGGCTAGGTAGGTACAAAATTTATTGCCTGTTAAGTAAGTTCACAACAATTCAAAACAATGACAACTACTAGTAAAATCGCTTTAGTAACCGGCGGAAGCCGCGGACTGGGCAAAAATATGGCGTTGAGTCTGGCTAATAAAGGCATCAACGTAGTGCTGACGTATAACAGTAGAAAAGAGGAAGCTGAGGCTGTTGTAGCCGAGATTGAACGGGCTGGACAGAAAGCCGTTGCCTTGCAGCTTAGCGCTGGAGAGGTAAACCGTTTCGACGCTTTTTTGGGCGAGTTAACCACTGTTTTAAAAGATACCTTTGCCACCGACCATTTCGATTTCTTGATTAATAATGCGGGCATTGGCCTTAATACCCCCATCGGTACTACGCGTGAGGAGGACTTCGATCAGTTGATGAATATTCAATTCAAAGGCGTGTACTTCCTGACGCAGACATTGCTGCCGATTATTAATGATGGTGGTCGTATCATTAATATTTCTACGGGTTTAACGCGCTTTACGAGCCCTGGGCGCGCTGTTTATGCATCGATGAAAGGCGCCATTGAGACATTAACGATGTATATGGCTAAAGAACTGGGCGCGCGTGGAATCGCGGTGAATGTCGTTGCACCGGGCGCCATAGAAACCGACTTTAGTGGTGGCGTCGTTCGGGATAATGCTCAGGTCAACAAACATATTGCTGAGATTACGGCCTTAGGACGAACCGGTCAGCCTGATGATATTGGTGGCGTTGTGGCGTTTTTGTGTACTGATGAAGCCCGCTGGATCAACGCACAACGTATTGAGGTTTCGGGCGGTATGAATCTTTAATAACTTTAATTCCCCCTCACTTCATCATGAAGTGAGGGGGAATTAAAGTTGAACCTGTTTAGGATTATTATTTCTAGTCTGCTTTACCCCTAAATCCCCTAAAGGGGACTTGGTACGTACCTGAGTATAGTCCCCTTTAGGGGATTTAGGGGTAAAGCAGACTGACAAAATGAGATAGTGAACCTGGAGAAGAATAATCCTAAACAGCTTCGTTATTAAGCACTGATTTTTAGACTGCTCCCCAAAAAAACCATTCTCTATACCTTGTCAACTATGAAAATCATAAGCGGAATCCTGATTCTGACTACAGCCTTTTTGAGTTTCAAACACGGCTGGGAGGGATTGACGGTAGATGTTAAACCGGATGAACCAAACCTATTTACACAACTTGGTATCGGTAAAACCGGAATTTTACTCATAAGCTTACTGTCTATAGCTGTCGGGCTGATGGTTTTATTTCCTCCGACGTTTTTCACGGGCAACCTGATTAATGCAGTCATGATTCTTTCAATCATGGCTTTATCCTTAAAAACTGGCAACTTGAAAATTACCTTGATGGAAATTCCATTTCTGCTGATGCCGTTGGTGATGATTTACCTGGGGCATCCTTTTAAAAAATAAATTCGCGTGCATCTAATCTGGTCGGCCAACTATTTACTTTAATACGTTCTCAGCTGATTTTACAGGCCCATTGGCAATCAGCATTGGCACTACCAGGAAACTGGCGCTACTTAACAGCAAGTTAATGCCAAAGCCGACAGCGTGCAGAAACGTAGCCACAACAGCACCCTGGACCAAGGTGAAGCCGTACAGCACCAGGGCACGGCTAACTAGAAAATGATACGTGCCGATACCCCCCTGTGTTGGAACTGCCAGCCCCCCTAATGAGCTAACAGCCATAATCGTAAGTGCAGTCGTGGGGGGCAGGTTCTGTGTTGAGTCAACGGCCAGTAACAGCAGGTAGGTGCCAAGCCAGGCTAAAACCTGATTGAGCAACGTTAGACCTATAAATAAGCCCGGTTGGGGCAGTTGACGGATGGCCATGAATCCCCGGTGGAATCCTTGAAACAAGTTGACTACTTTAATCATCAGTGGGTGATTTCGTATCGTATCGGTACGTATTACCCAGAAAATACCAAGACCTGCTACCGCAATAATTCCTACTGTGCATACTATAACATACGTATTGGGTACAGCCAGCGTCAAGCCAATCAGGTACGTTTTCATTCGGGCAAATTCCAGCAAGACTGTCAGTAGTAAGACCACTACCAGCATAAACAGGTCGATGATACGTTCGGCCACAACCGAGCCTATACCTTGCGAGATAGGGACGCCGTCGGTGCGTTGTAAGGTAGCACAACGAGTAATCTCGCCGGAGCCAAGCACAATCATACTAGCTACTACACCTGTTTGCATAGCGACAGTTGCCCGAAAGGCGGTGGGATGATAGCCCATGGCCTGAAGGGGTTGTTGCCAGCGTTTACCCCGTAAAAAATAGCTTCCTGCTGTAACCAGGCCAACTAAAGCAATCAAGCCATAGTCGGCTTGCTGAAACTGTTCGCCAATGATGCGGAATGAGATGTCCTTGAGCGCATAAGCCAGTAGCACAATAGCTAGCAACAGCGGAACAATTCGCTTAATAAATGGAGACATAGGATAGAAAAAGCAGCCGCCAAGTTACCAAAATTTAACTGATTGAAATTAAGGCGACTATTTGGACCAGAATTGGCAAGGCTCTAATTTTGGTGAAACGTCGTCTGGCAAACGAGGCAGTAAAATCTACTCCGCGGATGCGAAACAATCATGTCAAAAACTTCTAAACGAAAGCCAATACCCGAACCAGCGCGCCGAGCTGCCGATGCACCTGTTAAACCTGGCGTGGCTGTTCCAACTACACCAGGTATATCCGTGGGTTTTGAGTTGATCCGCTTTGACAAGCGGCTGAAATGGTTCCTTGGCATCTGTGTAGGTTTGTTTCTGCTACTGACATTAGCAAATATTAATTACAGTTCGGTAGCGATCTGGAATCAGATTATTCCCGATGGAAGTTCGTCTCAGCGTGGCCTGATTTCGGGTCAACCACGCAGGATTCGGATGGATGATTATGCCGTTGGTATTCCCTGGATTATGTCGCAGGCCAAGAAAGGCTACCCGCTCGAAAATGAAACCATCGGCGGAGAGAAAGCGCCAGTTCTCACTACACCTACTCGCTATTTTACGGTCCTGTTTCGCCCAACAAACTGGGGTTATTTTATTTTCGATGTAGATCGAGGTTTCGCCTGGGGAGTCAATATGACTATTTTTATGGCATTGGGGTCTATAACCCTGCTATTGCTTTTACTAACAGGCAACAATTTCTGGTTATCAGTATTTGGTAGCGTCTGGATTCTACTTTCATCCGGTACACAATCGTGGTTCTATAATGCCGTTCATGCCGTGCCAGGTGCCTGTCTGCTGTTCGTGTCGGCTGCCTATCTGCTATATGCGCGCAGTCAGCGACAGATTTGGGTCGCAGCCCTGGGTATGGGCTGGTCATTTGTCAGTTTTGCGTTAGTGCTGTATCCACCTTATCAGGTTCCATTGGCCTACGCTATCGGTCTGCTATTTATTGGTTACGTACTAAACAACGAGGAGTGGAAGCGAGTCCAGCTGAACTGGCCATTAAAAATAGCTGGAGGGCTGCTGGCGCTGGCTATCGTTGGGGGTACATTCTATTTTTTCCTGCATGATCTTAAGCCCACTTTCGATGCGATAACCGGCACCGTATACCCTGGGAAACGTAGTGAATTGGGGGGGACAGGATTTATTGCCAATTGGTTTTCCGAGTATTTTAGCTGGTTAGTGTCCGATGCGAAGTTTCCAACAAACTGGTTGAACCATTGCGAACTATCGCATTACATTACGTTTGCGCCCTTGATTCTGCCGTTTATGGCCTTCTTATTTTTCCAGAATCGCAAAGTAGACTGGGCTTTATTGCTGCTGGGGCTATACATTATTCTGCTCTATGTCTGGATCGAGGTGGGTTTCCCTGAATCGCTGGCAAAGCTGACATTATTGAACATGAGCCCGACGCGCCGGACACAAATTCCCTTTGGTATTGCTAATGTGTTGCTGACAGTACTGTATTTAAATTACCTGTCCAGGCATTCGGTGAAACAGCAAAATTCGTTATACACCTTTGTGGGTGGGGTGGCCGTTCTGGGCTTTATCCTATACGCCGGCTACGTCAATGTGAACGACTCCGCTGGTTTTTTTCAGTGGTATCAACTTTTCGTGCCCATCCTATTTTTTACGGCGCTGGGAATTCTACTGATACCAACCTGGCAGCCTGCCTACCGGAATGCTATTTTTAGTGTGGGTATCGTTTTGTTTTTATTACCGAATCTTAAATTAAACCCCGTCTCAAAAGGACTTTCGCCAATTTCGGAAAATACGCTCTACAAAACTGTTCAGGGTATTCATGAGCAGGAACCCAAGGCGCGCTGGGTAGTATTCGGTAGTCAATATATTTCGTATCTGCTGACGGCGACAGGTATTGATTTACTCAGTGGCGTAAAATACATTCCACCCAGAAACATCTATAAAGTACTTGACCCGCAGATGCGTCGTGATTCGTCTTATAATCGTTATGCACACACGGTTTATGCGTCGTTCATCAACGGCACTGACAGCGTCTATATTCAGAATAACTTTGAGGATGGGTGCGTGGTCGCGATGGACCCCTGTTCGCCTCGATTCAAGCAGTTGAACGTAAAATATGTAGTATTCGATAAGCAGCCGCAGCCAGTTGAAATCCGATGTATGAAACAGGTTGCAAGTCTGGGATCCATTCTGGTTTACCGGATTAACGAGTAAGCATATGGTGCCCATTCAGCCCCGTATATTGATTGTTGTCCCGTGTTTTAACGAAGAAGTGGTCATTGCTTCGGTGGTGGCCGACATCAATCGTGTAAAGGCGATGCATGGCCTGAATCTGGATACATTAGTAGTAAACGATTGCTCGACGGATAACTCAATGTCTGTCATTAGCTCGCTGGATTGCCTGCATTTGGACTTGCCTGTTAATCTTGGTATTGGTGGTGCCATGCATTCGGGCTATCGGTATGCTTACGATCAAGGCTATGATATTGCCGTACAAATGGATGGCGATGGGCAACATCCAGCCGACGAGTTAATGAAAATAGTACGGCCTATTTTAGCTGATGAAGCCGATGTAGTGGTTGGCTCTCGCTTTCTGGAGCGAACGGGTTTTCAGTCAACAGGTATGCGCAGGCTGGGTATCCGTTATTTTCGCTGGCTGAATCAATTGCTGATTGGTCAGACCGTGCACGACAGTACGTCGGGATTTCGGGCGTTCAACCGGCGGACATTAGCGATTGTTAGTCGCTATTATCCTGATGAATATCCTGAACCTGAAGCAATTGTGCAGTTTGGTTTGTCGAATTTACGCATTCGGGAGGTACCTGTTGTAATGCGCGAACGACAGGGGGGCGTCTCCTCTATCAATTCTAGCCGGGCGCTCTATTATATGCTTAAAGTGACACTTGGCATTTTATTTATTTACGTCAGGCTAGTTAGAAATAAAGAACCTGAACGAACATAATCACCTGATCGCATGGCTTCGTTATCTATTACTATCCAGATTATCGGCCTGATAGTGGCGTTTGTGTTCATGTTCATGCTTTTTCGGCTGATCGTTAAAGGACGTTTGCGGGAAGAATATTCAATTATCTGGATCGTATGCACCATCATTCTTATCATCTTCTCCATCTGGCGTCGGGGGTTGGAGCAGATTTCACTGTTGCTGGGCGTTTACTATCCGCCATCACTGATCTTTATTGCGGCCATTTTTGCCATCATTGCTTTTTTAGTCCACTTGTCCGTTGTTAATTCCAAGCTACAGAATCAGATCAAAACGCTCGCCCAGGAAATTGCCTACCTCAAACAGCAAATGGCGCAGCAACAGAAATCAACCCAACTGACGATTGACATGGAGACTCTCCGTAAAAAGGCATGACCGATGCATTGCCTATCGATCTCAGTGCGCAGCATGCTACCATTGACCTCAGTATTATACTGGTTTCTTACAACAGCCTGAGTGATCTGCAACGTTGCCTGCCCACGATTCTGGGTCAGGCTACTACGTTTTCCTATGAAATTATCGTGGTTGATAACCACGGTGCCGACGGAGTGGTAGCGTGGATTCATACCCTTTATCCCGATAGCAAAGTACTCATTAATACCACCAACACGGGGTATGCCCGTGGAAATAACCTGGGTCTGGCGCATGCCCGCGGTCAATGGTCGTTCCTGCTGAATCCTGACGTAGAGTTGCAGCCGGGGAGTCTACAACGATTACTGGAAACGGCTCATCAATTTCCTGATGCATTAATTACGCCTAAACTCCTTAATCCCGACGGTACGATCAATGCCTGTGGAAATCAAATGCATTTTACGGGCATTACGACCTGCCGTGGCCTGAATCAACCTGGCGATTCGTTAGCTACCCTGCATACGGTTTCATTGCTGTCGGGGGCCGCTATTGTTGGGCCGACAGCGCTTATTAAGCAATTAGGTGGCTTCGATGAAACTTATTTTATGTATTTTGAGGACACAGATCTGTCACTGCGGGCACGTCGGCAGGGCGTTACGTTGTTGTGTGAAGGTCGGGCGAGGATTGTACACCATTATACACTTAACCTGAACGCAGCTAAGTTTTACTACCTGGAACGTAATCGGCTACTTACTTTTCTAAAACTCTTTTCCCGGAAAACGCTGGTGGCTCTTTTCCCCGCGATGCTATTAACTGAATTAATAACGTGGGTTTATGGACTGCGTGGCTGGCCATTCTTAAAAAGCCGCTTTCAGACGTATCGCTATTTGTGGAAAAATCGAGCTGTAATTCAGCAGGAAAGAACGAAACTTCAAGAGCAGCCAGCCGCTATATCAGACAAAGAATTGCTGGCCGGCAGTGAATTGTCTTTACCAATTGGCTCGGTGCTTCCCAAACCACTCGGCGCGTTGGTAAACAGGTTAACGATAGGTAATATTTATCGGCTACTTATCCCGAAGTGGCTTCGGTAACTATTTTTTCGGGTATCGGCGCAGGTGATCTTCATACACCTGAATGTGCTGACGGGCAATTTGAGGCCAGTCAAATTGGGTTGCATACGTGGCTGATTGATCCGCGTAGCGCTGCCATGTCGGTTGATCCTGCAGTAGGGCATCGATCTGATGGAGTACTGCTTCGGACGTATCGGCAGCCGGAATGAGGACTTGCCGTAAATCATTGTAAGTCGCCTTACCTACGGGCGCAATAGTAGGAAGACCATTTAGTAAAGTTGCCTTAAGTGATCCCCGTCGTTCAGAAGCCCCATCGGGGAATGGAATGTACGCGACCGATGCCTTTGCCATTCGTTGGGCTACAACCTCGGCTGGCTGGTCCATCTCCCACGTAACGGGCAATCCTTCCGATCGCTGTTTGAGGTCATTGTAATACCCTTCATACCCATCTGGAATACGACCGGCAATCACAATGTTCTGAATGGTTTGACTACCTTTTTCTTTCAACTGCTGTGCCAGATCAATTACCTTTTCAACGCCTTTTCGGGGAGTGATTAACCCGAAATACAGCACTTCGCGGGTGCGAATCGGCGCAGGGGGCGCCTGTGGAATATTAGAGCCAATGGGAATGATGTGCAGGTTCTTTCGTCGCCAGGGAAACAGTTTTTGGAAGTACTCCAGCTCAAACGGTGTGGTAAAAATCAGGTCTTCAATCTGCGAAAATGGTAAGTAAGAAATTTGGTGCAGGATATGCGCATAACTTACCTCATGCAACGTCATGATGTTTCGTCGGACCAGACTGTTCAGGTGCGGAATCAGCGAAAAACCAAAATTGGCGGTCGGGTACTGCCAATGGGCAATATTATACGTTCGTTTGTTCAGCTCCCGAAAAAAATCGAAGACTCTGGTATTGTTTTTCCAGTCAAACCGATGAAATACCTCCACGTCAACACCCAGTTTCTCCAGATGCGTTACGAGCATATAGGCATAGTCTGCCCCACCGCAGGCGTCGGGAGGGTAAGAACTGGATAACATCAGAATTTTCATCCTATACCGGGAAAGTACCCCATCTATAATGCTGGGGTTGATTACTTAAAAAGGTACCTTTATTTTTGACTGCACGTACGAATACACACGATGCATACTACGTAGTGACGGACGTAAAACCAGCGATTGTGGCCGACTTACAGCCCAGCGTAACACATGCGAAAACGGCATTTTAGGGCTAATATGTTCAGCGACAGCCTGAATCGCGGCTTTACACTTATCGGCTTCGACGTCACCAGCTATGTAACCAACCAGCAACCCCAGCAACCAGCGCTGCGCCTGGTATTGACGCCACTTTTGCATCGCTGCCATACCATCGGTCAGGTATGACAGTAGCTTGGGGGATTGCTCGACGAGTGAACACAACTTACCTGTATCGCCTATGAATTCCAGAAAGCGGTCGTTAGCAAGTTTACCATCCTTTACTGTCCAGAATCGGAACTTACCCAAGGGCTTATTTACGTAAAATACATCGCCGAGTTCATGTAATTTAAATAACAGGGCCAGATCAAATGCATACGTGAATTCCCCCGACAGAATTTGACGCACCTGCTTATAAGCAGACCGACGGATAATACCACCTGGCATCCAGGCTATAAACGGACGTGCCTGCAGGAGCTCATTCATCGATTCAGCGGCCGTGCGTGGTCCAGTTTTACGCCGATTGTAATAGAACTTAACGTCGGACAGATTCTGGTGCTCGACACTTTCAATCTCGCCATAGGCTGCCACCGTAGTTGCAGGCCCTGTAGCGAGGTGTGCCATCAAGGTTTCGACGCAGTCAGGGTATATGTAATCGTCGGAGCAGAGGTATAGTATCCATTCGCCCTGCGCCTGGTCGGCAGCGAACTGGAAATGACCAACCATTGGCAAAAAAATAGTCGGTTGAACTATGCGTAAGCGAGCGTCTTTAACGGTTGCCAGATAGGCTGGTACGTCGTTCGTTGAGTGATTATTCGATACCACGACCTCTAGGTTAGTATACGTTTGCTGTAGCGCGCTCAAGAGGGCCTCCCGGAAAAAATCTACCCGCTGATTATATACCGGAATAACAATACTAACTAATGGCAATGCGCTGTCTGTGTTCATTTCATCCGCTTCAAATACCCTTCTGGTGCCACCGAAATCAGCAACTTATTGTCAATCGAGTGGTCAATTTCAAAGTCGTCGGTTTGCGTCAAAAATTCCCAGACAGCCGTTTTGGGGTTGTTGCCCTTGTCCCAGGGGCGGTCATACATTTTAACGGGCATGTCTTCCACAATCGTGTCGAATACAACCAGGTACGAATCGACCGTCACAAAGGGCGAATACAATTCCAGTTCGCGTAGTACATGAGCGTGTGTATGGTTTGAGTCGAGGCAAACCATCACCGTTTGTTTGCCTTTCACCCGTTTCCCTACTTCAGCGACTAACGCTTCATCAATAGCCGACCCTTGAATCATTGTGATACGTTTGAACATCGGGTGCGCTTCGATTTCCCGCCGGTTGTGCTCCCGAATGTCAATATCAATACCAATGACTTCGCCTTTGCCAATCAACTCGAACAACGAAGCATAGAAAATCAGCGATCCGCCATGTGCAATACCGGTCTCGATCAGTAGGTCGGGCTGAATGCGCCAGATCAATTCCTGCATGGCAACCATATCCTGCGGGTACTGGATAATAGGCCGACCCATCCAGGTGAAATTATAGGAATATTGTTCGCGATTGGATACTTCGTTAAAAACGGAGGCTGCTGCTTTTAAGTCGCTTTTATCGGCATAGCCAGCAATACGGTCAGCACGTTCCTGCTTGAAGGCTTCAATGGGATTCATCAGGGGTTAGTAAGAGTTTAGTGAGCTTCTGGTTGTTCCCCCAAAAGGCCATCGGTTCATAGTCCGGGTATGAATAATAGCCTAAATTTAAGGAAATAGTCGCGTTCCTGGTATGCAGGTAATGTTCTACGAACCGCCGGATCGAGATTGGCTGACCACTGCAGCAGTTAATGATACCTGATACGTTCATCTGTGTGGCTATCCGGCAAAGGTAAATCGCTACGTCTTCAACCGGTAGATAGTCACGAAGTTGCTCGCCCCCCGACATATTAAACACCGTTTCTCTTTGCTCAATTGCCCGCTCCAATAGCGGTATGACTGAGTTTGGGTTTTGACCGTCGCCGTACATGTAGAACAATCGCGCCCATTTTAGGCTAAACGGTTGCTCTGTTTGCAAAGCTTGTAACATTTTTCGTAGCGTGTCTTTCGCCAGCGCGTACGGGTTTGCGGGCATGGACAATTGATCCTCTGACAGGCACCCTTCCTGCATGCCGTATTCAAAACACGTGCCCGTTACGGTCAAATTTTGTAATCCGTTATGGATGAGATTTTTAAGGAAGAGATATTGTGGGAAAAGGTTCTGTTCAAAGTGGAATGTCGCTTTGTAGTTCGGCAATCCCTGCCAGGCCAGGTGAATCAGCGCGTCGGGTTGATCAAAATAGTCGTACAGATTCTGGTTATCACCTCCGACAGGAAGGTTATATTCGACAAACGTTACCTGATCGAACCAGTCAACTTGGCTGGCTTTAACTTGACTGGTGCCAGTTGCTACCACCGTATGACCGTCGGCCAGAAGCTGCCGAACAACGTACTGCCCAATGAAGCCGGTGGCGCCTGTGACTAAAATTTTCATAGTACTCGGACCGATGGAATCGGTACAACAAACTGGCCGCCCCATTCACGAATATACGCTAACTGCCGGGTAATTTCGTCGGTTAGATTCCAGGGCAAAATCAGAACAAAATCTGGCTTCCTTTCCTGCAAAACCTGCTCCTGTACCACTGGAATATGACTCGCAGGCAGAAATTTACCCTGCTTAGCTGGATTGGCATCGGCGACAAACTCGATCAAATCGTTTTTGATGCCGCAGTAATTCAGTAATGTATTACCCTTGGCTGCTGCGCCATAGGCCGCTACGGTTTTGCCCGCCCGTTTTTGGGCCGTCAAAAACTCAAGTAAGCTTAATTTTACCTCAAAGGCTTTCTGCGTAAATCCCTCGTAATAATCCAGGCGCGTGAGCCCAGTTTCGGTTTCTTTCTGCAACAGGGCTGCTACGTTTGGTGAGATGGCCTTCGTGTCATCAGCCTGATGTTTCGCGTAGATACGTAGTGAACCGCCGTGCGTTGGAATTTCCTCCACGTCAAACATTGTCAATCCCTGTGACTCAAAAATCTGGCTTACGGTGTAGAATGACAGGTACGAAAAATGCTCGTGGTAGATCGTGTCGAACTGGTTTTGTTCAACGAGATTTAACACGTGCGGAAATTCCATTGTGATAACACCTGTGGGTTTTAATACCTGCTTCATACCAGCCACGAAGTCAACAATATCGGGCACGTGCGCCAGTACGTTGTTTCCCAGCAATAAATCGGCCTGCATGCCAAGTTGGAGCAGTTCCTGCGCTAATTCGGTGCCAAAAAATCGGGTCATCGAAGGAATGCCTTTTTGAATTGCCACGGCGGCAGTATTGGCTGTGGGTTCAATACCCAGCACCGGAATCTGCCGCTCAACAAAATACTGAAGCAGATACCCATCGTTCGACGCAATTTCAATAACCTGCGAATCACCCGTCAGGCTGAACTGCTCCGTCATGGCCGCAACGTAGCGTTTGGCATGTGCCAGCCAGCTCGTTGAAAAGGACGAGAAATAGGCATAGTCATTATCAAAAATCGCATCCGACTTTTTGTACTCATCGACCTGAACCAGAAAGCAATTGTGACAGGTGAAGACCTTCAGTGGGTAAAACGTTTCGGGTTCGTTAAGTTGCTGATACGTTAAGTATGAATTTGACGCCGGTGAATTGACCAGATCGATAAAAACATGCTGTAAAGGAGTTTTACAAAAACGACAATCCATGAAAGTCAGACAATTAAGCCAGTAAAGGACGATGTAAGAAGTGAATGGTTTGCATCGCGGACGGATAAATCGGTAACTGGCAAGGGCCAATCAATACCAAGTTGCGGGTCGTCAAATCGAACGGCTCCTTCGTGTTCGGGTGTATAAAATTCACTGTGGCAATACACTAATTCGCAATCCGGCGCTAGCGTTTGAAAGCCATGCGCAAATCCTTTTGGAACGTACATGGCCGTCTGATTTGTCGCCGACAATTCTGCACCAAACCACTGCCCAAATGTTGGTGAACCAGCCCGAAGGTCAACAATGACGTCGAAGACGTTTCCGGCAATGCACCGTACTAATTTAATTTCAGCATGTGGTGGATATTGGAAATGCATCCCCCGAATTGCACCTGCCTGGCGAGTGAGCGAATGATTCATCTGCACCCAGGTACCTGTATGACCAATCTGAGCAAACGCGTTTTTGTCGTACGTCCGAACGAACCAACCCCGATCGTCGCTGTGGGGCGATAATGTAACCAGATAAGCGCCAGCTAGGGGAGTCTCCGTAAAGATCATTGCGTCCAGATTAGGTTAGACGCTCGTGCCTGTTGCACATAAGCCGCTAGGTCAGATTGTGTCAAAAGTAGCTTTTGCTCGTAAAAAGCCTGATACCAGTCGATGGTTCGAGCAATAGTTATCTGCATATCCCAAACGGGATGCCAGTTCAGTTGCGCATGTGCCTTCGTGCAGTCGAGACGTAGCAAATGCGCTTCATGCGGATTATCAGGAGAAGACATTTCGTTGTAGCCGATCGTTGGCCAGCGAGATTGTGCCTGCCGAACTACGTCCCGAACGGGTAATATGTCAGTTAGCGCGGGGCCAAAATTCCAACCGCTGGCAACGGACGTATCACCCAGTAGCAACCGCTGTCCAACCAGTAAATAACCAGACAACGGTTCCAGTACGTGTTGCCAGGGACGTACTGAATCCGGGTTGCGGATGGTAACGCGCTGATTAGAGTTACTACCCTTTATCAGATCGGGAATGAGTCGATCTTCAGCCCAGTCGCCCCCGCCAATGACATTGCCCGCTCTGACGCTGGCTACCAGTGTCTGATGCGTTTTGCCGTATTGGGCGGGGTTGAAAAACGAGTTCCGATAGCTACTCGTGACCAGTTCAGCCGCGCCTTTCGACATGCTGTAGGGGTCATAGCCACCCATTAGGTCAGTTTCTTTTAAGGGACGACCATCCTCTGGATTCTCGTAACATTTATCGCTCGTTACAATCACAACGGCTCGCACCGAAGGCGTTTGTCGAGCGCATTCCAGTACGTTTGCCGTGCCCGTTACGTTGGTTTCAATGGTTTCTATTGGGTGCCGGTATGAATAGCGAACGAGCGCTTGAGCCGCCATATGGATCACAATATCAGGCTGATAGGATAGGAATATTTCCTGGAGTCTGGAAAGATCACGTATGTCGCCTACTACGCTGATGATGGGTAAGTCGAGCAAGGCCCAATGGTTGGGATCCGTGGGAGCAGGTAAAGAATAGCCAACAACATTGGCCCCAAGCTGATGAAGCCAATAAGCCAGCCATGAACCTTTGAAGCCCGTATGACCCGTAAGCAGGACAGTTTTGTTCCGGTATTGGTCCGCAAAGAATGGCATCATAAGATAAAATTGCTTACCAAATTTTCCAGTCGGCAGTCCCGGCGTTCCAGGCCGTTTCCAGCTCCAGTTTATCACGTAGTGTATCCATTGGTTTCCAGAAACCAGTGTGCTGGAAAGCCATTAGCTCGCCTTCTGCGGCCAGTGTTTCCAATGGATACCGTTCCCAGCTTGTATGATCGCCCTCAATATAGTTGAAAACCTCGGGCTGGCAAACGAAAAAGCCGCCATTGATCCAGGCTCCGTCGCCCCTGGGTTTTTCCAGAAATGAGTTTACGTGCTTCGAATCGCTCACATCCAGCGCACCAAAGCGGGCCGATGGCTGAACGGCCGTCAAGGTGCAGCGCTTGCCGTTTGCCTGATGAAAAGCTACTAACTCCGTAATATTTATATCGCCTACCCCATCGCCATACGTCAATAAAAACGGTTCATTGCCGATGTGATGCCGGATTCGTTTAATACGTCCACCCGTCATGCTATCCTTCCCTGTGTCGACAAGCGTAATTTTCCAGGGTTCGGCGTATGAATCGTGAATTTGTACCTGGTTAGTGCTCAGGTCAATGGTTACGTCGGACTGATGCAAAAAATAGTTGGCAAAATATTCCTTGACCATATAACCCTTGTAGCCCAGACAAACAACGAACTCGTTGTAGCCATGCGCCGAATAGATTTTCATGATATGCCATAAGATAGGCATACCACCAATTTCGACCATCGGTTTAGGCTTGACAACGGTCTCTTCGCTTAAGCGAGTGCCCAGGCCGCCAGCGAGAATTACAACTTTCATGAAAATAAGAGGGCAGGCATAGCAGTGAATGGTAGTCGCATCAAATCAATTCCATAGTTAATCCTTATTACATCTATCAACGGCGTGATAACAAAAGACATATATTTAAATGACTTGATGGACGTTGTCTGGCGAAACGTACCGGCAATTTGCACATTTTGGCGTAAATTTGAGTTTCCATTAAAACGAAATAGTGGGCAACTCCGGCATGAAACTAAATCTTCAGCAGACAGACATATTTGAAGACCGTCACCACGGTCAAACTGATGCGGCCCAGGCCGATATGCTCAAAACAGTGGGCGCCAAATCGATCGACGAGCTAATTGGACAGACCATACCCGCGGCTATTCGACTATCCAAACCACTCAATTTGCCCGAACCTAAGTCAGAAATGCAGTTTCTGGCTGACTTTAAAAAAGTTGCCGGGCTTAATAAAGTTTTCAAATCCTATATCGGTACGGGTTATTACGATACACTCACTCCGAACGTTATTCTTCGCAATATTCTGGAAAATCCAGCCTGGTATACCGCCTATACGCCGTATCAGGCTGAAATTGCGCAGGGGCGGCTCGAAGCACTGCTGAATTTCCAGACGGTCGTCTCTGATTTGACAGGCATGGATCTGGCCAATGCATCGCTTCTTGATGAAGCCACTGCGGCTGCTGAAGCCATGAACATGCTCTATGCGAACCGGCCGGCATCTAAAAAATCGGCTGAAACGTTTTTCGTCTCGGAGCGGTGCCATCCCCAAACGATTGATGTTATCAAAACCCGGGCCACCCCTATAGGTATCGACGTATTGATTGGTGATCACCACACGGTTGACCTCACGAATGGCTCTATTTTTGGGCTATTGCTGCAATACCCAGCGTCTGATGGCGAAGTGTTCGATTATACAGACCTAATTGCTTCCGCCCACGAATTAGGCATCACCGTAGCTGTAGCCGCTGATTTGCTGGCCCTGACGCTGTTGACTCCTCCGGGCGAAATGGGGGCCGACGTCGTGGTTGGTTCCTCGCAACGCTTCGGGGTTCCAATGGGGTACGGTGGTCCTCATGCGGCTTTTTTTGCGACCCGCGATTCGTTCAAACGGCAGATTCCCGGCCGGATCATTGGTGTATCGCAGGATGCTGAAGGGAGACCTGCGCTACGTATGGCCCTGCAAACGCGGGAACAGCATATCCGGCGCGAAAAAGCAACCTCAAATATCTGTACCGCGCAGGTTTTACTGGCCGTCATGGCGGGCAGCTATGCCGTTTATCATGGTCCGCAGCGGCTTCGGGCCATCGCCGAACAGGTACACGCGCTGACTAAAATCTTTGCGACGGCGCTACGCTGGAGTTCGCACGAAGTGAGCACCCAAAACTATTTCGATACCATCACGATTCGGGTTGACGATACTGAATCGCTGAAAAAATCGGCGCGGGCGGCTCAATTGAACCTTAGGTATCTGCCTGATGGTGAGCATGTAAGTATTTCGTTCGATGAAGCAAAAACGCTGCACGACCTGACCGAATTACTGACGGTATTTGGCGTAAAAACCGACGTTGATGCGATTCTGGAAGGACTGGAAATTACCTGGCCGGAGCAACTTATTCGTAAGTCAGACTACTTGACGCATTCGGTTTTTAACACGCATCACACCGAGCATGAGATGCTACGTTATCTCAAATCGCTGGAAGAAAAAGATTTGTCGCTGGTTCATTCGATGATTTCGCTGGGAAGCTGCACCATGAAGCTCAATGCAACGGCAGAAATGATTCCTGTTACGTGGCCTGAATTTGGTAAGCTTCATCCGTTTGCCCCTAAAGAACAGACGGCTGGCTACCAGCAGCTATTTACAGAACTGAATGCCTGGCTTTGCGAAATCACCGGTTTTGCTGCCATGTCGTTGCAGCCCAATTCGGGCGCGCAGGGCGAATACGCGGGCCTGATGGTGATCCGGGCGTACCATGAGAGCCGGGACGACCATCATCGGAATATTGCGTTGATTCCACAATCGGCGCATGGTACAAATCCGGCCAGCGCCGTAATGGCAGGCATGAAGGTGGTGATTGTGAAATGTGATGAGCGCGGTAATATCGATCTGGCCGATCTTAAAGCAAAAGCGGAACAGTACAGTGCTGATCTGTCCTGCCTGATGGCTACCTATCCATCAACACACGGTGTGTTTGAGGAAAGCATCAAAGAAATCTGTGATATCATCCACCAGCACGGCGGGCAGGTATACATGGACGGAGCGAATATGAATGCGCAGGTTGGCCTGACTTCTCCGGCAACGATCGGTGCGGATGTTTGCCACCTCAATCTGCACAAAACGTTCTGTATTCCTCATGGTGGCGGTGGCCCAGGCATGGGACCAATCGGCGTAGCGCCCCAGCTCGTGCCATTCCTGCCCGGCCACGCGATGGTACACATTGGTGGTAGTCAGGCGATTCATGCGGTTTCGGCGGCTCCTTACGGCTCGGCCAGCATTCTGACGATTTCATACGCCTACATTGCAATGATGGGTGGTGAAGGATTGACAAATGCGACGAAGAAAGCCATCCTGAATGCGAACTACATCAAAGCTCGCTTACAAGGACACTACGATACGCTGTATACAGGGACCAACGGTCGTTGCGCTCACGAGATGATAATCGACTGCCGTCCATTCAAAGCCGTTGCGGGCGTTGAGGTTGAAGATATTGCCAAGCGATTAATGGATTATGGGTTCCATGCACCAACGGTTTCGTTCCCGGTAGCGGGTACGCTGATGATCGAGCCCACCGAATCGGAATCGAAAGCCGAACTCGACCGTTTCTGCGAAGCCATGATTGCCATCCGTAACGAAATTCGGGAGGTGGAAAATGGTGAAGCGGACCGTACGGCTAACGTACTGAAATACGCTCCTCACACCGCTACCGTAGCCTTGAGTGATACATGGGATCGGCCCTACAGTCGGGAGAAAGCGGTGTTCCCACTGCCACAGGTACGCGCTCGTAAATTCTGGCCGAGTGTCAGCCGGATTGACTCCGCCTACGGCGATCGGAATCTGGTTTGTGCCTGCGTACCTGTGGAAGCCTATGAAACAGAAGTCGCCGACGAAGCAAGCGTAGCGCAGCAGGCGTAACTAAGTTGTAGAGTAAGAGTAATGTGAGTGGAAATCCACACTTTATATCCGTCCTATTTTGGAGCCTATAAAGTGTGGATTTCCACCCGCTTTGCGTTCAATAAATCATGGATTGTGTTCGTTAAAAGTAAGACCCGCCTGAATTTGCCTTATCTTGGGCGAGTATTTGTTTTTGCTCAATAATCCATATGAGAATCAATACGTTGTCTGTAATGCTGGTAGCGATGGCAGTAGCCACCGGGTTGACGGGCTGCAACTCGGCCATGCAGGCGTATAAAAAAGGAGTTCATCACTACGATGCTGGGGAATATAATTTAGCCCTGACCCAGTTCCAAAAAGCCGCTACGGGCACCATTGACCCCGCCCGATTGAACTACTATATGGCGGAATCGTATCGCTTGTCGAACCGATTCGCGGAGGCAGCTCCATTTTATCAGAAGGCCCTTGCTGCCAATACGACCGAACCAGAGGCCCATTTTAATTATGCGTACGCGCTAAAAGCGGAGGGTAATTATGCTGGGGCATTGGAGCAATTGCAACAGTACGTTGCTAACGCGCCAAAGTCCGCACCCAAGGCAACGCTCGACAAGGCCAGGCGCGAAGTGGAAACCTTACGGGCGATTGATATGATCGCTAAAACCAAATCGCTCATTACACTCAAAAACATGGGAAGTCTCAACTCGGCTGGTGCTGAGTTTGCACCCGTTGTGCGGGGTGAAGAATTGGTTTTTACGGCCTCAAGAAAGGATCAGGTCTATAAAAATAACGGCCTGCCGATGTTGGGCTTATACAAAACCAAACTACCCCAGAATCCGGACGAAACAGGGAGCATTGCGCCGACCGGACCTCCCGAGCTGTTTAGTACGAATGTTTTTGAGGGTGACGTGAACGAAGGAACCCCCGCTTTTTCGAAGGATGGCAAGACGATGATTCTGGCGCGTGGCAATAATGGTAAGCGCAAAGGCGGCCTGGATGTGGATCTTTACATCAGTCGCTTAGGGGATGGCAACGCGTGGAGCCAGCCGCTACGTCTTCCCATTAGTGATTCGACCGCTTGGGATGGTTCTCCTGCGTTTTCAGCGGATGGCAAAACGCTTTATTTTGCCTCAAATCGAGCGGGTGGGGCAGGAGGAATCGACCTTTACCGTACCAGTATTGATGCGTCGGGTCGGTTTAGTCGCCCGGTTAATATGGGGCGCGATATCAATACACCCGGCGATGAGATGTTTCCATACGTAGCACCCAACGCGAAACTGTATTTTGCCTCCGATGGCCATCCAGGCTTAGGGAAATTGGACATTTTTGTAGCGACACGCTCAGGCGGGGTAACACGGGTTGAGAATATGGGGCAGCCTATTAACTCGCCTGCCGATGACTTTGGCCTGATTTACACGGGAGATGCCAATGGTTTTATGGCCTCAAATCGAGCGGGTGGCAAAGGTGACGATGACATTTATTTCTTCCAGGAAGGGCTCACCCCTTCAACGCCAACCATTGCTCAGAATCCGCCCGCCAGCAGTGCGCCGAAAACGGTACGTTACTTTATTGCCGGAACGGTCTCGGCCAATGAAACGCCTGTTGCTCCACTGGATTCGGCCAGAGTTAGAATTCTGGATGATGCAACAGGTCAGCCAATTGCGGAGGTAACGACCGGACAGCCGGGTACGTTTGGCAAGTATCCATTGCAGGAAGGCAAGGATTATACGATTCTGGCTGAACGAAAAGGCTATCTAACACGTCGGGAGCCGTTTACGATGCAGGGTAAAAGCATTCCCGAAGTTTTTCTGACCAAGCCGCAAACCGATACTACGTTCAACGTAGCGATTCTGCTGGATAAGTCGGTGCTGAACAAGACGTTCGTTCTGGAAAATATCTATTACGATCTGGACAAGTACAATATCCGTGCTGATGCATCACCCGAACTCGACAAGATCGTCGTGATTTTGAAAGACAACCCTACGCTCAAGCTTGAGCTCAGTTCGCATACCGACGTTCGTGCGCCAGATGCCTATAACATGAAACTGTCGCAGAATCGGGCGAAAGCAGCGGTCGATTACATTGTGTCGCAGGGTATTTCGGCAGATAGATTAGTTGCAAAAGGCTACGGCGAGACTCGTTTAGTAGTTAAAAATGCTAAAACTGAGGAAGAACACCAGCGCAATCGCCGGACAGAAATCAAGATTCTGGAGTTGTAACAAGTCCTGGAAACATTCACCAAAGAGGTTGGTTGATAGTTATATCGATCAACCTCTTTTTTATGCAAAACGATAAACTTCGGCAGTTTTTTGTCGTGTTCAGCATTGTACTGCTGATCGTGATGAATTACCTATCCAACGCCGGTGCGTTCGGCGGACAAACAAATGGCGATGTTTCCCGGAAATACCAGACGCTGATAACGCCGGCGGGCTATGCGTTTTCCATCTGGGGGATTATTTTTCTGGGATTACTGGCTTTTGCCATCTATCAGGCATTGCCTTCACAGCGAACAAATCAGCGTTTTCGAGCGGTGGGCTGGTGGGTGGTGTTAAACGCAGGTTGTAATGCCATCTGGAGTCCACTTTTCAATAATGAACGGATCGGTCTGGCTCTGGTGATTATTCTGGTGATGCTTTTCTCGCTGGTGATCATTGAGCAACGTTTACTAGCGAGACCCCATATGCCGCTAGTGTCCACTGATCAGGGAACTACTCTTCCTGAATCGGCGGCTTCTCCAACGGAGACCTGGCTAGCCCGAATTCCGTTTTCGATTTATTTCGGCTGGCTAACCGTCGCCACTATTTTGAACGTAGCGGTCTTTTTGAAAGCAACTGAGTTTAGTTTAATGGGCTTTAGTGAGCCAACCTGGGCAGTGACTATCCTGATCGTTGGGTTGCTGGTGGGGACAGTCGTCTTCAACCGATACCGAAGTGTAGCTTATATTCTGGTCTTTGCCTGGGCGTACGTAGCGATTGCCGTAGAGCAAAGTGACTATAACCCGGTTCAGCTAACGGCTGAGATTGGCGCAATCAGCGCGGTCGTTCTGGCTGTTAGAGGTTTATTAAACCGAAAGACACCCGTTTATACGTAGTGTGGGAGACCTTTCTCCCACACTACATTCTTCTATGCTTCGTCTTCCAGCACCGTAATGCTGTTAATTTTATCGCCCTGCTGAATCTGGTCGATTATGTCCAGACCGTCAACAACCTTTCCGAAAACAGTATGATTGCGGTCAAGGTGGGCTGTGTTCTGGCGGTTGTGGCAGATGAAAAACTGCGAGCCGCCCGTATTACGTCCCCGGTGAGCCATTGACAAAACGCCCCGGTCGTGGTATTGATTTTCGCCCGTTAGTTCACAATCAATCGTATAACCCGGTCCGCCCGCACCAGTGCCGGTTGGATCTCCCCCCTGAATCATGAAATTTGGAATAACGCGGTGAAATTTAACACCGTCGTAGAACCCTTTTTTGGCGAGCGTGATAAAGTTGTTAACCGCTTTGGGGGCGTCTTTCTCGTAAAACTCGATAAGCATGGTGCCCTTGTCGGTATTCATTTGTGCCTTTGGCATAACCTAAATTATTTTTTGTTGTGGTAACAAAATTACAATGATTTCCGGTCCGCACAGAACAAAAGTTATTCTGTTGGAATCTGATATGAAGGCCGCCGATTAACGTGCTTGCTCAGGTACTTTCCAATAATTGTGTTGTATAGACTCAGCCTGTAATATGTATGAAAATGGCCGCCTACATTCAGGCCTATAATCAGCAGTAAAGCGCTAATAGCTATGTCGTCTGACTCCTGTAAGTTTGACTTACATAGTAATTTATTCTTTAAATAGTACTATTTTTGAGATCGCTTTTTTGAAAAAATGCAACTAAATTGCCTGACTATAAGTTGGAAAGGAAAATCACTACCTGTTAGCTTCTTGTTTTTATTCAATACTACTCAACGTTATTTTAGTTATTAAGTAGTAATACTCTGGTAGGTTTCACTACTTGCTGATTTGGTTCTTTTTGGAATAGTCTATTACGATACGTCGCTGTGGAAAATCAATCGATCCCGTACTACGATAATTTGCCTGATTTTTTGAAGGCCGTAAAATCAATCGACTCCACAAACCGTTGCTTCGGCTTGTTTCCATTCGAGCAATTCGGTGGTCCGGGTGAGGTGATTCCACCTTTTCGGAGCAGCACCTACGTAGCGGCTTTGGTAACCGAAGGAACAGGTACCATTCATCTGGACGGTGTTCCATACTGTGTCCAGCCAGGCACCCTCTATTTCCTGCGTCCCTGGACGGTGCGGTCGATACACAAACAGGATCAATGGCACGGCTACGTGCTGATGTTTACATCGGAATACGTAACAAAACGGTCGGTGCTTTCCGACCCAATGCGGGAGTATCCTTTTTATCGGAAAGGTGCCCAGCCACTCATTCATATTGCGCCCGCTGACGTGGCTGAGCTATATGGTCAAATTGAGCTGATCGATAAGGAATTTGCCCATCCCACGCGCTCGAAAGCTGACCGGCTGGATATAACCTATCATCTGCTACAGGCGTTGATGATTAAGAGTCGGCATATTTACCGTGAAACGCTTTCGGCAACCGACTATTCGCAGCCTGTATCATTGGTTGAACGATTCCAGAGCCTGCTACAGATGTATTACCTGCCGGATCCCAATCAGACGGCACCCATGTTATTAACGGTTCATGAAGCTGCTGACCGACTGCATATACATCCGCATTATCTGAGTGATATTCTGAAAAAATATACGGGTAAAACAGCGCTGCAGCATATTCGCGAGCGGACGGCCTTTGAAGCCCAGAACCTGATCCGTAATACAGATCTTACTGTAGCCGAAATTGGTTACCGGCTTAATTTCGAAGACCCATCAAATTTTACGAAGTTCTTTAAAAGCATTATGGGCATAACTCCCCGGGCTTATCGTGATCAGCTATATGCACTAGCTGCGTAAACCGAGGGTGACTGGTAATTTTACTGTCTCAACTTTAGGAATCTGCATTTTTTACCAGTGAATCTACAAAACCTACCTGTTTCGCTGATAGGACCACTGGTAATTTTGTCCCACTACCAGATAGAGTTAATACGTAACTCTGTTGATGCCAATCACTTCTCAAGCTTACTATGTGGATTGTCCGCTTAGCGTTAGAAAAAAAATACACCATCGCCGTTATGGCGTTGCTGATAATGATTATGGGTGGGCTGGCGGTTACGCAGATGCCGACCGATATTTTTCCGCGTATTAATATCCCTGTTGTATCGGTCTTATGGGGCTACAATGGCCTTTCGACCAATGAAATGGAGAAGATGATTACCAACTTCTCCGAGACGTCGATCATCAACAACGTTAGCGACATTCAGCGGCTCGAATCGCAGACGTATAATGGTACCGCGGTGCTGAAAATCTATTTTCAGCCATCCGTAAAAATTGAGGAAGCCATTGCTCAGGTAACGGCTATTTCGCAGACGATTCTGGTCCGAATGCCACAGGGCACGCAACCACCCCTCATTGTCCGCTATAATGCCACCGACGTACCGGTACTTCAGCTGGGTCTTTCGTCGGATAGCCTGACTGAGCCCCAAATTACCGATTATGCCCAAACGCGCGTACGTCCGCAAATTTCGACCGTGCCGGGCAGTCGCCTGTCGCAGGCATTTGGTGGTAAAACCCGCCAGATCATGGTGGATCTGGAACCAGACCAACTAATTGCCTATAACGTAACGCCTGAGGAAGTTACGAACGCAGTTTCTGCCCAGAATTTGACTTTGCCGAGCGGTTCACTACGTTTAGGCGAGCGGGAATACAATGTTCGCCTGAATTCAAAGCCGGATGTTATTACGACGCTGAACGACGTACCGATCAAGGTGGTTGGCGGCACAACTGTTCACATGCGCGACGTCGCTAACGTGCACGATGGAGCGGCAGTTCAGGCCAATATCGTGAAGCAGGATGGCAGTAAGGGCGTGTTGATGAGCATCGTTAAGACCGGGAATGCCTCCACAACGGAGATTGTTGATAAGATCCGTAATACCATTTTACCAACCGTTCGGGCGGCTGCTCCGTCGAATTTGCGCATTCAGGAGCTTTTCGACCAGTCAGTTTTTGTGCGGGCGTCGATCAAAGGCGTATTGGTTGAAGGTATGATTGCCGCTTTGCTAACGGCGGCCCTGATTCTGCTGTTTCTGGGAAGCTGGCGTAGTACGCTCATCGTGGCTATTTCAATCCCACTGTCCATTCTATCCTCGCTTATAACCCTATACCTACTGGGCGAAACTTTGAATATCCAAACCCTCGGCGGATTGGCGCTGGCTATCGGGATTCTGGTGGACGATGCAACCGTGACGATCGAGAACATTCACCGCAACGAAGAGTTAGGCATGCCACTACGTCAGGCTATTCTGGAAGGTGCGCAACAGATTGCGACGCCAACGCTCGTGTCGACGCTGACGATCTGTATTGTGTTTACGTCGGTGCTGTTTCTGGAAGGACCAGCTCGATTCCTGTTTGGACCGCTGGCCGAAGCTGTAGTATTTGCCATGCTAGCCTCTTACGTTCTGTCGCGAACGCTGGTTCCAGCCCTGGCCGACCTGATGCTACGTGGGGAGAAGCATGGAGCAGCGGGCATGGAGCATGGGGAAACGCCCCGCGCTACGTTATACAGCCGGTTTAACGCGGGTTTCGAGCGTTTTCAGAACAAATACATTGGTGCACTGGAATGGGTTCTGGCGAATCGTAAGATTGTCCTAGCCTTATTTTTGGGCGTTGTCATCTTTACCGGCCTCCTGATTCCGTTTGTCGGTCGTGATTTCTTCCCACGGGTTGATGCTGGGCAAATCAAATTGCACATGCGGGCACCGGGCGGAACGCGACTCGAAGCGTCGGAACAGGTAGCCGCTAAAACCGCCGAAATCGTTCGCGAAGTAATTCCGGAAGAAGAGGTTGGTTCGATCATCAGCAACATCGGACTAACCTCGGAGCGCTACAACTTTATCTTTACCGACAACTCCTCCGTTGGCGCGTCTGATGCCGAATTGCTGATTTCGCTCAATGAAGAGCGGTCGCACGCCACCGACGATTATGTGCGTGAAATACGCGCTCGTTTGCGGGAAGAAATGCCTGACGTTACGTATTTTTTCCTGCCTGCCGATATTGTCAGCCAGATTCTGAACTTCGGACTGACATCGGCCATTGACGTGCAGGTGTCGGGTTTCGACCGGGCCAATAATCTGAAGGTTGCCCGCGAAATGCGCGAGAAAATTGCCCAGATTCCGGGGGCTGTCGATGTACACCTGCATCAGGTACTGGACGCGCCCGAGCTGTATCTGGATATTGACCGCGAACGGGCCGGTCAACTGGGCCTGACGGAGCAGCGTGTTGCAACGAACATGAATATCTCGTTGAGCGGTACCGGACAAACCCGGCCGAACTTCTGGCCCGATCCAGCCACCGGATTTCCGTATCTGATTGCCGTACAGACGCCACCGTATAAACTGGACTCCTACGAAAAACTGCTACGTACGCCCATCATACCGGGTCAGATTTCGCCCCAGTTGCTGAGCAACGTAACGACCGTGAAGCGCACGACGACGCCCGTCATTATTAACCGGGTTAACACGCAGCCAAGCTACGATGTGTATGCCTCTGTCGAGAAAACGGATTTGGGATCGGTAGCTAAGGCATTGGAAAAAATTAAGGCTGACTATAAAACGCAACTTAAACCGGGTAATACCATCTCTATTCGGGGACAGGTTGAAAGTATGGAAAGCGCCTTCAATCGGCTGGGAATAGGTATTGTGTTTGCGGCTTTGCTGGTCTATCTGCTGATGGTGGTTAATTTCCAGTCGTTCCGCTATCCGTTTATTATCATTACGGCTTTGCCCGGTGCGTTGTGCGGTATGGTCTGGATGCTGTTTCTAACTGGCACGACTTTTAGTATTCCGTCGCTGATGGGAGCTATCATGAGCGTGGGCGTTGCCACAGCAAACAGTATTCTGCTGGTAAGTTTTGCAAAAGATCATCTGCCCGAAGTAGGTGGAAGTGCCTACGAAGCAGCGCTGGAAGCCGGTCGAACCCGTCTGCGACCCATCCTGATGACGGCGATTGCCATGATCATCGGGATGTTACCCATGTCGCTGGGTTTGGGCGAAGGGGGCGAACAGAATGCGCCACTGGGTCGGGCCGTAATTGGGGGTTTGCTGCTGGCAACCTTCACTACGTTGCTTTTCGTCCCCGTCGTATTTAGTTATCTGGCCGGTAAAAAGAGAACAGCTTAAACGAATTCAGAAAATGAATCTGATTTATCACATCGTTTCCGCAACAGACTGGGCGACGCAGGAAAGCCAGCTGGATTATGAAGCGAGTAGTTTACAAACGGAAGGCTTTATCCACATGTCGACAAAAAAACAGGTGGATGGTGTGCTGAGACGCTATTATCAGAACGTACCTGATTTGTTACTACTGCATGTTGACGTAGATAAGCTAACGCAGGAATTACGCTACGAAAGGGCTACCAATAATGAACTGTTTCCGCATTTGTACGGGCCGCTCAACAAAACCGCAGTAATAGCTATTGAAAAATTGAACTAATTGTTTTTTAAGTACTTATATGAAATTCTTTCGCATCACTATTCCACTGCTGGCACTGATCGCCATCTTTGTGTTTTTCGGTGTACTGCCCCGCATTCGCAACACGCAGGAATTACAGGCGGCTGCCGAGCGGGAAAAAAATCGCGATCCAATCGTAAATACCGTACTATTGAAACACTCGTCGGACACGACGGGGCTAACGCTGCCCGGGCAGATTCAACCGTATCGACAAACACCGCTCTATGCTCGCACACAGGGCTTTCTGCGTCGGTGGTACGTCGATATTGGTGCTCAGGTAAAAGAAGGTCAGGTTTTGGCGACCATCGATGTGCCCGAACTTGATCAGGATATTGCCCGAGCCAAAGCCGATCAGCAACTGGCAAAAACCAACCTTGAACGCTTGCAGAGTGTTCAATTGCCGGGCGCCATTGCCAAACAGGATATCGATACCCGGCAATCTGGGGTATCGGTCGCGCAGGCCAATCTTGGGCGGTTAGAAGCCTTGAAGGATTTGCAACAGATCCGGGCACCGTTTAGCGGAGTAATTACCAGCCGCACCGCCGAAAATGGTAATTTAGTATCGCCGGGAGCGGGGCAGCCGTTGTTTACTATCTCAGAGTTAGGCATGCTGCGGGTGTTCATCGACGTACCGCAAACCTATTATCAATACATCAAGGTAGGCATGCCCGCTACGGTGACCATACCTGAGCTGAAAAACCGGACATTTGCTGGTAAGGTTGTGCGCACATCGGGTACGTTACGGAGCGATTCGCGGACCTTATTAACCGAAGTTGCCATTCCAAACCCGAAACGGGAATTACCTTCGGGTTTGTATAGTCAGGTCAAGTTTGATATGATTGCGGCCAATTCGCCCATTCTGATTCCGGCCAATGCTTTGCAAATGACTCCACAAGGGGCACAAGTCGTTGTGGTGGAAGCTGATCAGCGGGTGCGCTTTGTGCCCATCACGCTCGGCCGCGACTATGGCACTACGCTCGAAGTCGCGAGTGGGTTAACCGGTCGGGAGCTTGTTATTACTAATCCAAACGACCGTCTGCGTGATGGTCAGAAAGTTCGGTTTCGGAAGTCCGTTGCTGAAAAAACCGTAGCGTTGCGATGAACAAATTTTTTAGTAGTGCTTTTTTAGTAAGTAGTCTAGTTTTTCAGGCAACGGCGCAAACCACGCCACTCAACGCGCCGGGAGGTGCCGTAACGATTCAGCCACAGGCCCCAACGACCAACGCGGGGCCAGGGTCTAGTGCTACGTCGGCAGCCGTTGGCTATCCGAACGGCCAGGCACCAGCTTTCACGATTAGTGGTTTCAAGCGCTTTGGTGATCCAACGCTTGAGTCCCTGCTTCAGTTGGGTCTGGATAATAGTCCGAACATCAAATCGGCGCTGAGTCGGCTGGAAGAAGCCCGGATTCGGGTCAAGATCGCGCAGTCATTTTTATCGCCGTCGCTGCGAAGTTCAGCTTTAATCACCACCCAGAGTTTGTCGGAGCGTCGGCCACTTTCGGTGGCGAATCAGGCTGATCTGTTGCCACGGTTTCAGCTAAACACCTTTCAATTATTACCCATTGATGCCAGTTACGAGCTGGATTTATTCAAACGGATTCGGAACGGTATTGTCGTAGCGGACTTACAGGCGCAGGCCAACGATGCCGATTACCAGGCATTTCGCCTGAGTCTGGCCTCCGATATTGCCCGGACGTACATGCTTATTCGGGGCAATGATGCTGAGCAGGCCGTTTTTCGACGTAATATTCAATCGCGCGATACGACGCTGGCAATTATTCGTGAGCGCTTCCGGGTTGGCTTGATCAACCAGATTGACGTCCAACGGGCCGAAACCGACTACGCTGGTTTGCAGGTTACGCTGAAAGGGCTTGAACGGGCACGCATTGAGTTGGTGAATGGACTGGCGCAATTATGTGGACAAGACCCCACGCAATTCTCGATTTCGTCCGGTACGTTGCCTACGGCCGTTCCTGTTTATCCCTATGCCAGTGTGGCGCCCGAACAGATTCAGCGTCGCCCCGATCTATTGCAGTTCAGCCGACAGAACCAAATTGCGGCTGCGCAGGTAACGCTTCAGCAGTCCACTACGTTGCCACGTGTGACGCTGGTAGGGTCTGGTGGAATACTTTCCGGTAAGATTGGCAACTGGGTTACGCCCAGCGCTGCCACCTACATTGTGGGCATTAATGCGTCGGTGCCGCTTTATGAAGGTCACCGCGCCCGCCAAAACATTGCGCTTTCCAGGCAGTTGACACAAACCAGCCAGCAAACGTATCAGCAGGCGTTACAGGTAGCGCAGCGTGATGCCGAAACTGCCTTGGATAATCTTACGTTGTTGCGCCAGCAAATTGACCTGCAAGGACAAACGTTGGCGCTGGCTCGTCGGACGGAGCAGTACAACCGTGAACTCTATATTCGGGGACTTGCTACGTATCTGGAAGTCCTCGATGCTCAACGAACGATACTGACTACCGAACAGCAGTTAGTGCAGCTTCGGAGTCAGGAAGTTCAGTATGCTGTGGCATTGCTCCGGTCTGTGGGGGGCGACTACTAGAGAATCCGGTGGTCTAGTGATACCTCTAAGTCAAAATCCTAAACTTTTCCAGCGTAAAACTGTAAGTTAGTGGCAACTTTGTCACAACATTACTTTTTAGTATCAATGAACCATACGTATGTTATTATTATGGCGGGAGGGGTAGGAACACGGTTCTGGCCTTTCAGCCGGACGAGTTATCCCAAGCAATTCCACGATGTACTCGGCACGGGCCGAACGTTGCTTCAACAAACTGCCGATCGTTTTGAGGGCGTTTGTCCTTCCGAAAATATATTTATCGTTACCAGTGCGCTTTACAAAGACCTTTGCCAGCAGCAATTGCCCCAACTGACCGACGATCAGGTGCTGTGTGAACCCATTGCCCGGAATACCGCGCCCTGTATCGCCTACGCCTGCTACAAAATTGCGCAGCAAGATCCCGAAGCCAACATCGTAGTGGCTCCGGCTGATCACATTATTATAAAAGAAGAGGAGTTCAAACGTACCATTCAGTCGGCGCTGGATGCGACGAAAGACCAGGACATTCTGGTAACGCTTGGTATTCAACCCAGCCGCCCTGATACGGGCTACGGCTACATACAGTACATTCCTGAGTCGGAGAAAACGATCAAAAAAGTTAAGACGTTTACGGAGAAACCGCATCTTGAACTAGCCCAGCAGTTTGTAGAAAGTGGCGAATTTGTGTGGAATGCGGGTATTTTCGTCTGGAACGTCCAGTCTATCATGAAAGCTTTCGAGGCTTACTTACCGGAGATCGCTGAGATTTTTGCCGAAGGAACGGGCAAGTATTATACCAGCCACGAGAAAGCGTTTATTGACAGGGCCTATTCCCTCACCAGTAGTGTGTCGATTGACAACGGGGTGATGGAAAAAGCCAAGAACGTCTATGTCGTGCTGAGTGATTTTGGATGGTCGGATCTGGGTACGTGGAAATCGCTCTATGAAGTGTCGGACAAGAACGACGATCTCAACGTGATTGACGGCCATATCATGTTGTATGATACCAAAAACTGTATCATCAAAACGCCGAAAGATCGTCTGGTGGTGGTTAATGGTTTAGACGGCTACATTGTCGCTGAATACGATAACGTATTGATGATTTGCCGCAAGGAAGAAGAGCAAAAGGTGAAAAACTTTGTTGCCGACGCTAAAGAGCGGGGCGCTGAGTTTGTGTAGATAAGTTGTCAGGAGGTGGTCAGTATGGTCAGGAAATAGTCCGTTATTGTTGGCTACTTCCTAATCATACTGACCACCTCCTGACCATATTATACAATGGCGGAAACACTCTGTTCGTTAGCTGTACGAACTGCTGATTAACTTGTGAAAAAAGTTCTCTACTTAAGTCTGGCATTATTTCTGGCCAGTTTGCTCATCACATGTAAAGAAAAAAACGCCGATTTTTCGCCCGGCACCGTTGACTCACGCCTTACTGGCTCGTGGCAGCTTTATGAACGACGATTTTCTAAAGATTCGATCCTGTATTCATACGTACAACAAAAAGATTCTACTCGTAATAAAGACTCCATTTACGTCGTAACAATTGATACGATACGTGTCAGCCGGGATACGTCTTTTTACACTACAAAACGCTACCCGAGCGCCCCTCCTCAAACGTTAACATTCGGTACCGACGGCACACTGAGTCGCAACGGTACCGAAATGACGTACTACGCCCCGATTAAATATTACCGAATCGACCCAACTTACCCCGACAATCTATTTATTAATTTTTTCATTAGTACGAACCGGGCTAATGTCCCTTTTCTGCAAGGCCTGGAGTTTAAAAAAGATACGTTATTGCTGAAGCCATTTTGCGAGCAATACTGCTATTCTAAGTTTCTTCGCGTACGTTGAGTAAAGGTTAGAAACTAGTGTACCGAATACTGGTTATCCTTAATTTGATTAAACAAATACCTGCCAATGAGTCTGAAAAGCAAGAAGTTGACCGCGGTCATGATGGTATTGTGTGCCTTTACTACTTGGTCGTCGGCGTCAGCACAAACCAAGCTAACATTAGATCAGCTGACCCAGAAAATCAACGCTGAACTAGCTAAACAGACTGGCACCTTTGCTGTCGCTTTCAGGGATTTAAGGACGGGTAAGGAACTGCTGATCCGGGAACGGGACACCTTCCATGCGGCCAGTACCATGAAAACACCCGTTATGATTGAGGTATATAAACAGGTCGATCAGCATAAAATGAACCTGTCTGATTCCGTGACGATCACAACGGACTTTAAAAGCATTGTCGATGGCAGTCCATACAGTTTACGGGCTACGGATGATAGTGACACCAGCATTTACAAGGCCGTTGGAACCAAGCGGACATTGGCCGCCTTAGTTTATGACATGATTACCGTGAGTAGCAACCTGGCTACAAACCTGGTGATTGAGCGCGTAGGTGCCCAGAACGTAACAAAAACCATGCGCGACCTGGGTGCAACGGATATTCAGGTTCGGCGGGGGGTGGAAGATAACAAAGCGTTCGCGCAAGGGCTCAATAACACGACGACAGCTTATGACCTAATGGTAATTTTCGACAAGATTGCTACGGGAAAGGCGGTGAGTCCCGAAGCTTCGAAAGCGATGATTGCTACGTTGCTGGATCAGAAATTCAATACCGCCATACCGGCCAAGCTGCCGAACGGGGTCAGAGTGGCGCACAAAACCGGCTCCGTAGCTGGCGTTCGACATGATTCGGGCATAGTTTTCCTGCCCGACGGCCGGAAGTATGTGCTGGTTCTTTTGTCGAAGGATATAAAGGATGATAAGGCTACGTTGGATGTTATGGCTACGCTGTCTGAATGGATTTATCAATACGTCACGCAGGGATAGGCACTTGCCTATCCCGACTATCAATAAAGCTTGACTAACGTCCGAACCGGAAATTTGCAACACCATCAATATCCAGACGGAAATCTTCGCCCTTCAGGCTGCCGCCGTTAGTGAAATAGTACTCAAAATCAAATTTGACCCGTTTTTGCATTTGTCTACACTACTAAAATTTGCAGCAAGTGGTCAGGTCGCTACGTGGCTAGTCAACTACTACGTCGTTACGTTGGTCCACCCTTGCGCCCGAATGGGTGTTTGCTGACCAGCTTTGGTTGATAACACAATCTGCGTTGGGTCAGCAGTGAGGTAGCCAATAGCCGTGATTCGGGCGTTGTTTGCCAGTTTCTCAAAGGCGTGCGGATTAACTGTAAACAACAACTCATAATCTTCGCCCCCGTTCAGCGCAGCCGTAATCGGACTGATCTTAAACTCGTCGGCAGCCAGGAGCGTCTGGTCATCAACGGGAATATTCTCATCAAAAATGATGGCACCCGTGCCCGACTGGTGGCAAAGATGAAGCAGCTCAGAGGCTAGCCCATCCGAAATGTCAATCATCGCCGTGGGTCGAACACCCAGGTCGCGCAACTCATGAACCATGTCGGTGCGGGCATCGGGACGTAATTGACGCTGCACCAGATACGCTCGCTCTTCCGAAAGATTAGGCTGCATGTTTGGGTCAGCCAGAAACACCTGTTTCTCCCGTTCCAGTAATTGCAGGCCAAGGTAAGCTGCACCCAGATCGCCCGTTACGCAAATGACATCGTTGGGTTGCGCTGTATGGCGGTACGTAATCAGGTCTTTCGGAACCTTACCCAATACCGAAACGGAAATGATAAGTCCCGAACGGGAAGCTGTCGTATCGCCACCCACTAAATCAACATTATAAGCTACGCAAGCCGCCCGAATGCCCTCATACAACTCATCAATGGCTTCAACCGGAAACCGGCTACTCAGCCCTATGTTGACGGTTAGCTGTATGGGGAGCCCGTTCATAGCCGCAATATCAGAGACGCCAAACGTAACCGCTTTATAACCCAGGTGTTTTAGCGGTACGTAGGTCAAATCGAAATGAATGCCTTCTACAAGCATATCGGTAGACAGTAGCCCGTAGTCATCGCCCCAGGCAAAGACGGCGGCATCGTCGCCGATACCTCGTATTGTTTCAGTATGAGTGGGCGTAGGCGTTGCCTGTCGAATGCGTTCAATCAGGCCAATTTCGCCCAGTGTGTTTAAATCAGTCATAATGTTAAATCTAAACCTATAAGCCGGACCCGCAACGGCGGACCGTACCGAAGCAGTTTTTGAAACCTTATAGGCTTGAACAAAAAAGCCGTTCCGCTTGATGTACGGAACGGCTTCATGCGGTAATTAGTTTACGTAATTCTACTGACTCGTAAGCGTGTATTTATTTATGGTGCCGCCCGTTTTTAAGCTGCCCTTTGTTTTCGTAATCACTAAAGTGTTGTCGTCGATGGAATTGATGGTAAACGGAATAGTCGGCCCATCGCTCGGTGGCGGGTTCAGGTTCGTCAGGTTAAGGGTTTGATCATCAGGAACCGCATATTGCCCAACGAATGTATTGCCCTCATACTCGGTATAACTGGCTGTCGGTGCTTTGCTCAGATCGAGTTTAAATTTAGTATAGTCCCGAACATTACTCGTTCCCCCTTTTGTATAGACTGTTACGTTGTTTTCCTCAACTTTGGTGGCTGTCCAAACTTTGGCAATTAGCTCCGAAACAGGCGGTGTGGATGTTTTTTTACACCCCATTAATGAACCGACAAGTACCATTGCCGAAAGCAAAGTGACGACGGAAGTCTTTCTCATAATCAATTGATACATATAAACAGAAGTGGCTAAGTTACGCTAATTTTGTGGTCACTCGCAAAATCGATACCCAATAATTCGTTTGTTTGACTTAATGGAGCAAACTGTCCAACTTTTACCAATTCGATGCTATCGTTTACCCGCTCGCAGTTAGCCTTACGTAACGGACAGGACCGCGACGAAATCTGGTGTGCTTACGAAGGCCTTATTTACGACGTATCAGCTTCACGATTGTGGCGTAATGGTCACCATTATGAACACTGGGCCGGTCAGGACCTGACGAACGAACTGATTGACGCTCCGCATACCGATGGCGTATTCAACCGATTTCCGGTAGTAGGACAATTAATTTAATGGATCTATAGTAAGCCGTGAGCCATACATGTTGACTTGTAAACCGTATTATGTATGCTTTTAATCGCCGACAGTGGCTCTACAAAAACCGATTGGCGGCTGGTAACATCCAATGGACAGCCCCGCGCTATTCAAACGGATGGATTCAATCCATATTATCAGACTACCGATCAAATAATCACTACGTTACGTATTCAACTGACACCGCACCTGAACGCTGCGGATGTTAGATACGTGTTTTTTTATGGAACCGGATGTACTGGCCCAACCGTAAATTATATCGTTGCCGATGCCCTGAGAGCCGTATTGCCCAGTTTGCAAACCGTTACTGTGAACAGCGATATGCTGGGGGCGGCCCGAGGAAGTGCAGGACACGAACCCGGCATTATTTGTATTTTAGGGACTGGGTCGAATGCCTGCTGTTACGACGGAACGCAAATCATACGGGGCATCCAATCACTGGGGTTCTGGTTGGGTGACGAAGGGAGCGGGGGGTATCTGGGTAAGACGCTCGTGCGCGATTTTTTTCAGGAACGACTCCCTGCCGACCTTAAAGAAGCTTTCCAGAATCGCTATGCCCTCGACCGGGCAACACTACTAGAAAACGCCTATCAAAAGCCATACCCGAATCGCTATTTCGCGTCGTTTACGCCCTTTCTTGCCGATCATCTCGCTCACCCGTATATCGCTACGTTACTAAGTGACGCATTTACGCTTTTCCTGACTACCTACGTTGAGCGCTTTCCCGAAGCGGGCCAATGGCCGGTTAATTTTGTAGGATCAATCGCCTATTATTTTAACGAACCGCTACGTCTGGCTGTAGAAAAAATAGGGTTACAACTGGGAAATATCCTAAAGGCGCCCATCGAGCGGTTAGTTGAATTTCATAAAGATGAGTGAGTTCCGGCGGTTCGCCGTACCTTTGTATAAAGAATTTAATAAAACACTGAGGGAGCTATACCGAGTTACACAAAGAAGACTCTGTGTAGTGCGTGTAGCTCCCTCAGTGTTTTATTAAAAGACAATCTGAATAGTAATGGCAAATCGGTATTTTTTGAAAGTAAAAGACGTCGTTCGGGAAACAGCCGACGCCGTGACCATAAGTTTCTGGCATCCTATCAGCGAAGAAATTCGCTACCAGCCTGGCCAGTTTTTAACGTTTCTGCTCAACATCAACGGCCAAAAAGTACGGCGGTCTTATTCCATGGCATCGTCGCCCCACGTCGACGTATCGTTATCAGTTTCTGTAAAGCGCGTACCGGGTGGGCTTGCTTCCAATTATTTATACGAACGGATCAAGCCGGGCGATATTCTGGAAACGCTGGAGCCAATGGGTACTTTCGTGCCGAAGCTTGATGCGCAGAGCCGTCGGACCGTTGTGCTGATCGGGGCAGGTAGTGGTATTACGCCCTTGTTCTCGATGGCTAAATCGGCCTTGCACGTTGAGCCAAATAGCCGCGTCTGGTTGATCTACGGCAATCGGAATCAGGAATCTATTATTTACAAAGCGCATCTTGATGCGATGGAGCAGGCCTATGGCCGATCACGGTTTCAGGTAACGCATATTCTAAGTCAGCCGTCGAATGGCTGGACAGGCGCAGAGGGTCGTTTAAATCAGCATACTTTAACCAAACTTTTCGATCAGTTGCCAGCCGTGGAGCGTCAGAACGCTAGTTTCTACCTCTGCGGGCCCGATGGCATGATGGCCGAAGCCCGATCGGCATTGACGCTGGTAGGTGTATCAACCGAGCGTGTACATAAAGAAAGTTACGCGACGGCTCCGGTTCCCGCTGGCGACGTAGTGGAAGAGCCGGTAACGGCCGCAGAAAGCGGTTCGCCGGAAGTGACGGTGTTGTATGAAGGCAGTGAGTATAAGTTTGCTGTTGCCCCGCATCAAACCATTCTGGAAGCAGCGTTGGATTTAGATATTGACCTGCCGTATTCCTGTCAGGCGGGCATGTGCACAGCCTGTTTGGGTCGTTGCATCTCGGGCAAAGTGAAACTGGATGAAGAAGATGGCCTGTCGGATTCAGAGCTGAAAGCAGGCTACGTACTGACCTGTGTAGCTCACCCCGTCGGGCGGGACGTAGTGATTGAAATTGAGTAAATAACGTAGCGCGGGTTTCCACCCGCGCTACGTTATCTCGTCACTTGTTTTCAACTTTCGGGGCTACAGGGCTCTTGGCCTGTTGTGGTCTGGCAATTTTTGCACGAGGAGCAGCGGGAGCAGGCGTAATGGGTGCCAGGTGCGGGCGTGCTGGCGCAGCCGGTGTTGCTTGATGAATAGCGTTTGGCGCAATGGCTGGCCGTGGCATATGCCTGATTCGTGGTGCACGAGCCGGGCGGGGAGCCACTTCTGGCAGCTCTGGAACTTCGGGTATTTCTAGTCGTTCTAATGGCTCCATTGCCTCTGGTGCAAGTCGGGCCATCCCGTCACCATATTTACCAAGCTGGTCGGCAAGTTGATTGATCTGGGCGTCGAGCTGTTCCGATTCACGGGTTAACTTGTCCATCGGCCGTTTAAACTCATCCTGTTTTAGTTTGAGTTGATCCACCTGTTTCGTCAACTCTTCCGCGTTTCCTTCAATTTTTTTAATCTCCGGCTCTAGGGCGGCCAACTGCTTTTCAATCTCCGCCTGACTCAACTTTTGCTTGCCTTCATTTTCCAGCAACCGTTGATGTTTTTCGATCAGGGCTTCCCGCTGTGCCATCAACTTATGTTGCCGCCACATAAATACTTCCTGATTCCGGTTCAGTTCGTCAACCGGAAACCTGAATTTTTCCATCTGTGAACGTAGTGCCTGCGCCTGCTGCGACCGTTGGGCCAAAAGCTGGCTTAAGCTGTCTATCTGATGCTGTTGATACGCACGTTGTTTGACAAGCGAATCGGGTAGGGTTTTTAACGCATCTAATGAGGCAAAAGCATCACTAATCAAGGTATTGTAATCAACTTTAGCCAGACCTTCTACGGTTCCATCCGGGCTAAGCGGTACGTTATTCAGGGCCGACGCGACAATATTGTCATAGTCAATATGGGCTAAGCCTTTACCCAATGCGTCCATTCCTTCACCAAAACCCTGATTTGTTTCGATAATAGTCAATAAAATATCACGGTCCGCTTTCTTTACGGCGTCGAGGGAGAGCTGACCAGCCATGACCTGATCGAGCTGCTGCTGCAATTGAACTACGCGTTTGGCGGGTAATTTCTGTCCCTTCCAGATAATATAATCTACTTTCTTAGTATCAGTAATGCCGAATTCGGTACCATTGCCTGCCTTATGGCGTCGCGTTGGTTGAGGTTGGGTACTACGTGGCTTCGGCTTATCCTGCTGTTGAACGGCGTAAACCGACACGCTCATCAACAGAATTGTCGCCAGAGTTAATCCGGCCAGACTGCCGTTTGATATGAACGGTCGAGTTGGAGCGCCCAGCATCCGCCGAACCCTATGCAGCAAATGTTTCCGCTTCGAAGCAAAAGCCATGGCAAGCGCCGGTGTCTCAAGGTGTGTAAGCCGTAATTCCTCGATGCGGGCGAGTGCATGGGCCAGAATACGTCCGTCGCCCCCGCAAGCCTGCACCGCCAGATCATCGCAGCAATGCTCGCGCTCCTCCCGGACCCGTGCGGAAAGCCACCATAGTGCTGGATGGAAAAAATACAGAATCTCTACGATCGATTGCAACAGATTGACTCCATAATCGTGCCGTTTGACATGGGCCAGTTCGTGGGCCAGTACGGCTTCGATTTCGCGGATACTCAGGTGAGTGGCCAGGCCAATCGGTAGAAGTAATACGGGTTTAAGAATACCGACAACCATTGGCATCGCAATTCGGGCCGACTCGCGAACCTGCACAACGGCCCCAATAGCTAGTGCCGTCCGTAGCCGATCTGTCATATGGTCCCAAACGACGGTAGCAGGAAGGCTGGCCGTTTTACTTAGCTGTTGCAAATAGACCCAGCCGCCCGCAAGCCGCACGCCAAACAGGGCTACGCCAATAAGGTAGGTCAGCACGAACTGACTCAGATGACTCTCCAGAAATTGCTGCATCTGCTGGTGCCAGGGAAGTGTTTGGGTAACCGTCTGCCACCGAATGGACATTATTTGACCTCCTGTTAACGTAGCAGGAACGGGCAAGGCCGATGCGGGATTGTAGTACCAGATGAACGTAGCGACTGAGGCCACAAGTTGCGTTAACAAAGTCAGTACGCCCACGCGGTAACGTAGCACACTCGACTGATTACGAAGCAGATGCAGACTTACCGCTACCGGTAGCACCAGCGCGAATCCCTGCCAGAAGGCGTGAAGCAAGGTCCAGCCTAAAGCGTCGGCCACTGGACTCGATAGAAAATTAAACGTGTTCATAAGCTGTGTAAAGTCCGTTGGTTTAGAAAAATCAGTTTACTGAGAGCGGATGAATTCGCTTAATCAGAATCGTCCGGGCGTCCGGCATCCCGGTTCAGATCATTTAAGAGATTTTTGATTTCATCCAATTCGGCGCGGGAGGCTTTGTGTTGCCCCAGTACCTGCATCACGAGCTTCGAGGCTGACCCCCGGAAGGCCGTTTCAACAAAGCGATCCACCAGATTTCGTTGCGTATCTTCCTGACTAACCGTTGCCGTGTACGTATGCGATCGGGCGTCTTCCTGGCGAGAGAGCAAGCCTTTCTCATACATAATCTGCATCAGTTTCAGCGCCGTTGTATAGCCGATATCGCGGCTTTGACTCAATTTTTCGTGCACTTGCCGCACAGTGCTGGGACCATTAGCCCAGAGTACATGCAGGATTTCCAATTCCGAGTCAGTTGGCCTCATAATTCATCTACGAATAATTTCGTAGCAAACATATACGAAGCTTTTCGTAGATGCAAATTTTATGAACAAAAAAGTTTTCCAACTGCTTACAGTTAAGTCATTACTCGTTGTTCTTGCGAAAAGACACCGACTTACTGGAAGGCACAAAAAATTTATTATAACTAGCTCACTGGCCATTGACCAGCTACGTTACTTTGTACTATGACGTCAAACGAAACCATTAACCTGCCTGCCCGGCCCACCCGTTCATTCATTGGTGAAACGATCGAATTGAAAAGCTGGGACGATGTTAAGCCACTTTATGAGGAGTTGCTTGATCGCTCCATCGACAACGCTGAAGAACTTCAACAGTGGTTGGTCGATCGTAGTGAACTGGAATCTTATCTGTCCGAGAATTTCGCCTGGCGATATATTCGCATGACCTGCGATACGGCCAATGAAGAGTTGGTAAAGGAGCTGAATTTTTTCATTGAGGAGATTCAGCCCTCCATGACCACCTACGGTAACGACCTCGACCTGATGGCTGTTAATAGCCCTTTTCTGAGTCAGCTGACTGATGATGGCTACGACGTGATGGTACGTAGCATGAAAAAGGCCATTGAAATTTTTCGGGAAGAAAACATTCCACTGCAAACCGAGCTTCAGACCGAAGAACGCAAGTACGGCGCTATCGTTGGCGCCATGACGGTAACCATTGACGGTCGGGAAATGACGCTACCCGAAGCCAGTGACCGTCTTCAATCGACCGACCGGGCTGTTCGTGAAGAAGCCTGGCGTAAAGTCTGGGAGCGACGCTACAAAGACCATGAGGTGCTGGATCAACTGTTTGATCGCCTTCGGGATCTCCGCCATCAAATTGCCGTTAACGCCGGTTTTACCAACTTTCGTGATTATTCATTTGCTGCGCTGGGTCGCTTCGACTACACGCCGGAAGATTGTTTTAACTTTCATGAGTCGGTAGCGGAGGCCGTTGTGCCCTTGTTGAATGAGCTAGCTCGCGAGCGGAAACAGAAATTACGTGTAGATCCGCTACGTCCCTGGGATACCAAAGTGGATGTGGAAGGTCGGCCCCCCTTAAAACCCTTTGCTACGGGTAGCGAACTGCTCGAAAAAGCCATTACCTGCTTTGACCGGCTCGATAAAGAGTTAGGTGATGATCTGCGCATCATGCGGGCCATGGGCCACCTCGATCTGGAGTCCCGAAAGGGAAAAGCGCCCGGCGGTTATAATTACCCACTTGAGGAAATTGGGGTGCCGTTTATTTTCATGAATGCTACGTCGAGCCTGCGCGATTTAGTGACGATGGTTCATGAAGGAGGCCATGCCGTGCACTCATTCCTGACGCGCGACTTGCCCCTGAAAGCATTCCGAAATCCACCGATGGAAGTGGCTGAACTTGCGTCAATGAGCATGGAATTGCTGTCGATGGATCATTGGGACGTGTTTTTTGATGATGCTAATGAGCTGCGTCGCGCCAAATTACAGCACCTCGAATCCATCATCGAAACATTGCCGTGGGTCGCTACGATTGATAAATTTCAGCACTGGATTTACGAGAATCCTACCCATACGGACGCTGAACGGCGTGAAAACTGGCTTCGGATTTATAATCAATTTGCCGACACGGTGACCAACTGGGATGGCTTTGCTTTTTACCAGGAATACATCTGGCAGCGGCAATTGCACCTGTATGAAGTTCCGTTCTACTACATTGAATACGGCATTGCTCAGCTGGGCGCGATTGGTGTGTGGCGTAACTACCGCCGAGATCCAAAAGCGGGCCTGGATGGCTACAAAAAAGCCTTGAGTCTGGGTTACAAAGCTCCTATTCGCGAAATTTATGCTGCTGCCAACGTACCGTTTGATTTCTCTCGCGAGCATATACAGGAGTTGATGCGTTTTGTTTGGGAAGAAATCAGAAAACTGAATCAGTAGAGGTTGATTTTTATGTCATCAGGACTCAATGACAAAAAAACTAAGGACTAATGACTGTCGGCTAGCGACTGTTTCTTATTTTTGTCGAATCAATTCGTAATCAAGTAGCTATGAAACGCGTATTCAGTGCAGGTTTATTGGTGGTAGCCATGTTATCACTGGCATCCTGCGACTATCAGAAATATAACACGGTCCGTCAAAACGATTACCGGGCAGACGACTATCGTGCTGACTACCGGGCTGGTGATCCTGAAGTATATGGAACCGGTCGTGATTCGGCGGCTGTACAAACGAAATATAAATACACACCAAATCCAGCATTAGACGCGCGGACGCAGAAAATTCGCGAGAAACTGTTTGGAAAGGGATCGCTTCAGCAGGGCGCCTAATACAGATAAATACAATTAATAGTAGCGATGGATAAGCGAATACCCGCTGATTCATCGCTATTATTTTGCCTCACCGTTTGCTAAATAGCGACGGTCGTTTGTCAGACTTACTACTTAAAAAGCAACGTAAGTAGAGATATTTGCGTTACTTTGTTCAGTTAAACTTCCTGACAAGTAGTATTATTTGGGTATATAACTTGCCCTATGCACGTATAACGACATGAAAATTGCATTAGTTACGGGTTCGGCTGGATTAATAGGTAGCGAAGCGGTTGCCTTTTTTGCTGATAAATTTGATCTTATCATTGGTATTGATAACAACATGCGGCAATACTTCTTTGGAGCTGATGGCTCAACGGAGTGGAATCGCAATCGCCTGTCTGAAACATACAGTAACTACCTGCATCGTCCAGCCGATATTCGGGAGGTGAGTCAGTTAGAGACGATTTTTCAGGAATTTGGCACAGATATAAAATTAGTCTTGCATACGGCAGCTCAGCCTAGTCACGACTGGGCTGCCCGCGAGCCATTTACCGATTTCGGTGTCAACGCGGTTGGTACGTTGAACATGCTCGAAATGACGCGTTTACACTGTCCGGAGGCTGTGTTTATTTTCACGTCGACCAATAAAGTTTACGGGGATAATCCCAATTTCCTGCCGCTCATTGAAACCGAGACCCGCTGGGAAATCGATCATAACCATCCCTATTTCGAGAATGGTATCGATGAGTTCATGAGTATCGATCATACCAAGCATTCTGTTTTTGGTGCCTCCAAAGTAGCTGCCGATATTATGGTGCAGGAGTACGGTCGTTATTTTGGTATGAATACCGGTGTTTTCCGGGGTGGTTGCCTGACGGGCCCCAATCACTCGGGAGCGCAGTTGCATGGCTTCCTTTCTTATCTGATGAAGTGCGCCATAACGGGCAATCAGTACACCATTTTTGGCTACAAAGGCAAACAGGTACGCGACAATATCCATAGTTGGGATCTGGTGAATATGTTCTGGCATTTCTATCAGAATCCCCGCCCAGGTGAGGTTTATAACGCGGGTGGAGGTCGTTACGCCAACTGTTCGATGCTTGAGGCTATCGCCCTATGTGAAGAAATTTCGGGTAACAAAATGAATTACCAGTACTCGGAAACCAATCGGAGTGGCGACCATATCTGGTACATTTCTGACCTGACTAAATTTAAGCAGCATTACCCCGGCTGGGACTGGACCTTCGACTTAAAAGAGACGATGGGCCAGATTCACGATAGCATGGCTGCCCGATTGTTACTTCAAAAATAACGTCATATTTTCTGTAGCCTTGTTTCCCTGTGATACTTGAAGGAAGCAAGGCTACAGAAAAATCATATCTCCACTATTAGGCCGTTGATTACTAACGTAGTGGAGAAACACTCACCTGCCATTTCGTTCGACATGAGCGTCATTGATTTAAAGTTGCAATGAATTTGTTATTATCTCCCCTGTTCTGGGAAGTAGGAGGCTGGCTCGCTTTTCTGTTTGTGGGAGGTTTATGCATGTGGGCTGATTTTGGTCGTGACCTGTCACGTAAGCAGCAGATCGGGTTATTGGTCGCGCTAATCGGTTTGTTATGTTTTAAGCGAGTTCTGGTTCTTTTCATTAACCGGGAGCTCAATCCCGACGAAAGCCAACTCCTTTCCCAGGCTCTTACACTACGTTATCACCCTGTTTATTGGAAATACGTGGATGGGGCCACGATGGGGCCATTAAGTTGTTATTTTGTTTCCTTACCCGGCTTCTTTGGTGTACCCCTCAATTATGTAGTTATTCGCTGGCTCGCTTTTGGGTGTACGCTACTAAGTGTAGCCGGTGGTTATTTCGCTATCGAAAACTTCTTCAGCCCACGGGCGGCCCGGCTGGCGATTTTTCCAGCCATTGCCTTTCTGGCATTTACGACGCATCTGGATTTTCTGCATGCCACCAATGAACACCTCTCGCTGGCCCTGATTGGGCTGGCCATCTGGCAATATTCCCGCTTATGGAAGCAGCGAGCTTTTGATTCGGTTGCTGGTTTATTTTTATTAGGGTTTGTCAGTAGCCTGGTTCCGTTTGCCAAATTACAGGGTACGCCTACGGTGCTTATTATTGTGGCCGCTGCGCTTATTGGATTGATCCGGCAATATCCAATCTTAACACCTTCCCGTTTCTGGCGGGCGTTGGGCGGTCTATTGATCGGTGGATTGCTGTTTCCAGTTTTCGTCATCGGTTTGACCTTGTTTTTTGGTGTATTTAGCGACTTCATCCATTTTTACATTCAGAGTAATCTGGCCTATAGTGCCGGTGCCGGTTTCCTGGTCTTTCTTGCTCATTTTCCTGTTTTCGTTAGCCATACCAGCGATTTTGTCGTTTTCCTATTGCCCACTCTAGCCCTGGTTATCGCCTGGATTCTTTTTTCCCGTAAAGGAAATGGCAAAAGTGACGTATTGTTTTTCAGTGTGGCCGTGTTGGTTTCAAGTGCTTATGCCGTTATCAAACCGGGGAATGAGTTTACCCATTACCTGCTCTATTTGGTGATTCCGGTTTGTTTGCTGAATGCCTGGTTCCTCGATACGTTTCGCAGGCCGGTTCATACCGTTTTCTGGGTGGCTGCAATTCTAGGTTCGGTTGGTATAAATGCGTTGATGGAAGGAGATAATCCGTCGAATAAATATCGTCAGATTCCTTTCGCACTACGTCATTTCTACGTATCACCAACGGCACAGGAAGTATTGAAGCTGGCTAAACCGGGTGAAGACCTGGTCGTATGGGGGTGGGCACCTAATTTTAACGTTGAAACGCAAATGCCGCAGGGCGTTTGTGATAATCATACAATTCGTGAGGTCATGGGGAGCGATCAGGAAGTGCACCGTGCTCGCTATATGCGAAATATCCAGGCATCGCGACCACCTGTTTTTCTGGATGCCGTGGGACCTCATTCAACCTGGCTCAATGACCGGGCCAGGTATGGCTACGAGACGTTTCCCGAACTTAAACGCTATATCGACACGAATTACCGCTACGTTGGTGAGATTGATCAAACACGTGTTTATGCACGGAATGATCGGTATAAACAGCCAACCTTAACAACTACATCAAATGTGGACAAAACACGGACTAATTTATAAACCCGATGGCTCACAAGCCTTCAGCCGGACGCATGCGCAAGTGCCTTTTGGTTACCCAATGGGCGACAAACTGCGCGTCTATTTTTCCACGCGGGATGAGGCTATTTCATCGGCTGTTTCTTTTGTTGAGCTTAATCCCGACAACTTATCCGAGGTAACCTACATACATGACAAAGCCTGTCTGAGCAAAGGGGCGGTGGGCATGTTCGATGAAACAGGAACCATGCCATCGTGGTTTTTACCCGTAGGCGATGAAATCTGGTTGTATTATACGGGTTGGAACAAAAGCGAAACGGCCAGTTACCGGTTAGGTATTGGGCTGGCCATCAGCCGGGATGGTGGGCTGACCTTTGAGCGTAAATATGATGGCCCTTTGCTTGATCGCTCTATTTACGATCAGGTCTGGATTGCACAGCCGTGTGTGATGCGGGAAGAGAAAGCGGATGGGTCGATCTGGTGGCGGATGTGGTACTTATCCTGTACAAAAATCGAAGTGATCAATGGTCATCCTGAACCCTTTTATGACGTCAAATACGCTGAATCGGAGGATGGCATCAAGTGGGAACGTACGGGTCACGTTTGCGTAGGCTATGACGAATTTACGGATGCGATCGGTCGGCCGACGGTTTATAAAGATGGCGATTTATACAAAATGTATTTCTCCTATCGAAACGCAACCAACTACCGCACTGACGTACAACGTAGTTATCGCATTGGATACGCTGAGTCGAAAGATGGTATTACCTGGGAACGGAAAGATGAACTGGCTGGCATCGAACGATCGGCCGAAGGCTGGGATTCGCTGATGATGGATTACTGTCACATTTTTCCTCATAAGGAGCAGTGGGTGATGTTTTATAACGGGAATGGCTTTGGTGCATCGGGATTTGGCTACGCGACACAACCGGTAACTGATCAAAGTCAGCCTTATGTTGAGTAAAATCAGTTTCAGGGCGTTTGCATTTTACGCGTGCAGCCTCCTATTTTGTATTAAATCAGTAAGCGAAAAACTATGAAAGAAGTAGCAAAATACCTGATAAAAGTTGACGCTGAATTCAAGGATGGCCGGATTGTTCCCGAGATTCCATACGAAGAAGTAATGCGTTTGGTGAATGAACCAAATATAGTTATCATAAAAACGGGCATACCAGAGAACACGCTCCGGGCCATAATTGATACAACGCGTGCCTGGGCAGCCGAAACCCCACTAGCTGAAGGCCCCGATACGTTCGACAACAATCAACATAAGCAGCGGTTGCACATTGCCAAAATTCAGAAAGCACCGCAGTTGTTTCACGATCATACATTCGACGCCATGCTGGATCTCGATGAGCCGATGAAGCAAACGTTGCTGAGCGTTTTTGATCCGATGCGTCAGTTCTGGAACAGCCTGACAGGTAATAATGAGGAATATGGTATTCGCAAAGGCGAACCCTATTTCCATCCACAAGTGACTCATTATCCGCTAGGAGGCAGCTTCTTTGGTCGGCACTGGCATCCACTCAATCCACAGAAAGTCGGGATGATTCTGGCCCTGAATCAGTATGGTAAAGACTATCATTCGGGAGGGACGGGTTATGTAATCAACGATCACATTGTAGAAACTGAGGGTTTTCAGGATATTGGCGACATGACGCTGTTCCGGTATGACCTGCCGCACTGGGTAAGTCCGTCGAGTTTCGCAGACCGTTTCAGTTGGGAAGATCCCGCCGGGCGGTGGGTGGCTATCCTGCCTTTCTATAATCCATGGGGAACTCCTGCCGATAAAGATGAGCCTCAGGGATGGAAAACCCAGATTCAAGCGGCTAAGAATACGCCATCGGAGGCTGCCGTTTAATCAGGCACTACCATTCAACGAATGAACCAGAATGTACTTCTGGTTACTATCTTTGCACGGCTAACTAAAGAGCCCGGTCTTTACGCCCGATACGTAGCGTTCAGACCGGGTTCATTTTTCGCGTATGATCAAAGTCAGTGTCCTGATTATTACCTACAATCAAAAAAAATTCATCCGTAAGGCTATCGATAGCGCCCTCGAGCAGAAAACAACTTTTCCGATCGAAATCCTCGTCGGCGATGATTTTTCGAGTGATGGTACCCGGGAGATTATTCAGGAGTACGAAAAGAAATATCCTGGTTTGGTGATAGGGGTACTACATCCGCGCAATCTGGGTAAAAACGGAGGTATCAACTTTCTGGATACGCTGAAACTCGCCAAGGGCGAATATTATGCGCTGATGGATGGCGATGATTATTGGACTGATCCGCTGAAATTGCAAAAACAGGCTGATTTCCTGGACGCTCACCCCGATTACTCGACAGTTTTTAATAACGCGCTCATTACGTATGAAGACGGCGCGCCTTCGCACCTGCTTAATGGGCCGGATATGAAGCCCTTTTACACGGTTGACGATCTCATTGGCGAAAGTGAAATCTGGTTCATGGCTACATCGAGTACCATGTATCGGAACAATATCAAAGAATACCCAAGCTGGTTCCGGGAGTCGTCGAGTGGTGATATTCCCCGGCTGATTCTAAAAGCTAAACTTGGTAAGATTGGCTACATACCAGACGTCATGTCGGTGTATCGGAAGAATCGGGCGGGGGCCAGTTTCCACGACAACGAGCGTGATGAGACGTTCCTGCGCAATCGAATCCAGATGTATCGTGATATTAATCGTGAGCTGGATTACCGCTATGATTCCATTTTGCGCCGGAATATTGCCCGGTATTACCGGATGATGCTCGACGCCAAGCAATACGAAGGAAGTTACTTCCGGCGTGCCCGGCTGGCTCTCAAATACATTTACCTGGGTAAACCAGATTGGGAAAAGACGAAAGATGTCATTCGTGATTATATTGTGCCGGAGCCAATCTCAAAACTTTATAGTTCACTCCGGCTTTTACCACACCGGTGAGATGCGTTGTCTGGTTAATTAATTGGTAGATATCCGTTTTATTCCTACGTAAAGTATCCACAGTCCATATATGAAATTGAGTGTTGTCATACCCGCTTATAACGAAGAGGAGTCTTTGCCGCCAACGCTACGTTCTTTGTACCAGACACTGGCTAAGTATGGGATTCCGCACGAAATTTTTGTGACGAATGACAACTCGAAAGATAATACGCTAAAGGTATTGCAGAATCTGGCCGCTACAGAAATCCCGACGTTGGTGTATCATACCAATCCGGGTCCTAACGGCTTTGGGTATGCCGTCCGGTATGGGCTGGAGCGCTTTTCGGGCGATTGTGTAGCCGTCTTTATGGCTGACTTATCGGATGATCCAGAAGATTTAGTAAAGTATTACAATAAAATGCTGGAAACCGATGTTGACGCCGTATTCGGGTCGCGTTGGGAGAAAGAGGGTAAAGTAATTGACTATCCACCGCTCAAAAAATTCATCAACCGCATTGCCAACTTCATTGTTCGCCTAGTAATGGGCATTAAATACAACGATACCACCAATGCTTTCAAACTCTACAAACGGGAGACAATTGAAGGCATAAAACCTTTCTTGTCACCCCACTTTAATCTCACGGTCGAACTACCACTGAAGTCGATTGTACGCGGTTACAGTTATGCAGTTGTACCAAACAGTTGGACGAATCGCAAATACGGTGAATCAAAACTGAAAATTAAAGAAATGGGCAGCCGGTACTTTTTTATCCTAATGTACTGTTTGATTGAAAAATATTTCTCACAGGGAGATTTCCGCAAAAAGTCGGCCACATCGGCACCACAGTCGGTGAGTCGGTAATCGGCTAGCTATGCCACTGATTCATTCGGCCTATCCTGGCCCCCCCGCCTATCAATATAATGGTCACATGCAGACCGTTATTCCTAGTCTTACGCGAAAGGTTTTAGGCGTAACCTACGAACGTGAACGCCTTATCCTGGCCGATGGTGATTTTGTTGACCTGGATTGGATAAAGGCTGGGCATAATCGGTTAGTTGTATTGACGCATGGACTGGAGGGCGACAGTAATCGACAATACATTCGCGGAACTGCCAAGCTTTTTGCTCAACATCGTTACGACGTACTGGCCTGGAATTGTCGTTCGTGCAGTGGTGAAATGAACCAAGCGTTTCGGCTTTATAATCACGGTGAAATTGGGGATCTGAATGAAGTAATTCATCATGCACTGCATACAAAGCAATACGGTGAAATAATACTTATTGGCTATAGTATGGGAGGGAACATTACGCTGAAATATCTTGGCGTACATGGAAATCAATTGCCTGATGCCATTAAACGAGGTGTTGCCATTTCATCGCCGACAGATCTGGGCGCTAGCGCAGTGCTTCTCGACCGCCCATCGAATCGCTTCTATCGCAATCGGTTTATGAAAAAGTTACTAGTCAAATTGAACCAGAAAGCCGACCGTTTTCCTGGACGGTTAGATATGAGTAAAGTGCAGCAAGTAAGACGCTGGCGCGATTTCGATGAATTTTTTTCGGCTCCAGTTAACAATTACCATGATGCCGACGATTTTTACAGGCAGGCATCAGCCATTAACTTTATGGCTGGTATTACGGTGCCGACTTTAGTGCTGAATGCCCAAAATGATCCGCTCCTATCACCTGAATGCTCACCCGGCTGGTTGGCTGAAACGCATCGCTACATTTTTCTGGAAACGCCCCTAACAGGTGGACACGTTGGTTTTCAGGTAGTTCGTGATTCGCATACGTATGCTGAACGCCGAGCGCTGGCGTTTGTTCAGGAGTTAATTTAGCTCCCTCTTGATGATATTACTATTTCGCTACGTTATTTCAGCAACGTACTAGTTGGTTTCGAGGTAGGTGGGAACTTAGGGGCCTGCTATTCCTATTAATTCTTCAATTTGGTTGATGATCCTAACGTTTTCCGGAGCCATGATATCTTGCCCAACTACTTGATAGCCGGTTAGCAGTACCTGTGAATTAGGAAACGTCTGGGACAACCGATTCACAAAAGGCTGAACTTCGTGATTGGTGGGCACTGACGTTAGTACTGTAAAGAGATAGTCTGGTTGATAAAGCTTATATACAAAGATCAATTCGTTGAATGGCATACTCTGCCCCAAATAAATGACTTTATTCGCACGACTTCTTATCATGTAATTGGCGAAAAGAAGGCTGATCTCATGAAATTCACCTTCAGGCAGGAATAACATATATGTTTTACCCGTTGGCCAAAGCTTGCTCATCTGACCATCAATGGCTACGATAAGTTTTTGCCGGATCAGATTGGTCATAAAATGCTCCTGGGCCGGGCCTATTGATCCTGTAATCCAGAGCGTACCAATACGGCTTAAGAAAGGATAAACGATATGAATCATCGTATTCTCGAAGCCGAATTGCAGGCTATTCGTACTGATAATTTTTTCGAAACGTTCCTCATCCAGATCAATCATAGACAGAGTCAGTGCTTGTATTTGGTCAGGGTAGTTGAGCTGCCGGGACGAAATTTTAAGCACCTCAAGGTGCATTTCCTCCATCGACATTTTCGAAATTTCCGAGATTTTGTATCCGTGATCTTTTAGCAACGAAATATTCAGGACTAGCTTGAGATCCTGATCATCGTAGGTCCGAATATTTGTATTAGTACGTTGCGGAGCAATGATATTATAGCGTTGTTCCCAGATGCGCAGTGTATGGGCCTTAATACCCGAAAGCTGCTCCAAATCTTTAATAGAGTAACTACTCATGGAAAACAATTGATAGGCTAACTATTGAAACGAAATTTAGGGAAAATAGACTTTTTCTAAAACAGTAGTTGCCGGAATCTATCTCGTCTTCCACCACCCTCTGATACGCTTATTAACCCTATTACTATCATTTTGTTTAACTTTTTCTGTAAAAGAATAAACAAAATACCGGTGGCTATTCCTTATGATAATAGCGAGAGCAATCGTGAAACAGAGAAGAAAAGAATAGATATATAAACAAAAAAAGCCCTGAAATTCAGGGCTTTTTAGAAGGGTGAAAGACGGGGCTCGAACCCGCGACCTCCGGAACCACAATCCGGCGCTCTAACCAACTGAGCTACAATCACCGTTTTAGGAGTGCAAAGATAAGATTCAAAGACGAATTATGAATGGTGAATGAGACTTTTTTTGTTGAATTAACCTAATCCATCATTCACCATCCATAATTCATCGACAAAATCTTACGCTGCTTTTCCTTGCTGGTACCGTTTTTCCGCGGCAGTCCAGTCCACGACATTGAAGTAAGCAGCAATATAGTCTGGCCGACGGTTCTGGTACTTGAGGTAATAAGCATGTTCCCATACGTCGAGACCAATTATTGGAAAGCCTTTCACCTCGGCTATGTCCATTAATGGATTATCCTGATTAGGCGAAGACGCGATCGCTAGCTCGCCCTCGGGAGTTACGAGTAACCACGCCCAGCCTGAACCAAAACGAGTGATTGCCGCTTTCGTGAATTCTTCTTTAAACGTATCGAAGGAGCCAAATTTCTGATTGATAGCTTCTGCAAGCGTACCCGTAGGTTGGCCACCGCCGTTGCCAGAAATTGTATTCCAGAACAACGTGTGGTTATAGTGCCCACCTCCATTATTACGAACAGCTACAGGAGCCTTACTCACACTAGCCAGCAGATCTTCAATGGACTTATTCTCCATGTCAGTTCCGGCAATAGCATTATTCAGGTTCGTTACGTAGGCGTTGTGGTGCTTTCCATGGTGAATTTCCATGGTCTGCTTGTCAATATTGGGTTCGAGCGAATCGCTAGGGTAGGGCAGGGGATCTAATACAAAAGCCATTTTACTATTTTGTTAGAATGGAAGACTATTCGGGTAAGTTAACAAGCCTGGTTAAATTTATGTTCTTAAGTGTTTAAAAAACTTCGTTAACAACATCTGGCTTTCTTCGGCCAAAACGCCTGTTTCGAGCCGGGTTTTGGGATGTAATACCGACGGCTCAATTCGGCTGTAACCTCGTTTGAGATCACTGGCGCCAATGACTAATCGACCAATCTGCGCCCAGAACAAGGCGCCTGCACACATCACACAGGGCTCCAGGGTGACGTATAACGTACAATCTGTTAAATACTTACTGCCCAGGTATTGCGTGGCCGATGTAATGGCCATCAGTTCGGCATGAGCTGTTACGTCCTTTAACCGTTCCGTCTGGTTGCGGGCTTTGGCAATGATTCGATTACGACAAACAATAACAGCACCAACGGGAATTTCACCATCGGTGGCAGCTTCTTCAGCCAGACCAAGTGCAATCTCCATAAAGTATTCGTCGGGCATGAGTAAACTAGTCATTGGTGGGAAGCCAATAGCAGTTGCCCTCATTGACTTCCCACTATTTTCACTGTTTCAGCACTTTTCGCGTCGTTTGCCGATCTCCAACCTGTATGTGGAGAAGGTACAAACCACTTGGTTGCGCAGTAAGGTCAAGCTCGTGACGCTTGTTACGCGTCGTCTGTTGTAAGACTGGCCGACCGCTCATTGTAGTTAGAGAGAGGGTTGCTGGGTCACGAGTCAGGGGTAGGTCGACTTCCACCGTAAGGATAGACGTCGTTGGCACGGGGTAAGTTTTTACCAACGGATCGAGGGAATTGTCATCGATGCCCAATAGAGGTAATACGGTAATAACTGCTGTCCCTGAAATCGTACCAGTGCCACATCCGTTTGCAACGCTTGTCAGGCGATACGTAGTTGTGCGGGTAGGCCGAACTTCTGCTGGATATGGGTTGGTTGTGGCAACTGCCGAGTAACTCTGGACGCTGTCTGCATACGTAACAGTCCAGGGACCATCTCCCCCGAATGTAAAGGTTAGACTGCCGGGGTACCCTTCATAAATTTTCTGCGTACCTGTCATTGTCGCCGTGGCCAGTGATCGTATTGTCAATGGAGTCGGACTTTTGCTCCCGATAATGGCAATCTCAGGATTATCCGCTTTAACGCGGACATAATACTGGCCACTAGCCAGCGTCAGCGGTAAGGGTGCCGTTACAGGCGAAGCAGTAGCTGTTCCTTGTACACTGAATTTTTTTGACGTATCAGCCACACTTACCAGTTCAAATCTAAATAAATTTCCCGTGTTGAAATCGCCGGTACTCGTGAACGGAACCGAAAGCGACGTACCAACGCAGGCAGTTAACTGCGTCAACGTGCTGGTCGTGATTGTAGGTACGCGAACGGCAATAGTTGCTGTTGCTGGGTTACCCGGTAGCCCAACACCACAGCTGTTCTTTACTGTCACAATTTGATACGTTGTCGTACTGGTTGGCAGTAACGAAAGCGTTGTATCTGATTTGTTCACTACACCTGTGAGGCCATTTGTAAGGGTATAGCTAAACGGAGCTGCACTCGTAAACTTCAACTGCAAGCCGACCCGCTGTCCCAGATTGATGCTGGTTGCAGAGGGAACCAGTGAGAGAGTTGGCAATGCATTGACAAGCGCTTTGATCGTTGTTCGCCCACTATAACAACCGTTTGATCCGATCTGATAGACGTAAAAAGGATCACCGCCGGCCTGAATGCTCGTATTCAGTGTAAGAGGGGTAGGGGCTACGTTCGAAACATTTCCATAGGGGTCAATCCAGCGCAGACTGCCACCCGTCTCGCCGGTAGCTTCCAGCGGCACAGCTTTGTCGTTTATGCAGTATGTAACCAGCGACTTTATAGCAACCGGCAGGGCTGCAGTACTTACTGTTACCAGAAGAGTAGATCTATTTGGGCTCTCACATCCATTGTACGTCTGACTAACTGAATAAGTTTGCACACCAGTCTGACTGATTGGGGGTACAGGCGCAATCGTAGTAAACGTCCCATCCGGATTATACCATTTCAGGTTTTCACCAAACGCATTCAGCGCTTCCACATTTTGTGCTGGCTGATCCTGCGTTTGTAAACAGAAAGCCCGATTCACTACACCCGGCGCATTGGGTAGTGGCTTAATGGTAACGGTCAGCGTCGCTTTGGGACTTTCACAGCCAGCTGCTGATGTTTGAGACACTTTAAATACCTGATCTCCTACAGCACCTGTACCAGGTGTAGGGGCTTCTCCTAATAGATTATCCGTGGCGCTATACCATTTCAAATTTGTACCATTTGCTGACAATTGAGAAGAAGAACCATTCAAACAGATACCAACAGGGCTTACGCCTGGTGCGGAAGGCGTTGCGTTGACTGTTACGACCAGGCTAGCCCGGTTACTTTCACAGGTAAAGGCCGCGACCTGGCTAACATAGTATGTGGTCGAACCAGCCGCATTGGTAGCCGGTGTGGGGGCCGCGGGCAACGCCGTGCCTCCTGTTTGGGTTAAGTACCACTTCAAATTCTCGCCATTGGCTGTCAGAGCCGGTACGGTTTGTCCTACACAGTAACTGAGGTTAGCCGTGACTGGAGGATTGGCAGCTGGCACGATGGTCACCGGAATGGGGGCTCGGGAGCTTTCACAGCCATTGACGGTCTGGCTGACGTAGTAGGTAAAGGTTCCCGACTGAGTCGTGCTGGGCGTAGGAGTGAGGTTAGACGCTACACCGCCCGTGGCATTCGTGCCATACCAGTTGAGGATGCCCCCTGCGGAAGGGGTCGCTATCAAAGCAGGGGCCGTTGTATTCTGGCAGTAACCTCCTGTAGGAGGAGTGACACCCGGTGCCGAAGGTATCGCGTTGACGGTTACGACCAGGCTGGCCCGGCTACTTTCACAGGTAAAGGCCGCGACCTGGCTAACATAGTATGTGGTCGAACCAGCCGCATTGGTAGCCGGTGTGGGGGCCGCGGGCAACGCCGTGCCTCCTGTTTGGGTTAAGTACCACTTCAAATTCTCGCCATTGGCTGTCAGAGCCGGTACGGTTTGTCCTACACAGTAACTGAGGTTAGCCGTGACTGGAGGATTGGCAGCTGGCACGACGGTCACCGGAATGGGGGCTCGGGAGCTTTCACAGCCATTGACGGTCTGGCTGACGTAGTAGGTAAAGGTTCCCGACTGAGTCGTGCTGGGCGTAGGAGTGAGGTTAGACGCTACACCGCCCGTGGCATTCGTGCCATACCAGTTGAGGATGCCCCCTGCGGAAGGGGTCGCTATCAAAGCAGGGGCCGTTGTATTCTGGCAGTAACCTCCTGTAGGAGGAGTGACACCCGGTGCCGAAGGTGCATTAACTGTTAGTGACTGGGCACTGGCCGTGCCAGTCACAGCGGGAGCGCTGGAAACAATCCGAATGCGATACCCTGCTCCGTTGGCCGTTGTTGCTGGAATCGTGGCATTAACCGATCCGGCACTTGTGCTGGTCACGCTGCCAATACTGGCTGGAGCTGTAAAGGCGCCAGCCGCGTCGGATAATTGAGCCGTAAATGTATTTCCAGCAGTAAATGTGCCGCTTATTGTATATGAAATGGTAACGGCTCCCCCTGGGCAAACGCTGGCAGGCGAAATGGTCGTGATGGTCTGAGCAAAACTGCGGGTTACTAAACCAGAGATGCATAACCAGATAAATAAATAGGAGTAGAAATTACGTCCATTCATAAGCAATAACAATGAAACAGTTCTGGGCCTAAAGTTAAGGTATTTATAGATGATCTCACGATCTTGTCGTGGTGCTCAGACAATAGCACCGTTCAGTCGATATAGAGATAAGCAGCAAGCAGTACAATGATTGCCAATGAGGAAGAAAAATGGATTGGTTTCTATCAGGATAAAATTCAACCATAAAAGACCAGTGGCCAGTCTTCTTACTTTTATTGGTTGGTTGAAGGCCGCGGAATATTATTGAATGGCGCTGTAAATCACCTCGTGAATCCGTCGGCGAAGCTTCGTGGTATTAATAGACGTATTCCCGGCTGTGGGATAAATACGATTAGAGAGGAAAACAAATATCAGGTCTTCGTCGGGATCAACCCACACTACGTTTCCCGTGAAGCCCGTATGCCCGAATGAGCGCGGGGAGGCTTGCTGAGCCATATAGACACTACTCGCGCTTTCGGGGTTTGGCTTGTCCCATCCTAATGAGCGATGGCTACGGTTACTCAGGGTTTGGGTGAAATACGGAACCGTCATTGGCTGAAAGATGCGCTGTTCGCCGTATATGCCTTTCTGAAGGTTCATTTGCAATAAGGTAGCAATGTCATGAGCATTACCAAAAAGACCGGCATGACCCGAAATTCCACCCTGTACGGCCGCCATCTGATCGTGAACAGTGCCCACCAGTAACTGATTCCGGTAGTACGTATCCTGTTCCGTTGGAGCACATTGTGGGTGCGGAAGACGTAGTAAAGGTGTAAAGCCGAGCTGGTGCAGACCCAGTGGTTTGTATACGTTTTCTGTAACGAACTTATCTAAAGGCTCTTTACTAACACGCTCCACAATTTTCTGCAATGTCAGGAAGTTCAGGTCGCTATAAATGTAAGCGGGCTTGCCCGACTCGTCCATTTTTTTCGACATGGGCGAGTGAACTACCCATTTCCAAACGGAATCTCGTAGCGCTGGTACACCCCAAAGCGTTGGCGCAATCTGAAGCGTGTGCAGACTATCATGGGTCGTAGAATAGTACTCTGCTTTTAATCCTCCGCCTGGTAAACGAGTACGGTCCCAACTGGTCGGGTAATACGATACCATACCCGATTGATGCCAGAGCAGATCCTGAATGATAATGTTTTGCTTGTTCGTATTTCGTAGCTCAGGTAAGTAGAAGGACGCTTTCTGACTCAGATCAATCTGCTTACGGTCATACAACACCATTACGGATTGTAACGTAGCCAGTACTTTAGTGAGCGAAGCCAGATCATACAACGTCTCATCGGTTACTTTTTCGGCACCGGGCGAATAGGTCAGCGCACCAAAATTTTTGCTGTACACAATCTTTCCTTTCCGGGCGACTAGGACCTCACAGCCAGGCACTACGTGATTCTTGACGGCACCCTGCACGATCGCGTCGATCTGGTTTAGAACCGTTGACTTCATACCAACACTTTCCGGCGATCCGGACGAGAGTCGTCCTTCGGGATTTAACGTCAGGCCCATGCCCACTTTCATATCACCCGTTGAAATGGGTAGCATACCCCGAGCGCCCAAACCACCGAATAAGACTTGTGGCACCACCCGTTGCATATCATCGAGCTCCTGATAGGCACAAACCAACGCGTCGGCCCCGGCGAACTGAGTCAAACTGTAGGGTGATCCAAAGGCGGTAACAATCACTTTTATACCCCGCTGTTTGAGTCGTGCGATTAAATCAATCGAAGGTTTGGTAATGCCATATTTCCGCGAAGCGGATTCGCTCATTTTATGAAAGCTAACCACCACCGTATTAACATCGCCAAGCTGAGCCAGCGCGTTATTCAAGTCAATTTCGGAAGCTAATTTGCCCGGAAATGCAACTGTCTGAAACGGTGCATATTGGTTCAGTGTTTTCTGAAATACATTACCTGGCTCAGCACCAATGGCAATGGACGCTAATCGCAACGTATCTAAACGATTCAATGGAAGCAAATCATTCTTATTGTCAGCCACCGTAACCGACTGTTCGCAAAGTTCCTGCTTTAGTAATTCAGCTTCGGGAGAATTCAGGTCGGCGGCCAGGTTACCAAGATTGATCGGCTTGTAGTTATTGAGTCCCGCCCAATATTTTGCCCGCAGGATTTTTTTGACTTTTTCGTCAATAAACTCCTGAGTAATAATCCCCTGCTGAACAGCATTTAAAATGTTTGTGGTGGCGTCGCGAACGTTTTCCGGATAAAGCAGAATGTCGTTGCCTGCAATTAAGGCCCGCAGATTGACGTCCAGCGCCTTCGGCGATCGGTTACTGATACCGCCCATATTCAGGGCATCGGTAAAGACCAATCCTCGAAAGCCGAGTTCTTTTTTCAATAGTTCAGTAACAATCTTCTCCGACAACGTAGCAGCCAGTGCGGGTGTATTGTCCATAACCGGTACGTGCAGATGACCCGTCACGACCCCCATCAGGCTATCGGCAATAAGTTTGCGGAATGGATAAAGATCAATTTCCCGCATTTGCTCCGACGACCGGCTGATCGTTGGCAACGTGTGATGCGAATCGGCATTGCTATCGCCATGCCCCGGAAAATGTTTGGCGGTTGCAATGACATGTGTTTGCTGTAATCCCCGCATGTAGGCCGACGCTTTGAGGGCTACGTTCTCCTTCGATTCGCCGAATGATCGAATTCCAATGACCGGATTAGTTGGGTTGCTGTTGATATCGGAGACAGGGGCAAAGTTGATGTGAATACCCAGTCGCTGGCATTGCCGACCGATTTCGGCGCCCATTCGGTAAATCACTTCGTTGTTTCGAATGGCACCCAGCGACATTTGCTTAGGGAATTCCATGGTGCTGTCCAGCCGCATGCCCAAACCCCATTCGCCGTCAATGCCAATAAGCAAAGGTACTTTCGACTCAGCCTGATAGCGGTTCGTCAGGGCTGCTTGCCGATAAGGCCCACCCTGAAAGAAAATCAATCCGCCAATGTTATTACTCTGAATCAGATGGTCAATATATTGATAGTGATTCTCATGGCGATTGGAGAATGTAGCTACCATAAAAAACTGCCCGACCTTTTGTTCTGGCGTTAGCGTATGAAAGACGCTATCTACCCAATGTTGACCACTGTCTGTCATGGTAAACACCTCAACCGGTTTGGCTGCTGGTCCATAAACGTAGGACGCAAGGACAGCTTTGGGTGCGACGTGAGCTATTACCCGTTTGTGGGTCGTTTTTGAATGTGCCTTATGAGAGAGCCGGGCCCACATATGGCGACCCGGTTTCATTAATCCAAACGCAGTTACTAGACTGACGAACAGGAGGCCGACAAGTAAAAGGGGTCGTACAACAATGTTCCGCATGGGCACTCGGTAAGTAAAAGGGTACGGTCAGCAATCGATGGTTTCGGGCCGAACCATAAAAATAGCCTAATCCTATCAAAAACTAAGAGCTGTCGTTGAATTGTCTAAATTTTTAACGAAATAATGTAGATTAAATGATATTCGCAACGGATTAATACAAAATTAAAAATGAGTAATCCTGCTTTATATAAGTGTAGCGGATAAGTATTTATATAATGATTTATTATTCGGTAAGTTCCCAAGGCACTGGCTGAAAGAGAAACTGACAGTGGTCAGTCGGTTTTTTGTGGCCCTTATGGCAACGTAATCAGTACGTTATGCAAAGAGCGTCCTGGATGGACAAGGAGAGAAGATAGACGTGGTGCGCCCGTATGTCGCAACAATGAAACGTCTGATGGCACTTTAGAAAACAGCTAAATTAATAGGCTTGCGCTGGGCGCACATGAGAAAGCACGGCAATCAAGCGATCTCCCAGTGTAGTTTTGGCTACCTGAACAGTCTGCTGTAAGGATAGCGATGTGGAGGTTTTGGTTTTGGCTACCGATGCCGATGTTTTAGCACGTAGTTGCTTCCGGGCCGCAAACATATTGTGCGGATGCCCCATACTGAACGCCTGTCCGCTTATGCCTACCAGTAAGATTCCGACAATTAGGAGGGTTTTCATAGCCTTTAGATTTATTTACTATGCAAAGATATAGGTTTAGATTGGTATCTTGCAATACATAGTACTAAATTTTTTAAATTATTTTGAAAATGAGGTGAATGGCGATTGGTGACTCATTTCAATCAGCGACCAATCGCCACCACGTATATTATTCTACGACAATTCGTTTAACTGCCCCATCCTCATTTTGAGTGACGGTTATGAAAAAGGCTCCCTGCGTGTTCTTGCCTAAGTCAATCTGGCCGACAAACTCGCCTGAGAAGTCCTTGATTTCGCGTTTAGCTACCTCTTTTCCTTTAGGATTCGTGACAATAATGCTGACGTCGCCCTTTGCCGGTGCGGTGAAGCGAACATTCAGTTGATTGTGGTCTGGATTGTTAGGGTAGGCATCCAGGCCACGAATGGTCGACGGTTTTCCGTTGAGATTGCGAGCCCAATCTTCAAAAGGCCGGGCAATCTGCCGGTCAAAATCTCGGGGGATTTGAAATTTGAACCGATTGAATTGATCTGCGAGTGAATCTGTCCCTTTACGAAACTCGTAGCGCCAGTTCCGATTATTCCAAAAGTCTTGATTGGATTTAGGAATCCGGCCACGTAGTACGTAAGCATCGGCGGGAACGGAGCGCTTATTCATTTTAAGCCGCTCACGGGTGACGCGCTGATCGCCATTAGTATCCTCAACAATGATTGTCATCTGGCGTTGGGCACCCCCTTTCCGGGTTGCTTTAAGCGAATCGACTAGTTTCGTCACCAATTTATCGCGTTCAGGGTCACTCATGCCGTCAATATGATACGTGCGTTCAATTTCCCGAACCTCGCTGCCATTCCGTTCGATGATTCTGACATTCAGGTCATTTTTCTCCGACTTAGGCGATGGAGATACTGTCTTCTGAGCGGTAGCAACTCCACTTAGTGTGGCTACCAACAATAGAGCCGGAACGAACCGGGAACCTACAAAAACTGTTTTTTTCATAGCAGTAAATAATTGGGAACAAAGAACGATACGTTGCGAAACCGATTGATACTGGGGTTGTTAAAGTTTGTTAACAAGCCAATCTGTAGCCTTCGTGGTTCGTACTTTTACTGACCACCACGATGGCTTTCTTATAGATGTAAAAGTTGGGGTAAGGTTGCATGAGGAGTAAAAAAAATGTCTAAACAACGCATACGCTGGATTGTAGCCCTGATGACCATAGGGCTGTTGGGTCTGGTTGGCTTGCAGCTATACTGGATTAGCAGTGCGCTGCAATTGCAGAAAGAACAGTTTGCCTATAAAGTGACCGACGCCCTCCAGGAAGTTGTCCGGACGCTGGAACGCCAGGAGATACTTTACTTAACAAAACGGCGATACCAAGCTCGTGAGCAACAGAGCAGACTCATGGCCATCGCTAAAAAAGAAGACAGGGCAATAAAAAAGAAACCGACTATTCAACATAATACGCCTACTCAATCCGATTACTTGGCGCACTCAAAGCAGGGTGATTATGCTACGTCGGGCAGACAGGCAGGCACCCGACAACTGTCTCCGGCGGGCACGATGGTTGTCCAATCAGATGTATTACATCCAATTGTACAGCCGCTATCTCCTGAACAAACGGCCATTGTGGAAGAGTTTTTTCGTAAGCAGGAGGAATTGATGGCTGTTGGTGACTGGCAAGCGCAATTGGCTCAGCAGGAACAATTTAATGCCTGGGCTGAAAAAATATATATAAACGAACTGAATCGAATCAATACCCAGGTAGATCAGTTGGCACGTCAGAATGATTCAATAGCACGCGCCCATAGAAAACGTGCCAAGGCTACGCAACTGCGGAAAGCCCAGCAGGAAAATGCTGTTGCCTCTGCCACTTCAGGCTTGGTTACGCGCCCGGCGAGTATGAGCCAGCATCGGGCCGAAGAACAGGCGCATAGAATCAAGGATATATTAAAAGGCTTGCTATTATCTGATCGCCCAGTTGAAGATCGCGTTAATCGAATGGCGATCGATACGTTGCTTCGGCAGGCCTTAGTTGAGCGAGGGATCAATATTCCATTTGCGTATGCGGTTCGAACGCGTAAACAACCACAGTTCCTGTTTACATCCCTGGGTATGGGCGCTCAACAATTTGATGTTGACGGCTATAAAGCGGCTCTTTTCCCCAATAATTTTATCGAAACAGGCAACTACGTCTATGTCTATTTCCCCACCCAGCAGCAGTTTATTCTGGGGAGACTAGGCTTTACGTTTGGCGCGTCAGTGGTGTTGATTCTGGTCATTCTGGCGTGTTTCTACATTGCCATTAGTACGATTGTCAGGCAGAAGAAACTGGCTGACATCAAGAATGACTTCATCAATAATATGACCCACGAGTTCAAAACGCCCATTTCGACGATCTCACTGGCCGTCGAAATGGCGCAGGAACAATTGCGGCCAGCATACGTAGCAGAAAATGAGTACGGTACTTCACCCGAACTTGCTACAAAACCCGACCAGCGGCTGATCCGCTACATGGGTATTATCCGGGATGAAACCCGACGGCTTGGTTCGCACGTAGAGAAGGTGTTGCAAATGGCGCTACTGGACCGGGGTGAGATCAAGCTCAATTTTTCGTCAGTTAATGTGCACGACGTAGTTGAAAAAGTTCTGAACAACCTGGGTTTGCAGATTGAGCAGCGCGGTGGTGAGCTTGATTTACACTTCGATGCCGATCAGGAGGTCGTTGAAGCCGACGAACTACACTTGACGAACATTGTTTATAATCTTCTGGATAATGCCCTGAAATACTCGCCCGAAAGTCCGCATATTACGCTCAGTACACGTAGTCTACCTGAAGGCGTCAGCATTACGGTTGCCGATCAGGGCATTGGGATGACCAAGGATCAGCTGAGTCGGATTTTTGAAAAGTTTTATCGGGTACCCACCGGAAATCGGCATGATGTGAAAGGGTTTGGCCTTGGTCTGAGCTACGTCAAAAAAATGATTGACGAGCACCACGGCCATATTCATGTCGAAAGCCATCCCGGCAAGGGAAGTTCGTTTGAAGTGATTTTACCTTATAAACAAGAAAGTCAATAGTCATTAGTCGATAGTGGTCATCCCTGAAACGTACTATCGACTAATAACTATTGACTGACTACTTATTTTATGCCAACCATTCTCCTCGTAGAAGACGATCCCAATCTGGGTGCACTGGTGCAGGAATACCTGACCATGAAAGGCTATAAAACCGACCGCGCCACTGATGGGAATCAGGGGTTACAGTTATTCATGGCAGGTAAGTACGACCTCTGCATTTTCGACGTAATGATGCCCAAAAAAGACGGCTTCACATTGGCGAAGGAAGTACGGATGGATCACCGCGACGTTCCTATTATCTTCCTGACGGCTAAATCCATGCAGGAAGATACGATTCAGGGATTTAAGGTGGGCGGGGATGATTACATGACCAAACCCTTCAGCATGGAGGAACTGTTGCTACGTATCCAGGCGATCCTCCGCCGGTATCAGCGGTCAACGGATTCCGTCGAACCGAGTGTTTATCAGATTGGCTCATTTTCATTTGATTACCCGCATCAACTGCTATCTCGGGCGACCGAAAATCAATTGGCAGATGCCGCCGACGGAGTGCCTCAGAAACTAACCAGCAAGGAATCAGAATTATTAAAGTTGCTGGCACAGAACCTGAATCAGCCCGTCAGTCGTAGTTTTGCATTGAAAATGGTTTGGGGCGACGATTCCTATTTCAACGCCCGAAGCATGGACGTGTACGTAACGAAACTGCGTAAATACCTCAAAGAAGACCCCGCAGTTCAGCTTGTCAACGTACACGGCGAAGGATTTAAATTGATTGTTTGACGGTATTCAGTTTACAGTTTTCGGTTAGCTGGCTGATGAATAAACTGTAAACCGAATACCGAATACCGAAAACTATGAACTTAATACGTCGTCCTCGTCGGAATCGCCAGTCGGCTGTTATCCGCGATATGGTGCAGGAAACCCGCCTGTCGGTTACTGATTTTATCCTGCCAATTTTCATTACCGAAGGGCAGAACGTTCGTTCGGAAGTGGTGTCGATGCCGGGCATTCATCGGTACTCGCTCGATTTATTGCTGGAAGAAATTCAGGAATGTGTTGATCTGGGCGTCAAATCATTTGATTTATTTCCCAACCTTTCTGATGGGAAAAAAGATAAATACGCTACCGAAAGCTACAATCCCGACGGTCTATATCTGCAAGCCATCAGGACCATAAAAAATCGTTTCCCTGATGTTGTCATCATGACCGATGTCGCGATGGACCCCTACAGTTCCGATGGGCACGACGGCATTGTTGAGGATGGCAAAATTCTGAACGACGCTACGCTGGAGGTTTTGGGTAAAATGGCTCTTGCACAGGCACAGGCTGGCGCTACTATCGTTGGTCCGTCCGATATGATGGATGGTCGCGTTGGCTACATTCGGCAGGTACTGGATGAAGGTGGATTTCACGACGTAGCGATTATGTCCTATGCCGCTAAATACGCGAGTGCTTTCTATGGTCCCTTCCGTGATGCGCTTAACTCGGCACCGAAGTTTGGCGATAAGAAAACGTACCAGATGAACCCTGCCAATAGTCGGGAAGCCCTCATCGAAGCCCAGCTTGATTATGAAGAAGGCGCTGATTTCTTGATGGTCAAGCCCGCGCTGGCCTATCTGGACATCATCAAATTGTTGAACGACAATTTCCATTTGCCTATTGCTGCTTATAACGTAAGTGGCGAATACGCCATGATTAAAGCAGCTGCGCAAAACGGCTGGCTCGACGGCGAACGGGCGATGATGGAATCGCTGATGGCCATTAAACGGGCCGGTGCCAATGTGATTTTGACCTACTTCGCGAAAGAAGCCGCACGCTTGTTATGAGTAAACTTCTGATTCGTAACGCGCGTTTAGTTAATGAAGGACGTACCATTGAGACCGACGTACTGATAGAAAACGGCTTCATTGCTCAGATTAAATCAGGACTGTCTGACAACGGCGTTTATCAGGTCATAGATGCTGGAGGTCAGTATTTGTTGCCAGGCGTCATTGATGACCAGGTACATTTTCGGGAACCGGGTTTAACGCATAAAGCAACGATCCACTCCGAAGCACGGGCGGCTGTGGCTGGCGGAGTGACCAGCTTTATGGAGATGCCCAATACGGTCCCGAATGCGCTGACGCAGGAGTTGCTGGCCGATAAGTACGCGATTGCTTCCCGGACGTCGCTGGCAAACTACTCATTTTTCATGGGTGCCTCGAACAATAACCTTGCCGAGGTGCTACGTACCGATCCGCATACTGTTTGTGGTATTAAGGTATTTATGGGCTCATCGACAGGCAATATGCTGGTCGATAATGAACAGGTGCTGAATAGCTTGTTCAGCCAGAGCCCAATGCTTATTGCGACCCATTGCGAGGATGAAGCTACCATTCGCGCTAACACTGAATACTATCGGGAGAACTACGGCGACGAAGCCACAGCGGCATTACATCCCCTGATACGGAATGAGGCCGCGTGTATGACCTCATCATCACTGGCTGTTGGGCTGGCCCGGCAGCATAACGCTCGTTTGCACGTACTGCATATCTCGACGGTCGACGAACTGGCTCTTTTTGATAATGACCTGCCGCTTACTCAGAAACGGATCACCGCTGAAGTGTGTGTGCATCACCTCTGGTTCGACAGTAGCGATTACGCAAGGCTGGGAAATCAAATCAAGTGCAATCCGGCAATAAAGGCTCCGCATCATAAAGAAGCCTTGTTTGCTGCCCTCCTGGATGACCGACTGGATATTATTGCTACCGATCATGCCCCCCACACGTGGGCTGAAAAGCAGCAAGGCTACTGGCAGGCGCCATCGGGCTTGCCATTGGTACAGCATCCCCTGTTGCTAATGCTCGATTTCGTAAAGCAGGGTAAAATCTCGCTTGAAACCGTTGTCCGGAAAATGTGCCACGCACCCGCGGACTGTTTTCAGATTGACCGGCGTGGCTATGTTCGTGAAGGCTATTGGGCCGATCTGGTGTTGGTCGATGCGCGACATACGACCAACGTTTCCAGGCAAAACCTTCTGTATCAGTGCGGTTGGTCGCCGTTGGAAGGCCATACGTTCGGCGCGAGTATTACCCACACAATTGTATCGGGCGAATTAATCTATCAAAACGGCCAGTTTTTGATGGAAAAACCGGGTCAACGGCTTCTATTTGATCGGTAGGGTCGAAAAAATTTCAATAAAAGGCTTGCGTGATCAGACGTGAGAACCTTATCTTTGCCATCCCAACACGGGGAAACGAGCTGCCGAAGTGGTGAAATTGGTAGACACGCACGTTTCAGGGGCGTGTGTCTTTACGGACATGCGAGTTCGAGTCTCGCCTTCGGCACAGAATTAAGTCGCAATCAATTGTAAATCAGTTGGTTGCGACTTTTTCTTTGTGGGTAGGGGACGGAATGGGGGACGGAATTTAATTTTGTCTTGACTAAAGCGTTGTAAATTTAATTATGACTCACTACCCATATAGAAATCTGAGAAACAAATTAAGAGTCATCTGCTCGTACTAGTTGTTTTTAGCAGATATATTTGATCAAGTACATTGTATAATTGTCATTAGACTTATAGGTACATTGATTATAAAAATAATCACTAATAAAATCTAGATCATTACAGCTTTTCAATAAATCTTCAATCATCTCATTCGAGACAGCTTCTGTAAAGCCATCTGTGCATAATAAAAAGTAATCATTTACCCTTAAGTCATTTATTATCATTTTGTCCAGAAAGCTGCTATTTGCACTATCACTACTAGCTGACCGAAGAATATAATTTTTTAAAAGAGAATTATTTGCTTCCTCATAAGTCAATCGACCTTCTTCCACCAGTTTATTGGTTAAAGAATGATCTTTAGTTTGGTAAAGAATTCTACCATCTCTTACAAAGTACACACGGCTATCGCCAATCCATCCAATTTCACAAAAATTATTCCTAAAATTGACTAAAGCTACAGTTGTTGACATTCCCTTACTTTGTGGAAAATCAGAAGCATAATGTCTAAGTTTTTCCAAACTCAACTGATATGCAATGTCAAGACCCTCATTGCATATGTTAACCTGATATGCAATTGATTCTGCCATAATTCTTGACGCAATCTCCCCACATTTATTCCCACCAACTCCATCACAGACAATAAATATTTTAGTATACGAATTTGGGATTTTTGGATACAAAGCATCTTCGTTATTGTATCTCTTTCCAATACCATTAAAACATATTGACTTAGTATGTGGTACTTGCATTGCCGTTAAAGTTCAGTGCTCAATCGATATTAAATTAGCATTTTTTTTGCTATTATACAAGTAAAACATATCCTATGAAATCTTTCAGTACTACTAAAATTTCTTTTGAAACATAAATCGAATAATTAAAATATAATTTTTGTTATTTTTAATTAAACTTTTTGTATATATCATATATAACAGATGAACGCTGAATTTGCTAAGTGTACAAATCAGGTGGGAGTAGCAGTGGGTGGGCAAAAGTCTGTGTACAGTGCGAATCACCCAACTTTTGGTAAAGTAGTATTAAAAGAGGGATCATTCAGTAGTGCTTCATCATTAGAGCGGATAAGGCGAGAGATTGAAGCATTTAAAGCTATCAACTCAATTTATTATCCAAAACACTATTTCTTTGAAATTGATCTTATTAATAATAAGTTCTACATTATTGAAGAGTATATAGAAGGAAACACATTAACAAAGTCGACTGCTTTGTTTACAGACATAGACAGCATAATCAAACTATTAAGTCAATTAATAAATGCACTTACAATAATATGGGAAATGAATATTGTTCATCGCGATCTTAAGCCTGATAACATTATAATAAGACCAGATTTAACACCGTGTATATTGGATTTAGGAATTGCACGATTCTTGGACCAAGATTCGCTTACAAGGTCTTTCTTTTCGATGGGTCCATGCACACCTATATATGCTTCTCCTGAGCAACTGTTAAACCAGAAAAATAATATTGATAAAAGAACAGATTTTTTTGCATTAGGTATTATAATCTTACAGATATACTTGGGTTATCATCCTTTTGATCCAACTTTTATTGGAAATTCATCATCTATACCCGAAAATATTTTAAATGGTCACTATGTTAAGCCTGATGTCAAACCTGAAGGTGGGGCAGACTTCAATATTTTTGTAAATACTTTGCTTGCTCAACAGCCTTATAGGCGATTTAGAACTGTAGAAATTTTAAAAAATTCCTTAAATAAATTAATATGAAAGTTTTTCATCAGACAGGGTTCCGCCATAAGTGGAATATTTCTTCCTTTGAAACAAATTCTGTAGGTGACGGCCTAATATATTCACCAGTTAATGTTAAATCTAGTGATATTGAAAAATTAGATTTGTCTTTAAGAGAAACCAGCTTTTTAGACCCTCAAATTTACTTGCCTAGTGAAAACAAGGGCATGTTAGAAACATATTCTTATTTTCCTGTAAATATAGTTGATAATTTCAATACGGTTGATTTCTCGGAACATTACGGCAAATTAGCGTCTGAATGTGTTTCTTTTCAATTGAAAAATAATTTTGAATATATTATTATACCAGCAAGATACTATGAAGAAATACCATCGAGTTATTTTGAACAACAGTTTGAATATTTTATAAATCCGTTTTGCGAATATATAAGATTAAATAATATTGATAAGAAAATTTTACTTACTGTTATAGTTAAATCTATTATGCTTACAGACAAGCAGAAACGAGAAGATCTGCTAAATTGGATAACAGGAATACAAAATATTGACGGTATTTATGTTATTTTCGAGAATAGCTTTACCAGCAAGCAAATTAAAGATACTAATTATTTATACAGTGCCTTAATTTTCATTAATGCATTAAAGATAAATCAGTTGGAAGTGCATATAGGTTATTCAAATGTTGAAGGTTTACTTTATTCTGTAGCTAATCCAGATTCAATATCTATTGGCTCATACGAAAACTTACGATCTTTTAATTACAAACGTTTCCTTGATCTTGAAAATTCAGTTCAACGAAGCCCAAACGCTAGAATTTATAGTGGTAAATTATTCCAATGGATTGACTATTCATATTTAGCTGGCTTAAAAACCTTATATCCAAATTATGAAGAATTATTCGAGGAAAGTGAGTATAAACCACTGATGTTTGTACCAGAATATAAATGGCATTTTGCAAAGCCTCAACCATATTTACACTACTTTTATGTATTTTTTAATCAAGTTCGATCATTGCCTGAAGATTTGAGCGAAAGAATAAATTACTTGAAAAACGCTTTCGCAGCAGCTATAAAATTATTCACAAATATATCGGATTCTGGAGTTTTACTTGACCCAAATAGCGACGGATCACATTTATATATTTGGACAACTGTTTTGAATATGTATGAGAAGTTCTTAACTTCGGGCCATGAATAAATTTAATAGCGAAGCCGAAATGGCAAAGCATTTTTTTAGTTATATCAAAGGTGGATCAAGTCTTGTCTTGCAAGAATATCAAGGTTTGTTTGGTATTCCTGATTTCATACTATTTGATTCAAGTTTGAAAAATGAATATTATATTATATCAGTTGAGTTAAAACTAAAGAATTGGAGAAGAGCATTAATACAAGCTTTCAGATATTTAAATTTTTCGAATAAATCATTTGTAATTTTAGATGAAAAATATGTAAACCCCGCTATTAATAATTTAGCTGTATTCAAACAATATAATATTGGTCTAGGGTCTTTTAATGTAGATCAAGAATTAAAAATATATTATAATCCAACTGATATTCAGCCTTTTAATTTACAGATTACAGAGAAGCTATTACATTCGGCTGATAGTGCAAGAAAACGAAGAAAAAAATCTTTAGATATTAATAAAGCTATCCTATTTGAACGCAGTTATAGTTGCTAATATATAAACTTATTTTCTGAAACTGCTAAAATGATGTCATTTCATAAAATGTAATTTTTAGTACAAATTCACAACAGATTTGAAAATCAATAAATTTACTTTTAAAGTGGTTGAATCACTTGTGGGGCGAAATACTTTATAGGCTCTTTTTCAATGCCCTAGATATGTTGTATAAAATATAGATAATTTTAATAAAATTGATATAGTATTTTAAATACCTCTATTGAATAATTTTTTAATAAAATTTATACTTTATCTTGTCATTATATAAATGTTTCTAAGTGTTTCTTTCATTTGTTCTGATTCCGCAATTGTACCTATTAGAACAATATAAGCTAACTCTTTGGTTTGCATTAAATTTTTGTTCACTGCCCTAATTATTTTTCCATACTCGTATTTCTTTTTTTCTTTTAGTTTTAAACCTATTTGAAAAGCAAAATCGTTTTCTTTTCCGTAAATCCTCAACGTGTGTTGTTTATAATGAGTAAAAATGTAATCTTTACCATTTCGAGTAATTCCACCCTCCCAGATCATTTTATTAATAAAGTCACTGATACGCTTGTAAATTTTTAAAATTTCAACACTCAAATTCCTATCTTCCTGAGTTAAATTCTCTACACAAGAACTTCCTACACTCATATAGCCCCAATTTGGATGGTAAATTAGATGCTCAAATCTCAATTCATTACCACATCCACTACGCTCGCAAGTACCGTTGAGACCCCCTAAGTCATCAACTGAAATTAATACCCATCCTGTAGCGGGCTCAATTTTTTTATGTTCTCTTGCATGACAACCTTTACATAATGTAATACAATCGCTTAAAGCATATTCCCAAGGTAGACGTTTGGGAATATAGTGTTTATGGTGTACTTGGAGAGTGGTTTCTAATTCATTTCTATGACATTTTAAACATTTGAAATCGTCTCTATACTTTACTTGTTTAGAAAATTCATGCCATTTAGGATTATAGTATGATTTCCTGGATTGCTTCATAAGAAGTTTAGGCATTTTTTAGTGAGTAAAAAGCGATAGCTATGCTAGAATAATATTAGTATCAAATATTTTACTAAAGAGATTCTGATTAAGTATGAAAAGATACTAGTCAATGGTAGAGGCGAAATACGACTACACAGCAGCTTAAATCAGATTTAATATGTATAACTACTATTTAGGAATTTTCGGAGTTTTACAACTTTCTACAAAGTATCTACCAAAAGGTGTGATTTTAAAGTCATTTGATTGATTAAAACTGGCAGATACATTTAAATCTAATTCAACTTTTTGTTTCTTATCTTCATTTTCGACTAATTCTCCATTTGAAGAGCCATTGTCTATTTCTACTTCAGGGTCTTCATATTTGAGTAATCCTAGTAATATCATATTATCTATACAAATAGATATAAATTGATCGTCTATTTTGAATCGTTTCTTAATATTATCCGCTCTAATTATAATACTGTTCAGTTTGATACTTTCGAGCGTATCATTTATAAATGGCTTACCCCATTTTTTACGTTGTTCAAGTGCCTCCGCTCTATTTTTATGCATCTCATCAAACGAAAAATCTAATATTTGAGCTTCTAATGGAGTTAAATTAGATAAAGTCTTTACTAACCTCGGTTCTAGTCCATTTTCAGGTGAGGTTGCGATATTAGTAAGTAGATTTGCCCATTTTTCTTGTAACTCTTCGTTTTCCTCTAAAGAGCATTGCTCAAGTAAGGGGACAAGAGTTTTAAGTTTAAGTTCTTTAGGCTTTAGATTATTTTGTTCTAATAAGTAAACAGTTTTGTTGAAAATACTTATTTGGTTTTTAAGTCTGCGATACCGCATCTTGTCAGCAAATAGTTCACCAAGTTCTTTCGTAGCAGGACCGAAAAGAGTTTTCATCAACTCCTCTGTTTTATCAAGTATTTGCTTTGGGAGATTAAGGCTTTGAATAATTTCTTTCATGTTTACTGATGTATTTTCCATAGCAAGTTACTGACTAAATTTATTTGTTTGTCTAATCTGTCAACGGGGGCGTTCGGGTTATCACACGGCAACCACCTTATTTTTTCAAAGTATGCCTACGGGGGGGCGGCTTGTCAACCAAGACTCGGAAATTGAAAGTGCAGTTCGATTCTGCTCGCTTATCGAGAATTGCTATAGGGGCTGTGAAAACAGCTACATTGCTTCGGCGACGATGTACCTATTAGGAAAGATGCGATTGCTAGGTCATTGCCAAGCCTAGCATTTTTATTTCTTCGCATACTGCTTGAAATTCAGCGTCAAAGTCAATTTCTGTGAAGTCAAGTACTATCTTGTCGTTAATGATTTCTGTGAATACTAATCTATCTCTTAACTCTGGAAACTCAACACCAATGTTTTTGGTAATAAGACCTAGTAATTCACAAAGGAGTTTAATTTCCCGGTTTGTGAAAGGAATATTATACTTCAGGCTCTTGTCTGCTTTTTCAAAAATGGACTGCCCTTCGATTCGCAAAGGATGAGCCAAAATCTCATTTCGGTACGTTTTCAAATCAGTCCATTTGGCTATCCTCTTTGTAACAGGTCTAATTTGACGCTTGAATTTTATAATTCTGTTTTTCCATTCGGGACAGGCATGGATTGTAAATTCTCGGTGGAACTCATCCAGCATAGAACAAGAAAGCAATAAGGCTTGATTATAAAGAACTGCTCCGACGGCTAAGTCTGCCGGAAATCTGGAATAGTACCCATCAAATTGAATCAGAAAACGGAATACTTCTGATTCTTCTTTAATTTTTTCTGCCGCATGAATTGATAGATTTATCTGCGTGAGCAGATGAACCATTGCCTTAAAACAGCTTAAAAGCTTATCCATTCAAACTTGATTCGTGAGAAGACATATATTGGCGCCCGGAACCCAACTAACTCGCTTTTCTGCCCAACCGGGACGGTTAGCTTGTCAGCCGGAACTTGGAAATGGAGACCTTTTGAACCTGCCTAACCGGGGCGTTTGACTTTTCTCAGGTGACTTGCCTTAAAGCCCAAAGCTGCCAAACCCCAAGTGCTACTTATCGCATGCGAGCCCACTACTACGTCATTTGCTATTCTCATCACCCAATACCCAAAGGGGTTAATAGATAAAGAAACCACTCAAGACAACAAACGCAACATCAACCTTTACACCCTCGTTTGTTTGGGCTGACCGCGTTGACTCTGCGGCCTGCTTCCTGTCGCCGAGAAACTGCCCATATAAAGCGAAAAATTAACGCATTGAACTTGCTTCTTTTTGTAAAGTTATTAAGCCAAATGTAGAGGTCTGTTGAGCAAAAGGAACTGGAAATTGCAACTTCCAACCAGATAATTCGGGATATTCATCAAAACGTGAAATCATATCATCGATTTTTGATTGAGTCGGCTTTGGAGTAGTGAAGGCACAACAAACTAAATTAATTGTATCGTTTATTTCTGCTTTACTACGTAGTTGGTCAAACTTTATACAGTCTCCAACTATACCGACTTTTCGACCTTCGGCTGAGTTACTTGTATAAAAAGATAATTGCCGCCCGTTACCTCTCGTTTGCGCTATAGAGAAATGTTTAAACTCTATATAAGTCGTACAGTTTTCTGCATCTGTAAATACAACATCTATATGAACTCTTTTTCGACCTTTTAAGAGAAGTGTGTTTTGAAGCGAGAAGCTCTTAATTTGGTCATTTTGCAGTAGAGTATTCAAATACATACCTGAGTAAACGGTAAAGAAGTTCTCAACACGTATATCATTCTTTATTATGACGGCTAAACCAGCTTGTGGCAGATTATTGATTAAATAGCTGTATAAACCAGTAAGAATTTCATCTTTATTCATCAGTGAGTCCATTTTATATATACAATCCAAAACTTTCATACATTAGTAGCCGTGTTGTGGGAACGTTACTTATAATTGTTGCTGGTTTTTAAGCGTTTCTCGTGTCGGCCGGAGCGTACCAACGAGCCACAAACTGCCTGTCGAGCCGTGCCCCCTTTTATATTATTCTCTTTTACTTGCCCTACCAGGGGGGGACTGTTTCACACAATAGCCAGATATGAAAGCCTTAATGTCCCCATGCGGCTTTGGTGGATTACTTACAGAATATTATATGGAAATATTGTCATTTTTTTGTGACAATTAGTGAATAATAAAGCGTTGTTTTGGAAAAAAGTAGTAAAACTGCTTTTTTTTCTCAACTACTATTTTGATCAATCGTAAATTCTGAAAACATCAAAGGCATTCATAATGAATTGACTATACGGTAGATAGTTTTGTTACATTCAATATACTGAAGTAGCTAAGAAACAAAACATCCTGACTACTGCGAAGCCATTTTTTACCGTTTTCGATGCTGATTAACCCTACCCGTAGTAAGCCAGTCGTCTATTATCCCTTTAGTATACCAGCGTGAACCGCCTTTCTTAAATGAGTCCAGCTCTAACGTTCGGTAGTACCTCAGCGTGTCAAGATCGCGACTTAGGTAAGCAGCGGCTTCGTCTTCACCAATTGGTTTGCTTGTTACATGCTGCTTCTATTTTGAAGCCATTTCGCAATCAGCAGCCTTGCCTATCTTCCTGTTAAAAATTGCATTCATGGCCTGGGTTGTGTCCCGCTCTTGCAAGTCTTTTGTATATATTTCAGTTGTCTTAAAGTCACTATGTCCCATCATTTTTTGAATGTCATACATTGTAATGCTGCCGTCTTTTTCCATCGTTCGCCGTGCCAGGTCCGCGAAACTATGCCGGGAATTGTGAAAGCGTAACGGTTCGGTTAATCCGGCTGCGCGTTCGATTTCTTTTAGGCAAACATTCATTTTTGTGTTAAGTGAAGTGATTTTTACAGAATACCTTTGCTTTAGCTCGAAGGGTGCCGTTCGGTACTGCTCATAGGTCACAAGTTTAGCGTAAGGCGCTGTATTCTTCAGATAAGGTAAAACGTAGTCTGTTGGCTTAGCGCCCAATTTCCAGTACTTTTTAAGTATCTGCCAAGCGTCGGCAAAAACGGGAACATTCATTACATTACCCGTTTTCATCATTTCATAGCGCAAGCTTACAGGGGTTCCAAATTCGTCCGTTTCAAACTCCCTATACCTTAGCTTCATTACGTCGCCAAAGCGGGCACCAGCAAGCGAATAAGCCAGCATCCAGACTTCTAGTGTTCCCTCTGGCGTAATGGTTCGTTTTTGCGTTTTTATCCGAACGGTCGAAACTTTCGCTATGCTCGATTCATTCAGCTTTGCTTTCTTCGGCTTCAGCGTGGCCAGCGTTTCAGCATCCAGCCAGGGGGAAAGCGTTTTAGCCCGCTTCGGACTAATCCCCCGCTTGATTAAAACGTCTTGGTGTACTTTGTGTAAGCGGGTCAATATCCCGTTAATGGTTGACCCCTTACGGCGCTTCCCGGTAAGCGGTAATGTTTCCTTTCGTAAATGATCCTGAAACTGTCGGACCAGTGTAGACGAAACCGATTCTAAGGGCGTCTGTGAACCCGCGAATTTTTCAAATAGGGTGCAAGCTATCCGCTTGTTTTTGTAGGTCTGAAAAGCTTGTTCTTTGGCGTCGTCTAATACCTTGTCTGTCCAATCGAAATACAAATCTGAAATACCAATTCGGAAACGTTCGGCTAGTAGCAAAGGAATTTGCAAGGTGTTGGGCTGGTCCCGCTGCCAAGTTTGAACCTGTTCCTTTATTCGTAGGTATTCATGTTCGATTTCAATATTTAGGCTTTCTTTATTAGGATGCTTAAAAACCCATTTTCCCCAAGTTTTTTTTGGGTTCCAATATTTAACTGCCTTGTCAATTTTGACGGACGTTAAAACCCTGGCTGGTTTATGCCCTCTTAGATGAATGCGAATCATTACAGACGACCTTCCCGTTCTGTCCGGTTTATTAGAAAGTTCTATATTAAATGTATGTAGTGTCATAAAAAAGAGTACCTGTAAACTTTCAATGCAACTGGAGAGATTAGAAAGACTTTTAGTATTTGACTTAATTTAGTTTTATTAAAGTATATTTTAGTATATGCTTACTTTAACCATTATAATAAAATCTTTTTATTTCGCTACTGGCTATATTATATCATTATGGAATATTCCATAATGTCAGTTAATAAAATATGGAATATTCCATATTTTATTAAGCTTAGTTGCATTAGATTTTCCTTACTACTTATACTTTTCATATATTTCATTCTTTTGAACATATTTTACTTTTGGTCATAAAAATACGCCTGTTTTTAGTATATAAAACCAGGCGTATTAGAATAAATAAATTTCTAGAGAAATACTTTTTATTTAATTATTAATATCCCTTAAAACTGAGAATATATTTCTTTCTTCAACTTCACTAATCAAGTTTATCAGCCGAAAAGCAGTAGATAGCGTGTTCGCTCCGTCAATAGTCCGCAAGTCGTTTCGAAGCTCCCCAGTTACTTTGTTTGTCTCAGTTAACCAAGCACCAAGCATTTTTGTAATAGCATCAATGGTATCTGCTGCGCTATTGGCTTCAAAGTACGTTGATACAACTCCTTCTACAGTTGGACTTTGCCAATGTCTGTGCAAGATGTTTCCTGGCGTGTTTACTTCAATAGAACCTGTTGAGGCTGCGTTTTGCGCCGTTTGCTCAATAGAGCTTGCATAATTTCCCCCACCCACGTAGTTTTGGTTCGTGTTCATTTTAATTGAAAGATTAGATTTGACACATGGCCCCAACGTTCATTCCGCCAAGTTTGTAGCGTTGGGGTTATCCATGTTTAAACAAGTGATTTTCACTTGCATTATAGAACAATATTAAGCAAACTGCATATATATACCAACCTATGTGGTAAAAAAATATTTATTTAAATGTAGGATCAAACTTTACTTCTAAAACGGTGGCTATTTTGGCTAGGGTTTCGATAGTAAGATTTTGCTTTCCAGCTTCATAATGACTGACTGTCGTTTCTCCAACGCCTAACTTCACTGCTAACTCCTTCTGTGTTAGTCCCTTTGCCTTCCTAGCCTCCCGTATCTGTTGACCTATCTGCTGTTTAATGTCTGCCATTACCATTTAGCTGTGTTGGTATAAATATACAATATTATTCAATATTGTAGACCTGACGATATTGCACAGGTCACTTCGTGATTGAGCAAGCGGTATGTCCTGCAAAAGCAACTGTTTAGTCAATTGGCCCATAAGAGGTTATTAGAAATGTTGATTCTTGAGATTTTACATTTAAAAAGGGTGTTTTTCCCGTAGGAAAAACGTGGTCGATTACAGTTCTTGCAAAGTGTAAAGCACTTGAGAGTTAAGGGCTTCAACTATAAATGATCTAACTAATATACCGCTCAAAATAAAATGTAAGATACATGTTACATTGTTAGCTTATTGATAATATTAAACAAGTACTAAATACTAATTTGGCTATGACGACGGCTGATGACTTTCCTAATGATAATAATTTAAGTGATGATAAGTCTACAGAATTGTTGATTTCAGAACTCAGCTTTAAACTTAAAGATTTAGAAGATAATTTAGAATTGTTAAAATTCAAAAAGGAACAAACTTACTCTCTAGCTCCACTTTTGTCATTAATAATATCTATAGCACTTTTTTTGCTACTTTCTTACGCGCTTATACTGTCATTTATATCTTCAATAAATATTTCAGCTTATGCACAAGTGTTAATAATAGTTGTGATGTTAATAATGATATTTTTTATCTATGTTACTTATAATAAGTTTCTGTCATATAAAAAGCAATTGTTAAATATAAGTATCGCCGTATTTAAAGCAGAACAAGCTTTGAAAAGGGGGCATAAAATTATTAAATCTGACACTGCATTAAATTATTGATATGAGCGCTCTAAAAAAAAATGAAATTAAAAGCGCTATCAATCAAGTTGATGACGCAAAAAAACAGATAGATTATAGCGACCCCAAGAATGCACTTGACCTTTCTGACCGGATAAATAAAGAGCCATCAAGCGTATTGTATGGCGCATTGGGTATTACAACTGGTGCAACCTTGGGAACAACTCTTGGGATCATTGGGGGTGTTACTATTGTCGCAACGGGTGGCGCTGGAGCACTAATAGGTGGAATTATTGCAGTTATATTATGGCGTGGTAAAAGCTTTCAAAGATTAGAAAGATTGACAGCAAAAACGCAACATCGATTAAATTTCTTAAAAGAAGAAATGGAATATGCAAGGCTAAACAACGATACGGAATCTTTAGAGTTATTAAAGCAAGAATATAAAAATACTATTAAATTACACGGAGTCGAATCATCTCAATTTATAGTTGAAAATACATCTTCGCTTGATAAAGTTTTTGATAAAAATCAAATACCGGCATCTGATGAAATAGGTACCGTTGAAGACGCAGTTTATGAAGAATTAAAAGAAGAAAAGAAAAAAGAAGAAGATAAGTAAAATGATTTCAATAATATGCAACTATAAATAAAACAAGAATCAGATTAATGTATAATCCTATTTTATTTATAGTTGCATAACTTGAATAGATTTTCAATCCTGATTTTTTGAAGATCGGTCAAATTTATTGGTAGTGATTCATCAAGCTACCTTAAACCGCGATTAGAGTTGCTTTACAGGTTCGACCAGACCGATAGGAACTTAGTTTATTTAGATAATAGTAGCCGTCGTTTAGATCAAGCGAACCCGCCCGAACCCGTTGCAGGCGGATAGGTATAGACAGGTCTAAAATGGCAATGTCTGAGGGCTGCAAGTACATTGACACCGTTAGCATTCGGGGACGCCGTAACGTTCGCTTAAGGGCTGCAAAATAGCGGACTAATAGCGGTTCTTCGGTCTGTCCTAGTACCGGAGAAAACGCCAGGCTGAAGCTGTTACTTTCCGTTCGGGCACCTTCGGGGCGAACGGCAAACCAGCAAGCCGTAAGCGTTACAGGAGTTTCCCGAATAGCCCCGTCCGTGCTGGCTACTTTGGTCTGGACTTCAACCTTTTTTGTTGGTTCTATCAGGATCAAGCGGGGCGCTGCATCGTTTTTGTCAATGGTTGTACTGTCGCCAGAAACCGAAATAGACCGCGTTTTAATCAGGATAGGGGCACCGTAAGAATTAACCGTATTAGCCGACTGAACAGACGCCATAAATGGCAAGTCAAATAGCGGGGTTTCGGCTGGATTCGGAGAGTTGCCACAGCTTAAAAAACCGTCCCCGTAGCCTATATCTGACTTATTATCGTTCTCTTTCCATCTACACCAATTCTTACCCGTGTAAGGCTCAATTTGTACGAATAATTCAGGTTCTTCACTTTCGTCTACATTTTCGGACCAGTCCCGACAGTTTGCCCGATTCTCTAAAACGCTGTCTAGTCGGTTTAATCGAACGGTTTTTCTGAAGCTATCGACCTCAAAGGTACCACACATGGCCTTAGCAATCGTAAGCACTAAATCGCTACAAGACACGTCAGGCATATTGGCCGAAACGGGCCATAAGTCTCCCAAATGTACTGAAGCATCAGGTTTGAAGTCAGCCCACATATCGCCCACGGCTTGCGTAAAAAAGTACTGATATTTTGATATGCTGGTACGGGATGATCCCGTAAGCCGTAGCGTCAATTCGTCCCCTTTTAGACAATCTACCGACGTGTTAATCATCAATGAATCGCCAGCATCCATGTGATCCGCATACCCGCCAACTGTAAAATATTCCTGCCTTACTTCCTGTCCGTTCCGTTCAAGTATCAACCGCACTTCAGCAGCGCCGTAGCTGGTTAACGAGTAGAAAAGAACTTGTGCCTCAACTAGCACCCGCATATTTTGGGGCACTACGTAAGCGTAACGCGTAGTACTATAGGGCTTTAACTTGCCTTGCTCATAACCCTTTGAGGAGTCATTTGACAGCGGCAACAGCATATTAATCGGGCTTCCATTCTTCAGCATGATAGCGTTATCCGCTGGCGTCGTTACCCTGGCGCTTCGGTCGTCTATCCAATCTTGATCGTGTGATTTAGGGTCTTGCCCGACGAACGGCAACGCCAGCGCTTTAAACAAAGGATCGTCTAACCAGTCGCCAACAGGTCTATAACCCGCTTCTTTACAGATTTGAGCTACTATGTCTTTAACATAAATTGCGGGCGTCATCGTGTCATACGGCACAACGCCCGAATCAATACCGCCATAGTCGATTAAAGGATAAACAACGCCCTCAGCAGCGCCCGCAATCTTAGTGATATAGTCAAGGGTCCAACTGTGGTCTAAGCGGCTTAAATCGAGGTCTTGCAGGTTCTTTTTTTTGATCGCATCAAAGAACGAAATCATACTGTCATAAAGGTTAGTTTTCCAACCCCCTTTAAAACTAACGAACTCAGCGACACCCCTAAATATTACTTCGCCTTCGTCTATAAGCTGAGCGGGCAACTGTTGATAAATAAGCCCCCCGCCCGCGTCAACCTGTTCAGCACCTTGTAATAAGTCCCGAACGGTTAGGCTGTCGGGTAAGGTGAAACTATTCGAGTATGAAGCAGTACGGGCGTCAGGTTGCGTAAGGTCGTTACCTTGAAATGTTAACACGGCGTCCGCTTCGCAAACCCATACGCCCGAAATATATAATCCGTCAATTTGATCGTTCATAATTGTCTTTTGCTGTCTTTGACCTCCATGTTTAAAGGCATCGAATCCGACACCTTTGAACATGAATTGGTCTATTTTATTTATTGGATTTCTTAGCTTCTAACTCCTTTAGCCTAGCTTCTATTTGTTCGTCAGACAGCGTAGAAAGATCATTCGTATCAATTTTTCCTGAATGTTCAACCTCTACCTTATCCCGCCATTCTTTAGGGCGTCTATTTTTTAGCCAGTTCAAAGCGGCTGAGGGATCAGGTAAAACAACGACGGTAATAGGTACTCTTTCAACCCGTGAGCAGCCGTCACCTACGGATATAGTTACAATCTTTTCAGACGGGTACTCAAAGCCAACTGCTCTTTTGTAAAACGCTTGTGCTACTTCGGCGTCTGCAATCTGCTTCCCTTCTAATAGTGCCTCCCAAAACTCCCGAAACTTGTTTTTCCAGCGATTCAGGGTACTTTCACTTATGCCGAATTCTTTCGCTAAATCCCTATCTGTGTAACCCAATAAACAAAACTTTCTAGCTTGTTCAGGGTGTACGTTGGGATTGTATTGTGTTGGTCTTGCCATTTCTTTTCTTTAGCTGTTTTTAGTTAATTGGTTATTCTTGGTGTTGAGGTAGGTTTGTTACGTACCCGTGTTGCTGATAATAGGTTAGTTCATCAGCAGTTAATACCTTCTGTATGACCTCTAAAGAGTTGCCGTCTTTATGGCTTCGGTTCAGGCCGATTGTCAAAAAGATTGAATCAGGAAGTGACTTTGCGAACAACGAGTTACGATCAACCTCCAATAGTAAGTCGATGTCTTCTTCGGATATGAAGGAAGTACGATTAAGGCGCTGATTGACAATCGTCGCTATGGAACGATGTTTGCCCCCTACTATGCTACGACACGTTTCGACTAACTCTATGGTTATATCTATGACGTCGTTTGGGTTTTTCTCAACGGCTATCTGTTGTGCTGCCTGGAAAGCAATATGCCTTGCACTTAGTAGATCGGGACCTCTAAACGTAAATGATTTATTTCGTTGCGTTTTGACAGGATAACAGACATTGACTACGTAGGCAGGTGTTTCTATTTGGGTATTCATTATTTTACTGAGTTTAGATTGATTGAAAAAATTGTGTTACTTCTTCCCGGCCAAAGCCTTGAAATAGATGGTTTGGGTCATCTATTTCGAAATAGATTTTGCGGAAAAGACTCTGTTTGTTGGTCCAATCTGAAGGGTTTATGAGTCGCCTTTTGAATTGTGCCATTAGAGCGTCCATCGTAGCCCAATGAAAATAAATCTGATCATCAATTATCTTCAGCCATTTTTTACCCTTTTTGGGTTTGATCTCACCTTGACGAATAATGCCTTTGGCGGTTAGAAAGGAAACTAGGTCTCCCAGATTGTAATAGGGCATGTCGGTTTGGCCTGTTGGCCGGATAAATCGAATTGTGTTATGCATTTTTTGATTTGGTTTTACTGTCCTTACTCTTCTCACTGTCCCTGCTTTGTCCCTACTTAATTTTTAGCTACTAGGGACGCTTATATGTCTGATTATGAGTACTTTAGCTTATTTTGTCCCTACTTCCCTACATGATTCGGCTTTTTCAAAATTTATACATATAGTGTATGTATTTTTATGATATGTGCTTTATATCACTACCTCTCTACTCTTATAATATATCTTTATAAAAAAAGTAGGGTAAGTAGGGACAGAGTCTATAAGGGATTGATTTAGTGCATTTTAGTTGTCCCACCTTGTCATAAAAAACCATAGGACACAAGTAGGGACAGGCCCAAAAGCAGGGACAACTACCCTTCTAAAATGACATCATACCCGTATAGTCGCTTTTGGTTGTCCCCCCGGTAGCGTTTCTTCTCGTAGCCAATGGCGGCCAATTCCCGACCAACCATCGTTTCAGATAGTTTTCGACCATTGGCTTTATTTTCCAGATAGAGCATGATCTTAGTGGTACTGAGTCGCTGAACATCTTCCCCAATAGTCCCGGTTGGCTTTTGGATATACTCAGTGATTAGGTTATGTTCGAGAGAGTAATCTTCAAAACCTCTTACCTCATCCGCAAGCCGTTCTATATCGTTTTTAGACAAGTGGTGACGTTCTCCACTCATATAGGCATGATAAGCCTCCATCAGTAAATCGATCTTGTCTATGGCATTGTAAGCTGCATAATCAATTGACTTGACGTTGATCGCTACGATCTTGCGGTTATTGTCGGGATCGCTAATAATCTGTGTCGGGTTTGATGTGCCACACATCAGAGCCAACCGACGACGTTTTACCATTGACTTACCATAGGGTTCGCGTAAAGTGAATACGTCAATCGATGCATAGCCCTTTAGCGTTTCCGGGTCTTTCACTGTCTTACCTTTCCATTCGTCATTGCAGGTTATTATATTTTCTGACATTAGTAAATCCGTATCCTTACTAATAGGCCAGGTTGTTTCGGCAAAGTATCGCTTGAGTTCAGGAGGTAATAGACGGCGAAAGAATTCTGTTTTTCCAGTCCCCTTTTTCCCTGTCAGTACCAGCACAAGCGGGCAGTGTTCATCAAAGACAGCCGATACTAGCCCTAATAACCATTTACGAATAATGAATTCGGCATAATCAGGGAAGAACGAATTGTCTTCAAGTCCGGTACTGGTTTCTATCGTTTCAGCAAGGGCTTTGATTACGCCTTCTGGCTTTCGTTTCTTATGTTCCTGAAAGAAGTTTTTAAACGGGTTATAAGTTGGGGTAAAGGATGAGTGGATTAATTTGTTCACCATTTTATCACTTACCTTGTCACCTAACGCTTTCACGGCATGAACCCAGATTCCGTTGAAATCTTCGTCAATTAAGCCCCTTCCGTTTTCGTCTTCGATATAGCGGGAAACTTCATTCCGACGCATCGGATAGTTTTGCTTCAGAAATAATTCAAGCTGGTCGAATAAGCTGTCTTGTGTATCAAAAGGCTCATTACTGGCATAGACTTGATCTATGATTAATTCGGCCTGTTCTTCCTTAGCACTTGTCATTTTCAGCATAGTGTCAAGGGCCGAAGCCTTTGTAACTTTGTTACGCTTTGACATTGCGGCCACGCTGACGACTTCCTTTGTGCTAGGAGTCATTATGTCTATCCCCGCCTGTTGACAGTGATAGTAAAAGGTTCCGATAGTTATAGAGTGAGGTAACGTATCGGTTAGGTACTTAAACTTTTTATCGCATTCGTCAGGATCGTAAGAGCTATTATACTGGCTTACCTGTTGAAAGTAATCCCGTGCCTGTTCGCCGTACTTACTGATAAGCGCCCAGCCTATTTTATACCATTCTTGATAGCTTCCGGTAATGTCCAGCGCCCGACTATTAATCTGGTCTAAAATATATTGTATGTCGTCATCCGTATGAATGTACTGTTTGGGCTTAGGCGCTTTCTTATCCTTTTTGGGATATTTGGCAAATAGCTTTGCTTTCCAGTTGGTGAATAAATCCGGGTCATAGCTGATATACCGCAAGCGGTTTACGTTACTACTCGAAGGATCAAACTGTTTGCCTACCAAGCCGTAAGTACTAATCAAGTAATCCGCAATCCCTTGAAACGAATCAGCAAAACGGCTCGGCTCAATTTTAAAAATTACGCATAAGCCCTTACCGCCAATACTTTTAAATACGGCCAAAACGTAGGGGTCTTGTGAAAGCTGAAACCGGATTGATTCGGTTCGTTCGCCTAAGTGGTCTAAATCAGCCGCCAGCAGTCCAGACGATTCCCGTAGGTTGTCGGCTTTCTTTTCCCCCTCAAAGGTTCCAGCAATGGTTACACAAGGGCTTAGGCTTTTACGTCGGTCGTACTCCTTCGGCTCAATCCCTGGTTCACGAACCCATTCAACATGGTTTTTCCATTGGCCTAAAGCTATCCAGTCTAAAAATTGCTGGATCGTAATGTCAGAGCCTTCAATAGTACTCCGGTTTTTGTAATACCCTATCAATCGGGTTTCTGTTGTAGCAGTCATATTTAGCCTCTAGTTGGTCTGGCTGCTGCCATTACTTCACTTCGTAAATACCTAACCTGGTTGCCTATACGTCGCGGGTTTAGAATGCCAAGTGCTGGCTTACTCCATTGCCATAGAGTAACCTTAGATACTTTTAAAAGCTTAGCTGTTTCTTCTGGCGTAAGTAATTCGTCAGGTATTGCAGTTGGTATGACTGTTAATAAATTGTCTTTTACAGCCCTGCTGACCTCTTCAAACATCAACATCCTCAATTGATCGGCAGGCATTAATATCATGTCCATATTTCGTGTTTTTAGCTGTTTTTGGGAGCACTTATTTATAAAACAAAGGTGACCAAAACGGCTTTTTGATAAGCACGATTAAGCCCGACTAGGTGTGAACGATGGGCTGACATTCACACTTAGTCGGGCTTAATTGGATCAGGTGTATTCTCTATGTTTAGTTATCTGGCTTCGTAGCGTGAATAATTCGGTCTTTTATAAGTTCAGGCAATCTTCATCTTTGGTCCCAAATACTGACGCATCAAATCAAGGGTTTCGGCGGCATCAACCTTGATGTACTTCAGGAACTCACTCTCCTTCTTATGGCCTGTCAGCTTCATTATTAGTAGAGTAGGCATACCTCGTTTAAACATATTGGTGGCAAAGCTCCTACGCGCTGTATGCGTAGTTACAAGCGTCCATTTTTCAACACCTGCTGACATCTTACCCCAACCGTCAGAAGTCTTTACAACAGCTTTACCGCCTTTAGTGACATGCTTTAGAATCCGGTCGTTTATTTCGGCTAGCTGGCAAATCTCTTTTAAGTAGTCGTTCGTCCTCTGATTCGAGATGCCAGGCGGTAAGCTATTGTTATACTTTGTTAGTAGTTGCGTTACGACTTCGTGAACGATAGGAATTTGCACACGTCCGCCCGTTTTACGCTGTCGTAAGTCAAGGTATTGGTTACCGCTTTCATCGGTTTTAATATGTTCAGGTTGCAGCGTAGAGAAGTCGGAAAAACGCAAACCTGTCCAAGCGGCAAAGATGAACAAATCACGCACTTGCTGCAATCGGGTAACCTTGCTTAGATCAAGCTCGTAGATACGTTGTAATTCAGCTTCAGTCAGGTAAATGTTTTCGGCATCCTCTCGAAGGTTAGCAAACTTGCGAAAGGCCATATTTGACGTAAAGCCCTCATCGACGGCAGCACTCATAAAGCCCTTAACATTTTCTATGTACTTGCTGACGTTATTGGTGGCATAGTCTTTTGCAGTAAGCCAGGCCGTAAATGATTTATAGAAAGCGCCGTCTATGTTATCAAATAAGAGAGGACGAGGATAGCTCTTAGCAAAGGCTTCTAGGCCGTTTAGCGTTGTCTTGTATCGTCTGATAGTGTCAGGAGAAATAAAGCGTCCTGTCCTGGCTTTTGAGCCACGTACCAGACGGGTAGGACACGTTTCGATATACCAGCGAACAAAGTCTAATAGTGTTTTTGGTTTTTCAACCTCAACAACTGGATTTAGATAATCATCTATTCGCTGTTTGACTGTCTCCTTCGTTAATGGAATAAGATTTGATTTAAGGTCAGCGATAATACTACCAACGGCTTTCTCCGTCCGTTCTAGGTATCCGTTGATTTCATCTTTATCGAGTGCATCAACTACGTTCTTTACCCGTCCACGGTCTTCGTTCCAATGTGCTGGTTTGACCTTAAAGCCTGTAGCCACTTTCAAACGCTCATTGTTAAATCGCACTAAGCCAATTATTGGAGTTGCGGTCTTTCCGTTAGGGTCTCGAAGAACGTAGGATATAGGGCTTTCTGCTGATCGTGCCATTGCTGAAAAAGGATAATTACTTCAGCACAAATATAATATTGGGGGACGGAATGGGGGACGGAATTGCTTAATTTATTTGAATAGTACTTAATTCAAGTTAATCTTAGGTTTAATCAAAAATGCCGTTTCTGATTAAATAAGGGGCATTTTTGTTAATTTTTAGTGTATGCGCAAAATATTGAAATTAAGTATATTCGAGTCTCGCCTTCGGCACATAATACGGCTGCAATTGATTTACAATCAATTGCAGCTTTTTCTTTGTGGCAGGAGGATGTAAAACCTCAAGTAGAAAAACCTATAATAGCAATAACTGTAAGAAGATAATCTTGTAAGTTTTATCACCCCATCTCGATTTTGTCCCAACTCGTCTTTCGGTACACACGTAGCAAATACCAGAATGCACCCGCTGATAGGGGGATGGCTATCCAGACGCCATAGGGTAGGAAAGTCAGGCCGTAGTGTGAGAAACCAACAATCCCCAGAACAATACTGATCAGCAGGCCGCGGGCCGTGTTGTTTTGTTTTAACGCGTCCGGGGGTGTCGAAAACGGCAGATAATGGGTTGAGAGTGAGGCCGCGCTAACCAGCATGATCAATGAATTACTGAACGCGAGTAAGACATCGTCAATTTTATCGGTGCCATATCGATACAGAATATAGGCTGACACGACGATATAAAATGGGGCTAGCAATTTGACCATTAGCGCTTTCAGGGCTCCTGATAATACATCGCCTGGATTACGGATGGGTGCACTGCCATAAACCCAGGACGCCCGGTAATTATCCGAGATACCCAGTTGATTTTGCGCCACCAGTACGTAGAGACTCGCGAAATAAAGCGCAAACAGATAGAAAAAGCCGGTCGATCCAAAACTCTGTCCCCGAACCGACATAACCACGACGTAGGCCAGCCCAAACCCTAACTGAGGGTACGTTTTTAACTTGAATTTTCGATCGCGGCCCGTTATGCGCCACGTAAACGCAAAGGCTGCCCGTTCGAGCGGGCTGTCGGTAAACCAATCGGATAGGCGTTCGATCCAGCCCGTTTGACCCTGGTGTTGCCCCTGTGCTGACGTAGCAGGAATGACGGTAGAACTTTCCTGATCAATACGGCTTAATGTTTGCGTGAAACCGGCAGTCAGAAACCGATTCATGAACCATACCCCAGCGAAGGGCGTCAGTAAGGCCAGTGCTCCGAAAATCAGGTGCGTTGCGTCAACCATAGGGCGAACAACCATATCGACAGCGCCCGCCATCCACATCGGTGGAATCAGGTAATGCCACCATTGATGCGTTAAGGCTTCGGTCAGCATCGTTTGCGCGTTCATCAGGCGGGGTAAAAGCTGGTAGCCACCGTAGAACAGGATTGCCATCACGATCTGGAAGTAGTTGATGACCTCGCGTAACTTTTCTTCGCTGATGAAACGCATCAGGACGAGATAGAATACATTGGTCAAAAACACCATCAGTACGGCCGATAGCAGACTCATTAATAAATACAAAAGGCCAGCCAGTGCCCCAAATCGATAGGTGACAACCAGCACACCCACTATGGATAAGGATAACGCAATGGAGGCCAGGTAACTGGTAATATGCACCACGCGAGCCAGCCAGAGCGTTCGGCTGTTGACGGGTCGCGGTAAAATGATCTGGTTGTCAGACGAGTCCAGAATGACCGACGAAAAATCAGAAATGAGCGTCATAGCGCACAGGGCCATGATGTACGAGAATTGCAGCGTAAGTGGAAAAAATAGCCTGTCTCGTTCGGGAGCGGCCAGCATGGCCAGACTAATCAGCCCGCCAATTAAGGTGTAGACAAGGAGGACGCGGGTGAAGCTGTTGTTGCTTTCGGCCGATTGCTTGCCATAACGACCCAGCCCGACACTTGGTCGGCGGTTATCCATCGTTAGTTTGACCTGGACAATCGCCCGAAGCTGGCTATAATCGGCACCCAGCGCCCGAATCAGCGGTTGCAGCCGATCGAGAAGCCAAAGGATTAAGGTTGTCATGTTTTTGTGATGCTGACGAAGGAAGCATCTTCGCTAACAGCAGTTATTGTCTATTCCGAAGATGCTTCCTTCGCCAGCATCACAAAAACACTAATTCTTCAGCGTATGAATAAATTCCTCCGCTACGCCCGTTTGGCCTTCGCTGCCGGTAAGCTCGGCGAAGAGTTGTTCAAGCGATTCGGGCCGTTGGTGCTGCAATTCGGCGAACGTACCATCGGCAATAATCTGACCCTGATTGATAATGATAATCCGGTCTGAAATCTTTTCCACTACGTCCATAATGTGCGAACTGTAGAAGATTGTCTTGCCACTGTTTGCCAGTTGCCGGATGATTTCCTTGACCAGCACCACCGCGTTGGCATCTAAACCCGACAGGGGTTCATCCAGGAAAATAACATCGGGATTATGGAGCAGCCCCGAAATAAGCAAGACTTTCTGGCGCATCCCCTTCGAGAAAGTTGTCATGCGGGCGTTTGCATGATCGCTGAGTTGAAACAGACGTAGCAGATCAAGGGCTTTTCGCTCGATTTCTGTAGCATCCAGGCTGTACAACTGACCGATGAATTGCAGATATTCCATGGGCGTCAGCGTATCGTACAGGGCTGCATTTTCGGGAACGTAACCAATTCGGCGCTTAATCTCGAGTGACTGGGTTTTTACGTCCATACCCAATACCCTTGCTTCACCTGTGTAGTCGGGCAGCATACCGATCAGGATTTTGATGGTCGTTGATTTTCCGGCGCCATTCGGGCCAATGTAGCCGACGACCTGACCAGCCGCTACGCTTAAATCAATCCCTTTCAGAACCGGCGTTGAGCCATATGATTTATGAATATTCTGAAGTTGGATAACGGGAGGGGCTGTCGTTACGCTTGCTGAAAAAGATTCTTGTTCCATTGAAAACAACCTGTATACGGTAAATTCGCTACGTAATATAAGCGAAAAGTCCCGCCCAGCTTACTGCCGAACGGGACTTTTGGTCTTTATTCAGGAAGAATGGTTACGCGGCTACTGCTTCCGCTTCCACCAGATTATGTTTCAGCAGGTATTCAGCAATTTGGACCGCGTTGGTTGCCGCGCCTTTGCGGAGATTGTCGGCCACGATCCACATATTCAGTGTTTTGGGCTGGCTTTCATCGCGCCGGATACGACCCACAAAGACTTCATCTTTACCATGCGCTGTCAGCGGCATCGGGTAGATTTTGTTTTTCGGATCGTCCTGGACAATAACGCCTTCGGCATTCGTCAATAAGTCAACGACTTCGCTGAGATCAAACTCGTTTTCAAATTCGACGTTCACGGCTTCGGAGTGCCCACCGATCGTTGGGATACGTACCGTGGTGGCCGTTACCTGAATCGAATCGTCGCCCATGATTTTCTTGGTCTCATTGACCATCTTCATCTCTTCTTTGGTATAGCCATTGTCGAGGAAGACGTCAATGTGCGGCAGTACGTTCAGATCAATCGGGTGGGGATACACTTTCGGTGCGTCGGTATCTCCGGCCCGTTCGGCGTAAAGCTGATCGACGGCGGCTTTACCCGTACCCGTTACGGATTGATAGGTCGAAACGACAACACGTTTGATCTTATAGCGATCATGGAGTGGTTTCAGGGCCACCACCATCTGAATCGTTGAGCAATTTGGATTGGCAATAATTTTATCTTCGGGCGTCAGCGTGTTCGCATTGATTTCGGGAACGACCAGCTTTTTGCTGGGGTCCATGCGCCAGGCCGACGAGTTATCGACAACCGTGATGCCCGCTTCCGCAAATTTGGGGGCCAGGGCCAACGACGTACTACCACCCGCCGAAAAAATCGCAATGGCAGGTTTGGCAGCAATGGCATCCTCGAAGCTAACAACCGTATATGATTTACCCTTAAACTCGACCTGTTTACCAACCGACCGCTCGGAAGCAACGGGAATGAGTTCAGAAACAGGGAAGCTGCGTTCTGCCAGCACCTTCAGGATTTCGCCACCGACCAAGCCAGTAGCCCCAACGACTGCGATTTTCATAATAATTTAGACAATTGATTAAAGAATTGGGTGCAAAAGTACGGTAAAAGTTTGACGGACAGGTGGTGTACTCTAAAAAAACTTGGTGCCTCCAACCCAATTTCGAGCGATCTTGTTCAATGATATGTACCGTATTAAGTACCGTGTCAATATGAGCAAAAGGGGAGGACGTAGTGCAGAACAATAGGACGAGATATTAGCCATAACCCGCTTTTGGCTAATATAGGGCCATATTCCTCGGCAAGCTGTCGTCTTCTTATAGACAGGTGATTATATTTGACGATAAATCGTGTCGCAGAACCTGCTTATGAACGTTGGTGCAGCCCCTACTTATCAACCTTCTCCTTTTACTCAACGATGGCAGCGTGCCCTGGGTATTCGGCCAGATGAAGGCCGAACGGTAGGGCTATTTTTTGTCCATAATTTTCTTTTAGGTATTGGCACGATCCTCATTTATGTGGCTGCCAATGCCATTCTGCTGGAAAACCATCCTGAAACCAGTCTGCCCGTTGCCTACATTGCATCGGCGGTGGCGATGATTGTTGTCGGTCGGTTATACGACTATTTTGAGCATCAACTGGTGCTACGTAGTCTGGCTGTACGGGTATTAGTGGCGGCTGTTGTCATGACCCTTGTCGTTGGAATTCTGGTTATTGTGGGCCACTCGGTTGCGGCAGCGGTAGCGATTATGACGGGCTATCGACTCATATATCTACTGACAAATCTTGAATTCTGGGGCGTTTCGGCCGTTGTCTTCGATACCCGGCAAAGCAAGCGTTTGTTTGGCGTAATCAGTTCAGGCGATATGCCAGCCAAAGCAATAGGCGGTATTCTAACGGCTTTAGTACATGCCCATGCCGATGTACTCCGTCTGATACTCGTTGCCTTCGGGGCGTTTTTGGCGGCACTATATGTGCTTCAGTTAACCATTCAGTCGCACGATGTGCACGCGCCCCACCAGCCACCGCGCCCCGCCCGTCGCGAACCGTCGCGACTGATAGGTCAGCGGTTTGGTGGGAGCGAACTGGTGTTCTATATGTGTGTCAGCCTGGCGGCATTAGCGGCTGTGGCGACTGAAATCGAGTATAACTTCTTCATTAATGTCAAACACCGGTTTCACGACCAGACCGATGTCATTCGCTACGTTAGCTACGTACTGGCGCTGACGTATGGCTTGGCGATGCTGGCTAAATTACTCCTGTCGCGTCAGGTGCTCGACCAGTTTGGTGTACAGCGCTCCCTGCTCGTTCTGCCCTGGGTAGCCTTAGCCGGATTGGTAATCCTAACATTTCTGAACCGCTTTGTTACGAACGAAACCGTATTGCTCGTCTATTTCTGTGGGCTTTATCTGGTCTTCGAAGTCGTTCGTCGGGCGTTGTTCGATCCGGTCTTTCTGGTATTATTTCAGCCTTTATTACCTCCCCAGCGGCTTAAAGGCCATACGCTGGCGAAGGGGCTTTATGAGCCATTGGGTCTGGGAATTGCCGGATTCATGATTTTTATTCTCCATGCTAACCTCCAGTCATGGGTACCCTTGGTGTGGATTGGAGCACTGGCTGGGGCCATATGGTTACTGCGCCATACGTACCAGCGGTATTTGCATGAGTTGAATGATGCCATTGGTCGTCGCTTTCTGGAGAGTGAGCAACTGGCGATGCCCACCGCGGCCAAAAAGAGTCTGGTAAATCAATTGCAAAGCGCTAATTCCGATGACGTACTAATGGCCATCGGTTGGCTCGATGCCTACAATCCTGCTGAACTGGCGCATCAAACGCTGCCGTTGCTAGCCCATCCTGATGCCGATATCCGACGGCGAACGATGGATGCAATTGCCCATCAGAATCAGTCTGTACCTGTACGCCAGTTGATGCACATTGCGTTGACCGATGCAGAACCGTTGTTGCGGCAACAGGCGGCTTATTTGCTGGGACGGCGTATTAGTGCCGAACCGAGCGAACTGGCGCCGTTGCTGAATCATACCGATTTATATATTCGGCAGGGGGCTATCAGGGGGGTACTGGAATTGAACCCCCGGGATGTGGCGGCTCGTCAGGGAGTAACGCAATTAGCAAACGACGCCGATCCCGAGCACCAGAAAATTGCCTTGACACTGATTGCATCGCTGCGACTGAATGACCTTGTGCCGCTAGTGACTGAGCGATTGGCAAGTTCTAATCTTGACGTAAAAAAAGCGGCTATTGCTGCGGCCGGTTACTTACCCGATGCTGGACTAACGACTTATTTACTGAGCAACCTGACGGATAAAACTATTGGTCGGACTGTTACGCAGGCATTGAAAAGCCGAGGTAACGAAACGATTCCCGCCCTGAATCAGATGCGAAAATCAGCGCCTGACCGACTGACGCTGGAACGTATTGCCGCCATTTGTGGGGCTATTCATACCGCCGAAAGCCGTCAGCTACTGAATTCCCTTGCTCAGCAACCGGATTTGATGATACGTAGTGCTGCCCTGCGGGCATTACGTCGTTTCCCGAATGATCCTGCTGACGACGATATGTTTCGCGGTCTGATGCGCGATGAAGTTGCCCTGGCACAACGACTCATGCAGGGAAGTCTGACCGATCCTGATCTGACCGAAACGCTTGATTATGAGCTATCGGTACTAATCCAGCGGTTGTTTGATATATTGACGCAACTCTACGACTCCGAAACGATTGCCGGAGCCAGAATGGGTATTGGGCATCACGCCCGCGAACGCCGGGCCAATGCGCTCGAAATGCTCGATAATTTGGTGCCCAGAGTGACGTACCAAACTTTGCAGGTACTGGTCGATGATCTGCCCCGCTCCGAAAAAATACGTATACTTGATGCAGAACTTGGCCCAATGCCCGAATCCGAATCCATCCGGGAGTTTATTTTGCGAGCGGGTGAGACGGTTTTTTCGGCCTGGACGGTTAGTATTGTTTTGCGGAGTTTGCCTTCGGAAGATGCATCGGCAGCTCGTCAACGGTTAGCATCGCGCTTTTCTGCTTTATCTCCCTTGCTTATGAGTCACTCACCGCATTCAGCCGATCAGATTTCAGCTTACGACCGGGTCTTGCTACTGGCGCATACCAGTTTATTCGATCTGACGCCTAACAACGTACTGGCCAGTATTACACCGATCATGAAAGAAGAGAAGCACCAGACCGGTGATACCATTTTTCATAAAGGGGATCTCGGTACGGGCATGTATGTCATTTATACGGGCGAAGTCGCTATTCTTGATGGCGAGACCGAACTCGCTCGTTTTAGCCGGGGTGACTTCTTCGGTGAACTGGCCTTGCTGGATACCGAAGCCCGTTCGGCAACGGCCGAAGCCATCACCGATGTTCGGCTGTTGCGCATTGATCAGGACGATTTTTATGATCTCATGGAAGAGCGGGGCGAAGTGCTACGTAGCATCGTTCGGAGCTTGTCGGGGCGTATCCGTCGGCAGAACGCACTTATTGCCCGTCAGTCAAACCCTGTAAACGAACAAGCCGTATGAACTGGGCAGATGGAGAGTCATACGTCGCGATTTTTGTTGCATTTTTCGTAATCCGTTACGTTCGCAATTTCCTGGAAACGCCCACTCGGCTACCGGAGTGGGACATGTACTTTAAACGGGTTTGGCTTACAGGCTTCATACTGATAGGGCTTGGGGAAGTATTTCCGCGTCCGTGGCTAATCTGGTTCCAGTTAATCGTCTTCCTGTCAATTGCTTATACCGTCTGGCAACTGTATGACTTCCGTCCGGCCCGGACCTTATTATTTGCCATAGCACCTTATGCCATAATCAGTTGTTTGGAAAGTTTGGCAAAATCGCTTTCCTATTCTTTTTATGAAAAAACCGATGATTATTTTGAGTCGGGTGCTACGTTCTCAATTATCTGGTTGATCACGTTTGCGGTTATTGCTGCGAACCAGAAAAAATCGCTTGAAAAAATACGTCTGGAGCGAGAGAAAGAAGCTGAGCAACGGCGCATCATTGAAAATAAAAAGAACGAACTCGAATATTTAGTTGCCGAACGTACCGCTGAGATTACCCGCCAGAAAGAAGAGTTGGAGGAGGCCCTCAAAGAGTTGAAAACGACGCAAACGCAGCTCGTCCAGAGCGAAAAAATGGCTTCGCTGGGTGAACTGACGGCGGGTATTGCGCACGAGATTCAGAATCCGCTCAACTTCGTCAACAACTTCTCTGAAGTGAGCATTGAGTTAATCGACGAATTGGAAGAGGAACATGCCAAGCCAGATCGGGACGTTGAACTGGAAACGGAAATACTGGCCGACCTTAAGCAGAACCTACAGAAAATCACGCATCATGGTGGTCGGGCTGCGTCTATTGTGAAAGGCATGCTGCAACATTCCCGCACCAGCACCGGCCAGCGGGAGCCCACCGATATTAACGCGCTCTCCGATGAATACCTGCGACTGGCTTACCATGGTCTACGGGCTAAAGACAAAAGCTTCAACGCTACGTTCACCAGTGATTTTGATACGTCTCTCGGCCTGGTTAACATGATTCCGCAGGATATGGGACGGGTAATGCTCAATTTGTTTACCAATGCTTTCTACGCCGTTCAGCAACGCCAGAAAGAGGGGGGTGATCCCAACTATAAGCCAACCGTAACGGTCAGTACACGTTGCGTGAATGGGGAAGTAGTAATTACCGTCGGCGATAATGGTACGGGGATGCCGGAGGCTGTCAAACAAAAGATTTTTCAGCCTTTTTTTACGACCAAGCCCACCGGCGAAGGAACTGGCCTGGGTTTGTCCATGGCGTATGACATTGTGACTAAGGGGCATAACGGAACCCTGGAAGTAAATAGCAAAGAAGGCGAAGGCACCACGTTTAAAATCACGATTCCCGCCTGATACACGTAACAACACTCGGCCTGAGCTGAGAAAAAGATACAGGACTTTCGAATAGTGCTATGCTACGGTGCTCGCTGAAAGCCTACTGATAGTTAACCAATACCTTCATCAACTCATGCACAACCTGTATATCCTCTTACTAATCAGCCTCATTCATGTCACTACGTATGGCCAAATGGCCGCACCGTCACCTGCTCCATCGCCCACTCCATCTGCATCACCTGACCTGAACGAGCGGGTTCGGATGCTGGAAGAAAGCCTTCGCTATGCCAATCAGGGACTAGCCAAAAACGTCGATGATTTACTGTGGTACCAGAAACTGGGCGACGTAGCGACGATTGATAAAATTCGGTATGGGAGTAAGCCACCCCACGTGATCAAAAATCCGACCGGGCAAGGTGCCACGAACCCGGTTGTGATCCCAGCCTATACCTTCGCTCCGAAGAAGTTTGCGTCGGCGAAAAAGCTGCCCCTGCTTATTTTTGTCCACGATGGTATCCACGGGGATTTTAGTACGCTCTATGCACATGTCGTCCGTGAGTTGCTGGACCAGGGATATTTGATCCTCGCCCCCGAATACCGGGGCAGCGTTGGTTACGGTGGTGAATTCTACCGGCAAATTGACTATGGTGATTACGAAAATGACGATGTACTGGCTGGTAAGCGCTGGGCTGTTGAAAACATGCCACAGGTCGATACCGATCGAGTGGGCATTATAGGCTGGAGTCACGGTGGTATGATTTCGCTGATGAATATTTTCGATCATCCTGAAGATTATAAAGTAGCGTATGCCGGTGTGCCCGTTTCGGATATTATTGCCCGGCTGGGTTACAAACCGGCTGCGTATCGAACCATATTTTCGGATGCTGCGCATATCGGGAAAGATCCGTCCGACAACGTAGCGGAGTACCGTCGTCGGTCGCCGGTTTGGAACGCCCAGAAGCTTAAAACACCGCTCCTGATCCATACCAATACCAACGACGAAGATGTAAATGTGCTGGAAGTTGAATCGCTGATCAACGCGCTGAAAGCCCATGACAAAAAGTTTGAGTACAAAATTTACCAGGATGCGCCGGGCGGCCATAGCTTCAACCGGCTCGATACCAAGCTGGCGCGCGATTCGCGTGATGAAATTTATCGGTTTCTGGCGCGGTACCTAACGCCACCCAGCGCTACCAAATGACCTCTTTGAAAATTAAAACTAGTTCACTCAATACGTATCACTGATGGGTTCCGCAGGTATGTTGAAAATATTAGTAGTTGATGACGAACCGGACGTAAAAGACCTGTTCCAGCAGCGTTTCCGACGCGAAATTCGGAATGAAGAGTTTCGCCTGGATTTTGCCAATTCCGGCGAAGAGGCTTTGAGTTACCTCAACGGGCACGCATCCGAAGTTATCCTGATTTTGTCTGACATCAATATGCCCGGCATGAGCGGGTTCGAGTTGTTACGTCAGATTCGGAAAGAGTTTAATACTCCTCCATCCCCCGTTGTGATGATGATTACGGCTTATGGCGATCCTAACTCAGAGCAAATGGCCGTCGATCTGGGAGCAAATGACTTCCTGACAAAACCGCTCGATTTTGCGGTTCTGAAACAAAAACTTAAAGAGATCGTATGAAGGCAAAAGTCTTGGTAGTTGATGACGAAACTGACCTGGAGCTGCTTATTAAGCAGAAATTCCGGCGCCAGATTCGGGAGAAGCTATACGAATTTGTCTATGCTCATGACGGCGTGGAAGCCTTGGCGGTCCTGGCTGAACAGCCGGATATTGACATGGTGCTGACAGACATCAATATGCCTGGTATGGACGGTTTAACGTTGCTGGTCAAGCTACACGAAACTAACCCGATGCTTAAATCCGTCATTGTATCGGCCTATGGCGACATGGATAACATCCGCACAGCGATGAACCGGGGCGCGTTCGATTTCGTGACTAAACCGGTCAATTTTGAGGATTTGGAGCGGACAATGCAGAAAACGATGGAGTATGTAGAGCAACTCCGGAAAACGCTGCAAGCCATAAAAGAAAACGATATTCTGCGGATGTACGTGGATGAATCGGTCCTTACGTTCATGAGTCGGCCCGAGTTTGAAACGTCGCTGTCGGCCAGTGAAACCATTGTAGCCACCGTACTATTCATCGACATCTGCGGATTTACCGCCATCTCCGAACGCGAATCGGCGGATACGGTTGTGCGGCTGGTTAATCGCTATTTCGACGTAATGGTTAAGGAGATAATCGCCCAGGGCGGCTACGTAGATAAGTTTATGGGCGATGCTGTGATGGCCGTTTACCGGGGCGAATACCACCTCGATCGGGCCATTGAAACCGGTCTGGCCATACGGGCGCAGGTAGCCACGCTCGAAGACAACCTGCCTAACCACCCGAATTATCATCCGCAGGTATCCATTGGCATCAATAGTGGCGAAATGGTTTCTGGTAATATCGGTTCTGCTACGCTACGGCGGCTGGATTACACGGTGATTGGTGATGCGGTCAATATGGCGCAACGTTTGCAATCGGTAGCACAAGCTGGCCAGATTGTCATTGTTGAATCAGCACAACAGCAAGTGGCCGAATCCTTTACGTGTGAGCGTATCGGTGAGGTAACCCTAAAAAATAAAGCCGCACCGGTGATTATCTACAACGTATTGGGATGATGAGAGAGATGGATGATATAGGAGGTATGATATATTGCTTTCGCGTCAGCTACATCATATCTCCTACATCCTATATCTATCTATTCTACTCTTCGGCCAGCGTGCGCGAAATGTTCATGCGGTAGACGCCTAAAGCAGGGAGTGCAGCGGCCAGTAAGCCAATAATGATGGCAACACCCAATAAAATCCACTCTTCGGGAAGGATGCCAAAGGCGGCCAGATTATAGTGGTAATCTTCAGATACGCTGCTCGAAAATAACCACAATCCAACGCGGCTAAACAGAATTCCCAAACCAAAACCAATGAGTGATAAGACAAGCCCTTCGAGGACCAGCATCCCGAAAAGCTGGGCTCTCGTGGCGCCCATGGATAGCATAAGCGCCATTTCGTAGCGTCTCTCTTTCAGGGAGTTATAGAGCGATATGAACACGCTGATGCCGGAAATGAGCATAATGACGATGGCCAGGCCACGCAGCGTTTCAACGCCGACGCCAAGCAACGAAAACAGCCGGTTGATTTCAATATTAGGCAGTGCAGCCTGTAATTTGGAGTTACTATTGATGCCCCGCGCCAGCATCATGCCCATTGGGTTCCGAAACTTGATGAGCATGCTCGTAATCTCGCGCGGAGCGTCGTCGTCGTGGTGCTCTTCGGCTTCATGGGCTTCACCTTCATGATGTGCATGTTTATCACCAGCCTCATGTTCTTCCCCAGTTTCGTGTGCCTCTCCCACTTCGTTGTGCTCTTCATGGTGCGCGTGGATTGCCCACACGCTCGAAATGGGTGTTAGAATAAGCTGGTCGGCAACGGTATTTGTTGCACTCAGAATGCCTACTACCTTATATTTCGTATCGGCATGCACTTCGCCTTCGGCATCGAGCCCGTGCGATCCAGAGAACGTATCGCCGATCTTTAAACCTGCCACATTGGCAACGCGCGGGCCAATCACTACGTCTAAATCCTTCTGAAATAGTGTACCCTGTGCTACAGTAGCGCCAAAATGCTCCAGGTATTTTTTGTTCGTGCCAACAATGCGGAACGATCGGTAATTATCGCCCATGGATAACGGAATCGCCGTTTTAATCATGGGGTTGCGCGTGAGTCGTTCGGCCTCTTCGAGTGGAATGTTGCCCGTTGGTGAATCAATCTGATAGATACTTGACAGAATCAATTGCAATGGGCTGCCCTTAGCCCCAAGCACCATGTCGATCCCTTTAATATTCTTTCGAAATTGGTCGTCCAGTTGCTTGTTGAGCAACAGCAGCAACGAGATAATCGTGATGCCAAATGTCATCAATAACCCACTCAAAAAGCTGCTCAGCGGTTTATCTCTCAGATTACTCCAACTAATTCGAAACAGATTCATAATACCGGATCAATACTGTTTTTAGCAGAAAAAGGCAGACGCAAATTACTGAATTGCAACCCTATTACAAGTCCAGTTTGAAATGATGGCTGGCAATGTTGAATCGTTTATTGAGATATAGACGGTGGGCATCATAACGAGCTGGATTCTGACCGGAATCCAGCGAAACACATTGGCAACCCGCCTGGTGGGCTTGATCGATGACAAAATCCAGCAACTGACTGGCATAGCCTTTCCCCCTGGCGCTGGGGAGCGTCGATAGATCGTCGATATAGAGTGTCTTGCCGCTATATAATAACGTCATGTACCGGTAGCCTATGACAGCCGGAGCCGGTTCAGGAGAATCACCATCGGAATGCGGCATCACCTCAACAAACGCCAGTACAAAGTTTTCGTTGGCTTGTTGAAAGCGGATTTGTTCTAACGCCTTCTCGGGTGTGAGGTGAGGACGTAGCACCAGCATAGCGGGTAAACACCGCTCAATGTCGGCATCGGATTGGGCAATAACTACGGTCATAATTGTGAACGGATTTCCTGTAATAACTGGTCGCCACCCCGTTCCAGAATACTTTCCGCCAGAGAATGTCCCAGTAGTGAAGCTTCTTCCGGCGCTCCGGCGAAGGTTTCGCGAAGTAATTGAGAACCATCCAGACTAACTAAACCGCCCGTCAGGCTGATACGTTGGTCGTTTGTCCAGTGAGCCAGCGCAAAGGATGGAATGCTGCAACCTCCTTCGAGCCGTGCCAAAAAGGCACGTTCGGCCCGCAGGCAGGCTTCTGTGGGCTCGTGGTTTATAGCGCGCTTGATGGCCTCAACGATCTGGCTGTCTAACGAACCGGCAATTTCAATAGCAATACTGCCCTGTCCGACGGCGGGTGTAAAATCGGCAATCGGCAAGTGCTCGACAATCAGGTCGTCGTACCCCATTCGGTGAACACCCGCGTAGGCCAGTAGAAGGGCATCGCACTGACCTTCGTCGAGCTTACGGATTCGAGTTTGCAGATTGCCTCGCATATCAACCGTAGCGAGATGCGGACAATAATGCTTAAGCATGGCCACTCGTCGTGTAGATGACGTACCAATTCGGAAAGCCTCACCACCGCCAAGCGACAGCATTTTGTTTCGACTCACCAGTACATCATTGGCCAGTTCGCGTTCAGTGAAGGCAATAATACTGAGGTCAGATGGCAGGTTCGATGGCAAATCTTTTGCACTATGAACCGCAATGTCAATGGTGCCGTCCCGAAGTTGATCTTCTAACTCCTGCGTAAATACGCCTTTGCTGCCAATCTTCGCCAGCGACCGATCCAATACTAAATCGCCCTTGGTTTCGATCAGGACTAACTCCGACGTCAGGCCGCCTTTCTGTAGTAACGTTTGTATGTGTTCCGCCTGCCAGACTGCTAACCGGCTACTGCGCGTTCCAATTCTGATATGCATAATTTTACAAAGGTACGGCAAGCCAGCCAGCTTTTGCTAATGGAGTGTATCTGTGGAGATGTGTAGAAAGAGAACCACATACAGACCATAAATCGCAACACTATTGAATTTACGTACATACGTAGTAAAAAGATATAAGTAAGCCTCTATCGTGTCAAAAAGGCATATTCACGCTAAAATCAATAGCAAATTACTGACAGCTTGACGGAGAAAAAGGACATCAATTCGTTAGGCACGAGGTTTGTCTATTAACTAGTACTTGAACAGTAAACGACATCCACTATGAAAGCTATAGAAAACGTATTTCAGGGGACAGGCGGTCAGATTGATTTATTAAATACGCTTTATGGTGGATCCACTCAGACGACCATGAATGTTGAGCGTGAAGATGAACGTCTGGTTATTACCCTATCGGCGCCCGGTGTAAAAGCCAACTCATTTAACGTACTGGTTGAGGGCAATAAACTTGTTCTTTACACATTGTTGGTAAGCACATCTGTACAGCAGGAGGAAGGAAGCAGCCAGCGATTGGCCGTTCCTATGTTTCTGCGAGTTCTGGATATTCCTTCGTTTGTTGATGCCGATCATATCGAAGCTGCGCACGAACACGGAAAAGTGGTTGTAATGTTGCCCTTTAAAGATGAGGAGCACATGCACCGCCGGATTGACATCAAAAAACTCTTTTAATCTACATCCTGAATTTCCCCTTCCGGGACCACTTTTAGGTCCTCTAGCCTATAGATGAGTTCGAAGCCGCTTTTACGAAAGCGGCTTTTTGATTTTCAGAGCTTTCTAAACGAAAAAGACAGCTATCTTTTAAACACAAAAAAGCCGCCTGATTTTGTCAAGCGGCTTTTTTTATTGTAGCCCGACCAGGATTCGAACCTAGACAAACAGAACCAAAATCTGTTGTACTACCCTTATACTATCGGGCTATTTTGCATTTGCGAGTGCAAAGATAATGTTTGCCGGGTGTTAAAAACAAATACACGCCCAAAAAAAATGACATTTTCACGACGACAAACGACTTATCTACTGATTCACAAGTGCCTACTTATTGATCAAATATCTGAAACGGGGGTGGCTGGACTAATCTTTTTTATCAGCCCTTGAAGCACTTTGCCAGGACCACACTCATAAAATTCGGTAGCGCCGTCGGCCACCATCTGCTCAACGGATTGTGTCCAACGTACTGGTGACGTTAGTTGTGCAATTATATTCGCTTTTATGGTTTCTGGGTCTGTGGTTGCCTGAGCGTTTACGTTTTGATAAACCGGGCAGCGGGGGGCAATAAATGACATCGTCTGAACGGCCTCAGCAAATTCAGTACGTGCCGGTTCCATAAACGGAGAGTGAAAGGCGCCACTGACCGCCAATGGCACCACACGCTTGGCACCAGCCGCCTTTAAGCGTTCTTCAGCCAGTTGAATGCCCGCAACACTTCCCGAGACAACTACCTGGCCCGGACAGTTATAATTGGCGGGTACCACAATTTCTTCTGTAATCTGGGCGCATACCTGCTCAATGGCTTCATCAGCCAGTCCCAGCACAGCCGCCATTGTTGACGGAGTCAGTTCACATGCTCGCTGCATGGCGGTTGCCCGGATGGATGCCAGGCGTAGGCCGTCTTCAAAGGAGAGAACACCAGCGGCTGTGAGTGCAGCCAACTCGCCGAGTGAGTGACCTGCCACCATATCGGGGGAAAATGAATCGGTCGTGAGCGCTACCACCACACCGTGCAGAAAAACGGCTGGCTGTGTATAAATGGTTTGCTTTAGTTCCTCGTCAGACCCTTCAAACATGATATTGGTCAGGTTATAACCCAGGATTTCGTTTGCCTGATCAAATAATTGACGGGCGGCCTGGGACTGTTGATAGAGGTCTTGCCCCATACCTCGAAACTGGGAACCCTGTCCGGGAAATACGTATGCTTTCATAAGGAAATACTAGTACAGAAAAACGGTCGATGGCGCGAAAATAGCGGGAGAATTATAGTTGTTCAAATCTTGACATTCTTCCAGGCAACGAAACGACTTTTTCTCGGTAAAATATGTTATCATAATAGTCCATTACAAGCGGTCTAATCTCACTTTTTTACAATTCTGCTACACAGTACGAATAAACAAAGAAACAAACGGCTACTACACACTGTTGCAAAACCAGCTTGTACCTATAGTTTATACCGGCTGTAAATAAGTTATAAAACAGGGGATAATGCCGCTTAATCTTGTTTCCGTGGCGTTTGTGATTTAGCTTTGATGCGCCGTTTAACCCGGCTTTTTTTCAATCGTTTACACTTAATTTTCGTGTCGTTCACCGTATGGCTTGGGTAACACAAACACTCTCCAGCTCCCTTGGTCGCAAAGTAATAATGTCGCTGACAGGACTGTTTTTATGTTCTTTTTTAATCGTTCATATGGCTGGTAATCTTCAGCTGTTCAAGGGCGATGGCGGACGGGCTTTCAATGAGTATACGTACTTCATGACCCACAACCCGCTTATCATGACCGTTTCGTATCTGCTCTATACCTCTATTCTGGTACATGCGCTGATGGCTTTCATTCTTACCCGGCATAATCAGGCATCGCGCCCGGTTAAGTATGCCTATAGCAAGCCTGAAGAAAATAGTCCGTGGTCGTCGCGTAACATGGGAATACTGGGCACAATCCTGCTGCTCTTTATCGTCATCCATATGCGTACATTCTGGTATGAAATGCACTTTGGGTCTGTTCCGATGGCCGAATACGATGGCAAACAGTATAAAGATTTGTATAAAGTTGTCCAGGTCGCATTTGGTGAACTGTGGTATGTAACGCTCTATGTTATCTGTATGGTAGCTATCGGCTTTCACTTGGCGCATGGTTTCCAGAGTGGTTTTCAAACCATTGGCGTTCGTCATAAGAAGTATACACCAATGATTGAGTTTGTGGGCAAAGTCTTCTTTGCTGTCATTATTCCGGCAGCTTTTGCGGCAATGCCAATTTACGTGTACTTACAGGTTCATCACATTATTTAAAGGGTGAAAGAGTGAATCAAAGGATGTTCCAATTGAATACGTCTTCATCTCTCGTTCGCTCTTACGCTCTTTCTTTCGCTCTTTAAAGCATGAAACTGGAATCTAAAATCCCCGAGGGTCCTTTAGCCGAAAAATGGGCACGGCACAAATTCGCCTTGAAACTGGTCAATCCAGCTAACAAGCGTAAATACGATATTATCGTGGTAGGTACTGGCTTGGCTGGTGCGTCAGCGGCTGCATCACTGGCAGAGCTGGGCTACAACGTTAAAGCATTTTGCTATCAGGATAGTCCCCGTCGGGCGCACTCTATTGCCGCTCAGGGGGGAATCAATGCCGCTAAAAATTACCAGAATGACGGCGACAGCGTGTTCCGGTTATTCTACGATACGATTAAAGGCGGTGACTACCGTGCCCGCGAAGGCAATGTTCACCGGCTGGCCGAAGTTAGTGTCAACATCATTGACCAATGCGTAGCGCAGGGTGTTCCATTCGCCCGGGAATATGGCGGTACGTTGGCAAACCGCTCGTTTGGTGGCGCGCAGGTATCACGAACGTTTTACGCCCGTGGCCAAACGGGTCAGCAGTTGTTGCTGGGCGCTTATTCGGCTTTAAGTCGTCAGGTAGCCAATGGTAAAGTAAAATTGTATACCCGTACCGAAATGCTCGACCTGGTGGTTGAGGGTGGCAAGGCGCGGGGTATTGTTACCCGCAATCTGATTACCGGAAAAATCGAATCGCATTCGGCCCATGCTGTGCTGCTTTGTACGGGCGGCTATGGCAACGTATTTTACCTCTCGACCAATGCGATGGGATGTAACGTAACGGCAGCCTGGCGGGCGCACAAAAAAGGCGCTGTGTTTGGTAATCCTTGCTTCACCCAGATTCACCCAACCTGCATTCCTGTATCGGGCCACTACCAATCGAAACTGACGCTGATGTCGGAGTCGTTGCGGAACGATGGTCGCGTATGGGCGCCAAAGTCGAAAGAAGATGCGCAGAAAATTCAGAAAGGCGAGTTGAAAGCTACAGACCTTCCTGAAGACGCTCGTGACTATTTCCTGGAGCGTCGCTATCCCGCATTTGGTAACCTGGTTCCCCGCGACGTAGCATCTCGAAACGCCAAGAATATGTGCGACGAAGGTCGGGGCGTCAGTAAAACCGGCTTAGCGGTATATCTGGATTTCGCCGATGCGATCAAGCGCGACGGGCAGAAAGTGATCGAAGCCAAATACGGTAACCTGTTTGAGATGTATGAAAAGATCACTGGCGAAAATCCGTACGAAACGCCGATGATGATTTACCCCGCTGTGCACTATACGATGGGCGGTTTGTGGGTCGATTACAACCTCATGACCACCGTTCCTGGTTTATATGCGCTTGGTGAAGCTAATTTCTCTGACCATGGTGCCAACCGCTTAGGCGCGTCGGCATTAATGCAGGGCTTGGCCGATGGTTATTTTGTCATTCCTTACACAGTTGGTGATTATCTGGCAACCATTGGTCCGGCTGACAAAATTCCGGTCGATTCGCCTGCCTTTAAAGAAGCGGAACAGAAAGTTCAGGCTTTGATTAACAGGATGATGTCTATAAAAGGCACTCGTCCGGTTGATGACCTGCACAAAGAACTGGGCCATATTATGTGGGAATACTGCGGTATGGCAAGAAATGCAGAAGGACTCCAACTCGCCAAACAGAAGATTCAGGCGCTGAAAAAAGAATTCTGGTCTAATGCCAAAATTCTGGGCGATGCCGAGGAAATGAATCAGGCATTGGAACAGGCGGGCCGTGTAGCTGATTTTATCGAATTAGGTGAGCTAATGGTCGACGACGCACTAAATCGCAATGAATCCTGTGGTGGTCACTTCCGTGAGGAATACCAGACCCCCGACGGTGAAGCCCTTCGTGATGACGCGAATTATGCCTACGTAGCTGGCTGGGAGTATCAGGGAGAAGGCAAACCTGAACTGCTCAATAAAGAAATGCTGGAATTCGAGAACGTGAAACTGACACAGCGGAGTTATAAATAACAGTAGTCAAAGTCGTTGGTCGATAGCTGTCGGTAATAGGACACTATTCGCCAACGGCTGTCGACTAACGACTACAAGTATGAAGATTACACTCAAAGTCTGGAGACAAAAAAATACGAATACTGAGGGTAAGCTAGTTGACTATCAGCTGGATAACGTCTCAGAGGACATGTCCTTTTTGGAAATGTTCGACGTGCTGAATGATTCATTGACCAGGAAGGGCGAAGATCCTGTAACCTTCGACCACGACTGCCGCGAGGGTATTTGCGGTACGTGTTCGATGTATATTAATGGTCGGCCACACGGCCCGCAAACGGGGGCCACTACCTGCCAACTTCACATGCGTTCGTTTAACGACGGCGACACGATTGTCGTTGAACCCTGGCGGGCACGGGCTTTCCCGGTCATCAAAGATCTGATGGTTGATCGCCTAGCGTTCGACCGGATTATTCAGGCGGGTGGTTACGTATCGGTCAATACCGGTTCAGCTCCCGACGCAAACGAAATTCTTATCCCACGTAGCATTGCCGATGAAGCCATGGATGCGGCAGCCTGCATTGGCTGTGGCGCCTGCGTAGCGGCTTGCAAAAATGCGTCGGCTATGCTGTTTGTGTCGGCGAAAGTGTCCCAATTAGCTATTTTGCCACAGGGGAAAGCTGAGCACCGGGAACGGGCTGAGCGTATGGTCGCGCAAATGGACGCTGAAGGGTTCGGAGCTTGCTCGTTTACAGGCGCCTGTTCTGTCGAATGTCCCAAGTCGATCTCGCTGGATCACATCGCCCGCATGAACCGCGAATATCTGGGCGCTAAACTGGCTTCGGATAACGTTCAGGGATAAAAAATAAAAATAGTGAACAAAGCCCGGTTGCGTCAGTCGCAACCGGGCTTTGTTTGTTTTATACCTTTTCGGACCGTTTTGCTCTATTTCTGAGATGTAGACGCTATCTTGAGACTGATTTCCCTGACCATTTTTTGAACTGATGATCATAGACCAAACAACACTGACCCTGTATGGGGCGGAATGGTGTGAAGATAGCCAACGGGTAAAGACTTATCTGGAAGAGAACCAACTGGATTTTACCTACATCAATGTTGACCTTGATCGGGAAGCCGCCATGCAGGTGGAGAAAATGCAGGATGGTAAACGGCTAACGCCCACGCTACTTATTAATGAAACATCGTTCGTAAATCCTACCAACGAACAGATTGCCGCGTTACTCGGACTTAACCCCGGCCGACCTCGCATTCGTTTGTTTGGGGCTGATTGGTGTCCAGACTGCCACCGGGCAAAAGCCTATCTGAGTGATAATGGCATTAATTACCAGTATATAAATATTGAGGTGCATGCCTGGTCAATTCCCATACTTGAAACCGTAAATAACGGGAAGCGGATCATTCCGACTATTTTTATTGATGATCAGGTATTTGCCAACCCCGACAACCGAACCTTAAAAGACCTAATCGGCATAACCGAAGAAGCCCAGTCTCATTTATATGATGTGGCTATCATCGGGGGCGGGGCCACTGGACTAACCACCGCTATTTATGTACAGCGGGATAAATTTTCATCCATTATTCTGGAAAAACGACTCATCGGCGGAAATGCTTCATTGACTGATAAAATCGAAAATTATCCGGGATTTATTGATATCAGCGGTAAGGAGTTAATGAATAAAATGGCCGAGCAGGCTAAAATCTACGGATCAGATATCAAACTGGGCGCTGACGTTCGCAAAATCACCCATGAAAATGAGATTTTTCATCTCGAAACGAACATGGGTGATATTACGGCCCGCTCAGTCGTAGTGGCGGTAGGATCAACCTATAAGAAACTGCATATCCCGGGAGAGTCCGAGTTAATTGGTGCGGGAATTCATTTCTGTGCTACCTGCGATGGGGCTTTCTACCGGGATCGGGAGATTCTGGTTATCGGCGGAGGCAACAGCGCACTGGAGGAAGGCATGTTTCTGGCTCGTTTTTGCCGAAAGGTTTCGTTTGTTCATTACAAACCATCATTTAGTGCCTCAACAACCTACACCGACAAATTAGCCGAATTTACGAACGTAGCCGTGCATCTGAACCAAACGCCAACGGCCTTTCTCAGTAACGATCGAGGTACGTTCAGGGCATTGCAAGTGACCGATAATGCCACAGGCGAGGTAATGGAGATTGAAGCTGATGGCGTCTTTCTGTTTGTAGGGCTTACACCCAATACCAAGTTTCTGGCTAAAACCATTGACCTCAACGAGCAAGGATTTATCTGCACCCGACCCGGATCGGTCGAGACATCGGTTCCCGGCATCCTGGCTGCTGGCGACTGCCGGTTAGGCGCTATTGCGCAGGTTGCTGCGGCTACGGGTGAAGGCGTAGTGGCCAGTTTTGCCGTTAAAGCTTACCTGAACCGACAAACAACGTAAGGCCGCTGCCCCTGAATAGCTTCCTTTCTTACAGACAATCCATTGATCCCGATGGTGTCGTGGATGAATTGTCTACTCTATCCTAAAACGCCCTGCTTCGGTCAGTCTATACCGAAGCAATTCGTATTTCCCTTCATCTGATACGTGTAACCAGACACGTAACCCTGTTGGTGGGTTTTAAATCAACGATTAAAAAAAATCTCTTAAGGGGGTACCCTCCCGGTCGGCTCGATTGTCTTCTGGATAATTAATGGGGAACCTATGGATGAGAGCCGATTTAAAGAAACCTTAGTTGAGCGCTATCTCAGCAATCAGGCAACTGACCAGGAGCTGGAAGTGTTCCTGGAATTACTCAAACGGGGAGAATTGGATGACTTAGTGAAGGACCATATGGACCGAGAAGAAGACGGTCCTGAGGACACGAAAGCTGGCTTTTTAAACACTGGTGTCTTTCAACCCTGGGCACAATGGCTGAACGTAGCAGCTTCCCTATCCCTGATTCTCTGGTAATCTTTTGAATTTATCCGGCGAGGCTATTTCTGTAAACGCCTGCTTATCATACCACCTTCTTTTACTAGTCATCGTAGTTGTCACTCTTTGTTTCGAAGGGACGCCAGAAGAGCTTTTGTCAATAAACCAACCAACTGATTGAGAGCAATGAGATTATTATTACAAAACAGAATTCGGATCTTAGGCTATTTAGCGGTCTCTGCTTCGCTGGTGACGACAGTCAGGGCCCAGAACCGACTGATTGAAAAAGGAGACCTCAGAGACATCGTTACCAGAAATGAACGTAGTAGTGTCCCCACTAAGCTCACTTACCGGATCGATGCTGCGGTAACATCAAGCGTTCCAGCCGCTATCGTTATTAAAGGGAAAGTCACGGCTCAGGAAGACCGGTTAGCGTTGCCCGGCGTTAACATTTCCATAAAGGGGACCACGATTGGCACCACAACGAACGCCGAAGGGAATTACACCCTTAGCGTACCGTCCAAAGAAAGTACGCTGATTTTTTCGTTTCTGGGCTATGTCTCCCAGGAGGTTCCGGTTGGCGATCAAGTGACCATCAATGTCACACTGGCGGCCGACTCTAAAGTACTCAACGAAGTGGTAGTCACGGCTTTAGGGTTCAAAGAAGAAAAAGACCGAATGGCATCGACGCTATCGACGGTCAAACCCGAAGACATTAAACGCTCCGGCGAAACGGGCATCATTAATGGGCTGGCGGGTAAAGCGGCTGGCGTGTTGATTTCTCGTTCTACGGGTGATCCGGGCGCCGGTTCATACATCCAGATTCGTGGTCAGAATACAATTACGGGGTCAAACCAGCCACTCATTATTATTGATGGCGTGCCCATGAGCAACAGCACCAGTGGCGATTCTCGGGGTGGAGTGGCGCAACAATCCCGTTTGAATGACATTAACCCGGAAGACATTGCCAGCATGCAAATCCTGAAAGGGGCTTCGGCGGCTGGGCTCTGGGGATCGCGGGCGGCCAACGGTGTGATTGTGATCACAACGAAACGGGGCGCTGCGGATAATAAACTGAATGTCAGCTTTAGTTCTACGGTTTCTTTCGACAAAGTCAACGTATTGCATCCCTTACAGGAAGCCTACGGGCAAGGTTCAGGTGGTATTTACAATCCAACGACGCAATATTCCTGGGGCGATAAAATTGCCAACCGGGCCGGTGGCGACGACGTAGTGAACATGAATGGCGCCCGCTTTGAATCCTATCAGGGGAAAACATTTTATCCAATTCTGACGAAAAACTCGAAAGAAACCTACAACGAAGCGCGTAAGGATGCTGTGTTTCGAACGGGTACCTACTACGATAATAACGTTAGCCTGAGCGGAGGAAACGACAAGGGTAACTTTTACCTGAGCCTGGGCAATCTAAATCAGAAAGGAATTTTCGCCGGGCAAAGTGATTACAAACGAAACTCGGTTCGGTTTAACGCGTCCCGCCAGCTTAATGACATTATCAAAGCGTCGGCAAACGCCAACTACATCCGAACCACCTCTAACCGGGTGCAAAAAGGCGACAACGCCAGCGGTCTGTATCTAGGCATGCTGCGTTCGTCGCCCGATTTCGACAGCCGGTACTGGAAAGGAAGCTACTTCGCTTCACCTACGGCCGCTGCCATTCGGAATCGCCAGCGGTCGTATCGCAACTACCTGGGGGCTTCGGCGAACCCAAGCTATAACGATCCACTCTGGACGATCAACGAGCTGACCAATTTTTCGGAAGTCGATCGGTTTATTATGAACTCGGAGATCGTAGCGACACCCAAAGACTGGTTCAGCATCACGGCTCGGGCGGGGATGGACACTTATAACGACCGTCGGGTGACCAACAATCCGGTGTCGTCGGTTGAAAACTCGGGCGCTGGCGCGTACGACCAACGTATCATCTCGGAAACTGAAATGAACCTGGACGTCATTGGGCGAGCCAGCAAGGATTTTGGTGAAAATATAACGAGTACGTTGATTGTTGGCTTCAACATCAATGATCGGAAGTACAACCTGCTGGGCGGCACCATGAACGGCTTCATTCTGGAAGAAGCACCACCTAATTTCGCCAACTCCACGGCCGTCAACAATTTTCCATTCAATACGGAAACGCACCGTCGGACGGCTCGTTTGTACTCAACCCTGAACCTGGGATTCTATAACCAACTGTATGTCAATGGGTCCATTGCCAGCGAATCGGGCTCTACATTTGGTAGCGCATCCAAATCGACATTCTACTATCCATCGGCTGACGTAGCCTGGCAGTTTAGCCAATTGCCAGCCTTCCGGGGTAGTGCGCTTTCGTTTGGTAAGGTGCGGGCCTCCTTCGGTATCGTGGGTATTCAGCCCGAACCCTATCGGAACACGACCCCTTACGTAACGGCTTCGTTCAGCAGTTGGGCAACCACGCTGACCAGTTCAGGTTACGGGGGCGCTTACGTAGAAAGTGCAACACAGGGAGATCCGAACCTTTTCCCCGAGCGCAAAACGGAGTGGGAAGTCGGTGCAGATTTACGGTTTTTCAAAAACAAACTAACGGTAGGCTACACCTATTACCAGAATAACATCCGGGATTTATTGCTCCAGGTATCATCGGCTGGTTCAACCGGGTTTAGCCAGAAATATACCAATGCCGGCAGTATGGAGAACAAAGGCATGGAAGTAGACTTCAACCTGAACGTTCTGCAGAAGAAAGATTTTAATTGGAATCTATTCGCTAACTGGAGTAAAAACAAAAACCGGGTCACGAATCTAGGGGGTACCGAAATCGTCACCTTTACGGCCGGTGCGCTGAGTACCGTTGCCCACGTAGGCGACGCGTTGTCTTCCTTCTACGGTGGTGTGTATCAGCGTAATGAAGACGGTTCGATGAACCTGACGCCTACGGGCTTTCCTAAGTTAGGCACTACGTTAGGCATCGTGGGCGACCCAAACCCCGATTGGCGCGGTGGCTTTGGGACGAATCTCTCCTATAAAAAACTATCGCTGAACGTTCTGTTTGAAACCTTCCAGGGTGGCGATTTTTACGAAGGTACACGCGGAGTGCTGGTGAACTTTGGTACGTATGCCGACGTCGGCAACGAAGTGACCCTGGCGCAGGATACGTACAACTATGCCGGAACCCTGTTCAAGGCCGGGACTACCCTGCGGGGCAACGTAGCGAATTACGGTGGTGGCCCCGTCTTGCTGGATCAGTCGTTCTATACCTCGATTGGTGGGCACTCCGGGCAGCTAACGGAGCAGTTCGTCCGGGATGGAAGCTGGACCCGCATTCGTGAGATTACCCTGGGCTATCAACTGAACACGCCGGGTTTCCGGAAGAAAACGAAGCTGGAGTCGGTCAGTTTCGCCGTAACTACCCGGAATCCGGTACTCTGGACCAAAGTAGTGGGCATTGATCCGGAAACCAACGTATCGGGGGTTGGCAATGCCCGTGGAGTGGATTACTTCAATAATCCAAGCACAAGATCGCTGGTCTTCAGCCTGAAAATCAATTACTAATTTTAACGACTGGAATCGAATGAAACGACGATATAGATCCATTTGTGCAGGGCTGATTGCCTTGGCTTTTTTCTCGTGCGAGTCAATAGTATCCGATATGAACAAGGATTTGAACAATCCAACGGATGCTTCGGCTGAGTATATTTTTACCGGTACTCAGATCGCCCACATTGCGTCTCAGGAAGGCATGGCTAGCCGACTCACCATTGTCTGGACGGGCTACGGCTACGGAAGTTTCCAGCAGTTCGGTACGTGGGGACAATACCAGATTACGGCCGCCAATTTTGACGATGACTGGAATCTGTTCTATACCGGGACCAACAAAAATGCCGTACGAACCTTAGAAAAAGCGAATCAGTTAGGCAACCGCGTCATGGCCGGTATCACCAAGATTATCCAGGCACATAACATCGGAACCGTTACTGAACTTTGGGGCGATGCACCATTTACAGAAACCGCCAACACCGCTACGTTCTCGAATCCCCATTTCGAAACGCAGGCAGAGCTGATTCCCAAACTCATTGCCCAACTGAATGATGGAATTGCCGATCTGGAATCGGGCATTGGTGCCGTGGGAACAAAAGATATTTTTTTCGGGGGCGATGTCACGAAATGGAAACAGGTGGCCAATACGCTGAAAGCTCGTTTGTATGTGGATTTAAAACAATACAATGAAGCGTATACTGCAGCTACAGCGGGGGTGAGTTCGTACGCTAATTCGATGTATGCCACGCATGGCACAACGGCCAGCGTGAACGAAAATCAGAATTACAGCTTCCTGACCAACGTTCGGGCGGGCAGTATTACGGCCGAAGGTGCCTACAACGCAGAGCTTTTAAATCCGACTAAAACGGCTACGTATCGGGGAAATTCAAAAACAAACGAAACGGCCCGCTTCAAATTCTATTACCTGGAGAACGGCGTTAATTCACCGGGCGTAATCGAACCAAACACGCTGACAACCACCGCAAATCGTGGCTTTTTCGCCCGGGATGCCAGTTTTCCCCTTGTTACGTATCAGGAGAATATGCTGACGCTGGCCGAGATGGCGCTGCGTTCAGGAAAAGGATTTGATGTAGCCCTTGGTCACCTGAACACGTATCGTAGTTTTCTGAACGGTGGCGGGTATCTGCACGCGACCTATAAAGTGGCAGGTACGTATAAATATGACCCCTACGTAGCTGCCGACTTTGCCGCCGGAGGGATTGAGAACAAAGATGGTATTACGGCCTCGAATGCTTTGTTGCGGGAAATTCTGGAAGAACGCTACGTTACGTTCTACGGCCAGCATTTAGGCTGGAATGATGAGCGCCGTACCCGAACGGAAGGGCTGGGTGTTAAACTCAAACCAAACAACGGCAGTCAGTTGCCCTGGCGATTTATTTATTCTCAGAACGAGCTGAACTCCAATCCAAACAGTCCGCGCTCAACACCAGGTTTGTTTGATCCAATCGCTATTTACAAGTAAACTTTCTGATCATTAGTTTTTCGGCAACCAGATAATCTGGAAAGCTACCGGAGGTCTGTCAGGCTAAGGAACGAAGCGTCTCCGGGAGGGGGAATCACTACAGCTACCAAAGATGCATCGTTCCTCAGTATGGCAAAAAATCGTAATCCAACTTATTTCAATGCACAATAAAGCTTATTTTTTCCTTGTCTTATTTGGCTTGTTGATTTACTCTACGGTCGTGCAGGCGCAATTTTCTACTCAGGAAGTCGATCAACTAACAAAGCAGGCGAAAGGCGTTGAGATTGTGAAGGACACCTACGGGGTTCCACACATCTACGCGAAAACCGATGCCGACGCCGTGTTTGGCCTCATGTACATACAGTGCGAAGAGTTCTTCGACAAAGTAGAAAATTCACTGGTTACGCGCCTGGGCCGTACTTCCGAAATCGAAGGCGAATCCGCTGTCTACCGAGACCTCTGGACGCGTATGTTCATTGACTCCACGCAAGCCGTTCAACTGTACAAAAAAACGCCGGACTGGTTGAAAAAACTCTGCGATGCCCACGCTGCCGGGATTAATTATTACATGATCACGCATCCGACGGTTAAACCCAAATTGCTTGCCCGAATCGAGCCCTGGATGGTGCTGATGAACAACGTACCGGCCATGGGCGGCAGCAACGTTAGTGAAGCTGATTTCAAGGCCTTTTACGGGAAAGAAGTCGCTCAGGTGGCTACGGGTAGCCGGAGTTTTACGGCCGATCCGCCCAAGAATGATGGCTCCAATGGTTGGGCGCTGGGGCCGTCCCGGACGAAAAACAAAAAGGCGATCCTGTTTATTAATCCGCACGCGGAGTACTACGGACGTATTGAAGTGCACATGGTAAGTGCCGAAGGGTTGAACTCCTATGGAGCCCCCTTCCTGGGCCAGTTCAACATTTTTCAGGGTTTCAATGAGTTCTGCGGCTGGATGCACCCGGTCTCGCTGTCGGACGCCAAAGATTTATACGCTGAAGATGTCGAGCGGAAGAATGGGAAGTTGATGTACCGATACAACGGTGTCTGGAAGCCGGTCGATAGCACGACCACGGAGCTTCGCTACAAAAAAGGCGATAGCTGGGCAATGAAGAAATTTACGACGTATCATACGCATCACGGACCGGTTGTTTATGCCACCGCCACCCGCTGGATCGCCCTGAAAACCTACGAACCTAACATCGAACTGCTGGGCATGAACTGGCTGAAAATGAAGGCGCGTAACCTGAAGGAATTTACCACGGCCATCAACGCCCGCGCCATGGTGGGCAGCAACATCGTTTATGCCGACAAGGCCGGAAATATTGCCTACTGGCACGGCAACTTCGTCCCAAAGAAGAACCCATTGCTCGATTGGAAACGACCCGTCGACGGTACTACGTCGGCCACGGAATGGCAGGGAACGCACGAACTGGCAGAACTTCCCCAATACATCAACCCGACTAACGGCTGGCTACAGAACTGTAACTCAACGCCGTTGTACGGGGCAGGCGAATTATCGACTCCCATGTTGAAGTTACCGACCTACATGCTTCCCGACGGTCACACACCCCGGGCTGTGCATGCTGTACGCGTATTAACACCCCTGAAAAACGCGACGATGGATGATGTCATCATGGCTTCCTACGATACGTATCTGCCCAGTGGCGAGCGATTTGTTCCCAGCCTGATTGCCGCGTATAATTCTGTAGCCATCGATTCCATAAAGACCAGACTGGCACAACCGATCGACGTCTTACAAAAATGGAATTTCAAAACAGATACCAGTTCCATTGCCACAACCCTGACCACGCTCTGGCTGGAAAAGATCATTCAACTGGACATGGCCCGATTACCCAAACCGGCCACGACCGAGGAACAATATTCGCTGACCAACGGGGCCGCGCTCACCACCGAATTTCTATCGCCCATGGAGCAGCTCACCGCGCTGATTCAGGTCATTGCTGATCTGGAAAAAGAGTTTGGGACCTGGCAGGTAGCTTGGGGTACGGCCAACCGGTTTCAGCGGACAACGGATAAAGAACCCAGCGATGAAAAACCTAGCTGGGGCATACCCGCAACGCCGGGTTATATGGGTTCGCTGAACGCGTATGTGAGTAAAAAATCGCCTAAAACGCATAAGCGTTACGGGATCACGGGCAATACGTTCGTAGCCGCAGTTGAGTTTGGCGACAAGCTTCGGGCCAAAACAATCCTGACGGGTGGGGCCAGTGCCGATCCAGCGTCTCCGCACTACACCGATCAGGTGAATGGCTACATTAATGGAACCTACAAGGAAATTTATTTTTACAAAGACGACGTCTACAAACACGCTGAGAAAGTCTATCACCCCGGCGACAAGTGATTTACCCCCAACCCCCTGAATGGGGCTTTATTTGCGTATCGGCAAAGTCCCCTTCAGGGGGTTGGGGGTAAGATTCCTGCGGTGTGAGGTTGTTAATTCGGACCTCACACTTTAGAAACAGTTCAACTTCCTAACAACCTAGTATTCTCTATGAAAAGACGTGAGTTTGCGAAATTATCCGGTTTGGGCATGAGCGCGGCTCTGCTTCCTGCCGGGTTGCTGACCGGTCGTCGGGTCTCGGCGGAAGACCTGCTGAGTCCGTGGCTGGACGTAGCGCTGAAGAAACGACTGGCCGACGTAGCCCTGAATGCGGCTAAAAGTAAAGGCGCTACGTATGCGGATGTACGCATTGGCCGGTATCTGCGGCAGTACCTGTTTACCCGCGAAAACAAAGTGCAGAACATCGTCAATTCGGAGTCGTATGGCATTGGTATCCGGGTTATTGCCAATGGCACCTGGGGGTTTGCCTCAACGAATGAGATGAGTGCCGAGAGTATTGCCCGGTGTGCCGCTGAAGCTGTTGACATGGCGAAAGCCAATGCAGAAATCCAGTTAGAACCCGTGGTGCTGGCCCCTCAGAAAGGCTTCGGCGAAAAGACCTGGAAAACACCCATCAGGAAAAATGCCTTTGAGATTCCGGTTAAGGAAAAGATAGACCTGCTTATGGAAGTGAACGGAGCCGCAATGAAAAATGGCGCTTCGTTCGTTACGTCTAATCTGTTCTTTGTCAACGAGCAGAAATACTTCGCATCTACTGACGGCTCCTACATCGATCAGGACATCCATCGGATGTGGCCCACGTTTACGGTTTCGGCCGTGAACAAGCAGACCGGACGCTTTAAATCCCGCGATGCGCTGAGTGCGCCGATTGGTATGGGTTACGAATATTTATCGGATAATCCGGCCGAGAAGATTGTGATACCCAATGGACCCACTACCTACCGATACGCCTACAACATGATTGAGGATGCCACCGCAGCGGCACTGCAAGCAAAGGAAAAGCTATCGGCAAAATCGGTACCGGCGGGCAAATATGACATGATTCTGGACCCGTCCAATCTGGGGTTAACGATTCACGAATCCGTTGGGCACCCGCTGGAACTCGACCGCGTCCTTGGCTACGAAGCCAATCTGGCCGGAACCAGCTTTGCTACAATGGAAAAACTGAAATCGAAGAACTTCCAGTACGGCAGCAAAATCGTCAATTTGAGAGCCGATAAAACGCAGCCAAATACCATGGGGCTGGTTGGCTATGACGATGAAGGCGTTCCGGGCAAACAGTGGGATCTGGTTAAAAACGGCATTCTGGTCAATTTTCAGGCTACGCGCGATCAGGTGCATTTGCTGGGCGAAAAAGAGTCACAGGGGTGCAGTTTTGCCGAAAGCTGGGATAGCGTACAGTTTCAGCGGATGCCGAACGTATCACTACAGCCGGGGCCGGATAAATACAGCATTCACGACATGATCAAGGATACCGAGAAAGGTATTTATATTCTGGGCCGGGGCTCATCGTCGATCGATCAGCAGCGGTATAACTTCCAGTTCAGCGGTCAGCTTTTCTACGAAATCAAGAATGGGGCCATCGTGGGTATGCTCGACGACGTAGCCTACCAGTCCAACACGCAGGAGTTCTGGAATGCATGCGCCCGCATCTGCGACAAAGACGACTACCGGTTATTCGGTACGTTCTTCGACGGGAAAGGACAGCCCGGACAGGTAAGCGCCGTTTCGCACGGCTGCCCCACGACGCGCTTCAACGGCGTAAATGTTATCAATACGGGTAGGAAAATTTAAAAATAGTTTACGGTTTTCTGTTTACCGTTTTCAGTGGTGCTTACTCACTGTACTACGTGCCTAGCCGAAGCCCTCTCTTAACTAAAATAAAAAACCGTAAACAGTAAACCCTTAAAAAAATGGCCATTTTATCTCAGGAAGAAGCCAGGAAAATTATAGATAAGGTTTTGAGTTATTCCAAAGCCGACGAAATGAAGGTCGAATTAACCGGAGGACGATCCGGTAACATTCGCTTTGCCCGTAACTCGGTGTCCACCGCCGGAGCTACTAACAATCTGTCGCTATCGGTCTCGTCGGTATTTGGCAAGAAAACGGGTACGTCCGACATCAATGAGTTTGACGATGCGTCGCTGGAAAAAGCCGTTCGCCGGGCGGAGGAAATGGCCCGACTGGCTCCCGAAAATCCGGAGTACGTTCCCATGCCAGGACCTCAAACCTATGCCACACCACAGGCGTTCGCCGATACGACGGCCACCATCAAAGCACCCGACCGGGCTAAACTGGCGGGCGCCAGCATCAAATCCATCATGGCCAGCCAGTTGAGCGGGGCGGGTTTCCTAGAAGACTCGGCCAATTTCAACGCCATTGGCAACAGCAAAGGACTGGTCGGCTACCACAAAAGCACAAATGTTAATTTCTCACTGACCATCCGTACACCGGATGGCACAGGGTCCGGTTATGCCGCCGGAGACTTCAACGACGTCAGTAAACTAAATACAGGCGCCCTGACGGACGTAGCGATTCAAAAAGCGAAGGCATCTCAAAAGGCTGTTGCGCTGGAGCCGGGAAAGTATACGGTTATTCTGGAGCCGTTAGCCGCCGGCGAACTGGTACAATTCATGGTCAACGCGATGGACGCTCGCACCGCCGACGAAGGCCGGAGTTTTTTGAGCAAAAAAGGGGGCGGTACCCGACTGGGCGAGAAGATTCTGGATGAACGCGTCACCATTTATTCTGATCCTACCAACGCCCAGATCCCCAGTTCTCCTTTTTCTGGCGAAGGCTATCCGCATGAAAAAATAACCTGGTTTGACAAAGGTGTAGTGAAAAATATGTCGTATTCGCCTTACTGGGCGCAGCAAAAAGGGGCTAAGCCACTGCCGCAACCATCGGGTTTTGTGATGGAGGGCGGCACGCAATCCCTGGCTGATTTGATCAAAGGCACGGAAAAAGGAATTCTGGTCACGCGCTTCTGGTACACCCGCTGGCTTGACCCACAAACGCTGCTGTACACTGGCTTAACCCGCGACGGTACATTCTACATCGACAAAGGCCAGATCAAATATCCGGTCAAGAACTTCCGGTTCAACGAAAGCCCGGTCATTATGCTCAACAACCTGGAGGCCATGGGCGTGCCGGTACGTACCCGCGGCAACCTGGTTCCTCCTTTGCGCATCCGTGATTTCACGTTCAGCAGCCTTTCGGATGCGGTATAGATTACTCTAAGAAACTACATCGTCCTCACCCCTAAGTCCCCTGAAGGGGATTTAGGGGTGAGGACGATGTAACGAACCAATCAAGAATTAATTAGTAGCCATCACTCCTCTTTTCACTAACTCTATGAAAAAAACAATTGGACTGGTTTTGTCTCTGGCGACAGGTACATTTCTTTATGGCCAGACGAAAGCTCAAAACTCAGAAGCCGCTCAGATAACGGCGCTTCAGCGGCAGATAGCGGGTATGCAGCATCAGTTTGATGCCCTGGATAAAACCATTGACGACCTCACCTGGAGCCAGCGGCTGGGTGATGCTACGTTGGTTGATAAGGTGATCATCACCGGACCACCACCAGCCGTTATCAAAAATCCGACGGGGCAGGGGGCTAAAAATCCCGTCCGTTTTTCAGCCTACGTATTCATCCCGTCGAACATTGATCCGGCCAAAAAATACCCTTTGCTGGTGCTTCCGCACGGCGGGGTGCATAGTAATTTTAATACGGCTTATGCGCACATCATCAAAGAACTTACGGCGCAGGAATACGTAGTGATCGCGCCCGATTATCGGGGAAGCACGGGCTACGGCCAGGGCTTCTACCAGCTCATTGATTACGGCGGACTGGAAGTGGAGGACACGAAGAGCTGCCGGGATTATATGCTGGACAACTACGATTTCATCGACAAGAAACGCGTCGGCATTTTAGGGTGGAGCCACGGCGGGATGATTACGCTGCTCAATCTGTTCAACCATCCATCCGATTATGCCGTTGGTTACGCGGGTGTTCCCGTGAGCGATCTCATTGCTCGGATGGGCTACAAAGGCCAGAGTTACCGCGATGCCTATTCGGCTGATTATCACATCGGGAAATCAGCGGATCAGAACGTGGAAGAATACCGGAAGCGCTCGCCAGCCTGGAATGCCGAAAAACTGCAAACGCCCCTGCTCATTCATACCAACACCAACGACGAGGATGTGAACGTACTGGAGGTCGAACATTTGATAAAATCGCTGAAGGCCGAAGGTAAAAAGTTTGAGTACGAAATTTATAAAGAGGCTCCGGGCGGGCACACGTTCAACCGGATTGACTCCTATGGCGCGAAGGAAAGCCGGATGAAGATTTATGATTTCCTAGCGCAATACCTCAAGCCGAACAAGAAATTCAAAGACGTAAAAGCACTCATCGAAGCGAGTTATTTTCCAAAGTCTGGTAAGTAGACTCGAAAACTCAACGGCCCGAAAAATTAGAACTTTCGGGCCTTTTTTTTATCTGCCCGAAACGACTATAGGCTGGTTTTGCCAAAAGCTACGTAGCGTTAACCGCTGGTATGTAGTCAAAGAATCACTAGTGATACAGCAAGGAAGATTTATCTTTTATAAATCGCTATAGCTAATAACAGACTGCTCTAGGTAGAATATATTACTAAATGAATAATTATTTTTATTTTGATTATATGTAAAATTAAAAAATGATAAAAGTGATTTATTCAATATAATATGCTGTAAATTAAAATTTTAACAGAAGTTGCTGGAAGTTGATTGATTTACTCCTTACCGAAAGATAAACCACTCTTTTAATTCACCTAACGAAAAATACAGTGAATCGTCGCGACTTCAATCAACTTATGAGCCTGGGGGCGGCCGGGATTTTACTCCCCACCCTGCCTGCCTTTTCCCGTACTATCACGGCTGAAGAATTAATGGAGCCCGGCTTGGATGTCTCCGTTAAGAAACGTCTGGCCGATGCTGCGCTAAATGCTGCGACGTCTAAAGGGGCTACTTATGCTGATGTGCGCATTGGCCGCTACCTGAATCAATACGTCATGACGCGGGAAGACAAAGTGCAGAACATCATCAATACGGAGTCATTCGGTGTAGGGGTTCGCGTTATTGCCAATGGTTGCTGGGGATTTGCCGCCATTGGCGATACTCAAAGTGAAGAAGCCGTAGCCAGAACGGCCGAGAGAGCAGTTGCTTTTGCCAAAGCCCATGCTAAACTGTTAAAAAAACCAGTACAGCTAGCGCCCCAGAAGGGCTTTGGTGAGGTATCCTGGAAGACGCCGGTTCAGAAACATTCATTTGAGATACCGGTCAAAGAGAAAACCGATTTGCTGCTATCGGTCAATGGCGCAGCGATGGCCAACGGGGCTGACTTTGTCAATTCGGTGCTGTTTATGATCAATGAGCAGAAATACTTCGCGTCGACCGATGGCTCGTATATTGATCAGGATGTTCACCGGATCTGGCCAAATTTCACCGTCACCGCTGTTGATAAAGCGAGCGGCCTGATGGCAACCCGGGATTCGCTGAGTGCGCCGATGGGTAGAAGCTACGACTACCTGCAAACCGCCCCTCCCGACCGACTGGCCGGTGTGACCACCCGATACAACAAAGGCTACGACATGCTCGAAGATGCGACGGCAGCCGCTAAACAGGCTCGGCTGAAGTTGAAAGCCAAGACGGTGGAAGCGGGTAAATACGATCTGGTCTTGGACCCATCGCACACCTATCTGACTATTCATGAGTCGGTGGGGCACGCGACAGAGCTGGACCGGGTATTGGGCTACGAAGCGAATCTGGCCGGTACGTCGTTTGCGACGATTGACAAATGGCAGTCGAAGAAGTTCAATTATGGTAGCAAAGAGGTGAACTTCTTCGCTGATAAAACGCAACCCGGTTCGCTGGGCGACGTTGGCTGGGATGACGAAGGCGTCAAAACCAAAAAGTGGGATATTATTAAAGATGGTATTCTGGTCAATTATCAGGCCATCCGCGATCAGGTACACATACTGGGTGAAACGGAGTCGCAGGGGTGTTGCTACGCCGATAGCTGGAGTACGGTTCAGTTTCAGCGGATGGCAAATATTTCGTTAGCGCCTGGAAAAGAACGGCTTACGGTCGATGAGATGATCAAGGATGTCAAGAAAGGCATTTACATTATTGGAGACGGGTCGTATTCGATTGATCAGCAACGCTACAATTTCCAGTTTGGTGGTCAGTTGTTCTACGAAATAAAAGACGGCCAGATTGCCGGTATGCTCCGGGATGTCGCCTATCAATCCAATACGCAGGAATTCTGGAACTCGTGTGTAAAAGTGTGTGATGAACGGGACTTCCGCCTGGGTGGAACGTTCTTCGACGGGAAAGGACAGCCCGCCCAGATCAATTCGGTTTCGCACGGTAGCTCGACGGCCCGTTTCAACGGCGTAAACGTACTGAACACGTCACGAAAAATTTAACCCTCAACGACATGGCTATCGTATCTCAAGAAGAAGCAAAGAAAATCCTGGATAAGGTTTTATCCTTTTCCAAGGCCGATGAAATGAGTGTCAGCCTGAACGGAGGCCGGACCAGTAATATCCGGTATGCGCTTAACAGCGTTTCCTCCGGGGGCGAATTCGATAATATGTCGCTGTTGATTAGCGCTGGAATCGGTAAACGACTGGGTTCAGCGACGGTCAATGAATTCAGCGATCAGGCTATTGAACGAACGGTTCGACGCGCGGAGGAAATTGCCCGATTGGCCCCCGAAAATTCGGAATATATGCCCATGATTGGGCCACAGAAATACCTGGATACGCCGACTTATTCTGAAAATACCGCCAAAATGGACTCGGAATATCGCGCCCAGGTCGCTTTCGACAGCGTGGCGCCGTGTATGGAAAAGAACCTGAGTGCGGCTGGTTTTTTGCAGGATTCGACCGGATTTTCCGCCATCGCTAACAGCAAAGGGTTGTTTGGCTACAACAAAGCTACTTCCGTTGATTTCTCGGTTACGGTTCGGACGGCCGACGCAAAAGGGTCTGGCTACGTTACCCGCGACTTTAATGACATAGCGAAACTGAATGCCGCCGACACTACCCAGATTGCCATGCAGAAAGCTATGGCGTCGACCAGTGCCCGAGCGATTGAACCCGGTAAATACACCGTCATTCTGGAGCCAACGGCTATGAGTACGCTGTTGCAGAGCATGATGTCGGGTATGGATACCCGCCTGGCCGATGAAGGCCGAAGCTTTCTGAGCAAAAAAGGGGGCGGCACCCGATTGGGTGAAAAACTGATTGACGAACGTATCACGATCTATTCCGACCCAATGAATCCTGATGCGCCAAGTGAGCCGTTTTCTGGCGATGGCCGAAGAGGGTTTGCTGCGATCAACTTTCTGGGTGGAGGGGGCGTTGGTGATGGTCGGCCGCAGGAGAAAGTGACCTGGTTCGAGAAGGGAGTGGTTAAAAATATGAGTTATTCCCGCTTTTGGGCCGACAAAAAAGGGGTAAAGGCCATTCCGCCACCGACTGGATTTATTATGCAGGGAGGCAACCAGTCGCTGGCTGAGATGATAAAAAGCACCGAGCGGGGCATTCTGGTAACCCGTCTTTGGTACGTTCGGATGGTCGATCCGAAGACGTTGCTACAAACGGGATTGACCCGCGATGGTACGTTCTACATCGAAAATGGACAGATCAAATTTCCGGTGAAAAACTTCCGCTTTAATGAAAGTGCAGTTATTGTGTTGAATAATGTAGAATCTCTGGGAACACCCATACGCATGAACGGCAACATGATTCCGCCCGTAAAAGCCCGCGACTTCACATTTACCAGCTTGTCGGATGCCATATAAATCAATCGAATACTCTTCTTCAGAAACTAGCTTTCTGAAGAAGAGTATTACACGTATCTGAAAATTAACAGACTGATTTTTAGTGCTTTTGCTTACTCATCAAGAAGGAATATCTCCTTATATCACTAGTAATAAATCAGCGGTTTGAACCGCTACTTCCATACATAAACTGAAGGCAATTCCCATATCTTTTCTGACGGCACATTTGATCACCTTCATTGATCTGACCATGTGTTTCTTGATGGCATTGTTAGATACGCCCAGAATCTGAGCGGCTTCTTCGTAACTTTTATCCTGTTGTCGGCACAATTTAAATACGGTGCGGCTTTGCGGGGGTAATGTGTCCAGAACAGTCTGTAGAAACTGTTGGTATTCTTTTGCCAGGAGAAATTCTTCTGTGTAATTAGTCGATAGACAATAATTTCTTAAGAATTCAGCCTTTATGCGATCTTCAACAGCAGCCCGTTTAAGAAAATTAAATGTGTGGTTTTTGGTAATTGTGAAAAGATAGGATTTGAAGGAATTGATTCCCTGAATTGCGTAACGATCCTCCCATATTTTCATGAAAACTTCCTGGCAGATGTCATTTGAAAGTTCAGCGGATTTTATGAACTTATAAATGAACCGGTAAATACCAGGCCGATAAAAATCGTGTAGCTTGTTGAAGGCTTTTTCGTTTCCAGTTGCGATTTGGTCAAGCAGGATACTTTCGTTGGAAAAAGTCATTTAATAAAGCTGGTTAAAGGAGTTACGATATGAGCAATTACGATCTTGACTTAAGCCTAGGACTTCACATGCCAACTGTCTAAAAAAACAGACGATCATTTATGTAATTCTTATTATTTCACTATAAAAGCACGTTTATTTAAAATTATATTTTTATTATTCAATAAATATAAGAATTTTATTCGTACTAAATACATAATTGGAAGTTAAATAGCCGTTCGTTGATAACGTAGTGAGAGATGCTGAGAATCTTATGGCACGATCATTTAATCGGGGTATTCGCCTACAGATGGGCACGATGATGACCTCACGACTAATGTCAGCGATGAGGGTCATGTGGTTGAGTAGCCGGTAGATTATTGGTTGATGAAGTTATCTGGTAGGGTATTTGTCCTTTAGGAGAGTAGCAGCCCTTTTTGGTAACCCAAAGTCGCTACTTAGTTCAGTAGCATTGATTCAAAGCTGTCTTTGTAGCTACGTATATTTTGCTCAGTTTTATAGAAGAGCAAGTGCTACGTAAACTATTTACTCAAAATCAGTAATAATGAAAAAGTATAAGGGAACTGAGCTCCTAGTCATAACCTTCCTATCCATTTCATGGAGTGGATTTGGGCAGGGATTGAGCGATTCAGTTGCTGTTGTGGCGCCGGGTGCTATAGTCAAGAAAATTTCCGACCAGTTTGCATTTACAGAAGGGCCGGCTGTTGACAAAAATGGCGTGATCTATTTCACCGATCAGCCTAACGATAAAATCTGGAGGTATGGCACAGACGGTACGTTGTCGCTTTATATGGACAAAACGGGGCGCTCCAATGGGCTATATTTCGATAAAGCAGGTAATCTGGTTTCCTGCGCCGATGAGAAAGACGAGTTATGGTCTATTAGCCCTGATAAGAAAATCACCGTGTTAATGACCGATTATAAAGGCCAGCGCATGAATGGCCCTAACGATCTATGGATTGATCCAAAGGGGGGCATTTACTTCACTGACCCCTATTATCAACGGGATTACTGGGAGCGGAAAAAGCCCGACATTGACGGACAAAAAGTTTATTATTTACCCAAAGGCCATAAACAAGCCATTCTCGTCGACGGTGATTTGATGCAGCCCAACGGCATTGTAGGTACGCCCGACGGCAACTATCTATACGTAGCGGATATTCGGGCGAACAAAACGTATAAGTACGAAATCAAACCCGATGGTACGTTGGCCAATCGACAGCTACACATCGCGCAGGGATCAGATGGTATGACGCTGGATAGTCAGGGTAATCTTTATCTGAGTGGGAAGGGTGTAACGGTCTATGACCCTACTGGAAAAAAAATGGGCAACATTCCGGTACCATCGCGTTGGGTTGGTAATATTTGCTTTGGTGGAAAAGACCGAAAAACATTATTCATAACCGCAACCGAGTCCATCTATACGTTACAGATGAAAGCGAAAGGAGTAGAGTAGAGAATGAAAGCAATAGAACCCGGATGAGACTGATTAATCAGTCTCATCCGGGTTCTATTTGGGTGATCTAATGCAATGGCCGCCCTTTAATCATCCCGCCTTTCGCATCGTCGATGCCGTGATTGATAATAAAAGCCCTATCGTCAATGACATCTATTCTGTCTTTCAGGCGAGTTAATTCCAGGCGCGTCACAACGGCGTAAAGAATGTTTGTATCCTGCTCCCGAGGGCCACGCTTTCCATATCCTTTTTCACCCTTAAAGACTGTAACACCCCGGCCCATTTCTTCCGTAATCATGTGGCGAATGGCTTCATGATGATCAGAGACGATAATGATGGCGGTATATTCTTCAATACCGTGGATAAGAAAATCAACCGTTTTGGAAGCCGCCAGGTACGTTAGCATAGCGTAGAGTGCGGTTTCGACATTTATCAGTATGGCTGCGGAGCCAAAAATCAGTACGTTGATCAGCATAATTACGTCGCCGACCGTTAGTGGGGAACGTCGGCTAATCCAGATGGCCAGTACCTCCGTGCCGTCCAGAACACCTCCGCCCCGCATTGCTAATCCAATGCCCGCGCCCAGAAAGAAACCGCCAAAAACCGAAATCAGCAGTTTGTCGTTCGTGACCATTGGGTAGGGCACAAGTACGAGGCAGAGCGCTAACAAGCCGATAGCAATAATGGTACGAATGGCAAAGCTGAGGGACATTTGTTTATAGCCCATCCAGATGAATGGGATGTTTACTAAAATAATCAGCACCGCCAGATCAACGCCGGTCGTAATTTCGATGAGCAGCGAAATACCCATGGCGCCCCCATCCAGAAAATTATTGGGTAATAAAAACCCTTTCAGGCCCATACCCGCACATAGTACGCCCGCACACAGAAACCCCAAGTCTTTCAACCAGCGGGCCCAGGATTGGGACGTAGAAGTCAGTGTAAGTTGAGAGGTCATAATGCATAATGATGATGCGTTAAACACGATATCGTTTAAGTGTCAGCAATAAAGCAGGCAACAGAACAAGATTTGTCAGGCAGGCCATCAATACCGTTGTAGCGACAAGCACACCCAGGGCGGCTGTTCCTCCGAAGCTCGACGCGGCAAAGACGCCGAAGCCGCCTGCCAGAATCAAAGCCGTGTAGATCAGGCTAATACCCGTTTCGTTGATGGCGGCCGTGATCGCAGCCGATGGAACCAGGCCTAATTCAAGCTGCCGTCGGTAGCTAGTCAGGAAATAGACCGTACCATCGGACGCCAGGCCAAACGCAATGCTGAAAATCAAAATAGTTGAGGGTTTGAAGGGAATGCCCGCAAACCCCATGATGCCCGCCGTCACCACCAAAGGAATCAGACAGGGCAGCTTAGAGAGCAGAATAATGGGAATTGATCGAAAAAGAATCATCCCGACCAACGCAATCAGTAAAATGGCGATCAGGAGACTTTCGTAGAGGTTGTCCAGCAGGTAGTCGTTGCTTTGCAGGAAAACCAGGCTGTGTCCCGTCAGGCTCACTTTATAAGGCGTACCGGCAAACAGCGAATCTACCCGAGGCCGCAGGCTCGCCATCACCGCTTTCAATTTGGTTGACCCAATATCAGCCATCTGATAGCTCACCCGTGTAGCCTGCCGCGTGCTATCCAGAAATGAATTTACCATTGATGACTGCGTATTACCTGGTGATTTAGGACCAATCAAGGTGGCATTGTCCGACAGCTTTTTCAGTTCCATCGCAGGGGGTAATACGTAGTAACGCGGATCGCCACCCCGGTGAATCTGGTACGCAAACCGAATGGCATCGACCAGCGAACTTGATTTAGAGAATTCCGGGTACTGAGCCATGATTTTCTCAAGCGCCCGTACTTTGTACAACGCTCGGCCTGCTCCGGCAAAAACGCCATTCGGCTGACCCGTGTCGATCATGATTTCGAGAGGGAGTGCTCCTTTGAATTGCTTTTCGATGAATCGAAGATCTGTATAGACCGGGTCATTTTTCGGCAGATCATCTACTACGTATCCTTCTACCCGAATGAGTGTCAAACCTACGGCGCTCACCAGCGTGACAAGGCCAATCGCTATATAAATCAGCTTCTGCCGGTTGTGTACCAGATAATCGATTCGCTTAAGAAGCGATCGCCAGCCCTCACCCCGAAGTGTTTGGAGCTTTGCCTCTTTAGGAACGGGCAGATAACTCAACAGAATCGGTACCATCAGCAAGCAAATGACGTACACAACCATGACCGAGATCGCAGCGACAACGCCAAACTCCATCAGTAGGCGGCTGTTGGTAAAGTAAAATACGCCAAAACCAATGGCGGTCGTTACGTTTGCCAACAAAGAAGACAAGCCAATCTGACGAATCATGACGTCAAGTGCCTGCTGCTTGTTGCCATGTAGCGACAGTTCTTCATGGTATTTATTGACCATGAAAACGCAGTTTGGAACGCCAATGACAATGAGTAGGGGAGGTAGCAGACCCGTCAACAACGTAAGTTCATAGCCAAAAAGAGACAACGTTCCCAGGGTGAAGGCAACGCCCATTGCCACAACGAGCATTGATATCCAGACCACGCGCCCTGATTTGAACAAGACCCAGACCATCAGGCCTGTAACCAGAGCTGCCAGGGCCATGAACAGCTTCATCTCGCCCCCCACCTTCTTCATCACCTCCGTTCGGATGGACGGCATCCCTGAATAATGAAGCTCAATGCTGTTTTTCTCCGCAAACGCTTGGCCAAAGCGACGAATACTATCGACAACGGCAATACGGGCCTTCGAGTTGAGTTTCTTCTCATCAAAGGAAATCGCCATCAGCGTTGCCTTTGTTTTCTGGTTAAAAAGCAGTCCTTCATAAAACGGCAGAGACAACACCTGCTTTTTCAAGCTATCAACTTCTACCTGGCTTTGAGGATACTGTTTTATGAGTGGCTTAACGCCCCAGGCGGTCCCCTGTTTTTCGAGTGTATAAAGACTGGTGGTCGATAAGACCTGCTTGACACCGGTCATTTTTTTCATCCGCTCCGTCAGCTTGTACCAGTCCTGATAAACAGGCAGATCAAACCAGCGGTCGCTTTGCCAGCCGATCACCATAAGCGTACCGTCAGCACCAAATCGCTTTTTAAAGCTTTCGTAGTGCTGTTGGGTAGAATCGGAGAGAGGAAGTACCCGTTGGATTTGGTAGGATAACTGGATACGGGTGCCAATATAGGCCATTACTCCGGTCGACAAGGCTAATAGAATCAACCAGAATGCCCGATAAGCAAGAATAGCGCGGGCTACAGAAGACCACATAGATAGAGAAGTTAATAAAGCAGAGGTTGTTTCAGTGGTAATGTTGATGACTGGCAGTCTGAACTTCCTATCGAACTTGACCCAACATTCCCACTAAGTAACGACGAACTAGTGATTGCCAGATACAGAAAAACCAGCCCGGCGTAATTCGGAAGAAGAAATACCAACAGGCTATACGACGAATAAGCCCATCAGGGGGCATTAATGGCAATCTGGTGTTCGAAAATGGGCCGCAGAAAACCAAAAACAAAATAAGATCGGTGTGCGTAGCCCGATACGTTTAGGATCAGGGCTCGATATAAAACCGGAACTAAGGGCGGCAGAAAGCCAGGTGAGGAAAAAAATGAGAAACCTGCCAGTGGACTAACAAGGGCAATCGGCGCATGGGCGTGAATAACCGATGAGTAATCGGAATTTCCCTTATCAGAAGACCAGGGATGTGTACTGAAGATAACGGCCTGCCGCTCGTTTTCCAATACAAGTTCGGCCGAACGGGCGGGCAAAACGACCAGCAACCAGATTGCCATCAGGCTTCCCAACCACTTTGTTTTTTGCCACATGCATCCGTTCTGAGCCATCTAATTAAATATTTACAGATCAGCTTTGGCAACGTTTGACACGTTGCCAAAGCTGGCAGGAAGTATTACTACGTTGCTATACAGATGCGCCTTCTTTCAAGCGTTCGGCGTTTTCGGCAATGCGGAGCTGCTCGATAAATTCACCAATTCCACCGTCCATTACAGCTGGGAGGTTATAGACAGTCAGGCCAATCCGGTGATCGGTGACGCGGCTTTGCGGATAGTTATACGTCCTGATTTTGTCTGAACGGTCGCCACTGCCCACCATCGTTTTCCGTTGCGAAGCAATGGCGTCATTATGCTTCTGCAATTCGATTTCGTAAAGCCGCGAACGTAGCACGGTCAACGCTTTGTCGAAGTTTTTTAACTGCGAGCGCTCATCCTGACATTGTACGACCAGACCCGTTGGAATGTGCGTTAACCGAACGGCCGAATACGTCGTGTTAACCGACTGACCACCAGCTCCTGATGAACAGAATGTATCTTTACGAATGTCGTTCATATTAATCTCGACATCGACCTCTTCAGCTTCAGGAAGCACGGCTACGCTAGCTGCCGAGGTATGAATACGGCCCTGCGTTTCGGTAGCGGGTACACGCTGAACCCGATGAACACCCGATTCAAACTTCAGTTTGCCGTACACATCGTCACCTTCAACTTCGGTGATAATTTCTTTATAGCCGCCAGACGTACCTTCCGTAAAGTCAACCAGCGACATTTTCCAGCCCATTTTTTCGCAGAAGCGTTGGTACATCCGGAAAATATCACCCGCGAAAATGGCAGCTTCGTCGCCCCCGGTGCCGCCCCGAATTTCCAGAATGACGTTTTTACTGTCATTCGGATCTTTCGGCATCAGCATCTCCTTGAGGAGCTCTTCCTGCGCATCCCGACGAGGTACCAGTTCGTCCAGTTCGGCTTTGGCTAATTCGCGGAAATCTTCGTCCTTTTCGGTCGCAATGATCTGTTTGGCATTGTCAATCTCTTCGAGCAGTTGCGTATAGGCCTTATACTGCACGACAATTTTTTCCAAATCTTTGTATTCTTTGCTGAGCTTCATGAACCGTTTCTGATCGGAAACGGCCTCGGGCTGCACAATCTGTTGAGCTACTTCGTTGAAGCGTTCGCTGATGGCTTCTAACTGGTCAAGCATAAGTTATACCTATTTTTGCCATTCGGTTTGAATGACAAGGGAGAGCATTTTTAGATACTAAAAAACAAAATTACGAAAATCCCGTCAGTCTGGCTTTGTTTTACTGAAGTGCAACCAAGCTATCAACGGTATCGTTTGCTATACAAATGACGAAACGCAACCCTATTAAGTTCCTGTTTATGGTACGCTCCTGGCTACTGTTGTGCCTATTAATCAGCTTTTTGTCAGCCTGTAATCCTGAGCGGGTAAAATATACCAAGGAGTTGAAAGCAGAAATGGCTGATTCGAAAATCAAGCGAATTACGAACGCCGACCTGATTCAGACGGTAGACAATCTGGGTGCGAAAGTGAGCACCACAATTCAAAAAGAATTAACGGCTCAACTTCAGAAAACAACCGATCCTGCTGAACGGACCAAACTCTGTCAGTTGCAAAACCTACCTCGAACGAAAGCCATTGCCAGCCAATATGTTCTCGACATTCGCCTGCTCGGACCGGATGATATACGCAACAAAGCGCTGGATCCGAAAGAGCGGGAAATTCTGGATGCTTATCTGTACAACGCTAAACAGAAACTATCGCCTATCTCTAACATCCAGAAAATCAACGATACGTCATTTGTATATAACGCAGCCGTTCCGTCTGATAGTCCAATTTGCGAAGTCTGTTTTGGTAAACAGGACGTACCATTTGCGGTCTGGCACGTAGGTTTTCGGAAACGTGAAGTGGTTCGGCGGATGCAGGCGACGAAGAAAAAATGATCTACAACGTATCAGCCCAGTCAATCAGTTGCCGGGCTGTTTTTACTGGATTATCTTCTGTAATGTCAACCGAATGAATGCTGGACGTATCGCGTTGAGAAAGACCGTGTAAGTAAGCTTTGTCATAATAATCCAGCGCAAGATCAGCCACGGTTGCATAATCATAATGCGTGAGGGCCTCCAGCGCATCTTTAGTCGCTTTCCCGCCGAGCCGCTTCCGAATTCGTTCGGTGGCTTCAACCAATAAATGGTGATCAATTCCACCATATTCAGCGACTAGTCGCTGAATACGTAGCGCTTTGGGCACGTCGACAAAGGCCACCGGCGCTATTCGCATTTGTTGCCAGAGAGCCATTGGTATGAAACACGAGCCAACATTGCGGCTTTCGTCTTCAATCCAGATCCGTCGACCCCGATCCAATCTCCGCCACGCAGCAAATAATTGATTTTCATACTGCTCCGTTGCAGGTTGATGGAGTTGCCCGATTCCACCGTAAGACGAACCTTTGTGATGAGCCAGCGCTTCCAGATCGATAACTTGTTCGCCTAATTGAGCTAATTCTTTCAGAATGTCTGTTTTGCCGCTACCCGTCTTTCCTCCAAGAATAATAAGATTACGAGGTTCTGTGAAGGCCGCCAAAACTGCGTTTCGATACGCTTTGTAGCCGCCAATAAGTGTCGAAGCCGTTAGGCCGGCAGTGTCTAACAACCAGGCAAATGAGCCACTGCGCATGCCCCCCCGCCAGCAGTGTACCAGTACTTCCCTGCTTTGCGGATTAAGCTTTTTTGACTGCTTGGCAAATCCGGCCAGTTTTGGCCCAACCAGTTCAAGCCCCAGAATTACGGCAGCATCTTTCCCCGCGTTTTTGTATTTGGTGCCAACCTGCGCCCGCTCTTCATTGTTGAACAGGGGGATGCTCACTGCGCCGGGAATATGGGCATGGTCATACTCGCCCGGCGACCGAACGTCAATGACGGGCAGGGTTTCCGCTTTGATAAGAAATTCTTGGACGGATAACTGATGAACCACTGTCTGAACCGGGATTTTTATGATTAAAATGACAAACTATGATTTCAATACATTGCTTCCTCTGAAAGCAAAATCAGATTAATCATTTAAATCCTGGTTCAAACAGCGCAAATACATTTGAATCGTATTCTCTAAGCCAAAGTAAAGTGCATCACTGATGAGCGCGTGGCCAATGGAAACTTCCTGCAGGCCAGGAATTCGCTGGTTAAAAAACTGCAGGTTTTCCAGGCTCAAATCGTGACCGGCGTTTAACCCTAAGCCGAGTTGATTGGCGCGTATGGCCGCGCGTACGAAAGGGGTAACCGCAACTTCCCGGTCGTCGGCGTAATGCGTGGCATACGGTTCGGTATATAGCTCAATCCGGTCGGTACCAACGGCTTTAGCGCCTTCAACCATGCGTTCGTCGGCGTCCACGAAAATGGATACCCGGATGCCATCGGCTTTGAACGTATCAATTAAGTAGCGCAGATGGTCGGCATGACGAATCGTGTCCCAACCGGCATTGGACGTAATGGCGTCGGGGGCGTCGGGCACAAGGGTAACCTGCTCAGGCCGAACCCGTTTCACCAACTCAATAAACCGCTCGTCGGGATTTCCTTCGATGTTGAACTCAGTCGTTACCACTTCCTTCAAATCCAGTACGTCCTGATAACGAATGTGCCGTTCGTCGGGGCGAGGATGAACCGTGATACCCTGGGCGCCAAACCGTTCGCAATCGAGCGCAACTTTTACCAGATTGGGGTTATTGCCACCACGCGCATTTCGAATAGTAGCAATTTTATTAATATTAACACTTAAACGAGTCATCTTTTTTAAAGAGCGAAAGAGTGAATGAGCGAGAGGGTGATTAGGCTCATTGGTTTCGTAACTTTGTCAAAAGTATGAAGGTTCACGGCTAATTAGTCGCTCTTTCGCTCATTCACTCTTTTGCTTTTATAATTATGTCTTTAAAACAACAAATTGACGCTGATATCAAGCAGGCTATGCTGGCTAAAGATCAGACGAAACTTCGGGCCCTGCGGGCGGTGAAGTCCATGATTTTGCTTGAAGAAACCAAAGAAGGCCAGTCTGGCGAACTAAAACCAGAAGACGAAACCCGGATTTTGACCAAAGCCGTGAAGCAACGCAAAGATTCGGCTGATATCTACCGTCAGCAAAATCGTCCGGATTTATTAGAAGTTGAAGAAGCAGAAATCGCCGTTATTGAACAGTTTCTACCCAAACAACTCTCGGAAGATGAGTTGAAGGTGAAATTGCAGGCCATTATGACACGTATTGGCGCATCCGTCCCCTCAGATATTGGTAAGCTGATGGGCGTAGCGACGAAAGAACTTGCTGGCCAGACGGATGGTAAAGCCATTTCGGCAATGGCGAAGACCTTGTTACAATAAACGTACCTACGGGCTTTAGCCCGGATTAATTACTGTCAGAAACGGGCTTTAGCCCGTAGGTACGAATGAATACTCTCGACATATTAATGCTTATTCCCCTCGCCTGGGGGGCTTTCAACGGGTACCGAAAAGGCCTTCTGGTAGAGATCGTTGCGGTCATTGCTTTTGTCGTGGCTATGATCGTCGGATTCAAGTTTCTGGCCTTCGGAATTGACTTGCTTAGCCCCTACATCAGCCGTGAACTGGCTCGAAAACTGCTGCCTTGGCTTGGCTTTTCGGTGATTTTCTTCCCCACGGTGTTTATGATCAACCAGATGGGACTGGCTATGCGCCGGTCGTTGAAATATTCCGTCCTTGGTACGTTCGACAGTGTGGCTGGTGCGACGGTGGGCGTTTTTACGTGGGTCTTTGGAATTAGTGTTATCCTTTGGTTGTTAAGCTATATGGGCGTCAAAATGCCCCCTCGCCAAACTGAAAGTGCCTTTTTGTACCCCTACGTACGGCCAATTGCGCCGAAAGTAATGGACAAAGCGGCTGTCTGGGTACCCAAAGGTTTAGAAACCGGGAAGAAATGGCGGGCAGAACTTATTGAGTGAATCAATGAAACAAGATATCCGAAAATTTTCGGCTCCGCAATTAAAAGACTGGTTTACACAGCATAACGAACAGGGGTTTCGAGCTAAACAGGTCCATGAATGGCTCTGGAAGAAATCAGCGCAGTCGTTTGAACAAATGACGAACCTGTCGCTGTCGACCCGTGACTTGCTGAACACACACTTCGAAATTCGACCGCTGACCGTTGATCAGCAGCAACGTAGCAGCGATGGTACTATTAAATCGTCGTTCCGTTTGTTTGATGGGAATTTAGTGGAAGGTGTCCTGATTCCGGCCCTTCGCAATGATGACCGTGGCGACGGACCGTCAGACCGTATGACCGCCTGTGTATCGAGCCAGGTAGGCTGTTCGTTGACGTGTAAATTCTGCGCAACGGGCTACATGGATCGAAAACGAAACCTCGATGCGGCTGAGATCTACGACCAGGTAGTAGTCATCGACCGGCAGGCGAAAGAGCATTACGACGTACCGCTCTCGAACATTGTCTATATGGGGATGGGTGAGCCGTTGCTAAACTACAAAAACGTACTGGAATCGGTTGATCGCATCACCTCGCCGGATGGCCTGGGCATGTCGCCGAAGCGTATTACGGTTTCGACCGCGGGTATTGCCAAGATGATCCGACAACTTGGTGACGACGACGTGAAGTTCAATCTGGCCCTGTCGCTTCACGCAGCCAATGACCTGAAGCGGGACCAGATTATGCCTATCAACGAAAGCAATACGTTGGAGGTGCTGGGCGATGCACTGAGCTATTTTTATAAGAAAACAGGCACGCGTATCACGTTCGAGTACATTCTCTTCTACAATTTTAACGATACGTTGCAGGATGCGCAGGAACTCTGGAAATTTACCAAACGTGTTCCTGCCAAGGTAAATATCATTGAATACAACCCCATAGCGGAAGCTAATTTCAAAAATACAGATCCTAAAACACTGGATAAATTCGCTGATTTTCTAAATAGCAAAGGCGTAATCGTGAATGTTCGTCGGAGTCGCGGTAAAGATATTGATGCTGCCTGCGGGCAATTAGCAGGGAAAAAGTAACGTAGCCGGAAAGACATGCTACGTGTCTTAACAATTTGGTAATATCGCTCTGCCCGGTTTGACGTACTTTTGTGGCAATCATTGGCTTACGGACCCACCGTTTGCTTCATCACCGACGATACATCAGTTATGTTTGGATTAGAAACGGATGTTTTTATCCTCTTGTTTATCAGCCTCTTCGCTGCCTGCGCCTTTGAATTTGTTAATGGATTCCACGATACGGCCAATGCCGTTGCAACAGTTATATACACCAATTCGCTGAAGCCAACGTATGCAGTTGTGTGGTCGGGCATCTGCAATTTCACGGGTGTATTGCTGGGTGGCATTGGGGTTGCGATGGGTATTGTGAACCTCCTGCCGGTTGAGTTACTCGTAGATCAAAACGTTTATCATAGTGTGGCGATGGTGATGGCGTTGCTGCTCAGCGCCATTATCTGGAATCTTGGCACCTGGTATTTTGGTTTACCCAGCTCCAGTTCGCATACACTTATTGGCTCCATTCTGGGCGTGGGCCTCGCCTTTGCAACCATGCCGGACAATAAAACGGGAGCCGCTGTAAACTGGGAAAAAGCTATTGAAACCGGCTATGCCCTTTTGCTCTCTCCATTGTTGGGTTTCAGTTTGGCCATTGTTTTGATGTTTGTGCTACGTCGTTCTGTGCCCGACGATGTAAAAGACGCTCTATTCAAAGAACCAAAGAAGAACAGCCTCCCTCCCTCCTGGATTCGGGGTATATTAATTGCTACCTGCTCACTGGTCAGTTTCTTTCACGGCAGTAATGATGGACAGAAAGGTGTTGGTCTGATTATGCTGATTCTGATCGGTATTGTGCCGTATCACTTCGCGGTGCAAACCAATCTTGATCCCCGTTTAATGCAAACGAACATTGGCGGTATCGAACAAACCATTGCCGCGCTGGATTCGAACAATCTTTCGCCTGCCAATCGCGCTCGGCTAGGCCAGACACGTACTGAATTAACTGAACTAAAGGCGTTAGTAAACGGTCCGCTCGTGGACAATAAAATTCCGAACGAAAAACGCCTGGACGTTCGAAAGGATTTGTTGCTCATTAACAGCAATATGAAAAAAATTGCTGAAGACGAAGGAGCGAATCTTAGCGCAAACCAGTTGTCGGCCCTGAACAAAAACCTGGGTGAAGAAAGTGGTCTACGTCGTTTTACGGACTATGCACCCTTATGGGTTATCCTGATGATTGCCATATCATTAGGGCTTGGCACCATGATTGGCTGGCGCCGGATTGTAGTAACGGTTGGTGAAAAAATTGGTAAGCAACATTTGACGTACGCACAGGGCGCTTCGGCTGAATTAGTGGCCGCCATGATGATCGGTTTAGCGTCGGCTTTAAAGTTACCTGTTAGTACGACACATGTATTGTCGTCGGGTATTGCGGGCAGTATGGTTGCCAATAAAGGCGTTAAAAACCTTCAGGCCGGTACCGTTCGGAACATCGCGCTTGCCTGGGTACTAACTTTGCCTGTTTCGGTGCTGCTGTCTTTTACACTTTATATTTTCTTCCGCTGGGTATTGTAGCTTGGACGGCCACGTCCGGGTAATTAACCGGCATCGTAACTAACCTTGCTCCTGTGCCCATTCGGGCGCATCCTGCTCAATGGCGTGGCGGACTTTGGCAACAATGTCATCAACCGTTTCGTCTGGGTCAATCTGGAGCGGTGCTTTAAACTGGACTGTTAACAACGTATTACGTTTCTTAAAACGCAGCCCTTTCTTGTCGAAGGCTCGGCGAAAACCATTGATAACCACTGGTATAACAATTGGGTCAATGTTCTTGATGAGGTGCCCCGTTCCCTTCCGAACAGGCGCATAAGGCGTAGTAGTACCCTGTGGGAAACTGACAACCCAGCCATGCGCCAATGCTTTCGCAATTTTGTCATTAGCCGACGTATCGACTGAGCGCTGCACTTCCCGCCCTTCGGCCCGCCAGGATCGTTCAATGGTTAAGGCACCACCAGCCGCAAATACACGGGGCACAATCCCTTTTTTCATTGTTTCTGAAGCCGCTACGTAGTATTGCCGAGCCCGAGGTCCAAGTAAATAGACCGGGGGCACCATCGTATTCTGGAACCCCCACTTTACCGCACAGAAAATGTGGAAAAAGGCAATAACATCAGCAAAATAGGTTTGGTGATTCGAGAGAAACAATACGTTATTGATCGGCAAATTTTCCAGGTTTTCAGTACCCGTAATTTCAATGCGGTTCACAACCGTGTATCGGGCATACGTCAGCCAGCCTACCAAGCCAATTATTAGCCGCCTGAATAACAGCGAATTGCCAAATGGATCGCACTCAAATAGGCCAAGCAGGTCCAGCGGCATCAGAAAATTAGGCAGATAACTGAACTTAGTTGGTTTAACGTATTTCATCGTTAAGTTAAGGGTAGTCGGTAATGAGTAAAGTTACAATGCCATTACAATGTTTTCAAGAAAAAGTACAACCAACTGATTGCCAGGCGAAACTGCTTCCTTTCGCTTGTCGGTCCAGTCTCTGTTTGTGAAGACGTCTAAATTTTTTTCTCCTCTGATTAATCCTTACGGATACTACGCTCTCTAACCAACAAATTCGCTGATAAGAAACTCGATTTGCCTATTGCAAACACTTTACACAATCAAGTTCAGGTTCACATTTTATTAATCATTTTTTATCCTTCAAGACCATGAAACGAATTGTGCTTGCCAGTGTTTTTGCCTTCTTTGGCTTATTAATTTCGCAACTATCATATGCTCAGGTTCAGGTAGGCATTCGGGGTGGGGCCAACTGGGGCTTTGCTTCTAAACCTGAGTACCTTGGAAGCTTAACGCCTTCTTTCCATTCGACAGCCGGACCAACGGGGGCTATTTTCTTAGATATTCCACTGAGTGACCGCGTATCGTTTCGTCCCGAATTTGCTTATGTCCAGAAAGGGGTTGCTATCAAGCAAAACCTTGATCTGAACCTGGGTGGATTCAATCTGCCACTTGGGGCAACGGTTGCCTACCAATCACAGAATCTAGAAATCCCGTTGCTATTTAAAGTTAATCTGAGCGAAGGTGCCGTGCAACCTTACCTGATTGCTGGACCAGCAGTTAGTTATGCGCTCGACGGTCGTATCCGTACCCGTGCTTCGGCTCTATTTACAACGCAACCCTTTGATGTAGATGTTAACTACGGGGGCATGTTGAGTCGCTGGGATGTTGGAGCCGTTGGTGGACTGGGGTTAGCAATGGATGCCGGGGCTGGTAAGTTTTTTATCGAAGGCCGCTATACGCATGGCTTCACGCGCCAGATACAAGTGCCTATTGTCAATGTAAATGTGCGGAATCGCGGAGTGGCCTTCTCACTAGGCTATTCGTTTCCAATCAGCTTCTAAATCTTCAATTTCACCATTCACTACATAAGACTCATTCCGTTTTTTATTGAATCAACCTGAATTTAGTAAAGGTGGGGCTAATTGGCTCCACTTTTCTTGTTAAACCAAAGGTGTCTTAAAATCAGGAAGTTCAGGTTATATAAGTGACTTTGTTTACGACTTGACTTGCTTTATCAGGTTGATGTAATACCTAAAGGTTATTTATGCTAGTTTCCATTGCCTCTTGATTTGCTGTATTTCAGCCAGCAGCCTGTCAGCTCTGTATTCGCAAGCCATAATGCGCTCTTCAAAAGGAACACACCTGTTATGTGCATCCTGATTTTTCTTGATGGTTTTCCTTATTCTTTCTTCCGTAAGTTGATGAAAGGTTAAAGGTTTCGCAGGCCCTACCGTCCATAGCTCGACTTGGATAATAAGGATTTCCCATAACATTCATTTTTGCTCCCCATAAGTCTTTGTTGAGTCATTTTGTTGCCTTACGGATCACCAAACTAACGATCCGTAAGCTCACTGTTTGGGTTCTATTGGTAACTATGGAATCTGTATACAGGTAGATGTTGCATCACATAAACGTGTTTGAATGGGTGTAAACAGTCGTTATCTAATTAGATGACGACTGTTTTGACAACTGGTCATACTGTATAGCAATGGACTTTCTACGTGCGCTTGTCAAGCCAACGAATAACAGCAATTAGGTAGAGGAAGGCGCCGTTAGTAGGAATCAATAAGAGAGAACCTATATTTAATTTAGAGGGAATGTTCAATGAATAGTATCACCTCTTCATATCTTCTGACAGAGTTTGACTCGCTCTTCAAACAAAATAGTCAATTTTTGTAGCCAGCAATCGATCCACGTCTGTCGACTCGCTGCCTCCTGCCAACACGTTGGCAATGGCGGTTTGACGAAAGGCTTATTGTAGAAGCCGTTTTTCTTCCATTTCATACAAGTATCAAATTAGTAAAGCATAAGTTGATACCCTTTACTGAACACTCCCTTCTGCCAGCTTTTTGCTTATTATTATGCTCACTCAGCCTGAAAAAAGAGCTTTCCAATTAATAGAGGTATATTGTAGGAAATGTGTTAATTTTACTCTTCGTATTCACCGAACTGCGCGGGCGGCCCCGTTGTTCCGGCGACACTCATCTATGGCAACATTAACTAATTTTGTTCACTCGAACGCTTCTGAACCGCATCGGATTCGCACCCGACAAATCCTGAAGTCTCACCCCGAAATTAAAAAACTGATTGGGCAGAAAAACCCCACTACGTTTTGGGTTATTCTGGGTTGCGTTACGCTCATGACAGGCCTGGCCTACCTTGTTCGCGACCAATCGTGGTGGATTGTGGTGGCAACTGCGTGGTTTATTGGCGCATTTCCGGCCCATACACTGTTCGTTTGCATTCATGAAGCAGCACACAATTTGATTTTCCGTAAACCAGGGGCCAACATGTGGGCGGCTATTTTTGCCAATCTTCCAACGATTTTTCCAACGGCGCTGACGTTCAAAAATTTTCATATCAAGCACCATGCGTTTCAGGGTGTTCATGAGTTAGATGCTGATTTGCCAGACTGGTATGAAGCCAAGCTTATCAAAAACTATTCGATTGGAAAGGCCATCTGGTTGTTGTTCTATCCTATTTTTCAAGGTATTCGTACCCTGCGGATGAAAGAGTTAGCTGTTTTTGATAAATGGGTAATTGCTAATTTTATTGTTCAGATTACGTTTGATGTGCTGATTGTAACCTTATTTGGCTGGAAGGCGCTGGTATTTTTGGTGCTGTGTCTATTCTTCTCGGTTGGACTCCACCCATTAGGTGCCCGCTGGGCTCAGGAGCACTTCCTGACGCTCGATCCTGAACAGGAAACCTACAGCTATTATGGCCCGCTTAACGGCCCGAATCTGAACGTAGGCTTCCACAATGAGCACCATGATTTTCCATCCATTCCCTGGAATAAGCTACCAGAAATTAAGAAATCGGCTCCTGAGTATTACGAGTCGCTGAAATACCATACATCGTTTGTGAAGCTATTTTTTCTCTTTCTGTTCGATCAGGAGATATCGCTTTACTCGCGCATCGTTCGCAAGGAGCGTGGCCGTGTTCCTGTTTCTGATCAATCGAAACCCGATATGGAATTGGTACAGGCAGAATCGGTCCGTGCCAAAGCAGTTGCCTAGCCTACAGAATTTATCAGTTAATAAAAAATCCTCGCCAAAGTCTGGTGGGGATTTTTTGTTAATGGTAAATGGTAAACGCTACACGATTATTATTGCTCTGATATACACAGATAAGGAGAAACGGATGATTTAATGGATTCAATCAATTCTTCATCCATGTATCGGTAGTCATCAGGGATGTTAAGGACGACACGTTGTTTACTTGGAATGGCGTCGGAAAGCTTGTCAGCGATACGTTGTTTATGTCGCTTTTCCATCACAAAAATCAGATCAGCCCAGTCTATAAGTTTGACCGTTAGCTTGATTCGGGCCGATGGTTCTGTTCCCGCTGACTTCGCTGTATGACTGGGATGGTTCTTATAAATTGCTTCTGCTGTTGGACTACGCCATTGATTTCTACTATAAACAAAAAGTAAGTTCACCCGATTTATGTTGTGTTAACTAGGCTCGAAATATATCATCCCTGTTGCCTGAAATGCCCTAGAATTTTGCCTTCCCCGACTCCAGAAAGGCCACGAAGTGCGCTATGTCGCGATCATAATTTTTGGGTGCCACGAGCAACTTGCCATCACTGTTAACCAGACAATAATGCGGTTGAGCATTGTTATTGAACTTCGTAATCTGTAGATCGGCGTTTTGGGCACCGATGCTCTTTTTAACTTTCTGATCGTAGGTTGAGGTATACCAGTCGGCTTCTGGCAGTTCGGTCTTGTCGTCTACATACAAAGCCAAGATCACGAAATCGTTTTGCAGACGCGATAGCACAGCTGGGTCGGACCAGACGCGCGCTTCCATCTCACGACAATTCACGCAACCGTGGCCAGTGAAGTCAATAAATACGGGTTTATTGACTTTCTTCGCATACGCCAGCCCCTGTTTGTAATCGAAGAAGCCCTGTAAGCCATGCGGTAGCTTAAAGAGGTTTGCGTACTTTGGTGTTTCTGACAACGTAGTGGCTGGTGTGGCTAAAACCGTTGACCGACTGTAGAGATTGAAATCCTGAGAGGTTTCCGGAGGCAGATAACCCGATAGTGCCTTTAAAGGTGCTCCCCAGAGACCCGGAATCATATAAACGACAAAGGAGAACGTAGCAATTGCTAGTAACAGCTTTTGAACACTGATAAACTTGGTTTCGCTGTCATGTGGCAACCGAAGTTTTCCTAAGAAGTAGAAGCCAATCAGCGCAAAAATGACAATCCAGACGGATAAGAACACTTCACGATCAAGTAAGCCCCAATGGTAAACCTGATCAGCGATACTCAGAAATTTCAACGCTAGGGCTAATTCAATGAAACCCAGCACAACCTTTACCGAGTTGAGCCAGCCACCCGAACGGGGAAGGTTTTTCAGCCATTGCGGAAAAGCCGCGAATAATGTAAAAGGAATTGCAAAAGCCGACGAAAAAGCGGCCATGCCCAGAATTGGCTTCACTACTTCGCCACCCGCTGAGGCCACGAGCAGACTACCGACAATCGGACCTGTGCAGGAGAATGACACCAGCACGAGCGTGAAAGCCATAAAGAAAATACCTAGAACGCCACCCTGTTCGGATTTCGCATCGGCTTGGTTAATAAGCGAGTTCGGCAATACAATCTCGAAAAGCCCTAGAAATGAAAGGCCAAAGACAAAGAAGATGGCGAAAAACAGGAGGTTTGGAAGCCAGTGTGTGCTAACAAAATTGGCGAAGGCTGGACCGTTAAAACGGGATACAACCGTACCAATCAATACATAGATACCGATGATAAACGCACCGTATAGCAACGCCTTCCAAAATCCACCCTGCTGATTAGTAAAAAAACTGACTGTTGCTGGAATGATTGGAAATACGCAGGGAGTAAGCAGGGCAACCAGCCCTGATAGGAAAGCGGCTAGCATAAAACTCCATAATGAACCGCCTGCTGCAGTGCCGTTTTCATTTAGCGCTAAGTTGTTCTTTCTAACGTCTTCTACAATAGCGGCATCAGATGCTGTAGTCGCTTCTGTTGCACTTACTGCGCTGGCTTGGGTTGTAGCCAGAGTGACCGATTCAGAAGAGGGCAACGTAGTAACCGAAGTCGTTTTAGGCGTTGAAGCTACGGCTGTAGCCGTAGTAGCTTGTGGTAGCGTTGCCGTAGAAGTGGCCTTGAGCGCTACTGAAAATTCAGCTTCGGCAGGCGGTAAACACACACCCTCTTTGGTAGAACAAGATTGATATTCGGCTGTACCTGAGAAAGTTACGTCTGGTTTTAGGATTTTGATTTTTTGAATGAAAATGGCTTTATTTTCAAACTGGCGAACTTTTGCCCCCCAAACTTCTTCAAAAACCTCTTTAACACCCTCCGGTGTCGGTTTGCCCACGAGTGAATACGTATCAGATGGAGAAAACTTAAAAGATGTTGGGATTGGTCCAATAGTAGGATCAAGGTCGTTGGAGTAAATATGCCAGCTATCGTCAATACCGGCTTGAATCTGAACGCTGACAATGTCGCCAACTTTAGCCGGTTGTTTATCTGCTTTGGCTGACCAATGAGTCGGGTCTTTACGAATCTGCGCCGTTGCGCTTAGAGTAACGAATAACCACGCAATAAGCGCGAATAATGACTTCATACCGCTTTGGGTAAGTGATGGTTTGGTTGAACAACAGAAATACCGCCAAAATATTTCCATTTTTATCGACCGAATCAACAAACAGTTTCCCCAAAGCGGTTTTGTCTTATCAATAGCTGAACAAAATCGGGTTTAGCTCATCCTGTGGTTTGCTGCCAACGGGAACATTGTTGAGCCATTTGGCGTGATCGGCCACCTGATATTTGTTGCGGGGCTGTATGATAATCTGGTCCTTATCCATATAAATCATTGTCATTACCCCGCGGGGGCGATCGGATACGTTCGGCCCCGCGCGGTGGAATGTCCAGCCCGCGTGATAACTTACTTCGCCCAAATCAAAGGGTGCGTCATAGACGGTAAAGTTTTGCTTTCGCAATTCGTCGGCCAGAATTTTCTCACTCTCATCGCTGATTTCCAGATCACGGCCGATTTCAACGCGCTGACTCCCTTCGGCAAAAGCCAGTGGCCCCATTTCCATGGGCGTTTCCTGCAATGGAATCCAGACCGTAACCGTATTGGGTGATGCCAACGGCCAGTAAAACTGGTCGGCGTGCCAGGGCGTAATGCCGCCCGACGGTTCTTTATATAAGGCCTGATCGTGATAAATACGTACCCCCTGAACGCCCATCAGGTCGGTGGCGATTTTAGCTAGTCGCTTCGAGAAAACGAATTCTTTCGCTTCCGGATCTTCCAGCCATAAGTTCATAATTTGCAGAAAAGCACGCTCATAAGTCGTCCGCTCTTCCATTGGCTTGATGATCGTATTAAGCCGAAAAACTAAATCGGTAATAATAGCGCCGTAGTAATCAAGAACGGCTTGACTTAATACGTGCTTGAGTTTTACATATCCATGCTGCTGGTAGAATGCAATCGCTTCCGGGCTGACCGAGTAGGGCAGATCTAATTCGTTCAGTAAGGTTGATTTGTCAATTGTGGTTTCCATCAGTGAAAAAGACTAGGGGTTTGCATCGCTCATTATGACGTAGCGAGTAAGACAAAATTAACGGGTTTTGTAAACTGATAACTGACCTCTTTTTACTGATTTATGTGCAATTTTGACTACTACTAACCCGATTGGCTAGCCGATACGTTAAAATAACGCACTATATCTTGAAAGCGCTCTTCGAAAAGATAACCTTCAGTGAGCAAAGTTCGCTACTGGTTCGACGGTTTCAGCTATCGTATTTTGACGCACCCTGGCATTACCATCCTGAGTACGAACTGACCTATATTGTTAAAAGCTATGGGCGTCGGTTTGTGGGCGATCATGTCGAGGCATTTCAGGCAGGGGATCTGGTATTATTAGGGCCGGATTTATCTCATTTCTGGCGAAATGACGACGATTTTTATACTGGTAACGCAGCACAACAGGCTGAATCCATTGTTATTCAATTTCCAGCTTCGTTTGATCAGCGCGTGTTAGCCGCCGTACCCGAGGCTGGTTCGATACGTCACTTGCTGGAACGTGCCCGTTATGGACTGCGCTTTAGTTCGACTACCTGCCAGTCGCTAGCAGCGTTAATTAAGCAGTTACTGGAGCAACAGGGATTGCCGCAGTTGCTTGGGTTTTTGAATCTATTGAACCAGCTAGCTGCCGATTCGGGTGCAAAAATGCTGGCTAGTAAGGGCTATCAACTGGCTCCTGGTAGGGATGAAACCGAGCGCATGAAGCGGATGCTGGAGTTCATGCTGACTCATTTCCGGGATGAAATTCGGATAGAGACCATTGCGTCAGTGGCCAGTATGGCTCCGGCTGCCTTCTGTTGGTATTTTAAGAAGCGTACTCGGAAATCTTTTATTGAGTACCTTAATGAACTACGTATTAGTCATGCTCGTAAGTTACTTACCGATGTTAATCTGAGCATTGGGCAGGTAGGCGCAGAAAGCGGATTTGTCAATAATTCGCATTTTCATCGGCAATTCAAGCTGCATACTGGCATGACGCCTTTGCAGTATCAGATAGCGACGAAAGGGAAAGGATAGCCTAAAAAAATAAGGCCACTATCAACTGATAGTGGCCCTTCAGAATTCACGTATCAATTAACGCCAATGTCCTTCAACCCAGACAGGACCACGGCGGGATTGGCGCCATTGACCCGGAACCCAGGCTGAGTAACGCGCTGGGGTAACCTGATAAAACCCATTGACCCACATATAATTACGTCCCCGGCGAACGTAGTGTCCCGGAATCCACACGTGTCGGGTCGATGGCGCTCTTGGAATAACTTCAACGCGGGCTGGTGGAGGGCCTTGGGTTACGGATGTCGCTGTGCAGGCTGAAAATAAAGCTGGGAAAAGAAGGCCCAGAAAGATGAATACTTTTACTTGACTTTTCATCGCGTTATTAAGTTTATGTCTGATCCACAACACGGGCATCATCTTCGGTCTGTGTCATGTCTTAATAAGATTGGGTTTTAAGTCGATGGTTTAAGATACTGTAGTAAGGGGGCCTTAAAAATTGTTTATAGCGGGTGTGTTTTATCCTATTGTTTCATCGCTAAAATCTTCTCTATCCTACCGTTTTCTACCGTACATTTGTAGTATAATAGGTTGGCTATTTGTCTGTTCGAAAATGCGCTAGCCAGCCACTGAAACAACCGATTGCACTAACCGCTCGTAGTATGACGACCGCCACCACCACCCGCGATACGCAGGTATTTGATCTGATTGCCAAAGAAAAACACCGGCAGGAGTCAGGTATTGAACTGATTGCTTCCGAAAATTTTGTATCGCCCGCCGTTATGGAAGCGGCTGGTAGTGTCCTGACCAACAAATACGCCGAAGGCCTGCCTGGCAAACGGTATTATGGTGGCTGCGAAGTAGTCGATCAGGTAGAACAGATTGCTATTGACCGTGCCAAAGAGCTTTTCGGGGCTAGTTGGGTCAACGTGCAGCCTCACTCGGGTGCCAATGCAAATACGGCTGTATTTGTAGCCTGCCTACATCCGGGTGATACCATCCTGGGTTTCGACCTTTCGCACGGTGGTCACCTGACGCATGGGTCGTCAGTAAATATTTCAGGTAAATATTTCCGCCCAACATTTTATGGCGTTGAACGGGAAACGGGGGTTATTAACTACGATGTTGTTGAAGAGACGGCGAAACGTGAGCGCCCAAAAATGCTTATTTGTGGCGCTTCGGCCTATAGCCGTGACTGGGATTATGCCCGCCTTCGCGCTATTGCCGATGAAGTTGGGGCGCTTCTGCTCGCTGACGTATCGCACCCGGCTGGTTTGATTGCCAAAGGCTTGTTGAATGACCCGCTCGCTCATGCCCACATCGTGACGACTACGACGCATAAAACACTGCGGGGTACGCGTGGTGGTATTATCATGATGCGGAACGACTTCGAGAATCCATTCGGGATTAAAACGCCAAAAGGAGAAACGCGTCTGATGTCATCGTTGCTGGATTCTGGGGTGTTCCCGGGTACGCAGGGCGGGCCACTGGAACATATTATTGCGGCTAAAGCGGTTGCGTTTGGCGAAGCGCTGACCGACGATTTTTACGACTATGCTGTACAGGTGAAAGCCAACGCGCAGGCAATGGCGAATGCATTCCTGAGCCGGGGCTATCAAATTATTTCAGGTGGCACAGATAACCACCTGATGCTGATCGACCTTCGTTCTAAAGGACTGACGGGTAAATTAGCTGAGAATACTCTTATAAAGGCGGATATTACGATCAACAAGAACATGGTTCCGTTCGACGATAAGTCGCCAATGGTAACGTCGGGCATCCGTGTTGGAACGGCTGCTATGACAACGCGCGGATTGAAAGAATCGGACATGGAGCAAATTGTCGTATATATCGACAAGGTGCTGATGAGCCATGACGATGCTGCTACGTTAGCGACCGTAAAAGAAGAAATTAATGAGTGGATGAAAGCGTTTCCTCTCTATAAAAGTTAATTGTGAATGGCGAATGAGTGAATGAGCGAATAGCTATTCACAGGAAACTAATTCACATAGTTAGATTCTTATTCACTCATTCAGCCAAACACTCATTCGCTAATTGAACAATGCCACTAGATCAAGTAACTGACGAAGAGATACTGTCCGAAGAAGGCAAGGAAATGTCCTTTCTGGACCATTTGGAAGAACTCCGCTGGCACATTATTCGGGCTGTTGGGGCAATTTTCGTATTTGCCATCGCTGCCTTTATTTTCATTGAAGATATTTTCAGAGTGGTGGTTATGGGCCCCAAAAACCCCGACTTCTGGACGTACCGGATGATGTGCAAACTGGCTGATATGACAGGGTATGCCGATTTATGCGTCAAGAAACTCAATTTTGAATTACAGTCTCTGGGCGTGTCGGATCAGTTTACCATGGCCATGACTTCGTCGGCTATTATTGGTCTTTGTTTCGCATTCCCCTATGCCTTCTGGGAGTTATGGCGGTTCATTAAACCGGGGCTCAGATCCGTTGAAAAAGAGGCTGCCCGAGGAGCCGTTTTCTTTGTCTCGATGCTGTTTCTGTTAGGGCTTCTTTTTGGCTATTTTATCGTTTCTCCGCTGGCGATCAACTTTCTGGCAAACTATCAGATTACGCCTGAAATCAAGAACCAGTTCGATATTACGTCGTACATCGGTATTCTGGTAACGCTCTCGCTGGGTTGCGCGCTGATCTTTCAGATGCCGATGATCGCCTACGTATTATCGAAAGTGGGCGTACTGACCCCTGCATTCATGCGCTCTTATCGCAAACACGCCTGGATCGTGATTTTGATTGTGGCAGGGATTATTACTCCTTCGCCGGACATCTACAGCCAGGTACTGGTGGCTCTACCCTTAACACTCCTTTACGAAGTAAGTATTATCGTATCGGCTCGAATCGAAAAACAGCGCTTGAAAGAGCACCAGGAGTTGATGAAATCGTAAACGTTTAATTTTTATAAGCTGGACGTTAGTTGTTGGAAATTTTTCAACAGCTAACGTCCAGTCTCTTTACTGGAATACCAATGCAATACGATTTTAGAAAATACCACTATAAATCCATTAATGCAGTCACCGACGAGGAACGGGCTGCCATCAATCAGGAATTGAAAGAGCTATATGCGTCTTTACCTGATACGGAAAAAGAAGACTTCAATCGCCAGTTGCAAGTATTCCTGGCGAAAGAAATGGGACGGCTCAAGTCTGATTATGAGTCCGTAAAAGGTGGCCTTGGCGATAATTGACGACCTCAAATCATGCCACGGGCTTTCAGCTCTAAATACTTATTAATGGTATTAGCCGTCAGATTCTGTGGAGCGGTTAGAATGGTTTGGATGCCGTATTGAGTTAACTCCTTCACAATCTGTTTCTTCTCGAAGGAAAACTTCTCACCAATCGTTTTGAGATAAATCTGTTCCGTGTCTGTTGCTGGCTGGTCGAGCAAACTGCGAAGTTCTGTATTCTCGAAGAAGATGATCAATAGTAAGTGATCTTTCGCGAGCCGACGAAGGTAGGGTAACTGCCGGTGCATAGCGCTCACGGTCTCAAAGTTGGTGAATAACAAGAGCAAACTCCGTTGGCGAGTATTCGACCGAACGGTGGCGTACAAACTCTCATAGTCCGTTTCCAAAAAGCGGGTTTTCTGCCGGTACAGAACTTCCAGAATTTTGAGCATGTGGCCTGACCGGCGTTCGGCGGGCACGATTTGGCCAACATGATCGGAGAAGGTCAGGATACCCGCTCGGTCCTGTTTCATAAGCGCAATGTTGCTCAATACCAAGCTGGCGTTAATGGCGTAGTCGAGCAATGTCAGTCCATCAAACGGCGACTGCATAACCCGTCCTTTATCAATCAGGCAATAAACAGGTTGCGAGCGCTCATCCTGATAGGCATTAATCATGAGCGTTGTGCCTCTTGGATCAGTTCGCCGGGAGGTAGCTTTCCAGTTAATTGTACGAACATCATCGCCAGTGGCGTAGGGGCGTACCTGTTCAAACTCCATGCTGTGCCCAATACGACGCATTCGTTTCACGCCCACTTCGTTCAGGCGATTGGTAGCAGCCAGCAATTCATAGTGTCGCATCTGCAAAAACGATGGATAAACCGCCACAGTTTTACCCTGCTCAAACTGGTAACGCCGTTTAAGCAAGCCTAAGGGCGTCATAACAAATACGTTAATGGCTCCGAAACTGTATTCCCCTCTCCGAGTGGGTCGAAGTTCATACCGTAGCACCTGCGTTTCGCGCGGGTTCAGTTTAGCCTGAAACAATACGTTACGTCGTTGGAACTGGAACGGAATTTCATCGATTACATCGACAGCGGCCCGAAATGTGTACCGGTTTTCCAGATAAATTGACAGCGGGTTTTCGTCGCCATTCGATAGACGGTCTGGCAGTTCGCGCCGGGCGAAAAAGGCACCGGATTTAACGCGAAAGAGTAGCCAGGCATCCAGGAAAATCAAAAACATAAAAACCAGAAAGACAACCTGTGCCAGCGCAAACAGAATTGGGAAAGCGTAGGCCGTTACGAACAGCAGTACGATAGCCAGTAAGACAAGCCAGAGCCGAGTGGCTACGAAGAAGGGACGGATAAATTTCATCGTGGCACCTCAACCTTCTGCACTAATTGCGCAACGATATCATCGGCCGTGCTGCCTTCCATCTCGCGTTCGGGCGTAAGCAGCACCCGATGGCGCAATACGGGAGCCGCTAGTTCCTGAACGTCTTCGGGCGTAATGAAATCGCGCCCCCGCAACGTAGCAAGGGCTTTGGCGCTGTTTAGTAAGGCTACCGATGCGCGGGGTGATGCACCAAGATAAAGTGATTTATTCGCGCGTGTCCCCTGCACAACCTGAGCGATATAGTCGAACAACTTGTCTTCTACATGCACCTGATGCACCTGCCTACGTAAGGTAGCTAACTGGTCGGCGGTGAGTATTTCATGAACCGCATCGAGTGCATCGGCGAGGTTTCTGCGCTGATGGTGGCCACGAAGAATGTCTATCTCTTCAGTTGCCGATGGATAGCCGACCACGATTTTGAAAAGAAACCGGTCTAATTGCGCTTCGGGCAGTCGATACGTCCCTTCCTGTTCGATCGGGTTTTGGGTGGCCAGCACCATAAATGGTTCGGCGAGATAATACGTAGTGCCGTCGTTCGTCACCTGCCGCTCTTCCATGACTTCAAACAAGGCAGCCTGGGTTTTGGCCGGAGCCCGGTTGATTTCGTCGATCAGAACCAGATTGGAGAAAATGGGCCCTTGCCGGAATGAGAAATCACCGGTTTTGGGTATAAAAACAGACGTTCCCAATACGTCGGACGGCATCAGGTCGGGGGTAAATTGAATCCGGCTAAAGCCCACCGACATTGTTTTGGCCAGCAGCTTGGCCGTCAATGTTTTAGCGACACCCGGCACGCCTTCAATCAGGACGTGTCCATCGGCAAGCAAGGCTGTCAACAACAAATCGATCGTATTTTGCTGGCCAACAATGACTTTACCAACTTCAGCGCGAATGGCATCGACAGTGGACGTGAGAGTCGTAAGGTCTAATCGAGTTTCAAAATTTTCCATAAAGAATGTCTGACCGCGCGGGCGGCCCTGCCAGGATTCCACCGATTTATGGATTAATCTGATTTTGTTCTAGACTTTCGTTGAACGCAAATCCTGTAAATCCCTAAATCAGTGGAAGCCCGGTCAGAGGGCTTGTTTAAATCGTTCCATGGCCCTGGTTAGGGTCAATAAATCATATTCCGATAGCAAAGTGCTTTTCTGAGCGTTGCGAAGAAGTCGCACTAATTCATCCGTTTCATCGCTTGGCGTACCACTTTTTCGGCTTAACGTTTCCATAAACTCCCTGTCCAGTACGGTTGTGTTTAGTCCATACTGGTCGCGGATGTCAGCCAGGAAATACTGAATTTTCTTGCGGGCCAGGTTATCGTGGTTACCCTGCTGAAAGTACATTTGACCAACGGTCTTTACAAAATCCAGCGAAGTATTTTTAGGGGGCTCAATCACCGGGATGATACGTTGTGTACGTTTTCCAGCAAAGATTGCGTAAAAAAGCAGTCCAAATGCCACCAGGTAATACGCCCAGTTCAAAGCGGGTTGCGAACGAATATACCGGAAAACCGACTGCTGATCCTTATCGAAGCGCCCCTGATTCTGGTATTCGTCCCAGTAGGTCGGCAGAACCGGCAAATAGGAGAGTGCTTTAAATGCATAGTCCGACGTCTTCTTATCCAGAACGTAGTAATTTGTGAAGGCTAAGGGCAAATTGTGAATAAAAAATTGTCCTTTTCCGTACCGTACCCGGATGAAAGTCGGTTCATTTCGGACATTTCGGCCTAGTACCGTTATGTGCTGTGACTTCCTGATGCTTAGAAAATTACGTCCATCGTCGTGGAAGAAGTTGTAGCCACCCGCCTTCTTTAACTGAGGGTTCACAAAATTCTGACGTAGCGTTGAATCCGCTTTGAGTGGGTCTTTCTCGTCGGCTTTGAAACCTAATAGCGTACTTAGTGAATCAGGCAGTACGTAAGTAGAAATAAAGACATTATTCCCACGACTGACATAAGCCAACAGTTTCTTTAGATCGTTGCCATCAGTATTGAAATCATGGCACACGAACATATAATTGCTACGTGTTGGCAGCTTTGTTTCTGTCAGAAAATTATAGACCGGCAAGCGAACCGTCTTGATGGGTGCCCCTTGCCATATGTCAGGCATTAACTCAAACAACGCCTGTGTTCCGAACGGAATTTTGTCGTCATTCTGATACGTTGGTTCCCAGTTAATTGGCCTCGGTCGATAATACTCATAGAGCACGTAAGCTACTACCGTAGTAAGCAGGATAAAGAGATATTTGTTAGGCTTCAGCAAGGACAGTTATGAATAGGCAAGCATTCTGACAGCCAAGGTCAGGGGCAACGAATCAGACAGATTTTACTCATCGAGTTTCTCTCTGTAATACTACCGTTTCGCGACTTGTTTTGCAAATGCACATTTATTTAAGATACAGGGAGCAGGCGTCTGGCCTTTAGCGAAGTCGGTGGATGCGCTACATACTAAAAGGACTCACCGTTAAATAAGAGGTCGTTAGGTATCGGCATGGCTTATAGTACTTTTAAATGAATGATCTGAATACCAACAGTTTTGATGTCGTCTTCCGGTCAGGATTCAGGCTCAATCGTCTCTATTGATAACGTATAATGATTTCACTTGCTTACGTCAACGTAGTGCTTGGTTAGTTCCTTTCAACGATACAATCCATTACCATTCAATCCTCTCCTTAACATGGCCTACGCGTTCAACATTTCGTCTGCTGTTTTATCCACAGGTAGAACGGTTTATTATGGTACACGGCTCAATTCGGGCGAGAGCCGGTTTGTAATTGCCTACAGGACTAAATACCAGGATAATTTCGGGCTGTTTAATACGGATACCAAACCCGGCCTTACCTACAATCCCAACGACTACAGAGCCGACTATGGATTTTGGGCAGATTTTATAAACCCTACGGCCTTTGTCGAAAGTAAAGGATCTTTCTTCTGCCTCAATACGTATGATCGGGCCAAATTTACCTTCAGTTTCATGCAGTATGCTGCCCATGTACCCAATGGCGATTTTGTGCGCTACCTGAAAAAGCTACTTCAGTTACCGCTGGCAGCTGATTACTTTCCTCGGTTGGAACTGAGCCAGGGCCGTATTTATTATAAAAATAGCAACGAAACCTTAACCCAACTGGAGAATGATACGTCGACACAAGGGTTAATGGATTACTTAAATCCTACGCTTTCAGAAATTGAAAATCAGGAAACCATAAGTGCGGCCCGAATGGTACACTGGGCACAGAACGATCCCCAAAATCGGTTAGTGCAGGTCAGTTTGGCGGTTGATTTTTTTCAGACAAATTTGCCCCGCTATCATCATCGGCTAGGACTCGACAGAGCACCCGTTAAAGTATGTGTAGTCGTTTGCGACATTTTGCATCAGGGGCGCGCTACGTTTGACCGGATTGCGGCCGCCTTGAACACAAACGGCGACTGGGATCGGGCCTATACAAACCTCCTGACCATTGGAGATGCTGTGTATGCAGAACGAATTAACTCCCTAAGACGAAAAATCACCGAATCGGTAAATGCGGGTTTATTTGCCAAAAAGTACGACGCGTCTACCAATAGTTTCGTCTGATTAGACTACAAATGTAAAAAAAGAAGGCCGGTTATGTACGTCAACCCAGCGCTTATCTATCATGTATCGGGGCTGGACGAGACGAATTAAACTGCTGAAACTGCTGCCTGATTTGCCCGAACCGCGTTTCGTCTACCGGAAAATCGCCATACCACACAAACTCGAATTGGCGGGTAAGGATCTCAAAATCAACTTGGAGAGGAGAATTAGTTAACTCGTAAACGTACTGACGATTTGTTTTTTCGGGTTTATAGTTGATCTGGCCCGAGTCGGTCAGGCTTTTAAGCGTTTGCAGGTATAGAAGCCGCACGGCCAGCCGAAAGTTTCGCTGGTTGATAGCGTCCTCAATAGCCGAATCGAAATTGATTTCGTGGATATTCTCCTCCAGTGTTGCGTAATCCAGATCGCTCGATTGTGCCTTCTTTGGAAACAAATAACCCAGCACCTCGGCTTTCATCAGCAGATAAATAGAGACACCAGCTATGCCCGCCAGAATTACGTACTGCCAAACGTCCTGATAGGCTTTGCTGGCCAGAAAACGGGAAATTTTACGGAAGAGCCAATTGAAAAAACGAGCTATTGGATTGGTAGACGGGGGCGCGTCGTTGTTATACTGGTAATCACGATCGGTTTGCAGCTCATGCAGATGGTCAGGATCAGGATAACGGACACGTAGCGCCGAACGGTCGTCGGGGGGCGAAACCGTTTGGCTTTGGGGCGCAGTTACCTGGGCCGAAACCGGCAATGAGTACACGCCTACAAGCAACGTAGTAATTTGCGCGGCAACAACAAACGTTAATTTAAAAAATGCCTTCATCCGTTTCGCGGGCTTGGGTTGGTTGGGTTCCAATAGAGTCAATGGCCGAAATCATTCCTCGGCCTTCCTGCCGTTCAACCAGATTTGTGTATTGAAAACCAATGGCCAGGTAAACTAAGCTATTGAGCAGCAAAGCCCCGAGCAAACTGATTGCCCCCGAGATAATAGCAATAACGCCCTGGGTAGCTACATCACTGAATAAGAAACCAATAAGTAAACCCGGAATCTGAAATGCCAGACGTAGCAGTCCGGCAAGAATGCCCATGACCAGGGCCAGCCCGAACGTAGACCACCACTTGTCGCGGATAAGCTCGAAACATCGGTTCCAGGTCTGCCCGAAATTCGTATTTTCAAAGACCAGAACCGGAACCCCCAGACTCAGAACAACACCGACGTAAATGCCTGGTAAAACAAAAAACATCGTAGCGACAATGGTTACGATGGTCGACAGGATGTTAAACACGATGGCGGCTCCGATGTGTTCTTTAGCCTCCTCCCAAACCTGCGATACCTGAATTGGCTGGCCCGCATTTCGGTTGTATACTTTCAGGTGAGCAAAGGTCGTCAGACTTACCGCCAATAGACTCAGCAAAAAACCAATCCCGATAACAAGAATGGCTGGTAGTTCATTCATAAACCAGAGCGGATTGGTCGGGCTCGACCCAAACAGCAAGACAACATCACTGATCAGGAAGCTGCCAGCCACGATCATAAGTAAAACAGGCGGGCCAGCAATGTAAATGATAGACAGGATGAAGCTGTTGATATTCTGAGTAATATACTGAAACGTAGCATTGATTTTGTTCCCAAAATCGCGCTGCTCGAAAAGTTGAATCATGACGGAATTCTGCGGTTAAGTGAAATTGGGTACAGAATAAAATACCAGCTAATAAAAGCAGCCGAAACCAGAATAATACCGCCACTCACAACTGGCGGCAGCGTTAGCCGGGTGATAAAACTTTCCAGAAAACCAGCCATGATAAAAATTGGTACTAGCCCAATCGCGATTTTCAAGCCTTGTTTAATGCCTCGCTTAAACGACTCCAGTCGAGAAAATGTCCCAGGAAATAGCAGGCTGTTGCCGACGGTTAAGCCCGCGCAGCCCGCAATAATAATGGCCGATATTTCGAGCGTGCCGTGAATCCATATTTTCAGGATGGAGTCGAGCAGCAGCCCACGTTCGTAGAAAAAATATTGAAAAGAGCCCAGCATGATGCCGTTGTAGAACAGCATAGCCATCGTGCCAAAGGACGCGAACAAGCCAAATATGAACGTTCGGAACGCTACGTAAATGTTATTGAGCGTAATCTGTATAAACATCGACGCCTGATCGCTGCTATTGTACACCCCCAGCGGATCGCCTTTTTTGATGTTTTCGAGCGTCATATTCACGTACTGATCGCCCAGAATCAGTCGAACGAACGTAGCATCATGAGCCGCCGATAACCAGCCGAGAATACCCGCCACCAAAAAAATGCCCGCCGATAGCGCCAGCAGCCGGTGCGACTGTTGAAAGAGAAAGGGTAACTCATATTTCCAGAACGTAACGAATCGACTGCGATCGTCGCGCTTATTCTGCATCAGCCCCCGGTGCATCTGGGCGGTCAGCCCGTTGAGGTAGCGTGTTACGTTCGAATTGGGGTAGAACGTCCGGGCGTACGACAAATCATCAGTCAGTTCTACAAAGCGGTTTGTCAGCTCGTCGGGGTCTCGCGTAGGATTTTGTTCGATGTCGCGCCACTTGTCGGAGTTGCGTTTAACGAAAAGGGCTTCGCGCATATAAGTCGTAAGGGTCAGTTGGCTAAGTTAATAGGTTTTCCCTAAAAAGTTTTTGACTAGACGACCTTACTTACGACTTTTGACTGCTGACTTACGACTCTACCCCATGTCTCTTGCCATCCGCACTTCTCAGAACGTTTTACTTGAATATGAGCCTGCCAGTGTTGGTGACCGGATTATAGCCTCTTTAATTGACTACGTAGTGATTTTTGGCTGGGTGCTGCTGATGATGGCCATTGCCGCAGGCCTCAATCTGAATGTTGGCAGGTTCTATGGGGTAATTGCCATGCTACCCGTTGTGTTCTATGATTTGGCGTCGGAATGGTTCCTCAACGGTAGGAGCATTGGTAAAATCGCTATGAATATTCGGGTGGTCATGCTCGATGGATCGCAGCCGGGCTTAGGCGCTTATCTACTACGTTGGTTGCTTCGAATTGTGGAATCGATAGCATTTTTGGGCGGTATTGTACCGATAATTACGGTAGCGGCCAATGGTAAGGGCCAACGCCTGGGCGATATTGCGGCCGGAACCACGGTTGTCAAGCTCAAGCAACCCGTTTCGATAGAGGACGTAGTCTATCGCCCTGCCCCTGAGAATTACATCGTGCAGTTTTCTGATGTTAGCTTGCTTTCCGACCGGGACATCAGCATCGTTCGTGAGGTTCTTCGCCGAACCGACGAACATGTTCTGGAACGTACCGCCGATAAAGTGAAAGAAGTAACCGGTATTCAAAGTAGTTTGTCAAATCGCGCCTTCCTGGAAACGGTTGTGAGCGATTATCAGTTTATAACAACACAGTAACGCGGCTGGGAAGCCGCAGTATAAATCTAAATGCGGTTTTCCGTCGGAATGCCGCACCACCGCATTACTTATGCTCGATTCCATTAAATCTCTGGCCCGGCAATATGCGGCCGACATCGTTCAGACTCGTAGACACCTGCATGCACATCCCGAACTCTCGTTTCAGGAACATAACACAGCCCGATTTGTCGCCGATCAACTCAAAGCTATTGGCATAACGCCACAGGAAGGTGTAGCCGATACGGGCCTGGTGGCCCTTATTGAGGGGAACAAGAGCAACGGTTCTGCCACCTCGAAAGTCGTTGGCTTGCGAGCCGATATGGATGCGTTGCCAATCCACGAAGCGAACAACGTACCGTATAAATCTACTGTTGAAGGGGTTATGCATGCGTGCGGACACGATGCACATACGGCAAGCCTGTTGGGCGTAGCGCGTATCCTGCACGTATTACGCGATCAATTTGACGGTACAGTAAAACTGGTATTTCAGCCGGGCGAAGAGAAAGCCCCCGGTGGTGCATCGATGATGATTAGGGAAGGTGTTCTGGAAAACCCGGCCCCTGTCAGTATGCTCGGTCAGCACGTAGCACCAAACATTCCGGTCGGTAAAATTGGCTTTCGCGAAGGCATGTACATGGCCAGCACCGATGAAATTTACATGACTGTACGCGGGAAAGGTGGTCATGCTGCCATGCCCGATAATCTCGTTGATCCGGTTTTAATCGCATCGCACATCATTGTGGCGCTCCAGCAGATCATCAGCCGAAACTGCCCACCGGCCAGTCCGTCAGTATTGTCGTTCGGGCGGTTTATTGCCGACGGCGTGACGAACGTAATTCCGAACGAAGTCACGATTCAGGGCACGTTCCGATGCATGAACGAAGAATGGCGCGAAGAAGGTAAAAAACGCATGGTCAAACTGGCCGAAGGTATTGCCGAAGCAATGAGTGGCTCCTGCGAGTTTACGATTGTGCACGGGTATCCTTTCCTCAAAAATCATCCCGAATTGACTCGTCGTGTACGGGCACAGGCCGTTGAATACATGGGCTCGGAAAACGTCGTTGACCTCGATTTATGGATGGCGGGCGAAGACTTCGCCTTCTATTCGCAAGTAGTCGATTCCTGCTTTTACCGACTCGGAACACGTAACGAAGCTCGTGGTATCATTTCGGGTGTTCACACCCCCACCTTCGACATCGACGAAGCGGCTCTGGAGACTGGCGCTGGATTAATGAGCTGGCTGGCCGTACGGGAGTTAGCGGTAGGATAACGATTCAAAAAACCTTTCTGTAAAAAGCCGACTCGTTTGAGTGAGTCGGCTTTTTTGTGATTCATTTTTTGAAACTTTGGTATTATCTGGCTGATTTGCTTCATTCGGTTAAGGCTGATAATTAGCTACGTTCTAAATAGAATTATCCGCCAAAAGTGCGTCTCCAAATTGCACAATCCATTCATTGAATGTTATACATTTGTATTTGTATATATCGTTCTATTTGAAAGTCTAATTTGCTATAAACCTATGAACAGAAGAGATGCTCTTATGCGGGTAGCCGCGCTGGCTGGCGCCACTGTGTCGCTGCCCGGCCTGGTGTCGCCCGCATTGGCCGATACGCTCGAAGCGTCGGCCGCCCGACGCGCCCTGACGGGCAAGCCGCTTTTCTTTACGGCCGATCAGGACGCAACTGTCGCGGAACTGGCCGATACCATTATCCCGACGACAGGCACGCCTGGCGCAAAAGCAGCCAAGGTGAACGAAATTATTGACGTTATTGTGAAAGACTGCTACAAGCCTGCCGATCAGCAACGGTTCCTGGATGGGCTTACCCAGACGAACAAACTCAGTCAGGATGCCTACGGTAAAGCCTTTGTGCAACTTGATCCAACGCAACGTATTGAGGTTGTTAAAAAGCTGGAAGCGGAAGCCAAACAGCAGCGTGCTGATATGGCCAATGCTAAAGCTGCGAAAAAAGTAGACAATGGACAGGCTGATTTACAGATGCCGGGGGATAAAGGGGCAAAAATGTATACGCCTTTCTTCACCATGCTGAAAGACTTGACGCTAACAGGTTATTTCACGTCCGAGATCGGTGCAACACAGGCGCTCGAATATGTAGCCGTTCCTGGTCGCTACGATGGGTGTGTTCCGCTCAAACCCGGCCAGAAGGCGTGGGCCATCTAAAAAAGTGATGAGTAGTAAGTCGGTAAACCGTAAGTAAAAACTTGCGTCAGCCACTTGCACCTTATGACGCTTATACCTTACGACTGTACATCATGAATTTAATCATAGACGCAAAAAAAGATATGACCTACGACGCTATTGTCGTTGGGTCGGGTATTTCGGGTGGCTGGGCTGCCAAAGAACTTACTCAAAAAGGATTGAAAGTGCTGATGCTGGAGCGTGGTCGCGATATCAAACATATCGAAGGATACGTAACGGCGACTAATAATCCCTGGGATTTTCCGCACCGGGGACGTATCACAACCATGGCGGCTGAAGAATACTGGGCCAACATGCGTACTGGCTACACCGCTAACGAGGAATGGCGGCACCATTTCGAAAATGATAAGGAAAACCCATACCTCGAAAAACGTAAGGTAGACTGGATTCGCGGTTATCACGTGGGTGGACGGTCGCTGATGTGGGGTCGGCAAAGCTATCGCTGGAACAAAGAGGACTTCATGGCCAATGCCAAAGAAGGTATCGGTGTCGATTGGCCGATTCGTTATGAAGACCTCGCGCCCTGGTACACTTACGTAGAAGGATTCGCTGGAATTTCGGGTAATAAAGATGGGCTGGATGTGCTGCCTGATGGCAACTTCCTGCCACCGATGCAGATGAACTGCCTGGAGAAGGAAGCTAAAAAACGTATTGAAAAAGCGTTCCCGGCCCGCCATGTAACAATGGGCCGTACAGCTCACTTGACTCAGCCAAAGCAACTTCACTACGATCTGGGCCGGGCAGCTTGCCAGTTCCGTAACCAGTGTATGAGAGGTTGTCCATACGGAGCTTATTTCAGTACACAGGCCGCTACGTTGCCCGCGGCTGTTAAGACCGGAAAACTAACGCTGCTGCCTGATTCGATCGTGTCGGAAGTACTGTACGATGAGAAAAAGGGTAAAGCGACTGGTGTCCGGATTATTGATCAGAACACCAAGGAGGTTCGGGAATATTATGCCCGAATTATTTTCCTGAATGCGTCAGCATTTGCCAGTACGTCTATCCTGATGAACTCAAAGTCGCATCGTTTCCCGAATGGTATGGGTAATGATTCGGACCAGCTTGGCCGTAATATCATGGACCACCATTTGGCCGTGGGTGCTGCCGGAACGTTCGAAGGCATGGAAGATCAATACTACTTTGGTCGCCGGGCCAATGGTGTCTACGTACCCCGTTACCGGAACTGGGCTGGTGATAAACGCGACTACGTTCGGGGCTTCGGCTACCAGGGCGGTGCCGGTCGTGAAGGCTGGAACCGGGGCAATGGTGCCGACGGTTTCGGGGCTGATTTCAAAGAAAGTCTGACCAAGCCTGGTCAGTGGACAATGAGCCTCGGCGGTTTTGGTGAAATGATTGCTGACCCAAATAACCGTATGACGCTTTCGCCAGATCAGAAAGATAAGTGGGGCTTACCACTGATTGTATTCGATGCCGCCTATGGTGAGAATGAACGGAAGATGCGCATCGATATGATGAACGATGCCGCTGAAATGCTCGAAGCCGCTGGTATAAAGAATGTAACGCCTTACAACGACGAGTCGAAGCACCCTGGCATTGGTATTCACGAAATGGGGACTGCCCGGATGGGGCGCGACCCGAAAACGTCGGTGCTGAATGCACACAATCAACTTCATTCCGTTAAGAATGTCTTTAATACGGATGGGGCCTGCATGACATCAGCTTCCTGCGTAAACCCTTCGTTAACATATATGGCATTAACTGCCCGTGCGGCCGATTTTGCGGTAAAAGAGATGAAAAAAAGTACCTTATAGATCATTTATTTGAGTTTAAAGGGTCAGTAAGCATGTATTGCTTGCTGACCCTTTTTTATATTTTATTAGATAAACGCTTGCCAATGTGCTGGTTAAAATTAAAAATATCTAAACATTTTTTGACTAGTCGAGTTATGTTATAGAATATCGAGAAACGAATAAAATAACACTCAACTCAATTATGAAAAAAGTAATGATCATGGGCTGTATGCTAGTAGCTGGCTTAGCCCTTAATGCAAATGCACAGACGACCAACACGTCAACGAACGCTGGGTCAAGAGGTACAACAACAGGTACAACCGGCTCGGGCACAACAGGTACATATACAAATGGCTCGAACACCGGAACAAATTCTGGTACGTATCAGACGCAGCCACCAACCAATACAGGCATTAACCAGCCACAGCCAATGACTGGTGCAAACCAGAATCAGTCAACCACCACGCCGACTAACATGGGAACGACGGGTACGGTAAACCCAACTACTGGGACGACTACCGTACCACCAACAACAGGAACGGGTAGTACGTATAGCACCGGTACAGGTACAATGAACAACGGTACAACAAATACCGGTACTACTACGGATATGCAATCGGGCACTACAGATCGTATGAATAACGGATCGACAGGAAACGGATCGACTCGTACGAAGAGTGTTCCTTCAACAACAAAGCCTCGCTCCAGCACTATGTAATTTAGTTTGAAGCGACAAGAAGCGAATTGGGGTGATACCTTTGTAAAGGTATCACCCCAATTTTTTTATGCCTGATCTGAATGCGTTGATTTCTTTACACAAACTGACTGTCCGCCGGGGTGGGAAGTTAGTACTGCGTGATGTTACATTTCAGCTAAACCCGGGCGAATGCTGGGCACTTGTTGGCCCGACCGCGAGCGGAAAAACGACACTTTTGCAGACACTTGCCGGGCAGGTGATGCCCGGTGCACCGAGCATGATGATTCGTCGGACAGCGGCCGAATTGGTTTCGTTTAAAGAAGAGTCAAGTCAGTTTTCCTACAGCGGTTATTTTTATCAACAACGCTACCAGGCTACAATGAGCGATAGCCCGGAAGGAACTGATCCAGCCTATAAATCCATCCCGACATTACGCAATTACCTGCGGTTTACTGAATCGCCTGAAAATGATTTGCTCGTTGAGCGGTTAGGGCTGAAACCGTTGCTGGATCGTTCGTTTCTGAAACTCTCCAATGGTCAGACGCGGAAGTCACGCATTGGCAAAGCCTTATTGAAGCACCCAGCAGTATTGTTGCTAGACAATCCTCTCGTTGGTTTAGATAAAGGATTCCGTACAGAATTGACCAATTGGCTAGGTGAGCTGATCAATCATGGTCTGACACTTATGTTAGTCGCTGATCCACTTGATATTCCATCATTCGTAACGCATGTGATCGCTTTGGATAACGGTGAAGTTCAATGGATAGGCGCTAAAGAAAGCTACGTAGCCCAGCCGTTGGACGTATCAACGGCTACACTACCTGAGCTCCAGACGAAGCCCAGACCTGCCGACTTTGACGTAGCATTTCAGTTACACAACGTAACTGTGCGCTACGGTGATACGATAATCCTGAATGCCATTGATTGGGCTGTCCGTGCGGGTGAACGGTGGGCTTTGCTGGGGCAAAATGGGGCTGGAAAGTCAGTCTTGCTCAGTTTACTCTATGGCGATCATCCACAGGCATATGCCAATGATGTCAGCGTGTTTGGTAATCGACGTGGTAAATCGGGAGAAAGCATCTGGGATGTGAAACGTCGGATTGGATTTGTATCGCCCGAACTACATCTTTATTTTCCTCAGAACCTGTCAGTACGCCAGGTCGCGCTGACAGGGCTAACAGATACCCTTACTCCTCCCAAACGGGTTTCTGCCGAAACGGAGGTCGATTTAAGTGAGCTGTTGGCTTATTTCGAACTTACAGATACCATAAGCCGACCTTTTGGAACCTTGTCGGCAGGTGAGCAGCGACTAGTGTTATTGGTACGGGCACTGCTTAAAAATCCGCCGGTATTACTACTGGACGAACCATTTCAGGCAATAGATGCCCGCCATATTGAATTAGCCAGACGATTAATTGATAGTCTTTCCAGGAAAACTATTCTGTTCGTCACGCACGATCAGCATGAACTCCCCAGGAGTGTAAACCAGATTTACGACCTTAATAGTCGTAAATAGCCATCATTTACTTTTATCATTTACCCTGTGATCGTCTTTCCTACCAGCAAAATAAATCTTGGCCTACGTATCACCGAAAAGCGCTCAGATGGCTTTCATAACCTGCAGTCGTGCTTTTATCCGGTTGGGTGGGGCGATGTGCTGGAAATAATTCCTGCGGATGAGTTTACGTTTAGTAGTAGTGGATTAGCCATTCCTGGAGATGCTGGCAGTAATCTGTGTATCAAGGCTTATAACGTACTAAAAGCTGATTTCGATTTGCCGCCGGTTAAAATGCACCTTCATAAGATTGTGCCCATAGGTGCAGGTCTGGGTGGCGGTTCAGCCGATGCCGCATTTACACTAAAGTTGTTGAATGAGCGCTTTAGCTTGAGGTTAACTGTTTCAGAACTGGAAAATTACGCTCGTTTGCTGGGTAGCGATTGTGCCTTTTTTATCCAGAATCGACCCTTGTATTGTATTGAGAAAGGTGATACGTTTCTGGAAACAGAAATTGATCTAAGCGGGTATTATATATTGTTAGTCTATCCAAATCTTGCCATTTCGACAGCTGAAGCTTATGCCGGGGTTAGACCTCAACGACCTGAAATTTCGCTGGAGGATCAGTTACAAGCGTCCGTCGATACCTGGCCTGATACGATTCATAATGACTTTGAAGACAGCCTGTTCCCGAAGTATCCTATTCTGGCCCAAATCAAGCAGGAACTCTATGAGGCTGGTGCTGTCTACGCCAGTATGACTGGCTCGGGATCAACGCTATACGGCATTTTCAACGCGCCACCAATCGTGCCAAACCAATTTTTGGATTACAGCGTTTGGCAAGGAAAGTTATAGAGATAGTCGTCAGCTAGTAATGGCTGGTTTTACTGATAAGTGACGACTTCTGAGGAGTGACTAATATGAGCAACTTTGTGACTAAACGGCGGGAGCCGTTCCGCTTTATGGTCTGGCTGGGCATTGCAAGCAGTGTCATGATCTTTACAATGCTGCTCGTTGCTTACGTAATCCGCCGAACGGGGGCAGGATGGATGGATATAAAACTACCCAACGTATTCTTAGTTAGTACGTTGGTGATTATTCTGAGCAGTTTTACGCTTAACAATGCCATTCAGGCATTTCGGCACGAACGCTTTGGGAATTACCGAACAAATCTGGCTACGACGCTGGTACTTGGTACGTTATTCATTATGCTGCAAGGCTGGGGATGGCGTCAAATGGTTCGGGCAGGTATTGGTTTGGAGGAGAATCCCGCCGGTGGGTTTATTTATATCATTTCAGGGATTCATCTGCTTCATATTCTGATTGGCATCATTTTTTTAGCTGTTGCCCTGGCCGAAGCCATGCGACGCCGACCCTATGTTGATTCCTTCGTGTACAGCGTCAATCCACCAAACCGGCTGAAACTCAAATTAATTACGTTATACTGGCATTTTGTAGATATACTCTGGATCGGACTGTTCGTTTTTCTATTAGTACATCACGGGCTTGATCTTAGACTGTCGCTATAATCCCTAGCTGATTTTGAGGCTTTCTGCCGTTATTTGTAGACTACTAGTTTTTGTATTTGATAATTCATGAAAAAAATTGCTTTCTGGGCAGGATTGTGGATGTTAAGTTTAGCATCCTTTGCTCAAACTGGGACATCGTCCACCTCCGCAACATCGAAATACGATCCTCTGGCACTGTTTCATCCCCTGTTTAACATGCAGCCTGGCAATGACTACCGCACCGGCAGCGGTGCTCCCGGGCCACGTTACTGGCAAAATCGCTCTGATTATCAGATTAATGTTACGCTCGACGACCAGCAGAACACCATTACCGGCGAAGTAACAATTACTTATAAAAATAACTCGCCCGAAACATTAGCCTATCTGTGGCTGCAATTAGACCAAAACGCGTTTAGTGATACGTCCCGGGCGGCTAAAACGACGCCCATTAGTGGTGGCCGCTTTGGTAATCAGGGCTTTTCAGGTGGCCTTTCTATCACCAGCGTTACGGTTGAACAGGGGAAGGGTAAATTCACTACGACGCCCTATGAAGTTACCGACACGCGCATGCAGGTTCGCTTAGCCGATCCCGTAAAGCCAAACGGCGACCTGGTTAAAGTCAAGGTGGCGTATTCCTTCAAAATTCCGGAGTATGGTTCAGACCGCATGGGGCAGCTGAAGCGTCGTGATGGTATCATTTACGAGATTGCCCAATGGTATCCCCGCATGTGTGTGTACGACGATATTGAAGGCTGGAACGTATTGCCTTATTTAGGAGCGGGCGAGTTTTACCTCGACTACGGTGATTATGAATACAGCGTTACCGCTCCCTGGGATCATATTGTTGTTGGTTCGGGAGAATTACTCAATCCAAATGAGGTGCTTACTGCTGAGCAGATGAAGCGTCTGGACCAGGCTCGCAAAAGTGATCAGACAGTTATAATACGTAGTAAAGATGAAGTTTCGGACGCCAATACACGCCCGAAGAAATCGGGTACATTGACCTGGAAATTTCGATGCCTGAATACCCGCGATGTTGCCTGGGCGTCGTCGCGTGGATTTGTTTGGGACGCGGCTAAAATGAATTTACCAAGCGGTAAACCTGCGTTGGCGCAATCGGTTTATCCGGCCGAGAGCGCCACGAACGATTCATGGAATCGATCGACGGAGTACGTTAAAGGTTGCGTTGAATTTTACTCGAAATATCTCTACGAATTCAGTTACCCTGTCGCGACCAACGTAGCGGGTATTGTGGGGGGTATGGAATATCCCGGCATTATCTTCTGCGATCATAAAGATAAGAAAGATGCCCTTTGGGGTGTAACTGATCACGAATTTGGTCATAACTGGTTTCCAATGATCGTGGGAAACAATGAACGGAAATTCCCGTGGATGGATGAGGGTTTCAATACGTTCATCAATACGTTGTCGACAGCTAATTTCAACAAAGGTGAGTACAATCGGGAACGTGGCACAATGCATGATTTGGCACCGGCATTGTTCTATCCCGCTGAACCGATTATGACTATCCCCGATGTGCAGCAGCCCAGAGCGCTCGGTATTTTGGCCTATTACAAACCGGGCATGGGTCTGAAACTGCTACGTGATGTTATTCTTGGGGCTGATCGCTTTGATTTTGCCTTCAAAAATTACGTTAGCCGCTGGGCGTTCAAACACCCAACCCCATACGATTTCTTCCGAAGTATTGAAGATGGCGCCGGTGAAGATTTAGGCTGGTTCTGGCGTGGCTACTTTTACGAAACCTGGAAACTGGACCAGAGCGTTAAAGAAGTGAAGTACGTGGACGGTGCGGCTGATAAAGGATCGCTGATCTCTATTGAAAACCTCGAAAAAATGGCCATGCCTGTCACCATTGAAGTGACTGAGACGAACGGTAAGAAAGGGCGAATGAATTTGCCAATAGAAGTTTGGCAGCGGGGTGGAACCTGGACGTTCAAGTACAATTCAACGTCGCCCCTTAAGACCGTTGTCGTTGATCCGGATCAAAAATTGCCGGATATCAACGGAAAAAACAACACTTGGCGGGCAGAAGCCCAGTAAAGCCGTAAGTCGTAAGTCGTAAGTCAGTGGTTGCCAGTATCTGATGTTGGCGACTGCTGACTTACGACTTACGACTTACGACTATTTTTATACTTCCACCAGCATAGCCCCGTAGGAATAACCACCGCCAAATACGGTGATAACGATACGTTCGCCTTTCTGAAAGGTATCCCACCGCTCTGATAGAGCAATAGCACAGCCAGCACAACCCGTATTGCCATACCGCTGAATATTGGAGATTAGTTTCTCTTCCGGTAAGCTGAGCGTATTCATGACATTCCGGGATATGCGCAGGTTAGCCTGATGAGGTAGAATGTAGTCAACATCGGCAAGCGTCAGACCACAGCGTTCGAGAATCTGTAGGCTGGCTTTAGGCATGTATTGGCAGGCGTTAATGAATACATCACGACCGAAAGGCATAGTAACACCTCCTTCCATGGGTTTCATCATGACCGCTGTAGTGGCTTTGGCTGTATGGGCTGCCCCACCAGTCAGTAGGGCTACAATATTAAAATCATCTTCGCTCTGCCGTTCTTTGGTAATAAGCAGAGCGGCCGCTCCATCACCCCATAGATGCCCGGATACTTTGTCCTGCTCGTTGTTGTAAACTGTGTTATGTTCCGACACAATGACTAAAGCACGACTGGCTTTATTCAGCGCAAAGTAGCCTTCTACTACCTCAATTGCATTTATGAAAGATGAACAGGCAGTCGAGATCGAAACAACTGGAATATCTGCGATACCAAGATGATGCTGTGCCTCGTGAGCAAGCGAAACGATGGTATCATAGGGTGTATATGTTGCCCCTACGATTAGATCAACCGTGGTCAAATCCGTTTTGTCCATGAGCCGTTGAACCACGTCAACCGTCATGGTATTTGTATTTTCACCGGGGGCGGCTTTGCGTCGCTCCACAATTCCAGTGCGCTCAATAATCCACTCGCTGGATAAACCGTTGAGTTGAGTAAAATATTCGTTGCCAACTACCTCTGTTGGTAGGTAATGGCTTACTGCATGTATGTACATCAGGCCAAAAAAGTAGCGCTAATACAGGTTTGATCCCAATTAGCACCTAAAGTTAAATCCTTCCGGGAAAACGTGGTATTGAACATTAGAACAATGCTACAATATGTTGAATATATCTTGTTTAAGTACTATTATGCTTGTAGGAAAGAACAAGATCATAATAGATAAGTAGTTTTTTTGATTCACTTGTCCAGTTATAAGTGTTTTCAACAGCGCTACGTCCCCGTTGTCCCATAGCACGGGCATCCTCTGGGTGTTCGATCAAATAGATAAGTGCATCGGCAATTTGATTGGAGTCATAAGGAGAAACGCAGAAGCCACAAAAATGCCGCTCTACTACGTCCTTATAAAGCGTAAAGTCGGAGGTAATAACCGGCAGACCTAAAGCCATATATTCGAATAATTTAGTCGTATAGGAATCGGGATAATCTCCGACTGGCTTAAGGAGCGCCAGACCGGCAGTTGCCCGGGCGGCATAAGGAAAGGCGCTGCGTTGGTCTGCATAACCGTGGAAGCGCAGATTACTACGTATGTCCGTAAAATTTGGCAAATTAATCAGATCCGCTTCCGTAAACGTTTGCCGACCAAACAGATGCGCCACGAAATCGGGATACGTTAGCTTCAGTTTCACCAAGCCTGCTACCAACGTATCAAATGCCCGTTCGAAACTTAGCCAGCCAATATAGAAAAAGGATGGCTGCGCTGGAATTGGTTGATAAGGCTGTCGAAATGGTTCCAGAAACGCTAGCAATGGATAGTTGTAGATAACGACATGAGGCTTAGCCAGTGATGTATACGTATCTAAATAGCCATGTTCAGTAAAAATAAGATAGAAATGCCGTCGGGCGAGAGCATCGAACCACCGAAATGCTTTTTCCAGCACATACCCTTTATTGAAGCTTTTCAAGTGCATTTTCTTGTGTAAATTTTCCTGCACTTCATAGATCACCTGCGCGCCAAAAAGCTGGAAAACAAACGCAAACGGTATGAATTCTGGTACGTATAGATGGATGATCCCTGGCCGTAACCACAGGCAACGTAGCAGAATAAGCGGGCAAGTAAGAAGCGTACGCCAGATAACACGCTGAAAATAAGGTAGCCGGATGAAATGAATACCGGGGGCAACAGCTGGGTCCGCGTTGGGTAAGGCACAGAAAACATCGTATGATGATTCGGCAAGCGTCTGGCATTGTTTGAATACAATGCGCGGGTCTTGAGGCTGGTGAGCAGTACTAATGTGCAGAACGCGGACTTTCTTCATACAATATGAGAAGAAAGACAGTAGAGATAAGATGCCCGGCCTTCAGCGCAAGTTCTTCTCATGCTGCCTTATCTTTCCAACTCATTTTATCACCCCAAAGCTACGTAGTTCTGCATCAATTTTTTGGTTCCAGCGTTCCTGAGCTGGCTGATTCAAGCTGTGATTGGTCTCATCGTCGTATTGATTCTGCATTCGGTTCATTTCCCGATACGTTTCAATAAACTGATACTGAACGATGCTGTTGTAATCTTCCAGCGTCAGGCTGTCGGCCTGGATTTTACGTTTAAAGCGTTCAATAATAATTTTTACAATGTCGAAATGTCTTTGTTCATGGTTGAGCGCATAGGCATTTCGAGCATCGGCGCGACCCCACGATGAGTTTTTCAACATGTATGCTTTGGCCGTCAGATTAAGATTTATGACTCCGTCTTTAACCGTACTTTTTCCTTCATACGCAAAACTGGTAAATACTTCGGCAGCGTAGTGACTACCCTTGCGAGGCTCAGCCCGAAAGTCAGACCAAGTCAGTTTGCGATCAGTATTATAATGAACCGTATCGTCGTTAGTAATTCGGGTATCATCAATAAAGTTAACCCTGAGCGCCTTTGCCAATTTCTCATTCTGTCCACTCTCGCGATTCATGTAGTCATTTAAACTACGTAGTGAAGCAACTAATGCCTGCCGAATAGTTTGCTCAATAACTGTCGTCTGGCCGAGGGCTCGTGTGTAAATAGCGCTACCTTGGTAGTCAGTCAAACGGGTACTGGTTTCGTCTCCCGAATCGTCTTTGCCCAATAATTCAAACGTAACAGCAAACGCAAATTGGCCTGACACCCGGTTTCCAACAGCGGTTTCATTGACTCGACATTGTCGAATACGCATTGCGATGGGACGTAGCCCCTTGTTTTGCTTTAATCCCTGATTGATAAAATCCTGGAAGCTTGCGGCTACTCCTTTTTCTAGGTCAACCATTTGAGTAGGTTGATTTAGCGTTAGAGCTAATCGGGCGATAGGACCCCGTTCAGATCGTTGATCTGTAACGGTCGCAATATAGAATTCTTTGGGTGTAAAGGCCAGCCGTTCCGGGCGCAACAGAATGGGATTCGCTGGCGGTGAGAAAGAAAATAATCCAAATAGAAACAGAGAAAAAATGACCTTTTTCATGCTGTTTTATAACGATTTGGCTTGCCTAAAAGTGTCTATAAAAACTGTTACTTCGATCAAAAAAAATGCCCTCTGACCAGATGTTCCAGAAGGCATTTTCGTGTATTTATCTTGATTTTTTACTCAATAAGCATCGCTTTGCCGCTCACTACGTCATTTTCAACCGTTTTGAATTTAACATCACGCTTGACCGATCCATCGGCATATTGAACGCTTACTTTGGCATTGCGATCCATTTTGGCCACCCGTGCAGGCTGCCGTGGCGGCATTGGTGGAGCACCTGCACCCATTGCATTATTTTCGGCCATCCGTCGGGCGTATTCCTCGGGACCGGTGGCGAGGTGATCGTCATCGAAATCCTCCATGTTCGTGTGCAGCTTTGGTTGTGGCTGCGGACGACGCTGCGCGGGGGCCTGACGGATCTCCTGCTGTACTTCCTCTGGTTCCTGCGCTGGAATGTCGGCTTTCGTCAGGAAACTGATCGTGTCGAAATTTACTTTGTTAAGGAACCGTTTGAATAACTCAACCGACTCGAATTTATAAACCAGCAACGGATCTTTCTGCTCGAAGACAGCATTCTGTACCGACTGCTTCAGGTCGTCCATTTCGCGGAGGTGTTCTTTCCATTCCTGGTCAATCACCGACAGGGTTACGGCCTTCTCCATTTCCGTTACGATCTCGCGAGCTCCCGAACTAACGGCTTTTTGCAAGTCAGAAACAACCGTCAACTCATGGATACCATCAGAGAAAGGCACAACGATATTTTTGATCTGATGGCCCTGCTCATTCATGACCTGTGTTAGAATGGGTAACGCTTTTTCTGCAATGGCATGATTCTTCGCCTGGTATTGCACTTCGGCTTCGTCATACAGGCGCCGAATCTGATCGGGCTTTTTCAAGCGGTTAAACTCGTCATTCGATAAATTCGGAGTGACGCCAAGAGTCGTCAGAAGCTGGAGTTTTATTTCTTCATAGTTCCCCTCCGCATTATTGACGGTTTCTTCCACTACGTCGTACATCGTGTTGGCAATGTCCAGCGGTAACCGGTCGCCAAACAACGCATTCCGACGACGTTTGTATATAGCCTCGCGCTGATAATTCATTACGTCATCGTATTCCAGCAAGCGCTTCCGAATGCCGAAGTTGTTTTCTTCAACCTTCTTCTGGGCCCTTTCGATAGATTTTGTAATCATCGAGTGCTGAATAACCTCGCCTTCTTCAAGTCCCATGCGGTCCATCACTTTCGCAATCCGGTCGGAACCGAATAAACGCATGAGACTATCTTCAAGCGATACAAAAAATTGCGACGTACCGGGGTCCCCCTGACGACCCGCCCGACCACGTAACTGCCGGTCGACCCGACGCGATTCGTGACGTTCGGTACCAATAATGGCCAAGCCACCGGCACTTCGAGATTCAGGTGTTAGTTTAATATCTGTACCACGACCAGCCATGTTTGTGGCAATCGTAACGTTACCTGGCAAACCAGCCGATGCAACGATTTCAGCTTCTCGCTGGTGGTATTTGGCATTTAAAACTTGGTGAGGAATTTTCCGTAGCGTCAACAATCGACTCAATAATTCAGAGTTCTCGACCGAAGTTGTACCAACAAGCACGGGCCGTCCTTTCTCAACCAGACTGGTAATCTCTTCGACTACGGCATTGTATTTCTCTCGAACCGACCGATATACTTTGTCTTCCTCGTCAGCCCGACTTATGGCCCGGTTGGTTGGAATGACCACCACGTCCATTTTGTATATCTGCCAGAATTCAGAGGCTTCGGTTTCGGCGGTACCGGTCATACCGGCCCGCTTGTGATACATGCGGAAGTAATTCTGGAGCGTAACGGTGGCGTAGGTCTGCGTAGCGTCCTCAACTTTTACGTTCTCCTTGGCTTCAACGGCCTGGTGCAACCCATCCGACCAGCGACGCCCTTCCATGATTCGGCCTGTTTGCTCATCTACGATCTTCACTTTTCCGTCCATAATAACGTACTCAGTGTCTTTCTCAAACAATGTATAAGCTTTCAGTAATTGGTTGACCGTATTAATGCGTTGCGTTTTAACTGCGTAGTCTCGAATAACAGCTTCTTTGTGGAGAATTTTCTCCTGTTCCGAGAAATTAGCGTCTTTATCAACTGCGTTGAGGTCAATAGAAAGATCAGGGAGAATAAAGAAGTTCGGATCTTCACCCGAGCCGGTAATATAATCAATCCCTTTCTCCGTCAGATCGATACCATTGTGACGCTCGTCGATCGTGAAATATAAGGGAGCATCGGCCTCCGGCATGAGTTTCTGGTTCTCGGCCAGATAGATAGACTCGGTCTTTTGCAGCAACGCTTTGTTCCCTGTTTCGCTCAGAAACTTAATGAGTGGCTTATGTTTCGGTAAACCACGGTACGCCCGAAACAACGATAACCCCCCTTCTTTTTCATCACCAGCGGCTATTTTCTTTTTAGCATCGTTCAAAAAATCGTAAACTAATTTACGCTGGGCTTCAACGACACGAGCTACACGGGGTTTCAGCTCAATATAATCCTGCTCATCGCCACGAGGTACGGGTCCACTGATAATGAGTGGAGTACGAGCATCATCAATTAAGACAGAGTCAACCTCATCCACCATAGCATAGTGATGCTTACGCTGTACTAGCTCACCCGTTTCGCGGGCCATGTTGTCGCGCAGGTAGTCGAAACCGAATTCGTTGTTTGTACCGTACGTAATATCGGCCAGATAGGCATGCTTACGTTGCTCAGAGTTTGGCTGGTGTTTGTCAATACAATCCACTCGCAGGCCATGAAACTCAAATAAAGGTGCCATCCATTCCGAGTCACGTTTAGCCAGGTAATCGTTGACCGTCACAATATGGACACCCCGCCCCGCCAGGCCATTTAGAAATGCAGGGAACGTAGCAACAAGAGTTTTACCTTCGCCGGTTGCCATCTCCGCAATTTTGCCCTGATGAAGCACTACACCACCAATAATTTGGACGTTATAATGCACCATGTCCCATTTTATGGGTGTTCCAGCGGCATCCCACGTATTCGCCCAATGCGCCTGATTGCCGTCGATAACAACATTTTTCTTACGACTGGCAATCTCACGGTCAAAGTCGGTGACGGTAACCGTTAGTTGCTCATTTTCGGTAAACCGGCGGGCTGTTTCTTTTACAACGGCAAAAGCACGGGGTAAGATGTCGAGTAAGACGCGCTCCAGTTCGGTGTTGCGATCGGCTTCGAGTTTGTCAATCTGATTGAAGATCTGCTCTTTATCATTAACATCTACATCGGGATTGCCAGCCTGTTCATTGAGCTCGGAAAGTTGGTTGTCAATATCGGCTAACTCACCGGCAATCTGGGCTTTAAGCTCGGCCGAGACCCGACGTAATTCGTCATTTGAAAGCTCTTTTAACTGGACAAATTCGGTATTTACCTTTTCAACATAGGGGAGCAGTTCTTTGATGTCCCGTTGTGATTTGGTGCCGAAAAATTTAGCTATTAAGTTAATCATTTCGTTTTATTCATTAGTAATCGGTCAGTAATCGTTACTTTTCAGCCGTTGATGCATCTAATTACCAGCAACTACCGATTATTTTTCTGCAAATTTAGTGCATTACAGCGGTACTACAAGGTAAGGGTGGTGTTGCAGCATATACTTTGCTACAGTGCAACAACGTTTTCAAGGGAATCTATTACTTTTGTAATTCAATTTTTGGCCCAATTGCCAGTGTTCATGCTTACTAAGGACAAATTGTCATATTCTATCTGCCGAAATTATCAATTCTCATTTATTCTCCTGCTATTTACGCTGATAGGAATGAATTGGGCAGCCGCTCAACAGGCTGGTTCGCGAGCCAATTTGATGAGTGATGAACAGGTACTGGACTTCTATCGGCAGGCACAAAGTCGGGGGCTCACTGAATCACAGATAGAAATAGCGGCTATGTCGCAGGGATTCACTCAGGCAGACATTGCTATTCTGCGCCGACGCAGTGCCGAGATTCAGACAAGAGGTGCCGCGCAGTCGAAAGATAGGGTAACGACTTCTTCCAGTAACGCTCGTACGCTACCCTCGGATGTTTCTACCCGAAATGCCACTGATTCTCTGCCGACAACTACTCGGCGGGATGCAAATGGTGGACTAGCCGTATTCGGGGCCTCCCTGTTTGCCAATGCTAGCCTGTCTTTCGAACCAAATCTCCGTATTGCGACACCCCGTAATTATATCGTTGGTCCTGATGATGAAATCGGGATCGATATTTCAGGGGCATCGTCTGACAATTTAAAGCTTAAAGTTGCACCAGAAGGAACTGTTAAAATTCAGAACCTGCCTCCCATTTTCGTTAGTGGTCTTACTATTGAACAAGCTCAAGCACGTATTGTAGACCGGTTACGAAAAAGTGGATATCAGGGATTAGGGGTTCCGGGTAGCAATACGTTTGTAAATGTGACCCTTGCTAACATTCGGAGTATTAAAGTTACTATAGTTGGTGAAGTAGTGCGTCCAGGAACTTATACGATTTCATCATTAGGGTCAGCCTTTAATGCTTTGTATCTAGCTGGTGGGCCAAATCCAGCGACAGGTTCATTTCGTAAGATTAATGTCATTCGGGGTAATCACGTGGTTCGTACCATTGATCTGTATGATTATATTCTTCGGGCTGATCAGCGGGATAATATTCGATTGATGGATCAGGATGTTATTCGTGTTGCTGATTATCAGACACATGTTGAATTAACAGGACAAGTGCGCCGACCAGCTATTTTTGAAATGCTACCGGGTGAAACAGTGAAGACAATGTTGAGCTTTGCTGGGGGCTTCGCTGATGATGCCTACCGAGCTAGCATAACCGTTCGCCGTAATACCGATCGTGAACGCCAGATAAAGACAATTACTGAAGCCCAAATGGCTGATTTTGTGCCTCAATCTGGAGATACCTATTTTGTTGGGAAGATTCTGGAGCGCTACGAAAATCGGGTTCAAATTGGTGGTGCTATTATGCGGCCTGGTGATTTTGCTATTGAACCTGGTACAGAAACTGTTCGCCAGCTCATTCAACGGGCAGAAGGGCTACGTAATGATGCCTTTAAAAACCGGGCAATGATTGTTCGCGAGTTGCCTAACTTAGATAAAGAGAATATATCGTTTGACTTGGGTAAATTGATGAAAGGCGAAATTGCTGACATCCCATTGATGAAGCAGGACGTTCTTACAATTTTATCGATTCGGGATTTGCGCGAAGAGTACTTTATTAATATTGAAGGAGCTGTCAATGAGCCAGCGGCTATTCCTTTCGTCAGTAACATGAGTATAGCCGACTTAGTGGCTAATGCCGGCGGTTTTCGAGAAGGTGCTAAGCCAAGTTTGATCGAAGTTGCCAGGCGTATTCGTCAGGACTCATTGGATTCAAATACCCCGGCTTTAGAAATCCATAGGTTTTCTATTGATCGAGATTTGCAGATTAATGCTCAGGAAATAGGGGCTGATCCCGCGAAATCAAAGGTTCCATTTGCCTTGCAACCGTTCGACATCGTTTATGTTCGTACATCACCCACTTACGAACCTCAGCAACAAGTGTATATAGGGGGACAGGTAATGCAGCCTGGCAGCTATGCTATTTTCAGGCCCCGAGAACGGATTGCTGATTTGATTAAGCGAGCTGGTGGACTGAAGCCACAAGCCTACCTGCCTGCTGCGCAGTTTAAACGGGATGGCTTGAATGTTGGTACAGATATAAGTAAGGTAATCGATAACCCAAGTACCGATGACAACCTATTACTTAATCCCAACGATACATTATACATTCCACGTAGGCCTGAAGTCGTGTCTATTCAAGGGGCTGTTCTAAATCCTGCTCTGGTAAGTTATAAAGCCAGCTATTCATTTGATGATTATGTAAGTGATGCAGGTGGATTTACAGAGAACGCATTAGAGAAGAAAACGTACGTTATTTACCCAAACGGGCACAAAAAACGGACTCATAAATTTCTATTTTTCAAAACTTGGCCTGAAGTAGAGCCTGGCTCAACCGTTATTGTTCCGTTTAAGCCGTTCGATGAGAGAACTAGGTTGTCAACTGGAGAGAGAATCTCCATACTTTCGCTACTGGCCACACTGGCATTTGCACTCACTAATGTACTGCGTAATTAATAAGTTAGATTGCTAATTATCATTACGTAAGGTTAAAATGGATATTGCTGACGAGAAAATAAAAAATAATGACCAGACTGAAATAGAGATTAGTCTGAATGATATTAGACAGTTCATAAAAAAGAACCGCCTGAAAATTATCGTAGGAGGAGTTATTGGGTTGCTAATTGGTGCGCTTTATGCTTTCTCCAAACCTAATTTATTCAAAGTTGAGGTTACTGTGATGCCGGAAGTTCAAGGCAGAAATGCAAATGGCTTAAGCGCCGTATCAGCCTTTGCTGGCCTTGGACTTGATAACTCATCTTCGCCTGATGCTATTCGCCCTGATTTATACCCCAACGTTTTGCAAAGTGTTCCATTTGCCATGAATATGCTTAATCAAAAAGTATATTCCAGAAAGTTGAACGCCGAAACAACTCTAGAGGAATTTATTAACAGAACTAGTTCCACTAACCTTCTAGATAAATTACTTGGATTTTTTACAATCAAAGATGATGACAATGAAATAACGGAATCGAAGAATAACATTCAGGCCATCCAACTGACGAAGGAGCAGGACGGCTTAGTCAAAGCCGTACAAGGAGGTGTTACATCTACATTCGACAAGAAAACAGGTATTTTAACGATAACAGCTACTGAGCCAGACCCAGTTGTGGCAGCCACGGTTGCGCAATTGTCTCTTAATTATTTGACAAGTTATATCACTTCTTACCGGACTGATAAAGCTCGCAAACGAGTTTTATTTCTCACGAATCAAGTAGGAGAAGCAAAGCAACGTTACCAAACAGCCGAATATGCGCTGTCTAATTATCGGGATCGTAATCGAGGGCTATATTTGAATACTGCTAAACTTGATGAACAAAGACTACAGGCCGATTATTTACTTCAACAGTCTGTTTATAGCGATTTAGCTAAGCAATTAGAGCAAGCTAAAATCAAAGTAGAAGAGGATACACCAACCTTTAAAACACTAGAGCCTCCAACGGTACCGCTGCGTAAAAGCGAACCAAAGCGTACTATCATTATGCTTAGTTGCGCCATTGCGGGAGCTTTTTTAACACTAGGCGTTTTGTTGGTTCGTCAAGTAATGAGTAGAAATCCACTTACATGAAAACGGCGTTAATTTGTGGTGTGTCAGGCCAAGATGGTGCTTATTTAGCCAAACTACTTCTTGAGAAGGGCTATAAGGTGTATGGGGGATCACGTGATGCACAAATGGCTTCTTTTAACAACTTGGCGCGATTGGGCATCCGGGAGTCTATCCACTTTGTATCAATAAGTATAAATGACTTTAGGAGCGTACTACAAACTTTACTGAAAGTTAGACCTGATGAGGTTTATAATTTAGCTGGTCAAAGCTCAGTAGGACTTTCATTTGAGCAACCTGTTGAAACACTTGAAAGTATTAGCGTAGGGACGTTAAACCTATTAGAGGCTATTAGATTTAGTGATATTCCTATCAAATTTTATAATGCTGGATCTAGTGAATGTTTTGGTGATGTAGGTACCTTAGCGGCTGACGAGGAAACTCCATTTCGGCCTCGTAGTCCCTATGGCGTAGCTAAAGCGGCCGCATTTTGGCAAGTAGCTAATTACAGAGAAGCTTACCAGTTACATGCTAGCACCGGAATTCTTTTTAATCACGAATCACCCTTACGCCCAGAGCGATTTGTAACTCAAAAAATTGTAGCTGCCGCTTGTAGAATTGCGAACGGTAGCACAGAGCCTTTAGTGTTAGGTAATATAGATATTGCTCGAGATTGGGGGTGGGCACCCGATTACGTTGAAGCTATGTGGTTGATGCTTCAACAAGATAAGCCAAGTGACTATGTTATCGCGACAGGAAAGACCCACAAACTAAGTGAATTTATTGATGTCGTTTTTAAAAATGTTGGCTTGGATTGGCAAAACTATGTTCGTATTGACCCAACTTATTTTCGACCAACCGATATTGCCGAAGGGCATGCTAATCCAGCTAAAGCATTTAAGCATCTAGGCTGGATTGCTTACTATAAAATGGAAAATATTGGGCAATTGATGGTAAAAGATTGGTTGCATAGAAATGTAGAAGGTAAATCGAAGTTATGATAAACGGAACACTTACGTTTCTTCGTGAACGAATTCAAAACACTCACCCCCGTACTCGACGAGCACTTCTTAATACTTTATTAGGATTAATTAATAAAGGCGGTGGTATGTTGATTTCACTATTACTTGTCCCACTAACCATTGATTACTTATCTACAGGCGTATATGGTACCTGGTTAACGATAAGTTCGATAGTAACCATGCTAACTTTCTTGGATATTGGTATTGGTAATGGTTTGCGTAATAAATTTTCAGAAGCTGTTACTATAAACGATATAAAATTAGCGCGTACCTATGTTAGCACGGCCTATTTTATATTTGGAGCTGTTCAGCTAGGATTTATTCTAATTTTTATTGTAGCTTATCAACTCATCCCGTGGCAACGAATTTTAAATACAACTATTGATGTTGAGCAACTACAATTAATTATACTAATAACTGTAGTTGCAATGGCTGTTAAGTTAGTTCTTGATATTCTTTCTTATATTCTGCTGGCTCTTCAAGAATCAGGCCAAGCAGGATTAATTAATTTACTGTCTAATATATTGATTCTTGGTGGTACATATTTCTTAACTAGGTACGCAGATAGGAATTTAGTTTATCTAGTAATATTAACGGTGATTAGTCCTGTAATTGTCATGCTACTTAGCGGATTTGTGCTTTATAAAAAATCGTTAAATGCATATAGACCATCTTTTAGTTTAGTGAATTTTAAGCATGCTAAAAATTTATTAGCGTTAGGATATAAATTTTTCTTTATACAAATATCAGTTATTATATTGTTTTATACGGATAATCTTATTATTACTCAATTATTCGGTCCTAGTGAAGTAACTACTTATAATGTAGCCTTTCGCTATTTTAATTCCATTAACACATTATTCATGATTGCTATAACTCCCTACTGGTCGGCGTTTACTGAAGCTTTTGTGAAAAATGACCTAGAGTGGATGGTACGTACATATAGTTATTTGCAGAAACTATGGCTTGGATTAGTTGTTGTTGTCATTATTATGACAATAACAGCAAGCTCTATTTACAATTTTTGGATAGGAGGCAGAGTAACAGTACCTGAAACACTCAATATAGTTATGGGTTTGAATGTAATAACAATTTGTTGGAACAATGTTACGGTAATTGTAACAAATGGCTTAGGGAAAATGAAATTACAATTGTATAGTTCTTTATTTGCTGCCTTCTTAAATATTCCATTAGCTATTTTCTTGGTAAAGATATTAAATATCGGTAGTGGTGCTGTAATTTTAGCATCTTGTATATCTCTTTGGGCTGGTAGTATTTTAGGAAGTATACAAGCAAAACAATTGATTAATGGTAATGCCAAAGGAGTTTGGAATAAATAACGACTTAATATATGAAATTGTTAGAGAAAGTTAAGCAGCTATTTAGTGATATAAGACTTTTAAGGTACGAGAATAAGGAAATGAAGTTATTAATCGGTACGCTACTTTCCCAAAATATACGAACTGCAAAATCATTTAAGGAAGCTGAGTTTAAGGTATTTTCTCAATTCGGAGATGATGGTATAATACAGTATTTAGTAAATAAGCTAAATATTACAGCAGAAAAGTTTGTGGAATTTGGGGTTGAAAATTATGAAGAATCGAATACCCGGTTTTTGTTACAGCATAATAATTGGCAAGGATTGATAATTGATGGTTCTATAGATCATATTAATTATATTAAAAATGATCCTATTTATTGGTTACATGATCTCACTGCTGTAAATTCGTTTATAACAACTGCTAACATAAATCAGATTTTATCTGAAAATGGTTTCAATGAAAAATTAGGAATTCTTAGCATAGATATAGATGGTAATGATTACTGGGTATGGCAGGCAATTACTGATGCTGATGCTGATATAGTAATAGTTGAGTACAATAGTACATTTGGTTTTGAACGGGCTATATCTATTCCATATAAATCTGATTTTAGTAGATTAAAAGCCCATTATTCGGGTTTGTATTTTGGAGCTTCTTTATGCGCGCTTTGTGATGTAGGTAATAAGAAGGGATATGCATTTGTTGGCTGTAATCAAGCAGGTAACAATGCTTACTTTGTGAAAAACTATTTATTAGGGGAATTAAAAGCCCTTTCTCCAAGAGAGGGATATGTAAAAGCAAAATTCAGGGAATCCCGCGATCAAAATGGAAAACTCACTTTCCTTACGGAAAAAGAAAGGTTGAAGACAATTACAGGCTTGCCAGTTGTGAATACACAAACTGGTATACTCGAAACTATTTAATTTTATGAGAATTTTTTTTGATCATCAAGCTTTCTCTCTTCAAACTTTTGGGGGCATATCACGTTATTATGCTGAACTTATTAATGGCATAAATAAAACGATAGATAATAAAGCTTATTTACCTATATTATTTTCCAATAATACTCATCTAAGAGAGAATAATTTCAAAGTAAATTCTTTTTTTGCCAAGTCCGATTTTCGTGGTAAATCCAAATTTATACAGGAGGCTAATCAGCTATTCTCAATTGCAAATTTGCAACAAAAGCCATATGATGTCTTTCACGCTACATACTACAACCCCTATTTTATACCATATTTAAAAAGACATCCTTTTGTGATTACTTTTTTGGATATGATCAATGAAAAATTCGCTGACCAATTTCCTGATACGAAGGCAAATAACTTAATTTATAAAAGGAAAAAACTCTTAGCCAACCGTGCAGATAAAATTATTGCTATTTCAGAGAGCACTAAGCAAGATATAATTGAATTATTAAATATAAATCCAGAGAAAATTGAAGTTATTTATTTAGGTAGTTCACTAATTCCTGTAATATATGAAAAGAGTGAAAAATGGATTAAAGATCCCTATCTTCTTTTTGTAGGACGTCGGGAGCGATATAAAAATTTTAAAGGATTGCTTGAGTCAATCCATCCATTGTTAAAGGAATATAAATTAAAATTAATATGTGCTGGTGGTGGGCCTTTTGTCGACGATGAACGATTATTAATTCACTCTTTTGGCGCACATAAATGGGTGCAACAAATCCCTATTGCAGATGATTATATGCTACGGAAGCTTTACCAAGAGGCATTTGCTTTTATATTTCCAAGTTTATATGAGGGCTTTGGCATACCAGTATTGGAAGCTTTTTCATGCAATTGTCCTTGTATTATTAGTAATAAAAGTTCGCTACCCGAAGTAGCTGGTAACGCAGCTTTATATATAGACCCCACAATGCCTAATTCAATAGTAGATGCTGTTAAACAATTATTGCATGACTCAACTCTTCGTCAAATCTTAATTGAAAGAGGCTCTAATCAATTAAGTAAATTTTCTTGGAAACAAAATATTACGGAGACACTCAGCTTATATAAGACACTGACCTAAGTTAGACAATTCTTGATAAACTTACGTTTATAGATGATATTTGTATGATGGTAGTAGAGCAGCTTGGAGTTTATTGAGAATTCTTATGATTTTAATGGCAGTTGTCTCGACTATATAAAATAATAATTAAAAATTAACATAGGTATGTTATCTTTAAGTAAACAACTTGAATCAGGAAGCCTAGTATGTCCGCGTACGCATGTTCCTCTTAAGAAAGTGAATAACCATTTAGAGACAATAGATGGAAAAGTGAGTTATAGTTTAGTCGGTGAAGTACCCATATTATTTCCTGATATTTTGACGCAAGAGGCTTACTTGCGGGAGAATGGTGGGGAAATGAATGAAGAGTATAAGGGAATAGACAGTAAGAAAAATTTTAATTTTTTTAAGAAACTGCTTGCTAAAGATTTTAAAAGTAAAGGAGCTAATGAGAGTTTTAGGGAAATATTTGATAATCAATCAGATACTGCACTTTGTATAGCAATTGGAGGTGGGCCGCTTAGACACCATCCAAAATTAACTAATTTAAATATTGGAGGCTTTAAAAATGTAGACGTAGTCGCTGATGCTTACAGTCTGCCTTATGCTAATAATTCCGTTGATGCAGTTTATATAGAAGCGGTTCTTGAACATTTAGAATTTCCAGAACATGCAGTTAAGGAAATATTTAGAGTTTTAAAAAAAGGTGGTAAAGTATATGCTGATACGCCTTTTATGCAAGGCTTTCATGGTTACCCAAATCATTTTCAAAATTTTACCATCGAAGGTCATAAGAGATTGTTTTCTCGAAACGGTTTCACCGTAATACAGTCCGGGACTTCAGTAGGCCCTACATTCGTTTTATTTTCTTTTCTTAAGCAATATATTCAAAAATATATATATCCATCAATTTTCAAATACCCATTATTGGTTATTGCAGCAGGCGCTTCTTTAGTTTTTAAACCAATAGATTTGTTACTTAACGATAAAGAAAAATCACATTTTCTTGCGTCCTCTACGTTTCTTCATGCTGTTAAATAGTTTGTGCCCCTAAATTATATTTATCACACAATTTAATAAATTTTACTTATATTAGATAATCTAAAAAAAGGCATTATTAAAGTTATTTGTAATATTTAAGGCTAATAATTAATAAATTATTAGCCTTAAATGAGATTCTTTCAAATTTGCTTCTTATGCATTCTCCACTTGTATCGATTATTACCGTCGTATATAATGCTAAGTCAACTCTGGAGGACACTATTGAAAGCGTTCTTGGTCAAAAACAAGATTTGTTTGAATATTGGATTATCGACGGTGGTAGTACCGATGGATCAATTGATATTATCCAAAAATATGAGAATCAACTTGCAGGGTGGATTAGTGAGCCGGATAAAGGAATTTATGATGCGATGAATAAAGGTATCGATAGAGCAAAAGGAGATTGGTTATATTTTTTGGGCGCTGATGATTTACTAGTAGATGGAATTCTCAACAAAATCACTTCACAATTTAAGCCTTCTCTGAAAGTTGTGTATGGAGATGTGTTGTATACAACTGGGGGAATTATGCGATCTCATATTGGTGTGAGGTGTTTGCTGGAAAACAGGCTTCATCATCAAGGCGCTTTTTATCACAAGGACTTATTTGATGAGTTTCGTTACAATCAAAAGTTTAGCGTTGCAGCAGACTATGAGTTAACATTAAGGATCTATTTACAGAAACAACCTACGTTATATATTCCTAGTATAATCTCTGTTTTTGCTTCGGGTGGTTATAGCACTCTAGGTGGAAGTGCGGATGTTAATGCTATTCGAGGCATTTATTTAAAAAATCCGTTATTAAATGCTTCACTAAGCGTTATACTCAATATATATGAGCCTTTTATGAAAATGGCTAGAAGAACAGTACATAAATTAAAGAAAAATTTAATTTAGTAATAAATTCTTCCATTTCCTAAATTAATCATAGTTACGTGAGAGCTTGTTGTTACATTTATTTATGGAATAATATTAAAATTGAGAACTCTAAGTAGACATAAGATTTTAAAGTTAATAATTCGTTAAACCCTATTAACTTTCATGGTTAGCAGCTTTAATGTTAGTTTAATGCATCTATTGTAGTTTATTACGTAAACTATTGTGAGATATATAAATAGCTTGCATAAGGCTCAAGAAAACTCAATTAATTTTAATTGATGTGGATAGAGTAGTTTATTCAATATTATTAATTATGTCATGCCTACTGTGCCCTTTGATAAATGTAGCGTTTCTGGTTCAGTTGTATTGTATAACTCTGATATTCAGGCCCTAGAAAACATCCATACTTACTTGACGCAAGTAGATCATTTGTTTATTATTGATAACTCTGATATAGAAAATTATCAGCTTATCCAATATATAAATTTATTGTCAAATGTAACTTATTTATTTAATGGATGTAATATGGGTATTGCCTATGCTTTAAATAAAGCGGCAGCTCTAGCTATAAACGCAGGCTATAAATTCCTATTAACGATGGATGATGATACTTCTTTACCTGAAGGAGCAATAGATATTATGTTGGAATATGTAAATCGACATGGTACGGAAAGAATAGGCATAATAACTGGTCAATCTGTTTTGCATCTTGTGGGGGACACTGTAAAATCAGTTTCTCATACTATTACCTCCGGAAATTTGCTTAATTTGTCAGCTTATCGAGATTGTGGACCATTTATGAATGAATTATTTATTGATTTTGTAGATCATGAATATTGTTTTCGCCTTACTGAGAAAAAGTATATAATTTATGAAATAAATTATATATATCTTAAGCATCGTTTAGGTGAAAAAAAATATCTAAAGTTTTTAAAGTTTGAACTACCTATTATGTGGGTATCGCACAATCCTTTACGTATTTATTACAAAACTAGAAACTGCATTTTTGTGTTAAAAAAATATGGCTTTATTAAGTTATCGTTGAAATTGTTTTTTTATAAAGACATTTTAAAGGATTTACTTAAAATCATATTTTTAGAAAACAATAAAATCAATAGAGTTTCTTTTTTTATTAAGGCGCTTGTTGATGGATTTAATGGTAATTTGGGTAAAAAATTAGCTGACTAGTGAATAAAGCTTCAAATTAATAGAAATTTCTTTTACTGTTTAACATATCCTGTCTTGAATCCTTGAAAGTGAGCCAGTGAAAAGTAGGGTAAGAAAACTTAACTTTCACTGTAATCGAAAAGGGAAATGAAAGAAATACGATTTACCGAATCGCAGATTGTCGCGATTCTTACGCGATAGGATGGCGGACAAACCGTCGCCCAGATCACCCGTGAGCATCGTAAAAGCGAGGCTACGGTACGGGCCGCCCCGCTTTTACAATTGGCGAGCTAAATATGGTGGAATGCAGGTTTCGGAAGTCAAACGTTTGAAAGAATTGGAGGATGAAAACCGGCGGCTCAAAAAGATGTACGCCGAGCTAAGTTTACAAAACGAAGTCATCAAAGAGGCTCTGGCAAAAAAGTGGCAGGGCCTGCTGAGCGTCGAGTAATGGTCAAGTGGATGATGGATCAGAAACAGATCAGTCAAAGTAAAGCCGCCGGTGCGGTCGTTGGGTGGGCCTCAGTCGGAATGCACTAGTTGAGCCAGCGGCCATTAAAGAGAAAGATAAAGTGCTGGCAAGCCGGATCGAGCAGTTGGCTCGGCGACCTAAGCAGTGGAGCATACTGAAGATTTATCACCGGTTGCGCAAGCAAGGGGGGTTAGTTAATCACAAGCGAATCAGACGGTTGCACAGAAAGCTAGGCTTATGCTTACGGCGAAAAACCAAAAAACGATTACCCGATGCAATACGTAAGCCACTACCCAAAGCAAGCGCTTGTAATGAGTGCTGGTCGTTGGATTTTACTTCCGACAACTTAACGGACGGGCGCAAGTTTCGCACCTTGAATGTGGTTGACGATTATAACCGAGAAGCCTTAGGAATTGAGATTGATTATTCCTTGCCAGTTCAGTGGGTCACTCGATTATTAGATCGATTGGTTGAGCAGTATGGCAAGCCTAAGCGGTTGCGCAGTGATAAGGGACCTGAGTTTATTAGTCAGGCATTACAGGATTGGTGCTCAGATGAGGAAGTGGCCTTGCATTGGATTGACCCGGGCAAATTCACTTAGAACGCTTATATTGAGCGCTTTAATGGGACTTTTCGACGGGAGGTAATAGACGCCCATGTTTTTAGGAGTATCCGGCAGGTACGGCGAGTGGTTGAAGAGTGGCTGATGGAGTACAACACCGAACGACCTCATCAGGCATTGAAATTTATGACGCCAGTTGAATATTGACAGGCAGCTTAAACTCTAGGCAAAACTGGCTCATCGAAAGGGGTAAGGACACTTCTCCGTTTATTAAACAGTAAAAGAAATTGTCAAATGTAATTATAGAAAGGCATATGTACATTGATGTTGATCTTTTACCCGAAATATTTCTTCAAGCAGCTCTTTTTCTGAGTTTATACTCTCTTCTGTATAAAAAATACATATATTCAATTTTTGATCCTTTATTTCTTTATGTATTTACATTATCCTTTTCCAGCGTATTAGTAGTTAATGTATTAGCAGACAGTCAACCAAATTTTGCTTATCATTTTTTCTGGTGCCAATTGTTTTTCTTTTCAGGATTCTCAATAATCACCTATATATATCAGAATACAACTGAAGAATCAAAAACGAATGATTTATCTAAATTTAATGATTATAAAACTTTTCGTGTTATTTTATATATATTGTGTGCTCTTTTTTTTCTAACAAATATAGTTTTATTTGTTACTAAAGGTTTCGCCTTACTTAGCGAAGATCCAAGTGATGCAAAGGTGGAAAATTTCACAAAGGGTTTTGGACTTATTGCTCGTATTAATAAATCCGTCGGTGTTTTTGTATTAACAGGTCTATTTTTCAGTTTATATTACAAGCCAAAAACTACTGATTTTGTTCTAATTATAATTTCTATCGCACTTAAGTCATTAACTGGTGCTAAGAGTGCATTTGTAGATGTTGTAATTACGGCCGCACTAATAGCAAATCACTCTGTGTTTAGGTACAATCGTAAAATTACTTCTGCTTTAAAGCTAATGACTCCTCTTGGGATTGTTGGTATATTTATTGTATCATTCACTGTTTTTATAAAGGAAAGCACAGATTCTGAACAAGCAGTTTTAAAATTTGTATTGAGATTATTATATGGAGCTGATTCAACTTTGTATTTTTATCGACCTGTTAATGAGCAATATTTTGCTCAATTTCGGTTTTGGGAATACCCTGCATATCTCTTTAATAGCATTTTGAGTTTTTTTAGATTAGTGCCTGGTATAGAGGCTAATGGAAATGTTATGGTTTTGAATGTAATTGAGAATCAGTCCCTTGTATTTTCTGGTCCTAATACGCCTTATTACATAGAAGGACAAATATATTTTGGATATTATGGTGCTTATTTATACAGTTTAGTTATTGGTGCTTGTTTCGCTTACAGTAGAGAAGTTTTTTTTAATAAAAAATTTTCCTCCGCTTTTACTTTTGTTTTTATGAGTTGTGTTATTATTCAAGCAAGTGCCATAACTATAGAGGCTAGTTATGGCCTTACCAAAATATTTGAGACATACTTTTTTGTTATTCCTATATATGTTTTAGTGAATTTCGCTGTTCATGGGAGAATTAAGTGGCGTAAATGGAATATTGGAAATTCTAATATTCCATTTACGCCTATTCGCAATAACACTTCTGTACATAAATGACTCGTATCAGTGTTTGCATGGCCACTTATAATGGTGAGCGGTTTATTGAGCAACAACTACATTCAATTCTAATTCAATTAGGGGTTGATGATGAAGTGATTATCTCAGATGATTCATCAACAGACAGAACGGTTGATATCATTCGGCAATTTAAAGATCCAAGAATTCACATTTACGAAAATCAAAGCTTCAGGTCTCCGACATTAAACTTTGCAAATGCACTTCAGTATGCTTTAGGAGAATATATTTTTTTGTCAGATCAGGACGATGTGTGGAAAGCGGATAAAGTACAAGTAATGTTAGAGACTTTAAGAGAGGTTGATTTAGTAATAAATAATTGTGATTTTATTGACGAAAATGGTAGCGTTATTTACAGTTCTTATTTTGATGTGTATCATTCCGGACCGGGTGTACTTAAGAATTTTATAAAAAGCACTTATTTAGGAAATTGTATGGCTTTTGATAGGAGAATTTTGAAGATAGTTTTACCCTTTCCTGAACAATTAAATAAGTTAAGTAAATTTTCGATGTTTCATGATGGATGGATTGGCTTAGTTGCAGATTTGAAATTCCGGATAAAATTTGTACCTCAAGTTTTATCTTCCTTCAGAAGGCACGGAGATAATGCTAGTCCTACGGGAATAAGCGCTAAAAGCCCTAATAGTTTAAGAACTAAATTGCTAGGCCGATGGCTGTTATTAATAGCGGTTATTAATAGAATAATATTTAGGATTTAAAATAAATAGTTTAAATGGGTTTATGGCCTAGTAAGTGTTCACTTGTATCTTACTCTATAAAGAATTAATGTTTATTAAATATTAATTCTTTATAGAGTAAGATAATTTTGAAAATAGTATGAATTGAAATTTATTAAAAGTGAGATTTCCCAAAATTATATACTATTCAAATAATCTTACTTCAGCAACAATACAATATTTATGATTATATGAAAATTGCCATAGTACAAGACGGTCTAATGTGTAGAGCAGGCGCTGAGCAAGTGGCCTTGTGCTTTCACAAAGCATTTCCAGAAGCGCCTATTTACACACAATGTTATCAACCTGGGTTAACATTTTCAGAATTCAAAAATTGTGATATTCGAACCACATGGCTACAACGTGTTGCTAAGACTGATAATACAATGAAAAGGTTATTTTTTCCGCTAGGTATTTGGGCAATGAAATCTCATGATTTAACGGCATTTGACGTTGTACTTATATCATCAACACACTCTGGTAAATACATCAAGTTAAGTTCTTCAGCATTGGTAATTAATTACTGTCATACGCCATTTCGCTTGGTTTGGGATCCTACTTCTTATGCGCAATACGTGCGATCAACTAAATTAAAGCGTTTTTTATTTGACAGCGCCATAAATATAATGCGTTCTGTTGATTTTAAAGCTGCTCAACGGCCAGATTATTACATAGCAAATACTAAAGAAACGGCTCAGCGTATAGCTACGTTTTATCAAATCAATAAATCTATTGAAGTAATATATCCTCCTGTTAACGCGAGTAAGTTTTATGTTTCAAATAGGCCTAAAAGATATTTTTTAGTAGTATCCCGGTTAGAGTATTACAAAAAGGTAGATTTAGTTGTAGAAGCCTTTAACCAATTAGGATATCCCTTAATTATCGTAGGTAAAGGTGTGCAGGCAGATGAAATTATAGAATCAGCGAACAGCAACATTACTTTTATGAGTGGTTTATCAACTCAAGAATTGGCTGATGTATATGCCGGTTGCCGAGCATTTCTGTTTCCACAACATGAAGATTATGGAATCACACCTTTAGAAGCTAATTCAGCCGGCAGGCCTGTAATAGCTTACGGTGAGGGGGGCGTGTTAGCTACGCAAATTCCTGTGTTTGATGATCCATCTTGCGCAACAGCTTTGTTTTTTGATAATCAGACTGTTGAAGACTTAATAAAAGCTGTGAAACAATTTGAAGTAATAGAACACCGTTTTATACCATCCTTTATTCGTAAACATGCTGAATCATTTGATGAGCCAATATTTATACATAAGATTAAACAATTTGTCGCTGAAAAATATTTGCAGCACATAGGAGAAAGTTTTGATTCTGTATTTTGAGGCAGATTTGTTTGTGTTCTGAATCCTAAGTTAAAATAGTGTAGTAAATCGTGTGTTTATAGTTTCAGAATGTGGCGAGGAAATCAAAATATGGTTACTTTTTAGTAAACAGATAAATTGAACCGATTTCTATGAATAGCCCTACATTTTTGTTTTTTCAATGTGTTATGTTAATCTGTTTATCGATTAATATAAATTTTATCTTTTTAAAAACTGATTTAAAATTAGAGTCAGCTACTTTTTCGACGAACCTTTATGTTAGTAATCAATCTTCTAGGATAAGTAGTTCCTACCAAAGCTATTATCAAACCAAGATACTCTTACCTAATATTTCTGTTGCTAATACAATATATAATGTTTGGCCTCAAATGGATACATCCGGGGCAAGAGGTCCAATAATAAGTAGTGAACCTGTGCCAGCTTACACATTGAGCCAATTAAGAAGTTTAGTCACACCAACTATCCCAGTATCTAACATACTTTTAGTTGAACTAGGTAGAGAAGGTTTATTTAGATATGAATCAACCAGTACTTTGGCTGATGATGGAGCTATAATGGTGGTTACATCAAATGGTAAGCATTATAAACGTGTGCTATCTGACAACCGAATTACTCCGCAAATGTTTGGCGCGATTCCTGATGATGGTAATGATGACGGCGCTTCTTTATTAGCATGGATTAATTATACTGGTAGCTACGAGCATTACTTACCAGCAGGAGTTTTTTTGTCAAGTGTTGCTCTAACTAGAATAGATAAAAAAGGGTTTACATTAAAAGGTGCTGGTCAGGGCAAATCATTTATTCAATTTATAGGAGATACGCATGGTATAAGAGTTGCTAATGTTTTAGGTAAAGGTGCTTATGGACAGATAACTATGAGTGATTTTGAGATAACTTCAACTGGAACAAAGTCGGCAGGAAAAGAAGCCCTATATATCAATTCTGAGCATGAGCAACGTCCTGGTCCGGCCTTGAATAATTTAATGATACGTTCAACAGGCGTTTCTACGAACCAATGGACGGTAGGGCTTCGATACCACAATACCTCAAGGACAAACACTTACGGGCTCAGCATTAGTGGTATTGACTATTCAGTTATGACAGGTCTGGCTTTTACCACAGATTCTAATAGGAGTTCAGTGGAGCATAATGTAACAAACTTTAATTTTCAATCCTTGAAAAAAGGAGTTGCCATTGATGCTCCGCCAACAGGTACAAGAACTATCGAAGGTATTCAATTTACAGATGGCAGTATTGTAGGAGCGGTCCAAGGTGTTGTCGGAATTACAGCTATACGAAATAGGAGTCCTTACCTCGGATTTAGCAATGTCCACATTAATACATTTGGAGGAGAGGCAATTTATCTAGATGGATATATACAATTAGTATTTAGTAAATGTTTGTTTTACTCAAACACATCTACTGCCGGAATTATACCGCCAAGATCAGTCTATATTAGTAATAGTGTCTTTTGCAAAGGAGACTTCGATTTACACCTAATAGGGAACCTACCTGCTGGTGCTGAGTTCAAAGGTATAGGTGGTGGGTTGGACATGAGAATTAATGGAAGTCATAGTTATGCTAAAACTTATTTTGTAAAACAAGACGCCACATTTCCTGGAAAATTGGATGTAGAAAGGATATGGACGGGTACTACGGGTGGGCCACCTGTAGATAAATTGGCAGTAGTGGGCGGTCGTGGATGGGCACCAATAACGAGTTCAGCTGAAAAGCCTGTTGAAGGTTCAGTACTAAGATACGATAATTTAGCTGGAAATTACGTATATAGACCTGTATTACCTCATGTTGCTAATGTTTCTAAGGCAATACATATTACCACGTCTGCTGCAATTGATGTATCGTTGTACGATGTAGTATCAGTTGAAAATGGAAATAGTCCTGTTACGATTACTATCGATAATACTAAGATATTGGAAGGACAAAAAATATGGGTAAAGCGGTATAATGAATTTAGTAAAGGAATAATAACTGTGCAATCAATTGCGCCTAAGTATAATTTATTTCAGGATCTGGATGGAGGATACAAGCAATCCATAATACTTCCAAATGGAGTCAGGCCACTCGCTTGGTATTATAATGGCTCTATATTTGAAATGATATCAGGAGGTAGTACGCTTAATCCAGCAAATAACTTAAATGATTTAATTGATAAAAGCGCTTCCAGAAATAATCTAGGTTTAGGAACAGTGGCAAGCCAAAACGCTAATGATATCGCTATTACAGGAGGCATAGTTAATGGACTTACTAGCCTTAGCCTCGCTGGTGATCTTACTTTAGCATCAGCCAACAGGCGAATGATCAATTTTACTGGTTTTGCTAGTGGTCAAACAATAGGTCTTTCTTTAGATACTTATCTGAAATTTACGGCCACATTTGGTCGTCCTTGGACTTTGTTATCCTTTCACGGATTAAAGGTCGATAACGTGTCTGGAACGACTAACCCAACTTTACAGCTTACTAATAACAGTTCATCTGCCCCTATACTAACAGCCTATAACAGTACAACGACCAATGTCGCCAGAATTGAGGACGACGGTTTACTCAAATACGTCCACTCATCGGGCAGCCTAAGCGGCCCACCGTCAGTTTCGGTAGGCCCAGGGGCAGGATCAACCGCTATAGCTAGCATACGTAGTGGTGGCAATGATGAAGCGCATCAAGTTACCGTTACAACTGGTACTGCTCCTAAAATTGGAACACTCTTAACCGTAACTTTTGCTAAAACTTATTCCAAGCCACCAATTGTAGTATTCAGTGCTGCGTCAGGCGTTGTGCCGCCTGGAGTAACAATACTAGTCGATGCTAATTCAGTAAACACGTATGTCATGTATGCCAATGGCACACTAACGGCTAATACTACTTATAAATGGAATGTACATGTTAGAGAATAATTTCTTAGGAAGAGTCATTCTTTTACACATCAGATACTTGTTTCTACTAATGGTCTAATTTGTTTAATCTTTTGATATTAACTGATGATAGATTCGTCATAAACGTATTGAAAGGAATAAATGTAGAGACAATAGGTATAAGCAGAATCAATTAACTATTTTGTTATCCTGCTGAATAGTTCAGTCTTAAAAATAAAGTGTAGGAACAAATTTGGTTTGCAACGTGAATTTTTTGGAGATTCTGCCTATTTATAATGTTAAGCTAGAATTACAGATTGAATCAAGTACTTTGTATACACTAATCTTCTGAGGTGTTACTAAATCTTTTGTGCCTTTGATTGTACATAACTCAGCGTAAGAAACAAATTGATGTAAACTATTATATATGATAATTATAAATATTTTAATTTATTTATACTATTTGTTTGTAAATTTCTGAAAAATTAAACTAATATTATTATTAGTAAGTTTTTCGAGTAAAATTAGTATATTCGTAAAGTTAACTTTAACACCTCACTACGCTGGCCGAAAAAAAGTCACAAACTAAAGTTATTCAAAACCGCACCATATGTTAGCCTACTAATGAATATATGTAATACAGGTTTATACAACCGAAGTCTAAAATTTGCTTCGTTGCGTACTCTGAGAGTATGTCAACTATATGATCAAAACGAGTTTTATTATGAAAATCAATGCTGTCTTACGGCAACAAGTTATATGCCTTGTTTGGCTGGTCCTCAGCTTACATTATGCTCAGGCTCAAGTGCGCGTAGGCCAGCCCTCGGGTTCAATCGATGGTTCTGCAGCACTTGATATAAGCAGTGGACCTTATAGTTCCGGAAGTCCTTACCGAGGTCTTTTACCGCCTAAAGTTGCTTTGAATCAGACTACACAATCAGCTCCAGTTACAAATCCCACTACGGGTTTGTTGGTTTATAATACGGCTAACATAGGTGATGTGACACCAGGCTATTACTTTTGGGAAGTCGGTAAATGGATAAGATTAAGCACAACAACTCAAACCGGTAGTACGCCGGTTCCACAATATACCCTTGCTCAAGTTCGGAGTTTAACGTCCTCACCTCCAGCTAGTTACAGTAGTGCGTCGCCACCGATTTTTATGCTGGTTGAAGAAGGGAAAGAGGGTTTATTTCGTTACTCTCCAGAATTAACTCTTGCTGACCCAGCACACCCCGAGTGGTTTGCTCCTGACGACGGAGTTATGGTATTAGTTACAGCCGGAAGAAGTCTAAGAGGAGATAGGATGACTTATAAAAGAGTTTATGATAGTGAAATTAACGTTCGATGGTTTGGGGCTAAAGGAGATGGCGTAACTGATGATTCAAGAGCTATCCAGGCTGCAGTAGATTATGCTAGGTCAAAAGGTAAAATAGATCGGCAGTTACCTCTGTTTGCTGGTGGTGGTGGGTTTTATCGCCCTACTGTATTAATACCCGAAGGAAATTACAAAATTGAAAATACTATTGATATTACAAACGCCAGTGGCGTTATTATTAAAGGTGTTGGCGGTCGCTATATAAATACCAGTTTAGTGGGTGCCACAACTGGAGCAATTTTCGATTTTACGGGGTCTTCAATGTCAGGTTGTGAAAACTTAATGTTTGGATCGTACCTTGGTTATACAAATGTAAGCTCTATTGGTGTACTGTTTGCCCTTGGTCCGGATGCTGTAGGGGGACTCAATTGTTCAATTAGGAATTGTTATTTTCAGATGGCTGATAATCCGTCAGCAAATAACAATATGGGAACTATTGGTATTGTAAACTGCCGCTCAGAGGAATTTGCCGTTACTGATTGTGTAATTAGAGCCAACATCGGGGCTGTTTTTTCATATCGTAGTAGTCTTGCTGATGTAGGCTACGGCTTTACAATTCAGAGTGCTTACACAACATTGGCTTCAGGAAACGGCAGTATGGGTGTAGTAAATTTTAGTGGCCAGAACTCAATTCAAAATTACGGTATTGCTCAGCCAGCATTAGTGCTGAATGGTACAAATTCGTTCCTGTTTCACGGCTATCTAGCCCGGTTATCGACTTCTGGTAGCGGTACAAATGAAGCCGCAATTTTATTGGGGGGGCCAGCAACTTATAACGCAACGATTAATGCAACTGTGGAGTCATTTTCTCAGTTAATGCGGGTAAGAAGTTCGTTATTAAATTCCACAATTAATTGCGTTTTAGCTAACCAAACAAACGCCAGCTCTGCTTTTCCAGCAGGTACCACCCGCCACCCTGTAATCGATGTTACTGGAGCAGGGCAATTGCAAGGTTGTAAGATCAACGTTACATTTGGAAATGGCTTGCTAGAAATGGACGGGCGATATCTTTTATATGATGGGGCAACTAACGTTAATGCTACTACTTACATTTTAAACGATGAGATCAGCTGCTCTCTATGGATGGTCAACAATTATTTTCTTAGCGCGAACCTGCTTAGCAAGGCCGAGAATACTAGTTTTAAAACAGCCTATCCTTTTGAAAAAAAGTCACTTGCTATGAATGCTGTTATAAATTCTCAGAATTTTAGCACATCAGGATGGACAACAAGTGCTTATAATCAGATCGTCCCAATAGGCGCGCTTTCTTCTGGAACAATATATGTGATGAAAGTTATATGGGCAAAACCTGGTGTAGATCAGATAGTGCAGAGTTATGTATTCCCGATGTCAAGCACTTACTATAACAGCAACCCTGGCGCCCCAATACCCCCTCTTCTGACTCCTAATACAATCACTTTTAATAATGCGGGAAGATCAATTAATATACGATACAAGGCGCCTACAGGAACTGGTCAGTCCTCATATGGATTAGAAGCTACGATTAATAACGCAGATATGGACGGTGGTACGCTAACTATCACTGTTCTACCTTTATTGTAAAATAATTGGTTTCAGCAGAATTAATATGCTATATATGTCACTATATCCTAAAATATATTAACAAAAAGTTTTGTCCTAAAGAAGCCTATTAAATATAATCCAGGAAATATATTGTTTATGCTAATTTAGTACATTTGAAAACCTTACTTCTTGTTAAGGTTTTATAGAAGTGTTTTGGGTTTGTACATCTTAGATGTTGAAGAATATTTCCAAGTTCCTTCAATCATTGTCAACAAAAAATTTGTAAAAATTTCATACTTATGAAAATACAATTACTCCGATTCACACGATTCGCTCTATTGATAGCACCAGTTGTTTCATTTGCTCAGACCAATTATATCGCGAACAGTCCAGCTACATCTGCTCCTGGCTCTGATAATACACTAGTGGGGGTCGGTGCTGGTAATCTAAATATGAGTGGTGCAAGTAATCTATTTATAGGTCGTGGGACGGGCATTCAAAATATGGCCGGCACACAGAATGTATTTTTAGGTGCTTTGTCAGGCAATCAGAATATATCTGGGCAAGGTAATTCATTTGTTGGGTTTAGTTCTGGTTACAGCAATTCAACAGGTAATAACAACACATTTCTTGGTACGCAAGCGGGATATACAAATAGTACGGGCTATAATAATGCTTTCAGTGGTTCCAGATCTGGTTATTTTAATACGCAGGGCTACAGTAATTCTTTTTTTGGTGCTGGGGCCGGTTACGCTAATACGCTGGGGAATAATAATACTTTTGTGGGGTCTGATGCTGGAAGTAGTAATAGTACGGGAACAGATAATACATTTTTAGGTACACTTGCCGGATCCTCGAATGGAGGAGCGATTCAAAATACTTTTGTTGGATCTGGTTCGGGAGCAAGTAATACTGGTAATTCCAATACATTTTTGGGGTATCAGACAGGCAATAATACGACATCAGGAAACAACAATGTTTTTATTGGTCAACAGGCTGGTTTTACTAATAAAACAGGCATTAGTAACGTTTTTGCAGGGACATTAGCCGGCTACTCTAATTCAAGCGGAGGTAATAACGTATTTATTGGTCCGCAATCAGGGGCCAACAATACCACTGGTAGTTATAACATGTTCTTTGGCAGCTCAGCGGGAGCCTTAAATATATCAGGTAATTACAACATGGCGATTGGCAGTGGAGCAGGCTATAAAAATAAAGGTAATCAAAATACCTTTGTAGGTACCAGCGCGGGTTTTAATAATCAGAATGGGAGCAGTAACGTTTTTATTGGTCAGGAGGCCGGCACGGGTATTATTGATGGGAGCAGCAATACGTTCATTGGCTGGCAGGCCAATAGTGGTGGAGCCAATTTGTCCAATCTGACTAACGCGGGGGCGATCGGTGCGGGAGCAGTCGTTACGGTCTCGAATGCGCTGGTGTTGGGCAACAATGCGAATGTGGGAATTGGTACTTCAGCCCCGACTAACAAGCTGGAAATCGCACAGGGCACCGCGGGTAATAGTGGACTTCGATTTACAAATTTAACCTCTTCCTCTACGGCTTCTGTCCTTAATCAAACTAAATTCTTAACCGTCAATGCCCAGGGAGATGTCATCCTGGCCAGTATCAACGGATCGGGCCGAGTGGGTGCCGAAACAGATGGATTGTGGCAAGCCAACGGAGATAATCTTCAAAATACGAATTCTGGTGGCATAGTAATTGGTCCGGGCGTTAGTAAAACGCCTGCGGGTTACCGACTCTACGTGGCGGATGGAATTCTGACTGAAAAAGTGAAGGTGGCTGTAAAGAGCACAAATGATTGGTCAGACCGAGTGTTTGAAAATGGGTACCAGCTACGTAGCTTAGGTGAAGTAGAAAACTACATCAACCGTGAAAAGCACCTTCCTGGTGTGCTGTCCGCGGAAGAAGCTGTTAAAGAAGGAGTTGATATTGGGGAAATGCAGGCGAAATTACTCGAAAAAGTGGAAGAGTTGACCCTATACATTATTGCTCTAAAAAAGCAGAACGACGCATTGACGCAAAAAAGTAATAAATTGGAGCAGCGCATTAACAAACTGAATGCTAAATCTCGTAAGTAAGATGCGACTTCTACTAACAATACTAGGATGTGGCATAGCGCTGATTAGCGTCGGGCAGGCTCCTCAACAATCGCTACGTGTTCAGATAACCTACGAAAAAGCAGGTCAGTATCTTGAACAGGCTGTCGCAACTATAGAAGCTGTTAATACAGTAAGTAGGTTGACAACGGTAGAATATAGAGCGGGACGCTCAGTTACGTTGTTGCCGGGGTTTGAAGCACGCACAGGTAGTACGTTCAGTGCTAACATCAAACCAGTAAATACCGGTCAAGAAGGTGATACGCGCTTACAACTTACGGCCTTCCCAAACCCCTTTGAACATTCTACTACGATAGATTACTATTTACCGGCGGACGGCAAAGTAAATCTATGGATTACGGATACGCATGGTAAAATTGTAGGTCAGTTGGTGCAGGACGAAAACCAGTCTGCAGGGCAGCACAAAGTGAAATGGAGACCTCAATCTGTAGCTTCAGGAATATATATTCCCGTTGTAGAAGCTAACCAGGAGAAAGCTGCCAGTCGAATTGTAAAGAAATAAATGTAACTAATATATACTTCGAAATGACCTATACGAAATAGTATAGGTCATTTCTTTTTGCTATCTTATAGGTAAGTATATTCTAAAAAGATAAGTGACTTAGTGATAAAGATTAAACGAAGGTATTATTATTGTGAATTAGTTCTTATCACTCTACCCGACATTCAATGCACACTTGCTCAAAGTCAGGTTTCCTATACATATTTATCCTTATAGTAATTGCTTCCTATTATCTGCAAGCCCAACCTATTCGTACACCTACTCAATACTCCGCCGAAGTTGGTACTTACTTGTCTTCATCAACTGAAACGCCGTTCTGGCTGAGAGCTAATCAGTACGGTATCGTTCCAAATAGATCACCGGTAGCAACATTTCGAGCTGGCCTATATAGTGATTATGATGCCAATCGTAATGGTACTGGGCAATGGCGAGACGCAAAATTTGACGTCGGTTATGGTTTTAATGTAGTCGTTAATGGTACTCAGAATGGCTTATCCTACGAACACAATGTATTACTTCCTGAAGCTTATGTGAAAATTCGCCGGGGTGTTTGGGAACTGTACGTTGGTCGCCGACGCGAAAAGTTTGGTTTGGCTGACTCAACTTTATCAACGGGCTCCTATGCTTGGTCAGGTAATGCAATGCCTGTGCCCAAAATTCAACTATCGATTCCGACTTTCACACCTATTGGGTTCACGAAAGGCTGGGTAGCTGTTCAGGGGACATTTGCACACGGTTATCTAGATGCAAATGGCTATATCGATAACACAATGTTGCATCAAAAATCGCTGTATCTGCGGCTAGGACGACCTAGAGATGTCGTTCGGGCTTACGGTGGCATAAATCATCAGGTTGTATGGGGCGGTAAGGTATCTGATCCTAAAAATGTACCCCCTACAATCCCGTCTGATGGTAAATTGCCGTCGGGTTTACTTAATTACTGGTATGTCGTATCGGCTCTTTATCCTAAACAGACTGATTCATCTCAATACAATTATTTTGACTTAACTAATCGAGTGGGTAATCACTTAGGTTCAGTAGACGTAGCTGTTGAAATTGATCTAGTGCGCCACATGTTGTACATATACCGGCAGAATGTATATGATGATGGGTCGTTATTTTTGCTAACTAATTTGGCTGATGGACTAAATGGGGTACGAATACGTCGAAATGACCCTAATGCGGTTGTTCGGGATATTTTGTTTGAATTTCTAAACACGACCGATCAGGGCGGTCCCGAATTTATAATTGACGATCCTCAACGTCGTGGTAAGGACGACTATTTTAACCATCAACAGTTCCGGGATGGTTGGGCTTATCGGCAGCACACTATTGGTACACCTTTTATTCCACCTGCGTTAGGGCCGAGAGATCAATATCCATATGGTACGTTTACCTCGAGTAATCGTGTTTATGTATTCCATACGGGCTTAGCAGGTAGTCTCCCTCTACGTGGACGTGCATTATCAGGGCCTATTGCTTATCAGGTAAAACTGTCATATAGTCGAAATTTAGGTACATATAACTCTCCATATTCTCCAATCCGTACCCAGTTTTCTGGCTATGCTAGCGTAGTAGCTCCTTTAAACGTTTTAGGTGGGCTTCAGCTTACCGGAAATATTGCTGTTGACTCCGGCACACTTTATCAGAACAGTGTTGGTACGTATATCAGCATACGAAAAATGTGGACTGCAAACCAAGCTAAATAAGTGCGTTGCTATAAGGCGATCCAAGGTAAATTATAACAGCATCTTTTGCTTTTAAAGTCAAGCGTAATTAATATATAATCTATCAACAAACATCTTGAAGATTTTGTAGAACTGATAAAGAGGCTTTTATAAACAAAGATTAATCATTACTTTTCGGTCTAATTTCTAGGATCTTAGTGAAACTAATTATTTTGAATGCGCTACTTTAGCGTTTAGAGTCTGTCTAATAATAGACTTATACAAGTAAACCAGGCAGATATGAGGCATCGCTATTCTATACTGTTTTTTCCACTTCATGTAATTGTTGATTCACTAAGCCTTAATGTAGCTTTTTTAGGGGCCTATTTGCTTAAATTTCAGACGATTGAAGGCGTTTCGACACCGCCTTATACATCCCTTTGGTTGCTCTTCAATCTGATCTGGCTGATTGAAGTTTTGATACTTAAACCTTATGTTTTCCCTCGCCAATTATTTAAAGTTGGTCATCTATTAAAAAAAATGCTGCTGTTGACTGCTATTCATATAGCGGTTATCTCAATGTATTGGGTAGCTATTAGAGGCTATTATTACTCTAGGGAGCACTTGGTAATAACATATTCCCTCTTTCTAAGCTTGGGGGCGGCACTTCGCATAGGAGGATTAGTTTTCTTGCGCGAATATAGAGCTCGGGGTTACAATACACGTCGATACGTTATTGTAGGCTATGGTAAATTGGCTGCTTCAATTCATAGTTTCTATGAGACACATCCTGAAATGGGCTTTCGATTTCATGGCTACTTTGATCAGCCCACGCCCGAAAATGCAGGGCTAATCAAGGGAACTTACAACGAATTATTAAGCTACGTAGAAAAGGAAGGTATAGACTGTATTTACTGTTGTTTGACATACATGGATAATGACCGGCTAAAGGTTATTGCTGACCATGCAGAAGCCGGTAATTATCAGGTAAAAGTATTGATTGACTTCAGAGGGTTTCTGGCTCGCGGGGCATCAGTTGAATATCACGATTTTCTGCCAGTACTGAACCTCTCTTCTCAAGTATTGTCCGATTTTCAGGTAAATATCTTTAAGCGGTCATTTGACATTCTGTTTTCATTAGCGGCCCTTGGTCTGGGTATGCCTATATTTTTCCTCCTGGCGGCAATAACAAAGCTTACTTCGGCTGGTCCAACATTTTATGCCCAGGAACGTATTGGGCAAGGCGGTAAACCTTTTAAAATTTACAAGTTCCGAAGTATGTATACAAATGCAGAACAGTCGGGTCCTGTTTTATCTGGTGGACTGCTTGATAACCGTATTACGCCATGGGGTCGTTTTATGCGACAAACTCGACTAGATGAAATTCCTCAATTTTATAACGTACTAAAAGGGGATATGTCGGTAGTAGGGCCACGACCGGAGCGACAGTTTTTTATAGATCAAATTATCGAAATTGCTCCGGAGTACCGCTCTTTATTAGAAGTGAAGCCAGGTATTACCTCCATTGGGCAAATCAAGTATGGATACGCGGCTAGTGTTGAAGAAATGGTGCAACGGTTACGCTACGATCTGATCTATCCTAAACGGCGTTCATTCTTTTTTGATATGTGGATTATTGCCCAGACTCTTCGGGTGATGGCGCAGGGACGTGGTAAATAAGCCTGCATAGTTATTGAAGAATTTCTCCCCAAAGCAAATACAACTTTTGACCATTAAAAAGCTTTCCCATTATTTTAACGCATTGAGCAGTGGTTGCTGTTAAGCAATGTTTATTTTTGTGGAAGTTTGATTAAATCAAAAGTGAAATACGTGGGTGAGGATGGTGCGAATAAATAAAACCTGTACTTGGTTTAGTATATTAATAGTTATAGGATTAGGCTTCTCGTGCGGGTCAAATTCTCAGACCGAATTGAATCGTTCGGCGAATGCGTTACGTAATTGTGCTGACGAGCAGGCAATAACACCCAGCCAACAAACGAAAATTCGTCAGCAAATCAATGCGGATGAAAAGGCTCGGCAGATCGAAGAGATTTTTCGCCAGAAGGTGCGAAGTGGCCTGAACGGTAACGTATTAGTTGCTCAAAAAGGACTAGTTCTGTATAAACACTGTTTTGGGCTGGGGCATTTCGAGCGTAATCAACGTGATACGTTAGTTGATGACTCCAAATTTCAGTTAGCCTCCCTGTCTAAGACATTTACCGCTATTGGTACGCTAAAATTAATTGAATCGGGCAAGCTCTCTTTTGAAGATACCATCCAGAAATTTTATCCAGATTTTCCATATCACGGTATTACGATTCGCGAACTGCTAAGTCACCGTAGTGGATTACCAAATTACCAATATGCCTTTGACGATAGTATGAAGGTGAATTTCTACAAAAAAGAGAAGCCTTATCCATCCAACGCAACCATTATGCACTGGTTTGCCACGGTGAAACCAACGCCTAAAGCTTACAACATTCCGGGTCGAGGATTTAGTTACAGCAATACAAACTATATGGTGTTGGCTTCAATCATTGAGAAAGCAACCGGACAGAGTTACGAGACATTTATTCACAAAAATATCTTTGAGCCTCTCGGAATGCATCAAACATTCGTTGCTACAACCAAGAATGACTCGATCAATCATCATCGAACGGCCGGTTATCAATGGAACCGACGGATTCCCAAAGATTACTATGACGATGTGGTTGGCGATAAGGGAATTTATTCAACAACTGGCGATCTATTTCGGTGGTATCGCGCCCTAAATGGAGAATGTCTTTTACAAAAAAAGAGCCTTGCCGAAGCATTTGTACCACGTAGCTTTGAACGAAAGGGTGCTAAAAACTATGGATATGGCTTCCGAATGATGCTAAATGACCTTAATCAGCCTGAATACATCTATCACTCTGGTTGGTGGAAAGGATATAATTCCATGTTCTGGTTTAGTCCAAAAGATGAATATGTTATTATTATTCTCGGGAACAAATACAATACAACCGTTTATCGCGTAAAAGAACTTATTGACGTACTGCACGGTGGTACTAATAATAAAATGTCGTCTGAGGATGGCGAAGTAGAAATATGAGTAGAGCCGACCGGTTGGTCGGCTTTTTCAGTTTTGATACGTATCTGTTTTTCCGTTTGTCAATAGGTTATGCGCTTCTTGTTCATTATTATTTTTTTCGCTACTGTGCTACCCCAAATCGCGTTATCGCAGGAAGTTATCAAGCTTTGGCCAGATGAGGCCATTCCAAATGCTATTGCTGGAGTGCAGATTACCGAAAAGTCAGAAACAGGAGGTGGCATACTACGTATTAGTAACGTATCGGTACCTACAATTACGGCTTATTTGCCATCCAAGGAAAAAGCCACTGGAGCAGCTGTTATGATTTGTCCCGGTGGCGGCTATGCTCTTCTGGCTTCGGGACACGAAGGCGAAGAGGTGGCACAATGGTTCAATAACATGGGGGTGGCTGCTTTTGTGTTAAAATATCGTTTGCCAAACCCAGCTATTATGACGAATCAGCAGGAAGTCCCGTTGATGGACGCCATGCAAGGTATGGCCTTGATTCGTCAGAATGCGGCTAAATATGGTATTAAATCCGATAAAATAGGCGTAATGGGTTTCTCCGCCGGTGGACATTTGGCCGCAACGCTTGCCACACACTATCACCGTGGACCGAAAGCGAATGAACAGGCGAAACCGAATTTTGCCATTTTGCTTTATCCTGTAGTGACGTTCGGTGAGAAAGCGCATACGGGCTCCCGAGACAATTTATTAGGTACCTTGAAAAATTCACCTGAAATGATAGCTTATTACTCCAATGAGTTACAGGTTACAAATCAAACACCACCTACGTTTTTGGTTCATTCGGAGGATGACAAGTCTGTTCCCGTTGAAAATAGCATCAATTATTATTTGGCGTGCTTAAAGAATAGCGTTTCAGCCGAAATGCATCTCTATCCAACCGGTGGGCATGGTTACGGATTGCGTACGGCAAAATTTGGCTCACTTACTACCTGGCCTGATACTTGCAAAGCCTGGCTAATGGCATTGACTTCTCCGAAATAGTAAGGTGAGCGCAAAGACGCCCACTGATTCAATACCCTCTCGAAACGCATTTCAACAATGGATCGATTGGCAAACTTCAAGGGAAACAAGGATTGGCAGAAAACAAGCTCAATTAAAACGGTAAGAATCAATAGAGCCTGTTTTGATTATTTCTGACTGCGTGGACTATGACCGGAATATAACGATCATACCATTACTTATCATTCAAAATTAATGGTACGTTTCCGCGCCCGTTCATAATCACAATTTTAGCATTTGGCGAGGCCGCCAGTTCCCGCTGGGCTTTAATCTGTTCATATTGCAATTGTTTGTCGCTTAGCCCGGTAGATAAAATCTTCTGGTAATCAGCGATGCCTTGGGCCTCTACCCGCTTTCGCTCGGCTTCCTGGCGTTCTTTTTGCAGAACAAACTGCATTTTTTGCGCATCCTGCTCAGCATTAATTTTTGATTCAATTGTCTTTTTAACTGACGCGGGCAAATCAATATTCCGAATCAATAACTGCTCCAGCAATAGACCCCGCTTTCGAAAGTCGGCCTCAATGGTTTTATAGATTCGGGTTTGAAATTCATCACGACGAGTTGAGTACAAGGCGATAGCATCATAATAAACGGCATTATCCCGAATGCGGGTACGGGTAATCGGGCGCACAATTTTATCCATGTAATCCGGACCGATTTCTCTGTAAATCCTGGGCGCATCGTCAGATACTACCCGATAAAGCACTGTTAAATCAATTACAACTTCCAGCCCATCGGCCGTCAGGACTCGTATGGCGTCGTCGCCTGATCGTTGGCCCTCATCGTGAGAAGCAGACATTGTATAGTTCTGCGTTTTTATGTCAAATTCAGTTACGTTAGCCAACGGATTAACGAAGTTGAGGCCAGAGCCCAAAGCGCGGTCACTAACGTTACCAAATAGAGATATGACCCCTACCTGACCGGCGTCTATCTGCCGCACACCGGCAGTAAGAGCGCCTATTAGTAATAAGAATATTCCAGCTACTTTGGCTGGCCTGGAAAAGCGCGAGAATGTCAGCGCAGGGGTATTGATGGCAAATCCGACGATAAGCGCCAAAACGCCAATGACAATAAAAAACATAGTTTAGGTAGAAATGAGCTATCTATGTCGCTGAAAAAGCAACTCGACAACTGGTGAAATAAACAGGAGAGGATACCGTGTGACTGTGGAAAAGATTTACCGGCGTTGGGGCGGAGTCATGGAGATATTAAGTCAAAAGGCAGGCTAAAAGTAGATGATACTCAGGCCGTAAAGAACCAATATCGTAAGAACGGATGCCGGGTTTGTCAATCGGTTACCGGGCATGATGGTAAAAATATACGCACAAAAAAAGGCATCCGGTAAACAACCAGATGCCTTTTTTAACTACACTATTAACCCTTCAATAGATTAGCGTGAAGTTTTTTTCTTGTCTTTAGATGCAGGTGCGCCAGTTGGAGCAGCCGCTGTTGCGGCTTCTTTTTGAGGAACTACCTCACCCTTCAAATAGAGAACCGAGCTACCACCTTCTGCATTGCTCGTTACTGTAACAGATTTAGTGAACTGGCCAGCCGAAGCCGCGTTGTAAGTAGCCGAAATTGAGCCCGTTTTACCTGGAAGTACAGGCTCACGTGAGAAACTTGGCTTGGTACAACCGCAGGAAGCTTGCGCATCGTTGATGATAACCGGATCGGTTCCTGTATTCTTGAATTCAAATACAAACGTTACTGGCTTTCCCTGTTCAACTTTGCCGAAGTCATGTGTCTCTTTGGCAAATTTCAGAACCCCTTTCTGAGCGTAACTAACTGCGACAAACACAAATAAAGCTACGAAAAGTGCAAAAATATTTTTCATCGGACTAAACGGAATTATGGTTTGATTGTTAAAATACTAAAGGTGATACGCATATTCTGAGCAACCAGGTACCAATAAAAGCATTAGTTACCATTTGCTCAACAAAGAAACTCAAAAAATCGTTTTTTTGAAAGCTGTCTTGTTTTGCCTTACTTTTACTTTTGCTTAATCATTGGTACAACTAGTGGTGGCTACTTCATCGATAAATAGATTGTTAGACGATTTCAACCCGTGGCTCTGTTGTGATAGCAAACGAACAACTCCGCTCGACTGATATTATTAGTCGTGAAAAAATCCTATCGGACTACCGACTGGCTTTCGAGAGTCGACAGGTTAGTTTGTTAGGTCGGCGCGATGTAATGGGAGGGCGTGCTAAGTTCGGAATATTCGGCGATGGCAAGGAACTGGCGCAAATGGCAGCGGCTCATGCGTTTGAAAGGGGGGATTTTCGATCTGGCTATTACCGTGACCAGACCTTTGTTGCGGCTTTAGGTGAACTGCGCTGGTCAGAGTTTTTTGCCCAGTTATATGCCCATACCGATATTGAAGCCGATCCTAATACCGCAGGCAGGTCGATGAATGGACACTATGCTACGCGATGGCTCGACGAGAAAGGGTTGTGGCGTAACCAGACCGAACTCTTTAATTCTGTTTGTGATATTTCGCCTACAGCCGGTCAAATTCCGCGCGCACTTGGGCTGGCTTATGCCTCAAAACTCTTTCGTGAAAATATTGACCTTAGCGAATTAACCAAGTTTTCACGTAGTGGTAACGAGATAGTTTTTGCTACGATTGGCGATGCGTCTACCTCACAGGGCATGTTCTGGGAGACGATGAATGCCGCGGGCGTGTTACAGGTCCCATTGTTAACGTCGGTTTGGGATGATGGCTATGGCATATCAGTACCCGTCGAGTATCAGACAGTGAAAGGTAGCATCTCGAAAGCCCTGGCTGGTTTTCAGCGGGATGCCGATGATAAAGGATTTGAAATTTTTACCGTAAAAGGTTGGGACTACGTAGCGTTGCTGGAAACGTATCAGCAAGCCGCCCATATTTGTCGTACTGAACATGTTCCGGTGCTGGTTCATGTGCAGGAACTTACCCAGCCGCAAGGCCACTCATCGTCCGGTTCACATGAGCGCTATAAATCGAAAGAACGACTGGACTGGGAAGCCGAACATGACTGTAACCGGATTTTTCGGCAGTGGATTCTGGAAAACGGCTATGCTACCAACGAAGAGCTGGAAGTTATTGAGGCAGAAGCAAAGCAGACGGCTAAAAAAGCGCGTCTTGATGCCTGGAATGCCTTTCAGGGATCGATGAAAAGCGATTTTGACGAAGCCGTCGACTTACTACAGCAAGCGGCTCGGCATAACGCTAAATCAGCCGAACTGATGGCAATACGGGAAGAGTTACGAAAAACATTCACCCCTGTACGTCGTGATGCGGTTGCGGCTGTTCGTAAGGCATTACGTATCATGCGAACGGATACGAGTGCGGCTCGTCAACGGTTGCAAGCTTGGCTGGATCGGACAAACGCTGAGAACAATGATCGCTACAATTCACATTTATATAGTGAATCACCTGATTCGCCTATGCTCATCAAGGGCGTACCGGCACAATATACGGACGAAAGCCTGGCGGTTGATGGGTACCTGTTACTGCAACGCTATTTTGATAATCTGTTTGCCCGCGACCCCCGTGTAGTAGCGCTGGGTGAAGATGTAGGAAAGATTGGCGATGTAAACCAGGGCTTTGCGGGTTTACAAGATAAATACGGTGAGATACGTGTCACAGATACAGGTATTCGGGAAACTACCATCATTGGTCAGGGTATTGGTTTGGCAATGCGCGGTTTACGTCCCATAGTCGAGATCCAGTATTTCGATTATGTTTACTATACCCTAGCGACGCTAACCGATGATCTGGCAACATTGCTCTATCGAACCAAAGGGGGACAAAAGGCACCGCTTATTATTCGAACACGCGGTCACCGCTTGGAAGGCATTTGGCATTCAGGTTCACCAATGGGAGCCATGCTCGGCAGTTTGCGGGGGTTACACGTGCTGGTACCACGTAACATGACCCAAGCCATTGGTTTCTATAATACACTTATCAAAGGTGACGATCCTGCCTTGCTGATAGAGTCATTGAATGGATACCGCCTGAAGGAGTTGTTACCTGATAATCTTGCCGAATTCTGTTTGCCTTTGGGCGTACCGGAAACACTACGTTCCGGCTCAGATGTAACCGTGGTGACATATGGTTCCATGTGCCGCCTTATTATGGAAGCGGCTGCCCAACTGGCACAGATGAGTATCAGTATTGAAGTAATTGATGTACAAACATTACTGCCATTCGATGTGCATCACATGATTGTTGAGTCAATCAAGAAAACGAACCGAGTGCTTTTTGCCGATGAAGATGTACCCGGTGGTGCGTCAGCTTACATGATGCAGCAAGTCGTTGAGGAGCAAAATGCCTACCGCTACCTGGATTCGGTACCCCGTACGTTATCAGCAAAAGCTCACCGTACACCTTATGGCTCTGATGGTGACTATTTTTCAAAACCAAATGTTGATGATATAATTGAAGCGATCTATGCCATCATGAGCGAGGCTGAACCGGATCGTTTCCCCAAAATTTAGCGACGGAGCGAAAGAGTGTTTTTTGCGTGAATCCTTTCGCCCGTTCACTCTTTAAAAATGTCCTATTTTCAAGACATACAAGCTGGAATCAGAACAACACTGAAGGGGTTGAGTCTGACACTAAGGCATATACGAAACGCAACGAAGCGCCGAACACCGGAGGGAGTTGCCAGTGAAAATTATTTTGATCTGCAAAACGGCTTGGTTACGCTTCAGTATCCGCATGAGCAACTGCCTATTCCCGATAATGGCCGTTATCAACTCCGTAATCAGATTGATGACTGCATTGTTTGCGATAAATGTGCTAAGGTATGCCCCGTTGACTGCATAACCATTGATGCAATTAAAGCCACGGAGGAAGTAGGCCGTGCCTCTGATGGATCTCCGATTCGATTATATGCCGCTACGTTCGACATTGACATGGCCAAGTGCTGCTACTGTGGTCTTTGCACCGTAGTTTGTCCGACTGAATGCCTGACGATGGACAAGAAATTCGACTACAGCGAATTTGAGTTAGGCGCGTTGACCTACCATTTCTCGGATTTAACGTCCGAGCAGGCTGATGAAAAACGGTCTTTGTACGAACAGTTCCTTCAGGAGAAAGAAGCTGCCAGGATCGCAGCGAAAGCACAGACAGCGGCCAAAGGCTCTGAACCGACTCAACCAAGCAATGACATTCAGGCGCCAGTTAAACCGCCCCGCCCTGCGTTTCGACCAACGGCTAAGCCTGCGGCAAAGGCACCATCGCCGGAATCGGCTAACTCCGAAGGTTCTGCTATAGAACATCCACTGACGGATGCGACACCCGAGGAAATGCAACATATTGCGCAGGGTGGTCTGGAAATAACGAAGCATCCGGTTTTTGAACCTGCGCCAATGCCAACAAAGCGGTTAACAGATGTACCGGCTGAAGGTCAAACAGGAGAAGAAACAGCATTACCTGAACCGCCCGTAACGCCAAAGCCGAGCGCTCCGCCAAAAGCGTTCCGGCCAAGCATGAAGCCGAATGTTGCTGAACCACCAAAGGCTCCCACAACTGAAGCTAACGCTGGTTCTGAATCGAGTCAAGAGTCGTCGGATCCACCCAAACCACCTGTAAAACCTACGGGCTTCAGGCCAACGATGAAGCCGCCTGTCAAAGCGCCTGATCAGTCGAATGCTACGGTAGAGAATGACGTACTAAAACCGAAACAAGCGTTTAAGCCAACCATGAAACCGGCGGTAACGGAGTCGGATCCACCATCAGTTCCAGAAACGCCAAAGCCAGCGAGCTTTCGGCCAACCATGAAACCGTCGGTAACGAAGCCCGAGGAGCCAGTAATTGATACGTCGCCGACGCCCGACGCGCCAAAGCCGAAACCTGCTGGTTTTCGGCCAACCATGAAGCCAGCCGCTGGGCCAAAGCCGCCTGACGTATTAAACCCGGAGCAAGAGGACCAAGAAACGAAGTTAGTTTCTGAAAAGAATGCCAGCAATCAGCCCGAGACATCGATTGATGAACCGGCAAAGCCGACGAAACCAGCTTTTCGGCCAACAATGAAACCCAAAGCGAAACCGGATGACGATACATCCGCCTAATTAAAAAGACAAATCAGTGCTCCAACTTGCTTTTTATGCGTTTTCTGCTCTGGCGCTTTTTGGCGCTCTGGCTGTCCTGCTCACCCGGAACGTGCTCTACGCAGCTTTCTTTCTATTGTTGACGCTACTCGGTGTGGCAGGACTATTCGTGTTGGCAAGCGCCGACTTTCTGGCTGTTGCACAAATAATGATTTACGTCGGTGGCGTATTGGTACTAGTGATTTTTGGCGTTATGCTTACCCATAAACCTGAACTCCCGGCCAGTACAAACAGCCAGCAACCCAATACAATTGCATCGCTAAACAGAGTAGGTGCTCAGGCCAGTTGGGTAGTAGCCATCTTGGTCGCCGGTTGTCTATTTATTGCCTTATACACCTTGCTGGTACGAGCAAACTTTAGTCTGCTCGATCGACCTGTTGGCTGGCAAAGCACGGTGAATACCATAGGTAAGCAACTGATGACCGAATACGTAGTGCCGTTTGAAATTGCTGGAATCTTGTTGTTGGCCGCCCTGGTGGGGGCTACTTGTTTGGCCTCTCTTCAACTTAAATCGTCCAGACATGCAGGCCGTTGATAGTCAGTTTTTTTTGTTCGTTGGCGCGGCTCTGTTTAGCATTGGGCTGGCTGTTGTCTTGCTAAAACGACATGCGATTGTTGTCTTGATGGGTGTTGAATTAATGCTCAACGCTGTCAATATCAACCTTGTTGCCTTCAGCCAATATGATCCAGACCGGTTGCAGGGGCAAATGCTGGCCCTATTTGTGATGGTTGTAGCCGCAGCGGAATCGGCAGTGGCCCTGGCAATTGTTTTGCAAGTGTACCGACATTTCCGCACGGCGCAGCTAGACGAACTGAACGAGTTGAAACAGTAGAATTTGTCATGCTGACGAAGGAAGCATCTTCTTACAATTATAAACATAGCTATCGAAGATGCTTCCTTCGTCAGCATGACAAAATATGAATCCACTTTTTGAACCCATCATTGACGGAATTCTAGCCGATGGGTATGGAATAATGGATAATTTTCTGGCATCCGATGAAGTAGCTAGGCTAGCCGAGCGTCTACATGACCGTCGGGCAATGGGCCAGTTTCGAGCGGCTGGTATTGGTAATCAGAACGTAGTGGTTGAAAGTGCGATCCGTGGTGATGAAATTTTGTGGGTGGATGAAGCTACGGCTACATCCGCCGAACAGACATTCCTGCAACGAATCCATGAATTTGTCGATTACGTTAACCAAACCTGTTATTTAGGCCTGCGGGATTATGAGTTTCACTATGCCGTATATCCGACCGGTACGTTCTATAAACGCCATCTGGATCAATTTCGCAGCGATTCACGCCGTAAGCTTTCAGTTATCTGCTACCTCAATGCCGATTGGCAGGAAACGGATGGCGGACAACTAGCGCTTTATTTTCCCGATCCGGAAGCAACAGGCGAACGGCAAATTACCATCGCGCCACTGGGCGGTCGATTGGTTTGTTTCGAGAGTGCCCGCCTGGAACATGAAGTGTTACCTGCTACCCGAGAACGGCTGAGCGTTACCGGCTGGTTAAAAACGGCATAAATGTGGTTTGTTTCCCTACGCTAGAATCGGGATATTTGCGCCTAATTCAGACCGGTTATAAATGCCCTCCGCCGACTCTTCGCTTTTTTCGATGTTAACTGCTGTTTTGCTGGGTCTACCCTTCGTGGGGTTTCTGGCGTTGACAATGGTTAGTCGACGAATGGCAGGATGGTGGGCCATCTTGCTGACGAGTGCGGGATTAGCATTGTCGATTATACTGTCGATCAACCTGCCCGAACAATCACTGGCACTTCACGCCAACTGGGCGATGCTATCAGGTGTAGCCTTTGGTATTACTTTCCGGTTAGATGCATTGACTGCTCTAATGCTCATTCTGGTGCATTTTGTGGCCTTATTAGTACAGCTTTATTCAATTTCTTATCTGCACGATGAGCCAAAGCTAGCCCGCTATTTCTCCTATTTGCAATTGTTTGTAGGCGCCATGCTGGGTATTGTTTTGGCGGGAAATCTACTGGTAATGTATGCGTTCTGGGAGTTGGTAGGGTTAGCTTCCTACCTATTGATTGGCTTTTATGCCGAACGCCCAGCCGCATCGAAGGCTGCCAAAAAAGCCTTTCTGATGAATCGTGTTGGCGATATAGGTTTCCTGATTGGTATTTTTCTAACGTATTATTATTTCGATACGCTCGAGTTCGATGCATTGACAACCATTGGTGCGGGTACTGTTACGCCAACCGTCCTGGGCCTTTGTCTGTTCATTGGCTGCGTGGGAAAGTCGGCGCAGTTTCCCTTGTTGACATGGCTACCCGATGCAATGGAGGGCCCCACGCCCGTGTCGGCCTTGCTCCATGCGGCTACCATGGTGGCGGCTGGCATTTTCCTACTAGCGCGCATTCATCCTTTACTCTCGCCCGATGCTTTGGTTGTCATCGCCTTAGTTGGCACTATAACAACAATTTGGGGTGGTTATTCGGCGGTTTTTCAAACGGATATCAAGAAAGTGCTGGCTTTTTCAACCGTCTCGCAATTAGGGCTGATGGTTGCCGGAATGGGCACCAATAACGTAGCAGGAGCCATGTTTCACCTCCTGACTCATGCTTTCTTCAAAGCAGGTCTATTTCTGAGTGCAGGTGCCATAATCCACGCTGTCCACACGCAGGATATGCGACAGATGGGCGGATTACGTAAAGCCTTGCCGACGACCTTTTTAGGGTATAGTGTTTGTGCCGCTGCCTTGTCTGGACTGCCTTTTTTCTCGGGTTTCCTCTCAAAAGAAGCCATATTGGTCGGTTCATTTAGCTGGTCCAATGAGCAGAATAGTAATCTATCATTCCTTATACCAGTCTTGTTGCTCCTATCGTCGGGACTAACGGCCTGTTACATGGGGCGGCAGTGGCGGTTAATTTTCTTTGGTACCTATCGCAACGAACACCTAATGATCCGGCAGGTTCACGAACCCGATTGGCTTATGCGTGGCCCTGTTGTAGTTCTGGTTCTGTTATCTGTGTGGTTTTGGTTTGCGTTAAATCCCTTTTCGGCGCATGGGAGTTGGTTTTTCCGGATAGTGCCCATGACTGAAGAATCTGCTTACTGGTGGCTGGCTCCGGTGTCGATTGGACTGGTGCTGATCGGTGGGTGGATTGGTTTCCGGATGAGAGAGCCCAAAGAAGCCTACAGCTACGTTCGCCTGTCGCTGGAGTATGGTTTTCTGGACACATTTTTTCAGCATCTCTTTATCAATCCACCACTCAAATTCGCTACGTTGCTTAATCGCATGGATCAACGCGTTGTCGATAGGGTGGTTGATACAGCAGGCATATCGACGGTGGTGCTCGCCAATCTCGTTAGAGTAGTTGATCGGTTTGGTATAGACGGTATTGTGAATGGTACGGCCTGGATTGCCGGTCGGCTGGGCCGATTGACCCGCTCTATTCAAAATGGCCAGGTGCAATCATACATTACGGTTGCCGTAGTTGGTTTGTTGATGCTGCTTTGGTGGTTACTTTAGTACACCCGGCAGCATCTTGCTGTCGTCGTTTACATACATGCCGGTAGCATCTTGCTGTCGAGTACAATTATGATTTTATCATTACTCATTTTTTTGCCTCTTTTGGGTTCACTACTGGTGGCACTTTTGCCTGGGAACCAAACTGTAAGGTTTCGGTGGATTGCTCTGGCTGTTACAGTGGTTGAAGTTATGCTCTCCGGCATGGCATATGCTAGCTTTGATAAGTCCATTGCCGGCTACCAACTGCTCGAACAGACTGACTGGATTACGTTGCCGCTGGGTAACTTAGGTGTTGCATCCATCGACTATCTGGTTGGTGTAGATGGTATTAGCTTGCCTTTGGTTGTTTTATCCGCCGTAGTTATGCTAATTGGCGTTATATCATCCTGGAACGTAACGCATCGCCTAAAAGCCTATTTTTCGCTTTACCTGCTCCTGACCGGAACGATTATGGGCTGCTTTGTAGCCCTTGATTTTTTTCTGTTTTTTCTGTTTTTCGAGTTTATGCTCCTGCCAATGTATTTCCTCATCGGACTATGGGGTGGGCCGCGCCGGGAATATGCCTCGATCAAATTTTTCCTTTATACACTCCTCGGGTCACTGCTGATTTTGCTGGTTATGATTGGCCTATATCTGTCTGTTATGGACCCCGCAAGCACGGCAGTGATGGAGGGCCTGGTGTCGGACTCTTCGGCCGTTACGGGCGATATTATACGTAGCGTTCAAATGTATCTTCAAAATGGGCGATTAAACCCGGCGCACATCGTCCATACGTTCGATATGCGCTACCTGTCCGACGGGGGCAATTACTTGCCCAATGCTTTCCTGAACCCGGCTTCCGAACCCGTTGTGTTAGGTTTGCCTGCCCGGATGCTGGCATTCTGGGCCATATTTATCGGGTTTGCTATCAAGCTTCCGATCGTGCCGCTTCACACCTGGTTGCCCGATGCGCACGTTGAAGCCCCCACACCTGTGTCGGTCGTGCTGGCGGGTGTGTTGCTGAAAATTGGAGGCTATGGTTTCTTACGTATCGTTTGGGGCTTTTTCCCGGATAGTGCAGCTGAATACGCCCAGATGCTGGCTGGTTTAGGTGTACTTTCCATCGTCTATGGGGGCTTGAATGCGCTGGCACAGACCGATGTTAAAAAGATGATTGCTTATTCGTCGGTATCGCACATGGGGTTTGTGCTGCTGGGGGTTGCCTCACTCACGGCTGAAGGTGTAAACGGAGCTATTTATCAGATGGTTAGCCACGGTGTCTTGTCAGCGATGCTGTTTCTGATTGCGGGTGTGCTCTATGATCGTACTCACGACCGGCGTATTGATTCGTACCGAGGCCTGATGCAACCCATGCCACAATACACTACGTTGACGGCGATTGCGTTTTTTGCATCATTAGGATTGCCAGGCTTTTCAGGATTTGTAGGCGAGTTGTTCACGCTTATGGGTAGCTTTCAGTCAGAATGGCTACCTGGATGGATGACAGCGATCGCAACGACAGGTATCTTGTTGGCTGCTGCGTATTTCCTTTGGACGCTCCAGCGTATGTTTTTCGGACCAACCTGGGTGCGGGCTTTCGATTCCCCGTCGGGTGCTACGACTGTACTGGCTGATCTCACCGCCCGAGAAAAACTGCTCCTAATTCCCCTGGGGGCAATGGCGTTACTGCTGGGATTATTTCCAAATCTTGTTTTCAACCTTAGCAGCGCAACGGTGGCGCAGTGGTTAGCAAAATTCGCGGTGGAGTAAGAGTTCACGCACCATAGCGTCGCCGTCTTACTACCTGCCAAACCAGTCCTGCTAACCCTACCAAGGCTAACGGGCCAAGGAGATTTAAGGCTTGCCAGCCTGTGCGATTGGTATCCATACGGATTTTGTCCAGAGGACGTAGCGTAACGGTTCGGGTGCGGGCGGCAATTACACCGTTGGGGTCGACCAGATAATCAATCGCGTTCAGAGCGAAATCCTTGTTGGCATACGTAGCACGCGTAAACCGGTCAAAACCCAGCGGGTAAGGCGTATTTCGCTTGTAATCGACATCATTTACGATTAAATCACCGTCGGAGCAGACTAGTACCCGCGACGCTACACCCGCAGCTTTAAATCCCTTGGCGCGTGGGTCGCTCGGTAAAATCCGATTGGCAAACATCGACTGGAATTGTCCTTCAAGTAAGCATCCGATTATTTTAGTGCCGCCGTCATATGTGCTGGGGTCGGGTTGCTGCCGTGCTTCGTTATAGGAAATCAACGCAGGTGTTTTCAGAATTTTCGTATAAGAAGACGTAAGCAGGAGGGGCGTTTTTTGAATTGATTGCCCATTCGCACCAACTGCCCCCACTGTGTCGAGTGTACTCGCAAACCGGGCCAGTATCATATCCAGGTTACGTACAATGGGATTGCCCGATGCGCCAAAATTGTTTAGAAGTGGATAAAATCGCCAGGGTAATAATTGGACATTTGGCTTGTCACCAATGTTGCCTACGTTGAGCGGAATCGGCGCACAGTAGTAATCTTTTACTACGTCGCGATTGACACGGACGCCCCAGCGGAAAAATAAATCGTCGAGATTCAGATTGAGTGGTTGGGCGTAGGTGCCTTCGTTATTAACCGAGTCAACACGTTGTCCATCCACAAAAAATAAGGCTCTGCCGCCATTGACAACAAACTGATCGAGTTTGAAAAGCTCATCTTCCGAAAAGGCGCTATCTGGCTTTGGTACCAACACCGCATCTAGGTTGGCAATAGGCCCCGGTTTGCTCATGTCAATGAAAAACAGATCATAGCGTTCCTGTACAGAAGCCAGCAAATCGGCAAAACGGGAAGGAGGGACCTTTGTGTGGCTGTACAGCAAGCCCACTCGCCGACGGTTGCCTTCCGTCTGGGTTAATTTCTGAATGGCTGACGCCAGTTGAAATTCGACTCCTTCGTAGGACTGATTTAACTGGTCTTCTTTCGATGCGGATTTATTGCCTTTCAGGAGTAATACGGCTGTTTCTTGGCCTTTATAGGAAACAATAGCGCCGGGAAAAACCAGTTTTTCCGTCCGTTTGCCGCCCTCATTGGCTACTAAATTGGTTGGTAACAATCCTTTTTGCTGAAGTTGATCAATGAGCTTATTTTTCTCATCGACACTATTCGTAGCACTCGGGTCAATAAAGCGATACGTAATGGTTTTGCCTGCCTGTGCCTGAAATTCGTCCAGCGTCTCGCGAACGGCGTTTTCGAGTCGCTTGAAGGCGGGAGGTAAGTCACCCGTCAGGTAGACGTCTATGTGTACGTCGTCGGGTAAGTCAGTCAGTAGGGTTTGTGTAGCGGGGGAAAGGGTATAGCGCTTTTCCTGGGTCAGGTCTAGTCGGAAAAATACAAATGCTGACAAGACATTGAGGGCAATTAACCCAGCAATAACGAAAAGTAAGCGCAGGGAAGCAGATTTCATACGGAACTACAACGAATGACCGGTATGCTACGGTATTCGGATAGGGTAAGAGCGAAGATTATAACGAGTACTTTAATTCAATCGCTGTTCAGGAATGGTTGTCAGATTAATAGCTTTCGCATCGACCTGGGCCGTTTGCGACGTATCAATTTTGTCGGGTGCAATCCCCAATTCTTTCATGAGCCGATACTGACGGGCTTCTACGTAGACCAGGCGGGCAACAATCTTGTTCATTCGTGCGTCCTGCTCATCCTGACGGGCCAGCAAATAAGCCGTTTTGATTTCCAATTCGTCAAGCCGTTGTTTATCGCGGTCAGTCATAGGAGTTTATAAGTAAGAATGGGAGCGACAAGTTACAGTTTTTGCTTTGCTTTTGCGCTTACTTACGTAGTAAATGTAATTCCAGACGTAGAACGGATACACATTCACTACGTTAAAAACCGCCCCTGTCGTAGAAACTCCGGCGACGACTAAGCTTGAGTTCCTGGAGGATTGACGACCGGGCCCGCAGGTCGAAAGAATAATTGCCTGCGCGGCTATTGTTTCCCGCGTAGGGTGTCCAGTTAAAGGCCATCTCCCAGCAGTGCAAATCACGGTTAATGCCAATGGTGGTTAATGTGGGACTGTTATAGGTGAAATCATAACCCGTATTAAGGGTTATTTTCCACTTGGGCGTCAGGCTCAGATCGCCTGTGAGGGTCAGCGCCTGAACCACCTGTGACAGTACGGGCGTAAGTTTTGTCAGGGAGAATGTGTAACTGACATTGAACGACCAGGGGACGTTGAAATCGACGTACAGTTCCGGGTTGCTGTTGATGGCGTTCATGGTTGCTTCAGATGCGTTCGGGCTGACTTTCTTCTTGTCGGCCTGTTTGGGGGCAAATCGCGCACTAACATAGGTTTGTAAGTTCGTCAGCCGTAATAAGCCTTGCCCTTCGGTAATGGCAAAGACATTTGGCAACCGAACGTACTGTTGATCCGTATAAGGCTCATTGGCACGTAATGCCTGAATAGAAGGCGAGTAGGCAAGGGGCGTCAGCGTTGACGGCGTTGTTGCAAAATAATATTGGGCTGTACCGCCGTAGGGGCGATAGGCGTAAGGGTCGAGCGTAGACGAAAAGTTAAAGCTTATGTTTTTGAAAATCTGCGTGTTCGCGCTAATCGCAATGGGCGAAAGCTTATAGTCCGGCGCCAATAAGTTATAGCTTCCATTGATGCTCAGGTTATCGAAAATTGGAATTTTCTTGAAATCCTGCCCTGTAGAATCACCTCGGGTACGTACTTTCATTTCTAACTGGTTCACAATCCCAAACGAAACGAAGGCTGACTGTGTACTCGATGCACTACTGCTGTTCCCGTCAATACCTCTAAATACAGACAGCGTTCGCCGGTAGAGCGGGAGGTTTGCCAGGCTGCCTTCGGCTGGTAAGATCTGAAACTGCCCAAAAGACGGGTTCGTAAAATCGGGCACGTAACTGAACGAAATGGATGGGGCAACGGTATGCCGAATCGCTTCAATACGTTTTCCCCGAATGAAATAGGTGCCGTAAAAGCGGGTATTCATGCTGGCATTGACCGAGAAATTATAAGACGGAAAGAACCCTCTAGTCGTGTCAATCTGCACGGCATCCAATTCTTTTATGTACCTATAATCCAGCCGTTTCGAGAAAATATTGCCTTGGAGTGAGAACCCTGGAGTCAGGTTGATATACCGCAATAGCTTAACGTTAGGCAGTGAGATCGGGATACTATACCGGGCCTGAACAACGCGATTTTTTAAGATGGTTGGTAAATTCGGTAGGTTAAACGCAATCAGGTTCGGGTCAGCTGCGACAATGCCCAGCCGTAGATTATTCGCGCGGGTAATACTATCCTGAATGCGCTCGATACTACTTATCGTCCTCAGATTGGTAACAACTGCGAAACCAAGCCCCGTTGTATCTACCTGACGACGGATGGTATTACTAATGGCAAAGGAACCACTTACATCCAGGCCTACCCGGAAGCTTTCATACCACCGGCCAGTACCGCCTTTAAGAGCAAAAGGAGCAATCTGATTGATACCCAGGTTGAAGTCCGTCGAGACATCGGTCTTACCATTTTCGCGAACCTGCGTTATCTGATTCACCTGTCCAAACTGCTGGTTGACGCGGACGTTGGCTCCCGCCCGAACGTATTGCCCAAAGGTGCGGCTGTACTGCACGGACGAACCGGCTACGTTGGAGATATACGACGACGTAGTATAGGAATTGAACTGGTTGTAGCTATTACTGCTGACGTTAACGTTCGCCGAGAAACTTCCCCGGCCACGTGGTACCGGCGAGTGCGACCACGTAAAGGAAAAATCATTACGGGGCGACTGGGTCGTGTCGACGCGGTCGCCGGAGCGGTTGCGGTTGAATTGAAGATTCAGGCTTCCACTGTACCGATACCGTTTATTATAGGCCGACGATAGTCCCAAACCCCAGCTTCCGCGAGAGTAGATCTGACCTTTGAACTGTAGTCCAAGATTTTCACTCACAGCCCAATAATAACCTCCATCGCGCAGGTAAAAGCCCCGACCATTAGGTTCTTCGCCATATTGGGGCACAATAATACCCGACACACCGATCTCCTTGCGTTTGGGGAACGGGAAAAAGCCAAACGGCAACCCAATAGGTAATGGAATTTGGTTGATGACCAGGTTAAATGGTCCTGCTACCACCTGGGTATTGTGAATGACCTTTAGCTTACTGGCATTAATATGAAAGTGGGGCGTGGCTAAGTTACAGGTTGTGTAAATAGCTTTGCCGATGTACATGTTGTCTTCGGCATCTTTCTTTACGGTTGTGCCACGGATATTCCCCTCACCCTGCTGCGTAACGACGCCCTGAATCCGGCCCTTTCTGGATTTGAAATTATAGCGAATTTCTTTGGTGTCATACTTCCCTTCGCCATCCTGGAAAATAGGGCGGCCGATCCATTTTTTGGCTGTTGAATCGTAGCGGCCTTTGGCGTACACTTCATTTGTCAGGTAGTTCAGACGGATATACTCCGCTTTAAGCGAAATGTCGCCGTAGATAACGCTGGCATCGCCGAACAGCTCGACAGTCCGGCCGTCGGCTGCATAAATAGTTGAATCTTTTGCCTGGTATTTAACCGTTGTTTTAAAGGCATCGGCCGTTTCGGTCGAATCTTTTTTAGCCGAGTCGGCCATGGCTACCTGGGTCGAATCGTTGCCAATCCGCTGACGACTTTCTGGCCGTACTACGTTAGGCGAAACGATGCCCGGATTTAGTCGACCCAGTTTAGACTGGTTTGGTTTGGTTTGCCCCGTCTTTAAAGGATTCACTTTGGTCAGAACGGGCTTCGTCTGACTTGCCACCGCTGTTTGCGAACGAGGGCGGCCGGAAGCCGTCGTCGACGTAGCAGGCGTTGTCTTTGGTTTAGCCGCAACTTTGCGAGCTGAATCGCCAACTGCTACCCGAACAGAATCAGCACTAATACCGGGTCTGACTGGTTTTATCTGAACGGGTTTGGCTGGCGTAGGGGCTGCAACAACAGTACTGGTACTAGGTCGTGTCTGAGCTAGTGGCACGGTTTTAGGTTGTACCACAGGCGCTGTTTTAACGGAAGTGGCAATCCGGCTTTGCAGACGAACTAAGTCTGAGGATACAACCGGTGATAAAACCGTGAAGCGCGCCGGACTTAATTGGAAAGGTCTAGGTTTCAACCGGGCCACAGGCGCTACTCTGGCCGAATCTCTTTTCAGGGAATCTCTTAAAGTGATGGCAGCTTGTTCTACCTGCCGTAATCGCAGGGAGTCCTGGCTGGTTGGACGGGCACTGGTTGGCGGCAGGACTTTGGTTCTTGATGGGGATGGCCCAAGGCGGCTGGGTGCCTGATTGAGTTCATGCTCCAGCTCGCTCTCCTGCGTGGCTTTTGCGGGGACCGTTTGCGATTTTGGGCTAGTAGTGGCTGGTGTAAGCCTCTTTGGCACAGGCGTATTTTGCCCCAACACGTTGAACGTCCAGAGTAAGCAGATAAGGCTACAGGCTGCCTTTATCCATGTTGGTCGTATCAGCGAGGGCCGCAAAATAAAGTATCGTTTCGTTAGGATTATTAAAAAAATTATATTTGCCCGAAGACCGTTAAGTCTATAGCTTACAAAGGTATTCACGAACTGTTATCCTGCTATCGCTTTGAAACGTTTTCAGCTGTTAAATATTATTAAATCAAGAGGGGTTACGACTACGGTCTTAACTCCCGGAATAATGACAACATTAGTTATTGTTGTGTCACCTCTATTAGCTCTGACAAGCCCGGATTTGTTGTCACCTGGACTAACGCAGGATACAGTTCGCCGGACAGGATCACAAGAGATCGGGACGGCTCCGGCAACTACCGATACGCCTAACCAGCTACGTACGATTGTGCTGGATGCAGGGCATGGCGGCAAAGATCCGGGGACGCATGGTCGTTATGCCAAAGAAAAAACGATCAATTTAGAGCTGATCCTACAACTGGGCCGTAAAATTAAGCAGAAGCACCCAAACGTTCGGGTAATTTATACGCGGGCCTCCGACTACTTTGTCGATTTATATGAACGAGGGGCCATCGCTAATCGTAGCCGGGCCGACCTGTTTATTTCGATTCACTGCAATGCCAGTCCATCCAGTAGCCGGGTCTATGGTACCGAAACCTATACGCTAGGTTTGCATAGAACCCAAAGTAATCTGGACGTGGCCCGACGTGAAAACGCCGTTATTTTACAGGAAAAGAACTATCAGCAGACGTACAAGGGCTTTGATCCGCGTTCCCCTTTAGCCACGATTATGCTGGCAAATTATCAGAATGCTTTCATGAGCAGCAGCATCAATTTCGCCGAAAAAGTGGAACGTAGTTTCCGTCAAAATGCTGAACGGAAAAGTAATGGCGTCAAACAGGCTGGTTTTATTGTGCTCTGGAAAACCACCATGCCCAGTGTCCTGATCGAAAGTGGCTATTTAACGAACCCGGCAGAAGAAGATTTTCTTCGGTCAGACGAAGGGCAGGAGGAAATTGCGGAGGCAATCTATAAGGCTTTTGCCCGGTATAAGCAGGAAGTTGAAGGCGAATAAGCGCAGGGAATGTTGGCGCTTAGCCTATTTAAATTCGCTGCTCTTTGGGACAAACACCTCTAAAAGTTGGTTATACCTTCAACCAAATTGGTTAGTTCGGCCCGGTGGGCTGTTCACCTTCACATACGCATGAAAGTTTCGCAGGAAGTAAAAGTAGGCTTATTGGCTGTCGTCTCGCTGATGATGCTCTATTTTGGGTTTAATTTTTTGAAAGGCTCTGACTTCTTTTCTTCAACGCATAAATACCAGGTTCTGTACGATAATATTGATGGGTTGACACCATCCAACCCCGTTAGAATCAACGGCTTAACAGTGGGTCAGGTCAAGAGCATTGAAATCTTACAGAATAAGAAAAATCAGTTACTGGTTACGCTTGAACTAAAGAAGGACATTGTTGTCACAAAAGGATCGAGGGCTGTTCTGGCCGACGATGGATTGCTGGGCGGTAAAGTCGTTCGGCTGGGTATTAATTACGGCTCCCCTCAGTTAGAAGACGGAGGTATGTTAATCTCTGCCAAAGAATCTGGTTTGTCGGCTTTAATCAAGGAAAAAACCCTGCCCGTTTTGAACAATGTGGACTCGCTGACGTACCAACTTAACCGGGTGGTGGCCCAATTTGATCAGACAGGTGTGGTATTGAACCAAACCCTACGTAGTGCAAATGCTGCTGTTGGAACGCTCGGCTTAACGGTTGCTGAAAACCGGGCGGGCCTGAAAGCAACGCTTGCGAACGTTAATAAGTTGTCAGAATCCTTCATTGAAACGGAAAAGAAACTCAATCCTATTCTGGCCAAAGCCGATAATTTTGCCGATTCACTTCAGGCTTTACAGTTGAAACAAACGCTCGGTAACGTCAATAAAACGATTCAGAATCTGCAACATATACTGGCTGATATCAATAGCGGTAAAGGATCACTTGGTAAGCTAACGTCCGACGAAGCGCTCTACAGTAACGTTAATAAAACGACCACGAGCCTTGAAAAACTTCTAACTGATTTCCGGGAAAACCCAAAACGCTACGTTCATTTTTCGCTCTTTGGCCGAAAAGACAAACCAGTTACTACGCTGCCCGCCAGTACGACGATTACAACCGTCACACCGGCTGATTCGACGAAAGAGTAATGTCTGGACCAAGTTTCTGCGTGGTCTTTTTCATTCTATACGAGTTGGGCAGGCGTCTGACTTATACACTTCACAATGAGCCCAATTCTAACCCTTCTTGACGAATTAAGCCAGCGAACAACCCAGGTCCAACTGGGTGGTGGTCAAAAAAAAATTGACGATCAGCACCGAAAAGGGAAATTGACGGCTCGTGAACGTATCGCTTATCTGACGGATGCCGAAAAGCCTTTCGTCGAAATCGGCTTGTTTACGGGCGAGGGTATGTACGCCGAGCATGGTGGCTGCCCGTCTGGTGGAGTGGTCGTGGGTATTGGGTACGTATCAGGTCGGCAGTGTGTTATTGTGGCCAACGATGCCACCGTGAAAGCGGGTGCCTGGTTCCCAATTACAGCCAAGAAAAACCTTCGGGCGCAGGAGATTGCTATGGAAAATCACCTGCCTATTATTTACCTGGTTGATAGCGCGGGAGTTTATCTACCCTTGCAGGATGAGGTTTTTGCTGATAAAGAACACTTTGGCCGAACCTTCCGAAACAACGCGCATCTCTCAGCGATGGGTATTTTGCAGGTTGCCGCTATCATGGGAAGTTGCGTAGCGGGTGGAGCTTACCTGCCCATCATGTCCGACGAAGCACTGATTGTCGAGGGAACCGGGTCTATTTTTCTGGCTGGTCCTTACCTGGTAAAGGCATCCATTGGGGAAGACGTAGATGCCGAAACACTCGGCGGAGCCGCTACTCACACTGACATCTCGGGCGTAGTCGACAATAAATACCCTGATGATAAAAGTTGTTTAGACGCGGTTAAACGCATTTTTGATAAACTTGGCCATTACGAAACGGCTGGTTTTGACCGTGTCGAGTCAGCCCCTCCAACTAAAAACCCCGAAGAAATCTACCAGATTCTGCCTACAGATCGTGTCAAACCTTACGATATGCAGGAAATTGTGGATAGACTTGTGGATAACTCGGCGTTCGATGCGTATAAACCCGGTTATGGTCAGTCTTTGTTGTGTGGATACGCCCGTATCGACGGTTGGGCAGTAGGCATTGTGGCTAACCAGCGAAAGGTAGTCAAAGCCAAAGGAAGAACGGGCCAACCTTCTGAAATGCAAATGGGCGGGGTCATTTATGGTGATGCCGCCGACAAAGCTGCCCGATTTATCATGAATTGCAACCAGAAACGGATTCCACTGGTGTTTTTGCAGGACGTATCGGGTTTTATGGTTGGTAGCCGAGCGGAGCAAGGTGGCATCATTAAAGATGGTGCCAAGATGGTTAGCGCTATGGCCAACTCGGTTGTCCCGAAGTTTACGGTTGTAATAGGGAACAGTTATGGCGCTGGCAATTATGCTATGTGCGGTAAAGCCTACGATCCACGATTGATGCTATCCTGGCCTACGGCGCAAATGGCCGTCATGAGCGGAGCCTCAGCCGCTAAAACACTACTTCAGATTCAGGTTGCCGCTCAAAAAGCGAAAGGGCAGCCGATGACGCCGGAAGAAGAACAGGCGCAATTGGATAAGATTACCGATCAATACAATGCCCAGTTGTCGCCCTACTACGCAGCTGCCCGGCTCTGGGTCGATGCTGTTATCGATCCGCTCCAGACCCGACAAATTCTTTCTGAAGGTATAAATGCCGCTAACCACGCACCCATCACGAAGCGGTTTTCGGTTGGCGTGATCCAGACGTAGTAGTTTTCAATTTTTGGTATACAATTGACTGGTCGAGTTGTTAGCAATTCTCGCGTCAGCCTGCCGTATACCCGAAAACGGTAAACCTATTTCCCCCGCACAGCCTTCACTTCATCGGCGGTAATGGCATCCGCTTTGTTGCCGAAATTGCTACGTATATAGGTCAGCACGTCGGCGATTTGGTCATCCTTCAGAAAATCGTGAGCGGGCATAGCGTTATCGTACATGTCTCCTTCAATTTCCTGACCTTGTAATCCCTTTAGCACTACGTTGATGAGCCGGTTTTTATCCCCTAGCACCCAGTCTGTTCCGCGCAGGGGAGGGTTCAGGTTGGGCACACCCGACCCGTTTGACTGATGACAGGTCAGGCAGTTTTGTTCGTAAATAAGCTGTCCCGGAGACTTGCCAATGGTAGCTTCCGCTGCTGGTTTGGTCGATTTCGACGCTGGTTTCTTTGTTTGTGCCATCGCCACCGCTAGTGACAGACAGGCAAAAAGTGTAAGGAGTGTCTTCATACGGATGGAATCTACTTCCGCCATTTCAAGGTATTGAGTAGATGCAGAATGTCTTTACGAATGTACTGAATCACAGGCTGTAATGAATCATTTTCAGTGGCCGTGTTGAAATATAAAGCCCCACGCAGGAAATGCGTCGTCGAATCCGTTGTGATAAACTGCACCTGGCTGGGTACTTCACCGGCAAGGTCGATCAGACTTGCTTCCAATCCTGACGGTAGTCGTAGTTTTTTCTCCACAATCGCCGAGGCCTTGATATTATGACGGGTTGCCAGTTTATATGAATCATCCAGCATAGCCTTCAGTCGTTTGAGATCATTACGAACGGGCTTGTAGGTCAACTGAACGCTGGCGTGATAAGCCGGATAGTTAATGAAAATCCAGTCTGGTTCCGATCGGGCGAACGTATCGGGCAAAATCCGGGCTATTTTGTTGTACTCAAACTGGTATGGATGCGTTGGGTCGAGTAGTGTGTAGCTAGGCGTAGGCAAATCGAACCGAGGAAATCCTTTTGGTTTCGGTACATAGTTGTCAGACGAGCTACTGCCACAGGCAGCTAGTGTCAGGCCCGTGAGGAAAAAGAGCAAATACCTTATCACAAGTCTTTGGTACGCTGACGAAGGAAGCATCTTCGCTAGCTGGTTAAAAATGCTTTACTGACGTAGATGCTTCCTTCGTCACCGGGCTGGTGCGGTCCGCTGTTGCGGTTCCAGCATGACAAATAAGAAAACGAAAAAGCCCGGCGGTTTGGTGCCAAGGCTTTTTTTATTGTATAGATGTGGCCCGGTCAGGCATTTACATCTTCCATCTCCTCCTGCTTAACCGGTTGTCCCATCAACGTAGCAAACCGATTGATATTGAACGTTGGTTCAAACCAAACTTCGCCCATTACCGGATGCTTGACCGGAACCTCAGGATTCTGAATTTCATTCAGCAATACCCCTGTGTCACCAGTCGTGTGCCGTTTCACCTGCCGGATCGTGTACAACTGATCCTGCTTAGGCGTCTGTATGCCAAATTCGGCGTAAAAAGCCAGCACAGGCGCCGGGAATTTGTCGTTCGTGCAAATAACTTCCATATTGTCTGAACTAAAATTTATCAGATTTTCATGATTAACATGATTTTGATAAAAAATGTCCTAAAATGTTTTCAAAAAAATGCAGCTTTCTGTATTCAATCAGCTATTAATCCTCAAACAGGTTGCCTAGCTGCCCCAATACGGAGCCACCTTCCTTGCGGGCTTGTCCACCACCCGGCGATAACCGCTGAACCAGTTTAGAGATTGGCATGGATTGAATCCAGACTTTGCCCGAACCACGTAGCGTAGCCAAAAATAAGCCCTCTCCGCCAAAAACCATGCTACGTAGGCCGCCCGCCCGCTGAACGTCGAAATTGATACTGGGTTCGAAGCCAACGACGCAGCCCGTGTCTACACGTAGCGTTTCATTGTTTAGCGTCCGCTCAATCACAACGCCCCCGGCGTGGATGAACGCCATACCATCGCCCTGCACCTTTTCCAAAATGAAGCCTTCGCCACCAAAGAAGCCCGCGCCCAGTCGTTGATTGAATTGAATACTAAGCTTTGTGCCAAGAGCGGCACACAAAAACGCATCTTTCTGAACGATAAGCGTGTTTCCATAGATATTAGCCAGGTTAACAGGCATAACCGTTCCCGGATATGGAGCAGAGAAGGCAACTTTTCGTTTGCCAACGCCCCGGTTCGTAAAGTGCGTCATAAAGAGCGACTCGCCCATGATTACCCGAGAGCCAGCCTGTAGTAATTTACCCAGAAAGCCCTGGTCGGGTTGCGAGCCGTCCCCCATTTTGGTTTCGAACGTAATGCCGTCTTCCATGAACAGCATCGAACCAGCTTCAGCAATAACGGTTTCGTTAGGATCTAACTCAATTTCGACGATCTGGATGTCTTCGCCAATGATTTTGTAATCAACTTCGTGAGAGTACATAGTCAGTTATCAGTAAACGGTTAACAGGAATTACTGAGGAAAACTACATAAACCTGTGCATTCTGCGCATGGTTTTTCTGACAAACGGTACAAAAAAAGCCCGACCGGGCATTTTAACGGGTCGGGCTTTTAGCGTTGGTTTATATCGTCGGGCAGATCATTATCGGTCTCATCAAAAAGATGATCTTCATCCGATTCTTCATCTTTTTCGTCGGGCTCAGGATCGCCCTTGAGATTCAGATCGGTGCGATGACGAAGCTTTTTGTCGTCAACCGTTTTATTTAAAAACTGATTGATCTTATCAATATCAAAACTCGTGGTGATTTCGCCGAACGAGTTGATTTGAATGTCGAAACCTTCGAGTTCTTTATGAACGCGCGGTTTGTCGTTTTCGTCAGGGTTAGTTTTCTTCTTTGCCATGATTAAAGATATATGATGTAGGCTATATGATGTATATTTAGCCTAAGAGCGATTTTGCTTTTTCGTAAGAATTATGCTCTTAATGATTTTAAGCAACCCTTCTGCGTCGGCGTGTATAGATGTAAACTGCTTTTCGTCAAGATAATCTGTTGCCTTTAACAACTCCAACCAATAACATGTTTCGTCGCACTCTTTCTGGGCAATCCCCATTTTATGAATAAAATCGGCATCAGACTCAGCGTTGTAACCTTCACGGATATTGGCTCCAACCGATGTACCACTTCTCAGTAATTGCCGACTTAAGACAGTTTCACGTTTTGTTGACCGAAGATATTTTTCCAGATTGATGATACGAATAGCAAACGCAAAACTTTTGTCTTTCGTGATGTTGGGTTTCTGAGCCATTTTAGTCAGCATATTTGGCATAGATGTTTATAAACAAAAGGCCAAACATACATCATATAGCCTACATCCTATATCTTTAGCGCACTGAGCGCTTTCTCCAGACGCCCAATCGTTTCGTCTTTTCCAATGATTTCCATGGTTAGCATCAGGTCGGGACCGGCTCCGGTACCCGTAAGTGCTAAACGCATGGCCTGCATAATTTTACCCTGTTTGATACCTGCCTGTTGCATGGCATCAGATAACGTATGTTTAATAGCATCGGCTACGAATTCACCGTCAAACGGTAGCAAGGCATCGCGGAAAGCCGTAACGGCACGTACCGCATCGGCATTCCATTTTGCGGCTGTTATAGCTTCGTCGTAAGTCGTTGGTGCATTAAAAATCGTTCCAGCTTCTGTAACGATTTCACGGGCGAAATTGACTCGTCCTTTAAGCAGCGCTGCAATTTTGGTTGCTTTCTCCAATGAACAATCGTATCCAGCAGCCTCTGCTTGTTGCTGAACCGTTGGCGCCAGTACGTCGTCAGCTACCTGACGAATGTATTGATGGTTGAACCACTGCGCTTTCTGAATATCGAACCGGGCTCCGGCTTTGTGCACCTGTGCAATATCGAAACTGGCAATCAGTTCGTCCATGGTGAAGAGTTCTTGCTCGGTGCCGGGATTCCAGCCTAGTAGGGCTAAAAAGTTAACGGTTGCTTCGGGCAGGTAACCGTCTTCCCGAAATCCTCGTGCCACCTGGCCCGTAGCGGGATCAGTCCATTGCAGTGGGAAAATAGGAAAGCCACCCAGATCAGCGTCGCGCTTGCTGAGTTTGCCATTCCCTTCGGGTTTCAATAATAGCGGCAGGTGAGCAAACTGCGGCATGGTGTCTTCCCAACCTAAATAACGATAAAGCAATACGTGCAGCGGGGCCGATGGCAACCATTCTTCGCCCCGGATCACGTGTGTGATTCCCATCAGATGGTCATCGACAATGTTGGCGAGGTGATACGTTGGCAAGCCGTCCGATTTCAGTAAGACTTTGTCGTCAATGGCCGAGGAATGGACATTGACCCAACCCCGAATAAGGTCATTGAGCCGAACTTCTTCTTTACGGGGTGTTTTTAATCGAATCACAAAGGGATCACCTGCATCCATACGCGCGCGGACTTCATCGGCGTTCATGGTCAGTGAGTTGCGCATCTGCATGCGCGTAATGGAGTTGTATTGGGCAGCGGGCGCATTGGCTTCCTCCAGTCGTTTGCGCATGGCATCCAGCTCTTCGGCCGTATCAAACGCGTAATAGGCTTTCCCTTCTGCCACTAGGCGCTGGGCTTCTTTCTGGTAAATGTCCCGACGTTCCGATTGGCGATAAGGGGCATGTGGGCCGCCCACGCCCTGGCCTTCGTCAATTTCGATGCCGACCCAACGTAGTGCTTCCAGAATATAGTCTTCGGCACCGGGCACAAAGCGATTCTGGTCAGTGTCTTCAATGCGAAGGAGCATCTGACCACCCATTTTTCGGGCAAATAAATAATTATAAAGCGCAGTACGCACTCCGCCAATGTGCAGCGGGCCGGTGGGGCTAGGGGCGAAACGAACGCGAACGGGAGTTGACATAAGTTTGAAAGAGCGAAAGAGTGAAAGAGTGAATGAGCGGGTAAAACTGGCATCAGCAATTCGCTCATTCATTCTTTCGCTCATTCACTCATTGAATGGCTATTACTGAAATTTCAACATTAACATCTTTGGGCAATCGGGCTACTTCGACGGTTTCGCGGGCGGGTGGCTCGCTGGTGAAAAAACGCCCGTAGACTTCATTGATAAGGGCAAAATTGTTCATGTCCTTGACGAAAATGCTGGCTTTTACTACGTTCGTATAATCCAGACCCGCGGCTTTCAGGATAGCGCCAATGTTTTCCATTACTTTCTGGGTCTCCGCCTGAATATCACCCAAGGGCGCCAAGTCAAGGGCTATCTGGCCGGAAACGAACAACATACTTGACGGAGAGGCTACGTCGACTTTCACCGCCTGACTATAAGGTCCAATGGCTGCCGGGGCCTGGTCTGTATAAACAATTTGTTTGCTCATGGTTTTTAATAAAAAGTAATCGGTCGCGGCAAAAGCTCTGTTCAGCTAGGAACAAAATCACTACGAATAGGAACTGACATCTAAATTGCCTGCAAGTTATCATTAAACCCCCGGATGGCCGAAAAACACGCCGTCATCTTCCAAAAAAAATGGTTTTTTCGGACCGTTTAAATGTTTCAAATTTAGCGCATATGGCCTCCTGGAGAGAATTTTTAAGCAATGCATCGACTGACGCCGAAACACAATTTAACCGGCTTAAAAACAGGCTGTCAGGTCGGTTGGATGCGCAAAAACCGTATAAAATTGTTTACTACCGTGGGTTTGGTGGCCCAACGCAGAATAGTCCTGCCACGGTTTGGCTCAAAGGGCGGGTTTTGCGGGAACGTGACCTGAGTACGCCCAGTGACAACGATACGTTCTGGCAAAATCTGCTGGCAACGTATCAGCGTTTCGAAAGCGATGAAGTGCCCGGTGTTACGGTACGTATCGAGGCTTTTGGCGAGACGCACACGACGGTGACCGATAATGAAGGCTATTTTGACCTAACCATAAACTCGCCCGTGGATTTGCCGCCGGGACGCGTCTGGTTTCCGATTCGATACTCGCTGGATGGAATTTTTCAGCCAGCGGATGCTACGTCTGAAACGAAACAGCCCGTTTTTAAGGATGGCTACACGATGATTTCGCCTACATTTAGTCAGTTTGGCGTCATTTCTGATATTGACGATACCGTACTCGTAACGGGTGCGACCAGCCTGCTTCAAACGGCGCGATTAACGTTTCTGGGGAATGCGTATACGCGCTTACCTTTCGCTGGCATTGCGGCTTTCTATCGGGCCTTGCAAAGTGGACCGGTCACTACGTTGTTCAACCCGATCTATTATGTATCGAGCAGCCCGTGGAATTTATATGATCTGCTAGTCGATTTCTTTCGGATTCAGGGGATTCCAAAAGGACCAATTTTACTGCGTGATTTTAGCCTGAGTCCAGAAATATTGTCGTCCCAAGGCCATCATACCCACAAACTGGCCATGATTCGGAAAGTGATGGAGGTGAATCCCCATCTGTCGTTTGTACTCATTGGCGACAGTGGGCAGCAGGACCCCGAAATATATGCACAGGTCGTACGCGAAAATCCAGGGCGGATTCGGGCTATTTATATCCGCGACGTATCAGAAGATCGGCGCGATGAAGATGTACGTCAGCTTATCAAAACAACCGAATCCTACAATGTGCCTATGCTCCTTGTATCTGATACGGTTGCCGCTGCCGAACATGCAACCTCGCTAGGCCTGATTGACCCGGACACAATTCCCGAAATCCGCGCTGACCGACGAGCTGATAAAGAATAATACGTTCATTTAAGATTCATATAAGTGACTTTTTTGCAATACATTGTCTTTCATCTTAACCTGATGTAAGGTATCAATCAAACTTTTTTCTACAGGCGACGCAACCCTTTTTCAGGGCCTCCCGTATTAGCGAATGAACCGGTTCAACTGTTCTGTCTCTCACTTTTAAAACACAGTTGATACAATGAAACCTTTCATTTACGCTAATCGTACGTTGCTGGCGACAGTTTTATTAGTCGTAGCTATGCTAGGCTGCAAAAAAGATGATACTGTTACAACACCCGGACCTGATGTAGCACTTGGAACCTCTACGCTTGGTAGTGTGATAACTGGGGCAGGGGGCAAAACACTTTATTTCTTCGGTCCTGATGTAGCGGGAGATGCTAATTGTACAGGTGGTTGTTTAGATACATGGCCTATTTTCTATAAGGAAACGCCCACGCTCGGTACCAGTTTGAAAGCGTCTGATTTCGCCACGATTACGCGGGCTGATGGGGCTAAGCAAACAACATTTAAAGGCTGGCCGCTCTATTATTACAAAAACGATGTGAATGCTGGCGACGTACTTGGCGAGGGTATTGGAAACGGTGTCTGGCAGGTGGCTAAACCTCATTACACGGTTATGATCGCATCCCGGCAATTGGTCGGTAATGATGGGAAAAACTACACGTTTGATACCAAAGAAGGTACAGGTAGCTCCATATTTTTAACGGATAGCCTGGGTCGTACACTCTACGCATTCGCTAGTGACAAAAACAATAAGAATAACTATACCAAAGCGGATTTGAGTAATAACGCTACATGGCCTATATTCGAGACATCGGCTACGATTGGTGATATTCCTTCCGTTCTTGGTAAAACAAATTTCGCGACCATCACGGCCGTAGGTAAAACGCAACTTACCTTTAAAGGATGGCCGCTTTATTATTTTGGTGCTGACGGTGGACAGCGGGGAGCTACGAAGGGCGTTAGTGTGCCAAGGCCGGGCGTCTGGCCAGTAGTTAACCTGACATCACCGGTTGCTCCAGCAAATTAAATTTATGTTTTGAGTTTATAAGGTTCTGAAAGACTGATAAATAGGCGTTTTTCGTAAAGAAAATTTTACGAGTGAACAACGCTGTGGCTGTCCAACTGTTGAATGTCCAACGCACCTAACATAATAGCCTTACCCGAGCTTTTGGCTGGTTGCCTGCGCAATCACCGCCAGAGTCAGGAGTTGCTTTACCGGCAGTTCTACGGATATGCTATGGCGGTGTGCCTGCGTTACGCTCCTACCAGGGAGGGAGCGCTGGAGGTGCTGAATGATGGTTTTCTGAAAGTATTTACGCGATTGGATCAATACGACTCGTCTCAGCCATTTAAAAGCTGGTTCCGGCGTATACTGATTAACACAGCGGTAGATCATTACCGGCAGGAAGTACGTCATCATCATCACGAAGATGTTGAACAGGCCGAACAAACTGCCGCTTCAGGCGTACCTGATGCGTTTAGCCAGTTGGCTCACGAAGATTTGCTGGCCTTAATTCAGCGGCTATCACCCGCTTATCGGCTGGTTTTTAATTTGTATGTTATGGATGGATTCACGCACGAAGAAATTGCCGCACAACTTGGCATTTCAGTTGGCGCGTCGAAATCGAACCTGGCGAGAGCGCGGGAAAACCTGCGCCAGTTATTGAAGCACGTAAACTACGACGAGTATGCCAGAGCTAACCGATGACCAATTGGACGGGCTCTTCAGAAAGTCGGCTGAAGAATTCGATCCCCCGTTCGATCCGGCTGCCTGGCAGGATATGGCAACCCGGCTGGACACGCATGACCAAACTCGGCCTGCTGCTGGGACATCCATGTGGAAATCGCTACTCCGTTGGGGAGTGCCTGCGCTCCTATTGTTAGTGTTGACAGGAGGGGGGTGGTATGCTTATCGGAAGATGTATGCTGTTGTAGATAGACCGACAAAGCAGGTAGCGACCCGTACGAATTCACCGTTGAGTCAGACGTCTGAACAATCGCAACAAGACGTAGCACCTCGATTGCCTGATAGTAAGCCAGCACAAACAACGTCAGCCGACTCACCAGAGTCTGGTGCAGGTTTGGATAAGCAACCGGCTGATTTAACAAAGTCGGTTGCTGAATCCAGCAAACCAGAAAATGACATTGTGGCGGCTGGTAAGTCAGAAAATGGGGTTGTGAAATTGAGTGAATTAGAAAGCCATATTGCGAAATCTGCTACGTTGAAAAACCGTACCGCTACGTCTGATAAATCGGGGAATCGGGTTGCAGCGTCGACAACACGGCTAAATATGAACTCGGCCTCCAGGACAAAGACTGCAACGAAGCGGTTAGAAACGGCATATGGGTTAAAAGCAAAGCGTGATCGAACGAGTCGCTCGAAATTGACTACGTCGGTTTCTACACCTACTGAAACGTTAGCCGCTGTCGGATACAATTCAATTGAAAAACCTAATCAGAAGGGAAATCTACAACGCCGGAAACTTTCCAGGACAGCTAACAATCGTACTGACGAGGCATTTTTAGTGACGGATTCTGCGGTGCCGACTACGTCACCGTTTGCCAAAAAGCGTGAAACGAACAAAGCCGGAGTGGTGCAGATTGGTACGACTACTTCATCTGACAACGTATCGGCGCTCGAATCCAGCGGGTCTGGTCCTATAGTATTGACGGATATACGTGAGTTAGCCGCTCGGCCGGGGAAATGGCCTAAATCGACGTTCGCGAACCCGGATGTAGTCGCTCAGCCTGAGACGCTGACACATAGTGCTCTGCCAAAATCGGCAACACAAACACAGCGAGGGTTAAGTGTCCGGGTAGTAGTAGCACCTGATTTGAGTACAGTTGGTTTGAAAAACTTCTCGCGACCTGGTACTAATGTTGGATTACTATTAGAGTATCGATTGGCGTCACGCTGGAGTGTTCAGGCAGGATTGATTAAGAGTACAAAAGTGTACCGGGCTCTGCCAAATGAATATAATTCTCCTTGGACTTTGCCACCTAATCTATCGAACGTTGATGGGCAATGCACCATGTTTGATATACCAGTGAATGTACGCTACGACTTTGCCCTGCGGCCACGACAAGACGGACGATTGCCCAATCGCTGGTTTGTGAGTGGTGGTGTGACGAGTTACATTATGAAACAGGAAGATTACGTATATAACTACAGTGGATACGTACATAATCCCTCTTCACCGTATAGTGGTAATTCTGGTGGGTACGGCTTCAGTCAGCTGAATGTATCATTTGGGTACGAGCATGCCTTTAGCAAGCGCTTATCCTGGCAGGTAGAACCCTTTATGAAGGTGCCCTTGAAGGGGGTAGGGTATTACAAAATTAATCTCGTAAGCACCGGCGCCTTTTTCTCAATACGTTACAAGTTAACTAATCACTGATTTAGAATCGGTGAGGCAAATCAGGAATGCAATCGGTCTCTACATAAATCTGTGTAACTACATTAATTGCCTAATCTTATGATCAAGAATCCAACTGAAAACAACATTAATCGCGGAGAATTTCTGCGGAGTCTGGGAATGAGTAGTGCTGCGCTGATGGCCTTTTACTGCATGGGTACGGGTTTGACAGCCTGCTCAAAAAGTGACAGCAGTACGCCAACGCCTGTTACCCCACCTGCTGCCGGCTTGACGGGCAATGCTGACACAGCCGCCGGGGCAATTAATTTTACGATTGATCTGACTAACAGCAATTACAGCTCGCTCAAAACGGTAGGGAATTTCATGAAAGTGGGCAGTGTCCTGGTCGCTAATACGACGGGCGGAAAATACGTAACCATTCAACGGCTTTGTACGCATGAAGCTAACGACCTCGTTTCGTATGTATCAAGCTCCAACAACTTCAATTGTAGTGCACATGGTTCAGTTTTCGATCTTGATGGGACAGTGAAGGTCGGCCCGGCTACAACCGCTATGAAACTGTACAAATCAACCGTCAGTGCCGACGGTAATACCCTGACCGTTACAGCCTAACCCATAAAGATCGGCGTTATGAAATACCTTTTTGTTGCTCTGTATCTTCTCTGTGGAACTAGTCTGTCATGGGCACAGGATTCGACGGCTGTTCGTCGGGATACGGTTATTACCCCAACGACAACGGATGCTTCGGCTACTGATTTGCTGGCTGGCCTGAGCGATTCAACGGAAACGCCGGAGTTATTACCTCACAAAATGTTGTTCACGCAGCGGGCATTCTGGGGACCAAAAGGGTTGTTACGTACCCTAAACGTCGCTCCATTAACGTCTGAAGGACGTATCAAAGAGCTGAAAGTTAGGCGAACGATGCTTGTAGCGCACCAGATTGGCGGCTTTGTAACACTGGCAGGCTTTGTTGCTCAGGGGCTTCTTGGCGCAAAACTCTATAAGGCGCAGGGGCAGGATTACGTCGATATTAAGAAATGGCATGAACGCTCGGCCACCTTCATTAATATCACCTATGGCACTACGTTGGTAATGGCGTTAACCACACCCCCGCCAATTGTAGGGCCAAGAAGAGGCTTCACGACGATCAAGCTGCATAAATACCTGGCTATTGTCCACCTGACGGGAATGGTGGCTACGAACATTCTGGCTCACATGATTCAGAATAATTTTGAACTCAAACCTTACCATCGGGCGGCTGCTTACGCTACGTTTGGGGCTTATGCCGCATCGATTATTGCCTTAAAATTCTAAGCTCATGAAAAACTGCATAATGCTGAATGGCTATTTGCTAGCCATGGTGGCTCTTTGTGCCTTTGTGACACCCATGGCCAAGCGTAAAGTAATGGCCGACAAAGCGGCATCTACGGTTTCTTATGCGGCTAAACACCCGCTTCATAGCTGGGAAGGGGTTAGTCGCGACGTGAATTGTGCTATGATTTATAACGATGAAAGCAAGCAGCCCGAAAGTATAGCTGTTTCGATTAAAGTGGCCTCATTCGATAGCGACAACAATAACCGCGATTCGCACGCCGTAGAAGCCATGGAGGGCATAAAATACCCGAATGTAACGTTCACAAGCTCGGATATTAAAGCGGGTGATAATGGAGCGCTAACCGCTAAAGGTACTCTAACATTTCATGGTGTTGCCAGACCTGTTACATTGCAGGCAATGAGTAAAGAGGCTGGCGGGAAAATGATACTGACGGGCGAGTTTCCGGTTAATATGACCGACTACAAAATCGAACGGCCCTCCTTAATGGGTATGAAAACAGAAGACGCCATGATACTTCGGTTCAATGTTGTGTTTACTTTATGAATATATTGCGAATGGAGCCTTATTCGCTGAATTTGATGCATAGACTGCTTCGTTCGCAATATATCGTGAATAAACATGAACGTATTTCCAATTCTCTTCTTCCTGCTAACTACGCTTACCACTTTTGCCCAAAAAACAATCTCTTCTAAACAAATTCAGGCATTCGATGCGTATGTAGAGTCCGTTCGTAAGCAGTGGAACGTACCGGGTTTGTCCATTGCGGTAGTAAAAGATAATCAGGTGATTTTCAAAAAAGGCTACGGTGTCCGTGAACTGGGCAAACCTGAATTGGTTGATACCGAAACCCTCTTCGCTTGTGCCTCCACAACTAAAGCTATGACTGTTACGTTGATGGGTATGCTGGTTGATGAAGGAAAACTCGCCTGGAACGATCCTGTCAGTAAATTTCTGCCCGAACTTCAACTCTACGATCCCTACGTAACGCGGGAATTAAAAATTCGTGATCTCCTCATTCATGATACAGGTGTAGGCAGTACCGACTTCATGACCGGTGCCATGACCATTCCCGCCAATGAAATGTTTCGACGGATGCAAATGGTCAAGCCAAGTTATCCGTTTCGGGCGGGATTTGCCTATCAAAATACCTTTTATTCAGCCGCCGGGCGAGTTATTGAACGGATCACGGGAAAGACGTGGGCGGAATTTTTAAAGGAACGGATTTTTACACCGCTGGGCATGACGCGTACCGCCCCCAAGCGTGGCTACATAAAGGAGGGCGACGCGAACGTCACAAAGCCGCATTTTGCTATTAATGACACAATTCAGGTCATTGAGTACGGCGCTGATAGCGAGATCGGTTCGGCTGGTGCCGTTTGGTCGTCGGCCGACGACATCAGCAAGTGGGTAATCTGCATGCTCGATAGCAGTAAATATAGCGGTGGTCGTCTGGTCAGGGCCGAAACCTGGGCTGAGATGTTTACACCCCAAACCTTCTTCCCGGAGGATGAATACCCAACCATGCAGATTCTGAAACCCAACTGGCGTACCTACGGCCTGGGTTGGTATCAGCATGACTACAAAGGGCACAAAGTGAATTTCCATACTGGAAGCTTATCGGGTCTGACAGCCATAACGGCGCAATTGCCCGATGAAAAACTGGGCGTTTACGTGTTCGGAAATTACGATCATGCCGAAGTACGGCACGTACTGGTTTACAAAACCTTCGACTGGTTTGCGCTGGGTGGTACCCGGGATTGGAATACCGAGTTCAAAAACTTGTATTCAAAAATCAGGGAAGACGGTAAGAAGGCCAGAAAAGACTTCGACGCCAAACGAGTGCTCAATACATCGCCATCGTTGCCATTGCCCCGATACGCCGGAAAATACACCAGCCCGCTCTATGGACAGGCCGACGTTAGCGTGGCTGGTAATCAGTTAATTATCGACGTTAACGACAATACATTAAACGCGACCTTGACCCATTGGCATTACGATACGTTCTATGGACCTTATAAAAAAGCCTGGTATGGTAAGGCCCTCGCCCGGTTCGTGCTCGGCAATTCCGGGAAGATTACTACGTTAGTTTTTGATGGAATGGATTTTAAGAAAGAATAGCCTGTACAATATAGCCACACGCCCCTGAATAGCTGTTTGTAGCTATTCAGGGGCGTGTGGCTTGTGTTTCGTACTTAACGTTAGACTAACGTAGCGTCAACGGTGATTGTCGTGTTGAATAACTTCGATATTGGGCAATTATGCTCGGCGTGATCGACCAGTTCATCGAACTTTGCTTTGTCCAGACCTGGTACACTGGCTTTGAGGGTCAATTTGGAACTGGTAATGCCACCATCTTCAAGCGTTATCGCGCACTGAACATCCAGCGAATCAGCGGCAAAGCCAGCCTGTTGAATGTTAAACGCTAATTGCATGGCGAAACAACCGGCGTGAGCCGCCCCGATCAGTTCTTCGGGATTGGTGCCTACGCCATCCGCGAAACGAGTATTGAATGAATACTGAGTTTGGTTAAGAACTGTGCTGGCTGTGGAGAGTGTACCTTTGCCATCTTTACCGGTTCCAGCCCAGTGAGCCGACGCATTGCGGGTGATTTTCATGATTTTAAGAGTTGAACTAATTACAATTTGTTTTTGATAGACCAAAAGTAACGGGTGATTGTTTGCCCATTTTTCACCTATGTTAAAAAGCAACGGAATGACTAAAAAATGAAGCCAATACTACGTTGAGCCATCGTTACTTTGTTGTTAATGAGTTAAAAGTTTAGTCGCTAATGATAGAATATCGAATGGCTTCCCCGCAACACATACTTTTAGACTATCACTTACACCAGTTTGCTGACCTTTCCGAAGCGGAAACACAATTAGCCAATGAATTCTGGACGCTTAGAACAATTCCCAAACATGATTTTTTCAACTTCCGTAATTCGGTTTGTCGGCACGTTGGTTTTATTGTCAAAGGAATTTTTCGGGTCTACTACACAGACCCAAAAACCGAACAGGAACATAATCTTGTTTTTGCCAACGAAAACATGTTTCTGGCTTCCTTGAAAAGTATGGTAACACAAACGGCCTGCCCGTATGCTATCGAGGCTTTAGAAGACGCTGAGCTGTTGGTGATTCAGCATGATCACCTGAAAGCGCTTTATACTCAGTCACATGGTTGGGAACGATTTGGGCGACTTTTAGCGGAACAGTATCTTATTTTCAATCAGAGCCGGTCGGAGAGTTTATTGACCCAGACGGCTGAAGAACGATACGTTGACTTGTTAAAGAATTATCCTGATCTGCTGAATCGCGTTTCACTGGGCCACATTTCCTCCTATTTAGGTATCAAAGGCCCTTCCTTGAGCCGGATCAGGGCACAGGTCGCTCATAAATAGGCGTTCATCAACGAGAAGAACATCACCCAATCAAATCGATTCGGGTACGCTGGTCTTAGTCACCATGCTACGTTTAAAGCCACGACGGGCTAGATACGCACTGATTACAACCAGTATGGAAGCCAGAAAAAAAGGAGCGCCGGGAAGATAGGTGGGTGCTTTGGGTGAGGTGAAATACGAAAATAGATTGGTCATAATAAGCGGACCAAAAATAGAGGTTGTGCTGGTCAGGCTGGTTAAGGCTCCCTGCAATTCGCCCTGTTCATTCGCGGGTACCTGGTTGGAGATAATCCCCTGAACGGATGGTCCGGCAATGCCGCCCAACGCGTAAACGATCATAAACGCGAACATCATCCAGCTCTGGTTGGCGAAACCAAACAAGCCAAAGCCAATGGCGCTGAACGCTAATCCAACATAAACTGAACGCTCCTGGCCCAGCTTGGGGATAATAATCCGGCTGAGACCACCCTGCACGACAGCAAATGATAGTCCGATGGCGGCTAGTGATAGACCAACCGTTTTTTCGTCCCACTTGAATTTCTCCATCGTGTAGAACGTCCAGGTTCCCTGCACGGCAAACCCAGCAATGTAAATCAGGATCAACGACGCAACCAGCCCCAGAATGACCGGGTAGCGTCCCAGATTCATCAGCGATCCAATCGGGTTGGCTCGGCGCCAGTTGAATGGTCTACGGTTTTCAGGCGCCAACGATTCGGGAAGAATAAAAAAGCCGTATAAGAAATTCAGCAGGCTTAATCCGGCCGCCACGAAAAAAGGTACGCGCGGACCGTATTGGCCCAGAAAACCACCCATTGCCGGACCAAGAATGAAGCCCACACCGAACGCTGCGCCAATAAGCCCAAAATTCTGCGCCCTTTTTTCGGGTGTGCTGATGTCGGCAATGTAGGCGCTGGCTGTTGTGAAACTGGCACCTGTAATACCCGCCAGCATGCGCCCAACAAACAACCATTCAATAGTTGGGGCAAAGCCCTGTAATATGTAGTCAAGACCAAAACCGAACAGCGAAAATAACAGTATCGGCCGACGACCGAACCGGTCGCTTAATCCCCCCAGAATCGGCGAGAAAATAAATTGCATGGCTGCATATGAGAATGACAGCCAGCCGCCCCAGCTTGCCGCCTGACTTATATTGCCATGAATGAGCTGCTCAATCAGTTTCGGGAAAACCGGAATAATGATTCCCAGTCCCGTAACATCAATCAGAAGAGTAATAAAAATAAAAACAAGCGCAGGCGCCGTTCGTTTGGAAGCCATGAAGAGTAATAAGTGAAGAGTGAAGAATGAAGAGTGAAGAATAAAAAAACTGGAGCAGCAGTCTATTCTTCACTCTTCATTCTTCACTCTTCATTGACTTAAGCGTATGTATTTAGCATCACAGGCATCACCAGCATCAGGATGTCTTCGTTTTCTTCTTTGTCGGCTGGAATCAAAAGACCTGCGCGGTTAGGAGCCGACAATTCAAGGGAGATCATTTTAGCGCTGAGGTTACTTAGAACTTCGGCCATCAGTTTGGCATTAAAACCAATTTCCATTGGCTCGCCGTCATACTCACACAAAAGCTTTTCATTAGCTTCGTTGGAGTAATCCAGATCTTCGGCCGAAATGGTTAACGAGTTGGCTTTGAGCGACAACCGGATCTGATGCGTCGTGCGGTTGGCATAGATCATAATCCGCTTCAGTGAGTTGAGCAGATCGGTCCGGCCAATTGTCATTACATTCGGATTGTTTGTCGGAATCGCGTTTTCGTAGTCGGGGAAACGCTCGTCGATCAACCGGCAAATTAGTTGGGTTGGCCCAAACGTAAACGATGCATTTGCCTGGCTGAACTCCGCCGTGACCGGAACACTCTCCGGCAGCGACGCTTTCAACAGTTGCAGAGCTTTACGCGGAATGATGATCGACGTACTGGCCGACGCACTCATATCGGTTCGACGATAGCGAATAAGCCGGTGACCATCCGTGGCTACGAACGTAGCGTTGTCGCCAGTCAACTGCAGAAGTACCCCCGTCATGGCCGGACGAAGATCGTCGGTGCTGGTCGCGAATACGGTATTGTTAATGGCATTGAGCAATATGTCCGACGTCATATCGACCGACATATTTTTATTGACCGTTGGCAGTTTCGGAAAATCAATCGGGTTTTCGCCAGAGAGCTTATACCGACCATTGTCGGTCAGAATTTCTGTTCCAAACGTATCGGTATCAATATTGATCGTGACGGGTTGCTCGGGCAGACTACGGAGTGTATCCAGCAATAATTTCGCTGGAATAGCGATAGCTCCGTTCTCACTGGCATCGACCGGAATCTGGGTCGTCATGGTCGTCTGCAAGTCTGATGCCGTTACCGTAAGTGTTCCATCTTCAATGCGAAACAGGAAATTTTCAAGGATCGGTACAATAGGATTCGTTGCAACGACACCATTGATATGTTGAAGGTTTTTAAGCAGGACAGATGAAGATACAATGAATTTCATGGGCCAAGTGTCTAAGGCAGTTTTTAATCGAATATACCAACAAAAGTAGCAAAAAAAGCCGATCAATTAGTCAGTTACCAACAAACAGTTCGTCAGTAAACCAGTGATAATGATGCTGTTTTTTTATTCGATAGGAATAGGGAACACCCAGCTAGTGCTAACTGTTAACCAGTAACTGACAACTGACTTTATGGAAGCCGAAATTATCAATCGAGTCGCGAACAGCGGTCTTATTACCCTTGATCTGGAAGAGTATTATCACCCTGGGGAACGGGTTGTTTATGATTTGAAAGACAACCTGTATATGGGGTTGATTTTAAAGGAAAAAGACTTCCGGGCGTTTCTGAAAGAGCATGACTGGAGCCAGTATACGGGGAAGAACGTAGCCATCACCTGCACCGAAGATGCTATTGTGCCAACCTGGGCGTATATGCTGCTGACGTTGCAGCTCCAGCCGTATGCCAACACGGTCGTGTTTGGAAACCTGGATGACCTGGAAGAGAAGCTTTATTTCGATGCCATTACTCAGATTAATTTGGAAGACTACCGTAATGCTCGTGTGGTCGTGAAAGGCTGTTCCAAAGTGCCGGTGCCAGCAGCGGCTTACGTAGAAATCACACGGGTACTACGTCCTGTTGTGCAAAGCTTGCTGTTTGGGGAGCCATGCAGTACGGTGCCACTTTACAAACGACCAAAAGTTTAACGAAACTTTCCGGAAGTTTTAAGTTTTAGAAAAATTAGTTGATAAAATATGGCTTCATTCGACAGATGGAGCTTTTTATTTGCTTTTTGATAGTGACAATGCCTATCTGTGAAACTTTGGCTATAGATTGCAGCTACGTGATGTGAGTGCCCCAAAGCCGATTGATCGTTTGCTATTATCTATGAGGAATAAAGTTTATAAATCGGGTCTAACCTATTATCTCGTTGGTCTGCTAGGTACGCTTGTACTACTTACATCGTTGACACCACCTGATTATTGGCATCCACCCGATGATAGCCGTATCCCTGCGGGGGGACTGGGGCAACAAATTCGCTACGGGCGAGAGTTGATTGCGCATACCGCTAAATACCTTGGGCCGAAAGGTTCGATTCGGCATCTGTCAAATGGCATGAATTGCCAGAACTGTCACCTTGAGGCTGGTACAAAAGTGCTGGGTAATAATTATTCCGCCGTATTTTCGACCTATCCAAAATTCCGGGAGCGTTCCGGATCTGTTGAAACGATTGTTAAGCGCGTATCGGATTGCTTTGAGCGCAGCCTGGCCGGTAAAGCGCCAGACAGCACGAGCCGTGAAATGAAAGCCATCGTGGCTTATATGCGATGGCTTGGTGCCGACGTACCGAAAGGCCAGCGACCCAATGGGGTAGGACTCGTCAAACTGGCGTATCTGGATCGTGCTGCCGACTCTACAAAAGGCCGAATTGTCTACATGGCCAAATGTCAGGTCTGCCACGGTATAAAGGGCGAAGGGATAAAGGTCGCTGGAGCTTCTGAATATGTGTATCCGCCCATGTGGGGACCAAATAGTTATAACGACGGCGCCGGTTTGTACCGGCTGTCGGGATTTGCGGGCTATGTTAAAAACAACATGCCCTTTGGCGCCAGTTACACGAGCCCGCAACTAACCGACGAAGAAGCCTGGGACGTAGCCGCGTTTATCAATTCAATGCCCCGACCGCACAAAGATCAGCGTAGCGATTGGCCAGTATTGGCTAATAAACCCATTGATTTTCCAATTGGTCCTTATGACGATCAATTTAGTGAGCAACAACACAAACTCGGACCGTTTCAGCCGATTGCTGATGCGCGGAAAGTAAAGTAGATTTACCAAAAACTGACAATCATGAAAAAAATTACCTATCTGTTCGTGCTGGCTTTCCTGAGTGCTGTTGGATCGACGATGGCCCAAACCAATGACGCTAGTGCATTTCATGGTGCTCAACCCACCAAAGAGCGATATAAGGCTGTTTATCAACTTAATACGGCCGATACGAACGTTATCCGGCATGCCTTGGCCAACATCCAGAACGCGCTGAACGACCCACGTTTGAAAGGTAAATTAGATGTTGAATTAGTGGTGTATAGTGGCGCAGTAGCAGTTTACAAAAAAGACAAACCCTATTTTGAGAAGGAGGTTACCAGTCTCCAAAAGCAGGGTGTCATTATGGCTATGTGCGAAAACACCATGCGCGTGCGAAAAATCAGTCGTGATGAATTGTTTCCGGTCGTCAGTTATGTACCAACGGCCAATGGCGAACTCATCATCCGCGAACAGGAAGGCTGGGCCATTATTCGTCCTTGATTCTTCATGCTCGATTTTCGTCTGAATGTATTCTACACCGTTGCCAAACGGCTCAGCTTTACCAAAGCTGCGGCTGAACTGTATGTAACGCAGCCTGCTGTAACCAAGCATATTCAGGAACTCGAACATCATTTTGGCACGGCGCTCTTCGACCGACGAGGCAATCAGATTAGTCTGACGGTCGCCGGGAACGTATTGCTTCGTCATGCCGAAACCATCATGGCCACGTATCGCCAGCTGGAGTTTGATATGAACGCGCTCAAAGGGCAGGCTGGGGGAGCGCTTCGGGTGGGAGCCAGCACAACGGTAGCGCAATATGTAATTCCACCCGTGCTGGCCCGATTTCATGAGCAGTCGGCTGATGTTTCGATTTCCCTGTTCAGCGGCAACACCGAACAGATTGAGCAACAATTGCTTAACAACGATATTGATCTGGGTTTGGTGGAAGGTCGAACACATCACAGCGATATCCGCTATACGCCTTTCGTGAAAGACGAACTCGTGCTTATCTGCCGGGCAGACCATCCGTTTGCCGACCGTGATGAAATTACACTGGACGAACTACGTACCGTGCCTATTTTGCTGCGGGAACGCGGTTCCGGCTCGCTGGAAGTGATTGAACACGCCCTTCGGGGTGTAGGCTTACGACTCACTGACCTGACAGTTGAAATGCAGTTGGGCAGTACCGAAAGTATCAAGTCTTACCTCAGCAACTCGCGGTGTATGGCCTTTATATCGGTTTTTGCCGTTCAACACGAACTACAGGCGGGAACACTTAAAATTCTTGACGTGCAGGGGCTTTCCATTCAACGAGATTTGTATTCCATTCAGCTGCAGGGCGTTAGCGAAGGACTTGCTGATACGTTCATGCGCTTCGCCCGGCAGCATTACAAGCGTGGGTGAGCAGCAGAGAGATGAAGGCATAGGGACATGGGTTTAGCTTTCGTACTTTTGCCTGTAAATTCAATCATCATGCAAATTTCTGCTTCATTGACTCTAGCGGTAGGGCTGACACTGACAGCTTTTTCATTACAGGGGCAAACCCGGCCCGCCAAAGCCACTCCAGGTCTCAAAAGCACATCCTTAAATTCAAAACTTCCTGAATTTTCATTTACCCGTGCCGAAGTTGAAGCACATGTACGCTTTCTGGCTTCCGATGAATTGGAAGGGCGTCGGACCGGCGAGAAAGGCAACTGGGCAGCCGCTCGTTACATTGCTGAGCAGTTTCGGCAATTGGGCCTCAAACCAGCGGCTGATCAGGGTGATTATTTCCAACGGATCAATTTTGAAAAAGTCGGTGCCGCTACGTCTGCCATAATAATGTTGGGAAAAGACACGCTTAAGCTCGGCAAAGAGCTGGTGGTGATGGCGGGTAAACCAACTGATGTATCGGGTGAGGTCATCTATGTAGGCTACGGACTGACTGACGGCGAGGATGGCTATAAAGGCCGTGATGTGAAAGGCCGTATTTTGGTGGCGCAGGGTGGATCACCGGATGCCAAAGGGCCACGCGAAATTTTCAGTGCGTCAGCCGCCAAACGTAAACTGGCTACCGAAAAAGGAGCGGCTGCCCTTATTGAACTCTACAGCGAATCTATTCCATGGGGTTTTGTGAATCAGTATTTTAGCCGCGAACAGGTTAGCCTGCCAACGGGAGGAGGTGCTACTACGCCATCAATCGCGCACGCGTGGATTAACAATGCAAACAATCAGTACAAACAACTTAAGGAAGCAGGTCAAACCATAACATTCCGGACATCGGGCAGGCCAGTAGCGGCTGCTCCTTCGGCCAACGTAGCAGGAATTATTGAGGGGAGTGACCCCAAGTTGAAAGATGAATACGTAGTACTATCCGCTCACTTTGACCATGTGGGCGTGGGGAAACAAGGTGGCGCTGACTATCAGCCGTCAGACAGTATTTTCAACGGGGCACGTGACAATGCAATGGGTGTAACCGCCCTTCTGGAAGCCGCCAAAGCCTTGTCTCAACAGCGGCCCAGCCGGTCGGTACTAGTGCTGGCTTTTACGGGTGAAGAGATTGGCTTACTGGGCAGTAAATACTATGCCGAACATCCCCTAGTGCCCTTAAAGCAAACGATTTTTGATCTGGATACGGATGGAGCGGGTTATAGTGATACAACGATTGTGTCGGTTATCGGTCTTGAGCGCACGGGCGCAAAGGCCGAAATTGAAGCGGGGGCAAAGGCTTTTGGATTGGGTGTATTTGCCGAACCTGCTCCTGAGCAAGGTTTATTTGATCGATCGGATAACGTAAATTTTGCGATCAAAGGCGTTCCAGCTCCGGACTTTTCTCCCGGTTTTAAATCGTTTGATCAGGAAATAGCCAAGTACTACCATCAGGCCATTGATAATCCTGAATCACTCAATTTTAACTACGTTCTGCGCTACTGTCAGGCTTATGCGCATACAGCCCGCTTGATTGCCAATCGCCAGACGCGCCCGCAGTGGTCGGTGGGTGATAAATACGAAGCCGCCGGTAAAGCGTTGTATGGCCAGTAGTAGAGTTTTAACGAATATCCCTTTATATAAGCCGGTTACCTGCTGTAAGAACCGTTTGCCAACTTGGAAAACTAAACAGGCTAACCCAACGTTTATTTAGCATCAACGATACTCTGCTATGCTGTTCAAATATCTGTTCATCATCACCCTGATTATTCTTTTTGTGCCGCCAGTACGTCGGTTTGTGTTTTATCTGCTGGTTGGTCGGCAATTAGTGAAGCAGCAAAAACAGGCTAACAATGTTTCTGGAAGAAGTCGGGAGGGAGAAGTGCGTGTGGACGCGCGCCCTGCTAACGACGGATCTCGTTTTAAAGGTGGAGATTACGTTGACTACGAAGAAGTTAAATAATTGACTTTATATACACATAAAATCCTGGCCAAACGAACACTACGTTTGGCCGGGATTTTATGTATAAAACTTATTGACGTGCCTCGTGTTCCTGCTTGTACTTCACGGCGACACCCGTCATTACGTAGCCATTGTCGGTCACGGACGTGTAGTACGTATAGCGAACCGAAACCAGTGCATCGGCGCCAAGTTTCTTGGCTTGTAAAGTCAGCCGGGAAAGCATCAGTTCTTTCTGCTGTGCATCGTTACCCCGGCTCAACATCCGTTCGTTTCCCGATTGACGACTCGTCAACGGAACTTCGCCTTTCACTTCCAGGTCCTGTAGTGGATCAAATGGCCGATCGGGTCGCTGGGTATCATAAAAGACATCGACCGGATAATGTCCCTTATTCTGTAGGTAAACGACGGGACTGAAGCAGCCCGATATCGACACAACCATTAAGAACAATACGGCTATTTTTTTCATGACTGCTTAGCTAAAACGTCGGCCACTATTCTCGGGTAATGCAGATGCTCTAAAATCTGAACCTTGTGTGCCACGTCGTCGGGCGTATCAGTTGGTAGCACGGGGCAATTGGCCTGGAAAATAATCTGGCCTTCGTCGTAGCGTTCGTTCACGTAGTGAATCGTGATGCCTGATTCGGTTTCGCCAGCCGCTACAACGGCTTCGTGCACAAAATGGCCATACATCCCTTTGCCACCAAACTTCGGTAATAACGCTGGGTGAATATTAATAATTTTATTCGAAAAAGCCTGCACTAATTCCGTCGGCATCAACCACATAAAGCCCGCAAGCACGATTAAATCGATAGCCTGACCAGCGAGTAGTTGTGTGATTCGGCTGGTATCATAAAACGTTGTCCGGTCGAAAAGCAGGACAGGAATGTGCAATCGTCTCGCCCGATCGATAACGCCTGCTTTCGGATTATTAGAGACGATCAGCGAGATTTCGACCTCGGTATTATTAACAAAGTACTCAGCAATTTTCTCGGCGTTCGAGCCAGAACCAGAGGCAAATAAGGCAATACGTTTCACAGGCGCTAGAAGTCAGTCGTTAGGCGATCGTAATGAGTCGTTGGAGGCAAGTTATATGAGAGACGACAAGAACGTACTGTAACTATTGACTAACGACTATCGACTAACCTGCTCAAAATTACAACTTTTGGCTATTTTTGTGCGTACTCGCCCAAATCCAATGCTGGCAACTAAGCAACTCACGTTTGAATACGGCCCTTCGAAACAGTTTTCGTTTCCAGATGTACACTGTGCTAATCGGGAATCTCTCCTGATTCTGGGCCGATCCGGAACCGGGAAAACTACTTTTCTGCATTTACTGGCCTTACTGCTACGTCCTAAAAGTGGCTCCGTCGTGATTGGTCAGACTGACCTGACGCAACTAAGTGCGGCTGAAACCGCTGCCTTCCGGGCCAAGCACCTGGGTATTGTGTATCAAAAACCGCACTTTGTCAGTGCGCTGTCAGTGCTGGATAACTTATTGCTGTCAAATTACTTAGCCAACAAGCCACAGGATAAAAATCGGGCTCGTGAATTAGCCGCACAACTTGGCTTTAGTGAGCAGTTAGGAAAAAAAACGCATCAACTCAGCCAGGGTGAACAGCAGCGCGTCAGTATCGCCCGGGCCGTTATGAACCAGCCCGATGTTATTCTGGCCGATGAGCCAACGTCCAGTCTTGACGATGAGAATACGGGCCGCGTTGTTACGTTGCTGCGCGAACAATCTGAGCAAATTGGGGCCAGTCTGATTGTGGTTACGCATGATCAGCGGCTAAAAGACGTCATTCAAAATCGGGTTGCTTTGTAAATTTTTGTCATGCTGGAACGCCAGCCCGGTAACGAAGGAAGCATCTTCGTTGACAGCAGTTTACCCTAGCCACTGAAGATGCTTCCTTCGTTACCGGGCTGGCGTTCCAGCATGACAAAAAATGAACAAACTCTTACTCATATTCCTATTGGTTCCAACGCTTCTCTTCGCGCAGAATCGGAAGAAAAAGGATTACCTCGTTACCTTAACTACGCAGTTCGGTCCTATGAAACTCGTGCTGTACGATCAGACGCCGAAGCACAAGGAGAATTTCATCAAACTCGTTAATCAGAAATTTTACGATAGTCTACTGTTTCATCGAATTATTCCACTCTTTATGATTCAGGGGGGCGACCCAAACTCACGTAAAGCGCAGGAAGATCAGCCACTGGGAAATGGAAGCGTCGGCGAACGGATTCCGGCTGAGTTTGTGCCAACGCTTTTCCATAAGAAAGGGGCATTGGCAGCTGCCCGCGACAACAACCCCGAGAAAGCATCGAGCCCCAATCAGTTTTACATTGTGCAGGGGCGCGTTTGGGACAATGAGGGTTTTCAGAAACAACTCCAGCGTCTCGAAAGCATGAAAGGACGCATGCCAACCGATGAGCAGAAAAAGGTGTACCAAACGCTGGGAGGCTCGCCCCATCTGGATGGCAATTACACGGTCTTTGGTGAAGTTATTGATGGGTTGGCAATTATAGATAGCGTTGCCAAACAACCTCGTAATGAGATGGATCGTCCGATAAAAGACGTCCGCATGACGATGACTGGCGATTGGGTGAAAAAAAAGAAGATTACAAAACAGTACGGATATAAATTTTAGTCAACAGTCAATAGTTGTTAGTCGATAACATTCCCCGCCGGCTAATAACTATCGACCAATGACTATCGACTTTTATGAAACGCATTCTTATTACCGGCGCCAATGGGCTGCTAGGTCAGAAATTAGTTGGATTGCTTACCAAGCAGCCCGACGTCGAATTAATTGCTACAGCCCGTGGCGATAACCGTCTGCCGTTTTCGGAAGGGTATACGTATCGGTCGATGGACATTACTGACCGTCAGCAGGTGCTGGAGGTGATTAAAGAGGTACAACCTAACGTGGTCATCCACGGTGCGGCCATGACCGATGTGGATAAGTGTGAAACACAGAAAGACGCCTGCTGGGCACAAAACGTTCACGCTGTCGAATACATCATCGACGCGTGCCGGGCTACGAACGCTTTCCTACTGCACGTATCGACTGACTTTATTTTCGACGGGGCGGCTGGTCCTTATGACGAAACCGCCGAAGCCAATCCGATCAGTTTTTATGGCTGGAGTAAGCAGGCTGGCGAATCGGCGGTTATTCACTCAGATATACGTTGGGCTATTGCCCGGACGGTGCTTGTATATGGTATTGCGCATGATATGAGCCGTAGCAACATCATTTTGTGGGTCAAAAAGTCGCTCGAAGATGGTAAAAATATCAAGGTCGTAACCGATCAATGGCGTAGCCCAACACTGGCTGAAGATCTGGCCATGGGCTGCTACCTGATTGCCGATAAAGAAGCGGAAGGCATTTTCAATATTTCAGGGAAAGAAGTGCTGACGCCTTACGAGATGGCTATCAAAACCGCCGATTATTTTGGGCTCGATAAATCCCTGATTGCGCAGGCTGATTCATCTACGTTTACGCAGGTAGCCCGTCGTCCACCGCGTACCGGCTTCATTTTAGATAAATCGAAGTCCGTATTGGGTTATGATCCGCATTCGTTTGAAGAGGGTATTGCCATATTGGCTGATCAGTTGAAATAACGTAGCGGCTATGAGCCAAGTGAAAATTTATGGCGTGCGAGAGCATCTGTTGCCCATTCGGGATCAACTGTCTGATGTGATTCACTCGTGTGTAGTAGATGCCTTGCAATTTCCGGCCGACAAGCGGGCACATCGTTTTTTTCATCTGGAGAAGGCCGATTTCTTCATGCCCGCTACGGCCTCGGAACGCTACGTTATTCTGGAGTTTATGATGATGGAAGGACGTAGCGTTGAGACAAAAAAACGCCTGATTCACCTGCTGTATGAACGTATCTGTACTCAGCTTAATCTTGCTAATACTGACCTCGAAATCTGCATTCAGGAAAGTCCACTTCATAACTGGGGTTTTCGCGGCATGACGGGCGACGAAATAAAGCTGAGTTATAAAATCAATGTCTAAACTGTGACGCTTCATCTGAAAGCTAAGCCCGGTAGTAAAGTGGATCAGTTGTTCTACGATGCTGCCGGACAGCTAAACGCAAAAATCAAAGCACCAGCGCAGGACGGTAAAGCCAATGCTTATCTGGTTGAGTTTCTGGCCGGACAATTTGGTATTGCCAAGTCGAGCGTAACGATTGTCGCGGGGTTTACGAATCCCTATAAGCGAATTGATATTACCGCCGATGAAAGAGCTATATTATTGATTTTGGAAAGGCTACGTTAGATGCCTGTACGCTGGTGTCGCGATACAAATCCCTTATAAAAAGAGTCAGTCCTGATTTTGGACTGACTCTTTTTTTTGTTTTTATATTTTCAGTTGCCGGCAACTCTAACCAACTCAATCCACCAATCAGGTAGTCAGTAGATTAAAACAATCATATTGTTTTGTTAAATATTGTATTTATCGTAGAATATTAAAAATTATTTAGGGATTTATTAGTGATACTTGACTATACCTAAATTCTAGCTCTCTGCTCAATGAACGCACGAACTACCGATGAGGATCTGGTCTGTTTTCTTAAAGAGGATAGTCAGAAAGCCTTTGAGGAGATATACAATCGCTATTGGTACAAATTACTTTGTGTAGCCTACCACGAAACGGGCAGTCGTGAAGATGCCGAAGAACTGGTGCATGATTTATTCGAGAGCCTTTGGAATAAGCGTCATCAGGCCATAATCCGGCATCTTAGCTCGTACCTGGTTGTGTCAATCAAGCATCTGGTAACCAATTATATAAAGTCTAAAATTACCCATCGTCGCTACCAGGAATACTTGATTCTTCATGAATTGCATCAGTCGGACTCAACTGATGAAACCGTCAATTTCTCCGATTTGTCGAAAGCGGTCGAGGAAGTCATGAAGAAACTACCGGAGAAAACCTGCGAGGTATTTACACTAAGCCGCTTCGAAAATAAGCCCGTGAAAGATATTGCCCGCCAACTCAGTCTGTCCGAGAAAGCCGTTGAATACCACATCACAAAGTCCCTCCGCGTCCTGCAGCAGCAACTCAAAGTCTATCATTCGGATAACTGATTCGAGCAAACTCACAATCGCATGAACCAGTACGATTTCGATAAATTAATGGAAAAATACCTGGCTGGCCAGAGCAGCCCGGAAGAAGAAACGCTCATTCGTGAATGGGCGGATAATAAACTGGCGCAAAGTAATCTTAGCCTTAGTCAACCTGAGCAGCAAGCGATTCAAAAACGAATCTGGACCAGCATTCACCGGGACACACTGAGTCAGCAGTCAGTCATTATTCGCTATGGGTGGCTTCGAATTAGTGCGGTGGCGGCCTCGATTCTATTGGTCATCATAAGTGGCCTGTTCATCTGGAAGCAGCAAGCCGCGAAACGCAGTGAACTGGCCGTCGCCAGCAGGCGAGAAGAGCTAAAAGGGACGATCAACGTCAAAAATACATCCCAAAAGCCACAGAAAATTCCTCTGAAAGATGGAAGTTATATTGTCTTGAAAGCCCAGAGCACCCTCAGCTATCCTGAACATTTTGGCGAGAAAACGCGGCAGGTTTATTTACAGGGAGAAGCCTTTTTCGACGTCAAAAAAGATCCGGCCCGGCCGTTCATAGTGCATACGGGTAATCTGGTAACGCAGGTATTGGGAACCAGTTTTACGGTAAAATCATACGAGGCTGCCAAAACTATCGAAGTGCTGGTCAGCAGAGGACGCGTATCGGTTTATGAGGCTTCGGAAAAAGCGTCTCAGGGACGTAACGGTGTTATCCTGATCCCCAATCAGAAAATCACGTTCGACAAAGCATCGCAGAAACTTATTCCCAGCCTTGTCGAGACGCCCAGTCTGGTTCAGCCTCCCGAAATCCGAACGAGTTTTGTGTTCGACCGAGCCCCACTTGATCAGGTACTTACTACGTTACGAAAAGCTTACGGCATTGAGTTTGTTGTCGAAAGTCCGTCGCTAAGCCGCTGTGTTTTTAACGGCGACCTAAACGATTTACCACTGTATGTCCAACTCGATTTGGTCTGTAAATCGGTGAACGCTCGCTACGAAAGGCGGGGAACTACGCTCTTTATTACGGGCGAAGGATGTCCAGATTAAAATATCTTAATATGCCAAGCGCACACTTAACAGTCCGGTAATATGGCTACCCCTACTTTTGCGGCATCAACGAAAAACTGCCTCTGAGCGCTAACAGGCCAGTTAATGGTCATCTAAATGCCAAGTTCTACTCTTTCTTTTTATGAAACCTTTATGATTATGATGGGAAGTATACACTTAAAAAAGGGTATGTTTTACGCCATGAAGACAACGATTGTGCAGTTAGTTGTAGCTGCTATCTTCTGTGGCCTGTCTTTCGCCCGTGACACCCATGCTCAGGAAATTCTTAACAAAGAAATTTCGCTGAAAATGGAATCCGCCGAAGTGTGGAAAATACTGAATCGACTCGAAAAGCAGGCTGATATCAAGTTTGTCTACAGCGCCAACAGCATTCGGGCCGAACAAAAAATGTCAGTCAACGTATCGAATGGGAAACTGTCGAAAGTGCTGGACGATCTGCTAACACCACTCAAGGTTTCGTATGAGGTGGTAGGCTCCCGGATTTTGCTACGTAAGAAAACACTCGAAACCTCGTTTTTGCCGTCGATCAATACGGTAACGTTGCCCACTATGGCTAATGCCGATCAGACTGTTTCGGGTACTATTAGCGATGAAAAAGGGGAAGTTCTGCCGGGCGTGAGTGTGGTCGTAAAAGGCACGCAGCGCGGTACAACCACTGATGCCAAGGGCCAGTACCGAATTACGGTTCCGAACGGGTCTGCTACATTGATTTTCTCGTTTGTGGGGTATTTGTCGCAGGAAGTTTTGGTTGGTAATCAGTCCGTTTTCAGCGTAACGCTGAAAACGGACTCCAAATCGCTGGAAGAGGTGATTGTGGTGGGATACGGAACGCAGAAGAAGGTTAACCTAACCGGTGCCGTCGATCAGGTGACCAGCGAAGTACTCGACAATCGTTCCTTGCCGAACCTAAGCCAGGGTCTGCAGGGTACTATTCCGAACCTGAATTTAGTGATGGGCGATGGTAAGCCAACGCAATCACCTACCTACAATATTCGCGGTACTACGTCCATTGGTCAGGGTGGGAGCGCGTTGGTGCTCATTGATGGGGTTGAAGGTGATCCGAGCCGTCTGAATCCGAATGACGTGGCAACGGTATCAGTCCTGAAAGATGCGGCTTCGGCGGCTATTTACGGTGCCAGAGGGGCTTTCGGGGTAGTGTTGATCACAACGAAAAGTCCGACGAAAGACCGTACAAGCATTACGTATTCGGTCAATCATTCGATTAAAAGTCCTACAACGGTTCCCAAGTACGTAACGAACGGCTACCTGTTTGCCAAGAATTTTAACGAAGGGTGGTCGGCCTGGAACGATTACGCGCAGACACCCCAGAACATCAATAAAACGGTGAAATTCTCACCTGCCTACTTGACGGAACTGGAGCGCCGGAATAACGACCCCTCGTTGCCAAAAACGGTCGTTGATCCAACCACGGGTGAGTATGTTTATTACGAAAATACGGACTGGTACAGCGAACTCTACAAAAAGAGCACGAGCGCTACCGAGCACAATCTCTCTTTGTCGGGGAGCAGCGGCAAAGCTGACTTTTACGTAACGGGCCGTTATTATACACAGGACGGCATTTTCAAGTACAATTCTGATGATTACAAACTCCTGAGTCTGCGCGCCAAAGGCTCCATCCAGCTTTATCCGTGGTTGAAAGTGTCGAACAATGCCGATTTCTCGTCCATGAAATACCATAATCCACTGAACGTTGGCGAGGGCGGCAGCATCTGGCGGAACATTTCGGATGAAGGCCATACAGTTGCGCCGATGTTCAACCCCGATGGAACACTCACGTATTCAGCAGCTTATACGGTAGGTGATTTCTGGTATGGCAAAAACGGCATTAATATGGATCGGCGGGTGTTCCGGAACACGGCCGATTTTGCGACTAATTTCTTCGACGACAAACTGCGTATCAAAGGCAATTTTACCTTTCAAACGACTGATAACAACGAATCCCGTACGCGCGTGCCGGTGCCTTATAGTCGCAAACCGGGCGTTATCGAATACGTTGGCACGAACTACAATGACCTACAGAATCTGTACCGGCAAACGCTTTATACCGCCACCAACATCTATGCGGAATATGAGCCTCGGTTTAGTCCGAACCACTACGTTAAAGTACTGGCCGGGTATAACTACGAACAGTCGAATTACCGACGGTTAGAAGTCGTTCGAAATGGCCTGATTTACGAAAACGCGCAGGACCTTAACCTGGCACTGGGCCAATCGATAACGACGAGTGGCGGTTCGGAGAAGTGGGCCATTGTCGGTGGGTTTTATCGCTTAAACTACTCATTCAAAGATCGTTACCTGCTCGAACTCAACGGTCGTTATGATGGATCGTCGAAGTTCCCTTCCGATCAACGGTATGCGTTCTTCCCCTCCGTTTCAGCCGGTTGGCGCGTCTCGAACGAGCCATTCTGGAAAGTATCCCCCAAAGTTATTACGGATCTGAAAATCAGAGGTTCCTATGGTTCATTGGGTAATGGTAGTATTGCATCCTATGCGTTTCAGGAGCAATTCGGTATTTCGCAGTTGAACCGGGTGGAAAATGGTGTTAAACCGCAGAAAACCAGTCAGCCGACAGTTATTCCCGATGGCCTTACCTGGGAAACATCCACTACGTCGGATCTTGGCATCGATCTCGGTATGCTGAACAACCGGCTGACGTTCACGGGAGATGCGTACATACGTACCACAAAAGGCATGTTCACAACGGGTATGACACTTCCCGCCGTTTTCGGGACGGATGTGCCTAAGGGTAACTATGCTGACCTGACGACAAAAGGGTGGGAGGCCGTTGTGACCTGGCGGGATAAATTCAACATATCCAGTAAGCCCTTTAATTATGAAGTTCGCTTTACTATGTCTGATTACCAGGCGACTATCGATAGCTACAACAACCCAACCAAGCGCTTAACGACGGACAACTCAACGTATTACGTTGGACAAAAGCTGGGCGAAATCTGGGGATACGAAACGGCTGGCTATTTCACCTCTACCGATGACATTGCCAAGTCGCCTAAACAGAATTTGTTTAAAGCATCTAATACGGGCCAGTTGTTGCCGGGCGATATTAAGTTCAGAGACCTTAATGGCGACGGCGTTATCAGTTATGGCGATAACACGGTGGGTAATCCCGGCGACCGGCGGATTATCGGGAACTCTACGCCCCGCTATACATATGGCGTTATGCTGGGAGCTGACTACAACAATTTCTTCTTCTCGGCTTTCTTTCAGGGGGTAGCCAAGCAGGATTGGTGGCCGGGTTCGGAAGCGGGAATTTTCTGGGGACAGTATAACCGCCCGTATAACAAGCTGCCGGAGTGGCAGTTGGGAAATATCTGGTCGGAAAGCAATCCGGATGCTTACCTGCCTCGCTACCGCGGGTACGTAGCGCAGAACAGCGCTGGTGAACTGGCTCAGCCACAAACGAAATACCTTCAGAACGCGGCCTATCTTCGGATGAAGAACATTCAAATTGGCTACAACTTGCCTAAAACCTTAATCCGGAAAGTGGGCATGAACAGCGCTCGTGTATTTGTATCGGGCGAAAACCTGTTGAGCTGGTCTCCACTCTACAAAATCACAAGGGATTTGGACATTGAAAATATTGGTCGCTCCGACACGGTGTTGAATCCGCCATCCAGCACCAGCCCCGATCCGAATAATGGCAGTAGCGGAAACGGGAATAATTACCCAATTCTGAAAAGTTTCACGATGGGCCTATCTGCCACTTTTTAACCTGAAAACAGAACGATCATGAACACAAAATATAGCTGGCTCCTCCTGATTGGCCTTTTTCTGGTTGGCTGCAGCGATCTGGAGCAAATTCCTCAATCAACGGCGTCGAAGGATGCCGTATTTGGCAGCGTTGGGGGGCTGGATTTATACACCAACTCATTTTACGATACGCCGGCTAATAACGGTATCGGTGTTTTACCCACGGGCAACGATATTATCCGGAGCGACGAGATGGCCGACTTTTCGGTAAGAACGCAAATTCCCGACTTTTTGCGGGATGGTGCGTATGGACCTCAACAAAGTAATGGCTGGGATTGGAAAGCGCTGCGAAACATCAATTATTTCATTGCTAACTGCACAAACCCCGTCATTCCGGTCGAAACGCGTCGGCATTATATTGGTCTGGCCAAGTTTTTCAGAGCCTGGTTTTACTTCGATAAGGTGAAACGATTTGGTGATGTGCCCTGGATTGGCAAAGCAATGAGCGTTACGGACCCGGATTTGTTCAATGGGCGCGACCCGCGGGCTATGGTCATGGATTCGGTGCTGGCCGATCTAAACTATGCAACGGAAAACATACGTACCACAACCGACAACACACGTAGCTTAATTACTAAATCGGTGGCTTACGGCTTTAAATCGCGGGTTTGCTTGTTCGAAGGTACATTTCGGAAATATCGAACGAGCTATAATCTGGGCAGTACTGCCGATAAGTGGCTGACCGAAGCCGTGAACGCAGCCAGTAAAGTGATGACCGAAGGTGGTTATAGCCTCAACGAGACGGGCGGCACCGACAAATCGTATCGGCAACTGTTTATCAATACAACGCCCGTTACCAATGAGATTATGCTATCGGCCGTTTCCGACGCTACGTTAGCTGTCTACAACGACGCCAACTGGTGGTGGACCAGTGCTACGTATGGATCACGGGTAAGCTTGATCAGAACGTTTGTCAACACGTATCTAAACATCGACGGTACGCCCTTTACCGACAAAGCAGGCTATCAGACACTGACCTTCATGGACGAAGTGAAGAACCGTGACAAGCGCCTGCAACAAACCATTCGGATGGGGAACTACACCCGTACGAACGCTGGGGCTACCGAAGCTGCCCCGCCGGTTTTCTCCTATACCTATACGGGTTATATGCCCATCAAATGGTCGCTGGACGATACGTATTACGACGGTGGAACGCGCAATATCAACTCCATTTCAACCATGCGGTATGCCGAAATCTTGCTGAATTACGCCGAAGCCAAAGCCGAACTTGGTACCTTGACGAATGACGATTGGGCCAAAACAGTCGGTGCTTTACGGAAACGAGCGGGCATTACAGCGGGTTTGTCTGTCAAGCCGACGGTTGTTGATACGTATCTGAAAACGAATTACTTCCCCGATATTTCAGATCCGGTATTGCTGGAAGTTCGTCGTGAGCGGGGTATTGAGCTGGTGCTGGAAGGCTTCCGTTTTTCGGATATTATTCGCTGGAATCGCGGTCCGCTGATGGAGCAGGTTTGGAATGGTTTCTATGTGCCGGCCCTAGACAAACCGCTTGATTTGAATGAAGATGGCAAAAACGATGTCGTGTTCTATAAAGTTAAACCGGCTACGCAATTACCAGGCGTTACCTATGTTAGCGTCGCTGAAACAGTTAACGGCGTCGTAAATCCCCAACGACTCAAAAACGATACGTATGGCGAATTAACCTGGCTGGCGAATATTCCCCGAAAATGGAATGATAAATTTTACCTCTATCCCATTCCGACCAATGACATACAGTTAAATCCTAAGCTGGGCCAGAACCCCGGCTGGTAGAATGAGTCTGTTTTGTGATTTATTGGTTTAGATAGGTCGTAAAACATTAACGTTTAAACTCAACTAAAATGCGCGTATTGATTTTTCTAATGCTAGGTAGTTTGCTGATTAACGAGGTCACATTTGCCCAAAAAACCGAACCGATAACCGTTGCTACGTATAACCTTCGCTATGACAATAAAGGCGACGGCATCAACGCCTGGCCGAATCGGAAGGAAAATGTCAAGGCGCTGATCCGGTTTCATGACTTCGACTTGTTTGGAACGCAGGAGGCACTCAGAAATCAATTGAATGACGTAGCGGAATTAACGGAATTCGCTTTTTTGGGTGCTGGTCGCGATGATGGCAAAGAAGCAGGTGAACATTCGGCGATTTTCTACCGGAAAGACCGCTTTAAACCACTTCAATCGGGCAATTTCTGGTTGAGCGAAACACCCGACAAACCCGGTAAAGGCTGGGATGCGACCTGCTGCAACCGAATCTGTTCCTGGGCTAAGTTTAACGATCTGAAAACAAAGAAAGAGTTTTACTTTTTCAGTGTTCACTTCGATCACCAGGGCGTTGAAGCGCGTCGGCAATCAGGGAAATTGATGGTAGCAAAAATCAAAGAGATCGCGAAAAATGAGCCGGTTATTCTGGTGGGAGATTTTAATTCGACCCCCGAAACCGAGCAAATCCAAACCATCCAGACATTGCTGAGCGACGCCCACAACGTAACGGCAACTCCGCCCTACGGTCCCGAAGGAACATTTAACAGCTTCAAGTTCGATGCGCCGATGGATAAACGTATCGACTACATCTTTGTGAGCAAGCAGTTCAATGTACTTAAATACGGCGTCTTGACCGATGCCAAAGAGCAGCGTTATCCATCTGATCACCAGCCCGTGGATGTAAAAGTAGTTCTTAAATAATGACAGCTGAAGACGAATAAAAAAAGCGATGAGAGAGTCTCATCGCTTTTTTTGTGAATTAGGAGTTTGTCATGCTGACCGGTCCGTCGGTGCGGCAGGAAGCGTCTCAAGCTGTCCAAACAAACCTGTTAAGAAAACTTATGATGCTTCCTGCCGCACCGGCGGACCAGTCAGTATGACAAAAAATAACTTATTCAGACCGCGACGAAGATACCTTTGACGCTGAAGACTTCTCTTTCTCAACAACTTTCTTCACTGCTTCCCGCTGGTCATCGCGTACGGTTGGGTATTTGATGCCCAACTGCTCCAGGTAGTTTTTGTACTTGGATGGGTCGTAGTAAAACTTCTCCAACTTGGGCTTAAACTCAGCCATAATCTTCTTATTTAGATAGATGGCTGGTTGCTCTTTGGGGGAAATCAACGGTTCATATTTGATGTCTTTCGTCTGCTCGTCTTTGTAATACGCCCAGGCATCTTTAATGAGTTCGGGTTTGAGCAGCAAATCCAGCAAGGTCATAGCTTCTGCTTTGGCGCCGTAGACAACGCCTTTGTGAGCGATGGGCGTCGCCATGGAGATAGCATTGGCCCAGTGGTGACCGGGTAGTCCTGGAATGTTACTGGGGTAACGTAGCACGATAGTGGGCAGCGACCAGGAGATGTCGGCGATGTCATCGGAGCCTCCGCCCATGGGCGTCATGGCCTGGCCACCCATCATCACGACAGGTGCCGACGAAGTAGGCATGCCCATCGAATCCAGCTTCGTTGCCAGGCCTTCAGTTTTGGGTGCCTGAAGCTCTATCTGAGAGGCTCTGGCCAGCAACTGATCTTCTTCTGACCAGGTTGGTAAACCTACCTTTTTGATATTGTCATAGGCTGCGGCTGCCATCACTTTGTTGGTGTGCACAGGCCAGGCCGATCCCAGAATCTCGTACGTGAATTTGGTGTCCGTCATTAAGGCGGCACCTTCGGCTATTTTAACCCCCGTTTCAAACAGTTTTTTAATTTTTGGGTACGTCCGCTCCCGGAAATAATACCAGACGGCAGCTTTGGAAGGTACTACGTTCGGCTGGTCGCCCCCGTCAGAAATGACGTAGTGCGAGCGCTGGGTGAGTTCGAGGTGTTCACGCCGAAAGTTCCAGCCAATATTCATAAGCTCGACCGCGTCCAGCGCGCTACGTCCCCGCCAGGGCGCACCTGCTGCGTGAGCCGCCTGCCCTTCAAAGTTGAATCGTACCGATACCAGCCCATTATTGCCATTGTCACCCCAGGAAACGCCAAGGTTGTTCCCTACGTGAGTGAAAATACAGGCGTCCACATCCTTAAAGTAACCATCCCGGACGTAGAACGCTTTAGTGCCTACAAGCTCTTCGGCTACGCCCGGCCAGAGCATCAATGTACCGGGAATCTTCTCCCGCTCCATCAGTTTCTTCACGGCTAAAACGGCCACAATATTGAGTGCCTGGCCTGAGTTATGCCCTTCGCCATGACCGGGAGCCCCTTCAACGATAGGATCTTTGTAAGCCACGCCGGGTTTCTGGCTGGCTTTAGGAATGCAGTCAATATCGGATCCGACCGCAATAAGCGGTTTGCCTGACCCCCAGGTAGCAATCCAGGCAGTAGGAATTCCAGCAATGCCTTTCTTTACCGTAAACCCTTCTTTTTCGAGTAATGTCGTCAGGTATTTAAATGACTCTTCCTCCTGAAACCCCAGTTCAGCGAAGCTGAAAAGCATGTCGTTGATCTGCTGCGCCTGCACCGCATTCGCTTCGACGGCAGCAACAGCTTCAGCCTTGAGCTTGTCAATTTTATCTGAACCAGTCTTAGCCGCTTTTTTAGCCTGGCCAAAGAGTAGGGCAGGCGCTATAAAGAGCGCTATTAGTAGATTTGTACAGTTTTTCATTGATAATGCCAAATTTTATAAGGATGATTGGGTAATTTGCTTGCTAAAGATACGGCTAAAACCGGTGGCATAATTTGTTTGTACCGAAAAAAACACCCTTTTGGGCTCTCTTCCCGTTGGTAATGATCAGCAGGATTATGATTTCATAGTTTCAATATAGGCATTAATGGCTTCTGCAATTCTTACTGAGTTGTCCATAGAAAGAAGGACTTTGGTTAACACGCTTATGTTGTGGAATCGGAGTCGCCGACGAAGAAGAAGTACCCATATTTGGGCGATATTCACTACTTTTGCGGCCAAGTTTTCGTATCGTTTTCAATCGTTTATACCTTAGTCAAATGGAAAAAATTAAAGTGGCAAATCCGGTTGTCGAACTGGATGGCGACGAAATGACCCGTATCATCTGGAAGTTCATCAAAGACAAGCTGATTCTGCCTTACGTTGACGTTGACATTAAATACTATGATCTTGGCATCGAGTACCGCGACGAAACCAACGACCAGGTAACGATTGATGCGGCCAACGCTATTAAACAATACGGTGTTGGTATCAAATGCGCCACCATTACGCCCGACGAAGACCGAGTTAAAGAGTTCAATCTTAAGCAGATGTGGAAGTCGCCGAACGGCACGATCCGCAATATTCTGGATGGAACGGTATTCCGCGAGCCGATTGTGATGAGCAACGTACCACGTTTGGTGATTAACTGGAAAGCGCCGATCATCGTGGGTCGTCACGCCTTTGGTGATCAGTATCGTGCAACGGATTTTCTGGTGCCTGGTAAAGGTAAACTGACCATGAAATTCGAAGGTGAAGACGGAACCGTACAGGAATACGAGGTGTACAATTTCCAGGGCCCGGGTGTGGCTATGGGTATGTATAACGTCGATGAGTCGATTCGTGGGTTTGCTCAGGCTTGTTTCAACATGGCGCTGCAAAAAGGCTGGCCGCTCTATCTATCGACTAAGAACACAATTCTGAAAAAATACGACGGTCGTTTCAAGGATATTTTTCAGGAAATTTACGACGCTGAATTCAAAGCAAAAGGCGTTCATTATGAGCACCGTCTGATCGACGACATGGTTGCCTCGGCCCTGAAATGGGAAGGTAACTTTGTTTGGGCTTGTAAAAACTATGACGGCGACGTGCAGTCGGACACCGTAGCGCAGGGCTTTGGTTCACTGGGTCTGATGACGTCGGTGCTCGTTACGCCCGATGGCCAGACGATGGAAGCCGAAGCGGCTCACGGCACCGTAACGCGCCACTACCGCGAATACCAGAAAGGAAATAAAACTAGTACTAACCCAATTGCCTCTATTTACGCCTGGACACGTGGTTTGGCTTTCCGGGGTAAACTGGATGGCAACCAGCAACTGATCGACTTCGCTAATGCGTTGGAAGCGGTTTGTGTAGAAACCGTAGAAAGCGGCATCATGACAAAAGACCTGGCGCTGTCGGCTTATCCTGTCGGTACGAAGCTGACGGCTGGTGAGCAGTACGTTAACACCGAGGAGTTCCTCGAAGCGCTGAATATAAATCTGAAAGCGAAACTATCCTGAACCTGGATTTATTTGATTTGACGGATTGGGTTGATTTTTTGTTGATTGATTTCTCTTGAAGAATCAGGTCAATCCGTCAAATCAAATAATCCAGGTTCAGCTAAAGTGCCGCTCATAGTAGGGCGGCACTTTTATTTTCTTTACCTCCAAAACTCTTACTGTCTTATGAAACACCTTATTACGTTCGTGGCTCTGACGCTATTGTCTGTCACGACATACGCCCACAATTTTAACAGCGAACCTCCCACAAAAAAGATGAAAGCTACCACCGTACAGCATATCGTGCTTTTCAAGTTCAAGCCCGAAACAACGCCCGCGAAGCTGAAGGAAATCTTGGATGCCTTTCAAGCGCTTCCATCAAAAATTAAAGAAATTAAGGACTTAAAATGGGGTACAAATAATAGCCCTGAAAATCACGCGCACGGCTTGACGCATGGGTTTGTGCTGACATTCGACTCCGAAAAAGATCGTGACGCTTACTTGCCTCATCCTGCTCATAAAGAGTTTGGTACGATTGTTGGCCCATGGATAGCCGATTTGACGGTCCTGGATTTTACGGATCAAGCTAAATAAGCTTCAGGAAGGTATAAATTGACTAAAGCCTCCCATCGATAACAGTAAATTCGTTGTCGATGGGAGGCTTTATGCTACGTATTCATGTCCTATTTCACCGTAGTCTCGGCTGGAACGCTGCCTGGCAGTAACCCTTTGCGTTTCAGCAGCGCATCCGTGAAGCGCAGGTCGTTATCACTGGTGAAAATGTTAAACGGTAGGTACAAAAACTGTGCTTTGGCCAAGCCTTTCGTTACAATCTTAGCGATCCAGCTGGCTTTTACATTTGCCATGGCCTCGGCGTTGTCCAGAAATAAGATGTAGGCATCTTTATCTTTGATGACACTGTTAATCTGGTTCCATTTCAGAATGCCGCCTTCTTTAGCGTTAATCCGCATGAGAATCTGACGGCTGTCAATTTCATACACATACTTCTGAAATAAGGCTTTGCTCTGCTCCATTTGGGCAATACCCGTAATCTGTACAGCCCAGAATAAAACATACAAAATCGTGAGCAGCACAATAACGATGTAAATCCAGTAATTAGGATATACTTTCGTCAGGCTCAGAATGACGTTCAGAATAATCAGAGCCAACGGCACAAATGCCCATTTCCAGTTGTCTTTCACCCACTGCCTTAGGGCGATGTTGATATACGTTTTTTGGTCTAACGCGTATTTTTTGGTCTTAACAATCATAGTTACTTCTACATGAACAGACAAAGATACAGCGATTTAGAATCCATGCTGTATGATATTGGCGGTATGATGTATTTCATTGCCTAACAGCTTTTTCTCATCTTTACGTAGTCAATTCGTTTTTCGATCAGTTCATGAACACCGGCCTGCCGACGCTTATCCTGAATGCTGAACAAATTCGCCAGAAAATCAGGCGGATAGCGTTTCAGATTTACGAGAATAATTTTGAAGAACCCGCCCTGCTACTGGCTGGCATATCGGGAGAAGGTTACGTACTGGCGCAGGCTTTAGCGCGTGAATTACAAACGATTGCTCCGTTTTCGGTCGATCTGATTCAACTTGACCTGGATAAAACACAGCGAGCCCAGCCACCCGTTCGACCCGATCGCGCTATGAATGACTATACCGATACAGTCGTTATTGTTGTCGACGATGTATTATATACGGGCCGCACCCTAGCCTTTAGTTTGCAACCATTTCTGAAGGTGCCCGTCCGTAAATTACAGGTGGCTGTTTTGATTGATCGGAATCATCCACGCTATCCGGTTGCGGCCGACTACAAAGGCTACGAACTCAGCACAACGCTAACGGAACATGTTGACGTAGTGCTGAGCGATGAAAATCGGATGGGTGTGTATCTGAGGTAGATAGAAGGTAAATTCTTAGTTCGCCATTTTATGCTTTTGTACCGCGAATCAGGCTAATGCCCGAAAAGAAGAAAATACCGCCTAAAATTATATAGACAAACGACGCCTGAGACACTCCACCTTTCGTAAAATCGATTCCTCCGTAAATTAGGCCAACCAAGCCGATCAGCGTTAGGATAATACCGAATACACTTTTGACATTCATAAATCGAGTTTTTAGTATCAGTGAATACATAACTATTCTACGCTCATATCTTCTTGAACTTTGCTGATTTTATTCCTCGGCTTATTCCAGTAACACCATAATATCTTCCTTCGTGAGTGATTTCATGAAGTTCTCTTCCGTGGTAATCAAGCTGCCCGCAAGTTGTTGCTTGGCTCGTTGCAGCGACAGGATTTTTTCTTCGACGGTATTTTTGGCGATGAATTTGTAGGTAAACACCGTCTTATCCTGCCCAATGCGGTGGGCTCGGTCAACAGCCTGAGCCTCGATGGCAGGGTTCCACCAAGGATCCAGAATAAACACGTAGTCGGCGGCTGTAAGGTTATGACCTAAGCCGCCTGCCTTCAACGAAATCAGGAATAATTTTACCGATTCGTCGGTTTGGAACAGTTTAACCTGGCTCTGCCGGTCGATGGTTGATCCGTCCAGATAAGCGTACTTAATATTTTTTTCTTTCAAGTATTGCCGAACTACACTTAAATGTTTGATAAACTGGCTGAATAACAGAACTTTGTGGTTTTCGATAATGGCGCTATCTAATCGAATCAATACGTCGTCCAGCTTGCCTGAGTCGCCCTCATAGTCAGCATCCACCATGCGCGGGTGATTGGCAATCTGCCGCAACTTGGTCAAACCCTGCAACACGATCATTTGCGACTTCGCCATCCCAGATTCCTCGATATGTTCCAGAATTAGATTTCGGTAATACGATTTGGCTTCTTCGTATTGTTTCTCCTGATCAGGTGTCATTTCTGAATACAAGACACTTTCTACCTTCGCCGGCAAATCAGTGGCCACCTGCGCCTTATTGCGCCGAAGCATAAAAGGTTTGATCAAACTGTAGAGTCTTGCCGTTTTAGAATCGTCGTGTCGCTTTTCAATGGGTATCTGAAATTCATTTCTGAAAAATGCCTGATTGCCTAACAAACCAGGATTAATGAAAGACATTTGCGACCAAAGGTCCATCGTACTGTTTTCGAGCGGAGTACCGGTGAGAATAAGCCGGTATGCCGTATTCAGTTGCATAACGGCCTTGGTGATGTGCGACGATGGATTTTTGATTGCCTGCGATTCATCCAGAATGACGTAGTTAAACCGATAACTGCTCAACAGGTCAATGTCAATTCGTACGATACCATATGATGTCAGAATCAGGTCGTAGTCGTCGAACTGGGCCATATTCTTGTCGCGATACGTACCCGTATACACCATCACGCGCAGGTCGGGCGTAAATTTTTTGGCTTCTAACTCCCAGTTGTAGAGCAGAGATGTTGGCATAACCAGCAGGCTTGGCTCCAGTATACCCGCTTCTTTCTGACCCTGAAGCATAGCCAGCGTCATTACGGTTTTTCCCAGTCCCATGTCGTCGGCTAAACAACCCCCGAAGTGATATTGCCTCAGGAAATTCATCCAGTCATACCCTGCGTGCTGGTAGGGACGTAGGGTTCCGTTGAAATGGGCGGGTAACGGAAAGGATTCGATTTCTTCAAAATTCCGTAATCCTTCCAGTTTGCGCGTAATAACCGTTGTCGCCAGATTGTCGCGTTCCAGTTCCTGAACCAGTGCGAGATGATGCTTTTGCAGCACCAGTTGTCCATCAGCGTCGAGGCTATCGATTTGTTCTATAAACCCGAAGAGTTCTGAATATTTGGAGAACCAGGCATCCGGAATAACGGCAATCTCGCCGTTGGGCAATGTGAACTCGTGCTTTTTGTTGAGGATAAGCTTTCGGAGTTTCAAAAACGGAATGTCGAACTCACCAAAGCGAACATGCGCATAAATATCAAACCAGTCGCGACCTTCCTGAATCGATACGTTGATCGTCGAATAGCCTAGAAAATATCGTTTCGTGTCCTGTGCATCCTGCTGAATGACAAAGCCTGTTTCCCGAATTTGATTCCCATTTGTCGAGAGCCAGGAAAAAGCTTCTGCTTTTGAGAGCGCCAGTTGACCATTGCGCAGATCAAGCCCTGTTTCACGTAGCAACGCCAGCTTTTGCCGTTCCAACCGTTGGTCCCTGCGAATTTTGTGAAAAATATACTCGTCGTTCTTCTTTTCGAGACTTACATTGGCCGATGTCCCAAAACTGTCGAAGTGAAACATAAAATCACCATATTTAAACGACAGATCGAACATAATACGCTGGCTTGCGTCTGCATCTTTATCGGCTAGATCAGCTACGGCGGTGCCATTCTGATGGATTGCGGCTGGTACTAAGCGACTCGGCTGAACCATCTCCGAAACCGTTAGCACAGGCATTGGCTCCAGGACTTCGGACCGAATCTCGAATCCGTTTGCGTAGACATCGTATGAGGCAATGAGTTGGGTTACAAACCGTTCGTAGTATTGCTGTTCAATATTGCGCGGAATGACAATGTGGTTTTTCGTGAAGAATGGGCGCAATTTTTTACCATCTACATTTTTGCTAAAATGGTATAATCGATGGCCTACCATCATGTAGGCAGGCTCATCACAAATCATCAGTGCATCTTTAAATTGAAAGACTACGCGTTCTGTTTCGCCAGCTTCACGTGGACCGACTGGATAACGGATAATCGGGAAATAGTGCGTAGAGTCGGTATTCCGAACGAAGTGAAAATGGACCTTCGCTGGTTCTGGCATCCAGATGATAGATTCCCAGGCTGGGTTGCCGTCATTGCCCATAATGTAAAAAGGTTTGCCAGGCAGCAACCCCATAATCTGAGCTTTTATATGCTCCAGATAACCACCAATGGCTTCCTGCACAAGCTTGTCGCCTTTCTGTGGATCGTATACTTTTAGGAAGAAATCAACGGCGGGCAATTTCCTAGTATTGAACTTTTTAACGATCGTATCCTGCTGAATACTATCGATGAGTTTAACCAGTTCAAAATCACGCTCATCTAAGCCCTTGGCAAACTCTCCAACGTTTTGCGTAGAGAGTGTCTGGTTCTGCAGGGTAAGCTCCCCCCGGCTATTACGCTGTACGACGAAAGCCTCGATTAAGTAACCCAGAAACTCGTGATCCAGCAAGGAATACACGATTTGAAACGGTTGCAACGGCGAAACTTTCATAAGGACTGTACCATTCTAACCCACTTATTTCGGGAGTCGGCAGAACGGCTGGCGAGGTGAACAATGTTAGGAAACTGGCTGGACAAGGGGGTTGCAAACACGAAAAAAATCATTCAAAATAACTCATAATGAACGATTTACCGTTAATCTGTATTTGGCAACAGTTTCAAATATACAAATCAAAACAAAATGTACAAGAAGGAATTTGACAAAATCGGTAAATGCTAGGAAGCGGAGAGTAATACGTAGTGAAAGATGACGCTTAATCGATTAATAAATCATGTTTATTGCGTATAGATAGTTTTTGAGTAAGTATGGGAGCTGTCGAAATGCATAAAAAAGAGCCCTTGAATTTCAAGGGCTCTTTTTTATGTACCAGGAGCGGGAGTCGAACCCGCACGGGCTTGAGGCCCACAGGATTTTAAGTCCGGCGTGTCTACCGATTCCACCATCCCGGCATTCCTCCGCCGAAGCGGCATTTACAAAAAAAGCACCGTGGTCGGTGCCTCTTTGTGGAGCGAAAGACGGGGTTCGAACCCGCGACCTCGACCTTGGCAAGGTCGCGCTCTACCAGCTGAGCTACTTTCGCGTTACACAATTTGCCAGTCCATTGGCGAATTGTGGATGCAAATTTAGGTTGTTTTTGACGTTTGTCAAGCCCTTCGGCTAAAAATATTTTCAATGATACTATCCCAAAAATGCCCGAAAACTGATTCTGAATGAGTTACAGTTTAAATTATAATAACGATTCATCGACTTGCGTATCAAACACACCCGTTAAAACACGGCCTTTTCGTTTCACCTGAACCCAAATCCGATAATGACCCGCTCGAGGAAAAGCGTAGGGAAACTCAACCATGTTATTCGTTTTCATTGGATGGCTCATACCCTGCATTTCAGCCATAAGCAACTGATTTTTTTCGCTTTCAGGCAGCGCTTTAAGTTTGGCAACATAAGCGTCGATGCTATCGCGGAAACGCGTTGCGTTGGGATAACGGAAGGTTCGGGCGGTGTCGGAGATGCGGCTCACCAATGACTCTTCCGCAGCCATCGAGTACGTACCAACTGGATGTAAATGAATATACACACTACCATCGGAACGTAGAATAGCAGCATGACCATCCATACCCAAATAAGGTTCTAAAGACGTCGCTTTCCCTGCGGAATCGGCTACCGCAAATTTCAGCGTGTATAACTTGCCTGCCTCCAGAATTTGTGTGGGTTTATCCATCCAGACCATGGACGAGCCATCTGAGAGCTTCGTAGTAGCGCCGGGTTTTCCACAAACGACCATATCATTGTCTAAATGTGGTACGTTCACCGCATTGGCTTTTACTCCCATGGATTCAGTAACGAGCCAGCTATCGTCTGGATCAGAGGGTTTGACATTGGCCGCTCTTTCAGCAGTACTTTTTGACGAAGGAACATCTACTGTATCGGTTAGGGTTTCAGCGAAACCGCTTCTGTACACAACGTCTGAAAATAGAATGTATTTGCCCCCCGGTAGCGCTGGGAGTGTCGCAGCGTAGTGTAACGTATCGTTTCTATTGGGATGTAAATGAGCAAATGCATCCAACCCCGGGATCCGGACCATAAACGTATGCATCAACTTTCCGTGGTCGGGAATGAGGTAACTTAGAGTCCGTCGGTTGCGCCGACTCTTCCCGAAGCTAGTAGTGTCAAAGAGGATCGACAGTTGCCGGTGGTCATCTGCAATATGTACCGATGCATGGATAGACATTGGCCGGTAGAGCTGTACATTCCGATAATCTTCTGCTTTATTAGTCCACCATGATCGCCAACCTGTTAAAAGTAGCGTGATCATTATTAATCCGATACCCATACCTAACCAGCGCCGACGCCGGAGCGTTGTTGGTATTTGATGATCGGGTAATACAAGCGCATCGGCATTGCTAGCTCCGATAATTGTAATCAACATGACAATTAATAATAATCCCATGGCTGCTAAGCCAATACCCGTTCCTTCAGGCATGTCGCGCAGGGCTGTTGCCACAGCCATTACAGGCACGACTACCTGCTGTTTTCCGTCAGGCCCATCGATACTTAATTCAATGCTTGACGAACCAGATTCCATTAGCCAAACGTCCCCTTCGTACCGGCTGGCACTGATTGACTTTAGTATATCATGGGTAGGGGCACCCTTATCTCCAGCATTAAAATATATCGGTCGGGCACCAATAGTAGTGACACTACCCTGCTCTACAAATACCGTAATGCTAGCCGTTCCTGGTACCACATCAGGTGGTTTTATGCTAATTAGTAACTGATATTTACCCGCTTGTTTTTGTACAACAATCCCTGCGCTACCAATATGCGCAGTTGTAGTGAGTGAGTAAGTGAGTAGCAGACTAAGTAAATAGGCTACTAGTTTCCACCTGAGGCCATTTGATTTTTTTAACATCTCCTTGATTGTGCTTTTACCGTACTACTCGTTTCATCCAATTGCCCCATAGTAGACCAACTCGGGCTGAGAGTATGGCAAACAGTAATGCTTTCCCGAAACCAGTTGCGAAATCAGTAGTAGATTGCAACCGTTCCGGATTATAGGCGTATCGGTAGGGCGAATCGGGTGCCCGGCTGTAAAACCAGCTATTCGATAAAAAGAAACCATTCCGCGCATAAGGCGACGTGTGAAGGAACTCACCAAATGGCCATTGAACTACCAATAAAACAAGCAGAAACGTAACCCCTAGTAAAACCGCCAGTAGCCAGTCATTTAGTTTTTTTCCAGTAGTGAAAGTATCAAAGCGATGGATAAGGAGATCCATCAAAAACGCAGGGATAACTAATAAAGGAGGAAATATGAACGCTTGATAACGGGTGATTGGGTTTAGTACCGGCCCAAGTCGAGGCTGGGCCGGAATATTTTCTAGCACCCAGCTTGGCATAAGGAAAAATAACATAAAAAGCCCTGCAATCGTGGTAATTGGCCAACGTAATAAAGAGGCTCTGCCCATAGCAACCAGATAGAATGGTAACGCAATGGCCGCTGTAACGTAGTAGCGCGTATGGTGGGTTTGGCTCCTGGTCATTGATTCTGAGAACAGTACAAACAACATAGCCAGAAGCAGTCCGGATGCAATAGCGAATAGCCATTTCAGTCTTGTTGACACCGTGTTGCCAGATTCATTTACACCGCGATACTTGTTCTGCAGCGCTAATACACCTATTATGGCTCCAAACTGCACGGTCATAATACCGACGATCAGTATGGTGTGGGGCGGGGTAAGTATCTGTACATCCAGACCGTATGTATTATGCCACCAGTCGTCAAACGGGGCGGATGTTAACATCGCCAGGGCTCCCCAAACACAGAACATGGCCCCTAGCGGCCCATAAAAAACACCCCAGAACGGAACAGCTTCAGCTCGGCCTGGATGATTTCTGGTAAGCGTTAGGTTCAGAATTCTATACGCTGAAAATAGACCCGCCACCACAGCTCCAACGTAAATCACTACGTGTGGAGCCGCAAACAGGCCATCACGTCCAATACTTATGTGCCACATAATATCCCAAAGGAGGCCCATAACCACGCAAAACGACGAGAAAACGACAGCGTAGATGTAGGTAGGTATTCCTAGCCGCCAGCCAATAGACCGGGTAGCAGATTGCTCACGAACGGATTGAACCGAAGGCGAAATTGCCGATTGCATAAATCAGATAAATAAGAGGTCAAAATACGGAAGCAGAAAGTTACGAAATTCTTGTATACCGTACCGTGCGTAGGCTGTCGACCTTGGTAATATGCAACCACGTAGTGTCACTTGATTCAACGGGACACAAAACAGTTGATTTCTAACGTTATTTGCACAATAGTAAGGGTCGCTAATCTAAATAATATGTTACGTTTTAATTCAGTGATAGGGTTTTCTTCATTTGCTACTAGATCATTTATGCTCGGCCTTATGATTTTTATGGGCTCGTGCGTACCCGATTTTCTGCTATCGGATCCTGATTGGGTTGTTATTGAAGCAGGTGAACATGAACCCGATCCCAAGCGTAAAGTAGGATTGTTGATTAGTCCACACGAAGTATCGGCAACTGTCACTTTTGATAGTAGTTGTATCTATGACGTTGGCGCAGTTGATACTGACGACTGGAATAAAGTAATTGGCTTAGGGTTTGTAGGTTCTAAAGACCAGTCCTTAGATGGAGTACCTCCGCATCAGGTGGATGGGGCGCGTGTTGGCTGGCGGTGGAACCCTCAACGCGGAGTAATTGATTTAGGTGCTTATATTTATGTTGAGGGCAAGCGTATTGATTTTAAAGTAGCTGAAACGCGCATTAATACACCGACGAAGCTTACAATCAAAATCGACTATGACCGTAAATTATACCAGGTCTTAGGTGGCCAGGCAGTACCGTTTACGCACAACAAATCGTTTGCGTACAACACAGGGCTTTATTTTGGTGGTAATCAAGTTGCACCACACCGCATCAGGGTAAAGATTGTGGATTAGTGGCTGAGGAAATCAACTAAAACCCGGAAGGATCAGCCACTAGACAGGGATATATATAGTCAAAGTTGTTTAAGTAATTGTCATTAAGAAGCCCTGATATTAACAGTTATTCTGCTAATGTCAGGGCTTCCATTTTTATATCTTGTTATCCTGGTTGCTCAAGATAGACACCTTGTAACCGGATGGAGAGTAAAGTTTAAAACAAAGCTCAGTGGCTAACTATGTAGAAATTATAGACTCAAACATTATACAAATGCGTTCATATGAACACTCATTATATGATAAAAATATATTAATTACTTGTTAAAAAAAGTGACCAACTAGAAGTTTACTAGTCTATGTGACCAGGATTTGTATACATTAATAGGTGTGATCTTTAAGAGCTAATCTCTGTAAAGCATATGTATTTCTGACTATATACTCTATCTCTGTATGTCTAAAAAAGTTACTATGAATAAACAATTTACACGTCTTGGTTAGGTCTGTTTCTGCAGCAGTGTTAGATTCTTTCGTCGAGTAAATTCAGTATTTGAATCGAAACAACACGAAACGTTTTTCAAGTTCTGATCGATTCATCCCAAAACAATAACACATTAGGATTCACAGGACTTCTTTAGGCCCTGCCATCTATCATATTGCCAATTCTGGCCCTTTTACTGGCTGATTTATCTTTTACTGAATGGATAAAATCATTCAGAACGGCTTTGCCGTGCTTTTTTACGAACACAGTGTTTCTGTTCTTTTTTTCATCCGTTAGTATAACTGTTATTTTTAATGAAGAAGCGATTTACATTTAATTATCAGCCCATTTTCAGAGTGCTAAATTCCTTGCTCCCAGAACAATGGAATTCCACACGAAAGCTGAAATTACATTCCCATTTAGGAACAGTAAGTTGTACTTATGTGGAATCTGGAAACAAGTTAACTGAATTTTTGATACAAAAGCAACAAAAGCAACAACCTTTTTTGCCATTAAAGATTTCCCTGCTACTTATGCTGGTAAGCATTCTTAGTTTGCAGAGTGTCTTTGCTACAACATTCGACTGTAATGATGTTTCTTATCGTCTTCAAGGCAACCCTTCGGCACTTTACACGGTTGACTTAGAGACAGGTAGTGCTTCGCAGTTGTTTAGCGCTTCCACACTAGGTAATCGGAATATGATCGCTTTGGGTTATAACCCCAAAGATGGATTTCTTTATGCCTACCAATCAGGAACCAACAAAATCATACAGATACATAATAATGGGACAGTAACAGAGAAGGTCGTGTCAGGCCTGGCTGTAGCTGACTATGATGGTGGTGACATATCGAAAGATGGAATATTTTATCTGTATAACTCAGGCACGACAACCATGCAGAAGGTAAATATTAGCACCCTTACGGTGTCTAGTTTAACCTTAAACAATGCGAGTAGTCTTGAAGATTTTTCCATTAGTGCGGATGGTAACTATATATATGGTATAGATACTGGAACGGGAAGGTTAGTTACGTATAACACTAGTACAGGCGTACGCACGTTAACTGATGTTGGCATCCCAGCCATGACCACGTCAACGTATATTGATAAATCAGGAAATCTGTTCTTTATCAACGATGCTAACTCAACAGTTTATCAGGTTACGGGACCAAATTCAAGTCCTGATACAGAAAGTGGTGTACAGATATCTCCTTCTCTGAATATCTCTATTTCTAATACGGATGGAGCCCGCTGTACAAACGCTTTTGTTCCATTACAGCCTACTTTTTCCTGTTCTACATTTAAATCTTATTTGTTTCAGGGCGATGCTAATGCAGATGGAGGTACGCTGAATAGTAATACGCGTGTTTATGAAATAAACATTATCAATGGTTCGTCTACACAGGTACATGGTCAGTTAATACCATCTAGCACCAACTCCAAAACGTCCGTTAACAACGTAGGCTTTAACGTTACTGACAGTTATCTCTGGGGCTTTCGCCGGGGAACAAATCAATTAGTACGGATGGGTAGTGACTGGTCGGTACAATTTTTTGCTATTGCTGGACTACCCACAGATGTGCCTTTTAATGCTGGTGATATTGATGCAAACGGAATTCTTTATTTATTCCGCGGACATAATAACGTTTCCAGTTCACAAGTTCTGCGGGTTGATCTTAAGCCTTCTTCGGCAACCTATTTGACATTACTCCCACCACTTACCTTAGCGCCAGTCGATGCAACTCGTGAAGTGATTGATCTGGCAATTAATCCCGTAGACGGTCACTTATATGGGATTAATGCCACAACGGGAAATTTGCTGCGAATCAATTCCAGCACGGGTGCTGTTTCAACCGTAGGTGCTACAAACATCCCCATTGCTAATCCTGTTGCCAATGCGTTTGGTGCATGTTACTTCGACAATGCAGGAACATTGTATGTAAGTCAGAATGCTTCTGGTAAAATATACCGTATACCTAAAGCCGCTACTTCGGCTACGGGTATCTTCGTTTCCAACGGACCCATTACTGATGATAATGATGGCGCACGGTGTTTTCAGCAGCCAATAACCGAATTAGCCAGCCTTAGTGGAAATATATTCGACGACGGCAATGCCCTGACAGATAATCTGGTTAACAAGTCTGGTGCGGGTTCTGTCGTCATTGATGGCACGGATATCGATGATGATGTTGCCGGCAATCAACCGATCTACGCTACACTGGTTAACAGTAATGGGGCAGCTGTTACTACTGTTCCGGTATTATCAACCGGAACATATTCATTCTTAGCTGTTTCTCCAGGTACATACTCGGTGGCGTTAAGTACCAACTCAAACGGTAGCACAACGGCTTCTTTGCCTACTAGCTGGAATAATACGGGTGAAAAGCTAGGTACGGGTACAGGTAGTGATGGAACAGCTAATGGGATTTTGACCGGTATCTCCGTATCGTCGAATGATATTGAGAATGCTAATTTTGGCATCAATAAGAAGCCAGATGTCAATGATGCGACCGTAGCGGCTCAGCCCAACCCTGGTGGCACGAATCAGGCGCCAGTAGCTTCGACGGCCTTTACAGGCTTGGATCTGGAGGATGGGACGTATTCGGCTAACCTGACAGGCCGTACCGTGATTCTGACCCCAGCCACCAACGCTACGTTGTACTACAATGGCACGGCGGTTACGGCATCTCAAACCATCACCAGCTTCGATCCAACGAAGGTGACGCTGGACCCCACTGCAACAGGCGCCACGAGCGCGGGTAATCATCCCACCTTTACCTACTCGGCGAAAGATAATGCTGGTGTATTTGCGACCCCTGCCACGGTGACAGTTCCATTCAACGCATCGGTAGTAAGTGTATCCGGAAATGTATTTGATGATGGGAATGGCCTGACGGACAACACAGTCAACAAGTTTGGCGCTAACTCAATCGTCATCAATGGAACGGATATTGATCCCGCTGTATCGGGCAATCAACCCATCTATGTGACACTAGTCAACAATAGCAACGTAGCACTGGCCACAGTGCAGGTGAGCAGCATAGGTACCTATACGTTCAACGGTGTAGCGCCTGGTACCTATTCAATCGTGTTAAGCACCAACTCAAACGGTAGCACAACGGCTTCGCTGCCAGCCAGCTGGACGAGTGTTGGCGAAAAGCTGGGTACGGGTACAGGTAGTGATGGAACAGCTAATGGGATTTTGACCGGTATCTCCGTATCGTCGAGCATCACTGATGCTAACTTCGGCATCGACAAGAAGCCAGTAGTGAATGCGATTACGATAACGGCTCAGTTGAATCCCGGAGGAACTGCTCAGGCGCCAGTAGCTTCGACGGCCTTCACGGGCTTGGATCTGGAGGATGGGACGTATTCGGCTAACCTGACAGGCCGTACCGTGATTCTGACCCCAGCCACCAACGCTACGTTGTACTACAATGGCACGGCGGTTACGGCATCTCAAACCATCACCAGCTTCGATCCAACGAAGGTGACGCTGGACCCCACTGCAACAGGCGCCACCACCGGCAACTCAGGTGCTTTCCCTGATCCAACTTTTACTTACGCTGTAAAAGATAATGCTAACGTCTTTTCCGATGCAAAAACGGTTACTGTACCCTTCACCCTTGGAGTTCCGGATTTAACACCCATTCTCTACGTGCTGCCTACTACTCAGTATGGTACAACTAACTTTACCGTCGTAGTTGATGTATACAATCTGCTTCCAACGGCTTCCAGTGGACTTATTACCCTCTATCTCACCAAAGATCCCTTGGTTAAACTGAGCTTTTCCAGTGGTTCAACCTTTGTTGGCGCCAAAATCGTCCAGAACAGCATCTGGACGTTTGATGATAAGAATGATGATTTTTACATCCTGAAGACCACGGAGGTTATCACAGAGGGCGGGCGTAAATCGTTTGGCCTGACGGGTGTATTGACGCCTGGCAATACGAAGGGAACGTTAACCATCAGCACGACCATTGTAGGTGGTAGTGGGGGTGAGGTTCGGATCAATAATAATTCAGACGCTGAGAAGATCGACTATTTTAATAAATAGTATTGAGGAATAAAAATACCAAGCGGGTGCAGCTATTATAAAATAGCTGCACCCGCTTGGTATTTTCGGCTTGGTTTAGAATTTGTATAGACGCCCGAATGACATCTGCCGAAATAAGGAAACCCGCTCTTCCTATTTATTGTAGAAAGAGCGGGTTTCTATTGGTTTTCAAACTTTCAGCGCAAACGTAACAGACGGAAGAACAGACATAGTATCGTTTCACTACGTCTAACTATTATTTCTTCGCTGTATACATTACGCGCCATACTTTACCTTTAACCGAGTCGCTGATATAGAGTGATCCGTCCGGTCCTTGCGCGAGGCCTACAGGACGGGCTTTGGCATCGCCAGGGCTGGCCAGATCAAGCTTACCCGCATTGACGTCGGTTCCTGGCTTGCCTTGTTCAGCTACGCCCGCAAAATTCTCCGCGAACACCTCATATTTACCCGCTGGGCGACCGTCTTTCCCAAAGGGAACGAAGGCCACAAAATAACCACCCTGTTTTAGTGGAGCGCGATTCCATGACCCGTGAAAGCAGATGAACGCACCATTTTTATAGCGGGCAGGAAATTGATTGCCCGTATAAAAAAGTAAGTCGTTGGGTGCCCAGTGGCCTGGAAACGCCATAATCGGTTTCTCTTTTCCGGCACAACGGTCTTCTTTAGTACCATCGCCACCGTATTCGGGCGCTAATAATTTCTTGTTTTTAACGTGATCGTTATAACAATACGGCCAACCAAAATCTGAGCCTTCTTTTACCATCAGAAATTCTTCGGAGGGTAACTCGGCACTTAGCTCATCCGTAAACACCCCGCCCCAGTTGTTGAGGTTATCGCGGCCATGCTGCATGGCGTATAACGTATTGGTGGCGGTATTCCAATCCAGGGAAACCGCGTTACGAATACCCGTCGCGTAGCGTTTGCCGTCGCTTTTATGCTGATTCAATTTATTCGCGTCGAAAAGCCAGATACCGCCGTATTCTTCCAGGATCGGGCAGGGGTCCATACCCTTCGACCCTTTCTGCCGATCTTTCTCCTGACACGCATTGGACGGTGCCCCGAAATTGACGAACAATTTGCCGTCTGGTGAAATTGCCAGCGATTTACTGGCATGTTGACGCTGAAGGGTTAGCCCGGAGACTATCGGCTCAGCGGGTGTGGTTTCCATTACTTTGCCATTCGTTAGTTTGTAACGATAGACCGACGTGTCTGATGAAGCATAGAGGTAGTTGTTATAAAGAGCCATGCCTGTTCCGGTATTATTGCCGAACATAACCGTCTGATCGGCGCGACCGTCGCCATTGGTGTCATTTAATTCAACAATACCCTTGCCGTCATTAAGTTTTTCTAGTTTCACAAACACTGTACCGGCTTCATCGACAACGATATGTCGGGCTTTGCCCAGATTATCGGCAAAAACTAGTCCCCCAAAGCCGTTCATGAGTTTAATCCCCCCATTATCTGGGTCGGGCGCTGGGGCAGGTAGCCCTGTCTTTAGCGCAGGCGATTTTAGTTTAGCTGACTTAGCAGGCGGGGCGTCATAAGGACCAACCAGAGCGGTGGTCGTAGCGACCGTGAGTAACAGCAGAGTTACATTCATAATAGAAAATTGATTGATAGCAAGAAATAGAAACACCCCGTAAACGTGCCGTAGTGGGCAAAAGTTTTTGATGTAATGAGTGGCCGATTACTTTACTATTTTTGAGGATCAATGTTCTGGCTTTGGTCAGTAATGAATTCATACTATGAGTAAAGAGCCCTTAACCTGGACCGATTTTGAAAAGGTCGACATTCGTACCGGCACCATCATTGCAGCTGAAATATTTCCGCAGGCTCGCAAACCAGCGTATAAACTAACCATCGACTTTGGCTCATTGGGTATTAAGCGTACTTCAGCTCAGCTCACTACGCTCTATCAGGCCAATGAACTGGTTGGAAAACAAGTTGTAGCTGTGATAAACTTTCCGCCCAAACAGATTGCTACGTTCATGAGCGAATGTTTGATTTTGGGAGCTGTTGCCGATGATGGTACCGTAACTTTGCTCCAGACGGAACGTGCAGCGGCCAACGGACTGCGAATTGCTTAACCAGACCTGTAAGACTTTTGAACCCTGCCAGGTCTAACGTAACGCCAACTGCTTACTTTCCCGTTTTATCCGTATGCGAACCCTTTTACTGCTTACTACACTGCTGCTTTTTTCCCTGGTGGGGCATTCTCAACGTCGGTCTGACGATACGTCACATTACCGTAGCGCGCCCATTCCGGCCCATCTGCTTCCCATCGAGCGGGCCTATGGGTCATCATCGCTGGGGAGTGTCTACTTCTATGGTGGTAAAAAGCTGTCGTCCCCTTATTCCCTGGAGATACCCTTCTACGAACTCAGCGATCCCACGGTCACCCACCATTTTCAAACCTTTCGAACATTGACTACGCTCGGACGCCTGACGGCATTTATACCGTTGGCGTATATATTGCTGAGTAAGAACAATAATAATGGCGTTTACTGGACCGTTTATGGCGGTTCGATTGGGGCTACACTCGTTTTTACGATTTTAGGCAACAGCCAGGTAAACAAGGCCGTTACGCGGTACAATGAGATGCTGCGGCAACCTCGCCTGGGTATGTCTGTGGCGCCAGTGCCGCTAACGGGGCAAGCTGCTTTGGGTGCTGGTGTCGCGTGGTCATTCTGATAAGTAGTCCTGAATTCCAACGTGCGAACCGGCCGGTTTACGCTTTTTTGTTAGTTTAGCTGACCAATCATCAACTTCATGAAAAAAATAATCCTTCCTGCTTTAGTTCTTTTTACTACGTTACCCGCCTTCGCCCAAACGGTTATTGTCAACCGTGACACGCAAATTGCTGATCTTATTGCCCAGGTTTCTGCCGATAGCTTGCGGGCACACATCAACGGATTAGTTAGTTTTGGCACACGTCATACATTGAGTGTACCCGCCGATGCGAAAGCCTCGGTTGGAACAAAAGGACTTGGGGCGGCCCGGCAATGGATTCTGGGGAAGTTCAATCAATATGCGAAGCAGTCGGGTGGGCGCCTGACGGCTACCCTCGATACCTGGACGCTTCAGCCCGACGGTCGACGGGTGGACAAGCCTGCTAACATGGGCAACGTAATGGCCACGCTCAAAGGCACTGATCCAGCCGATGACCGTATTTTTATTGTACAGGGACACATGGATAGCCGGGTCACGAACGTGATGAACCGCGAATCGGATGCGCCCGGCGCGAATGACGATGGCTCCGGTACAGCCGCTGTGATTGAACTCTGCCGGGTGATGAGTAAGGCGTCATTTCCGGCTACAGTTATATTCGTTACGTTGACGGGTGAAGAACAGGGGTTACTGGGAGCAGAGCATCTTTCTGAACGAGCCGTTAAGGAAAAATGGAATGTGGAAGCTGTACTGAACAATGACATTATGGGAAGCAACAACAGCAGCGATACCCGCATCATTGATAACACCCGGCTCCGTGTTTTCAGCGAAGGGCTGCCTAGCGTTCTGCTTAAAGACACAACCGGACGCATTGGCCAAATTCAGCGGTTTGGCAACGAAAATGACGGAAAGGCCCGTACCCTGGCCCGCTACCTGAAAGAAGTTGGCGAACGCTACGTCGAAAATCTGGACGTGGTGATGGTGTATCGCAATGACCGTTATCTGCGCGGGGGCGACCATACACCTTATGTGCAACGTGGTTTTGCGGCCGTTCGCCTGACCGAAATGAACGAGAACTACGAACACCAGCACCAGGATTTACGGACGCAGGACGGCATTGAATATGGTGACTATCCTAAGTTCATGGACTTCGAGTATCTGCGCAAAAACACGGCTGTTAACTTGGCTACGTTAGCCAATCTGGCGAAATCCCCCACTGTGCCACAGCAGGTTACGGTAGATGTTCGGAACCTGACTAATTCAACTGTACTGTATTGGCAGGCTCCCAAAGTCGGCAAAGTGAAGGGTTACTACGTATTGATGCGCGAAACCTATTGGCCATTCTGGCAGAAAAAATTCTTTACCACCAAGCTGGGCATGACGCTGCCTTACTCGAAAGACAATTATTATTTTGCGGTGCAGGCCGTCAGCGAGGACGGTAACGAGGGTTTGCCCGTGTTGCCAGTACCCAATTTGCGGTAATGTTCAGGTCGAGCTATAATGGATGGACATACTTTTTGAAAATCTAGACCGAGTGGGGTAGGCCTCGCTTTAGAAAATCGGCGTAAAAATTCGGAATAGCACTATTGTAAATTTTCTCAATTGTCTGTTCGATCGGGTAGCTGACTTTAATCAGTTCGTATGTAATTGAATCGTCGTTGAAAACTTCCTGCTCTCCGGCTATGGTTATGACGAGATAGGTTGCCAGCACGTCGGCTTCTTTGGAGCGCCCGACTGATCCACAGTTGATCGCGGTAGGAGTTACGCCGTTGCGCGACGTATTGGTGTTATCGAAAATCGGCCGGATATAGGAGTAGTGAGTGTGCCCCATAATCAGGACATCCGCTTTCTTCTCCGCCATCATCGTCAATACGTCGTTCGGGTCATGATCCTCATAAATATACTCGTTAATGGCTCGTGTGCTAGCATGAACCAGCAGCATATTAACGGGCTGACCAGCAACGCTAAACGATACTTGAAGCTGACGGGGAAGGCTGGCTAGAAAAGCTTTGTTCTCTGCTGAAATAGCTTGTCGGGTGTAGTCAATGGCGGTAAATCGGGCTTCCGTTTCCTGCGCATTATGTTTCTTTAGCGGAATAACAGACTGATCGAAGGCAATGCGCTCATCATGATTTCCCATTAGTGTAGCAATTCGCTGCTGCCTGATCAGATCAATGACTTCATTCGGCCAGGGTGCGAAATCCACCAAATCGCCTAAGCAATAAATCTGATCTACGTTGCGGGTGTCGATATCGGCTAAAACAGCCTCGAGGGCAGGAAGATTGGCATGAATATCACTGATGACGGCGATGGTTAACATAGAAACGACAAAATAGAGGGGCGACAAAAGCAATACGTTGAGTACTGACTACGTCTATTCTACAAAATTTGCAGGTTAATAGCTCCGTAAGAGAGGTTCCATTTTTCAAGCTCCGGAAGGCCCAAAACGCTCGGTACGGATATTGGCAGGTGAGAATCCCATATCCGCTAATGTATTAGCTACAGTCTCAACCAGGGCGGTTGGCCCACAAACGTAGCAATTTGGCGGGGTTTCAAACCGGCCCACTACGTCGGTCAGCATCGCGTGATCAACCCGGCGTTTATAGCCAGTCCAGCCAGTTGGTGCCTGACGCGTGAAGGTGAAAACCAGCCTAAAATGATTATCCTTCCTGGCTAATAGCTCCAGTTCCTTTCGATAAATGGCATCTTCGGGTGTGCGAACGCTGAACAGCAACGTAGTCGGATTGGTGGCGCCGATGTTCGCCCGATGACGTAGCATCGCCATGAGCGGCACAATGCCGGAACCACCGCCAATCAGTAGGAGAGGAGTGTTCGCCATTGTATCCTTCCAGACAAAATAACCGCCGATGGGTCCTCGTACTTCCAGCGGGTCGCCAACGGCAATACCATCAAACAAATACGAAGAGACTTCGCCATCCTCAATTACCTCGATAGTCAGGGCAATTTCGCCGGTTTGTTCGGGTGGCGACGCAATCGAATAGCTACGCTCTGCCTGATACCCATCTTCGGCGGTTAGGCGGAGATCGTAGTGCTGACCGGGCAGATGTGGTATCCACTGGGGCAGGTGCAGCGTAAGCGTTTTTACACGGGGGGTTTCCTGCACGATGGACGTTACCTGCGCAATCTGCCACTGAGTTTTTTCCATATACCTCTCAGTCGTCGCTGCGGTAACGTTGCTCCTTCCAGGGATCACCATACATGCTGTAACCGCCACGTTCCCAGAAGCCTGGCTTGTCGGACTCCATAAAGCGTAATCCCTTGATCCACTTGGCACTTTTCCAGAAATAAAGATGCGGCACGACCAATCGGGCGGGGCCGCCATGTTCAGGGGCCAACGGTTGACCTTCGAAACGAAGTCCAACAAACGCTTTACCGTTGCGCAGGTCGGCGAGGGGGATATTGGTCGTGTAATCGCCGTAAGAATACGCCATTACGTATTGAGCTTCGGGTTTCACGTTGGCGTGTTCGAGCAACGTATCAATTCTTACACCTTCCCAATGGGTGTCTAACTTCGACCACTTCGTAACACAATGAATGTCGTTGGTGAAGGTCTGTAGGGGGAGGGCGTTAAATTGATCCCAGGTGAACTGGATTGGCGTTTCGACCAGCCCTTCCAGCGCAAAGGTCCAGGTTGCCAGCGGAATACGTGGGGTTGGTCCGGCCGTGAGCACCGGAAAGTCACGTGTCTCATATTGTCCAGGAGGAATCCGTCCGCTGGGAGCCGATTCGCGCTTCCGTCCAAATCCTTTATTGAAGAATCCAGCCATGATGAGTAGAAGTTGTCTTGTCTACAAGATAGGCAGTCTGACAGGTAGAACCAACACTACTATTAAATTAGAGCGCAAAATAGTCTAAATCAGGCCAGTAATGGATGTAGATTCTTGGCTAGCTTTCAAGTGGTTCGTAGAAAACCAGCCGATTTTGCAGTCGGGTGATCTGGCACTGTAATTGTTCCAGCCGTTCCAGTAGATCGTCTACTACGTCCAGGTCTTCCGGATGAATCGACAGATCCTGATGTAATCGAACAAATTTCTCCAGGCGGGGCAGTTCTTCCGGTTGGACATAGACTGATTGCTCAATCAAAATGGTGTCAACAAGGCCTTGCTGCTCCAGCGTTTGGACAAACGCGATCTCGATGTGGTGATGCACACAAAATTCGCTGACGGAGATGAGTTGGTTGGGGTGCATATGGTTTTTGGGTTTTCTGTAAACCAATTACAGGCTGGCTATTTTTCGGAATAGGTCTTTTTGTTCGTTGGTCAGATTCGTTGGAAGTTTTATTTGCCACTGCACATACAGGTCGCCGAAGGAACCGTCCTGTTTATAAACGGGAAATCCTTTGCCTCTTAGTCGCACTGTCGTACCGTTCTGCGTTTCGGGCGGTACGGTCAGCTTCACTTTTCCATCCAGCGTTTCGATTATTTTTTCGCCACCTAACAAAGCCGTATACAAATCAATTTCCTCATCAACGTATAGATCGTTACCTTTTCGTTTGTAGCGGCTGTCGTCGGCAATCACGAAGGTAATGAACAGGTCACCAGCGGGACCTCCGTTTACACCGGGTGCGCCGTATCCTGCCAGCTTAATTTTTTGTCCATTTTCAATACCGGCCGGGACGGTAATGCGGATATTCTTTTCATTAACCGTCAGGGTTTGTTTGTGCGTGGTGTAGGCATCTCGCAGATTCAGGTGTAATTCGGCCTGATAATCCTGTCCCCTGAACGTATTACGTTGTCGGCCTCCTCCAAAACCACCTTCCTGCCCGAACATCGACGATAGGAAATCTGAGAAATCGGCCCCGCCGAAGCCATCCGAAAAATCATAATCTCCAGTGTTCTCCGCTGAATATTGCTGGCGTTGCTGACTCTGTTGTCGTCGGGCCTGCTCGAACTGTTCGGCGTGTTGCCAGTCTTTGCCGTATTGGTCGTATTTCTTGCGATTCTCAGCATTCCCCAATACCTCATTGGCTTCGTTGATTTGCTGGAATTTTTTGTTGGCTTCCGGATCGTTTGGATTCAGGTCCGGGTGATGTTTCCGGGCCAGTTTCCGATACGCTTTTTTTATGTCTTCGTCCGACGCCGTTTTCGGTATGCCCAGGATGCTGTAGTAGTCGATAAAGTCCATTTTGTTAGAGGGCGGGATGTAAATTGTTGCTACGTCTATAAACTCAGAAGCAGCGGGGAAGGTTGCGCGGAGCAAATTTCTATTATAACCAGGTGCATATTGACTAACGAAATACCGGATTTTAATGAAGTCTGGTGCGCTCCCTAACTCACCTAAATTTAGTCAAATTGTATTATTGTCCTGAAAATTAGTCCTCCAAAGTCAGATAATCCAAAAATATAGAATTATTAGAAAAATACAAATTATACTCATTTTATATGGACTTGTTGTACTTTTTTAATAATCAGCCTAATTTGCCGCTATTTTATTGTCTTTTTAGATGAATATTTCATGTTTAGAAGGTTTAAGAGGCCTCGCCTATTGCACTGGATGGCCTTTCCTACTCACCTTTGTCACGGAAAAATATAAAATCCATATCCAATGAAACAGTTCCGTTTATCAATCGCTATCCTACTTTCAGTATGGAGTCTGGCAGGCACAGGAGTGGCCAACGCCGACAATGGTTTAGTCGCAAACGGGGTGAGTGTTGAGAAGTCCGAGCAAAAGAAAGTACGTCTTTATACAAAATTAGGAGAGTCTGTTGACGTGGCCATTATCGACGCCGACGGCCACATCCTTTACAGTGGAGTTGTTGCTAAAAACGACGCCAAAGCGACTTCATTCAACCTGAAAGGCCTGCCCGATGGTCAGTATTATTTGACAGCCAGCAACGATACGTACTGGATGTCGCAGGGGCTGACCATTAAAGGAAACGCGCTTATTATTGAAGATCGTAACCAACAGTTATTAGCGCAGCCAACGTTGACCGCCTACGAGAAAAATAAGTTTGAGGTCAATCTGCCAACGAAAAACGTGGAGGAAGCTAGTGTCGCCATTTACGACGCTCAGAACGTTCTGGTACAAACTGACGCTTTCAAAGGTTCGGTTCGCCGGTTCGATCTATCGGGCTTGCCAGACGGTGCCTACACCTTTATTGTTGGCCCAAATCAGAAGCAATTTACATCGAGCATTAGCATTAAGCACTAAGCGGCTAGTTTGCGTAGATGGCCTTCGGGCAAATTCATTCACTACATAATCTCAATGCGGCTAGCCTTTTCGGACAAGTCTGGTCGCTCACCCAAGTTGCCGCCCGTTGCATTCTCAGGAATGCAACGGGTATTTTTTTGCCTGTTAAAGCTCACGTTTTTAGCAGACAATGCCTACCTTTGAGCCCTCAAAATGGGTGAAAGGTCAACGGTACGCTGTAGAGGTTTCACTTTTGCCTGGCTGGTCCGAACAGCCAGGCTTTTTTTATGCATCTGAAGTTTCTTGGAAGCAAATGTGGATAATCAACGGGAGTTAGTCGAATATTTAATGAGTATACCATCATTTCTATACTACAAAATCTGCGCTTTTGTAAATGCGGATTCCTGTATCTTGCTCCTTGAAACAACTAAACCCATGAAAAAAAACTTTCTATCACTTCTTTTTCTCTTAGCTACTTTTTCTACCTACGCCCAAACGGCCAAAACGGGTACGTTAGCGGACGTTGCTTTTATGGAAGGCCGCTGGCTGGGTACTTTTAACGGTGGACCCATTGAAGCATCCTGGATTGCACCCGTTGGCGACAACCTCACGGGCTTCATGCGGATGATGAAAGACAACAAAGTCTCGATGTATGAAATGCTGATCTTTGAGCAAACCGAACAAGGCCCGATCGTACTGGTCAAGCATTTTAAGCCCGGTTTGATTGGACAGGAAGAGAAAGATAAATCGGATCGCTACAAGTTTATCGAAGCCAGCAAAGACAAGGCACTGTTTGAGAAAGAAGACGGCTCCATTCGGATTATCTATGAGAAACGCTCAGCCGATCAATTAGCTATTCAGCGTGGCCAACAAAAAGATGGTCGGTGGGCATTTAGCGACCTGTTTGTGTTCAATCGCGTTCGGTAAACGTAACACATCATAAACTTAGTTACGCTCAAACGAATAGGTTTCGCCGGGTTGTAAGATTGACAGTGGTCCTTCGAAGCCTTTTTCCGAGATCGTATAGACAGTATTCTCAAAAAAGACTTCGGCAATCCACGGCTCAAACCGAAACTCGAAGTAGTTGTGCGCTTTGTCGGTAGGGGTAAAGACCGAATAGCGATCGGGGCAAAGTTGAAACCGTATCGACATGGCTTCAACAGGCTGTTTGGGGAAATAAGCTTTCCCGTCTTCGTCAGTGATATCCCGCAGAATGTCGTTGCCATTTTTGATCGAGCAGTCTACGTAACGTATCAGTTGCTTGTTCGGATCGACAATACGGAACGTAATGCTGTCACCCGGAACGGTTTTGCTGGTAACGAGCGCAAAATCTTTTGGAGGGCGGGCTTTGCTGGATAAGATAAGCTGATTACCCTGCTTTTTCCAAGTACCGTGCCCTGCTCGGTCGAGTGCGCCGTACGAAAAGAAAAACTCAAACGTAGAATCGGCATTGAGTTTAAGGCCCGAACCAACTTCACGGACACCTGTCAGGTAATATTCTCCAACCATTGTTTTTTCAGCTTTCTGCGCGACTGATTGATCCGCTATCAGGCAGACTATCAACCAGATGGCTAATGAACGAATAAGAAACATATAGCATCAATTTGGGCTGAAAGCTACAATGTACATTCGTCAACGAAGAACCTGACTTACTAACTGGAGGGGACGAGTTAACAAACAGGGAAAAGCAACCATCAGTTTACATTCCCCTGTTTGCTACGTTCGGGTTACTTGCCGGTGCTGAGTTTCGACGCCTTTGCTTCGGTTAATTCCTTCAATAACTCAGCTACGGCGGTATCTAGCTGACTATTTTTGTCGGTATAGCTTTCGCCAATTGGCCGCGACACGGCAATGTCTACCGGACGTGGCGCTAATTCCATATTCTTACCCGTATTATCGGTGATTTTGATGAATGGCAAACGTACGTTCGAACCATCGATGAGTTGCGCAGCCGATGTATAAATAATCCAGCCACCAGTTGGTTCACCAACAACTTTGCCTACTTTGAGCGTTCGGTAGCCTTCCGTGAAATCTTCGGCGTCTGACAGGGAATGCTGGTTTGTTACCAGAATAGTTGGTGTTTCCAGGGATCGCTGGCCCAATTGTGTGCGAGCCGGGGCCGACGGTAATCCGCGTGGGGTCATGGTCATGTAGCCTTTTCGGGTAAACACGTCCAGCGCGTAGGCATTCACAAAGCCACCGTTGTTGTTCCGAACATCAACCACGACGCCTTCACGAGCGTGATTGTCAGCATCCAAGTCAATGTTCAACTGAGCTAGCGATTCTGCCGACATGTCGAATAGATGCACGTAGCCGAGTCGCCCTTTACTAACTTTATTTACGTAGTCACGCTGTTGCTGCACCCATTGTTTGTAGAGCAATCCTTTTTCCGTGGCCAGATTGACAGGGCGTACCGTTACTTCCTGCGGGGGCGCGGTCGGCGACGACGCAATCATAAGCGATATGCGGTGGTTGATCTGGTTTTCAAGTAGTTGGTCAAGATTAGTTGCTGGGCTAATTTTTGTGCCATCTACAGCCAACAGGTAATCGCCCACGTTGATTGTGCCCGACAAAGCAGCCGGGCTTAACGCAATAACTTCGGTAATTTTTAGTTTGCCTGTGCTTTCGTATTCGGCCCGATCGAAGCGCAGACCAAGCCGCCCCGTAGTTGTTTGCACCGAACCCGCCGGGGCTGAAATGCCGGAGTGAGATGCATTCAGTTCGCCCAGCATCAGGCTAATGAGCCGACGGAGTTCGTCGGGCGTGCGGGCACCCGCTGCCAGCGGCTCGTAACTGGCTCGAATGGCTTTCCAATCTGTGCCGTGGAAAGTCGAATCATAAAATCCTTTATTTTGAATATCCCAGGCCTGCCGGAACACCTGTATTTTTTCGTCGCCGAAATCAACGTCCATTTCGGCCGTGATAGCCAGGGCTTTCGGTTCGCGTTTGTCTAACGTAATGGATTGAATTTTTCCCTGTTCCAAGTAAAAAACCTCTTTGCCGTCGGGCGAAAACTGGGCACCGCTCTTACTCCCAGGGGTTGAAGTCAACTGTCTGGCTACGGATTGTTCGCGGCCTAATTCATCGAGCGAATACGTGTACAGATTCTGCTGACCCGCTACAGTAGCAATTAGCAGTAGCGTTTTGCCGTCTTTGCTGATTGACTGCGCATCAACATCGACACCCACCGGCAATAGGCTCAGTCGTTGACGAATGTCGTCAAAAACGATTTTTGTGGCTCCACTACGTCCCAATTTGGCGGTTGTATCGCCCAGGGCGCTGGTATCACGCGTCGCCGTTTTTGTGGTGGTGGATGTGGTTGGCGCTGGTTTCAGCGTTTTGGGGATTTCTTCGTTGAATAAATCCCGGAACTGATCTTCCCGGAACTTGGGCGCTCGGGGAACCAGGTCAATGCGGGCGACCTGGGATGTTTCGGTACGTTGGTTGGTAGTGAATAAAATGTACTTTCCGTCGGGGCTCCAACTCAAATTTCCTCCGAACGTATTGGCCAGAAAACTAACGGGTTTGCTCTCTCCACCCGCAGCAGGCACCACCGAAACATTCCGAAATGTTTTGGCTCCGTAGGACGCAAAGGCAATCCATTTTCCATCCGGTGACCAGACGACCGAACCGTTTGTGGCAAACGGCGGACGGCCTAAATACCCTTTTTTGAGGAGTTTTTCTTTCTTCGATGCAAGGTCCAGTACACGCAGCTCCTGACCATTCCGAACGAACGCCAGCAATTTTCCATCGGGTGAGAATACGGGTGACCCATCATCCTGGGCATCGTCGGTCAGCTTAGTTTCATCACGAGTGGCAAAGTCGTAGCGATACAGATGTGCGACGCCATCCCGCGTTGATACGTATACAAGGCTTCGACTGTTGGCAGCCCAAACTGGTTGCGATTCATTGGCCGCGCTCGAACTGACTCGTGTGGCCTCACCTCCATCTTTTGACGATGCGGCAAATACGTCTCCATGCGCAATGAACGCAACTTTTTTTCCATCTGGCGACAACGTCATCTCGCGGAATTGATTCGTTAATTTCAAATGCTCAGCGGCCGGACTGGCAGCAACGCCACGGAGCCGAACTGAAATAGGAGATGCCTGACGACTGGCAATGTCATATTTCCAGAGGCCGAAATCACGTTCAAATACGATGGCCTTGCCGTCATAACTAATCGATGGCCACAACACTCGCCCGTTAGAGAACGTAGTAAGCATGGCCGGTTTACCACCGAGTGGCTGTGACCACAAATTTTGTGTCTGGTTCCGATCCGATACGTAGTAAAGCGTTTTTCCATCCTGACTCCACATTGGCCAAAGCTCCTTCGCTCCACTCTCAGTAATACGTTCGTAAGATGAATTCCCCTTTTTCGCATCAAGATGATACAGCCAGATTTCGGCCTCGTCGAGGTGACTTCGTCCTTTTCGCCACCACTGGTTAGAGGCAATGCCACGAGCCGAAAAAGCGAGTGTTTTGCCATCGGGCGCGGGCATTCCATAAAACTCATTCGCGTAGCGGTCGGCGGTGACGGCCATGGGCGTCCCACCCGTGACGGCTACCCGGTAGATGTCATTCATGCCCGAAATATCCCGGCTGGTCGACTGAAAATAGACCATTTTGCCATCCCGCGACCAGCCGTTCAATACTTCGCCACCATCGTCGTAGGTAAGCCGTTTGATCGCCCCTGTTTCCAGAGTAAGCAGGTAAATGTCGCCATTGCCCGTGCGGGAGGAGGCAAAGGCCAGGTATTTGCCATCTGGCGAGTAGAGCGGCCGTGATTCATTATCAGGATGCGAAACCAGTAACCGGGCTTCTCCGCCAGCCGTTGGCACGGTCCAGATGTCACCCCCCGACACAAATGCCACCTCGGTACCATCGGGCGAAAGGCTTGGTTCGGCAAAGGCGAATTTAGGCGTGGGCGATGCTGGCTGAGACTGTCCCTGCGATGGGAAAGCCAGAGTAAGAAGTAGGAAAGTACGTAGCAATACGGCTGTTGTTGATGTGTGCATTTGGTTGTGTCGAGGATTTATTTCAAATCGATTGCTGTTGCTTAGACACCTAAATTTAGGCATTATTTTCACTACATACTGCTCAATCATGGCTCCATCTCCATACATAATTCCTGCTGAAACGCGCATAGGCCATATTCACCTTAAAGTCGCTGATCTTGACCGGGCACTGGCCTTCTATCGAGATTTGCTGGGTTTTTCGCTGATCACCATGTATGGCAAGGAAGCCGCTTTTGTTTCAGCTGGAGGCTACCATCATCACATCGGCCTGAATACGTGGTATAGCAAAGACGCACCACCAGCTCCTACGCGGGCTGCGGGCTTGTTTCATACCGCCATTCTATACCCTACCCGCCGTGATCTGGCGGTGGCGTTAAAGCGACTCGTCGATGCGAAATACCCCATTACAGGCGCATCAGATCATGGTGTTTCGGAGGCTATTTACTTAAATGATCCTGACCATAACGGGGTTGAGCTTTACTGGGATCGGCCGAAGGAAGAATGGCCCCACAAACCGGATGGCTCAATCGAAATGTACACGCATCCCCTGGATCTGGAAGGGCTGCTGAGGGAGATATAAGCTCTTATGGAATTTTATCACCGGGTCAATACCTGCGACAAAATCAATTTTCTTCGACAATCTTCACACCCCAGGGTGCCAAAGACAACTGTTGATCCTTGCTTACGGATTCATTGCCTAGTAGCTCTTTACCAGCGGAATATGGGTATTTAATGGAGTTGGCTGTCGAGGAATAATTAAAGTAGTAATGAATGGCTTTCCCTTGCTGGTTAGTCCCAGACCGGGTAATGAGGGGAAACGTCAGTTGCTGATCCGGACCTTCCAGACCCGCTTTTTTAATCACATCGGCCAGAATTTTACCTGTCAGTACGGGCGATGTCCAGCATCCGATGTACGTAGCAACACCTTTGCCAAACTGATTTTGCGTAATGGCGGCATATTTTCCCCAAACGGGATGGTCGTAATAGGCCATTACTTTAGCGGTAGTAGGCGTAATTAACTCCATCCAAGTCGTTATCTGATTGTTATCTTTCCCCACCTGATAAGGATCGCCTGTCAACGAAACATGCTGTGGGATTGTAAACTGATCATAAGAAATGCCACAAGCTTCGCTGATGATACCTGGCTGGCGGATGCTTCTTACCTGCACATCCTGATTGGAGAAGCCACTTTTGAAGGTGTAGACGATATGGCCACCATTTTTTACAAATTGATTTAGCCGCACTAACAGGCTATCAGGAGCTGCGTAAAGCACGGGAACAACCAACACTTTGTAGCTCTCAAGCGATGTGCTCGGTGGGTCAACAAAGTCGACGCCCACGTTCATTCGGTACAAAGCGTCATACATCGGGCGTAAAACGTCATTGTAGTTTTCCCTGGCACCCCAGCCAAAACTAAAAGCATTAAATCCGGTCAGCGCTTCGTTGCTAAATAGGATAGCGACCGAATTTTTCTTTTTCAGATTAACCAGTTTGGGGCTTAGTCTGGCGAAATCCTGGCCGATGGTTTTGGCTTCATTGTAGGTAGGATTTGGCTCAAAATCATGGCTTAATAGACCTTTCCAATACGTCTCGGCTGAATTATGGATAGAATGCCAATGCCAGTATTCAAGCATATCGGCACCGGAAGCCAGATGACTGAAGGCTTGTAGCCGCAACTGTCCTGGATAGGGCACCCACTGCGGGAAACCCTGAGCCTCAGTCTCCAGCACCAGGTAATTTTTCCCTGGTTTCATAGAGCGCGTTACGTCGCCACCGAAGGCAATTTCCGTACCCGTAAGCTGGTCCTGAGTGGGATGATAAATGTCAATCCCGGCAATGTCCATTGCTTTCGCTGCGGCAAAATGATCAACATCCGGTTGAATGCCGTAGGAATAACCGCGCCATTCCAGATCGAAGTTTTGGGTGACAAATTGGCCTGATTTTTTATAACTTTTTACCAGCGTCGCTTGCCAGGCGAGGTAATCGGTTACCAGTTTTCGCTGAAATTTGGCGAATTCGGCCCGTAGGCTGGCGTTGATGCTTCCAACTGTCGAGGGGAAATCTTCCCAGCTATTGATCCGATTGCTCCAGTAATCCAAGCCATATGCCTTGTTGATCGCGTCCAGCGTTTTGTATTTATCTTTCATATACTGAACAAAAAGCTGTTGAACGTTAGGCCCCGTTGTGTTGTAAGATTTCGTCTCGTTATCAACCTGATAGCCAATGATAGCTGGGTGGTTTTTTACGTGATCCATGATCTTACGAATGACACGCTCGGCATGGAACCTAAAGTGCGTGTTCGTAATATCCATGTTCTGACGGGCACCGTATTGATTTCGTCCCTGTGGCGTAGTGGCCAGCACATCGGGGTATTTTCTAACCAGCCAGGTCGGAACCGCGTAGGTAGGCGTGCCAATAATGACGCTGATGTTTGCCTTATGCATCGCATTGAGCACGCGGTCGATATGCGAAAAATCAAGCACGTTATCCTGTGGCTCTACGGTACTCCAGGTCGATTCGGCAATACGAACGACGTTGATACCGGCCTCTTTCATCATCTGAATATCTTTGTCCAGGCGCTCGTAGGGCATGTATTCGTCGTAATAAGCGACGCCAAACAAGAGCTTATCCAGCTTCGGTGACTGCGCGTAGCTTAGGATGGTAAGCCCAAAGAGAAATAGAGAAACCAAATGGGTAAATCTGGTCATTTTTTGCAGAGCGTATATAAGAGGTGGTAAACTAATTTTATAAAGTAGATCAGTTCAGATAGCTACGTATCAGCGATTTATATACGTGATTTGTCTTAGTTGCAAGGTACGTAGTAAACCACAGAATGGCAGACTTTACTATTTAAGGCTGCTAACCAGACTCTGAACCATCTCGCTAAAGAAAGCTTCTGTATGGGGGCCGAATCGATTTATTTCATGAATATCGTACGGATTCGGGTCCGCGTAATAAGATGTATCGGGTACAATTTGACCAATATTGCCGCCATTAAAGCTGGTTAGTACCAGATTGTTACGTCTGGATATCGGCATTGCCAATAACGTAGGAAGCAGCTTGTCAGAGACGGTACCGGGCGTCCCTACAAAAACAGTTTTGCCGATGCGTAGCGCTTTTAGCTCGGCGGGATAATCGCCGTACAAGGCTCTTGCCAGCCAGGGTTTCAGCCGCCAGTTTTTGGCAATACGTATCTGAGGATCGTTTTGGACAAGAAGCACTGTCTGGGCTACCAGTGTACTGTCTGTGTGTAGTGGTAGACTGACTAATGCAGGTGTGATACGTAGCACAAGGCTATCAATCGAGTCCTCTTTTAAATCGTTCGACGGATTTAGCTTCGCTTTAGGCTGGTCCATCGGTCCGGCCATAAACAACGCGAAGCTTCCTGTTCGCTGCTCTAATTTATCGGTCAGAATTCCATTCCCATCGCGACTTAAAGCAGTGGATATTGATGGAATACCTAAAAGTTGAAGACCTTCGGAAGAACAAATGACGGCTGATTCACCCGTGAGTTTACGGAGTTTCAGGAAGTGGATTTTTTTGCCTGGCGGGCTATTTTCTGCGAAAGTCTTTGGTCCTGCTGCATCCAAATTCAGTTGGCTGTATCCTATCTGAACGGCGGCCATATTCTTTTTTGCTTCGACAATAGCTTTTATAATAGCGTCTGTAAGTTGAGAAACAAGGCGTTCGTCGTACTCACCTGCCATCTTTTTGCCCATGTAATCGTTTGCCCAACCGCCCAGGCTATGGTGTGAATGAGTAGCGCCTAGGTAGATATTCTTCCAGGCCATACCAACCTTTGGCAGTTGTTGTTGTAGCGTCTGAGCTACCATCGGCGGCATCATGAGTAAATCAATGGTGACCATAGCGGCCAGTGTCGTTCCATTATCGAAAACAACCGCACGCGTATAAACCGAGTCGTGGACAGTTGTCCAGCTTTGGCTCGCTTCATTATTGGCAATCGGGGTTTTAAGGGCGGGGGTAATATTAACCTTTGCCCATCCTGCTTTTATCCCATACGCTGGGGGAGGAGTGGTCACGATCCAGGCAAATCGTTGGCGCGTATATCGATAGAATTTAGTGCTCTTATAGCTGCTTTTATCGACCAGCGTGAAACAAATGGCCAGAGTATTGATAACGATTAAGGCGAGTACAAATGCTATCGTTCGTTGTTTGGTGGAAACGTTCATTACATCTAATTAATAGGCTCTACTATCAGGGCTTTTGCAGAAAAATTTATATGATAGTAACGAAGCTAGCCTAAAAAGTTAGCGTTAATTGAATCCGCTACGTAGTCTAAGTCAAAAACTCTGAGGAGATAGTTATTGTTGACGCAAATCTGCGGGTAACTGGTTAATCGTCTGAACCTGAATGTTTCGGTAAAAAACCTCGGCGCCTTCTGACTGGATTTGGATTTTACCTTTCGTGAGCGGAACAACCTGACCATCGACCAGATGACGTGTATGCGTTAACATTAGATTGACTTTGCCGTTCATGACGTGCAGGCAGGTGTCGCCGAAGCAATAAAGCTCCAGTACATTCCATTGCCCGGATGGTTTTTCATTATCTGGACTTTTAAGGCACGATCGTCCAATCGGCGTCTTATCCTGAAACGTTATGGGCGTAGCGCCTGGCTGATACACATAAGTGCCTTTCTCATTTTTTTTGGCAGAGATATCCGCCAATACGTTCATAACACCCCAATAATCACCACAATCGCCCTCCTGAACCTGCAATTCGAATGACTCCATCCACAGCATCGGCGTACCATGCGGACCAACGCTGTGGTACAGCAATCCACTATCACGGGGGCGGTCAAGTTTGGGCGGCCACTTCTGGGTGCCCCACTTGAACTCCATGCGAAGGTGATAATTTCCAAACTCAGCCAGCGTATTGATACCGCCAAACGTCTCGCCCGAAATGCGTAGCGCTGGTTTTCCGTCCACCGTAACGACCGAAAAAACATGATTTGGATCGTTATTTAAACCGAGGGGGAGCGTCTTTTCATGCTGATTGTCTTTAGCGTAAGGCCGATCCAGATACGTCTCCCAGCCACCAAGATCCTTCCCATTAAATAAGGATTGCCAGCCGCCCGGCTTTTGGGACGACTGTGCCAGTGTAGACGTAACAATAAGTAAGCTGGCATAGCCGGATAAAAGGAGCAATTTCATACAGAAGATAGGTTCAGGGTAATAGAAATCGTAACCAGCTGTAAATCATGAATGCCATAACGGTGGGTTATGGCATTCATGGTTGGTTTATAATTCCTGTAGTTTTAAATTTTTCCAGCGGACTTTAATCCCACCGCCGTCGTGAATTTGCAGGGCTATTCCACCCTCACCCTTGCCAATCTTTTCGTCGTGAAGGTCGACCATCTGCGTGCCGTTAAGGTACGTCTGTATATGATCGCCCTCCGCCCGAATGCGGAGTTTATTCCACTCACCGGGCTTTAGAATATTTTCCTTTTCATCGGGAATCTGCACCAGCCAGTTCCGGCCATAGGACTCATAAATACCGCCCGTGTCATGGTTGGGGGGCGCTACTTCTACCTGCCAGCCACTGACTTTTGTACCATCTACGGTAGACCGGAAAAAGACACCGCTATTACCATTTGCTTCCTGTTTGAACTCAAGCGATAGATCGAAATTCTTGTAGAATTTTTCAGTACCCAGATAGCCGTACTTTTTGTCGGGACCACTTTCACAGACGAGTTCGCCATTTTCAACGTACCATTTTTCGGTACCATAAATCTTCCAGCCAGATAAGTCTTTCCCGTTGAAAAGATTGATTGTTTTAGTTGGCGCTATAAAGGCCAGCATACTTGACACGAGACAAATGGCAATGCAGTATTTCATTGAGTATAGAGATTGATTGTGAGCTGATTTGTTCTGGCAAATGAATTTTACAAGCTGGTCATAATCACACAAACCGGGGCCGGAACCTTCACCGAATGACCTGTGTAGGTTAGTTTACCACTCTTCTGATCACGCTTAAAAATGGTGATGTTATCTGTATCCTGATGCGCCACAAATATAAAATCGCCTTTAGGGTCAATCAGGAAATTGCGGGGTGTTTTACCTTCGGTTGGCTGATCGCCCACTTTGGTCAATTTGCCGTCGTTACCAATCGCGAAAATTGCCAGCGTATTAGCACCCCGGTTCGATTGATATAAAAACTTACCCGATGGATCAATATGAATGTCGGCGCTCGTATTCTGGCCGCTAAAATCAGCAGGCAACGTATTAATATTGTCAGAGATCAGAGTCAATGCACCCGTTTTTGCATCACGCGAAAAAACAGCCACTGACGATGTTATCTCTTCGACTAGGTAAGCATATTTCCCGTTGGGGTGGAACGTAAAGTGGCGCGGTCCCGAACCCGGTTTCACACTGACATAGGGCGTTGATGCGGGTTTTACCGTACTCGCTTTAACATCAATGTCGAAGATATTAAGCTTATCCGTCGTAAGGTCTGCTACGTAGACAAACCGATTATCTGGCGCTAATGTCGCCGAGTGAACATGGGCTCTTTCCTGACGTTTCTCATTGGGCCCGGTGCCCGCGTCCTGAACACTGTCGGCGGCTGCACTTAACGTACCATCGGTATTAATCGGTAATACGGCCAGACTACCTCCTCCATAGTTAGAGACAAAAGCTGTCTTTCCGGTCTGATCGACGCTAATATGACAGGGACCACCGCCGAGCGACGACTGGCCATTCAGAAATTGAAGTTTGCCGGTTGCTTTGTCAACCGCATAGGCACTGACACCGCCCAGCTTATCCGCTCCTTCATTAACGGAATACAGATACTTTTTAGAAGGGTGAATGGCCAGGAACGAGGGGCTTTTTGCGTTCGAGACGGATTGTATTGGGTGCATGGTGCCGGCTTTACGGTCAAATTCAAACACGTAAATTCCTTCACTTCCCCGAATGGAATACGTACCAACATACATGATTTCTTTGGCCGATTGTGCCTGAGCCGTCAAGCTTAATCCAATCAAAATACCACTAAGTAGCTTATTCATAAAAACAATAATGAGACTATTCAATAAGCATACAAGTAGTGCAAACTACCGTCATTAGCCATATTGGCGGGTGGGTAAATTGCATTTTCGAAAAAAATAGCAAAATAATAAGGAAATAATGTAAGCAGAATTGTTTTACATGAAGAATGCTTTTATTAAGGTTAAACAGAATCACGTACTTTTGCAAAACGATTCGCGAATAACCAATATCGTTCGAACCTAACTTATCATTACCCGTTATTTCTCTTTCATTTGTATGAAACGAATTTTGATTGTTTTTGCCGCTGTTGCAATGCTTGCTTCCTGTAATAGTAAGAAGCGATTGGCCGAAATTAAATCTCTTCAGGAAGCCCGTGATAAAGCTGTGGCATCTCTCACTGATTGTGATCAACGTACCGCTGATTTGCGCACGCAATTATCAGCCAAAGACACGGATCTGCAGGGTAAAGACAAACAAGTCTCTGATCTGCAAGCGCAAGTCGATTACCTTAAAAAGACAAACACCAACCTTCTTGACCGGATGTCGGATCTGTCTATTGTAAGTAAAGCGGGTGCTGAAAGCATCAAGAAATCGCTTGAAACGTTGAATGAGCAGACCAAATACACCAACAACCTTAACTCATCGATTCAGCGGAAAGATTCTCTGAATCTGGCGCTGGTCATGAGCCTGAAGCGCTCTTTGGATGATATCAATGATCAGGATGTGCAGGTTGAAGTGAAGAAAGGGGTTGTGTATGTATCACTCTCTGACAAACTTCTTTTCAAATCAGGAAGTTATGAAGTTTTGCCAGCCGCCGAAACCGTTCTGGGCAAAGTGGCTAAGGTTGTAAACGATCACAAAGAACTTGATATTCTGGTTGAAGGTCACACCGATGCTGTCCCTATCGCTACGTCTTCTATCAAAGACAACTGGGATTTGAGTGCCCTGCGTGCTACGTCGGTCGTGCGGACGCTGCAAAGCAAATTTGCTGTAGCGCCAGAGCGGATGACAGCAGGTGGCCGGTCAGAGTTTAGCCCGAAGGATGATAACATGACGCCTACCGGTCGTCAGCAAAATCGCCGGACAGAAATTATTATCACACCGAAACTGGATCAGTTCTTCAATCTGATGTCGAGTGGTCAGGCTGGTGGTAGTAAATAATTTATAAAGTCTCAACTCAATTGAGCGTACTAAAAAAGCCTTGGTCCTGTGTCTGGACCAAGGCTTTTTATGTGTTGACGTAATCTGAATGAAATTTTCGGAACTTTATAAAACTATCAGAAAGCTTTTATCAATTATCTATTCAGTACGTTTCGGTTCGTCTGGTAAAACAGATTCGGGCGTAACGGGCTGACTATCTTCGGTAGAAGTATCTTCGCTTTCATGAGTACGTGGCTCACTTCCCTGAGTTTCGTCAACGAATTCGGCTGTTGGCAATACGGATGCTTCGGTGGCATCTGGTCCAGAAATGGGTAGAAGGCTATCTTCAGCCGACTGCTCACCAAAGAACCGACGCTGAAAGAACAGAATTAGGCAGACACCGATGAAAATGCAGGAGTCAGCTATGTTAAAAATAGGCGTCGAGTAGTATTGGCCTCCCCAGACGGGTACCCATTCAGGAATAAATCCTTCCCAAACGTCCACAAAAATCATATCGATCACCTGCCCGTGGAACCAGGGTGTAGGCGATCCATAGGGAGCGTTGTTTAGAAATACGCCGTAGAACGTACTATCGATAACGTTTCCGACAGCTCCAGCCAGAATCATAGACATGGCCCAGAGTAAACCATCTGGGGCTCCTCTATGCGCCAGATGAACCAGATAATAACCAATTCCGACCATGGCAAAAAGCCGGAAGATGCTCAGTAGCAATTTGCCGTATTCATGACCCAGTTGCATGCCAAAAGCCATTCCTGGATTCAATACGTAGTGTAGTTTGAACCAGTCGCCAACGAGTTTAACCTGACCCGCAAAGCCGGGAGCCATGTAAAAATGTACGGCCAGCTTCACGCCCTGATCAAGGGCAATCAACAGCAGCGTTAGAAGGAAAAACTTGAAGGGATTTTTCTGAATCATAATAAGAAGTATGGCACAGCGTGGCTCCGCTTTGGCGGTTCGGCAATTTCCCGATTATCTGTACCAATCAATTAAAAAAGACACAGCCTTCCGGTAACCGGAAGGCTGTGTTACAGGGTCTACATTCGGCAATTTTTTCGACGCTTCAACTCATCACTTACTAAGTTGAACTCTCTGCTGCTTTGCCCGGCAATGGACTTGTTCTCATCGGCCCGGCGAAATAAATAGGGCATTACACAGTCAACAGGGCCGTAAGGAACGTACTTAGCTACATTATAGCCCGCATTGGCCAGGTTGTAGGAGATGTTATCGCTCATACCCAGCAACTGCGCAAAATAAATATGCGAATCATTAGGTTCGATTCCCAGCCGTTTCATCTGTTGAATGCAGTATTGGCAACTGTATTCATTATGCGTTCCTAAACAGATGGAGATCGTATCACGGTGTTCCAGACAAAAGTCGATAGCTTCATTAAACGCCCGGTCAGTATCTTCTTTAGTAGCCTGAATCGGGTCCTGATATTCCTCTTCGTGGGCCCGGAGCCGCTCTTTTTCGAGATAAGCGCCCCGAACCAGTTTTACGCCAAGAAAATATCCTTTAGCCTGGGCTTCGGCTGTGTCGCGCCGTAGATGATCAAGGCTTTCCCAGCGGTACATCTGGTACGTATTATAGACGACAGGTCGCTCGTGGTTAAAACGATTCATCATCTCATACGCTAACGTATCAATTGTATCCTGAATCCAGCTTTCCTCGGCATCAATGAAGACTCGGACGTTGCGGGTATAGGCCCGACGACAGATTGTCTCCACCCGTTTCATGACCCGATCGAATTCGGACTTCTGGTCTTTATTGAGTGAGTCGCCAATCTGGATGGCTTCGAGTAACTCTGTTGACGCAATCCCCGTCACTTTAAACACAGAGAATGGAATGTCGGGAGATTCGCTGGCGCGCTCGATTGTGCGCAGAATTTCGAGAGTTGTCTCATCGAAACTTTTTTCGGTTTCCTCACCTTCTACAGAATAATCCAGGATAGTTCCCACATGGGCGTTGTGAAGATGCTGGATGGTTTTCTCGCAACCCTGGATGCTTTCTCCTCCGCAGAACTGTTCAAAAATAGTGTTCTTAATGAGGAATTTGATGGGAAGATGAAGACGTAGGGCAATCTTTATAAAAAAAGTCCCTAAATTTACCAGCCATCCTTGGTTCATCAACGAAAATAGCCAGTAAGTCTTTCGTAACTTGAAGTCTGACTGGGACGAAAAAGCAATCGAAGTGTCCTCAAAAGAAACGGGTTTTACGTCGGTAATTCCCTGAACAGCCTCCGACATTAGATTACTTCGGTTCGACATAATAATGCTCCGTTTGGGCGGTGCTATTAGCATAGCTTACAGTGCGTGTCGGTTAAGACGACCGAAATATATAACGAAATTTCGATCAATCGATTAAACTCCCGGCGCGGCTTGTTTTGACAAACTAAAAACGCTCTTAGACAAATTAAGGAACCGGCTTGAGATACAGCCGATTCCTTATGCAAATATACCAAAAATTAGATTAGAAAGTTCCCCATAGAGTAGTCGTATTGCTCGCTTATTACGCGTTTGTTATGAAGGTAGAATTAGCCGTAGAGCCGCTGGGATCGTGGATTGAGACCAACGGTAAACCCCTGATCATCGCTGGTCCATGCAGTGCCGAGACCGAAGATCAGTTAGTTGAAACCGCTCGTCAGCTAAAAGCGCTGGGAGCCGTTCATGTTATTCGTGCCGGTGTTTGGAAGCCACGCACCCGGCCAGGTAGTTTTGAAGGCATGGGCGAAGCTGCTCTGCCCTGGATTCAGCGCGCCAAAGCCGAAACGGGTCTGCCGTTCGCGGTTGAGGTGGCCACTCCGGAACATATTGAGCTGGCGCTGAAATATGGTGTTGATATTCTTTGGATCGGTGCCCGCACGACCGTTAACCCGTTTAACGTACAGGAAATTGCTGATGCGCTAAGAGGGGTTGATGTCCCTGTATTGGTTAAGAATCCGGTTAACCCGGATCTGGCTCTCTGGGTAGGCGCATTTGAGCGTCTTGCTGGCGCTGGTATTAGTAAATTGGGAGCTATTCACCGCGGATTTGCTACGGGTGAGGCCAGTAAATACCGAAACATACCCATGTGGCAGATGGCTATTGAGTTGAAGTCGATCTTCCCTCAGTTGCCCCTCATTGGTGATCCAAGTCACATGGCAGGTAAGCGTGCTTACCTGAATGAACTGGCTCAAATGGCCATGGACCTAAACTACGACGGTCTGATTGTTGAATCGCACATTGATCCCGATAAAGCGTGGAGTGATGCAGCTCAACAATTAACGCCAACAGCTTTCGGTGAAATGCTGGATCATCTGCAAATTCGGCAGGTTGAGTCACAAAATCTGGAATTCCAGAGTTTTACGGAGCAATCACGACGTAGCATTGATAACGTAGACCGGCAGATCGTAGAAATGCTGGCAGCTCGTATGGCCCTGGTTGAGCGGCTAGCCGAATACAAACGTGATAACAATGTAACGCTGTTCCAGCCGGAACGCTGGAAGGAGATTTTGAAAACTCGTACGGAATTAGGCCAAAAACTTGGTCTATACCCTGAGTTAGTGGAAGAGATCTATAAGATCATCCATATGGAGTCGATTCGGAAGCAAACGGAAATTATTCACAGCGCGGTACAAGGTGCATAGAGGATAATCTGAGTACTATCAGAATCACTACGTAGCGAGCCCCAATCTTCACTGAGGATTGGGGCTCGCTCATTTTAATTTCAGCGTTAGGACTGCATTATTGTAACCCGCGAAGCAACCAAGTCCTCCCTCGATATTACTTGGAATCAAGACAGGTTCGGCAAAAGGGTTGTTGCGCGAACGCCTTTGCCGAATGACAGCTTCCTGGTAATGGTAATACGCCTGATCGACACTCATCAAATTAATGAGTACGCTGGCCGTCTTGTACTGGCTATAAAAATTTGCCTGCTGACCGCTGGGGGTTAGATAGGCGCGGCCAGAGAACATAATACTCCCGTCAACACCAGCATCGGTGAACAAACCCCGGGTGTCATCATCGAATGATAGATTGTCATTGGTTGACAGCTGACAGCTCTTGCAACTGGTCAGGATATATCGAAAAATGCCAGCAGCCTGATAATAATTGACCTGACCGCCAGGGTCTTGCCAGTTGGCACGGATGAAATAGCGACGATTCAATGAATCAAGAACTATGTCTTTTGGCTGAACCGGAGCTGGTATCGTGCAAGTACTGATAGCTCGCTGCCCGCTGGCTGTTACAACGGTAAGCGTATAGGTATGGCCAGCTATGATAGGCAACAAACGAGCATCAACACTATAGTAAGGATGATTTCTGGCCGTGTCGCTTTTGGAAACATTGTTGTAAGGTAATCTAACAGACTTGCTACCCTCGGAGAGCGTAACTGTGGCATCTGTTATAGTATTACCGGTTTGCAACAGACTTATACTATCCCCCACTACCGTGGCAGAACGCGTCACCTTGACAGCCAACGTAGTATCCTGAGGAGAAAGAAAACTGCTGACTACCAATTTGGCTGATTCTACGCCTAATTGGCTGGGGTCAACTTCATTCCGCAGGCTGCCGCAACTCAGGAAAAAAGACGCAAGAAGAAAAGGGAAAACAACGTTTGAAAATTTCATGAGTCGGCTAGAATTTGAAATTATAACTGACTGCTGGAACAATCGGAAAAACAGAGTACCGAAACAAAGCCGTATGCGCTGGTACTTTTGAGGTGGCCGTCACGGATTCTAACTGGTAGAAGAAGGGATTCCGGCGATTGTAGAGGTTATAAAAGCTGACTTCCCAGGTTCGTTCGTGGTGTTTTTTCTGCTTATGAAACTGAATGCCGAAGTCGAACCGGTGGTAGGCTTCGGCGCGGAAACTGTTTTTCTGGGTTCCGTAATCATCCGAGGTACGGACATTCTGAAAAAAATTCTGCACAATGCCGGGTGTACCGCCATAGACCAGCGCATTGCTCGCCCGATACGTATCATAACGCCCGATCGGGATCGTCAGCGCATTGCCCGTGCCATACACCCACGTAGCAGATAACGTTATCCGCTTGTTCAGTTCATAAATACCAACCAACGAAATGTCGTGACGCCGGTCGTAGCGCGGATAATACGGTTGTCCACCGTTGAGTTCGGCAAATTGCCACTGTGTCCAGGAGAGGGTGTAACCCGCCCAGCCCGAAAACCGCCCGACTTTCTTCTGAAGTAAAAATTCGGCTCCATACGACCAGCCCCGACCAGCCGTTACGTTGTCTTCCCAGCGTAAGCTATTGGCCGCCGTTGGGTCATTGATAAGCAAAAAGCTGGCTCCTTCCTTGTAGTTAATAATGTTAGACATCGTCTTATAATACCCTTCCACAGTTAGCGTCAGCCCTTTGGCGAACGCGCCACCGGTCGTAAAATCTTTGGCAATGCCAACCGCCACCTGCTGCGATTGCTGTGGTTTGACGCGATCGGTAGATGGTACCCAAAGGTCGGTGGGGAGGCCAATGCCCGTATTGGAAAGCAGGTGAACGTACTGATTCATCATGGCGTAGGATGCCTTGATCGACAAATCAGGTTTGAGCGTAAAAGCACCTGAAATTCGAGGTTCCGGCCGAACGTAGCCAGCATCTTTCTGCTGGAAATAACTGACTCTAAGTCCGCCATTTATGCGCCATCGGCTCGATGGTCGCCACGTATCTTCCGCATAAATACCCGATTCGATTACGTCAATATTGCTAATGTTGTCAATAGACTGGTTAATACTGGCATTTTGCAAAACCACCGCACTCGGCGTAAACCGGTGATACGTACTCTGGATACCCGACCGTACCGAGTGAGTTGGTGTAGGATAATAATCCAGATCGTACTTCAGCGAAAAATCCCGAATACCGGAATTGTACCGTAGCGAGTACGTCAGATTATCGACTGATCCTTTCTCATCGGCTGAAATCTGGAACTTATAGTCGCTAAAAATGAGCGACGTATTCGAAAAGAGTTTCTGGTTAAAGAGGTGATTCCAGCGTAGCGTGCCGGTCGCGTTCCCCCATCTTAGACCCGTGTCCGTATTTTGGACATTATCATGGGCATAGAACCGATCGCGGCCAAAATAAGCACTTAGGTATATTTTGTCTTTGGGACTGAAATCGTAGTTTGCCTTTGCGTTGAGGTCGTAGAAGTAATAACCTGCCTGCGTTTGGCCCTGTGTCTGCGCGTCGATGATAGGAGCCGCTATGATATCCAGATACGTCCGCCGACCCGATACCAGAAAAGATCCCTTCTTGTTTTTCGTCAGGGGACCTTCGAGCGTCAGTCGGGAAGCGATCAGACCAATGCCACCTTCGCCATGTAGTTTTTCGCGGTTCCCATCTTTCATGTTCAGATCGATAACTGATGAAAGCCGTCCGCCATACCGAGCCGGAAACCCGCCTTTTATCAATTCGACGCTCTTAATCGCATCGCCGTTAAAGACCGAAAAAAAACCGAAGAGGTGACTGGCATTATAAACGACGGCATCGTCCAGAACAATGAGGTTCTGGTCTGGTCCGCCCCCGCGAACGTAAATACCCGTTTGTCCTTCCGATCCTTTCTGAACGCCCGGCATTAATTGGAGCACTTTTAATACGTCCTTTTCCCCAAGGAACGCCGGTATTTTCTTTATTTGAGCGATGGGGACGTCAATCGAACTCATCTGGGCGCTTTCGCTAACTTTTTCGACCATCGTCCCCGCTTTCACCTGCACTTCCGACAGTGACCGGCCGGGTGTGAGTGCTACGTTCTGTGTTTGATTCCTTCGGAAGGAAACGGTACGTTCAACCGTTTCATAGCCCACAAATGAGTAGGCTAACCGCAGACTATCCTGTGCAGGAAGCGTTAAAGAATAAAAGCCGTATGTATTGGTAGTGGTGCCGGTTGTTGTACCTGGCAGGTAAACATTTACCCCAATCAGCGCTTCCTGACTACCGGTTTCCCGAACATAACCACTAACTGTGAAGCGAACCGCCGACGTCTGAGCTTGTAAACTATGGCAAAGTAATAAAAAGAACAGGCTGAATAAACCTACGTGCATACCGGGAAATATCAAGATAGATAAGAAGACTTATGGCGTCCAAGTGGTTGTTCGGAAGTACTAAGTATGTCTTCACGCTTACTAACATGTCTAATAACGAAATCATATAACTATCCGTACAGTAGCACTTGAATACGCTATTTTTTGTTCTGTTAGTAAAACAAAACGTCTGACAATAAGGTACTAAAGACAAAACAACCTGCGTTGCCGACGCCACATAGACTATGCTTCAATTCGATAAACTTTCTCTTAACATACCCGATACCACCAAGCCCCGCGTCGTTATTATCGGGGGTGGGTTTGGTGGAATGAATCTAGCCAAGAGCCTTCGCAATACTGATGTGCAGATCGTGCTATTCGATAAACAGAATTATAACGGTTTCTGGCCATTATTATATCAGGTAGCTACAGCCGGATTGGAGCCAGATGCTATTGCTGAGCCGTTCCGGAAGATGTTTGATGACTTTACCGATTTCCATTATCGGATGGTGCGGGTCAATAAGATAGACCCCGCAACGAAAACAGTTACGACCATGATTGGTGATCTGCACTATGATTATTTAGTGATCGCCAGCGGCTCAAAATCTAATTATTTTGGCAATGCGCAAATTCAGAAATACGCTTTCCCGCTTAAAACTATTCCCGAAGCACTTAATGTGCGAAGTCAGTTTTTGCAATGTTTTGAGCAGGCCAGTGTAACAACCGATCCTGCTGAACGACAAAGCCTGTTGACATTCGTCATTGCAGGGGCGGGGCCAACGGGTGTCGAAATGGCAGGTTCATTAGCTGAAATGCGCAAGCACGTGCTACCCAATGATTATCCGGGACTGGATTTTAGCCAGATGAGCATTTACATCGTCGAAGGGTTAGGCAAAGTCTTACCACCTATGTCGGATGAAGCGGGGCAAAAAGCGCAACGGTATCTGGAAGATTTGGGGGTAATTATTAAACTTAATACGTTAGTTGAATCCTACGATGGCGAAACCGTAACCTTTAAAGGGGGCGAACAGATTAAAACGCAAACGCTGGTTTGGGGTGCGGGCGTAACGGGTGCACTGATTGATGGCATACCCCCTGAATCTACCGAGAGAGGCCGAATTCTGGTTGATCCAATTAACCGAGTGCAGGGGCTTACTGATGTATTTGCGATTGGTGATATCGCTTTTATGAAGCTACCTGATTATCCAAAAGGACATCCAGGTGTGGCACAACCGGCTATTCAGCAGGGCGTTCACTTAGCGAAGAACATCCGTAGAATGATGAAAAATGAGCCAACCACGCCATTTGAGTATTTCGATAAAGGCTCGCTGGCTATTGTTGGCCGCAGCCGGGCCGTTGCTGATTTACCCGGCAATATTCACCTTGGCGGATTTATTGCCTGGATGGCCTGGCTTTTCGTACATATCTGGTATCTGGTTGGGTTTCGAAGCAAGCTGGTGGTGTTCAGCAACTGGATGTACAGATTGTTTACTTACCAGCGGGGGACACGTATCATCATCAGGCCATTCATACGGAAAGACGATAAAGTAGGGCAGGAGATGGTCACGCAAAATGAGCAGGCATAAAATTTATTTCCCCTTGGTCGATGTTATAATTTCCGTCGGCCAAGAGGAAAATTAAATCCGAAAAGATATTTGTATTGCAACGAATAGAAGTGCTGCGTGGATAGCCCTTGGTGGTCGGCTCCGAGTCGGGTATTTGTGTAATCAACCCAGGCACCCTGAAGGTCGGTTTGCAGGAAAAAGTAAGTGAAAATGTCGAGCTTCAGACCTGCACTTAAGCCCGCTACTACGCCGTGATAGTGAAAATACCCTTCGTCATTGTTTCCCAGAATGGTCGAGATGGTGTACGAAATCAGTGGTCCAGCGCCCACTTTTCCAATCCCGCTTAATTGAAGATACTTTGAATTCCATATTTTTTGTCGCTTCACTAAATTGAGCATCAGGTAGTTGTTGCCATTGGTGTGCTGCAAATGGACAAAATCAGGAGTTACTAAGGTGTCTTTATCAATCTGATGCCCTCTGATTTGCCCCTGCACGTGAATAACCTGATCATCAGTGACAATATATTTGAGGTGATCCCAACTCAACTCAATGCCCAGATCATGTTTGTCGTTGAAAAAATAGCCTAGGTTTAAGTCGTATTGAGGAACGGTCAGATTATTAAGTTTATAAAAATCGTGCAGGTCTGGCCGATCGTGTGCTTTCGCATTGATAAACGTGAAGTCGTAATTATCAGTCGTTGTATTGCGAAACCGAATGGTGCTACGTGTATACCACTCCCGGTTATATCCCCAGGTAAAATAAAGGCTGCCGCGCATTTTGCCCACTTTCAGGGTGTTCATGGGCAACGATTGTTGAGCAAAAAGGGGTTGCAAAAGACAGCATAATACAAACGTTAACAGTAAACGTATTTGCTTCATAGGATGTGTTAAGTGACGGTGGTGTTTGGGTAAGTTTTCCCAAATGACCAATAAAGCGCAAAACAGTCTTATGAGTTCCTTGCGGCTGCATACATATAAGGTGCAGCCCTACTCGACCTGCACCTTATGTTTTTAACTAGTTATAATGCGTGTTTACCAACCAAGACGACCATAACCGTAGTGGCCACTATAAGGCCTTGGACGCGACGGTGGACTTACAGGCCTTCTGTAGCCATAATGCCGGCCGTAATTAGGTCTGCCGTAATAAGATGTGCAACTGCTCACAGATACTATAAGCATCAGGGCTGTCAAAAGCGTAAGCAATTTTGAAGTTTTCATAGCTATCGAACTGGTTTTTTGCAATTCACAGGTTAGATAGCGATCATCGAAAATAGACTAAAGCATACCGATTAAGCTTCGGTTAAACTTTTAGAATTAGGCTAATCTGGTCGTTTGATAACGTAGCGGACAAAACGTTTGGCCTAAATTCACGTTTTAACAGACAACCAACCGTTTGTAAATGCTTCTACATCGCATCAACCTCCGCTCCCTCCTTTTGACAGGCCTGTTGCTAATTCATGTGATTGGTCCGACGCGGGCTCAAACAGTACAAGTAGCCACTGCTAATGCGCTCGAAATCAGTCCTGACCCAGCCAAGGGCGGCCCATTGGATTTGGGTAAAATGTGGACGTTCGACAATCCACCGAAGGACTACTTCAGCAAAACATACAAGTTCTCTCCTGATGAAAAATGGTTCGACGAAGCCCGACTAGCCTCATTACGTTTTGCCGATTACTGCTCAGCCTCTTTTGTGTCGGCGAATGGCCTGGTTATGACCAATCATCACTGCGCTCGCGAGTCAGGAACGGGCGTAACTCGAAAAGGTGAAGACCTGAATGCCACGGGTTTCTTTGCCAAAACGTCGGCTGAAGAACGCAAAGTAGATGGGTTGTTCGTCGATCAACTGGTGAAGATTGAAGACATTACGAAACGCGTTCAGGACGCAATGACTGGAGCGGGGCAAACAGACGCGTCGCAATTAGAGGCTCGCGAAAAGACGTTTGAGGACATTAAACGGGAATACGGCGCCAAAGCTAACTGGAAGGGCCTGGAATTACAGACTATTATATTTTACAGTGGCGGCCGCTATTCATTGTATGGTTTTAAACGCTATACCGATGTCCGGCTTGTGTTCATGCCTGAACTCGCTCTTGGTTTCTTCGGGGGTGATTACGATAATTTCACTTACCCACGCTATGCGCTGGATTGCTCGTTTTTTCGGGTGTATGATAATGGTAAACCATTGAAAACGGCTCATTTTTTTAAATTCAATCCGAGTGGCGTACGGGATGGTGAGCCGATTTTCGTAATCGGGAATCCTGGGCATACGGAGCGTCTGAAAACAGTAGCCGAACTTGAATTTGACCGGGATTTACAAACGCCTGCAACAATTCAGATGTTACAAAATCGAGCTGATGTCTTACGGGTTTACAACGAAACGGCCAAAAGCGACAGCATACTGAACGAAATTTTCAGCTACGACAACAGCTTGAAAGCCTACGGTGGCCAGTTAGCCGGACTGCGTGATGCCAGTTTGCTGGCCCGAAAAGCGGTATTTGAAGAGCAATTTAAAGCAGCTGCGAAAGCCAAGAACCTTCCGCCTGTCCAGCTCAAAACCTGGGACGAGATTGCCTCTAACACGGCTCAACTGCGGAGTTTTTTTAGGGATGCCAATTACCTGGCGCCCAGCGAACGCACCATGGGCGAATTGATGACGTTTGCCAACGTAGCGACGCAATTTGGCGAGTTACTAACATCACGACCGCAGGATGCCGAACGCGCTCGCTCATTGATGGAGGCACCAAACGTGAAAAACCTTTCCCTCGATGAGGCCTATCTGGCCGCTCACCTGACCGAAGCGCAAATGGGATTAGGCAATGATGATCCCTACGTGAAAGCAGCCTTGACAGGACCCGACGGAAAAAGCCGGACGCCAAAAGAAGCCGCTGCCTACCTGATTAAGAACACAAAACTAAACGACCCAGCTTTCATAAAAGAGTTATCAACGCGGCCGGGTGCGGTCGGCTCATCGGACGACCCGATGCTGGCACTAGCACGTATTGGTTTTCCGCGCTATGTAGCGGCAGGTCGACAAGCCCGGCAAATTACGCAGAGTCAGGAAGTACTGCATGGCCAATTGGGCCGGATGCTTTACGACGTGTATGGCACGGCTGTTCCGCCCGATGCTACGTTCTCACTACGTATCAATGATGGCGTGGTGAAGTCGTTCGACTATAACGGCACCAAAGCGCCTATTCTCACGACCTTCGCGGGGTTATACGACCGTAATTATTCATTTGCCGATAAAGCGCCTTGGAATTTGCCTGCGCGATGGAAAAATCCGCCGATGGAGTTGCTGAAACAGCCGATGTGCTTTATCTCAACCAACGATATTATTGGCGGTAATTCCGGGAGTCCGATGATCAATAAAAACCTGGAAGCAGTTGGCCTGGCCTTTGACGGGAATATGGAGAGCCTGCCAGGTGAGTTCATTTTTGTACCTGACGTCAACCGCACGATTTCGGTCCATGCGGGAGGTATCATAGCTGCCATGCGGTACATCTATAAAGCCGATCGGTTGGTGAGTGAGCTAGTAGGTACGGCAACTGTAGCAAAGCCTGGCACAGCAAAAAAATAAAGAATTGTGCTCTATCGGCTTCCTAAGCCATGAAAACTCTCCGAAAGTTCAGTACTTTCGGGGAGTTTGTGTATTGAATAGCTGCCACCTGACTATGACGAAATCTGAAATACCCATAATGCCGCAGTTCTTCGACCGATACATTAATCTGGCCGATAACATGCTCATTATCGATGCACTAACAGAAGGTGCTTCATTCGAGAAGCTGATTCCCGCAAAAACGCTGGAGGCTCTTGGTGATCTACGGTACGCGCCCGATAAGTGGACCGTGAAAGATATTCTACAGCATATCATTGACAACGAACGTATTATGTCGTATCGGGCCATGCGTTTCGCCCGTAACGATAAAACGGCTTTGCCAGGTTACGACGAAGAATTATTCGGCCGAAACACGAACGCAATCCACCGAACCATTGCCGATCTGTATGAGGAGTATGCTGCGGTTAGGCAATCGACAATCGCCTTATTTAAAAGTTTTGATGAGGACATGCTGCTACGTAGTGGGCTGGCCTTTAATCAGACAATCTCGGTGCTAGCGCTTGGCTTTGTACTGGTAGGCCACGCTACGCATCACGTCAATATCATTCGAGAACGGTACCTTCCATTATTAACTTAATCAACAAACGATGCGATTCCGAATTCTTCTACTTGTTGCCTTAACGGCGCCAACGGTATACGCCCAGACCAAATCCAAAGTTACCGTTACCGACCTGATACGTATCAAACAGGTCGGTGGGATTGAACTCGCTCCTGACGGGAAGCGTGCTGTCTATACACTGGCCACAATTGAACCCAATCCCGATCAAAAAGAGGAGTACGAATACAAAACCCACATTTATTTGACCAACCTAAAACCGGGTGACAGCAAGGCGCTGACACACGGCGCGGAGTCGGCCCGGCAGCCGGTTTGGTCGCCGGATGGGAAGAACGTAGCGTTCATTCGAACAGTGAAAGGAAAAGGACAGGTATTTATTATGCCACTCGATGGGGGGGAAGCCTGGCAACTGACCAACGGTCCATATGCAGCGTCGGGCCCGCTTTGGTCGCCCGACGGCAAACGGATTACATTTACGTCGACCCTGACGATGGCCGAAATGCTTAAGGATAGCCTTATCAATCCGGCAAAAAGAACGCCTTCCTGGTCGCTGGAAAAGCCGGGCTTTGCGACGAATGATTTTATTCGGACGGATAAAAAAATAAAGCCAAATCCCGATGGGTCGCTGGCCGAGATACGCGCGTATCTGAACAAAGATGTTGAGGACAAGAAAGCTAAAGTTATTAACCGATTGAATTTTCAGGGTGAGGCTACGACCGAGCCAGAGATGAATTTTACACATCTATATGGCATTGAGGTACGGGAAGGGGCTAGTGCGAAACCACTAACTCGGGGCTTTACATCGTTTCAGGCCCCAAACTGGTTGCCCAGTGGACAGGGTTTATTAGCCGTAACCGATCTGGATAGCCTCAAACACCCCGACCGCGAACAGGATAATGCTATCGTGTTTATTCCGGCCGATGGGTCTGGTACCCGAACGAAGGTGTTGGGTGAAGTGGGAAAAAGCTATAGTTCACCCGAGGTGTCGCCTGATGGTAAGCAACTGGCGTTTTCGGTGAGTCCTTCAGAAGGGGTAAATTTCCCTCAAATCGGGCTGGCAACGCTGACAGGGACGACGGCATCAAACAGTCAACTCATAACCTTCGACCGGGCTGCCAGTAATTTAACCTGGACAACTATGCCCGTTGCGGCTAAAGCCAAAAAGGCTCCACAAGGCCTTTACGCGATTTATTTCACGGCTTCGTCCAACGGAGGTGCGCCACTCTACCGGCTCGATCCGACAACACGGCAGGTTACGCAGCTAACAGATTTCACAAATGGGATCACCAGTTTCGACGTAGCAGATAATCAGGTTGTTCTGGCCAAAACTGAAGTAGCGAATCCATCGGAATTATACCTGACGAATACAGATGCGAAGACGCAGACAAAATTGAGCAGCCACAACGATTGGGTGGTTCAAAAAACACTGAGTTTTCCCGAAAAACGCACGTACAAAAACTCACTTGGCCAGACGGTCGATTACTGGATCATGAAGCCTACGGGTATTGATGCGGGCAAAAAGTATCCGCTTCTGCTGAATATGCACGGTGGGCCAACGGCGATGTGGGGACCTGGTGAGGTGTCGATGTGGCACGAATTTCAGTATATGTGTTCGCAGGGGTATGGGGTTGTCTATGCCAATCCACGCGGTTCGGGCGGTTACGGAATTAACTTTCAGCGGGCAAATATCAAAGATTGGGGAACAGGCCCGGCCGAAGACGTACTGGCGGCTGTTACGGATGCGGCCAGAGAAGCCTGGGTGGACACGAGTCGGCAGGTGATCACGGGCGGCTCCTATGCGGGTTACCTGACCGCCTGGATCGTTGGACATGATAACCGCTTTAAGGCTGCTTTTGCCCAGCGGGGTGTTTATGATCTTACTACGTTTCTGGGTGAAGGCAACGCCTGGCGCCTGATTCCCAACTATTTTGCGTATCCCTGGTCGGCAGAAGCCAAGGTGCTGGATGCTAACTCGCCCTACACATTTGTCCAGAATATTAGAACGCCGTTGTTAATCAAACACGGCGAAAACGATCTGCGTACGGGGCCAATTCAAAGCGAAATGATGTATAAAAGTCTGAAAATACTGGGTCGTCCAGTTGAGTATGTACGTATGCCGGGCGCTACGCACGAACTGAGCCGATCTGGAAATGTTCGTCAGCGGATTGATCGGTTGCTACGTATCTATGAGTTCTTTGAACGCTACGTTGGCACCGATGCACAGCGATTGACGCAGAAGTAAAATGCCAGGGTGCTGGTGAGGAACCGGCGCCTTACTTAAAATTAAAAAACTAGTATGAGTAAGCAAGAAGAGGCCCTTCAGGATGCAACAAAGTTCCGGTACTGGAAAAGTCAGATGGAAAGTAACGGAATGAAAATCAATGATGTAAAGGATTTTTACATTCGACGTCGGCACAATGGCGAAGTGCTGTTTGCTATGCTCGAAGTAGACGCCGATACGCCCGAAGGCGATAAAATTCCCCCCGCGTTGTTTCTCAAAGGTCATGCCGTTTCTATGTTGGTGTGTTTAATTGATAAAGAGACCCGTCAGAAATTCGTGGTCTTGGTGAAGCAGCGACGTATTGCCGACGGGTCTCAAACCTACGAACATCCAGCCGGAATGGTCGATGCCAGCGACGAGCCCGATGAGGTAGCTGCCCGAGAACTAGGGGAGGAAATTGGCATGACCGTAACGGCTGCTGAGTTGACCAAATTGAATCCTCAGGTGTGGCATCCCAGTACAGGAACCAGCGATGAAGGCATGCACTTTTTCTTTATTGAGAAAGAAATGTCTCGGGATGAAATCATGGCTTTCCACTTTAAAAATATGGGCAATGAATCAGAGCATGAGCGTATTACAAGCGTAGTCGCTACGTTGCCCGAGGCTCATAAGCTCATTACCAACGTCAATGGGTTACTCCTTGATTTCTTATACCTGAATCACGTTAGGGATTACGAAACGATGAAATTATTGTAAACCGAACTAGTATGGACGAATTCATGCAGGAGGCCATTCGACAGGCCCAGAAAAGTTTGAGCGAAGGGGGTATTCCGATTGGCTCGGCCCTTACCAAAAACGGTGAATTAGTGGCTTCGGGTCATAATAAGCGTGTGCAGGAAAATAATCCTATTCTGCACGGCGAAATGGATTGCCTGAACAATGCCGGTCGCGTTGGTTCCTTCAAAAACACGGTTATCTATTCAACGTTGATGCCTTGTTACATGTGCGCAGGCACCATTGTGCAGTTCAAAATTCCGAAGGTAGTTGTGGGCGAATCACGGACGTTTCCGGGTGCACGGGATTTTATGGAGCAGCACGGTGTCGAAGTCATTGACCTTGATTTACCCGAATGCGTTGAGATGATGAAGCAGTTCATCGCTGAAAAGCCTACTCTCTGGAATGAGGATATTGGAGAGTTGTAATATTGAATAGTCGTTACCTTTCTGATTAGAATACGTCACATAAGCCTTCTCGTAATGACAGGCTTTATGCGATTTTTGATACTTCCCTTTGTTTTCGCGGCCTGGATTTTCACATCTGCTGAATTGCTAGCCCAACGTTCTGAATACTGGCGGGAAAAACCCGGTACCTGGTTACTGAACGTTGGGTTGGGCACTACCCGCTACGTTGGCGACTTAAACGAACGTAGTGATTTAGCTCATCTTCGATTAGGCACTGCCCTTAATGTAGCCGCTGCTTTCCGATATTCTCCGCAACTTACACTTCGAGGTGAAGCACAACTGTATTTTATTCGGGGTAGTCAGCAGGACACACACCTTGCTTACAATAATCTTTCCTTTCGTAGCTTGAACCCAGACATCTGGGCGGGTTTGCAATGGGATTTCTGGCGGGACGATAATAGAAATCATGTCATCATCCCATACGTACTGGCCGGGCTGGGTCTGACCTACTTAACGCCCAAAACTGCTTACAAAGGGAAAGCTGTAAGCCTTGCTCCATTGCATACAGAAGGCGTTGCCTACAATCGCTTGCCACTCATCATTCGGTACGGGTTAGGTGTACCAATTGCTGCTAATGAGCGGTTTAAATGGCATTTTGAAGGTACTTACACACATGTGCTGAGCGATTATGTAGATGATGTGAGTACGGTATATCCTGATAGAACGGGCATGCAGCCACTTGCCGCTGCTCTGTCTGACCGACGGTTTGAACTAGGTCAAACGCCTAATGCAGTCGGTGCCATACGTGGTAATTCGAATCGACGGGATGGCTACGTTGTTCTGTCTCTGCGTCTTGTCTTCGTTATCATAACACCGTCTCAGCGGAATTACCGCCGGATGTTTGGCGGTTAGGGTTTTGAGGGGTTTTGCTGTATTTTTGGCGTCAAACCCAGCAGAGCACTGCTACAACCGAATGAGTCCAGCTGTTTTTATTGACGCCCTTCAAAACGAACTTCAACATACCCAATACGGTCAGCATCCTCCTGAACTCTACGATCCTATTCGGTACATTATGAATCTTGGTGGTAAGCGAATGCGCCCGCTGCTAACATTAATGGCCACCTATCTCTTCACTGATGATTGGCAAAAAGCCGTTCGGCCAGCGCTTGGCGTTGAGGTGTTTCACAATTTCACTCTTATGCACGACGATATTATGGATCAGGCGCCCTTGCGTCGTGGCCAGTTGACCGTGCATGAAAAATGGAATGGCAACATCGCTATTCTGTCGGGCGATGTGATGCTCGTAAATGCCTATCAGCTTCTGCTGAACATAGAGGGCGATAAACTAGCGCCTGCGTTAGCTCGCTTCAGTCGCACGGCTGCTGAGGTTTGTGAAGGCCAGCAGATGGACATGAACTTTGAGACGCGCTGGGACGTAACAGAAGCCGAATACATTGATATGATTCGCCTTAAAACATCAGTTTTGCTCGGGTATGCCCTTGAATTGGGCGGTCTGATTGCAGGCGCAGATGAAGAAACGACCCGACATCTTTATGAAGGTGGTATGAATATTGGTGTTGGTTTTCAGTTGAAAGACGACTTGCTGGATGTGTATGGTGACCCGGCTAAATTTGGTAAACAGGTTGGGGGAGATATTATCGCCAATAAAAAGACCTTTTTACTCATCGAAGCACTCCAGCAGGCTAAAGGCTCTGTTAAAGATGAATTGACCGACTGGCTTACACGAACTGAGTTTGAAAAAGGTGAAAAAGTCCAGGCTGTTACGTCTATTTATGATCAGTTGGGCATTCGCCAACTTACTGAAGCCCGTATTAATGATTATTTTACCCGGGGATTTGCCAATTTTGATCAGGTTAAGGCTGATGCTGATCGAAAAAATGTACTAATTCAATTTGCTCGGCAGCTAGTCGAGCGGGAAAGCTGAAAATGTGTATAATGTAGGACATATGAATATGATATAGTCCTAAGCGTTTTTATATATCCTACATCGTACATAAGAGAATCATACATAAAATTATGAGTGTAACGCTTATTATTATTGTTGTAACGGTCATTGTCAGTGTTGGCGCCTGGAATAATTATAGCCTGATGGATCGCTGGATCATGAATCCCTACCAGATCGCTAAACGGGGGCAATATTACCGGCTGATCACGTCGGGGTTTTTGCATGCCGACTGGGGACATCTGTTCTTCAACATGTTAAGCCTTTACTTTTTTGGGGGCTTCATTGAGCAAGTATTTGGGATGTTGTTTGGGAATAGCGGACCTATCTATATGATTGGCTTTTACTTAGTGGCCATTCTGGTATCCGACATTCCAAGTTTTCTGAAGCACCGTACTGACTCTGGCTATAATTCATTAGGGGCATCGGGGGGCGTAGCTGCCATTGTTTTTGCGGGTATTCTGTTTCGACCCTTAACTGAAATCTGCCTCTATTTCGCGCTGTGCATTCCCGGCTTCATTTTCGGAGCTTTGTATCTCGCGTATTCCTATTATGAATCACGGCGGGGTTTAGGGCGTGTCAATCACGATGCTCACTTTTACGGTGCTTTGTTTGGCGTTCTTTTCATGATCATTGCCTATCCGCCAGCGCTACCTAGCTTTTTTGAACAGATTGCCAGTTGGCGATTGTTTTAAACGATAGCACAATCATTTGCTAAGTTCATAAACAAACCATGTTCAGCCTTTTCAATCAACCTTATCCTACTGATGATAGGCCTACTTCACAGGTAAGGAAAGCTGTTCTGATTGGCGTATTTGTTGGGGTATTCTTGCTGGTTTTTCAGCCCTTTGGTTTAAATCTTTGGGAAACACCTAATAAAACTGTCAAAATACTGGGCTTTGGCGTCGTGTCGTTTGTCGTAACAGCACTTTACTTTATCATAGTCCGGCGGCTATTTCCTCATGCTTTCGCTGAACAGCACTGGACGGTTGGCCGAGAGGTACTAGCCATTATGGCGAATATTCTGTTGATTTCTATAGCCAATCGTGTTTATCTGGTATGGTTACTAGACTTGGGCGAAAGCAGTGGGTTAAGCTGGTTCGGAATGATCTTAGTTACTTTCTTAGTCGGATTGTTTCCTGTAGTTGGCCTTGTTTTGTTTAGTTATATCAACCAACTCAAAAAATATAGCCAGGCGGCAGCAGAGTTGGCGGTTCATTCGTCTGCTCCCACTATTCTACCTGCTAAGTCTGATGTGATCAGTTCATCTGACAGCCCAACTGATACAAATTCCAATTCCAATACTACGTTGACGCTCATCGCCGACAACGAGAAAGATATGTTGATGATTCAGCTGAAAGACCTGCTTTTTATTGAGTCAAGTGATAACTATTGCACTGTCGTTCATCTCAAAAATGGTCAACCTGTTAAACCACTGCTACGTAGCAGTCTTAGCCGATTGGAAAAGCAGATACCGTTGCCGAGTGTAGCTCGTACTCCATTTGTACGGTGCCATCGTTCGTATGTGGTCAATCTGGACCGGGTTGAGCGCGTAACAGGCAATGCACAGGGTTATAAACTCCATTTGCTGGGTGGTCAATTTCAGATACCCGTTGCCCGCCAGTATAATGAAACACTTGTTGCCGAGTTGAAAGCTTTGTAAAACGCCCCTCCATTCGTCCCAAACAAAGTCTTGAGTTGCTAAACTCCCCAAAGAGTGCTGTTCAGCCCTATTAGTTGCCCCTGGTCTATTAGCCATTGTAGGTTTGTCTCAACGAATAACAAACCCGGTAACGGCCATGAAAACGCTTATCATTTCCCTACTCATTACTCACATTGCTACAGGTGTCATCGCTCTTTTAATTGGCCTGGTTCCGATGTATTCTAAAAAAGGCAGCCGCCTTCACAATCGCGCCGGATTGATTTACGTCTATTGCATGATTGCGGTTGCAGTCTCAGCTCTGCTCTTGTGCGTACTTCAACCGTTTAAGATGATGCGGCTTTTCCTAACGGGCATCGCCATTTTTAGCTTTTACCTGAGCATGACCGGCTGGCGAGCTACGAAACAGAAAAAATTTGGACCTCAACAGACAGATAAAATCCTGACCTATTTAACTCTTGCTGTCAGCGTGCTGATGGTTGGCTTCGGGGTATATTTAATGGCGTCGAATGGAGCCTCCTTCTTTTCGATTCTATTTTCTTTCTTCGGAATACTAACCTTCACATTTGCTGGGCGGGACATTCAGGCAATGAATCGACCAACAGAAAAAATGCACTGGTTTTTTCAGCACTTCACTCGCATGGGGGGCTCCTATATTGCTACGTTCACGGCCGCATTAGTGACTAATAATAGTCGAATCTTACCAATCAATGCGCCTGAATGGATGGCTACACTCACTTGGATTGCGCCTTCTGTTATTGGAGGAGTGCTGATTAGCAGAACGGTACGGTATTACAAACAGAAGTTTGGTGGAACACAAACACCTGTGAAAGCGTAGGTTATTTTTTTAGCAACTCTTTTACCAGTGGCAAGGCCTTTTCAGCCCACAGTTTCATCTGTTTGCCTGAATAATGAAGGCCATCCGAAGCGAATTGGCTATCGTCCCCAGCAGCAGAGCGACTCAGCAGCGTAATGTCAACATAAGTAATCTCAGCTTTCTGGCATTCATCTTTGGCGATGGCATTGAACTGGTCAATTTCCTGCCCAATTTTAGTCTTATTTTGGCCAGCAGCATAGGGTGACACGCCCCAATCAGGAACCGACAGTACGAATATGTGTGTAGCCTTGCCGCCAGCAAATTTGGTTGCCGTTTGGAGTAGCTCCCTAAATTCGATTCGATATTGATCCTGACTTTGTCCTCTGTATTGATTGTTTACGCCAATTAAAAGCGAGACCAGATCATATTTTTTATTATTACCACTAGTTTTTATTGCATTTTGTAATTCGGCAGTTGTCCATCCCGTACGGGCAATAATGTCTGGATCTCCTACATCTTTCCCTACTTTACGTAGCATATCGGCCAATTGCACACTCCAGCGATAGTTTGCAGAAACACTTTCGCCAATGGTGTATGAATCGCCAAGCGACAAAAAAGAATACGCTGATGCGCCAGCGTTCGGGTTCACAACCATATCAGACTTAGGGGTACGTTGTATACAGGCTAATGAAGAAATGAGAACGGCGACGGCAACTCGGCAGATTTGTGTAATTTTTATGATTACCATAATTTTTGCTCATTCGTTGGTCATTGAACTCACACCAATAAACGTGGGTATAATAAAATAAGATTTTAAAAAGCTCACTTAATAAATTATAGCAACTCATACGCAATAGTGCACTTATTGATAGTATACAGACAAACGTAGAAATAATTCTTACATGTTTATTTTAAAATAAATTTTCCATTTCTAATAACTATTCTCTATTTTTGCACTCCCAAACTCGACTTGCGAGTTGACGACATATTAGGATGAAGGTCCGCTATCAGCAGAAACCACATCTGACTTTTCGACAAACAAACCATGCTATGCATGGCTTTGTGTGCCATTGAAGGTCAGGTGCAGCGCGCCCGGCCTTTTTTTGTGTCTTTTTAGGGCTGATTGTTAAGCACATATAGGATTCGTCTGATTATTTGCCTACCTTTGCGGCCCGATTCGGAGAATCCGAGTGGGAAATTCAAGTACCTATTTTTTACCTGCTTACTTTAAACAAACACAAATGTCTGGTTTAATTGGCAAGAAAATCGGGATGACCAGCGTGTACAATGCGGACGGGCAGGCTCTGGCATGTACAGTGATTGAGACGGGTCCCTGTGTCGTAACGCAAGTCCGTAGCATCGAGAAAGATGGCTACACGGCTGTGCAACTGGGTTATGGCGAGAAAAAAGAAAAGCACAGTAACAAGCCGGAAATGGGCCACTTCAAAAAAGCAGGTACCACGCCTAAGCGCAAACTAGTCGAATTTAAAGAATTCGAAAAAGAGCTCAATCTTGGCGAAACACTTTCGGTTGCCGATGTATTTGCAGAAGCTGACTTCGTTGACGTAGTTGGAACTGCAAAAGGTCGTGGTTTCCAAGGCGTTGTGAAACGTCATGGATTCGGTGGGGTTGGCGGTCAAACGCACGGTCAGCATAACCGGGGACGTCACCCAGGTTCGATTGGTGCTTGCTCGTTCCCATCGCGTGTGTTCAAAGGTCTTCGGATGGCCGGCCGGATGGGCGGCAATCGTGTGAAGGTTCAAAACCTGCGCGTTTTGCGTGTTCTGCCTGAGCAAAACCTGCTCGTTGTTAGCGGTTCGATTCCAGGAGCCAAAAATTCATACGTTATTATCGAGAAGTAGGTCATGGAAGTAATCGTATATAACAGCAAAGGCGAGGACACAGGCAAAAAGGTCACGCTTCCGGAAGAGGTTTTCGGCATTGAGCCAAACCAACACGCGATTTACCTCGACGTGAAACAATACTTAGCCAACCAACGGCAAGGAACGCACAAAGCGAAAGAGCGTGCTGAAAATGCGCACTCGACGCGTAAGTTGAAGAAGCAAAAAGGTACAGGTGGTGCCCGCGCAGGTAGCGCCAAGTCGCCAGTCTTTGTCGGTGGTGGTACGATTTTCGGTCCCCGCCCCCGTGATTACAGCTTCAAATTGAACAAAAAAGTGAAATCGCTGGCCCGCCAATCGGCTTATGCCGTAAAAGCGAAGGCTGAAAAGATTTCGGTTATTGACAACATCACGCTGGAAGCACCCCGCACGAAAGATTATATTCAGTTCATAAGCGATCTGAAATTAACGGGTCGTAAAACACTGCTTATCCTGCCGGACGTGAACCTGAACGTAGTACTGTCGAGCCGGAACGTGCAGAAGACGAAAGTGACCACAGCATCGCAGGTAAATACCTATGATCTGATGAACGCCGACCAACTGCTGATTAGCGAAGAAGCACTGTCAACCATCCAAACGTTGTTCGACAAATAGCCATGAGCGTACTGAAACGACCAATCGTCACCGAAAAAATGACGGGCCTTAACAAGCAAGGGAAGTATGCTTTTGAGGTTGAACTAAGAGCCAACAAGCTCGAAATCGGTAAAGCCATCGAGAAAATGTACGGTGTTAATGTTGAAGCAGTGAATACTTTCCGGGTCTATGGAAAGAAGCGCAGCAAAAACATTAATGGACGCGTTGTATCGGGCAAGACCCCAACCATTAAGAAAGCAATCGTAACGGTTGCAGAGGGCGAAGTAATTGATATTTACGCTGACCTGTAAACCGAGCATTGCTCTACCAATTAATCAGTCATGGGAGTTAAAAAACTAAGACCAATAACGCCGAGTACACGTTTTCGCGTGGCACCCGACTTTGCGGAAATAACAGCCTCCAAGCCAGAAAAGAGTCTGCTGGAGCCCATTAAGAGAACCGGTGGCCGTAATAACGAAGGTCACCGCACTATGCGCTACATTGGTGGAGGACATAAGCGGAAATACCGCATTATCGACTTCAAGCGCGATAAAGTCGGCCAACCTGCCGAAGTTTTGACTGTAGAATACGATCCAAACCGTTCGGCCCGCATCTCGCTGGTGCAATATCCAGACGGCGAAAAACGCTACATCATCGCACCACAAGGTATCACCGTAGGTCAGACTATTCAGTCGGGCGAAGGGTCAACACCTGATGTTGGTAACGCGCTTCCACTGGCTTTGATGCCAATTGGTACCATCGTTCACAACATTGAGTTGACACCGGGTAGAGGTGGTGCCATGGCCCGTTCAGCTGGCACATACGCTCAGTTGGTAGGCCGGGAAGACAAATACGCTATCCTGCGTTTGCCTTCAGGTGAAACACGCCGGGTATTAAGCGCTGGTATGGCTACGGTTGGTTCAGTATCGAACCCCGACCATATGAACGTCGTAATGGGTAAGGCTGGCCGTAGCCGTTGGTTAGGTCGTCGTCCCCGCGTTCGGGCTGTGGTTATGAACCCTGTCGATCACCCAATGGGTGGTGGCGAAGGCCGGGCATCCGGTGGTCACCCACGTTCGCGTAATGGCCAGTTCGCTAAAGGTCAGAAGACCCGCAATAAGAACAAGGCATCTGAAAGCATGATTATTAGCCGACGCAAAAAGTAACAGATAATAATGGCACGTTCACTCAAAAAAGGCCCATATATTGATTTTCGTCTAGACAATAAAGTCCAGACGCAAAATGATTCGGGCAAGAAATCGGTCATCAAAACCTGGTCGCGTCGTTCGATGATTTCACCAGATTTCGTTGGCCATACCTTCGCCGTTCACAATGGCAACAAGTTTATTCCGGTTTATGTAACGGAGAACATGGTAGGTCATAAGCTGGGAGAATTCTCCCCAACGCGCAACTTCCGGGGGCACACCGCAAAAAAAGACAAGGGCAAACGGTAATAGTCGTCAGTCGTTAGCGGTCAGTCATCAGTGACTTTCAATTAACTAACGGCTATCGACTACTGACTAACGACTATAAGAAAAATGGAAGCAGTAGCAAAACTTAAAGATGTGCCCACGTCGCCCCGTAAAATGCGGTTAATCGCCGACCTGATTCGTGGTCAGCGCGTTAGCCGGGCGTTGGGTCTTTTAAAATATCAGCCACAGGCTGGTGCTGACGTATTGCAGAAAGTGCTTTTGTCAGCCGTTGCCAACTGGCAGCAAAAGAATGAAGATGAGCGTATTGAAGATGCTGATCTTTATGTGAAAACGATTTTTGTGGATGGTGGGCCGATGCTTAAGCGTCTACGACCAGCTCCACAGGGCCGTGGTCACCGGATTCGGAAGCGGTCTAACCATATTACCATTGTGGTTGACAGCGCAGCCAAAGCCTTGTTGGAATCGGCAGAAGCAGAAACCCCTGAAAACGAACAATAGACAGAAATGGGACAAAAAATAAATCCAATTGGCCTGCGACTTGGTATTGTTCGGGGCTGGGAGTCGAGCTGGTACGGCGGCAAAGAATTTGCGGACAAACTCGTTGAAGATGAGAAAATCCGGAAATATGTAGCAGCCCGTATTCCGAAAGGAGCTATTGCTCGGGTTGTTATAGAGCGTACACTGAAACGCGTTACGCTGACAATTCACACGGCTCGTCCGGGTATTGTTATTGGCAAAGGCGGTGGTGAGGTTGATAAAATCAAAGAAGAGCTGAAAAAGATTACGGGCAAAGATGTCCAGATCAATATCTTCGAGATCAAGCGGCCTGAAATTGATGCTAAACTCGTTGGTGAAGCTATTGCTCAGCAGCTACAAGCTCGGATTTCTTTCCGTCGTGCCATGAAGCAGGCGATTCAATCGGCTATCCGGGTGGGCGCTCAAGGCATCAAGGTGAAAGTGTCAGGTCGTTTAGGTGGTGCTGAAATTGCCCGCTCTGAGCAGTACAAAGAAGGCCGTGTGCCTCTTCATACGCTACGTGCTGACATTGACTACGCTATCTCGGAAGCACAGACAGTTTACGGTAAAATCGGCATTAAAGTGTGGATTTTCAAAGGCGAAGTGTATGGCAAGCGCGACCTGTCGCCAGCAGCCATGATGAGCCAGGCACAAGCCGGAGAACGTAGTGCTTCTTCAAATGACCGTGGTGACCGTCGTGGTCCTCGTGGCGATCGTGATGGTAACGACCGGGGTGGTCGTGGTCGCGGTGATCGCGGTGGCAATGATCGGGGTGGTAACAATCGTGCTGGTGGCGGCCAAGGTGGCGGCAACCGTGGCGGTGGTGGTCAGGGTGGTGGCAATCGTGGCGGTGGTGCCCCGGGTGGTGCTAACCGTGGCGGTGGTGGACCAAGACGATAAATCCAGTCGCCAGTCGCCAGTTGCCAGTCGCTCATTACAAACGACTATTGACTAATGACTATCGACTCTAACTTTTAGAGCTATGTTACAGCCAAAAAGAACAAAATTCCGTAAGCAGCATAAAGGAAGGATTCCAGGTATCGCATCGCGCGGCCATGAAATCGCTTTCGGTACGTTCGGTATCAAATCATTGGAACCAGGTCGGATTACCGCCCGCCAGATTGAAGCCGCTCGTATTTCCGTAACTCGGGCCATGAAACGTGAAGGCCAGGTTTGGATTCGTATTTTCCCCGATAAGCCGATCACCAAAAAACCGGCTGAGGTTCGGATGGGTAAAGGTAAAGGTGCACCCGAATATTGGGTAGCCGTAGTAAAGCCCGGCACGATTATGTTCGAAACGACGGGTGTTGATTTAGCAACGGGTATGGAAGCCCTGCGCTTGGCCGCTCAAAAATTGCCCGTTCGGACCAAATTTGTGGTTCGGCGCGACTATCAAGAGCAAGTCGAGGAATAGTACCCCTAAGCGACGAACAAAATGAAAAAAGAAGATTTGAAAGGATTGTCGGCCGAAGACTTACGCACCGAGATTGGTGCCGAACAGGACCGACTGTTGAAACTGAAGTTCGCACATGCTGTCTCTCCCATTGAGAACCCCATGCGCATCCGCGAGAGCCGGAAACGGATTGCTCGCCTTCACACGGAACTGACGGTTAAATCGCGGCAAGCCTAATAAGACACGACGATGGAAGAGCAACAAGCACCAGCACCGCAGGCGGAACAGGAAACCCCAGCGGTCGTAGCAGCAGAACAGCCGAAAGCAGTCGCTCCCACAATGGGCGAAGAAAAATCGGCGTCGGAGCGTAACGCTCGGAAAGAGCGTATCGGACGGGTGACCAGCAATAAAATGCAGAAAACTATCACGGTAGCGATTGATCGCAAAGTGAAGCACCCTATGTATGGCAAGTTCATGAACAAGACGAAAAAATTGACTGTTCATGACGAGAAAAATGAGTGTGGTATTGGTGACACCGTTCGTGTTATGGAAACCCGCCCATTAAGCAAGAATAAGCGTTGGAGATTAGTCGAAATCATCGAAAAGGCGAAGTAAGCCATGGTACAGCAAGAATCAAGATTAGGAGTTGCCGATAACAGTGGCGCGAAAGAAGTGCTTGTTATTCGCGTCCTGGGCGGTACAGGTAAACGGTATGCATCTGTCGGTGACAAGATTGTCGTGACGGTAAAGCAGGCCCTGTCGTCCAGCAGCATGAAAAAAGGTACGGTTTCTAAAGCTGTTGTTGTTCGGACCAAAAAGGAAGTACGTCGTAAAGACGGTTCATACATCCGCTTTGAAGACAATGCAGCCGTATTGCTCAACAATAACGATGAGCCGCGTGGCACCCGGATTTTCGGTCCTGTAGCCCGCGAATTGCGCGAGAAGCAGTTTATGAAAATCGTATCGCTAGCCCCGGAAGTATTGTAAGCAATGGAGAAGAAAATAACGCTACCGAAACATAAGTTCCACATTAAGACGGGCGATACGGTCGTCGTAATTGGCGGTAACTCGAAAGGCCAGCGCGGAACAGTGAAAGAAATAATTGTAGAAAAAGATCGTGCTCGAGTTGAGGGGGTCGCTATGATTACGAAACACTTGAAGCCAACGGCTTCTAACCCGCAGGGGAGTCTGGAAAAAACCGAAGGATCAATCCATATCAGTAATCTGAAACTGGTTGATCCAGCTACCAGCGAACCCACCCGCACGGGCCGTAAGTTGAACGAAAAGGGAAAGCTGCAACGCTTTTCTAAAAAGACGGGCAACTTTATCCCTGATGTTAACCCTAAGCAGGTCTAAGAAAATGGCAACGCCAAGACTGAAAGAAAAATATTTAAGCGAGGTCGTACCTCAGTTGAAAGACAAGTTTCAATATAAGTCGGTTATGCAAGTGCCGCGTCTGAGCAAAATTGTCATCAATAAAGGTATTGGAGCCGCTGTCGCCGATAAGAAATTAGTTGATGTAGGCGTCGAAGAATTAACGACCATCACGGGCCAGAAAGCCGTTCCGACTATGTCGAAGAAGGCGGTCTCTAACTTCAAACTGCGGGAAAAAATGCCCATTGGTGCGAAAGTGACGCTACGTGGTGTGAAGATGTATGAGTTTCTGGATCGCCTGACAACGGTTTCGTTGCCACGTGTACGGGATTTCAAAGGCATCAGCGACAAAGGATTTGACGGTCGCGGTAATTATACGTTCGGTGTGCAGGAGCAGATTATCTTCCCTGAGATCAGTATCGACAAAGTAGCACGCATTTCGGGTATGGATATCACGTTTGTGACAACCGCCAATACGGACAATGAAAGCTATGAGTTGCTGAAAGCAATGGGAATGCCGTTTGCTAAAAGTGGTAAATAGTAACCTACACAAAGGCTAAAACACAATGGCAAAAGAATCAATCAAAGCACGGGAACGGAAACGCGAAGCGTTAGTTGCCAAATACGCTACGAAACGGGCTGCTCTAAAAGCTGCAGGTGATTACCTGGGTTTGGATAAGCTTCCCAAAAATGCATCACCTGTACGGTTGCACAATCGCTGCAAATTAACGGGTCGTCCTCGGGGTTATATGCGCAAGTTTGGTATTTCACGGGTTACATTCCGCGAAATGGCATCAGCCGGTAAAATCCCAGGAGTAACAAAGGCAAGCTGGTAATTCCAGATTCCATTTCTATTTGTAATTCAGTTTCCGTAATTTTGCGAACTTTCTTTAAAAGAGAGGTTTGCAAGTAACGCAACGCTAAGAATGAATACAGACCCAATAGCAGATTTTCTGACCCGCGTTAGAAACGCCATCCGGGCTAAGCACCGGGTTGTGGAGATCCCTGCTTCCAACATAAAAAAAGAGATTACCAAAGTTTTGTACGAAAAGGGCTACATTCAGAACTACAAGTTCGATGACAGCACCCCACAGGGCACTATCAAAATTGCCCTAAAGTATAATCCAACGACGAAGCAGAATGCTATCGTTGATCTACAACGTATCAGTCGCCCAGGTTTACGTCAGTACCGGGGTGCTGATCACCTGCCACGTATTCTGAATGGCCTGGGTGTTGCTATCATCTCTACCTCCAAAGGAGTGATGACAGATAAAGAAGCGAAGACGCTGAACGTAGGTGGAGAGGTATTGTGTTACGTATATTAATCCGAACTGAACGATGTCACGCATAGGTAAGAAACCCATCGCCCTACCCAATAACGTAACGTTGTCCGTTGACGCGCAAAACGTTGTAACGGTAAAAGGGCCTAAAGGCACCCTGACTCAAACGGTTGATCCGGACATTTCGGTTGCAATTGAAGAGGGTCAGATTCAAGTATCGCGCCCTACGGAACAGAAACGTCATAAAGCACTTCATGGCCTATACCGTTCACTGGTTAGTAACATGGTAACGGGTGTAAGTGAAGGCTACAAACTAAATCTTGAAGTAATCGGGGTTGGTTATAAAGCATCGGTTGTTAACAACATTCTCGAATTACAACTTGGCTATTCACACAATGTGTACTTAGCTGTTCCAAACGAGATCAAAGTAACTGCCGTAACGGAAAAAGGTCAGAACCCAAAGGTTTACCTGGAAGGGTCTGATAAGCAGCTTCTTGGTGATGTAGCCGCTAAAATCCGGTCATTACGTAAAGTTGAGCCTTACAAAGGCAAAGGTATCCGTTTTATTGGTGAGCAAGTTCGCCGGAAAGCTGGTAAATCTTCGTCCAAGAAATAATACGCTGGTTTTCAGTTTTCGGTTTGTGTTTATTCTATACAATCGTGAATCGAGAGTGAAAACCAAATACATTTTAAACGCCTATTTGGTCGGAATCAAATAACATGGCAAAGAATAAACAAGAAAGAAGACAGCGTATCAAGTTTGGTATCCGGGCAAAAGTCTCTGGTACGGCTGAGCGCCCCCGTCTCTCGGTTTTTCGCTCTAACACAGCGATCTACGCGCAACTAATTGACGACATTGCTGGCCGCACACTGGCTGCCGCTTCGTCAGTTGAGTTGAAAAGCGAAGCCGAAGGCAACACCGTCGAAACGGCGAAGAAAGTTGGTCTGCGATTGGCTGAAAAGGCAGTTGCACAGAATATCAGCGCAGCTGTGTTCGACCGTAACGGCTACTTATATCACGGTAAAGTAAAAGCACTGGCCGATGCAGCCCGAGAGGGTGGCCTTAAGTTCTAAGCAATGAACATCAATTCAGCAAGACCGACAAAATTCAACGAAGCCGACCTGAAAGAAAAGGTTGTAGCCATCAATCGCGTAGCGAAGGTGGTAAAAGGTGGTCGCCGATTCAGTTTCTCGGCGATTGTCGTCGTCGGCGATGGTAACGGTGTCGTTGGTTACGGATTAGGCAAAGCCAATGAAGTAACGGATGCGATCGCCAAAGGAGTAGAAGACGCGAAGAAGAACCTTGTGCAGGTTCCACTTTTGAAACGTACTGTCCCTCACGAAATGGAAGGTAAATTCAGTGGTGGCTTTGTCCTGCTGAAACCGGCTGCTCCAGGTACTGGCGTGATCGCAGGTGGTGCTATGCGGGCCGTTCTTGAGTCGGCTGGTATACACGACATCCTAGCGAAATCGAAAGGTTCGTCGAACCCACACAACGTAGTAAAAGCAACGCTTGATGCGTTATTGAAAATGCGTTTGCCTCACCAGGTGGCTTTTCAGCGTCAGATCAGTCTGGCTAAAGTTTTCAACGGTTAATCAATAGGAGCAACAGACGACATGGCACGAGTACGTATTACGCAGGTCAGCAGCACCATCAAACGGCCGTTATCGCAAAAGAACGCGATTAAGTCTTTAGGCTTAGGCAAAATCAATCGAAGCGTCGAGCTGGAATACAACGACGCGCTGAAAGGTGCAATCAATAAGGTGCAGCACCTAGTGAAGGTTGAAGAAATTTAGTATCTTTGCGATTCTTTTGGTTTTCAGACTGCTCTGGCTTCGTGTAAGGGTGATGTTAAAAGCCAAAAGAATCATCTTTTTAAATATATATCAATGAATTTAAGCAACCTTAGACCGGCAAAAGGTTCCGTCAGAGAGCGCAAGCGAGTCGGACGCGGACAGGGATCAGGCATGGGCGGTACGTCTACGCGTGGTCACAAAGGAGCGCAATCGCGTTCAGGTTATAGTCGTAAAACACACTTCGAAGGTGGTCAGATGCCATTGCAACGTCGTGTACCTAAGTTCGGCTTTAAGAATATCAACCGCGTCGAATACAAACCTCTGAATCTGGATTCTATTCAGGCGTTAGTCGATGAAACTAAGGCTACAATCGTAGATATGGAATTTCTGCTTCAGCATGGCCTGGTTAGCAAGAAAGACTTAGTCAAAGTATTAAGCCGGGGTGAACTAACAGCCGCCGTTGAAATTCATGCCCATGCTTTCTCGACAAGCGCGAAAGAAGCGATCGAAAAAGCGGGCGGTAAGGCAATCGTGCCTGCTAAACAAGTGACAGAGGAAGCAGCGAATTAGTTGTGAGCACGGCAGTAGCCGACCTATTTTATGAACCGACTCATCACCACGTTTAAGAATATTTTTGCAATTGACGAGTTGCGGAGTCGAATCCTCAACACGCTGTTGTTTATTACGGCGTTTCGTCTTGGTTCGGCTATTGTGCTACCAGGCGTTGATCCACAAAAATTGAATCTCAATCCTCAGGGATTGCTTGGCTTGTTAGATACCTTTTTAGGAGGTGCTTTTAGCAAGGCGTCAATTTTTGCGCTAGGCATCATGCCATACATTTCGGCGTCGATTGCCATCCAATTGCTTACACTGGCTTTACCCTACTTCCAGAAAATGCAGAAGGAAGGTGAATCGGGGCGTAAACGGCTAAACCAGATTACGCGGGTGCTAACAATTGGTGTAACCGCCGTTCAGGCTATTACGTATGTACGCACGACGATTCCGGCTGAGGCACTACTAATAGATCGGGGCTTATTCACAATTTCGTCGCTCTTTATTCTCACGGCTGGTACCATTTTCTGCATGTGGCTGGGCGAACGGATTACAGATAAAGGAATAGGTAATGGTATCTCAATGATCATTATGATTGGGATCGTGTCACGTCTTCCAGGGGCTATATATGGAGAAGCCTTATCACGCGGAACATCTCAGGTACTGGTTTTTGTATTAGAACTAGTAGGTCTGTTTTTCGTGATTATGGGTGCGGTTGTTTTAACGCAGGCTGTTCGTCGTATTCCAATTCAATATGCCAAACAGGTTATTGGAAATAAAGTTGTTGGTGGACAGCGTCAGTATTTGCCACTTAAATTGAATGCGGCTGGTGTAATGCCAATCATATTCGCTCAGGCATTGATGTTTATTCCAACTTACGTTGCAGGTTTATTTGCAGAAAAAAGCGATTTTGCGGCTAGTGTGCAGAACGCGTTTCAGAGCTATACAACCTGGCAATACAATTTGTTGTTCTCGCTTTTGATTATTGTCTTTACGTTCTTTTACACGGCGATCTCCGTCAACCCGGTTCAGATTGCTGATGATATGAAACGTAGTGGCGGTTTCATTCCCGGGGTAAAACCAGGTTTTCAGACATCTGAGTATATTGGTACAGTGTTAGATAGAATTACACTTCCTGGCGCTATTATGCTGGCGATTGTGGCGATTTTACCCGCTATTGCTAATCTATTAGGTATGACAAGTGGCTTTGCCCAATTTTTTGGAGGTACTTCGCTTCTGATTATGGTTGGTGTTGTGCTTGATACGCTGCAGCAGGTGGAGAGTTACTTACTGATGCGTCGCTACGAAGGTCTGATGAAATCAGGTCGAGTACAGGGTCGCACGAGTGCAGAGACAGTAGCCGCATAACAGAGATGTCTAGTTCCGATAAAAAAGATAAAATGATTTTTATCAGAAGCGATGAAGAAATCGCTCTGATTAAGATCAGTGCACAGGTACTTGGAAAGGCTCATGCTGAAGTGGCTAAGCTTATTCGACCTGGTGTAACAACAAAGGAACTTGATCGGGTTGCAGAAACGTTTATTAAGGATAACGGAGGCTCTCCATCGTTCTTAGGTTATAACAAGTTTCCGGCTTCACTCTGTATTTCAGTCAACGACGTAGTAGTGCATGGATTTCCTAGCCGCTATGAACTCCGTGACGGTGACATCATCTCGATTGATTGTGGTGTTAAGTTGAATGGCTATCACAGTGATAGTGCTTATACATATCCAATTGGGGAAGTAAGTCCGGCCGTTCGTCGATTGTTATCCCGAACTAAAGAATCACTTTATATCGGTCTGGAAAAGGCCATTGAAGGAAATCGAGTAGGCGATATTGGGTATGCTATTCAGACGTATACAGAGAAGTTTGGGTATTCGGTTGTTAGAGAGTTAGTAGGTCATGGCGTTGGCCAAAACCTGCACGAAGCCCCTGAAGTACCAAACTATGGCAAACGAGGTCAAGGTCCGAAATTGCAGGAAGGCATGATTCTGGCAATTGAGCCAATGATTAACTTCGGCAAGAAGGGTGTTGTGCAAGAAAGGGACGGCTGGACAATTCGTACTGTTGACCGTAAGCCATCGGCTCACTTTGAACACACAGTAGCTGTGCGCAAAGGAAAAGCTGAGATTCTGACAACCTTTGAATACATTGAAGCAGTAACCGCGAACACAAGCCTAATGGTTGAAACACAAGATCTGATGGCGGTTTAAAGCGAACATGGCAAAGCAGAATTCTATAGAACAAGACGGTGTGATTTTGGAGGCATTATCGAATGCGATGTTCCGGGTCGAATTGGCCAACAAACATGAGGTAATTGCCCACATCTCTGGCAAAATGCGGATGAATTACATTAAGATCCTGCCAGGAGATCGCGTAAAATTGGAAATGTCGCCTTATGATTTGAGTAAGGCGCGAATTGTGTACCGATACAAGTAAGCTTTTGGTTTTCAGGGTATGCCTTTCAGTAACCAGACAAGGATTATCTGATATACATAAACTGGAGATTGAGGGCTGTAAACTGAAACTTTTACCATGAAAGTTAAAGCGTCAATCAAGAAACGCAGTGAAGATTGCAAAGTGATCCGGCGGAAAGGGAAGCTGTACGTGATCAACAAAAAGAATCCCCGTTACAAACAAAGACAAGGCTAAGCATGGCACGTATTGCAGGTGTTGATATTCCAGACAAGAAGCGTGGCGAAATCGCGCTGACATACATCTACGGCATTGGACGTAGCCGGGCTAAGAAAATCTTGACCGACGCTGGTATCAGTGTTGACAAGAAAGCCAATGAATGGACGGACGATGAAGCGAGTGCCGTACGTAACGCTATCTCAAACGAGTACAAGGTTGAAGGTCAGCTGCGTTCGGAAGTTCAATTAAGCATCAAACGCTTGATGGATATCGGTTGCTACCGTGGCTTGCGTCACCGTAAGGGACTTCCGGTTCGTGGACAGCATACCAAAAACAACTCACGTACCCGAAAAGGTAAGCGTAAGACAGTTGCTAACAAAAAGAAAGTAACGAAATAATTAATCGGTCGCTCATCGTTATACGGAGCATTTGTGGTTCTTTGAGGCTGAGCTTCTTGGGACAAGTAATGATAACCGGTAACACATTGACGATTACCTAAAAACAATGGCTCAAGCAAAACGCAAAGACAAAGCGAAAAAGCGGGTGGTAGTCGTTGAACCCATTGGTCAGGTACACATCCGGGCTACGTTCAACAACATCATCATTTCGATTACCAATATGAACGGCCAAGTTATCTCTTGGGCATCGGCGGGTAAAATGGGCTTCCGTGGTTCAAAGAAAAATACCCCATATGCTGCGCAGACTGCCGCTTCTAACTGTGCTGCCGTTGCTCACGATCTGGGCATGCGCAAAGCAGAAGTGTTTGTGAAAGGTCCAGGATCAGGTCGTGAATCCGCAATCCGTACCATTCAAAACTCGGGTATCGAAGTAACAACGATTCGTGATATTACCCCGCTGCCGCACAATGGGTGTCGGCCGCCAAAGCGTCGTCGCGTATAACTTACGGATGGCATGAATAGGGGCAGGCGACATTTAGTTGTGTCTGTCCAATGTTTCACAATTATTCATTCATTGAAGAATGGCACGTTACACTGGGCCAAAAGCCAAAATTTCGCGCAAGTTCGGCGAACCCATCATGGGGCCGAGCAAAGCGTTACAGAAGAAAAATTACGGACCGGGTATGCACGGTCGGGGTCGCAAACGGAAACAATCCGAATATGCGCTTCAGTTGCTTGAAAAGCAGAAAGTAAAATATACGTATGGTATTCTGGAGCGCCAGTTCCGGGCACTGTTCCACCGGGCTCAGGTTCGGGAGGGCATCACAGGTGAAAACCTGTTGAAGCTATGTGAAGCTCGGCTCGATAACACTGTTTATCGTTTAGGTATTGCTTCTTCTCGTCGGGCCGCCCGTCAGTTGGTTTCGCATAAACACATTATTGTTGATGGCGAAGTCGTTAACATTCCTTCTTATTCACTGAAGCCTGGTCAATTGATCGGTGTTCGGGAGAAATCTAAATCACTGGAAGCTGTTTCTACGAGCCTTTCAGCTCGGAATACTAAACGGTACAACTGGGTTGAGTGGGACGGTCAACAATTGACGGGTAAGTTTATCAGCTATCCTGAGCGTGATCAAATCCCGGAAAACTTCAACGAGCAAGCCATCGTCGAATTGTATTCGAAGTAACAGTACTGGCAGAACTCGCCTGAGTTCTGCTGGCTTTTCTATAAATAGTTACGGTTCAGGATTGATTGGTTTTCGGTTGAAGGCTGGTCATTGGGTCCAGAAGAATACCAAAATCGAAGAAACTGAAAACCAGATAAAATTTCAGTCTTCACGCCAAGGCAGAGAACTGCTGTAAAATACGAAACGTATGTCAATTTTAGCGTTCCAAATGCCCGACAAAGTCGTAGTGGAGAAAGCTGACGACTTTCACGGGGTGTTTGAATTCAAACCCCTTGAAAAAGGATACGGTGTAACAATCGGTAACGCGTTACGGCGCATACTGTTGTCATCGCTGGAAGGTTACGCCATCACGAGCGTAAAATTCCCCGGTGTGTTGCACGAATTTTCTTCAATTGAGGGCGTTGTTGAAGACGTGACAGAGATCATTCTGAACCTTAAAATGGTTCGTTTCAAGAAGATCAATGACATGGTCGACAACAAGATCACCGTCAATATTAAAAAACAGTCAGTCTTAAAGGCTGGTGATATATCCAAGTTTTCGCCTTCGTTCGAAGTACTGAATCCAGAACTGGAGATCTGCCATATCGACGATACACGGGATCTGGAGATGGAAATCTTCGTGGAGAAAGGTCGTGGCTATGTGCCTGCCGATGAACCACGGGCGAATGAGTTACCGTTTGGTCACATCCCAATTGACGCTATCTACACACCGATTAAAAACGTGAAGTATAGTGTTGAAAATACACGGGTAGAGCAAAAAACTGACTATGAACGGCTATTGCTGGATATTGAAACGGATGGCTCGATCCACCCGGAAGAAGCCCTAAAAGGTGCAGCTTATATCCTGATTCAGCACTTCATGCTGTTCTCGGATCAGACAATGACGTTTGAAACGGCCAAGCCAGAAGAAGAGAACGTAGTGGATGAAGAAGTTCTACACATGCGGAAACTTCTCAAAACGTCACTTGCAGATCTTGATCTATCTGTCCGGGCTTATAACTGCCTTAAGTCAGCAGATGTACGGACGCTGGGTGATCTTGTTCGGCTTGAGATTTCGGACATGATGAAGTTCCGCAACTTCGGTAAGAAGTCATTGACGGAATTAGAGCAATTAGTTGCTGAAAAGAACCTGACGTTCGGTATGGACGTCGCTAAGTACAGACTAGACGAAGATTAATAGTAGTTAGTCGTCAGTCGTTAGTCATTAGCAGGTATGCCAGCTAATTATTATCGACTAACGACTACCGACTGACGACTAAATAAGAAAATGAGACACGGTAAAAAAGATAATCACTTAAGCCGGACACATTCGCACCGCGAAGCGATGTTACAGAACATGGCTTCGTCGCTCATCTTGCATAAGCGCATTGAGACGACACTTGCGAAGGCGAAAGAACTCCGAAAATTTGTGGAGCCTATTCTGACGCGAGCTAAGGATGACACCTATCAGAATCGTCGCGTTGTGTTCCAGTCGTTGAATGACAAAGAGACGATGAAGGAACTGTTCGGAACAGTAGCCGATAAAATCGCTAGCCGTCCTGGTGGATATACACGTATCATTAAACTGGGTAATCGCCTGGGTGATAATGCAGAAACCTGCCTAATCGAGCTTGTTGATTTCAACGAATTGCTTCTTTCGGCTGTTGCTGAAAAAGCAGCGACAACGACCAAAACGCGTCGGAGCCGTCGGGGAAGTGGTACGAAACCAGCAGAAACAACATCTGCTCCAGTTGCTACGTCTACCGAAGCACCTGTTGATGAAGCAGTTGTTGCAGCTGCGCCAGTGGCGGGTGATGATCTGACCCTGATCGAAGGGATCGGGCCTAAAATTGCTGAGTTGTTGAATAACGCTGGTGTTACTACCTTTGCACAATTGGCCGACGCACAGGATGAGACGGTTCAACAAGTCTTAGCTGAAGCAGGCTCACGCTTTAACGTACATGACGCGACTACCTGGAATGAACAGGCTGCGATGGCACGTGACGGCAAATTGGACGAACTGAAAGAACTGCAGGATCGTTTAAAGGGTGGTAAAGAAGAACAATAACGAAGTGACTAACTAACACGTCATATAGAAATGGGTTAACCGCAATGGTTAGCCCTTTTTTTTAGTCTTATTAGCCAAAACGCATACATGAAACATACGCAGCAACCTGAAGCGCTACTAGTTTTGCAGGATGGAACCGTTTATCGGGGACTTGCTCTCGGTAAAATAGGAACAGCTGGGGGCGAAATTTGCTTTAATACAGGCATGACCGGGTATCAGGAGATTTACACGGATCCTTCCTACTATGGTCAAATTGTTATTAATACAACTTCGCACATTGGTAATTACGGTGTGCTTAATAACGCCGAGCAGGAATCAGGTGGGGTGAAAATTCGTGGAATGGTATGTAACTTTTTCTCGAATATTCATTCCCGGTATACTGCTGATGGTTCATTGCAGGATTATTTTGAACGGGCTGGTATCGTTGGGATTCACGGTGTAGATACTAGACAACTGGTACGTTATATTCGCTCAAAAGGTGTGATGAACTGCATTATATCGTCACAAATTCTGGACCCGGCTATATTGCTGGCTGAACTACAGAAAGTCCCCGACATGGATGGTCTTGAGCTATCTTCCGAAGTTTGTACACCTGAAGCCTATGAATCGGGTAATCCTGAATCCAGCTTGCGGGTAGCTGTGTTGGATCTAGGGGTTAAACGTAGCATTCTGACGAATTTTCATGAAAGGGATGTTTTTTGTAAAGTTTTCCCAGCCAAAACGCCATATAATGAGCTAGCGGCATGGAAGCCGGATGGCTTTTTTATTGCTAATGGCCCTGGCGATCCGGCAGCGATGCCTTACGCAGTTGAAACTGTTAAGCAGGCATTGGAAACTGAAACGCCATTATTTGGTATTTGTCTGGGCCACCAGATTCTGTCATTGGCTAGTGGCATCTCGACTTACAAAATGCATAACGGCCATCGTGGGTTGAACCATCCAGTCAAAAACCTAATTACGGGTCATTGTGAAGTTACTTCTCAGAATCATGGTTTCGCCGTAAAAGCCGACGAGGTGATGGATCATCCGAATGTTGAGCTGACGCATATTAACCTCAATGATAATACAATTGAGGGTATTCGTCGGAAAGATAAACCAGCATTTTCGGTACAATATCACCCAGAATCTTCGCCTGGACCACACGACTCTCGCTACCTGTTTGATCAGTTTGTCGCAATGATGAACGAATAATGAAAAGCCTGGGGAAACTCAGGCTTTTTTACTCGTACCCCGCCAGTACTCCCTACTCCAAACACGCTGAAACGGCCATTTACGATCTTGTAAAGCTATTGGCAGATAAGCATGAGTTTGTTTAAGCGTTTGCTGATAATAGGCATCATCATCGGTCAGAACAAGCGATTTATACGTATTGTCGATCTTGATCGTCAAGTCGGCGAAAGGCAGTTCGGGTTGCCAATCGGGATGTTGATCCGATAGTTTATTCTTCAATAAAGTGCCGAATGGAATAATCTGTTGAAAGCGCTGAGCCGGTCGGAACTGTTGCTGGGCTACGTTAAGCGCATACGCTAAATAGGCTTTTAATAACTTCGGACCTTCGTTAGCTGTATCAGCAATAGTGAGCTGATCGGGCCATAGGCTTGTAACAACATACACTCGCTCCCGTGCTCGGGTGACAGCTACGTTCAAACGATTTTCACCACCACGTGCGTTCAAGCTCCCGAATTGCATGGACAGTTTTCCGCGTTCATCAGGTGCGTAACCAATGGAGAAAATAATAATATCACGCTCGTCGCCCTGCACGTTTTCAATATTTTTGACGAATAAACCAGATGGAAGTTCCGATTTATTTTCATCAGAAACAGATTCTGATGCGAAACGATCTTCCAGCATGTCCTGAATTAGTTGCTGCTGCGGATAGTTGAACGTGACGATGCCCACAGAGCGACCAGGCAGTTCAGTTGGCAATTGATCAATAAGATGCACAATGGCTTCCGCTTCGGCAAGATTTGTATTTCGCAGCCAGGTTCCCTTTACATTCAGATAGCGGATCGCTGGTTCCTGCTGATTAACAACCTCAAAGTGAGGCAAAAGCAATAGTTTATTTTGGTAGAAATGCTCGTTGGAGAAAGTAATCAAATCCAGCGATCGACTTCGATAATGTTCATTTAGCGAAACTTGTGGCAATTCCTGAGCCGCTAATTCAAGGAGCGATTCGACTTCCAGAGCGATCGGGGTTTCCTCCGCTAGTTCATTCTCATCTATGCGGATTCGGTAAAGATCACTAGGCCTAAGTTGCTGATTATCGCCGGTAATAACCACCTGTTTACCCCGCACCATAGCTGGAATACCATTCTCCGCAAAGCATTGCGATGCTTCATCGAAAATAACTAGATCGAACAGACCCTCACGTAATGGGAACATGGCCGATACCGATTCGGGTGAGGCCAGCCAACACGGTACCAGTTTGAACACTTCATCGGCAAATGACTCCATCAGTTTACGAACTGGCCACACGTTTCGTTTCTTGCTGGTCTGATGCAGTAGATCACGGTATGTTACTACGTTGCTCAACCGATTGAGAACTAGATTCCGATACGTCTGTTCGCGTAATTTAACCAGCAGAATATCGCGACTCAGCACTTGTTTTCGCTGTACACTTTCCTGCAACGTCTGTTCCCATTGACTCATTCTAAGCGATGATACGCTGCGGAGTTCGGGATATTTCGTTTCAATGTGGTCAAGCCAGGCCCGGTGTATACTCTCCTGAAACGTTTCTACCCAACGTAGTGGCTCATGATTGCCCAATCGAGCTATGACTGTTCGTTCAAACTCAGAAAAGTTTTCCTGTATCCTGTCCGCTTCAACCAACAGATCGAAGTCACTGCTCAGTGTACGGCGTAGATTATCAGTATAAACATCGTCCTTCCAGAGTTGACCAATTTGGTCCGTCGTAAGGTAGGTTTGAGCGTCTATTCGTTGTTTCTCAACTGCTGCGGCAACACGTAATAAATTCGTTACAACCTCCAGAAATTTCTTTGACGTTTGCCAGCAGGATTCTGGCAGTTGACATACTAGTTGAAGCGTATTCAAACGCTCGGTAATATGCTGTGCCTGTTGCACAAGTCGAACACTGTCAGGTGAGTTAGGAAGCGATAAATCACTAAGCAACGTAGCACTTTGCTGCTGAACACCTTCCAGTTGAATACGCTTGGCCACTTTCACTGTCAACGTTTGCAAATCGTGCTCTGATAGAACCAATCCGTTAGCTGTTGCAACATCCTGCAATTGAGCTTTGCCCGATTTCGTTAACTGCCACCAATTCCAGGTTACCCAGGAAGGTCGGGCAGCCAGCGCATCGGCCAGTAATTCACGAAAAGGGGATAATTCGATAGATTGCAACGACAGTTCTGGGCCAGGTGGTACCAGGGCATCATCCCATGTCTGAGCTAGTTTCTCCAGTTGAGTCTCCTCTGTTTTGAAAGCTGGATGGTCGGGATTGTTACGAAACATCATTATAACTTTCCATAACGTATCAGTATCGTCAACAGTCAGGAGATTTAATAAAGCGGTCAATTCCCAATCGTGTGCCTGCCAGTCTACTAATTCAGCCAGCGCGAGTGGCTGGCCCCCTAGGAAAGCCGCCGTTTGGCCATTTGCATCATTACGCAGCTGTATTAACCCATTGATTATCTGGATAGCTTTCGTTAAATCGGTAGTAACGAATGGCGCAAAGCTGATTCGATCATTCCATGGATGATCTGATCCCAAACGATGCTGATATGCTACGTAGTCGCTTATACGCCGGACGAAGTTATCCACATTGTTCAACGGGAACTGTGCATAAATATCTTCGAGTGGAATTGTCGGTTTGCCTGGCTCACTGATCAAATACAATTCTTTGGCTGACAGACCACATTCACTCGTATCGAACAGCGCATCCTTGAACGATTGCAAAACTGTAACTGTCTCATCAATACGTTTACTTTCTATCTCAAAGTCGCGTTCGAGTAATACGGCGTTTAGGCTATTATTCTGTTGTCGATAAGCATCTACCTGGTCTATCTGGCTGGCGATCTGATCATACAACGCACGTCGGTCATCCTGAAAATCGTGAATTAAAGCCATAAATGGTCCCATACCGACCTGCTCAAGTCGCTCCTGTACAACATCAAGTGCTGCCCGTTTTTGACACACGAGCAATACCCGCTTCCCCGATGCGGCTGCGTCGGCCATCAGGTTAGCAATGAGTTGAGATTTGCCCGTTCCGGGAGGCCCCTGCACAACCAGTGATTGACCCGCTTTCACCGCTCGCAACGCCAGTTCCTGTGAGGCATCCATCAGCAAGGGCGTGTGAATATTTTTTTCGGGCAAAGGGCGAAGGGCAGGGGGCAACGGGTAAAGGTTCAGAAGGGTATCATCAGACAGATCAGTTTCTACCTCCGGCCTCTCACCCTCTGCCCCTTGCCCCTCACCCTTCGCAATCAGCGCATCATAATCTGGCACCAGAAAGGATCCGGCTTGCGGAAAAATGCCCAATACAGCTTCTGGATAGAGTTTTAGCTCACCAGTGCGTTCCAGTTGACTGAGATCTTTTGTTGTTTGCCTGGTGAAAAACTGGAGTTTATCGACAAATAAATCCTGATTAAAGTTGATTTCCAGCGGGCTGCTTTTGAGCCACTCGTAGAGTTGCGTACGGAAAACCAGCGAATCTCGGTCGAGATCGTCCATTGTTTTCTCAATAAGATCGTCGGGTAGCTTGACCTGATTGAACTGCCCATAAGCCAGGGCCAGCGTTGGATTCAGAAAGGCCAGCTCATCGCCCCGACGGACCAATTTCCAGAATTTCCCCTGTTGCTCGATCTTAACCGGGAAAAAAAGTAATGGCCCATGAACAGTCGTATCATCCAGGAATTTCCCTTTTACAAACGGCCAGCCTACATATAAGTCTTCTGTTCCGCGCTCTTCCTCAATGAAGCGGGCCGTGCGGTCAATTTTCCGAAGTTTACGACTGACTTCATTGCTACGTTCCTGGCGCGGATCAAGGACTTCGCATAAAGCAACCGATGGTTTTCGGGCAATTAAATCAGCAATTATAGTGAATGAGGGCTTGTTAAGCAGAAAATCCGTTTCATGAAGATCCAGAAACTGTCCGGCGGGCAGGCTCGTCAGCAACAAGGAGCGGTTGCGGCTGCTAAGGTTAGTTAATCGTCGGCGAAAGGTTTTAAGAACAGTCTGAAGCGGGATTTTCACAATGGTCTGAATTGTACCGGCAATCCGGCAGGATTTACTAACGAATCAACGTCTCAACCTCATAATTCATTTTAGTCGTCCAAATCCTGCCGATCTGGCAACGCTATTCCTTCTTTTCAGGGATCAACCATGAGGCCAGAACGCTCACGCTTAGAATACCAACAATAATGTAGAGTGAGTAAACGGGTTTGAAGCCGATGTCCTGCAACCAATGTTCAGCCAGCATTTTTGCGCCAATAAACGTTAACAACACGGCCAGGCCTACTTTTAGGAAACGGAACTGGCTCATGATGCTCGACAGAAAGAAGAACATAGAACGCAAGCCCATAATGGCGAATACGTTCGAGAAAAAGACGATATAGGGGTCTTTCGTAATCGAAAAAATGGCCGGGATGGAGTCAACCGCAAAAACCAGATCCGTGAAGGCTACAACAATGACAATCAGAAATAAGGGCGTTACAAACAGCTTATGATCTGATTTCCGACGGATGAAAAAATTATCGGTTACATTACGATGATAAACATTCAAATACTTGCTGGCAAAACGAATGACAGGATGCTTGGCTGGTTCGATTTTTTCGTCGTCTTCCTTCTGGAAAAACAACTGTATGCCTGTGTAGACAAGAAAGGCCCCGAACAAATACATGATCCATTCAAACCGCTGAATCAAAGCCGATCCCAGAAAAATGAAGATAAATCGCAGGATGATAGCGCCCAGAATTCCGTAAACCAGAATCTTTTTATAATACCGTTCCTGAACGCCGAACGAACTGAATATCAAGATGAAAACAAAAATATTGTCAGCAGAAAGCGAGTATTCGACTAAATAACCGGTGATGTATTCCAGGGCCATATTGGCCTCGAAGCGATCTAAGCTAGCGGCAAAATTGCCCGGAATAAGCTCAACGTGGTCGGCGTAAAGATCTCGTACCTCCTTGAGTCGGGCAAATGTATTGATACCATGGATGAGATAACCGTATCGTTGCAGAAAAAAATAAAAGGCAATTGACAACGCAACCCAAATCGCACTCCAGATGGCAGCTTCTTTAAAATGAACAACGTGACTTTTTTGCTTGGAGAAAACGCCAAGATCAATAGTCATAATTAAAAGAACGAAAGCGGCAAAAGCAAGAAAAAATATAGTTTCGCTGGATAACATAACTAATAAGTGGACAGGCAATTAAGCCTCAAATTGGATTATATGGTAAGTTAAACAACAAATCTACGCCCAATATGGCGAAGGAATCGGTTTCAGTTGTCAATTTTATTGGCATAGTGGCATCGACCTCTTAATTTTGCCCCATGTTTAATAACAAAAAAGTGATTGTAGTGATGCCAGCCTACCGGGCAGCACTAACGCTGGAGCGTACGTATCGTGAAATTCCGTTCGATTTAGTAGACGAAGTCATACTTGTAGACGACGCCAGCCCCGATAACACCGTTGAGGTAGCCCGCCAATTGGGTATCCGACATGTGATTCGCCATGATAGAAATAAAGGTTACGGCGGTAATCAGAAAACCTGCTACGCCAAAGCCCTTGAACTCGGGGGCGATATTGTAGTCATGCTCCACCCAGATTATCAGTACACACCATTGCTGTTGCCGGCCATCATTACAATTATTGGGAATGGGTTATACCCGGTGGTGTTCGCTTCCCGGATTTTGGGGAAAGGCGCTTTGAAAGGGGGAATGCCGATGTATAAGTACATTGCCAACCGGTTTCTAACGTTCACACAGAATGTACTGATGAATCAGAAACTGTCTGAATACCACACGGGTTACCGGGCGTTCTCGGGCGAAGTGCTACGTAGTCTGGACTTCACGCACAACTCCGACGATTTCATTTTCGATAATGAAATGATCGCCCAGATTTTTTATAAGGGCTACGAAATTGGCGAGGTTACCTGCCCTACCAAATATTTCGACGAAGCGTCGTCCATTAACTTCAAGCGTAGTTCGATTTACGGCCTTGGTGTTCTGCGGACCTCGTTCCTCTATTTCTTTACAAAAATTGGGTTGATGCACTGGAAAATCCTGAAGTAGTATCGACAGCAGGATAAAAATAACCGCCAGCCCAAAACGCTATGTTCCAGACTGGCGGCCATTAATTTATTCGTGTATCGAGCGAAAATTACAAGTGAATTGCTTCACCGTAAGCCGCTTCGGTTGCATCTTTGATGGCTTCCGACATGGTTGGGTGTGGGTGAACAGCCTTAAGAATTTCCTCACCGGTTGTTTCCAATCGGCGGGCGGTCACGACTTCGGCGATCATTTCGGTTACGTTATTACCGATGAAGTGAGCGCCTAAGAACTCGCCGTATTTGGCATCAAAAATGACCTTTACGAAACCTTCCGGCGTACCGGCAGCTTTGGCTTTACCCGATGCCGAGAATGGGAATTTGCCTACTTTAAGCTCATAACCAGCTTCACGGGCTGCTTTTTCCGTGTATCCAACCGACGCGATTTCGGGTGTGCAATACGTACAACCCGGAATGTTATTATAGTTCAGTGGCTCAACGTGGGCCACACCGGCAATCTTCTCTACACAGATGATCGCTTCGGCCGATGCTACGTGTGCCAGGGCCTGTCCTTTTGTTACGTCACCAATGGCGTAATAGCCTTCAACGTTTGTCCGGTAGTAATCATCCGTTACAATTTTGCCCCGGTCAACGGCGATACCCAACTCTTCTAAACCGATGTTTTCGATGTTAGCAACAACACCAGCGGCTGATAGTACTACGTCGACATCAAAGGTTTTTTCACCGTCTGGCGTCTTCACAAACACTTTGCAGCCACTGCCGCTGGTATCAACCTTTGTGACTTCAGACTTGGTATATATATCAATACCGAGCTTTTTGTATTGTTTAGCCAGCTCTTTCGAGATGTCCTCATCTTCAACGGGCACTACGTTCGGCAGGAATTCGATGATGGTGACTTTCGTACCCATGCTGGAATAAACGTACGCGAATTCGACGCCAATGGCACCAGAGCCAATAATGAGCATTGAATCGGGTCGCTTTTCGAGCGACATCGCCTTACGGTACTCGATCACTTTGGTACCATCAATAGGTACACTTGGTAAAGCGCGTGCGCGGCCACCGGTCGCAATAATGATGTGTTTGGCTTCATACTCCGTGACGTTGCCATCGGCAGCAGTCACTTCGACCTTTTTGCCTGCTTTCACTTTGCCAAAACCGTTAATAACATCAATCTTGTTCTTTTTCATCAGAAATTGAACGCCTTTGCTCATGCTATCGGCAACGCCACGGCTCCGTTTGATAACACCCGGAAAATCGGCTTTCGACTCACCCGAAACGGTGATACCATAGTCGGCAGAGTGCTTGATATATTCAAAAACCTGCGCTGATTTCAACAGGGCTTTGGTTGGAATACAACCCCAGTTCAGACAAATGCCGCCGAGGCTTTCGCGCTCAATGACGGCCGTTTTCAGACCCAATTGCGACGCCCGGATAGCAGCTACATAGCCGCCCGGCCCGCTACCCACAACGATTACATCGTACTGTGAAGCCATTAGTTAATGAATGAATTAGTAAAATGAATAATCTTGAATCTTCCTAAAAAGAGAACGCAAAGGTAGGCTGAAAAGTTGATACCGGGGCTTCCATCTTGCAGGCGCAAGCGGTTAGCTACGTGCCGGAAACCGGAAAGCCGCCTTCTTTTGTTCTATCTTTGTACTTCCTAAAGCCATTTACGGTGTTTGGGCAGTATACCTATACATTAACAAGTACGACAAGTTCATGACAACCGACCAGTTGACCGACTTGAGAGCCAGAGTAGAGGCCCTAAGGGGGTATCTTTGACTACGATAATAAGAAAGAACAATTAGCTGAACTCGAACAGCAAACCTTCCAGCCAGAATTCTGGACCGATGCCACCCGTGCGGAGGGGGTAATGAAGCAGGTTCGCACCCTGAAAGGCTGGACTACCGGCTATGAAAAACTAAATAGTCAGTTTGGTGATCTCGAAACGCTGTTCGAATTTTACGAAGCGGGCGACGTGTCTGAAGACGAAGTAGACCAGGAAGGTCGCAAAGTTACGGCCACGCTCGAAGATCTCGAACTCAAAAAAATGCTCGGTAATGAAGAGGATCAGCTTAGTGCGGTTCTCGAAATTAACGCCGGAGCAGGTGGTACCGAAAGCCAGGACTGGGCCGATATGCTCTACCGCATGTACATGCGCTGGGCCGAAAAGCACGGTTACGGGCTGAAACAGGTTGACTATCAGGATGGTGATACCGCTGGTATTAAATCGGCAACGATTGAAGTAGACGGACCATTAGCCTATGGATTCCTGAAATCTGAGAATGGTGTTCACCGATTGGTACGTATCTCCCCGTTTGATTCCAACGCTCGTCGGCATACATCCTTCGCGTCGGTGTATGCGTATCCGTTGGTCGATGATACCATTGAAATTGAAGTGAATCCCGCCGATATTGACTGGGATACATTTCGGTCGGGTGGGGCCGGTGGTCAAAACGTAAACAAAGTGGAGACAGCGGTACGGTTGAAACACAAACCATCGGGCCTCATTATTGAGTGTCAGCAGGAACGTAGTCAGTTACAAAACAAAGAAGTCGCCATACGCCTGCTGAAATCTAAATTATATGAGATTGAAGTCCAGAAACGTAATGCAGCCCGTGCCGAAGTGGAAGCTAGTAAGCAGAAAATCGAGTGGGGCTCGCAAATTCGTTCCTATGTGTTGGATGACCGGCGTGTGAAAGACCATCGCACCGGTTACCAGACATCTAATACAGAAGCCGTACTGGACGGCGACATTGATCCCTTCATCAAAGCATTTTTGCTGGAGCAGGAATAACAGACTAAACGATCAACGCTATCTTTAGCGTGATTAAGAAGAGTTGATTGAGCTATTTATGGATGATTAGCTCAATCAACTTTTCCCAAAGACAGCAAGTAGGTTTAGGCGATTTTCTGATTTACCAGAGGTGTGTAAATCTAGATAGTCGCCTGAATTTTTTATCGTTTATGTCTCAATCCATAACTCGTCGTCAGACGTTGGCTGCCCTGACTGCCTCAGTTGGTGCAGCACTTTCTCCAAATTCACTGAACGCTATGCCTGCGCCAAGTGCTCAGTCACCCTTTACGCTTTGCCTGAACATGAGCACAATCCGGGGGCAAAAACTCGGATTCGTAAAGGAGTTAGAAGCCGCTTCTAAAGCAGGGTTTCGGTCGGTTGAAATCTGGGTTGAGACATTGCAGACGTATCTGAAAACCGGAGCTACTACGGCAGATGCCCGTAAAATTTTGGCGGATAATGGCATAAAGGTTGAAAATGCTATAGGTTTCGCGCCCTGGATTATAGACGATGAGGCTGCTCGCACTAAGGGACTTGAGCAACTTAAGGGTGAGATGGGGATGCTGGCCGAGGTAGGTTGTAAGCGCGTAGCTACCCCGCCTATAGGTGCTCAAACCCCTGGTAGCCCTAAAATCGATTTGTATAAAGCTGCCGAACGCTACCGGGCTATTCTGGAGTTGGGCGACAAAACGGGCGTTGTACCTCAATTAGAATTATGGGGCTTTTCTCCCAATTTGAGTCGCCTGGGAGAAGTTATGTTTGTTGCTATCGAAAGCGGCCACCCGTCGGCTCGGGTGTTGCTGGATATTTATCATCTCTACAAAGGCGGTTCAGGTTCGGTTAGTTTGCCATTGGTGGGTAAACCGGCTATTGAAGTATTTCACGTCAACGATTACACCGCCGATTTTACCCGCGAAAAAATAACCGATGCCGACCGGGTGTTTCCCGGTGATGGAGTTGCCCCCATTCGCGATACGTTGAAACTCATCAAACGTACTGATCAGCCTATTGTGCTGTCGCTGGAAGTATTCAACAAAAATTACTATGCGCAGGATGCGATGACCGTCACGAAAACGGCCATGACGAAGATGAAAGAGATGGTGGCCGGCCTTTAAAACGCCCAGGCCATCAAACCACCATCCACAGAAATCGTTTGGCCAGTGACGTAGCCCGATGCCGGCATACTCAAAAAAGACACGACAGAGGCCACTTCATCAGCTTCGCCGATGCGATTCATGGGGGTTCGTTTCAGGATACCCGCTAATTTTTCGGGATTCGTTAGCACGGGCGTGGCTAGCGGTGTATTGATGTACCAGGGCGCTACGGCATTTACCCGGATGCCATCCGACGCCCATTCAACGGCCAGATTACGCGTGAGTTGCAGCATCGCGGCTTTGGTCATGCCATAAAGCGAACCACTGCTAGTATGCGCTAGCCCGGATACCGACGAAACAAAAACAATCTTCCCGTTACCCGACGCTTTCAAAAGAGGGTGGGCTCTCTGACTCAGTTCATAGGCCGAGCGAAGATTCGTATTCAAAATGTGCTCATACTCGGCTGAGCTGTAATCGACGGTGGGCTTTCGGATGTTGGTTCCGGCGTTGTTGACCAAAATGTCCAGTCTGCCCCAAGTTGCTTTTACAACCTCAATAACCTGATTGGCTACGTCCGGTTGGCTGATGTCGGCAGCAAGGCCTGCTACCGTATGACCCTGCTGTTGATACGTGGTTAATTGTTGCTGCAAACGTTCATCATCGCGGGCCACAATGAAAACGGCCGCCCCGAGATCGAGAAATTGACGAACGATGGCTTCGCCGATGCCTTTTGTGCCACCTGTTACAAGGGCATATTGGCCGCTCAGCGACCAGAGTGATTGATTCATGGAGTTTTTGGTAATGACTATAAACGTAGCGTAGGCTAAAAATAGTAATAGCAATCATACCATAGTCGTCGTTGCATAGGTTTCCATCAATACTCTTGACTGAACACGTGACAATACTCCACGAATTCATCTACCTTTGTCCTGAGTTTTCGGTGCCTGATACTGTTTCATAGCAGCTTTCGTGGCTTAAAAGGGAAGTTGTCGAACCACAGATGTGGCGAAATGACAAAGCTGTCCCCGCAACTGTACGTCTCTCACCAAAATCGGGTCAATCTACATTGCCACTGCGCTAAGTCTAGCGTGGGAAGGCCGGAGCCGATGAGACAAGCCAGGAGACCTGCCGATAACTGTCAGTTAGTAACGCATTCGGAGGAAATGCGTCAACGTAGTGATTGGGTAATCCAGCGTTTTGGAGTACAGTTATTTTTCATTGATATTGGGAAAGCAAACCCTTTGGCGGTTCGTTTTAAGTCTGTTTGTCAGCCTGTTATATGGACGTATCAGTTACGCCCAAACGGATACGGTGGTGGCTGACCAGCCGCACACAGGACAAGTTGTATCGCTGTCGTTGGTGACGGTGCGGGCCATCGCGCCCGAGCGATTTCTGGCGGGGCAGAAATTACAACGTATCGACTCAACAACGCTTCTTCAGTTTCGATTTGGGTCACTAACCGATCTGCTGGCGTTCAATACGCCACTGGCGTTTAAAAATTACGGCCCCGGTCAGTTAGCGACGGTTTCGTTTCGAGGTACCTCGGCCAACCATACTGCCGTTCTCTGGAATGGCATCAATATCAACCAGCCAAACCTTGGCCAAACGGATTTTTCGACACTTCCCGTTGCTGGCTTCGACCGGATGGCGGTTCAGTACGGTTCTTCAGCCAGTGTTGTTGGCTCCGATGCTGTGGGCGGGAGTGTGCTATTGGGTAGCAGTCCTGTCTGGCAACCGGGTATTAACGTAACCGTTGGCCAGCAACTGGCTTCCTTTCGAAACAATAACACACAGGTGGGCATGCGATACGCTTCGGTGTTGGGCCAGAACTGGAAATTATCGGGGAAGACATTTGCCTATCGGAACAAGTTTAACAATGATTACCCATATACCGAACGGCGCAATTATTTCATGGAACAATCGGCCACGGCCCAGCGTGGATTCATGCAGGATCTTTATTTTCTGCACAAAAGTGGTAAGCAGCTATCAGTGAATGCCTGGTTAACCGATAATGACCTGACTCTTGCGCCCCAGGACCCTATTGCTCGTGAACGTACCCGTACGCAGTCAGCCCGTCTGCTTGCTACGTATGAAAATGATCAGACAACCCTGCGCCTGGGGTGGATTCGTGACGTCATTGATTATGGCAAAGGCGATTTTTCACAACCCAGCCATACGGCAACGGATCGTTTCATTGGCCGAGTTGAGCGGGAGTTTAGCTTGTTGCAGACTAAAATCAATAGTCACTTAAATTTGAGAGTTGGGGGCGAGTGGTCGCACTATCGAACGCGAACGGATGGCTACGGCGGCCAGTTAATTCAGGAAGACCGGGGGGATTTATATGCGCTGCTACGTTTCCAGACGACTCGCTGGCTAATTTCAGCGAATCTTCGACAAGCCTTCGTAACGCATTTTAATCCACCCATTACGCCATCGCTTGGCGCTGAATACCAGGTTATACAACACGATCTGTTTACGTTGACGGCTAAAGGATCGGTGAGTCGCAGCTATCGCGTACCAACGCTCAACGAGCGCTATTGGATCGACCTGGGCAATCCGAACCTGCTTCCTGAAAGTGGCCTGAATGCCGAAGCGGGATTAGCTGCAACTATTGTTTTCTCCGATCACCTTAACCTGAACGCCGAAGCAACTGCCTATCATAACCGGGTAGACAATTGGACGTACTGGAATCCTACGGATAATTATCACGTTGAAAACCTGCAATTAGTCGTAGCGCGTGGTGGCGAACTGGCTACTACGCTTACCTATGCCCGCAATGGTTGGCGGGCGGGTTTGCGCCTTGGATACGCTCTGACACGGTCGTCACAGAAGCGGGCCTATGATACGTATGCACAGGACGTGGTTGAGAAACAATTGCCTTACGTACCGGAGCACACCGGCACACTCAATACGTATGTGCAACGTGGCCCGATGCGCCTGACGGTACAAACTCAGGCGAACTCCCGGCTGTATATTACGTTCGACAATAGCCAGTTTTTTAAGGGGAACGTACTGACGAATATCATTCTGGAGAGTACGCTGAAAGTCGGTTCTATAACTGGCAGGCTTCAGGGACAGGTGAATAACGTATTCGATGCATTAGCGTTTAGTGTGAAGCGAAATGCGCTGCCGGGACGAAACGGGCTGCTTAACTTGATTATTAATTTTCCAACTAATACACGATGAAAAATCAATTGACAAAATCAATTGCCGTTAGCCTGTTGGCGCTAAGCGTCTGGAACTGTAAAACCTCCGATCCCGATCCAATTCCGTATGATTCGGGCGTATATATATTGAATTCGGGTAGTTTTTCCAGCAATAACGGGACGATCTCGTTTTTGCCACGTAGCAGTAAAACAGTAGCTACTAATATTTTTCAGGCCGCAAATCCATCGTTAGGCCTGAGTGGCGGGATACAGGGCTACACAGAAATTAATGGTAAAGGGCTGATTCTGGTCGATAATAGTTCGACGGGTCAGGATAAGGTCGAGATTGTTGAGGTGGGTACATTCAAGTCCCGCGCTACGTTAAAAACACCGGATATCGAAAATCCGCGTCAGGTGATTCAGGTCGGTTTGAACAAAGCTTACATCAGTTGCTGGGACGTTTCCGGTGATTATAACGCCGGTACGTTTTACAAAGATCCCGGTTATATCGCCGTCGTGGATTTGAATACAGGCACGGTTATCAAAAAAATACCCGCCGTGAAAGGCGTTGAAAAAATGGTTGTGTCTGGAACGGAAGCGTTTGTCGGGAGTACTACCTACAGTGGCGATAAAACCCTGTTAATCATTGATCTGAATACGGATACAGAAAAACAACGTATTGCTTTTGGGTCAACGCCCGAGCCCATTGCCCTTGATGCTACTGGGAAACTATGGCTACAGGCAGGCAAGGATCTGGTGCAGATTGATCCTTTGACCCGTCTGGTTGCCAAACGATTGACCTTTTCGGCCATGCCCGCTTCCGTTATCATCAATACCGATAGAAAATCGTTTTATTATACGCTAAATGGTAAGACCTATAACCTTTCGATTGACGCCACGACAACGCCCGGTAATCAGGTTATTGCCCGTTCATTCAGTGCGTTGGGTATTGACCCACAGACCCGGCAGATTTATGGCAGTCAGAATCCGCTTCTCTATACACAGGCAGGGTATGTCTTACGCTATGAATCAAGCGGAACATTGATTGACTCCGTTAAAGCCGAAATTGCGCCAACAGGATTTTACTTCCGATAGATTTTTTATAGGTACACTGGGTTTTATCCCGGTACAGAGAGGGCAGCTAAAAAGCGCCCAGATGAGCCAATCTCATCTGGGCGCTTTTTAGCTGCCCTTACACGTAGGAAAATGCTGTTTATTTCGGTAGAATGACTATTTTTATGAGAAGAAAGAACCTTGACTATGTACTGATCTTTTGACACTATGTTTTCATAAGTAATTCCTGATCCAGGGTATGATTGATGGTTCCTTGACGTTATTGTATCGTAGTCGTTCTGCAACTAGAGTTTAAAAACACTTTTACATTCCTAATCTATGAAACGTAGAGAAGCCTTACACCGGGCAGCCCTGATGATGGGCGGCATTCTGTCGGCTCCCACGCTGGCCGGTGCTATGGGGCGCGTAACAAACCTCGGCCCGAGCGTGGCCGTCACGGTTGAGCAGGAGGCCCTATTGGCCGAAGTTGCTGATGTAATTATTCCGACAACCAGCACACCAGGTGCTAAAGCTGCTGGCGCCGAAAAATTCATCGTTCGGGTGATGCGGGATTGCTATCCCAAAGAGGATCAGGATAAATTCTACGCTGGGTTAGCCAAACTGGATGCCGATAGCAAGACGAAATTTGGCAAAGGATTTGTGGAATTGGACGCGGCTCAGAAAAACGAAATGGTTAAGCAGACCATGACCGCCGATAAGCCATTTTTTCTGCGGATGAAGGAGTTGACCACCACGGGTTATTTCACCTCCGAAATTGGCGCAACAAAAGCGCTGGCATACTTGCCGGTGCCGGGTCAATTTAACGGCTGCATGCCCCTCAAACCCGGTCAAAAAACCTGGGCACTTTAATGCCAAGTGGCTACCAACTATCATTTTGTAATTGACTGCCAACTGCTGACTAATAACTATCGACTTTAAGTAATGTCTTATCTCAATATTGATTCGGTAAAAGAGCAAACCTACGATGCCATTGTCATTGGCTCGGGAATAGCAGGCGGCTGGGCCTCCAAAGAGCTAACCGAGAAAGGGTTACGGGTGCTGATGCTCGAAAAAGGACACCAGCTCGAACACGTAACAGGCTACGAAAATGCCATGAAAGATCCGTGGCAATTGAAATATAACGGTCGGCTGACGATGGCGCAGAAAGAGTCGCATCCGAAACTGGCACGTGATTATCCGTACAACGAAATGACCGAAACGTACTGGATGAAGGATACCGATGCTCTTTACAAAGAGGATAAGCGGTTCGACTGGTACCGACCCAATATCGTTGGTGGTAAATCCATTATGTGGGGACGCCAATCGTATCGGCTAAGCGACATTGACTTTGGAGCTAATGCCAAAGATGGTATCGCCATTGACTGGCCCATTCGGTACAAGGACGTAGCGCCCTGGTATTCCTACGTCGAAAAGTTTGTCGGTATTTCGGGCGAGAAACTGAATTTGCCCCAACTGCCCGACAGCGAATTTCTGCCACCGATGGAAATGTACTGCGTGGAAAAAGAAGTTCGTAAACGTATTGAGAAGAATTTTCCTGGTCGGGTCATGACCATTGGCCGGGTGGCTAATCTCTCGAAAGCGGGTGAAGCTCAACTAGGCGTTGGGCGCGCGCCGTGTCAGTACCGGAACAAGTGTTCGTTGGGTTGCCCATACGGCGCTTACTTCAGCACTCAGTCCTGTACGTTGCCTCCGGCGGCTAAAACGGGTCGCTTAACCCTCCGTCCTGATTCGGTTGTTACGGAGATTATGTACGACGAAAATAAAAAGCAGGCGACAGGCGTACGTATTGTTGATGCCGTTACGATGCAGCCTAAAGAGTATTTCGCCAAGGTTGTTTTCGTTTGCGGCAGTACATTAGGATCAACGGCTGTTCTGCTGAACTCAAAATCGAACCGCTTCCCGAATGGGTTGGGCAATGATTCTGAGCAGTTGGGCCACAACCTGATGGACCACCATTTCCGCACGGGCGCGTCGGGGATCTGGGAAGGGGATCTGGACAAATACTACATCGGTCGCCGGGCCAACGGTATTTACGTACCTCGCTACCGTAATATTGGTAATGACAAACGCGATTATCTGCGCGGTTTCGGGTATCAGGGTGGAGGTAGCCGGACGGGATGGCAGCGGAACATCGCCGAAATGAGTTTTGGGGCTGATTATAAAGATGAACTCACTACGCCCGGTCCCTGGACAATGGGGTTGGGTGGTTTCGGTGAGACGCTGCCGTATTACGAAAACCGCATGTATCTTCACAAAACCGAAAAAGATAAATGGGGCATGCCACTGGTCGTATTTGATGCGGAGCTGAAAGAGAATGAGAAGAAAATGCGCGTCGATATGATGAACGATGCGAAAGAGATGCTGGAAGCATCGGGCCTGAAAAACGTGAAAAGTTACGATAATGGCTCATACTTAGGCATGGCCATTCACGAAATGGGTACCGCCCGCATGGGTAAAGATCCTAAAACGTCGGTGCTGAATGCGAATAACCAGATTCATGGTGTCAATAATGTGTTTGTCACGGATGGTGCCTGCATGGTATCGGCTTCCTGCGTCAATCCATCACTGACCTACATGGCCTTGACTGCCCGTGCCGCCGATTTCGCCGTGAAAGAAATGAAGCGAAAGACTATTTAATTACCAGTCCTCACTACGTAAAACGCCGGGTCGAAAACTTATTCGACCCGGCGTTTTACGTAGCAGATTATTAAGGATTTACTTTTTTCTAATCGGTTCTACCCCTAAATTCCCTGAAGGGGACTTTGTTTGAGTAGGCACAAAGTACCTTCAGGGGATTTAGGGGTAGAACCTGAGCAGTTTCGTAGTAAACAACTAATGATTAGAACAGTCGTCCAACAAAAATTAGCAGAACGGCTCCAACTACGGAAATTAGCAGATTCATAAATAATCCATCGTTCTCCGGATCGTTGCCCAGACGCTTCGCAACAAAACCACCAACGAAACCACCTACAATGCCAAGCAGAATATTAACGATAGCCGAGTTATGACTGTCCATAAGCCGACTTGCGATGTAACCGGCGATTCCGCCGAGTAAAATTGAATATAAGAAGCCCATATGTGTAAGAAGATTAGGTGATTTGCCAGGCTGGCTCTGCAATGGTACGTAAAACGTACGTAATTAGCATTATAGCAAGAAAAAATGGATTGCTATTTTTGGCCGGAGATGGGTATAAACTACCAACTTTGTCGTTTTAACCTAGTATGTAATGCTGTCTTTGCTATTTGATAATCAACTCCTATTCGCCTGTCCTAACGTATGAAACCTTTCCGTAAGGCTAAACCCTCCACATTTTTTCGTCGGGCTATAGCCCTCTCCACAGCCGGTTTGGTTGTAGGTGGAGCTTTCATTGGCGCATACCAGAATCGAAACCTCAATACAGCTTCGGGGAGTTACCTCACGAGCCTTTTTGCTAACCTTAGCGACGACGACAAACATGATCCCAAGTATGCTGTTGGGAGTTTGAACGTAACACCGGGCCTGGAAGCAACACTTTTTGCTGCTGAGCCAATGTTGACAAATCCGACTAACATCGACGTGGATGCCCGCGGGCGTGTATGGGTTTGTGAAGCCTATAATTACCGTCCGGCGATTAATGGCAATCCGACACATAAAGAAGGTGACCGCATTGTGATTCTGGAAGATAACAATGGCGATGGCAAGGCTGATGTCAGTAAGGTGTTTTATCAGGACCCAAGTATCGAATCTCCGTTAGGCATCTGGGTGCAAGGCAACAAAGTCATTGTATCCGACAGCCCGAATGTGTGGGTATTAACGGATGAAAACGGTGACGATAAAGCCGATAAAAAAGAATTGCTCTTTACGGGTATTGGTGGTGAGCAGCATGACCACGGCATGCACACGTTTGTCTTCGGGCCGGATGGCAAATGGTACTTCAACTTTGGTAATGAAGGTGGTCAGCTACTCGATAAAGACGGCAAGCCTGTTGTTGATGTGGCTACCGGTAAAACCATTGATAAGCAGAATTTTAAAATGGGAATGCTTTTTCGTTGCGACCCCGATGGGAAGAACGTAGAAGTATTAGGTCAGAATTTTCGCAATAACTATGAAGTCGCCGTCGACTCTTACGGTACGCTCTGGCAATCGGACAACGACGACGACGGCAACAAAGGTGTCCGGATTAACTACGTCATGGAATACGGTAATTATGGCTATACCGATGAAATGACAGGCGCGGGCTGGCAGGCCAATCGGGACAACCTCGAAGCCGAAATTCCACTACGTCACTGGCACCTGAACGACCCTGGCGTTGTGCCAAATCTGCTGCAAACGGGTGCAGGCTCGCCAACGGGTATGATTGTCTATGAAGGTAAACTGTTGCCCGATGTATTTCGGAACCAGATGATTCATTGCGATGCCGGACCGAACGTAGTCCGCTCGTATCCCGTGCAAAAGGATGGTGCTGGTTACAAAGCCGAGATCGTAAACGTACTGGAAGGTGCCCGTGATCAGTGGTTCCGGCCTGCCGACGTGTGCGTAGCGCCCGACGGCTCGCTGATCATTGCTGACTGGTATGATCCCGGTGTGGGTGGCCACCAGGCGGGCGATCAGAATAGAGGCCGTGTTTATCGGGTGGCACCGCCAAACTCGCCGTACACAATGCCCAAAGTGGACGTTTCAACTACTGAAGGGGCTATCGAAGCGTTACAAAGCCCTAATATGGACATTCGGTATGCGGGTTGGGTTAAATTGCGCGAGTTGGATAAAAAAGCCGAAAAATCACTAGCGAAACTGTATAAATCCTCCGACAATCCGCGGATGCAGGCTCGTGCATTGTGGTTGTTGAGTAAACTAGACAAAGGACCAAAATATATTGAAACGGCGTTGAAAAGCGCTAATCCTGATATACGCATCGCCGGGCTACGGGCCGCTCGCGAACTTAAAGCTGACATTATCCCCTATGTGAAGCAACTGGTTAACGACCGAACCGTCGGACCGCCCGACCCACAGGTTCTTCGCGAATGCGCCATTGCCCTACGCAGGAGTACGTCACCTGAGGCCCCAGCGTTATGGGCGCAGTTAGCCAGTAAATACGACGGAAAAGATCGTTGGTATCTGGAAGCGCTGGGTATCGGTGCCGATGGCAACTGGGATACGTATTACACGGCCTGGGTAAAACAAATGAATAACGATCCTCTGGCTAATGCAGGTGGTCGTGACATCGTCTGGCGCGCCCGGACAAAGGAATCTGTACCTTTGCTGGCCAAGCTGGCGGGCGATCCGGCGGTTAATGTAAACCAGCGACTTCGCTATTTCCGGGCGTTTGATTTCAATCCGGGGGCTACCGAAAAATCGACGGCCTTACTGGGTATTTTACAGGCGAATACCAACTCAACAGACGTAACGAAACTGGCGTTACGTCACCTTGATCCGGCTTTTGTTCAGCAGAACCAGGTAGCTCAGGCCGCGCTAACCAAACTTATGAGCGACGTATACGGAACGCCCGAATACATTGAACTCGTGACACGTTATGAACCCACTTCCGAAAATGCACATTTAAAACAATTGGCCATACAAAAAGCTATGGACGGTATGGGACGCGACGCTGTCCGGCAATTGCTGAAGCAAAAGGGTGGCCCAATGGTCTGGGAAGTTATTAATGCGCGGTCCGACGTTTCGGGTGATGCCGAAGCCGCTACAAACATGCTGGTTGCTTTACGTCGCGTGGGAAATAAGGAGTCCATTGATATATTGAAAACGGTCGCCCTGGACGAAAAACGCCCAACTGCGCTACGTAAGGAAGCAACTCGCTCGCTGGGTGGCAGCATGGATGGGGCCAATGAAGTGCTTGCCCTTTTGAAGTCTGGTGATATCAAAGGCGATTATAAAAAAGCGGCTGCGCAGGGTGTAAGCAGTGATTGGCGCAAAAACATTCGGCTGCAAGCGGCCAGCTATTTAGACGGCGCGCAAAGTGTCGAAGGCAAAAAACTGCCCGGCATGAATGAATTACTGGCCATGACTGGCGATGCGACAAAGGGTGTTTTGGTTTTCAAGAATAACTGCTCAATTTGCCACCAGGTAAACGGCGAAGGTATGGACTTTGGCCCGAAACTGTCGGAAATAGGGTCTAAGTTGCCCAAGGAAGGGCAATACTTAGCCATTCTACATCCTGATGCGGGCATCAGTTTCGGCTTTGAAGGGTGGGATGTGAAGTTTAAAGATGGCAGTACCATGACCGGCATTATCTCCAGCAAAACAGAAACCGACCTGCAAATGAAATTTCCGGGTGGTGTGGTCCAGAATTACAAAATGGCCGATGTTGTATCAATGAAACAGATCGAGCCATCTATGATGCCATCCGGTTTGCAGGAATCCATGAGTACCCAAGAGTTAGTAGACCTCGTTGATTATTTGGCGAGCCTGAAAAAAAACAAATAAGAACCGGGATTTACAACCACTATGCAACGACGCAACTTTGTAAAATCAACGTTTGGAGCGGCTGGCTTAAGCCTGGCAGGTGCCGCTGTTTCGAGCGACGTAGTAGCCAACAATTGGCATTCACAGCCCAGCTCTTTGGCTAAAAATAATTTTAAACTCAAATATGCGCCCCACTTTGGCATGTTTGAGAACAGTGCAGGTAAAGACCTCATTGATCAACTTAAGTTCATGGCCGATATGGGCTTTACGGCCCTTGAAGACAATGGCATGATGGGGCGCGATGCGGCTACGCAGGAGAAAATAGCCAAAGAAATGACCCGCCTGAATATGGTAATGGGCGTTTTTGTGCTCGATAAAGGGGGAAATAGTCAGAATACACTCGCGGCTGGAAAGCCCGAATTTGTGGACATATTCCTGAACGGATGTAAGAAAGCCGTTGAAACAGGCAAGCGCGTCAATGCAAAATTCACAACCGTTGTGCCGGGCGATTTTGAACGTAATCTACCTATCGGGATTCAGACGGGGAACGTTATTGATGCCTTGCGTCGGGGCGCCGACATACTGGCTCAGGGCGGTTTGACCATGGTGCTTGAACCGCTCAGCGATACGCCAAATCTGTTTCTGCGGACGTCTGATCAAACCTATGAAATCTGCCGGGCTGTCAATAGTCCGTCGTGTAAGATTCTATTCGACATCTACCACATGCAGAAAAATGAAGGCCATATTATCCCGCATATCAACTGGTGTTGGAGTGAGATCGGTTACTTCCAGATTGGTGACAATCCCGGACGCAATGAGCCGACAACGGGTGAGATTAACTATAAAAATGTGTTTAAACACATTTACCAGAAGCAGAAAGCTGAAAACAAAGAGTTCATCTTCGGCATGGAGCACGGCAAGTCGCAGAAGGGAACCGAAGGCGAAGTAGCCCTTATCAAGGCCTACGTTGAGTCGGACAATTTTACGGTGTAGACGGATACGTAACAGAACGTTCAATGGGTAAGTAGGTTGATATGTATCGACCTGCTTACCCATTGAACGTTTACTCTAATTTCTTTTCTAGAGAACAACAACGGAGTTCTCTTCACCGGCTACACCGCTGGCAACGTATTTGTCAGCAGCCCAATCATTTGTCCATGTCGTACCGTCCAGTACGTAACGATATTGGTATTCGGCACCAACAGCTAGTTCAACCGTAGTTTTGTATGAACCATCTTTCTGTTTTTTCAGGGCTTGGGCAGCGGGGTCCCAACCGTTGAAATCACCGGCCAGAGCGACCGTTTTTGCACCGTTGACGGCTTCTGCCGACAACTCAAACGTTACTTTTGCAAGAGGCTTGCTTTTGAGAAATTGTTTGGCAACTGCCATATAAATTGATTGTTTGGTTCCTTCTGCAAAATTATATAACAAAATAAATAAACTCATAATTATCAGCAGGTTAATTGCTTATATTCTTCATATAATTCTAATTAATGTATCTTGTTTTATAGTTATTTATACAAAGCAGCATTTTATTTACTAAATGGTATGTGATCTAGGCTAATAGTTGATTTACAAGTTGCTTAAGTGCCAGAAATCGGTCTGAAAATGAGTTACTTATACGTGTGTACGGTAATTTTCGTTTGGTAAGCTCCTCCCGGAAACGAGCCAGCATCTCGGGGCGTTTATGGCTAAAATCGCGCAGATTATCGGCTACCCATGGAACATCAATATCTAACAGTACGTAAGCATCGTAGTGGATTTTCTTTTCCAATTTATAGAGTATTGGTGGAACGTAGTGCAAATAAATCTCTGAATAAATCTGGGTAGTGATGACGTCCGTATCGCAAAACAAAATGCGGTTGGCAACGCGTTCTGCCTGTATGACTGCTTGCGTTTGTGCATGACCGATTTTGATCATATCATCGATTGTAATGTCGTTAGATGTAAGTATGTCGCGGGCCATTTCAGGCACGTAAACCGTCTCATATTCGGTCGCTAGCTGACGGGCCATGGTCGTTTTACCAACGCTTTCCGGGCCATACAAGCATATTTTCTTGACAAAGTAAGGGCGTACATCATCGGGAATGTAATCCCAATAATGAAATGGCTTCTGCCGAATCAGCGTAGCTGAAATGGGGACCTGCTGCCGGAGCGGGTCAAACGCTACGTGTCGCAAACCGGAGTGATGCGCCAGAGGAATGGCATAATCTTCGGAAGAAAAAAATACGCTCACTTCCGGGAATCGACGCTTGATAAAGGCCGCCCATAACTTAGTGGCTTCCCAGATTGGCAAGGTTGGATCATGAAAATCGTCGGCTTCGGCGACTACCTCAATGGTCGGGTAGGGAGCCAGCAGTTCCGTTAGCCAGCGAAGCCGCAATTCAGGTGAAATCGGGTCGTCGGGCGTAACGCTCATCGATACAATAAGCCGGTCGCATTGCGTTCTGGCAAACTCAATCAATGCCAGATGCCCTTTGTGAACCGGCATAAACTTGCCAAAAATCAACCCTGTCGTCATGCTGGGGTTATTGACTTGTAGCTACGGTATTCCTTCGTCCAGTGCCAGGCGCCCTGAAAGGCAATCAGGCAGAAGATTGCATATTCGATACCGACTAATTTAACGCCTTTCGTAAAATACATGTACGTGCTGATGATGTCCACGAGCAGCCATATCCACCAGCATTCCAACTTTTTCTGAATCATCATAAACGTACCGATGATACTCATGACGGTCGTAAAAGAATCCAGATAAGGGAAGGCGCTGGGTTGGCTAAACATCACTGGAAACCAGGTATGCAGGTTCTGTGCGAAAGCGCCTAATATTCCCGTTGCGACTACGCCACCCAGTAGAACCATAACGAGCGGTCGTCCAATGAGTCGGGTAATGCGAAGTTCGTTATGCTGATCGGCTTCCTGCGCTTTTGGGTGTGTCCAACGCCACCAGCCTTGCAGGTTTGTGATGAAGAAGAACACCTGCAGAAACATGTCTGGATAGAGTTGAATCTGGTAGAACAAAAAGAAAAACAACAAAACGCTGGCCGCGCCAATGGGCCAGCTCCAGACATTGGCCCGGGCAGCCAGCCACGTAGCAATCGAACCACTAACAACGCCAAAGAACTCCAGGTAACTCATGGAGTAATCCCACACGGTAAAGAAAATGGAATGGATGTCAAAAAAATTGGGCATATGTAAAAATAATCGGTGGGCGTTCTCTAGGTTTACTTGTGCGAAAGTACAGATTAACCTTTTACCTGAACTCCTATTTTATGCAACGTATTGCCATGCTCGGTGGCGGCTTCATTGGCCGCTTCTACGCCGAATCCATCCACGGTCAACGTAGCCGCGACAAAGTCGTAGCCATTTATGCCCGCCGGGAAGAAACCGCTCAAAAGTTCGCTGTTGACTACGGTTGCGACTTTTCGTCGACCAATATGGAAGATGTTATTGCGCACCCTGACGTAGATATGGTCTGCATCGCATTACCCAACAACATTCACGAAATGGCTGTTAACTTATGTGCGAAACACAAGAAATCGGTTGTGTGCACAAAGCCACTGGGACGTAACGCCGACGAAGCACTTCGTATGATGAAAACGGTTGAAGAAGCAGGCATCTTCGCCGGTTATCTCGAAGATCTTTGTTACACACCTAAGTTTTTGAAATCGCTGGAGAGTGTCAAAAATGGTGCCCTGGGCCGAATTCTCTGGGCAAAATCGCGCGAAACGCATCCTGGACCCCATTCCGACTGGTTCTGGGACAAAGAGCAGGCCGGGGGCGGCTGTATGCTTGATTTGGGTTGTCATTGTGTCGAGATTGCCCGCAATTTTATTGGTAAAGACGTAAAGCCGGTTGAGGTAATGTGTTGGGCTGCTACCCAGGTAAAACCCATTGCCGCTGAAGATCATGCCATTGCGCTGGTAAAATACGAAAACGGCGCTATCGGACAGTTTGAAGTAAGCTGGACATTTCGCGGGGGCATGGACCTGCGCGACGAGGTGATGGGCACCGAAGGTACTATCTGGATCAACAACTTCCTGCGGACGGGTTTCGAGATGTTTACGACCGGAAAAGGAGCAGACTACGTAGCAGAAAAGGCTGAATCCAACACGGGCTGGCTATTCCCCGTTGGCGATGAAGTCAACGATCTGGGGTATAATCACATGTTTACCGACATGTTCAAATCGCAGGAAGAAGGCCGCGAACCTGCCGAAACTTTCTACGATGGATACGTAGTGAATGCCGTACTGGATGCTGCCTATAAATCTGCCGAAACCAAGCAATGGGAGAAGGTTAATTTGCCCGTCTGGCGTGGACAGGAAGGGCTAAAGCCGGAGTCTACGCTTGTTGAGTACGACGCGGATCATTACCTGATCAAGCAGGAAATGACCCACGACGGCCGGAATAAGGTGATCCTGAAAGAGAAAGCCAGCGGGAAAATCATCGAGAGGGATTTGGTGTAAACCAACTGGGGCGCTTGAATCAAAGGCTCACGCGCCCCAGTCGACATACTTACTTAAACAAATATCCTAAGTCAATTTCCATACCTGTAACTGAATCTTTCATTGTACCACTTGCCCAAGTATACATTGAGCCATTGGGGAATAATGCCTGTATAATACGGAGGGTAGGAATAATCAGCCATACGGACTGAACACCTGCCGGAAAATACTGTTTATAAGCCTTATCCGTAAGATCGGTGAGTGCCTGCTTTGGTGAAAGAATCTCAACGGCTATAATAGGTGGCTGATTGTAATAAATTATGTCATTCAACCAGTCTATAGGTAGGTTTTGGTAAACCGCTACGTCCGGTTTACACTTACCCGTGGAAAGCTCTAGCTCCAGTTCTGGCAGAATATCATATGTGTTTTCATAACGGTCAAGGGCAACACTCAGGCGGTGAATAATCTTTGAATGATTTAATGACCTGATGTCTTCTGAGTGGTACTCTTCTAAGAACTCTATCTGATTCGTCTCCATAGCGAACAGCGTTTTTTCAAAGATAAACAAAAACGGCAAGGCTGATAAAATGAACTCACTAAACGAACAATTCAGGAGAGCAGTTGCTGATCGACAGTCATTTTCGTTTCTTGCATCGCAAAAAACAGCTTACCAGCATGTGGTTAGAGTCTAAAAAGATTGTTGTGGTCGGCGGTACGTCGGGCATGGGCTTGTCGGCTGCATTGGCGTTTGTACGCGAAGGAGCGCAGGTAGTTGTCGTTGGGCGAAATCCTGAAAGTTGTACGATTGCTGAACAACAACTCGACGGCAACGGATTGGCCATGTCGGGCGATGCGTCAGAGCCGCAAACTACGCCTAGAGCCATTGCCCTTTGTCAGCAGATTTTTGGTGGTTTTGATGGTCTGTACCACGTAGCGGGTGGCAGCGGCCGACGTTTCGGTGATGGTCCCCTTCATGATCTCACACTTGATGGCTGGAACTATACCGTCAATCTCAATCTGACGTCATTGATGTTATCCAACCAGGCCGCCGTGCGGGCATTTCGGGCGCAGGGTGGGGGTGGAACTATCCTGAATATGGGCTCCGTGCTGGGCGAGCGACCTTCGCCGATGTATTTTGCTACCCATGCGTATGCCGCCATGAAATCGGCGGTTATTGGCTTTACGAAGTCGGTAGCGGCTTACTACGCTAATGACAACATTCGGGTAAATGTGTTGGCTCCGGCATTGGTCGAAACACAGATGGCGCAACGGGCTACGCAAAATGAGTCCATTATGGCGTTCACGAAAACCAAGCAACCGCTCGATGGCGGACGTATTGGTCAACCTAACGATCTCGATGGCGCTGCTGTTTACTTCATGTCCGATTATTCGGCCTTCGCCACGGGGCAAGTGTTGACAGTGGATGGTGGCTGGAGTGTGAGTGAGGGACAGATCTAGCTGATTGATAAGTAAACGGCCATGATTGAAACAGCCCGTCTAACACTCGTTCCCCTGACACTTAATCAGCTTCAGTTGTATGTGACTGATAATTATCGATTGGAGCAGGCACTTGGCTTGAAGAAAATGCATCGGGAAGTCATCGAACCTATGGTGAGTATTGTTTCGTATTTCACTATTCCGCGCTTGAAAGACCCCGCTAATGATCCCCTTTTCCATACTATGTGGATGGCCATTGATCGCGAGAAGCAGTGCTTTGTGGCTGAAGCCAAGTTTAAGGGCGAACCCGACGAAACCGGTGCTGTCGAGATTGGCTACGGTACGTATCCGGCTCTACGACGAAAGGGTTACATGAGTGAAATGGTTGCCGGGCTGGTGCAGTGGGCCGGACAGCAACCGGATGTTTTGCGGGTTGTGGCCGATACAGAGACCGAGAACGTAGCGTCCCAGAAAGTACTGGAGAAAAATAAATTTACGCTGTTCGACCGGATTGAAAATATGCTGTGGTTCGAGTATCAATTTGACCGTTAACGAAAAAGTTGAGGCCATTTGACTAGAAAATTCATTTAGATTGGCTTTTAAGAAATGTATAGCTGATTTTTATTAACATTGCTGAAAATCAGGCTGGTCATTGATGCCTATTGTCAACAGCTGTTTCAATAAGTGTATCCTCGCACTCTCTATAAAATTCAATGAAAAACGTCTCAGTAGCCACAAAAATGAATCTGCCGTGGGTCGAGTCTCCTTTTTTTGACGACCTGTTGCAGAAAAAAGAGTTGACACCCGAACAACGGGAAATGGTTACGCACTATAACCGGGAAGGCTTTCTGGTACTACGCCAGATCGTAAGTCACGACTTGATCGATCGCACGCTGAACGAAATTAAGCACGAGTATCCGGCCCGGGTAGGCGAACAACCCACGCGCCACCAGGATTTATGGAAAAAATATTCGTCAGTACGGGATGTAGCCAGCCAACCCCAAATTTTCGACGTACTACGTTTACTGTACGACCGCGAACCGATTCCGTTCCAGACACTAAATTTTAAGTTTGGTACCCAACAACGGGCGCATTCCGATACGATCCATTTCAGCAGCACGCCCGCTCGGTTCATGTGTGGTGTCTGGGTGGCTATGGAAGAAACTGACACCAACAACGGCCCACTATTTTATTATCCTCGTTCGCATCGGCAAAAAGAATTCAATTACTTCGACATTGGTATCGAAGCGGAAGAAAACTATGCTGAGTATCCTCATTATGAGGAGTTCATGGAAGAGTTTATGGAAGCCAATGGCTATAAGCGCCAGGAAATTTATTTGCAGAAGGGCGATGTGCTGATCTGGTCGTCGAACTTGGTGCATGGTGGAATGCCCATTAAAGGGGAAAACCGGACACGCTGGTCGCAGGTAACTCATTACTATTTTGAGGGTTGCATGTATTATTCGCCCCGCTTCTCCGATATGTTCGCGAATAACCTCAATCTCCGTCATGTTGTCAACATTGCTACCGGTAAGGTGGTGCAGCATAGCGAAAACGGCAAACCTATTGAAACCATTAACACCGGCGGGTTTAAATACGCTGTGAGTCACAATTTTACCTTACCGGTTCTGCTAAAAGAAGTAGTAAAAAAACTAATTGGAAAAAAGCCATTCTGATCAGTAATTTAGGAGTACTATTGAATAAATAGTTCGATCCAGTAGTACTCCTAAACCATTCATACCTTGCAGCCCGTTCCTATTAAAACTACCGTTGTTGGCTCGATGCCGTTTCCCGGCTGGCTTGAGTTCTCCAGCCAGCATTTGGGCCAATTTGGTCCGGCCGATCTCAATGAAATGATTGAAGATGCTGTCGTAGCATCCGTTCATGATCAGGTTAATGCCGGATTAGATGTCATTACCGACGGCGAACAAACCCGTTTTGACTTTAATTTATCGTTCTACGGGTACATTAACGGTATTCAGAATAACGAAACCGAACTCCGCCGATTCGGCCCACCTGCCCACGACCAGCGAGGCAAGCATAACATTGTTGAAATTCTAACGGCCCCAAAAGGATTGGGCGTCGTGGAAGAATACTTACGTCTGAAGCGACTAGCTCCTAAAGGGCAAGGGTTAAAGGTTTCCATTCCAGGCCCTTATACGCTTAGTGGCCGACTATTACCCGGAAATCTCTATAAAGATCGCTGGGACGTAACGGAAGCCCTTTTACCATTGGTAAATAAAGAAATCGCAGATCTGGTTGCGCTGGGTGTGCCTGAAATCTGTGTCGACGAACCATCCATGTCCTGCTACGCATATCGTGAAGACACGAAGCGGTTTGTCAATATTTTCAACCGGACGGTAGCGCCCGGCGTAGGAAAAACCCGACTGTCCATGCACCTCTGTTTTGGAAACTACAAAGGGCGGTCGGTTGGCAAAAAGAGTATTGCGCCTATGCTACCCGATTTCCTGGATATGACGGTCGATGAACTCCACTCTGAGATGACTATCCTGAACTTTAGCGAAGTACATTTATTGGAACGCTTTGCCGAAAAATTCGACGTAGCAGTGGGCGTAATCGACGTTAAAAGCTATTACATCGAAACACCTGAGGACGTAGCGGAACGTATCCGTAAATGTTTGCCCTTTGTTCCTGCCGAGAAACTGGCCGTAGCACCCGACTGTGGGCTAAGTCAGACGGCTCGTTGGGCGGCAAAGCAGAAACTAGCCAATATGGTGGCAGGTGCGAAGATGGTTCGGGGTGAAATCTAAACCGGGATTTATGTGATTTAAATGATTTTCTTGATTTTGTTTTCCGTATTTGACGAATCTCTCTAAATTCAAAAAAATTTTATATAAATCTGTATATCAGATTTATATAAAATAAGCAAAATCATTTTAATCCTGCAACTCCTGTTCCAGACCATCAGCCAGTTGGCACCGCTCAGTTGTCAGTTTGTCAATATTTTCGGTTAGGAGCATGCGCGTTTTGGCGTTGTCGAAATGCTCACTAAAAGAAGAACGAAGTTCTTTGCGTTTCATGGCTTCCAGAAAACGGCGGATATCGTCGGGTGTTTCGAGTAGGAGGGGAGGTACTTCGGTTGGGCGATCAGCTTCATCTTTCGCGACCATTGTAAAATAGCTGGTGTTCGTGTGTTTGACACTGCCAGACTTCACATTTTCGGCGATCACTTTGATGCCTACCACCAGCGAAGTTCGACCAACGTAGTTGACTGATGCCATTAACGAAACCAACTCGCCCACCTCAACCGGCTGCCGGAAGTTCACATTGTCTACGGAAACCGTCACGCAGTACTGACCCGCGTGTTTAGCCGCGCAGGCATAAGCCACTTTGTCCATTAGTGATAACAACGTACCGCCGTGTACGCGGCCTCCAAAATTGGCATAAGCCGGAATCATTAACTCCGTAAGTGTCGTGCGCGAATGGTTAACGGGTTTGGCTAGCATCTGGAACCGGGATTTATTTGATTTGAATGATGGACTATGATTTTGTCTTGCTGCGCAATCTAACAAATCTCCATAATGTCCTGGAATCTGGATAAATAAAAAAGCCGCTACGTAGCGGCCTTTCAAAAATCAAGCAAATCATTCAAATCCTGCCGGGCCGCCGATGCGGTTCAGACAGCGAAACTTTCTCCGCAACCGCAGGTGCGTGTTGCGTTAGGATTTTTAAACTGGAAACCTTTTCCGTTCAGACCGTCCGAAAAGTCAAGTTCGGTACCGGCCAGATACAGCAGGCTTTTGCGATCTACCAAAATCTTAATGCCTTTATCTTCAACGAGATGGTCAGTTGGCTGTTGCGTCGCGTCGAATTGGAGATCATACATCAAGCCTGAGCATCCTCCGCCTTCTACAGCTACGCGGATGGCGGTGTTTTCGGCAAGACCATCTTTCTGACGGAGTTCAACAATTTTATTTTTAGCGATTTCTGAGACAGTAACCATGGTCGTAATAGAGTCGTAATTGACGCATATCAATGCTATTCTCTATAACTTTCGGCCAAACAGAAAAGTTCTTCTCTTACCTATGCTAACAAACGTCGAACACATCGGAATTGCCGTTCGCGACATTGCCGCATCGAACGAGCTATTTGCCAAACTACTGAACGCTAAGCCGTATAAGTTGGAGGCAGTAGTATCGGAAGGCGTAACGACTTCATTTTTTCGGGTAAATAAGACCAAAATTGAGCTTCTCGAAGCAACGAACCCCGATAGTCCTATTGCCAGATTTCTGGAGAAAAAGGGCGAAGGTATTCATCACATAGCGTTTGAAGTGGACGATATTGAAACCGAAATGGAGCGGCTAAAAGCCGAAGGGTTTACGTTATTAAATGAGGCTCCTAAACGCGGAGCCGATAATAAACTAGTGTGTTTCCTGCATCCAAAAGCCACGAACGGCGTACTAATCGAACTGTGTCAGGAAATTAAGGAGTAAAGTAGAATGACGGAAGGAAACAAAAAAATCTTGATAACACTGTTGGCTTTGATTGCGACAGTTGCCAATGCCCAGGTACCCAGCAACGTAGCACGATATACCCAGCCCGGCGTCGACGTTCAGAACTATGCTTTCTCGCTTACGTTAAGCGACTCAACCAACCAGATTCAGGGTGAAACAACGATTCGCTTTGTCCGCGCCGACGACCGGCAAACCGTCTGGTTTGACCTGATTGGCAGCAAGGCCGATTCCTCAAAAACGGGCATGAAAGTACGCTCGGTGAGCTTGAACGACGGGAAGGCAACACCGTTTAGCCAACGGAACGACCGGGTATTTATTAATTTGCCAGCCGCTCCCGGCCAACCAACGGAGGTCGTGATTCGGTATGAGGGTACACCAGCCAGAGGCTTGATTATTAGCCAGAATAAATTTGGCGAACGCACATTTTTTGGGGACAACTGGCCCAACAACGCCCGAAATTATTTGCCTGTCGTTGACCACCCATCCGACAAAGCCACTTGTTCATTCACTGTCAATGCACCTGCTGCGTATCGCGTCATTGCTAATGGTAAATTATTGGGCGACAGTAATTTGCCAAATGGTCGGAAGCTAACACGCTGGCAGGAAAATACGCCCATTCCAACGAAAGTGATGGTGATTGGCGCGGCCCACTTTGCGGTCGACGAGGTCGGTGCGGTGAGTGGTGTGCCGGTTCAAAGCTGGCTTTATCCGGAGGACAGCAAGAAAGGATTTATCGATTATCGTCCAGCTAAAACGATTCTACAGTATTTCATCGATAAAATTGGGCCGTATTCCTACGAGAAACTGGCTAACGTTCAGTCGACTACGATTTTTGGCGGTATGGAGAACGCCAGTTGCATTTTTTACGACGAAAAGATTATTGTCGGCAAGAAAGATTCAGACGTAGAAGCGTTGCTGGCCCATGAAATTGCCCACCAGTGGTTTGGCAACTCGGCGACCGAAACCGACTGGTCGCAACTGTGGCTGAGTGAAGGTTTCGCTACGTATTTTTCGGCCCTTTATCTCGAACATGCCTATGGCCGCGATACGCTCAATGCGGTGCTGAATCAAAACAAAAACCAGATTTTTCGCTACGTAGCGCTTAAGCCAAAAAGCACCATTATTGACTCGACTACGACAAATCTGATGGATTTGCTAAACCCGAATTCGTATCAGAAAGGCGGTTGGGTGCTGCACATGCTACGTCACGAACTTGGCGACGACATATTCTGGAAAGGTATTCGGGCGTATTACGAGAAATTCCGCAATGCCAATGCGCAGAGCAGCGATTTTCAGGCTGTAATGGAAAGCGCATCAGGTAAAAAATTGGGGCAGTTTTTCCAGCAGTGGCTTTCCCAACCCGGTTTCCCCGACATCGTCTGGGGCTCCCGCTACGATGCGGCTAAAAAAGCCCTGGTGATTGATGTTCGGCAGGCGCAACGTAGTGGTGCGTATTTCACGATCCCGCTAACGTTTAGCATTCGGGGTAACAACGGGCGCGAGGTGCAACGTAGCGCCCGCCTGACCATGACTGGACCAACGCAGACATTCACCATTCCGCTGGCCACCAAACCCACTTCCGTCGTAATCGACCCCGACAATACCGTGCTGATGCGAGCGACGCAAACGGCTAACTAAATTCCTAACTTGCGACTTGGCGCTTCCATTGCCACTAACCGCTCTCCGACCATGCTCAAGCGCGTTTCCATCCAGAACTTCAAGAGCCTAAAAGACGTAACACTCGACCTTCAAAAAGTCAATTTGCTCATCGGCCCGAACAACTCCGGCAAGACGAATTTTTTGAAGGCATTGGAGTTAATAGGACCCGATAGAAAAGGCAAGAAACATGATGTTAATCAAATTAATTTCGAGAAAAAATTCCAGAATAAGATAAATATAGAGTTGTTGTGGCCATCTGATAATGAAGATTTTGATTCTAGAGTTATCAAATTTTTTTTTGATGTGGGTGAGCTAAATGATGTAAGAGGGTATTACAAAAATTCTCTGCTTGGAGATGTTATTCTAGGTCAATCGCCAAAATTCCCAATTTCTCTATCTGATCTCGAAAAGGTAAAAATTTATAAACCTGATCCAAATAAACTTACTCAACCCGGTCCTGTAGGGACTGGTGAAGAAGTAGTCAGTTCTGATGCCTCGAACTTAGTGGGGTTCTTAGATTTAATGCTTAGCAAGTACCGTAGGACTGCTTTTTATCAAATAGAAACGGATTTACACAAGTGTGTCTCTGAGTTCGTTGAAATTAAGCTAGATGATGCTGCGCGAACAGATGAATTGATAAAATTACATGGCAGGAAAGATTATTCCTTCAAACGTATTGGGCTAAAAAATGGTAAGCAAGATGTAACCTACTGGGCTGATGAGCTTTCAGAAGGTACTTTATATTTTCTAGCTCTTCTTTGTATAATCAATCAACCCAATCCGCCCAAACTTCTCCTTCTTGAGGAACCCGAAAAAGGTATTCATCCGCGCCGGATTCACGAGGTTATTCAATTCATTTTCGCGTTAGCAGAGGATAAAGGTGTGCAGGTCATTATGACCACGCACAGCCCTACGGTCGTGGATATGTTTAAAGATATGCCAAATTCTGTCTTTATTTTTGATAAAGACGATGAAGGTGCCACGCACGTCAAAAACCTACAGACAGACATTATCGAGCCAGAAACAGAAGAAAGCAAGCGTTTGGGTATTGAACCACCACATTATACAAGCTCATTGGGAAATGCCTGGACAGTTGGTTTTTTAGGAGGGGTCCCAAAATGAGTCGGATAATTACTTACGGCTTTTTTGGTGAAGATGAAGCCCTGCGCAACTTTTTAGAAAAATACCTGGACAAGCAATACCCTGATACGTTCATTGAGGATGAGAATGAGCGATGGAGGTTCAAGGCCACAAATGGCGATCAGGTTGATAAACTCCTGCCAGATGCCTTGCGACAGCGAGCTAGACTAGGACTGGACGTACTGTTTGTTGGACGTGATGCAGACACAGAAAATAAGCCAATTATTAAGATTCGTCAGGACCACTATGAGAATAGATGTATAGGCCACCCTGCGATACTTATTTTACCTGTGCAATGCATTGAATACTGGCTTTGGTATACCAAACGCCACCGAGATGAACCGGGTAAAAACTCACCATTGGAGTCTCATAAACGTCTTGATGCGAAGAAAGCTGTATATGGTGATACAAATATTGTCAGGAAGCAGATAGTAATTGCCAGTGAAATTTTAGTCGACTTAAATGCTTCCTGGTTAGAATCACGTTCTGAAAGCTTCCGACACTTCCACCATCAAGTCGAAGCCTTTCTCTCTCAATTGCCATAAACATACAAACGCCACGGCCGTGAGGCCGTGGCGTTTGTATGTTTAATTTACTCAACTAATTCAGTGTGAGTACACGCGCAGCAATTTGGGCGGGCTTTGTCGTAAGTGTAACCGGGTGAACCGTTACGTCGTTTCCAGAAACTACTTCAACTTTATATTGACCATCCTGTAAATCGCTTAGATCGAATTTAAAGTGAAAGTTGCCCTCTTTTTTGCCGACGAGCTGTTTGCTCAATAAGGCTCCATCGAGAGATTTCAGGGAAATAAGCATGAATTGGCCCGGCTTCCGTTCAACATATACATTCAGTTTAGGCGCAGAGGATGATGGAAAAACAGCCACTTTGTATGAACTTGTTGTGGCGGTTGGCGCTGCTGGATTTTCGGCTGTTGTAGCGGCTGTGGATACCAGCGTGGCCGTGCTTAGGAGCAGGGCGGTAAGGATTGATTGTGCTAAAATTTTCATGGTTGTTCGTATTTGTTTGTGGTTTAAAAGAAGAACGGATCAAAGGTAGGATGCGCCAAACGTCTCATAAACAGAAGTTTGTACGAAGATGCTAAAACGTGCCCTGAATGGTTAGAATTGACCCACGAACTGTTGAGCGGCTGATAACTGTCCCGCAACCTAGCAGTCGGTCAAACGATCTACCGGGTTCTGGCGTTTACTTTACTAGATTATACAACAAATCGCCACAGAATTGCCTAAAACCGACAATAACCGCCATGAACTATTATAATTCAATTATCGACACCATTGGCAACACGCCTTTGGTGAAACTTAACAAAGTCACAAAGGGAATTCGGGGAACGGTGCTGGCGAAGGTCGAGTATTTTAATCCCGGCAACTCCGTTAAAGACCGCATTGCCATTCGCATGATCGAAGACGCCGAAGCGCAGGGTATTCTGAAACCCGGTGGCACGATTATCGAGGGCACCAGCGGAAATACGGGCATGGGGCTTGCGCTGGCCGCGATCGGCAAAGGCTACAAGTGCATTTTTACAATGGCCGATAAGCAGTCGAAGGAGAAGATTGATATTCTGCGGGCAGTTGGCGCTGAAGTTGTCGTTTGCCCCACCAACGTAGCACCCGACGATCCACGGTCCTATTATTCGGTTGCGAAAAAACTAAACCGCGATATCCCGAATTCATTGTATCCAAACCAGTATGATAATCCTGCCAATACGGCCGCTCATTACGAGACAACCGGCCCTGAAATCTGGCGGGATACCGACGGTAAAATTACGCATTTTGCGGCTGGTGTAGGAACGGGCGGCACGATTTCCGGTACGTCGAAATTCCTGAAGGAGCAGCGTCCAGACCTGATTACGGTTGGACTGGATACCTACGGCTCCGTGTTCAAGAAATACAAGGAAACGGGACAGTTCGACGAGGGCGAAATTTACCCGTATCTAACGGAAGGTATTGGAGAAGATATTCTCCCACAAAATGTGGATTTCAGCGTCATTGACCACTTTATAAAAGTCACTGACAAAGATGCTGCCATTATGGCCCGACGTTTGTCCCGCGAAGAAGGGCTGTTTGTCGGCTGGTCATGCGGCACGGCTGTACACGGTGCACTGGAGTGGGCGAAGGATAATCTTACTGATGATGACGTACTGGTGATTTTGCTCCCCGATCACGGCACGCGCTATCTGGCCAAGATTTACAATGATACGTGGATGAAGGACCACGGCTTTCTGGAGGATCGGGCATTTAAAACGGCCCGCGATATTATCCATCACAAAGCAGGTCGGGGCGATGGATCGAACTCGCAGTTAACAACGATTGGTTCGGGCGTATCGATTAGTCAGGCTATTCACGTATTGAATCGCTACGGTATTTCGCAGATTCCGGTTACAGATGAGAATAGCCACATTGTTGGCAGCCTGACCGACTCTACGATTTTAAACCGTCTTATTGAGGACCCAAGCGTAAAAGATCAACCCGTCAGCGACGTAATGGATAAGCCATTTAAGTTCGTTGGTCTGGATAATACCATTGATGCCTTGTCGTCGTTAATTGACCGCGACAACAAAGCGCTGCTCGTCCGCGACGAAAAAGAGCAGGTTCACATCATCACCCAGGCCGATTTGCTGGCCGCAATGACGAACTGAAAAGATGTATGATATAGGGTGTATGATATATGATTGCTCCTATTAAAGCATATATCATACACCCTACATCATACATCTTTAACCTACCGTCGGTTATCCCCACCATCCATCATGCTGAGGTAACTCATGTAGCGACTTTCAGCAATTTCGTTCTGGGCGACAGCTTCTTTTATGGCACAGCCGGGTTCGTTGAGGTGCAGGCAATTGTTGAATCGACACTGATTCAGGCGGTCGCGCATTTCGGGAAAATAGTGCCCGATTTCTTCCTTCGACGTATTCATCAATCCCAACTCTTTAATACCCGGTGTATCAATGATATACGTATCGGGTGCTAATTCGAACATCTCTGCGAAAGTCGTCGTATGAACGCCTTTGTTGGCGAACGTAGACACCTCATTTGTGCGCAGGTTCAGGTTGGGAGAAATAGCATTGACTAAGGATGATTTTCCAACACCCGAGTGTCCTGACAGTAGCGTTACTTTGTGGTCGAGCAAGTTTCGAAAGGCGTCTACACCTTCCCCCTCCGTCGCCGACGTAGATAGGCATTGATAGCCAATGCGCTCGTATAGTTCTATGATTTCCTGCTGAAAGTCAAGGCCATCGTCGCTCAGAATATCTACTTTATTGAAAACAAGGGTCGTTGGAATGCGGAATGATTCGGCCGAAACCAGAAAACGGTCAATAAAACCCAACGACGTACGCGGCATGGCAAGTGTGGCCAGCAGCACCGCCTGATCGAGATTAGCCGCCAGAATGTGCCCCTGCGCTGTTTTATGGACCGACTGCCGGATTATATAATTCTCGCGGGGGGCAATGTCGGTGATGATAGCCGTGTTTTCGATTTCGTCCTCCACATCAAACGTCACCCGGTCGCCAACGGCAATTGGATTCGTGAATTTCAGCCCTTTAATTTTAAATTTTCCCTTCAGTCGACCCTGAAAAATATGTCCGTCCGCATTGCGAATGTCATACCAGGAACCCGTGGAGCGTATAATTAGGCCGTTTTGCAATTTTTAAAGAATGAAAGAGTGAAAGAGTGAAAGATAACCGCCGAAGCGGAGTGAAATAAATACAGGCAAATCGCCCTTTCATTCTTTCACTCTTTCACTCATTATTAGTTCTACAACATTCATAACCTGAGCCGTTGCGCCAATGTTCCGTTGCACATAATCACGACTAATTTGAGCCGCTTCTGATCGGTCCAGGTACTGCTTCGTGAACGCCAATGTCAGTTCGGCTACTGTGCTTACCGGAAAAGCAGCCCCTTCTTTTACTAAATCGACAGCTTCCTGATAGTTAGCATACTCCGGTCCAAAAAACAACGGCATCCCAAACGTAGCAGCTTCCAGAATGTTATGTAACCCCTGCTTGAATGCTCCACCAATGTAAGCAAATTCGCCGTATTGATAGAGTGATGAAAGCATCCCGACGTTGTCGATAAAAAGTATTTCGGCGTTACGTATCTCCGGTTCGTTTGTCTGCGAAAATCGCACAGAAGGCTTGGCCAATTGGCTTCGCCAGCGTTCAATTTCATCGTCATGAATTTCGTGTGGCGCAATAATGATACGTAGCGATCGGTTGAACGTGTTCAGGAAAGGAATCAATACGTGCATGTCCTCTGGCCAGGCGCTGCCCACAACCAGCACAGGTTGATTATTTTTGAAAGCAGCGGCCAGCGGAATTTCCTTCTTATCCGCTGCCACCTGTGCTACGCGATCAAAGCGCGTATCGCCTGCCTTTGTCACATTCGTGATCCCGATACTGGCCAGCAAATCAACCGACTCCTGATTCTGCACCAGAATATGATCAAAATAACGTAGCAGGTTGCGGTAAAAGCCCCCCCAGGGCTTGAAAAAAAGCTGGCTTGGTCGGAAAATGGCAGAAAACGAAATGACTGCTACGTTGGCTGTGTTTAATTCGTAGAGATAATTATACCAAAATTCATACTTGATGAAAAACGTAATTTGGGGCTTCACTAAAGCAACAAATTGTCGGGCATTATGGGGCGTATCAGCGGGTAGATAAACGATATAATCGGCTCCGTCGTAGTTCTTCCGTACTTCATAACCCGAAGGTGAAAAAAAAGTCAGCAGGATTTTATAGGCAGGATAGTGCGCTCGAAAGGCTTCGATTACGGGTCGTCCCTGCTCAAATTCACCCAACGAAGCCGCATGGAACCAGGCAATTGGATTTTCTGAATTTTTGGCGAGTTTTGCCGACAGATGAGCTTGCCAATCCTGCCGTCCATCGACCCATTGTCGGGCCTTACGGTTCAATGGAGCCACCAGCCGCATCAGGAATTGAAACGTGAAAATACCTGTGTTATAGAATCCCGCAAACAAGCGAATGAGCGTTTGGTTATTATTAATTATACTTACAAAGTTACAAACTCTATTAGCAAACTCCCCCGTTCATGAACACTTACGATACACTCACTGAAGCTATTGAAGGGCTCCGTAAACAAGGCTTTATTCAGGATTATAACCTTAAATCGGATCGTCTGCATTGTCAACCCGATAACGTTGAACTGCATCCTGCCGATTTCGATATCGTTGAGGTATATCGGTTTGAAGGGATGACTGATCCCGGCGATGAGGCCGTAGTATATGCTATTGAAGCTAAAAACGGCAATAAAGGTGTGTTGGTCGATGCGTATGGTATGTATGCCGAATCCATCTCTCCAGAAATGGCGGAGAAGCTACGATATACGCCCGAAAACTGACGAACTTTTCAGCGTGAAAAATGATTTTACGTCAACAGAATGTATGTTGTTACAATGAACTGGAACAAACTCACGAGCGACGCTCAACTGGATGCTATTAAAGAAGAGTCGGCGAGGCAGCCGGTGCTGATTTTTAAGCATAGCACAAGCTGCTCAATTAGTGCAATGGCTCTTAGCCGGATGGAACGCAACTGGAGCGACCAACTAGGTGTGAAACCGTACTATCTGGACTTGTTGGCAAATCGACCCATTTCGAGAAAAATCGAAAGTGAATTTGGCGTCGAGCACGAGTCTCCCCAGGTGCTGCTAATTCGCAATGGCGAGTGTATATACGATGCTTCGCACATGTCTATTTCATTTGCGGGTCTGCAACAGGCGGTATAAGAAAGGAGAAACGGACGAGGGGAAGAAAGGAAAACATGGGTATTATCTCCCATCAGCCCCTTTCTTCCCCTCGTCCGTTTCTTTTCTTACTCTTTAAGCGTGATTTTTGCCCGATGGCAAACGCCCCCAATGGGTGGGTTGAACTTTGAAACGCTTACTTCAACGGATTGTAGATCAGGATATTTGGCGCGTATATTCTGAATAATCTGATGGGCTATATGTTCGAGCAAGCGAGCGGATTGCTGCATGACTTTGGCCGTAATCTGATACAAATCGGCATAGTTAACGGTTGCACTCAGGCGATCGCGACGGGCGGCTTCGGAGAAATCTGCCGTTACGACAATATCCACCGAATATTTATTGCCCATTTTTTGCTCTTCATCATAAAAACCATGATAGGAGAAAAACTCCAGGCCTTCTAAGGCAATTGTTCCCATAAATAGTGCAGAACTGCCGCTTTCTGACCAGAGAGCGGCTTGAAAATGCGGATTTCTACCCGTATGATTATTTCACTTAGATCTGGTCGAAAAAAGAGCCGCTTTTATTTGGTTGCGATGCTTCTTTCAGTTCGTCAGGCTTCGATTCGGACATAGTGGCTTGTGATACTGTTGAAACAGGAATGGCCTGTTTATCAGGCGTTTCTGTTTCAGAAACTGGGGCTGTCTCTTGAACTGCTTCTGGTTTTGGATGAGTAGCTTCTTCAAGTTTTGCAACAACGGCTTCGTCTACCGGAATCGCTTCAGGTATCGACGTAGTGCGGTCCGCTAATGGAGGTAGATCGGCCACCGAATTTGGCTTGGTGGCCGGTTCTAGGGGTATGTCAGACGCGGCTTCACCGGGCGTTTGCTTTTTAGCATCAGCCTCCTTCAATTCCTCGGTAATCTGCATAGCCACTTCGTCTATTTTTCCTTTCAGGTTTTGTTTGGCGAATTTTTTCTCAAAGCGCTCTACGCTGTCAACGGCATTACTGGCAAGCGTGCGAATTTGCACAGATAAATTTTCTTTATAACTCTCTAATGCCTTAAAGTCATGTTCTAGTGACTTTAGATCATTTAAAATATTATCTTTCAGATAACGAGCTTGATTTTCAGCATCCTGCACCATCAGCGCTGAGCGTTTACGAGCGTCGGCCAGCATTTCATCGGCTTTCTGGCGTGCTTCGCTGATGTATTTTTCACCGGCTTTATTGGCCTGATCGGTAATTTGAGTACTAGTGTCTTCGGCAGTTTTAAGTGTACGGAATAAGGTCATTTCTACTTCTTTCAGTTTCCCCAGCTCTTTCTCTGCTAGTTCAAGTTGCATTTTTAACATTTTAAAGTCACTGGTTTGTCTCTCCCATTCCTCAGATAACGAAGACAGAAATGCATCGACATCTTCGGCTCTGTAGCCGCGTAACCCTTTTTCAAACGTTTGTTGCCGGATTTCGATGGGCGTAATTTTCATGGGTGCGCTTAGGATTATAATGAGTTACTGACTAGCAGATAATGGTGAAATAACATGCATAATACGGATTTTACAAGAAATAGAAGGAAAAACCGGTGAATCCTACTCAAACGGTAGGTATTAACTTACTTTCCATACCGAGATCGTTCGGTCATCACTGGCTGAAAGAAGTTCCTGATGATAGTCTGTCCACAATAATTTGTTGACCGACGTGCCGTGACCAGCATGACGTGCCCGGTCCACAACTTTCAACAGACGGTACGTATCAGCGTCCCATATCTTGATCGATTTGTCCATGCTGGCCGTAGCTACTAGATTGCCATCGGGACTGAATGTCAGGTGATTGATGGCGAAAAGATGCGCTACGATGTCGTTTTGCAAGTCATAGCTTTTCTCCACGTCCCAAACCTTTAGATGGGCATCACGTCCGGCTGAAAGCAGGAATCGAAAATCTGGCGAGTAAGCCAATGTAAAGACTGAATTCGTATGCGCCGGAATCACGCGTTTGAGGTCGTATGTCGTTAGATCGAAGATACGTATCGACTTGTCGCTATAGCCAACGGCCAGTTCGCGCTCTACCGGATTTATAGTCAGGCATCGTGCCGATTGATCTGAGGCCTTGAGGTATTTTTTAGCAGCTATTTGTTCAGCATCCAGTACAGCAACGACTCCATCGGAGAGCGCGACAAACGCATCATTTTTGTGAAATTTGATGTCGAAGATAGCGGCCGAAGTAAGCTTCAACGAACCAACTTCCCGTTTATTAAACGTATCAATCAGGTGAATACCTTCATAATTCTGGCCAACCCACAGTAGCCCACTCACTGGGTGCAAGGCCAGTGCATACACGGAGGCTGGTATATTAGCTACTAACTCGCCCAGGTCAGGTCGGTCGAGACGCCAGCGTACGATCAATCCATCGGCACCCGCCGAAAAAAACTGATTGGGCTCCAAATCAGCCTCTAGCGTATAAACACAGTCCCGATGGCCCCCGAACGTATCAATTTTTTCAATAATCACAGATCAACGACAAACAAATTGAATGTCAAAGGTCGTTAAACCTTTCTTTTTCTCGAACTTTGGTTTGTGACTTTTCAGATAGATACAAATAATGAGTGCCTTGCCGTGCTTCGGCCCATTACAGAAGACGAACCGACACTTCAGGCTCATCTGCTGCTAACCGTTTCGGAACAGGAAGATTTAGCGGGTATCAGCCATGCGGGCCAACGTATCGAATGGCTAGCGTGTCGGGTGGCTATTCGTCAATTGATCGAAGCGCAGGGTATAAGCTACGCCGGTCTACGGAAAGATGAATTCGGAAAACCGCATCTGATTAACTCACCCTGGCATATTTCATTGTCACACACCACAGGCTGGGCGGCTGTGGTGCTGCATCGGTCACGACCGGTTGGTATTGATATTGAGCCAATTCGGGAACAATTCCGGCGCGTGGTTCCAAGAGTCTTATCCGATGACGAAATTTCCCACGCAGCCGGTGATCCAAACCGACTGGCGGTTTATTGGTGTGCGAAAGAAGCCCTGTACAAACTTTACGGAAAACGCCAGCTCACCTTTCGGGACCATTTGCATGTAGAACCATTTACGGATGGACAGAGCCAACTCGTCGGTCACGTCCATCTGCCCGATCACGAAGAAAAATTAATAATTCGCTGTTTTCAAACCGGCCCCGGTTTGCTGGCGGTGGCGTATTAAAAAAAGTCGTAAGTCAATAGTCGTCAGTAACTGACTGTGGCGGTCACTGACTTACGACTTTTTTTACCGCTGCGTATAATCAGACAGTGGCAGTCCATCCCCATCGTCCCGTACGGCATTAAGAATTTGCTCGACCTCCCGGACCCGCTCCGTATCACCGTTTTTCTCAAAGGCCAGGGTTAGATTACGTAATACCCGACGAACGATGTCAGCGTTGGTGCAAGGTTGATAGAACGTGTCTAACCGTTTGATATTCAGTTGATCAATATACTGATCAATATCTTTGGTTGTAAATACTAACCCCCGGTTAAACACATTGATGTAAAACTGAACACCACTGCTATTCTTGTAGGTCAGAACGAACAGATTTGGCAGATTGACCCCATAAACAGGTAAATTCAACCGCTTGGCTATGAGCATATAGAGTATACAAAGCGTTATGGGGTTACCCCGTCGCGATTCGAGTACCTGGTTGATCATGGAGTTGGCGGGCGAGTGAAAATGCTTGGTGTTTGGCGCAAATTTCAATTTTGAAAAAAATGCGCTGTTCATCGCCTTTATCTGCTCATCGGGGTGCATGTCGGGTTTAAAGTCGACCCAGGCATCGTAGTATAACTGCTCTACGTCCTGCCTTAATTTAGCTAACGAAAGATCGGGATATTGATACGTTGCCACGATCCATAATCCTTCGAGGAGGTCCATGCCCCCCCCATTTTTCCAGTCGCGCATCCGATCCAGCACTGATTCGTACTGAAGATCGTGAATAATTTCTTCGATGCGTTTCTGAAGTTCGGGATTAAAACTTCCTTCCCATTCTGACTCTAAAAACGGGATCATTTGCCCGCCCATTTGTCGAATTTGCTGTTCGACATGTTCAACAACTTCCCGATCGTCGTCGTCTAAGAGCGAGATAAGAGCTTTCAATTGGTTGTCATTCATTCGTTTGTACCGCTTTGCTGGATGACCCTAGAATAAAAACAGTTTTCGGAAACCTTATGAATATACTACTTTTGTCTGGTTTTATGACTCGCTATGCTAAAGTAGCAACAAAATCTTTATAAATAACGATTTGACTACCTCAGGCAATTCCCCTAAAATTCTGGTTACTGGTGGTGCTGGTTTCATTGGCTCTCACACAGTTGTCTCGTTGGTTAACGCTGGTTTTGAACCGATAATCGTTGACGATTTTTCGAACTCAGAACGCTCTGCACTCGATGGATTGCGTGCCATTTTGGGACGCGATGTCACGTGTTATTCGATCAATTGTAATGATGTTGCGGCTATGGAAGACATCTTCAGCCGGGAAGCTCCCATGGGCGTTATTCATTTTGCCGCCTACAAAGCCGTTGGCGAATCGGTAGCGCAACCGCTGAAATATTATCGCAACAATCTCGACTCGCTTTTACTGTTGCTGGAGTTAATGCCGAAATACAACGTATCAAACTTCGTATTTTCGTCGTCCTGCACCGTATATGGCCAACCGGAACATTTGCCGGTAACAGAACTGACGCCCCGGCTTCCGGCGCAATCGCCCTATGGCAATACGAAGGCCATCGGCGAGGACATCATTCGCGATGCCGTGCGGGCGCAGATTCCCGTAAACGCAATGGCGCTACGTTATTTCAACCCGATTGGTGCCCATCCATCGGCAGAAATCGGCGAATTACCATTGGGTGTTCCGGCAAACCTGGTGCCGTTTATTACGCAGACGGCTGCCGGTATCCGACCTAGTTTGACCGTATATGGTAACGACTACAATACGCCGGATGGGACCTGTATCCGAGATTATATTGATGTAATGGATCTGGCCGATGCACACGTACAGGCGTTGAAGAAGCTCAGCGAGGCAACGACGGACTACTCATACGATGTCATTAACATTGGTACAGGCCGGGGTGAAACGGTTCTAAACGTAATAAAAACGTTTGAGCAGGAAACGGGCGTTAAGGTAAATTATGTGATCGGCCCACGTCGACCTGGTGATGTTGAACAGGTATATGCCGACGTTACGAAAGCAAACCAGGAATTAGGCTGGACAGCCCGCCGTCCACTGGGAGAATCACTGCGGTATGCGTGGCGCTGGCAGCAGAAAATTAAATAAACAGGTTTGCGATTTTTAGTTTATGACATTTGGGTATCTGAAACTATATTCCGTAATATCGTAAACCGAAAGCCGAAAGCCGAAAGCCGAAAACTTAACTAAGATGAAACTTCTTATTACCGGCGGTGCCGGGTTCATTGGGTCACACGTAGTACGATTGTTCGTTACGAAGTACCCTGAATATCAACTATACAATCTGGATGCGTTAACCTACGCGGGTAATCTGGCTAATCTGTCGGATATTGAAAACGCACCGAACTACACATTCATTAAAGGTGACATTACGGACGCGAAATTTCTGGAGGATATGTTCGCTGAATTGTCTTTTGATGGTGTAATTCATTTGGCGGCTGAGTCGCACGTTGATCGCTCCATTACCGACCCGATGTCGTTTGTGATGACCAACGTAGTAGGCACTGTTAATCTGCTCAACGCAGCTAAAAATAGCTGGGTAAGCACGGGTGGCTTTGAAGGGAAACGATTCTACCACGTATCGACGGATGAAGTGTATGGCTCTCTACACAATCCGGAGGATTTCTTTACTGAAGAAACCGCTTACGATCCACAGTCGCCCTATTCGGCTTCCAAAGCTGCTTCGGACCACTTCGTACGCGCTTATGGCAACACATACAAAATGCCGGTTGTGCTGTCGAACTGCTCGAACAACTACGGTCCCAATCACTTCCCGGAGAAGTTGATCCCCCTGATGATTCATAACATCCAGACTAACAAGCCATTACCTGTTTATGGTAAAGGCGAAAATGTTCGTGACTGGCTGTTTGTCGTTGATCATGCCCGTGCTATCGATGCCGTTTTTCATAAAGGTAAACTGGGCGAAACCTATAACATTGGCGGTTTCAACGAGTGGAAAAACCTTGACCTCGTTCACTTATTGTGCCAGATCATGGACCGTAAACTTGGTCGGCCAGAAGGCACATCGGCACAACTCATTACGTACGTTACCGACCGGGCCGGGCACGACCTTCGCTACGCCATCGATGCGAATAAAATCATGAACGAACTGGGCTGGCAGCCATCGCTTCAGTTTGAGGAAGGGCTTGAAAAAACAGTTGACTGGTTTTTAGCCAATCAGGCCTGGCTGGAAAACGTTACGTCCGGTGCCTATCAGAGTTATTATAAAGGAATGTACGCAAATCGTTAACGAGCGCGGGGCATGGGGCGTGGGGCATAGGGTAATAGCACTCTACACCCCATGCCCCTCGTCCCATGCCCCATGCTAAAAAATGAAAGGAATCATACTTGCCGGAGGTTCGGGTACGCGCCTTCATCCGCTCACGCTGGCGGTTTCCAAACAGCTAATGCCGGTTTATGACAAACCGATGATTTACTATCCGCTGTCAATTTTGATGCTGGCCGGTATTCGGGATATTCTTATTATCTCGACGCCACACGATTTGCCGCATTTCGAGAAACTTCTGGGTGATGGGACACGTATCGGATGCCAGTTTAGTTATGCCGTTCAGCCCAGCCCCGATGGCTTGGCACAGGCATTTATTATCGGTGAAGAATTTATTGGGGACGACAAAGTGGCACTTGTTCTGGGCGATAATATTTTCTACGGCTCGGGCTTATCGAAATTGCTTCAGGCAAATAATGATCCTACAGGTGGCGTCGTATATGCCTATCAGGTACATGACCCTGAGCGCTACGGTGTCGTAGAATTTGATGAGCAGTTTAACGTACTGTCCATTGAGGAAAAGCCAGATGAACCCAAATCAAACTATGCCGTTCCCGGCCTGTACTTCTACGACAACGACGTAGTGGAAATTGCCAAAAATATTAAACCATCCCCTCGGGGCGAATTGGAAATCACGGACATAAACCGGGTTTATCTGGAACGTGGTCAACTGAAAGTTGGCGTACTGGATCGGGGAACGGCCTGGCTTGACACAGGTACCTTCGAATCATTGATACAAGCTGGTCAATTCGTTCACGTCATTGAAGAACGTCAGGGATTGAAAATTGGCTGTATTGAAGAGATCGCTTACCGTATGAAGTTTATCACGGCCGATCAACTCAAGACGATTGCTCAGCCGTTGATAAAAAGCGGTTATGGTGCCTACTTGCTTAATATACTGAAGTAGACCAATATAACCCGGAAAGGCCTAGGCCGCAAAAAAACGCCGAGGCAACTGCTTCGGCGTTTTTTTGTAAACCTAACCTATGAGAAATTTCATTGCCCGTCCTGACTCAGTTGAGTCGGTCACTGGCTACGATACAAAGGTAGGTTGCTTGCAGGTGCTTCTTTAAGCGCATAAACCCTGATTCTAAGCTTAGAAAGCTAAATAGGCGAAAGCCCGTATTTTACTACGTAGAACTACGTATTGATAAAGGAACAATTTTGTGTAAGTTGTTAATAAATAGACATTTATACTGATTTAGTAGGTTCTGGCGTAGATTGACATACTAAGCTGGTTGTTGTAATTTGGCACCGCTTTCCGATTATATCTATCTCCAGGGCAACCTTATTGAACCTTAATCTATAATCATTTTCTACATGAGTGTTTTCAACAAAGACGCGGGTCGTATTCTTAGCCCGACTGAGACCCAAAGCATGACAGATGCCTACCGCGAACGTAAAGTGAACGAGGCAAAACTAAAACCGGACGAGTATGTCCGCTCAGAGTTTTTTGGTCTTGACCATATAAAACAACTGATGGATCATCCTGATTGTGTGGGTCTACGTATTCATCATGCCAAACGCTGGGAAGATGTCAATGGTAAGCCTACAGCCAAAGACAAGGGCCAACTCGTGCCCCGTGTGCTGCTAACCGGGGTAGATGCCCAGGGTCGGGATTTGCCTATCTATGCTGACAAATCTGGAATGAAAGATGATAATGGAGGAGGTGGTGGTTCTGTGGGAGATGGATTTACTTGTCCGCAACATTGTCCTACTAATACCTAGTTATTAAGCAATTATGGAAAGACTGCTGCATTTTATTGAGCGTTATCCACTTGATTTTATTTCATATTTAAGCAGCAGTCTTCCTATAATAATTGGCTATTTCAGGTTGTCTTCTTTAAAGGGAAATTTAAGAATTATATGGTATCTGTTTATTTTCTTCTTTTTTAAAGATACGTATGCACTCGTTCATATGTTTCTAATACCTGATATACTGTATGTGCAAAATTTAGAAGCCATTATCGAGACCATAATAGTAGGATTTATATTCTTATATAGTTTTGATAACCCCTTATATAAAAAGCTATTAATAGTACTCACAATTATCTGTGCTGCCATTACAATTACCTTCTATAAAAGCACCGATGTTTCCTCCATTAGTCTCTCTGCCTTTAGACTATTTTCAATTATTCTTTCATTGAGTTATTTTAATAAAGTATTGACAGACATGCGGGTGAAAAGTATTACCAGTCATAGCATGTTCTGGTTTACAGCTGGTTTGCTAATTTATGCGGCCGGCACGTTTTTTATCGTGCTTTTTAGTGAGTACTGGTACAAGGATATTAACAAAGTACCTGCCGAAGTATTTGATAAGTATTGGAATGCAAGCCAGATACTGTTTGTCATGTTTTGCCTGTTTTCTGCCTATGGGCTCTGGACAAGTAAATACGACCAGGAAAATTTAATATGAGTTTGACCATAAGCTATTTAAGTTTACCACTCGCTCAATCGTAAAGGCGTATCATTGACATTCAAAGCGATATTTGTCAACTTTACCTTACTCTGGTTGATTTGTAAGTAATGTCGGTAGACTCTGGATTTGTAATTGCCGTTGGTACGGCCGTGTTGTTGATGATGGCAGTGTTCATCATCATCTTCGTGGCCTATTATCAGCAAAAACAGGCTAAACAACAGTTATCGCTTAAGGAATTACAGGCACAACATCGACGTGAACTCATGGCCGCTACGTTTCGGGGGCAAGAGGAAGAGCGTAAACGGCTCGCCGAAGATATGCACGATGGCATTGGCACCATGCTGTCGATTACGAAGATGAGCCTGAATCAGTTGGAACGTAAATTAGGTGGCGAAGTGCAGGTAGGTTTCGAGTTTCAGAAAACCCGGTCTATGATTGACGAAACCATGACCAACGTCCGGCGCATCAGCCGTAATCTGGTTCCTACAACCCTCGAACGGTTCGGTTTGCTGGCCGCCCTCGAAGAACTGATCGACCGGGCTAATGACGGCGAACTGGAAGTACAATTGACGTATCCTGAATCGGCCGTTCAAATTCCTCCCGCCTTGGAGCTAATGCTCTACCGAATTGCGCAGGAACTGGTCAATAACGCCATTAAACACGCCCGCGCCAGGCATATCGCCGTTCAGTTACTTTGCCTTGATAATGAGATACGTTTGTCGGTAGTGGACGATGGAGTAGGGTTCGATTTCGACGCAATTATGGAAAATCGCCAGGGTGGCCTGGGATTGCGTACCATTGAAAGCCGCCTGAACGTAGTGAACGGACATGTAACGTTCGACGTAGCCCCTGGCCGTGGGTCGCAGATTCATGTGCAGGTTCATCGGCATGATGCTCAGCCTGTTGATTTATTGAGTTAATTTGTTTGCTCAATTATCGTTGACAACGACTAACAGGCATCTGGCTTAAACTCTACCTCCTCTATGCGAAAAATCAAACTGGCTCTCTGCGACGATCATACGTTATTTCGTATTGGTATGGCCACCATTCTTGGGCAGATTCACGATTTTGAGTTGATTTTGGAAGCGGGTAATGGACAGGAACTGATTGATAAAATTGCCCGGAAAACGCCCGATGTCGTCTTGCTCGACCTGCAAATGCCGGTAATGGATGGCACGGCTACGGCCGATTACATGCGTGAGCACTATCCGCTCATTAAAATCGTTGTGCTGACCATGCACGATGAAGACCGGATGGTGTTGCATCTGCTGGAGAAAGGAGTTAGTGGTTATCTGCTTAAAGATGCCGAAGCGGGTGAAGTCGAAAAGGCCATTCGAAAGGTGATGGACGAAGGCGTTTACCTGACAGAGTTTGTCTCGAAAGCAATGCTTCGCAAGATGACAAATAAAACGAAAGTTGATAAACCAGTTAATGGGTTTTATAATAGTAAGATTCTCCTCTCCGAGCGTGAAAAGGAAGTACTGATTCTGATTTGCGAAGGCCTTTCCACCAATGAAATTAGTGAGAAAATATTCCTCAGCCCACGTACTGTGGAGGGGCATCGGTTGCGAATTCTTGAAAAAACGGGTACCAAAAACACCGCTGGTATGGTAGCCTATGCGTTTAAAAATAGCTTGGTCTAAGTTGTACAGTCATAAGGTTATAAAGTTGTCAAGTGTAGGAATAACCCTCTTTACTATTCTATAACCTTACAACTGTACAATTCATTTAAAGGCTCCCCGTCTTTCCGCCATCGACCGGAACATTGATTCCGTTGATGGATGCCGCTGCGGGTGTACACAGAAAAGCGACAGCCGCGGCCACTTCTTCGGACGTAGCGAACCGACCCGTTGGGATTTCGCTTTCCATCTGTTTCTCAATTTCCTCTTCTGTTTTTCCCGATGCCCTGGCGCGAATGTCCAGCATCGTCTCCAAACGAGCCGTTCGGGTATTGCCCGGCAAAACGTTATTGACCGTAATGCCGAAACGGGCAATTTCGAGTGATAACGTTTTGGCCCATTGTGCAACAGCTCCCCGAATCGTATTGGATACGCCTAGACCCACAATCGGCTGTTTTACAGAGGTTGAAATAATATTGACAATCCGCCCATAACCTGCCCGCTTCATAGATGGAAAAACAGCCTGCACCAGCGCCTGGTTGTTGAGTAAGTGATTATGGAACGTTTGGACGAACTCCTCTGGCTTAGCCTCAATCAACGGTCCACCCGGTGGCCCACCCGTATTATTGATGAGGATATGTACGTCCGGGAATTGAGCTAAGTGTGTCGAAATTGCTTTCAAGACAGCACCCGGCTGACTAAAGTCGGCTACTACGTAGTGATGGGTTTGTCCTTTGGTCGTATCTAAAGCAGCCAGCGTCGTCTTAAGTGTTTGTTCATTGCGGGCCATCAAGACAATATTTGCGCCCAGCAGAGCGAGTTCAACAGCGGTAGCCCGGCCAATCCCCTGTGTGCTACCGCCAACGAGGGCCGTTTTTCCAGTTAAGTCTAGATTCATGTCGTTTACAAAGCTGTATAGGCAAATCTACTATAGTAAAAAACAGAAGAAGAGAATCCCGGCAAATAAAGCCGCTAATAGCTTCATACCAGTCATCAATACAAACCCCTAACCAAAGGCAGAAAAACACCGCTGCCGTAGTTTTATGTTGACAAATTAACGAGTTTTGTCAACTTTGAATCCAATAATAACCTTTTGCATTCTATCAAACCATGTCTAAGACATTAATTATTGTGGTGGTTATCGCCCTTATTTTGGGCATGTACGGCTGTAGTTCCTACAATGGACTGGTTCAGACCGATACCAACGTACAGGAAAAATGGGCGCAGGTTCAGACGCAATATCAACGCCGGGCTGATCTTATTCCGAACCTGGTTCGGACGGTGCAGGGAGCCGCTAATTTTGAAAAAAGTACGCTCACCGCTGTTATTCAGGCCCGTGCCAGCGCAACTCAGGTAAAATTCACTGCCGATCAATTGACACCTGAGAATGTTCAGAAATTTCAGGCAGCGCAGGATCAGGTGAGTGGTTCGCTATCCCGGCTGCTGGCCGTTGCGGAGAGTTACCCAAATCTGAAAGCAAATCAGAATTTTCTGGAATTACAGGCGCAGTTAGAAGGTACTGAAAACCGAATTGCTGTTTCCCGCAATGATTTTAACGGAGCGGTTAAAACCTATAACCAATCGGTACGGTCGTTCCCAAACAACATTTTTGCCGGAATTTTTGGCTTCCCTGTCAAAGGATTCTTCGAAGCTTCGCAAGCGGCTCAGAGCGCCCCAACGGTACAGTTTTAAGTAGCAAAGGGCATAGGGTGTGGGGCATAGGATTAAATTTCTGCCTTATGCCCCACGCCCTATGCCCCACGCCCTATGCAAACAAATCCTTTCACTCCCGACGAGCAGCAACGCATTGTGGAGGCCATTCGGCAGGCTGAGAAGGCCACGTCGGGTGAAATTCGAGTGCACGTTGAACCGCACTGCGCCAGCGCTGACCCTGTACAACGGGCCATTGAGGTGTTTGATCGTTTAGGTATGCACCAGACTAAAGACCGGAATGGGGTGCTATTTTACCTCGCTCATACCGATCGGAAATTTGCCATACTGGGTGATAGCGGAATTGATGCCAAGGTGCCGGCCAATTTCTGGGAAACCACCAAAGACCTGCTTCGTAGTCATTTTGCCGCTGGCCAGTATGTCGAAGGATTGAGTCGGGGAATCGAGCGGGCCGGCCAACAGTTAAAACAGTATTTTCCGTACGCCAGCGACGATACTAACGAACTCACCGACGATATTTCGTTTGAATGATACTGCCGTGAACGTACCTCGTTTCCTTTCTTATATTGCCCAAACGCTGCGTATTGGGTTGTTTTTATTACTGACCATCGTTCCGGTGAGTTTACGGGCGCAGGATACCGCCACCGATGATGGAACATCGGCCAACAACGTTATTCCTGCCAAGCCAAATCCGCCCCGCTTGGTCAATGATTTTGTGGGTATTCTAAGTAGCACCGAGCGGGCGCAGCTTGAACAGAAGCTCAAGGCTTATAACGATTCTACGTCGACGCAGATTACCATTGTTATTGTTAAAACAACGGAACCGTATCCAATTGGAGACTTCGCTTTTCAGGTTGGTCGTAAATGGGGCGTAGGCCAGAAGGATAAAAACAATGGCATGGTGATTGCCTGGGCCACACAGACGCGAAAAGTCTTCATTGCACCGGGTTATGGATTAGAAGGCGCCATTCCAGATGCGATTGCCAAACGTATCATCACCAATACAATTGCCCCTGCATTCAAGCAGGAGCAATATTACCAGGGTCTGGATGCCGCTACGACCGAGATTATCCGGCGGGCTAGTGGTGAGTACAAAGGTGAACCCGAAACCAGCGATGGCGACGGGCCGGGTGGGTTCTTTATTATACTCATCGTTCTGTTTGTCATTATATTCATTATATCGCGTCGAAATCGGGGTGGTGGTAGCAGCGGCAATCGGGGTGGCGGCTGGGGCGGTCCCATTTTCTTTCCCACATCAACATTCTCGGGCTGGGGTAGTTCGGGCGGGGGAGGTGGCAGTGGTGGCGGTGGTTTCGGCGGCTTTGGCGGGGGTAGTTTTGGTGGCGGTGGCGCCGGTGGCGACTATTAAGCTACCTACCGATGAATAAACTAATGGCCCGTTCATCGAAAAACAGGCCTGATTCCGAGCACGTGTGTCTAATTTTGGCAGCTTAAGTCATTCACATCACATGTTGCCCGTTGCTGTTCGTTACTACCTGTTTTTTATTCTTTTTCCGACTTTTTCATTCGCTCAAACAAATCCTGTTGTGCCCAATACGGCCCAGTCAGGTGTTATTCAGCAGGATACAAGTCGTGAAGAAGCCATTGATCAACGTATCGAAAATGAGCAGACTGCCAATGGCCAGGCGGTAATTTTTGCGCCTTTGCAAAAGCGTAGAACGATTCAGGCTGTTGAAATCAGCGATAAACTTAAGATTGACGGTCGGCTTGATGAGGCCGACTGGCTTCGAGGCAAACCTGCCCGGAAATTTGTGCAGGTCGATCCTAAACAGGGACGACCTGCTACGTTCGATACCGATGTTCGGGTACTTTATAATCGCCAATACCTCTACATAGCGGCCATTAACCACGACTCGCTCGGCCGGCGGGGGCTACGGTCTCCTAACTTCAAACGAGACTTTTCGAATCAGGCACATGATCTGTTTGGGGTGGTTATTGACGGCTTTAATGACCGTCGTAATGGGGCCACGTTTGCTACGAATCCGTATGGTACTCAACGCGATATGCTTTCGTTCGACGATGTGCTGTATGATATAGACTGGGATGGTTTCTGGAAAGTACGCACCAGCCGCACCGATTCGGGCTGGGTGGCTGAAATGCAGATTCCCTGGCAAACGCTACGTTATGCCCGATCAGCTGATTCCACACAATCGTGGGGCATTAATTTTTTCCGTAATCGGCGGTACTCCAACGAATTGTCGAGCTGGTCTCCTTATCCAAGAGCCTTTACGTCGAGCCGGGTAGCCTACGCGGGCTTGATTACGGGATTGAAACCACCGCCACCTTCGACAAATATTCGTATTCAGCCGTATTTGTTGCTGAGCGATGATCGCTACAATGGTATGGAAATAGGGTATGGACAGGCGGCAAAACTAAAAATTGGTGGCGATCTCAAATGGGCCATCAACCCCAATACGGTTCTCGATCTTACCCTGAACACGGATTTTGCGCAGGCTGACGTGGATCGTCAGGTCAATAACATTACTCGTTTTTCCGTACTGTTTCCCGAGCGACGTGCCTTTTTTCTGGAGAATGCCAGCTTGTTTGGAGCAGGGCTGTCCGGAAACGCTAACTCTGGCGAAGGGGGGAGTATGATTATTCAACCGTTTTTTAGCCGCACCATCGGTCTTGCTACGTTGCCCGACGGCACCAGCACGCCCGTACCAATTGATGCCGGAGCGCGGGTTGTTTATCGGTCGCTCAACCGAAATTACGGCGGTATGATTATCCGGCAACGGGGTATTCCCGGTAGTCCAACAACGGATTTTTTTGTTGGTCGCTACGCTGAAAACGTTGGGCGACAAAATCGAATTGGTGGTTTATTCACCTTGAAAAACGTGCACAGCACCGATAGTGTCGGGGGGCGGCAAAATGCAACCTTGGCCATAGACGGCTTTTTTCGCCTGAACCAGGCATTGTCATATAGCGCGATGGCTATTGGAACCCTTAGTTCGGGCAGTGCTGCTGATCAGGGAATGGCGGCCTACAGTCAGTTAACGTATCGTACGAATCAAATTGTAGCCTGGTGGACAGAGTCGCTGGTGACGAAGAGTTTCAATCCTGAAATGGGCTTTGTATCGCGCAGTGATGTGCTGGCCACTACGCCCGGCGCTTATTTGGTCAATCGGGGAAAATGGCTGCCGAAATGGGTACGAGGCTTTGAACCTGGCGCATTTTTTGAATTTTACCACAAAGCGTCAACGGGTTATTTACAGGAAGCGCAGTATAATTTCAATCCTGTTTGGCTGACGTTTCAGAATGGAGGGAACATTGGTCTGTTTGTCAATCCAACGTTTCAACGATTGGACGACGGTGATTACCGACCTTTAGACCTACGCATTGCGTCCGGTAAATATCGCTACGTTCGGTATACGATTATGTTCAGTACTGATCCGTCAAAAAAACTGTCCTTTCAGTTTAATGGCGAAACCGGGCGTTATTACGATGGTCAGCTAAATTATGGCCGGAGCTCGGTGGTTGTGGCGCCTATTCCGCACATGTCTTTTACCATGAGCGGTGAGCTGAATGAGTTTAAGAACGTCGGCGGTTATTCGGGTACGATTGGTTTGTATAGTGTTGAAAGCCGGATGGCGGTTAATCCGCGCTTGCAATTGATCAGTTTTTATCAGCGAAATACGTATACTGATAAAGACGTCTGGAACATTCGTCTGGCTTGGGAATTTCAGCCATTATCGTTTCTATATATTGTCTATAACCACGGCGCTTTTGCGGGGTCATTACGAGCTACCGATCGACAACAGGAGCAACATGTGATTGGAAAGTTATCGTATCTGAAACAATTCTAAACCAGAATTTTTGTGATTTTATTGACTGACTATGATTTTGCTTTCACTTTGATATTGCTTTCGAAGAAAGCTTACTAGCAAAGTCATAGTCAGTCAATAAAATCACAAAAATTCTGGCGGGGCCGCCCGCGCGGTTAGATGACCTGCTTCTCAATCAGGAGAATAAACAGGTGAATGACTTTAATGTGAATTTCCTGAATTCGATCAGCATAGCCAAAGTGTGGCACCCGAATTTCAACATCAGCTAGCCCAGCCAGTTTGCCACCATCTTTTCCGGTTAGCAAGACGACCTTCATTCCCTTTTGTCGGGCCGCTTCAACGGCTCGTAGTACGTTAGCAGAATTGCCACTGGTACTCAGCCCCAGCAATACATCCCCCTGATTCCCTAATCCTTCAATAAAGCGCGAAAACACGTGCTCATAGCCATAATCGTTGCCAACGCAGGAAATATGGCTTACATCCGAAATGGCAATGGCCGCCAGCGACCGACGATTTTCACGATATCGTCCAGAGAGTTCTTCCGCGAAATGCATGGCATCGCAATGTGAGCCGCCGTTGCCACAGGAAATGATTTTATGGCCGCTTTTGAGCGTATCAGCCATAAGCACAGCGGCTCGTTCAATTGCCTGCAGGTGATCGGGATTGCTAAGGAATGTATCTAAAACGGACTGCGCTTCGGTCAGTTCGTGGCGAATAAGGTCGAGCATAAAAAAGCCATAATGCGTAAAGGTCCTAAGGCATAGGGTGTAAAATTACTCAAGGAGACTAACTGTACAAGCATTCTTGTAACTAGCGTCTCCTGAGCCTTTTCTCTAAAATACTGTGTTTCGGTAAGGTAGGTTCCAGCGTAGGGCAAAACTGGCGACATTGTTGGTGTAACTATCTGGACGATACTGGCTGTCCTGAAACCGATAGAGGAGCCTGCCTTCCAGAAAAATATTATGCCGGATCATATAAGACGCGCGCAGGTCAGCATACGTAATAACCGTTTTGCGACCTTGGCCAATGAAATTTCCTTCTTCACGAACGCGGCCATTGTAATCCTTTAAGATATTACCTCCATAGTTGATGTCGGGCGCTGGGTCGGCTCCGTACATCATGATGCCAAAAATACCCGTACCCGACAGGCGTCTTTGCTGATATTTGACAATGCCTATGCCTTCCAGAAAATTGCCACCCAGCGGATGCGCCAGGGGTTGGTTATAATGCGCATAATTAGTTTGGCCTGCATTGACGCTTGCCGACGCTTCGTGTGCGTAGGTGTAGGGGCGTGCCAGATTTAGTTCAGCCTGCAGATCGAGGTTCGGTATGTTAAACGCATCGATATATTTTCCGCCAACCTGTACGGCAAACTTGTTGGTCCAGTTACCCTTCCCATCACGCAACTGTTTTAGACGAAACTCGTCGAGCATAATCTGCGTGTAGACGAGAAACTGAGACAGAAAATTTGCCTTAAAATCAATGCCAATAAACGCATTATCGCTGCTTCCCTGGCTTGACTCGACGTAGCGGTATAGAATAATAGGATTCAGGTAGCTGAGGTCCAGCCGGTCGCGGCTAAAAACCTCCGCTTCAAACACGCCGAGATTCATGTGATCATTGAGGTTAATACTCAAATGGTGGATCGCCATGAATTTTTGAGGAATCAAATGTTCGCCGAGTGGTAAAGGCGCCTGTTTGTTTTGCAGCGAAGAAAACAGGTTCGTATATTGAATACGTCGGCCTAAACGAGTAGACAATTTCAAAAACAGCGCTGGGGGTGCATTGTCTGATAGCAACAGCGACCGAAACCCATTACCGAAAAAATTTCGATCATGGCCAAACTGAATGTTAATGACTTTGAGCGTATTGAACGTAATGTACCCCCTTGCCGATAAATAATCGACTGCGCCATTTGCGCCAAATGGCTTGACAAAACCCTCGCCCGGTGCCGAAGCCAATGAGTCCCCGGAGTAGGTTCTACCATACTGCCGAACGTATTCTGGGTAAGAAGCCTGCGTATCAGAAAAAAACGTGTAAAAGCCTAGCTTGCTCCCAATAGTGCCCCGTATTTCCAAACCACGGGTATTGACAAATAATAAGCGTTGGTTATTGGCTGCCGGATCGTCGTGACCCGACGTAACATCTATGCCAAGACCGGCATAAAGCACGGGATTCACATGCAAATCGACATCAGGGGTCTGTAAATTATATAAGTCCGCTTTTTTATGGTAGAAATGTTTCAGGATTGGTTCGCGGCTATCGCCCGGTGCCGCTTTGGGCCGCAGGTGTTTGGTGAATGGGTCCAACTGGGTTGAATCGTTGGTTTGCAGCCATTCCCAGCTATCGTTACGTAAGTAATCGAGATTGAAATAGTCTGAATCGGAGAGGTCACGGCCCGGATGAGCTAGTAAACTGTCCGTTAACTGAATAATACTCTGGCGATTATACGGCTTCACAGTACTATGAAAGCCTTCTGCCCATTTATTCTGCCGGATTTCAAGCCGATCAATGAGATGATAATAATCCGCGTTGAGCGGCACAAGAGGACTTTGTGCCCGAACTGTTAACGAAAGAAAAAGAAAACAGAAAACGTAAACGTTGCTGCGCATGTAATTTACCGGCTGTCGACCCTATTATGACTCATTATTCGATGCGATGGGTCAATTGAACCGCTTAAATTAGGAAATTGGTTTGGATATACGCCAACCTTACGGCTAATTTACAGCGAAGAACCCCACTCGCTATGTTCGTTTTTGCTCAGCAATCCTCATTGGCTAATCAATTTATGGCCGAACTTCGTAATGTTTCCATTCAGCAGGATCGCTTACGATTCCGGCGGAATCTGGAACGACTTGGCGAATTGATGGCTTATGAAATCTCTAAAAAACTGTCCTATCAAAATGTATCCATACAAACGCCCTTAGGCATTGCCAAGACACAAGTGCTTCGTCAGCAGCCCGTTCTGGCTACTATTTTACGGGCGGGTCTGCCGTTTCACCAGGGGTTTGCCAGTTATTTTGACCAGGCCGAGAATGCGTTTGCCGGAGCCTATCGAGGGGCCACTGTAGAAGGTGGCGACGAGTTCGAGATTGCCATGGATTACATCGTGAGTCCTGATTTGAGTGGGAAAGTTCTTATCCTATGTGATCCAATGCTGGCTACGGGCCGTTCACTCGAAAAAGTGTACCACGCCCTACTCCGTTACGGCATTCCATCCCAAACGCACATTGCCGCCATTATTGCCAGCCCCGAAGGTGTTCGGCATGTGCAGCAGCAATTGCCTCAATGCCACCTTTGGCTGGGGGCAATTGATTCTCATCTTAATGAGCATTCCTACATCGTTCCCGGTCTCGGCGACTCAGGTGATTTGGCCTTTGGGGCGAAAGTGTAAGAAAATATATGAATCTAGGATGCATGAATTCGAGTCACATCATGCATCCTGTATCATACATCCTATATCTTTATCGTAAGTCCACCACTTCAACGCCCGGATACTTTGATTTGTCGAATACAAAAAATGTATCAGGAACATTTACGTTTGGCGTAAACTTGGTGATCGTATACGACGTACGTTTCCCGTCTTTATTGACTATTAGCCAATTACGCACAGATTTGTCCGCCTTATCAACAGAAATCTGTACCGTTGAAATGGGGCTTTTAGGGCGATTGGGTGTGAGTTCGATTACTTCAAGTGTTCGGCCACCTTGCTTTTGTTCTTTCAGGAAACGATAATCGAAACCACGTTTGTAGATCGTATAAATCTGTGTAGGATTGAGTTCTCCATTAGCCGAACCTTCATAATCCTGCATATTTACTTCGTTCGATTCCTTGATATAAGTAGCCATCGTTTTCCCGTCTGTAAACACTTCCTGGCCACCTAACAGGAGCCGGAATTTTTCGTTTTTGACAGTTAAATCACCTTTATATGATTCTTTGGTGCCCCCCCCAGCACTCGCATAGGTGAAGTTTGCCTGGTACGATTTTAGGGCCTTATACGATTTGCTCATTGCATCCAGAATATCCTTTGCCCGTTTGTCTTTCTGGGCAAAGGCAGGTAGCGTCATCACCAACGCTAAACTTAGCATCCATGCTATTTTCTTCATTTTTATAGGTATTACTCGTCAATTGAGGGTGTATATCGGCCACTTCGCATGGCCACGTCGGCTTGTTGTAGAGACTAAAAAAAGCCGAAATAGTTTAATGTCTTTAATCGAACTCAAATAAATCCGTTCCGGCCTCTGTTTTAACGTAGTGGAATAGACGAAACGGCTCAATGAATAAGTAGGCTATCCCTACTCTTTTAATCGCTTCAAAATTTCTTCCAAATGTTGTAAATCCTGCACCAGTACGTCACGGGCTTTGCTTCCTTCAAATGCACCGACGATTTTAGCGGCTTCCAACTGGTCAATCAAGCGTCCGGCGCGGTTATAGCCCAGTTTAAGTTTACGCTGGATAAGGGACGTGCTTCCCTGCTGATGAATGACAATAAGACGCGCTGCTTCATCGAACATAGGATCTCTGTTATCAAGATCCACGTCTTTATCATCGCTCTGACCACCTTCGTCGCCAACAAATTCGGGTAATGAATAAGCATCGTCGTAGCCGCGCTGGTTACCGACAAACTCACAAATATCTTCAATCTCATTCGTATCGACGAACGGGCATTGCAACCGGATAATGTCGGAGTTGGAGGATAACAGCATATCGCCCATCCCAACCAGTTGCTCGGCACCACCCGTGTCCAGAATAGTCCGGGAGTCGATTTTAGAGGTTACTTTAAACGATAATCGTGCTGGGAAATTGGCTTTTATCAATCCCGTGATAACATTAACCGATGGGCGTTGCGTAGCCACAACCAGGTGAATCCCAATAGCCCGGGCCAACTGCGCCAACCGGGCAATAGGCTGTTCGACTTCTTTCCCAGCCGTCATCATCAGATCCGCTAACTCATCGATTATCAGAACGATATACGGCAAAAAGTGATGGCCTTTGTCGGGATTAAGCCGTCGTTTTACAAATTTTGCGTTATATTCCTTCAGGTTTCGGCAACCGGCATCTTTAAGCAGATTATAGCGATTGTCCATCTCAATACACAGCGAATTGAGCGTGTTAACAACCTTCTTGGTATCGGTAATGATGGGTTCCTCCGAATCCGGCAGTTTGGCCAGAAAATGGCGCTCCAGCTTGTTGAATAAAGTTAATTCTACCTTTTTAGGGTCGACAAGCACCAGTTTCAGTTGCGAAGGGTGCTTCTTGTAGATAAGTGACGTTAGCAATACGTTCAAACCAACTGATTTACCCTGACCTGTGGCACCGGCCATAAGCAGGTGGGGCATTTTGGCCAGATCGGCTACGTAAATTTCGTTCGAGATGGTTTTCCCTAATACGATTGGCAGGTCGAACTTGCTATTACTAAAGATATCGCTTGTAATCACCGACCGCATAGAAACCATTTCACGATTCTTATTCGGGACCTCAATGCCGATGGTTCCCATACCTGGCATGGGCGCAATGATACGTATGCCAAGCGCAGATAAGCTCAGCGCAATATCGTCTTCCAGACTCTTGATCTTGGAAATTCGAACCCCCTTCGCCGGTACAATTTCATACAACGTAACAGTTGGCCCGATGGACGCCTGAATGGAATCAATTTCGATGCCGAAGTTACGTAGCGTATTTTCAATCTTCTCTTTGTTGGCAGTCAGCTCATCGTCTGAAACCGACGCTTTTCGATTGTTCTGATACTCCGTTAGCAGTGTATTGGTTGGGTATTGGTATTGCGGCAGGTCGAGGGTTGGGTCATATAAACCATGCAGGGCTACCAAATCATCATCTTCGAATGGGTCTGGCTCAAACGTTGGGGCAGGCGTTGCACCGAGTTCTTCAGCATCAGCTACCGAATCCTCCACAACGGCGTCGCGGTTTTTGATCGTCAACGTAACGCCTGTACTCTGGCTGATGGCATCGGCTGTTGGTGTGCTGGTAGCTACAGGCGCGGTATTGTTATAAGTCGGGGCCGGTTCTGGTGTTTTATCCTGGTCAGCAGCATTTGAATGAATTATCGGATCTGGTTCATTATCCTCTTCCTCCGCTTCAAGTTCACTTTCTTCATAGGTATGCAACGTACCATCAGGCCGTTTTGGAGATCGTGGACGACTTAGCGCCGAGACATCCGGCAACTTTATATTACGTACGTCAAAGAAATAAACAACGAAAGCGAAGAGCAGAAAAGCAATGAAGGCCAGATTGCCCCAGCCAAAAAGGCCGTATAACGCAACGTTTAACTCATAGCCAATACCTCCGCACCATACGCTGGACGTTTCGGCAGAGTTCGTAACGAGCACGATGTACCCGAGCACAAGGCTGCACCAAACTGCACTGAACAGCAGGGCCGCTGTTGTCCGGCTTAGGGGTAGCAATTCTTTCCCAAAGGTCAATTTATACCCAGCCAGAAATACAATGACTGGTAAGGCTAATGCACCTACGCCAAACCATCGAAAAACGAATGCATGGGCTACATAAGCTCCTACAAGTCCAACCCAGTTACGGGTTTCGGTGGCAGCTTCCGCGAGCGGTTCAGAGAAAGCAGCACCCACTACACTTTGATCGGCTGGCCCATTCAGTAAATAGGATACACAGGCGACCAGCAACCCTACGGCTAACCCCATCAGCAAAACACCCAGGGTCAGGGTTGATCGTTGGTCGGTAAACCACCGGTCAATGGCGGCTCCCCAGTTAAAGGATGGGCTGCTGGTACGACCGGTTGACGCACCATTGTTTATTCGGGGACGGGGCTCATTACCGTTTCGGTCAGCATTTCGTCGGAGTGTATTTTGGCGTGGAGATGTCGTCGGTTGTGCCATGCGTTGAAGTAGTACTTTAAGCAGCAGGGGTAAATTTCCTACTTTTTAACGAGAAACTACGTAGAAACGCATGAAAAACGAGCGTAGAAACATAACAAGTTTTCAGTTCGTTACTATGAGGCCAGGTTCATGTGATAAATCACCGGATCAGACGCTTTCGAGCCACAGTCCAAACCTATCGTGTAGAGACGTAGTAGGCTACGTTTTCACATATTTTTCAACAACCCCTGGTTGATTCGTTTTGCCAGTGCGGGGCCTTCATAAATAAAACTGGTATAAACTTGGACAAGGCTCGCACCCGCGCGAAGTTTCTCCTGAGCGTCATCGGCCGAAAAAATGCCACCTACCCCAATAATTGGGAAGGCGCCCTCTGATTGTTGATACAGATAGCGAATCACCTCCGTTGCGCGTTCCTGTAAGGGGCGACCACTAACACCGCCTGCACCCATTTGCTCTACAAGGGCTGAATTAGTAGTCAGGCCAGCGCGGTTAATGGTTGTGTTGGTCGCAATGACGCCAGCAATGCCTGTCTCGGCGACAATAGAAATAATATCGTCTAATTGGCCGTTGGTCAGGTCAGGGGCAATTTTCAGTAAAATGGGTTTAGGGGTGCTGCGCTGGCGATTTTCCTGCTGTAGGGCAGTAAGGAGATGGGTTAACGGTGCACGTTCCTGTAAATCACGAAGACCGGGCGTATTGGGCGAACTGACATTAACCACGAAATAATCGACCGCATCAAATAATTCACGAAAGCTGGTCAGGTAATCACTCAGTGCATTTTCGTTAGGTGTGTCTTTATTCTTACCAATATTCCCTCCAACAATAACCTGCCTGTTTCCTCGATTCTGAGCGAAGTGACGCAGCCGACCAGCCGCCGGGCCAGCCCCCTTATTGTTGAAACCCATGCGATTGATCAACCCATGATCGGCCTTCAGTCGAAATAACCTCGGGCGTGGATTGCCCGGTTGCGGGCGTGGGGTTACGGTACCAATTTCGACGAAGCCAAAGCCCAGATCACTCAGTTCACTAATTAGCTCAGCATTTTTGTCGAAACCAGCCGCCATGCCCACTGGATTTGGAAACGTTAGCCCGAATACGGTTCGGGCTAATCGCTTATCTTCCACTACGTATAATTTCCGACAAAGGGCCGAAATGCCGGGAATGGCAAGGGCAAATTTCAGTAAAGTCGAAACAGTATGGTGAATGGTCTCGGCGTCGAAACGGAACAATAACGGGAGGATAATTCGCTTGTACATACCCGCAAAAATACGCCTATAAACCTAGACGGTTAAAAAAACCTTCTGGGTCTAACCGAATAAGTCCGATGATAGATACCGATCACCCCGGTCGCAAATGATGCAAACGATCACGCCCGATTCCAGTTCCTGCGCTAACTGGATGGCGGCATGAACGGAGCCACCACTGCTCATGCCTGCGAAAACGCCTTCAACGTTTGCCAGTTTACGCGTCATTACCGTAGCCTCATCGGCTGAAACTTCCATGACCCGATCAACCCGTTGTGGTTCAAAAATTTTAGGTAGGTATTCTACTGGCCACTTCCGAATACCCGGTATCGAGGAGCCATCTGTAGGCTGGCAACCAACAATTTGTATCGCCGAATTCTGTTCTTTCAGATAGCGGGAAGTTCCCATAATGGTGCCCGTTGTTCCCATCGAAGAAACGAAATGGGTTATCTGCCCCGACGTATCACGCCATATTTCGGGACCAGTGGTCCGATAATGTGCCAGATAATTATCTGGATTAGCAAACTGATTGAGCATCAAATAGCCGCCTTTGAAAACTTGCTCGTCGGCATAGTCGCGAGCGCTTTCGATCGTATTGGTCAGTGTAACTTTTGCGCCGAAAGCTTCCATTGTCAGGACACGCTCGCGGGTAGAGTTTTCAGGCATTACCAACTCAATGGGAATGTCATAAAGTCGGGCAATCATTGCCAGTGCAATACCCGTATTGCCACTCGTCGCTTCAACGAGCGTCATGCCTGGTTTCAGTTCACCTCTGGCCAGGGCGCCCTGAATCATGCTGACCGCGGCCCGGTCTTTCACACTGCCACCGGGGTTATTACCTTCGAGTTTGCCGTATAATGCTACGTTAGGATTTGGATTTAGACGGTTCAATTCAACCAGGGGGGTGTTACCGACTAAATCAAGCAGGGTTGCCATGCTGATTCGTATAAACTTGTTTTGAGTTGTCAAGGCTAAAGCTGTCCAATAAGTTCGCCAGCAGTTTTTGTTCCTGCAAAAAGGGTCACAGAATAATCTGGTTTTCTTATATCGCTGCCTGTTATTTTATTAAGTAGATTCTCCCCGATACTACTTTTTTACATTAGCTAATTGCTTGACAATGAATTTTATGCAAACTTGCTAACCAGAGAATGTAGAAGTTATTTTTCGTTACGTTAAGTTACTTCATACACTCTTTATTCACACCCTTTAATTACTTAATTCAGAATGAAAGCAACTCTATTTGCCAAACCGCTCACGAACGTTTACGTTGAACAAATTGCTGGTCAGTTTGACATGCCTGATTTAACACTTCCGTTTTGGGGAAGTCGTAAAAAAATGCCGATGCACCGCATTGTGCGGTTGGAAGGTGAAGGAAATTATACTGTCTTTCACTTTGCCGATGGGAGCCAGTTGATGGTGTCACTCACTCTGAAAAAAATGGAAAGCCGATTATCACCTAAGGTGTTCGTTCGGCCACACAAGAAGAGCATTATCAATTTGCTGTACTTAGACAGTATTCATCCCGACAAGCAGCAATTAAGTGTAAGCCTGGTAAATGGCGATCGGGTGGAAGTTTCCCGCCGAAAGGCCAGCCGATTCATCAAGCAGGTAAAAGGGTTTCAGCAGGAGTTGATGATACTCGATTCAAAGCCCACTGCGCCAGTCGTGCTGGTAGCGTAATACCTTGTCATTTAGAATGCAATAAAATTTTGTTAAAAGTCAGAAGCCGTCTCGTAGCTCTAAACTGTGAGACGGCTTCTGACTTTTAACAAAATTTACTTCTTCAATTTCTCTAATTCCTCATCCCGCAGGGGGCGACGAAGAATTTTACCTACGTTAGACTTCGGTAACTCATTGCGGAACTCAATAACGCGGGGGACTTTGTAAGGTGTCAGATTCTCCCGGCAATACGCTTTTATCGTTTCGACGGTAAGGTTCGGATCTTTTTTAACGACAAAAATCTTTACTACCTCCGTCGATTTTTCGTCGGGGACGCCAATACAGGCCACTTCCAGGACGCCGGGACACTGCGATACAACTTCCTCAATCTCATTGGGGTAGACGTTAAACCCGGACACCAGAATCATGTCCTTTTTGCGATCAACAATTTTGAAGAACCCATCTTCATTCATGATGCCAACGTCGCCCGTTTTAAACCAATCGCCCAGCATGGATTTTGCGGTCTCTTCGGGCCGATTATAATACCCTTTGAAAACCTGTGGACCGCGGGCTACAATTTCTCCGGCTTCGCCAGGTGGTGCGTCAGTGCCGTCATCGTGAATAATTTTCATCTCGGTGCTGGGCCAGGGAATACCAATTGTTCCGACGCGCACCGTACCATCAGTCGGATTAGAGCTAAGTACGGGCGATGTCTCTGTCAGGCCATACCCTTCACAGGGCGTATTGCCGGTGAGTTTAGCCCAACGTTCCGCTACAGTGGTTTGGAGCGCCATTCCACCTGCTGAGGTAACCTTGAGATAACTGAAATCGACTTCGCCAATGCGGGGATGATTCAGCAGGCCGTTGTACAATGTATTAACACCCGTGAAAGCCGTAATTTTATATTTCTTCAGATCGTCAATAAACGCGTTCAGATCACGCGGATTTGTGATAAGCAAGTTCATTGCTCCACTTTTTAGCGCGGCTAACGCATTCGTTGTCAGGGCGTAAACGTGATACAGTGGTAAGGCCGCGACAATAATGCCCTCCCCGTCGGGCACACCGCCCGGTTTCATCCAGTAATGCTGTCCTTCAACATTCGAGATAATGTTACGTTGGGTGAGCATAGCGCCTTTTGAGACACCGGTTGTTCCCCCTGTATATTGAATGAAAGCCAGATCCGTATTTTTGATCGTTACGGGTCGGAAAGGCTGAGAACTCCCTCGGCTGAGTGCCTCGTTAAAGGAAATAGCGTCGGGCAGGTTATAAGCAGGAACCAGTTTCTTAACGTATCTGACAACCGCATTAACGATTTGCTTTTTGGGAAAGCCCAGCAAATCGCCAAGTTGCGTGATCACTACATGTTTAATCTCCGTTCTATCTATGATTTTTTCCAGATGACTGGCAAAGTTGCTCAGTATCACAATCGCCTTTGTACCAGAGTCTTTATACTGGTGCTGCATTTCGCGGGGCGTGTAGAGCGGATTGGTATTAACTACAGTTAATCCCGCCCGCAACGCACCAAACATAGCCACCGGATATTGTAATGTGTTGGGCATCTGAATACCCAGTCGATCGCCTTTCTGAAGCCCCAGATCATTCTGCAAAAACGACGCGAACTGTTCGGATAAGTTGTATAATTCACCAAATGTTAGCTGTTTGCCCATACAGGCATAGGCGGGTCGGTCCCTAAATAGCCGACATCCTTCCTCAAACAATGCAGCCAGCGACGGATAGGCATCGGGATTTATTTCGTTGGGTACCTCTTTAGGGTAAAACCGTCGCCAGGGATATGGATTCAGGGTTGCTTGCGTCGCCATGTGAGATTGTAAAGTTTAAAGCAAAAATAAAATAAAAACGGGAAAGGTTTCGGGAAAAGGCGTAAAAGGCATACGATCCAACAAGAATAAGTATAAAAAGCTATGCCTAAAAGTAACCGCTGCTGTAATGTACTATTGTAGAGAAGGATAAGCTGTTTAAGATAGCCTTGTTGGTTGGTCACGCTCTTAAATCAGGTGAAACGGATGAGTCAGTCAGTATGGACTAATCCCTGTTAACGGTACGTAATACTCCGGAGCAGAAGATATGACCTGCGTCGTAGATGTCTTCATTTCCCAAACGGAGTATGATCTGATAATATGATGTAACCCTAATTGACTAAGAATTCATTAATTCTCTCAGCTATACTTGAACGACTGATCGAAATTTAGGCGAAGTTTTTGTCGTCAAACATACACACGTAGTAGCTAACGTATTGAACCGTATATAGGGCCAGTTATTAGCAAGACTAAGACAAGGTAAGCAAGAAGCCTGTATGTTCCATTTAGATTGAAAAAGACGTAGCACTCAGCAACGTAGCGTACCGGGTGAGTTTTCAAAACCCCTTTTATTCAGCAAGGTGTTTGGAAAGGATACGGCAAATCCCTCCGCAGCTTTGGAAAACTGCGGAGGAAATAGGGAAGATAGTTGGAATCGATATGTATCGGGTAAAGTTATGATCGACACTCCTCAATGAAAGGACGCTCTAAACGCCAGCGGTGACTGGTTCGTTTTTGTTTTGAACAGCTTGCTAAACGATTGTAGATGTTCAAACCCCAATTCGTATGCAATTTCACTGATGGTTAACTCAGTGGTTGACAGCTTTTCTTTTGCTTTTTCGATCAGCTTTTCATGAATATGCTGTTGGGTATTTTGTCCGGTCAGTACTTTTAACGAGCTGCTCAAATATTTGGGAGACACATTCAGGGATTGTGCTATATGCCCCACCGTTGGCAGTCCTTTTGAGCTTAAGTCTCTCTGGTCGAAATAATCACTTAACAGGTGGTCCAACCGTTCCAGTAGTTGATGACTGGATTTCTCCCGGGTGATAAACTGCCGATGGTAAAACCGGTCGGCGTAGTTAAGCAGGGTTTCAAGGTGCGAGATGATAATGGGTTTGCTGAACGTATCGATATGCGAATGGCACTCCTGCTGAATATGGTTGAGAATATCAATCAATAAGTCCTCTTCTTTTTCGGATAGAAATAAGGCTTCATTGACCGAGTAATCCCAAAAATCATAGTGTTTGATTGTTGTAGCCAATTGCGTATTCCATAGGAAATCAGGATGAATGAGTAGCATCCATCCTGATTGTTTGAGCTGTACAGCGCTCTTGTCAACAGCTAGGCCAACTACCTGGTTAGGCGATATAAAGGACAGAATACCCTCATCATAGTCATAGGTTTGCTGTCCGTATTTTAATTTGATTTCATTGGCATTGGCTACCCGTTTAAAGGCAACGCAATAAAAATCGCAAGCCCAGGCGGCTGGTTCGCTCAGGTTTAAACGGCTCACCGTCTCCACTTCGAACACACAGATTAACGGGTGTTGTGGTTTGGGTAACTGCCTGAAATGCAGAAATTCGCTAATGGTTTTAAAGCGTTTCACCAGGTTCGTTCTCCTTTCTTATTTCGAGTACAATTTTACCGCGCACGTGTTTAGTTTCGCTTTGGCGATGGGCGTCTGCGACTTGCGACAACGGATATACGGTGCTCAATACCGCTTTTACCTTACCCTCGTCAATGAGCTGGGTAGTACCGCTCAGCGATGATGTATACGTGGTTATACTGCCTCCGCCAACCAGGGTTCCGGTGGCATTCTTTTTTGCCAGGGCGTTCAGGAAATCTTCGCTGAGGGGTTGATCCAGATGCGTACAGACAAAGAGACCACCTTCCTTTAGGACATCAACCGACTTTAACCGGATGTTGTTATCCCGAATGGGCGTTGCGTTGAAAACAAGGTCAATCTCGCGCAGCCGTTCTTCAAAACGCTCATGATTGTAATCGATTACCTCATCGGCACCCAACTCTTTGAGAAAATCAACATTATAAGCCGATGCTGTTCCGATCACATAGGCGCCTTTTGCTTTGGCAAACTGCACCGCCAGGTTACCCACCCCACCAGCTGCGCCATGAATCAGCACACGCTGCCCCGGTTGTACGTTACCCAAATCCACGATGCCATTCCAGGCGATAAGCGCACATGAAGGGAGGGCTCCTGCTTCATTAAACGTGATATGCTGCGGCATTAACGAAAACTGATTTGCTTTTGCTGCAATATATTCCGCATAACTGCCATCGCCGGGGAAGTTTGGCACTCCATACACTTTGTCACCTCTTTTGAAATCGGTTACCTCGCAGCCGGTTTCCTCCACGATACCGGCTGCATCTAAGCCCAGGCCCAGGGGTAACTTCAGGAAAGACCGCAACACTTCATTTCCACCCTCGCGGATAACATAATCGGCAGGATTTACGCTGCTGGCGTACATTTTTATTAAAATCTCATCGGCGGCAGGAACGGGACGCTCTACCTCTTCCAGTTTCATTACCACAGGGCCACCAAATTCATGAATTCTAATTGCTTTCATAGTTCTGTTTTTGTTCATGCAAAGGTCTGCACTACGTTCAAAACAGATTTAGCCGAAATGCCCTTTCGTTTAGCCAAAACTCATCTAAACATAACTGACTTGATAAGACAGTTTCGTCCAGTTTATGATCATTGGGAACGTATCGCTCAATAGAAATGCCGATGCGTGTTGGCTCATCGGCATTTCTATTGAAGCAAAAGAAGGTAGTTGTCTTACCGATCAGCCGACTCGGGAGATTGTACCCTGAAGTGTTCCTCCGAACGATTGATCACCACGGGCTGATTCCTGTTTCTGGTACGTTGTCATCGCTAAAGAACTGACCTGTTGGCCCATCGGACCCTAGTATGGCTGCTTTTACCACCCTGGCAGCGGCATCTGGCACGGTTCCGGGGCCAGAATGGTGATTAAAATCGGTGGCGGTGTAGCCCGGATCAACGGCATTTACCTTAAAGGACGTATCCCGCAAATCATAAGCCAGCACGATGGTATAGGCATTGAGGGCCGCTTTAGACGCAACGTAACTGGTTGGCTTTACCTGATAATATTTCCATGAAGGATTAGTATGCAGGGTGAGTGAACCCAGGCCTGACGTAACGTTTACAATTCTTGGCTCTGGCGACTGCTTGAGCAGGTCTATAAACGCCTGCGTTACTTCGATGACACCAAAAAAATTGGTTTCAAAAACCTCCCTAAGCACGCTGATGTCCGTTTCCAACGGTGTCTGTGGCATAGTGCCGGAGATGCCCGCATTGTTAATCAGTACGTCCAGTACGTTCGTTTTTTGCCCTAACACGGCCCGAGCGGCCTTTATGGATGCAATGTCATTTACATCAATTTCAATTGGCTCTACCTGATTTAAACCCTCTGCCTGGAGCTGGCTAACGGCCTGCTGGCCTTTCTGCATATCCCGGCTGCCCAGGTATACGTAGTACCCCTGTTGTAGTAATTGTCTGGCTGTTTCAAAGCCAATACTTTTGTTTGCTCCTGTTATTAGTACTGTTTTCATAATTAAGTTGTTAACAGTACAAAGCTACTGCGCGCAGTGTGCCCGGATGCAACACATTCTACGGCATTACTGGTACATTTTACGGATGTTATGGCGGTAGTCGGCAGGGGTCACGCCAGTTTCGCGTTTGAAGAACCGGTTGAAGTAGGAAGCTTCTGAAAAACCGAGTTCGAAGGCAATTTCTTTTAACGAATTATTGGTATGAAAGAGCAAGCGCCGAGCTTCCAGTACCAGGCGCTCATGGATATGCTTGATAGCCGGTTTACCACTTTGCAGTTTCACCACCTCACTTAAATGCCCGGCAGAAATATGCAGCAGAGACGCGTAATCACCTACCTCATGCAGTTCGTGGAAATATTCATTGATTTTAGCCTGAAAATCCTTTAGGAGAAGCTTATCCGCCGAAGTTTCATTGCCTGTAAACTGCTCGGTGTATAGGCGGCTCAGGTACGTAAGCAGCACCGCCAAATAAGCAGCCAGCATGCGTTGCTGCCATTCACTAGGGTGCTGATACTCAACATTGATCTTAGCCATCATGTCTTCTACAAACAGAATGTCAGCCTCCGTAAGCTGTAATTCATGGCCGTTTTGCGGATTCTGAATTAAAGGCAGCTTGCTTAATGAAGCGTTTTCCTGCAATGCCAGGAACTCCTTCGTAAACGCAATTCCCGTACTCCATAACTGCTCAAATCCTTCTTTTACAATGATTTGATTAGGGCCTGTGAAGTAAATCGTGTTGTCTTTAATTGTATAGGGAGCCATGTCAATCCATTGACGACTGCCAGCCCGCCTGATAAAAACAATCAGGTAGTGATCCTTCCGGTGCGGTACGAGAAGATCGGACTCACTGGGTAAAATCCCTTCAAAATTATAGACTCTAAAATTCCGATTACCAGCTACTTCGTCTGGCTCCAGATTATAAACCGGCACGTATTGATTCTCGCTAACCATCTGCATTGGTTAAAACTGCGATTTTTACAGCTATAAACGCATATCGCCAACAGTAGCATCGAGGCTCGCTACGTCTTTACGATAATTGGTTGGGAATGACGTTTTAGCGAATTATATATCACTGCACAATGATCAAAAAAACACTGCTGCTACTCGCGTTGATTAGCGCTACTCTGATTCCGGTTTTTTCGCAAAACCGGGCGCCAGTACTACGTCAGGACGTTCCCCTGGATTCTATTCGCCTGAGCGATCCGTTTATTCTGGCCGATAAAAAGACCGCCACCTACTACATGACCGGTACAGGGGGTATGATGTGGAAAAGCAAAGACTTGAAAACATGGACTGGTCCTTTTATAGTAGCCAAGACCGACCCTGAATCCTGGATGGGAAAGAACCCAATGATTTGGGCCGCCGAACTGCACCAGTACAAAGGTAAATACTACTATTTTGCTACGTTCACCAACAGAGAGGTAAAAATTGATACGGTTGGCGAAAATGTCATCGAACGCCGTGCCAGCCATGTGTTAGTCAGCGATAAAGCCGAGGGGCCTTACGTTCCCATGAAAGATCCAACGTATTTGCCCGCCGACAAACCTACTTTAGACGGCACATTTTGGGTAGATAAAGATGGCAAGCCTTACATGGTGTATTGTTATGAATGGCTGCAAAATCTGAACGGAACCATTGAAAAAATAGAGTTGAAGCCTGATTTAAGTGGTTCGATTGGGGAAGGAAAACTGCTCTTTCGCGCCAGCGACAGCCCTTGGAGTCGTGAAAACGTGAATGGTAAAATTGGTCCTAACAAAGTAACGGATGGACCCTTCTTATTTCATACAGGAACCGGTAGGCTGGGCATGATCTGGACCAGTTGGATTTATGATGTCTACACGCAGGGCGTTGCCTATTCCAAAAGTGGTACGCTGGATGGTCCGTGGATACAGGAGGCCGATCCCATAACCCCGCCGAACTATGGTCATGGTATGCTGTTTCAGACGTTAACTGGTAACTGGTTGATGTCCGTTCATAGTCATAGAAAGAGTAACGGCCGTACCGTGCGGAATCCTCATTTACTTGAAGTAGATTTTTCCGGCGACAAGTTAGTCGTCGGTAAGCCCTACCTGCCTTAGTCAATACGTCTGAAACCCACAACTCAGCTCTCGGTCCTTTGGAAAAACGACTTGCTTTGCTAGCTTTGAGCCATTGCCTGTAGCAATACCGCGCGAGCGGCCACCTCTCACAAGTAAAGACCAAAAACATGGCTAAGATCACAGTAAAGGATGGTACCGAGATTTATTATAAAGATTGGGGAACAGGGCAACCGATTGTTTTTCATCACGGCTGGCCGTTATCGGGCGACGATTGGGATGGGCAAATGATGTTTTTCCTAAAGGAGGGATTTCGCGTGATTGCTCATGATCGAAGAGGACATGGACGATCATCCCAAACCAGCGAGGGACATGATATGGACACCTATGCCGCCGATGTAGCGGAGCTTACTCAATTCCTTGATTTGAAAGATGCGATACACATTGGCCATTCAACCGGTGGGGGAGAAGTGATCCACTACGTTGCCAAACATGGACAGGCACGGGTAGCGAAAGCGGTATTGATCAGTGCCGTAACGCCACTCATGGTGCAGACGGAATCGAATCCGGATGGTATTCCTATGTCGGTATTCGATGAAATACGAGAAGGTACGGCCACACATCGACCTCAGTATTTTCAGGATTTTACCCTTCCTTTTTATGGCTACAACCGGGAAGGAGCAAACATATCGCAAGGTATTCGGGATAATTGGTGGCGTCAGGGCATGATGGGTAGTATTAAAGCTCATCACGATGGTATCAAAGCTTTTTCGGAAACCGATTTTACGGAAGATCTCAAAAGTGTGGATATACCGGTGCTTGTTCTGCATGGTGAAGACGACCAGATCGTTCCATTTCCTATTAGTGGAGCAAAGGCGGTAAAGCTGTTGAAAAATGGAAAGCTCATTTCGTATCCGGGATTTCCACATGGTATGCCCACTACCGAAGCGGCCACCATCAACGCAGACCTGTTGGCGTTTATTAAATCCTGAGAAGTATATAACCCAGGCGATTTCCAGCACTCTCCTGGGTTGAACTAACCACTACGTTACACGCACACGACAGGCATTTATGTCATGCTTCGGCACCGGCCGCCCGGCTCCGTCAGCATGACATAAATGCCTCTATTATTAATGCGGATTACAGATGACTGGCCTAGTAAACCATAGACGATTTTGTCATCCCGACAAAGGAGGGATCTTCGGTAAGTTGGAGTAGCTTTGTCTTGTCCGAAGATCCCTCCTTAGGACGACATGACAAAAATAACTAATTGAATATCAATAATTTATCTATATTTTAGGCTATAATTCACGTTATTATTAGGGTAAAATTCGAAAGGTTAAACAGTTTCTTTGTTTGACATTTTTGATCTGACGCTCGATGTTTCTTCGATTGAAAATTAGTTATTTGTGAAAATTCAAATTCTTGCTTTTAACCATTCGTACATTAATGCAAAACAGCCTATTTATCGGTGCCGCTCTGGTCGCACTGAGCCTGACCAACGGTCTGCTGCCTGCCAATAGTATTGGCGAATCTCCTCACAAAACAGTTACTCGACATGCCGTGGCCAAAGCCACCACCTACACGGTTGATCCGGCCCAGAGTGCCATCAGCTGGAACGCCAAAAAAGTGACGGGAGAACACAATGGCATCGTGAAAATTGCCAAAGGCCAACTGAATATGGATGGGAATAAACTCACGGGTGGAACCTTTGTCGCTGATATGACTTCTATGCGCGACGTAGATAAAGGCGAAGCGAATCCCTTCAACGAAAGATTGGTCAATCACTTGCGGTCGGAGGACTTTTTTGCGGTGGAAAAATTCCCGACCTCGACCTTTAAAATCACCAGCGTGAAGCCAATTGAGGGAGCCAAAGCGGGCGAACCTAATTATACTGTTAGTGGCGAACTGACCATTAAAAACACGACCAAACCACAAACGTTTCCGGCTTCGGTAACGCTTTCGGGCAATATGGCTCAGGCAACGGCGAAGCTTACGGTCAATCGAATTGATTATGATATTAAGTACCGGGCTGCCATCATTGGTACGGCTGCCGACAAAATCATCGACGATACTTTTTCGCTGGATCTAAAGATGGTGGCCACCAAAACACCGCTTTAAGTAGGGTTTCTGAATAATGCGGGGGCTGGCCTTGGTGAATCAACTAGAATCGCCAAAGCCAGCCCCCGAACGTATCATAACATATCCGCGTCTGCATGCTTGACGCAGGCACGTAGTGATTTTGTCAATTGAATGACTGCCTGAATTCTAAAGGAGACAGGTTGGTTTTGGTCTTGAATAGCTTGCTGAACGACTGCGGATGTTCAAAGCCTAAGGCGTAGGCAATTTCGCTGACTGATAAGTCGGTGGCGGATAACTTCTCTTTTGCGGTTGAAATTAGCTTGTCGTGTATGTGTTGCTGGGTGCTTTGTCCAGTCAAGGCTTTGAGCAGGCCACTCAAATACGTGGGCGAGATATTTAGGGTCTCGGCCACGTAGTGAACGGTTGGCAATCCCTTTTTCAGCAAATCATCGCTGTTGAAATAGTCCGTGAGAATAGTTTCCAGCCGATCCAGGATTTTATGATTGGTAATTTTGCGGGTGATGAATTGGCGTTGATAAAATCGTTCAGCATACTTGAGCAATAATTCAAGCTGAGCAATGATGATATCCTGACTGAACTTATCAATGTTTGAGTGGTATTCCTGCTCAATGATTTTCATCATGCCCGTAATGATTACTTCTTCTTTTTCGGATAGAAATAAGGCTTCATGGACTGAATAATCAAAAAATTCATATTGCTTTATCGTTTTGGCCAACGAGGTATTCCAGAGAAAATCGGGATGGATAAGCAACATCCATCCCGTTCGTTTTATTGTCGACCCATTCTCAACCTCGATGCCAAAAACCTGGCCCGGTGAAATGAAAAACATGATACCCTCATCAAAATCATACGCCTGTTGCCCGTATTTAATCTTGGCATTAAAACCCCGTTTCAGTGAAATGGAATAAAAATCAAAGACCATACTGATTGACTCATTGTCATGCAACCGCTTGATGGTTTGCATATTGATCACACTGATTAATGGATGCGCTGGTTTAGGAAGCCCCATCAGTTGGTGATACTCAGCAATCGTTTTAATCCGATAAGGTTGTGTGGGTTTCATCGTACAGGCTACTTAGTTGCCATTAAACACTGTCGCAAATTCCTTCGCAAACTCTTCCAACTTCACGCTTCCCATTATCGCTGGCTTGTGCAAATCATAATCTTCGTGCAATAAACCACTATGAGAAGCACCAAACATTTCAACCAGTTTGGCCGCAACGGTTGTGGGTATACCGTTTGCTTCCATACCGCTTTGCATTTGTTCGTCGCTAATTGTTACCCATTTCAAGTCAGGTTTGCCAATGGCATTGCCTAACACCTGAGCAATCTCATTGCAGGTACGTTCGTCACTGGCTACGTATCGTACGTGCTTACCGTTGGTTTGGTTCTCGATCTCATCGGCCGCAGCAGCCGCAATGTCTTTTGGCGACACCAGTACGGTTAAGTCGTCATCGCCATAATTTGCTGCCATAAACCCCATCGATTTTATCATGCCGACAAACGCATATAAATTATAGTAGATATACGTAGCACGAAGATGCGTAATTGCTTCGACACCTGGCAAGGCATTCAGCGCATTCTCCACGTGATGGTGACCAACAATCAAGCCGGTGCCTTTTTCTAACTGTGCGCCGTAACTGCTTACATAAACGACGCGCTTCACCCCCGACTGCCCAATGGCTTGCACAAGGGATTCACCTAACTTCTTATGACGGGCCATCGGATCGGGTACGGCATTATTGGGTGGAATCATGGCGTGTACGACATCTGCGCCAGTAAACGTAGTGGTTAAAAAATCAACGTCTTCCACGGATCCAATGGCGGCAGTAGCCCCCAGGGCTTCAATATCTTTTTGCCGTTCAGGGCTACTGCTAATAACCGTAACCGTATGCCCTTTTTGCACCAACGCTTGTGTCAATGGATTACCAATGTGTCCTAACGAACCTGTTACTACAACTTTCATGTCTCTGTTTTTTGTTTCTGCAAAGTTCGGCAGCCATTAAAAAGCAGACGTAGTCAAATCTATGGTTGTTGTAGTCGAACGTGAGGGGTATTCAGCGGGTTGAACGCTACGTACCATTCTGTACCAGTTTCTCCGATTCCCAGTCATGACCGCACGTAGCAAAAGTTTTACCTGTTAAAGTCAGGTTTATTTAAGGTTATTGGTGCTTTTCAAAGCCCAATAGACAAGCACGGGCTGAAAAAATAAGCGCACTAATCGCTTCGTGTCTGTGTCCAGGCCGAATGCACTCCGATCATTGACATACTGAGAAATGTTGCCGGGGAAGACAGCCGTAAAAAAGGTTGCGGCAACCTTGCCGACGGCTTCCTGATGTTCTTCGTCAGTTAGCACAAGGCTGCTGCCTAACGCAATTTCGGCAATTCCCGAATACACAACTGTGTCATCGATCTTTAAGGGAACCCAATCCGGCACCTGTGCTCTGAACGCCTTTCGGGCGAACGTTAAATGGCTTATTCCGGCAAAAATTAAATTGGCTCCCAGTGCAATCCGGGCTATTTTCTTTATGTTTTTCTCGCTCATCGTCATATCTGTTTGATAGGGGTCAAAGCTATTGTAACTGGTTTAAGTCATATAGGTTTACAGATTAATTGTCGGTCTGGGTTTGCTTCTGTAAAATGATGGATCTGACGAATCCAGCTTCTCCTGATGCATTTGCCAAAAAAACTGCTGATCGATCAACCGCTCGACAGGTTAGTCAATAGCGCGGGGTTAGAAGCCAGTACATAGAAAACGAATGACCCGATGGTAAAGCGAAAAAAGAAGAGACTGCCCTGTTGAGACAGTCTCTTTGCAAAAAGCCAATTGCACCCCTTATAAATTGTAAAGAGCTTTCAATCCCTCTCGAAGCGATGCGGGCTTTCTCCCAAGTAGATTTTCCAGGTCATTGCTTACTTCGTCTTCCTGCCCGTTCTTGATGTCGGTTAGAAAACCAATGACCCGCTGAGCTATAAGGTCAGGTAGGCCACGAGCTTTTAGTTGCGTCTCAAACACTGTTTTCTCCGCGGAGGTGTAGGTTACCACTTTGCCGGATAAGTTGGTCAGGGTTACCGCAACATCGGCAAAAGAGTATGGCTCACTTCCGGTGAATTGGTAGATTCGGTTATCACAATTGTCGGCCAATAACGCATTGGCAATGGCCTCCCCCATGTCGCTTCTAAGCGCAAAGGGCACTTTTCCCTGGCCTGTCGGCAAGAAAATACCTGTATCAAAAACGTTTCCTCCAACGAATTGTGGAATAGCGTCCATATATAGGACGTTGCGGAATACGATGTAGTTTAGGCCACTTGCTTTGATGTAATCTTCGGTCTGAAAATGCCCCATCATTAACTTGTTCGCCAACGTATTTCTATCCTTCAACGTCCGGCTGGTGTAAGCAATGCACTGAGCACCAGCTTTTTTTGCAGCATCTACTACGTGTTGGTGTTGCTGAAGGCGTTTGTGCTCATCCGTTCCGGCAATCAATAAAACCTTGTTAATACCCTGCATAGCTTTGTCGAGCGAGGCAATATCATCATAGGAGCCTGGGCGAATATCGACACCTCTATCAATTAAGTCAGCAGCTTTGCTTTCGTCTCGTACCAATGCGGCAATCTGGTTGGCAGATGTCTTTTTCAATAGATGCTGGATCACTATTGTACCTAATTGGCCGGTCGCGCCTGTTACTAATAGCATAGTTGTAATTTTTTGTAGAAAGACAATTACGCTTTTTGAAAAGCAGCCGCGAATTCCTGGGCAAACTCTTCCAGTTTTACGTTGCCCATAACGGCTGGCTTATGCAGGTCATAATCTTCCCGCAATGCACCGCTGTGAATACTGGCCCCCAATTCTACAAAATTTGCCACGAGAGGTGCTGGCATGCCGCTCTTCGTCAATGCCTCTTTCACTTGCTCCTCACTAAAAGTTAGCCACTGCAAATCCGGCTTACCAATAGCGGCTCCCAACATATGAGCAACTTCGCTGGCACTACGGTCATCACTCGCTACGTAGCGTATATGTCTACCCATAACTGGTTTTCCCAGTTCTTCTGCAGCGACGGCGGCAATATCGCTCGGGGCCACCATCACCAGTTTGTCATCGCCACCATAGACTGCGCCCATGATGCCCTGCTCTTTGATCATATCCACAAGGCTGTACAGGTTGTAATAAAAGTAGCCGGGACGCAAATGGGTGATCGCTACGTCAGGCAACTCATTGATGATGTTTTCTGTATGGTAGGAGCCAAGGATGAAGCCGGTGCCTTTGGCTAAATGTGCCCCGTAGCTACTGAGGTGAATGACATGGTTTACGCCCGATCCCTGAAGGGCTTGTGCATAGTTACTGCCGATCCGGCGGTAATACGCCAACTGATCGAGTTCAGCGTAGTTGGGTGGTATCATCGCAAATACGGCATCGGTTCCGGTAAACGTAGATGCCAGAAAATCAACGTCTTCCAGTGAGCCAATGGCTGCTGTGGCTCCCAGCGTTTCAATTGCTGATTGCTTGTCTGGCTTACTGCTGATCACTATGACGGTGTGACCTTTCTGTACTAATTCCTCGGCCAGTGGCTTGCCGATATGCCCTAACGAACCTGTTATTACAACTTTCATATGTACAGCAATAGTTTGTTTTTGTTGCTGTACAAAGGTCCATGCCTCAGGATTTAGTCTTGTAGCGTAATCTCAGACTGTTGTAGCCGTTTCTTGGCTGGCGGTCAGTTGAACGACTGCCGGAATTCCAAAGGCGAATGATTGGTCTTGCTTTTGAATAATTTGCTGAACGACTGCGAATGCTCAAACCCTAGTTCATAAGCGATTTCACTGACCGACAAGTCGGTGGTAGATAATTTCTCTTTCGCGGTTGAGATCAATTTGTCGTGTATATGCTGTTGGGTACTCTGGCCTGTTAATACGTTTAGTAAGACGCTTAGGTAGTTAGGTGATACGTTCAGGGCGTCGGCAACGTATTGAACCGTGGGTAGGCCCTGTTTCACCAGGGCGTCGCTGTTGAAATAGTCTGTGAGAATAGTTTCCAGCCGATCCAGGATTTTGTGATTGGCAATTTTCCGGGTGATGAATTGGCGATGATAAAACCGGTCAGCGTATGTCAGTAATAAGTCGAGCTGGGCGATAATGACGTTCTGGCTGAATTTATCAATGTTTGAGTGATATTCCTGCCCAATGTTTTGCAGGATGCCGGTAATCATTACTTCTTCTTTTTCCGAAAGATGCAGGGCTTCATTGACCGAATAGCTAAAATATTCATACTGCTTTATGGTTTTAGCCAACGGCGTATTCCACAAATAATCAGGATGGATCAATAATAACCATCCAGTATGTTTTACATCTTTATCAGCCTCAATTGAAAAAACCTGACCGGGCGAAATGAAGATCATCACCCCTTCGTCAAAATCATATTCCTGTTGCCCGTACTTCATTTTACCATTGAAATTCCGTTTCAGCGCGATAGAGTAAAAATCATGGGTGCGACTTGTTAGGTTATGACCTGACACACGTTTAAGGCTTTCAAAACTGACTAAGCTGATTAATGGATGTTCCGGCTTTGGAAGGCCCAAGAGCTGATGATATTCAGTAATTGTTTTAATGCGCTGAGGCTGAGTATTTTTCATGGCTAAAGAATAGTGTTGAGGAAACAAATACTTGAATACTGGACCCACAGTAAAGTTAGTGTCTACCGAGAACGTAGCGTTTAAACGTCTGGTTTTAATGGTTAACACATAGATGTTTTTTGTGGATACTAGTTGTAAGGACGCTCAATAATCGGTGCTTTGGTGAACCTTCCCCACGCTATAAAAGCAGCCATACCTGCAAAAACAATATTCGCCCCTATTTGTGCCGCTTCTCCTCTTGCAATATGGAAAATACTGGCGCATAGCATAAGGGCTATAACTCCGATGGCTGCAATCGGCGTAAGTTGTGGCTTGATACGTAGCAATGAGGGCAGTATTAACCCAATGGCACCTACTAGATCTATGAGCCCGGTAAGCTTTACCACTATTCCGGGAATTTGGCCTGTCCAAGGCCACAGAGCCGCCAGCTTTTCTACAGGTTGAAATAATTTCATGGCGGCTGCCCAGATAAAAGTGGCCGCCAGAACTACCTGCGCCACCCAGAGAATAAGGTGAATTGCTTTTGACGATTTTCGTTGACTTGACATGCTATGATCATTGCTCATTCAAGTCCCAAAAGTATTTACATTTGCTTTCTAATGGATAGTACTTCCACCTTGGATAGCGCTATCCAATCTGATAGTATCGTGGAATTTACCAACCCCAGAAAGAACACATGCTAACTAAAGGTGGATGCCCCAAAACAGCACTTTCTATCAAAGATGCGTTAGAAGCCCTGGAAGGCAGATGGAAACTGCTCATATTGTTCGCCCTGTCAGCAGGAAACAAGCGCTTTAAGCAACTGTCAAAGGAAGTCCCTGGGATTACCGACAAAACACTGTCGAAAGAGTTGAAAAGCCTGGAAGCGAATAAATTGATTCAGCGAACTGTCCATGCTACGTTCCCTCCGACGGTGGAATATGCCATTACAGCACATGGAAAGTCACTGGAGAAAGTGATGGACGAGCTTCATTATTGGGGATTAGCCCATCGTAAAGAAATCATTGGGAAATGATGGCTACGACTTATGCAAGACGTAACACCGGGTTAAAACCCGGCGCAGTGCATTAGTTCTTGCCACTTGCGCCGGGTTTTAACCCGGTGTTACGGAAGCTTATACTCCTAACTCAACGCATTACGGCAAAAATCGACGCATTTTTTCACTTCGGCGACCGAGTTTGAGCCCGCGGGTATCTGGTATTCCAGTTCGACCGTAGCCGGGAATTTGTACTTCTGTTCACGCATCAGTTGCAGTACGGGAAGTAAAGGCGTATCGCCCTGGCCCCACGGCAGATTTCCCTTGCCATTAGCTGGTAACTGACGGTCTTTGATGTGCATACTGGCAATGCGGTCGTGCTTCTGACGAATCAGGCCCAGCGGATCTGGCTGACCGGCTGCTACGTAGTGGCCTAAATCAAAATTCATGGCATTACCCGGCGATTGGGCCAGCGCCGTATCCCAGAAAGTTGGCGTCTGCTGCTCATGCCCGTGATAGCCCACGCGTAACCCATGCTTCACCGCCATTTTGCCCAGCCTGAGCGTCTGTGCATCGTTGGCCGGATGTTCGACCGTTACCTGATTAGCCCCCAGTATTTTAGCGGCCCGCATTCCATAGTCAATATCCGCATCTGAATTCTGAATGCCGAACGCATCGGGTTTGAATCCATAGATGGTCACACCTGCCTGGTTGTACATCTTGCGGACCTTCTCGAACTTATCCATGGGCGCAGACATCCGCCACTTCGACATTTCTTCCCGGTAGGCTTTCGTTTGTGCATCCGCTTCGGCCAGTGTTTTCTGTTCGTCTTCGGTCAGGGTTTGGTTTTCGCGCCGTTTCCGCATTAACGGAAAGACCGTCTTCATATCGACCGAATTTTTCGGGGCGCCCGCAAACGTCTCGGCAGGGCCACCCATCAGTTCAATCGCACTGATTCCACAATCCAGTACATATTTTAACGTAGCTTCGGCGCTTTGGTCGGGCATTTCCCGGAATGAATACGTAATGACGCCAATCTGTACACCGTTGATCAGCGAGTTGGGCTTGCCCAGGTTTCGGATAATAGCTGGTGCACCAAATAATTTGTTCGTGCCTGCTACTGTCCCGGCAACGAGCGCGGCCGAAGCGCCCAGAAACTGACGGCGTGTTGGTTGGTTTTTCATGATCTTAAATGCGGTAGACTTGATTGGTTTATAGGCGTATAAAGCATTTACTCCTGAGCAAATACTTTTGGCTGGCGGTAAGCATAAAGCTTCTTCGCCAGTGCGTACCTGATTACCGCTTTACCTCGTTGGTGGACGAAGCAGGAGTAGCTGCCAGTACGCGAACGGGTCCTAAGAGGCCAGACGGCAGTAGGGGAGCGTCAGCTTTATAAAATGGCAACGTAGTGTACGTGATCTTGTTGGTCACACCGGGTTGGGCGTCGCCGATGAGTCGGTTAACCCATAGGTTGGTTACCTTTATCTGAACGGTATTACGTCCGGATTTCAGCGCATCGGTTATGTCGATGCGAAAGGGTTTTTTCCAGACTGTACCCACGTTTTTGCCGTTGACAATCACCTCGGCGATATTCTTTACCTCACCCAGATCAAGAATGTATGACGCGTTTTTAGCGACGGTTGGTACGTCGAACGTATTATCGTAGGCCGCCGTACCGGAAAAGTATTTGACACCCGGATCGGCATTTTCTGTCAACGACGACAGCGTAGTAAACGTGGCTTTCTGGGGAGCGCCCCGACCTTCCTGAAAGTTAACCGTCCAGGCACTCGCTACGTTGGCAACGGGTGATTCGGTAATGGCAGGTTTAGTGTACGAAACAACCGTCGCTTTGTCATGGAAGATGATAAAATACGCTTCCCACGATTCAAACTTGAGAGGCACAATTGTGCGCCCGTCTTTAATCTGATAGGACACGGTTGAGGTTTTGCCTGTTTGTGGATTCCATAGTTCCGGCACTTTACCCGCCATCCGAAAGCTGACGGTGGCTTCGGTGGGGTTCTCACTGCGGTTATCGAGCCAGTAGAGGTCGGTCGATCGGGATGCCGCATCACCGCCGTCGCGGTCGTTGGTTTGGCGGTGAACATACAGCACCTTCGATTTGGCTCCGGAAATATCCACATCCGGCTGAATGCTCATCTCTTTTAATACGGCCTCCACCGGTTTTGTCGATACGTTCGGGTTGCTCCAGATCTGATTCACCAACGTAGTGAACTCGGTCGCATTATCGCTCATACTAGGCGAGCGTTCGGGTTGACCCCAGCCACTTTCATACCAGCTTTGACCAGTTCACCCAGTTTTTTCAGCACGGGTAGAGTCATCGTTCTCGCTGAGGAGTCCAACACCAGCAGGCGGTATTGCTGACCACTGGGCGTACTGATTTTGCCTCCTTCTATACGTAGCGCATTCTTTACTACGGATGAGTTAGCAAAATCAAACGCGTAGCCAGCCGGTATAGCAGGCAGTTTTTGAGCAAATACCTGCGTGATGTTGTTGTTCTCGCCGTAGTAATACAATACGTCTACAACGGGTTTGCCCTGTTGCAATAAGAAGCAACTCCGGCCGAGGTAATCCATCCAGGGTTTTGCCTGCTCGGCCCAGGTTTCCTGTCGGGTAAAATACTGGCCGAAAGGTCCGAGCGAAAAGCCCGGTTTCCTGTCGTCCAGCGGCTGGTGTACTGACGTATGGATCACAAAGCGATTCAGGCCCGACGCCATTTCCAGATCGGCGGTGCGCTTAAGTTTCTCCGGATGCCAGCTAAACGCATTTTGAACGGAGGTCATCGACTCAGCCGCTACCAGATTCTGCCCGTAGATGTGCGCCACCGAAGCCGCTTCCCGGATGTCGGCCTCACTACGTACTTCCTCGTCGCTACCGCCTGCCAGGCTGCCCGGTGTCCACATGGCCGACATCGGAATTTCGGCTTTGCGTTTCACATCCATACCATCGGCCAGGTAAATCCGACCATTTTCGTGCGACTCTGTATAGCGCTTCATGCCACGAGCGTGCAGCGCATCGCCGATCACATCATAATGATTGTCGACGATCAGTTCACCAATGGTCTTTCGAAAATCCCACAGGAATTTCTCACTATCTTCGGCACTGTTCACAATACGACCCGTCAACACAGGAAGCCAGGGTTTGATGTCATAACCTCGCCGTTTCAGAAACTCCTCAGGCATGGCCTTAGTCCAGGTCATGTGGCCCGCTTCATAGCTATCCAGCACCATGTACTGCAACCCCTTGGCACCCATCTGGCCACCGGTGGCATCCTTGTACATGTCCAGATACGTATCGATGTATTTTCGAACCGCTACGTTGTCGAGCTTATCCACTTCAAGACCCGTAGCTTCGGGCGAGGCCGGGTGATTTTTTCGACCTGTTATCGAATACCCCAGCCGCATTACTACCCAATTTCCGGCTGGAGCGGTCCAGTTCAACGTACCGTCGGCGCCCATTTGGGCCGTCAAATCCACTACGTCCTGCGTAGGAATGACATCGGCACCGGGCTTTATCAGTGAGTGCGTAGGTTCCTGCCAGGCGCTAAAACCAGCTTTTTGTTCAAACAGGTCGACCCGGTCGGTATTGTGCAGCACCAGTTCGGCTACGGGCACGCCCTGTGGCTTTCCGGGTTCAGCACGGCCGCCCATCATGGCCGCAAATGGATTTCCTTCGGGCTTCTCGGTTTTAAATGTAAACCTGAAATATTTGGCCGTCGTCGGTAGGATTCCCATCGTACTTTGGGGAATTGTGCTGCCCCGGATAATAACGACATCCCGGAAGTTTATGCCATCGTCGCTCACTTTCAGCATCCGGTTGTCAGGCATTCCTCTGAATTCGGCCAGCTCACCGGCCGCAGCTGAGCCTACGATAGTGAAGGCCTTGATCGTCTGTGGGCTATCGAATTCATACTGTATCCACATATCCTGACCAACTTCCATTGGTGGCAGCGTTTTGGCATTCGCCAGGTCGCCATCGGTCAATTCGGCCAGACTGAACGTACCGCCACTCGATGTAATTTTCGGATTCAGGGACGCCATGGGCTTCTCAGCAGTTGGCAGGCGGTAAGCGATTACGGCAGCATCGGCGTAGTAGCCCGACTGTTTTTCTGCCGTGGTCGTATTACTCAACATATCGGGAGCCAGCGCCACATTCTGAAATTTGCCCGTCGTGGCGGGCGGCTGGGGCAATTTACCCGAGAATGCCTGCCCACCCGTAACCCACGTTTCGGACCAGACATATTTTTTCATGGCATCACTGGCTGGTACCCAGGGGCCACCCGTTACGCTCCACCCCGGCGACCCGGCAATGGCCATTTCGAGCCCAAGTTTTTGGGCCAGATCAGTGGTGTGCTTAAAGGCGTCTTTCCATTCGGGGGTCATAAACACCAGCTTTTTAGGTGTTACGTTGGGCGTAAGCAGGCTGGCGTCGAAGTTCTGAAAGCCGCCAATACCGACGCGCTTCATCCATTCGAGGTCTTTGGTAATGCCTTCTTTCGTAATGTTACCGTTCATCCAGTGCCACCACACGCGGGGTTTGGCGGCATCAGGCGGGGTTTGAAATCCGTTTTTGAGCGTGGATGGCTGGGCAAACGCCAACGCTGGTAGCATCCAGGTGAGAAAGGTTATTTTTTTCATAAGGGGAAGGAATAGGATAAAGAATTATTGACCACTAACCATTCCTGTAGAATGCCAAGTATATATTGAATAATTTAAGGAAATATAGTGGATTGTAAGCTAAGTATGTATGGTATGTATTGTAACGGAACACTATTCTGATCAGCATGTCTTAACGGCCCAACCAGTCCTTGAACTCTGACAGGCGACTCATACTGACAAATACTTCATGGCGGGAGGCAGGCAGCAGATCGAGTTTGAGTTTCCCCGCTGAATACGCATGAACGGTCTGGATAGCTGTTCTGGCTACAATGAACTGGCGATTCACCCGAAAAAAATGGCCTGGGTTAACCAGTCCCGATAGCTGATCCAGACTGTATTCGAGGGGAAGTAACTGGCCAACTTTGGTGAGTAGGAATGTCGCCTTTTCCTCTGAATAGAAATAAGCGATGTCAGCTACCTCAATGCTATGAATTTTGGTGCCGATCGTGACCATAAATCGCTCCTTGAAACTGCTCGCCTGCGGCTTTTGTATCAACTGGAGCAGGGTGTTCAGGTCGGGGAGTATGGGTTGGCTCCGAATGGTTTTGAATTTTTCCATAGCCGCCACCAGTTCCTCGTAGTCAACCGGTTTTAGCAGGTAATCGATGCTGTTAACCTTAAAGGCTTTCAGTACGTACTCGTCGTAGGCCGTCGTGAAAATAACCGGTACAGTCAGCGTAAGCTGTTCAAAAATGCGAAAGGCCAGCCCGTCTTCCAGATGAATATCCATAAAGGCCAGATCGGGCTGAGGATGCTCGCTGAACCAGGCGACGGCGGCTTTCACGGACGGCAACTGGGTGAGCACATGCATCGAGGGATCATATTTTTTCAAGAGTCGCTCCAGTTGCCGGGCGGTGCGATCTTCATCTTCAATAATGACGACGTTCATAGTAAGAGGGGAATTTTAACAACAAACGAATCATCCTGATGGCCATACAATACAGGTCGTTGGGTAAGCAGTGCATAACGGTTGACAATATTCTGTAGCCCTACGCCGGTTGAGGGTTCGGGTTGGTCGCGGGGAAGCCAGATATTCTCGACGATCAGGACGTCATCCCAGCAATAGATACGTACACGTAGCGGTTCGGTAACCGACATCCGGTTGTGTTTGACCGCATTTTCGACCAGTAATTGAAGAGAAAGTGGGGCAATGCGATACTGCTCCTGCTGAGCCGGGGTGAGTTCGATTAGGACCTCAAATTTGTTTTCGAAACGAATCTGAAGCAGAAATGTATAAGCGCGAATAAAATCCACTTCGGTTTTGAGGGAAACCAGCTCCTGATCGCGCTGCTCAAGAATATAGCGGTATACTTTAGACAACTGCTTGATGAATTGCTCCGAGAGATCAGCATCTTCATGCACCATGGAGGTAAGAATACTGAGGCTGTTAAAGAGAAAGTGCGGGCTGAGTTGATGTTTCAAGGCTTCGACCTGACTCAACGCGGCTTCTTTTTCCGACTGTTCGGCCCGAAGCTTCACATCTTTTAGCTGCTGATAGGAGCGAGTGATGATCGTCAGATAGAAAGCAGACAGCATGACGACCAAGTTAAATACGTTGTTTACGCGTTGTAAGTACGCAAATACTTCGGGTGTAAATGGCGGGGCATGGCCCTTGGGTTGCGCTATAAAACCACTCTGGAAAAACAGGAAAAAAAAGCCGGAAACGATCAGTTGGAAAACCTGGGCGTAAAGCAGAGCCAGTCCAAGCGAGATCAGCATGGTTAACGTGAGTGCCCGCCAGCTGAAATCGAGCAGAAAATTATCTCCAAACCATCGGAATAGTTGCAGCTGAATCCAGTCAGTAGCTGTAATCCAGATAAAATATAAGCCCAGTGCACTAAGAAAGAAAAAACCTATAAATGGTAATGCTTTCACCAGACTGACCGGATTACGAACCGATTCGGGCAGGTTGATATAAAGTATTAAGGGGGAATAGAGGACCAGCAACCGGATGGCTAATTGCCATTTTTGCTGGTACGTTAGTTTTGCGACCATGATACGTTGTCAGTAAAAAGGCAAAGGTGCCAATTGGCTACTACATCACATAACCCACGAAGAAACGACCAAGCCAAAGACCTCTTTGTGATCATTCGCCCTAAAGGGTGATCAATGGATAACTGAGTAACTCCATTACCGTAGAGGATTGGACGCCCGTTCTCTCCCAACTACGATGGACAGTTTGTAAACGCCTTTTTCCCGCCCGGAAGCATCAAAATTCTGCCTAAGGCCATCGTGTAGACTAACGTTGCCCGAATAAAGTACATATCCCTGTTCATCCTTTAAAGCGAGCATGAGCAGAACGACTAGTTTGACTTTTCATTACCAACCAGATATGTCGTAATGAGGGATTTGCGGGGTTTATTGGCTGCTGCAAACGATGCGAAACGGGCTACCAGTCCTCACATCAGGAGAAGAATCCTTTTCATGATCTGTCTATTATTTAGTTGTTTTTAGTTGACACATCAAAAGTAGAGTCGATGCTAACGTATTGGCAATCAAAGATGCCAAACATCAACATTCGCTGGATGAGTAAAGGTTTTGGCCGGATGAGTGAGAAAAATAACCAGCTTTTTTCGAGCTTTTGGAACAATGGTCCCAACTGGCTGGAAATGCTTCCTAAATCCCGTGGACGTATCGATGAAGCGGGCGTGTTTACCTACATCAAAGCCATTTTATATTGTCTATAATTATCAGCGCATTAGGATCATGCCCACACACTTAATGGCTACGTACCATCGGCGAATAGGTGGATTTTTAGAAGGACCTAATGAGCTGCCGCTATAAACCCACAGCAGTAGGTTGGCCATTAAGCACGTCGATACTATTTTATATCCTATTAATAAAATTTAATCAGCGTAAAATCCAATATCTTTCGGATGTCGTACATATGACGTTTTAAGATGACTACTACTGCTATGCGCAAACTATCCTTAAACATTACATCCGCTGTCTGGGCGCTTATTCTGTTTATCTCCACGCTCATTATGCTGGCTGAGTTCAAAGCTGTATTTCTGCTTATGCAGTGGTTGAGGGGCTAGGGCATAGTGGCGGGGCTGGAAGCGGCCGATAGGTTGAAGCCTGTAGCCATTCTCCTCGATATTGGAATGCCAGAGTTAGATGGCTATGCTACCTGTCAGTTACTTCATCAGCAGCCTTGGGGAGAAGCGATAGTAGTCATTGCCTTAACGGGCTATGGCCAGCAGGAAGACCACCATCGGACTCGGGCCGCCGGCTTTACGGCTCATCGGTCAAGCCGGTCGATATAGCGGTTCTGACCAACCTACTGACTAATTTGTTGGGTTGAAGAACTCAAGGTGGGAGGATCGCCTGCTACCTCAAGCTAGAGGATAAACGCCTGGTCTGTTTTCTGCCCTTCTTCTTTTGACAGAAGCAATAAACCTCGGCAATTTATCAGCACGAACTTATAAAACTATCGCCAGGCCGCATCCCCGGTGGTAAGACGAATGAACTGGTGTAATTTGTCGAAGTCCAGTTGTGCTTTCCTGCGCAACAGGAGTGAGTCAGCCACTAGTTTCTTTCCTCTAAGTCTGGCCTGCATCGATCGGTCGTACAATTCAGACGCTTTATTTACGGATTCTTCCATTTCAGTACCATTTGATGGGCGTTCATATTGATAGAATAGAAATGAAGCCTGATTTGTTTACATAGAGGGCTTCAACCAGTTGTTTACTACCTTCCAGCACCTGAATGAAATTGCCCCGAACGTAGAGTAGAGCACCCGTAATTCCTACCTGGCTATTCTGACTCCGCTGTGGGTCAGCAAGCTTATTAGCTCCTCTTCCTGAAGAGGTTTGACGGCAGTACTGAAATAGAGTAGACAGCCATGGGAAACGTTTGCTAAACTGGTAAATATACGCTAAACGTAGCTCCCTGGCCGGGCTTACTGGTGGCCGTAATGACTCCGCCGTGATTGGTCACCACTTTTTCGCAGATAGCCAGACCCACGCCCGTACCCGCAAACTCGTTCCTGCCGTGCAGCCGCTGAAAGACCTGAAAGATTCGATTTGTGTACTTCTCATCAAAACCAATCCCGTTGTCGGCAACCTCAATGAGGTGATAGGCTGCTGCCCGGGTCGTCCTCAGGGATGCAGGTATATCCCCGGCCAGTATACGGCTGGCCCGAATGTGGATCTCCGGCTTGGTTTTCTGGCCTTTTTCATCCTGACGGCTAAACTTGATGGCGTTCGAGAGTAGGTTCTGGAAGAGTTGCTCTAATTGAGAGGCATCGCCCTGCACAATGGGTAAAGCCCCAACGTGAATGGTAGCATTCGATTCGTCGATCAGGATGGATAACGTATCAATGGCGTCATCAATCACGTTAGTTAAGGCAACCGCATACAGAACGGCCTGGCTGGTTGAAATACGCGAGAAAGTCAGTAAGTCTTTAATTAGGAGTGACATGCGACTGGCGGCCACCTGCATCCGATCCAGATAAACCAGGTCTTCACCCGATGAGCCGACATACCGAGTTTTTAGTAGATCCCCGAACTGCTGGATTTTACGTAGTGGCTCCTGTAAATCATGACTGGCAATGTAGGCGAACTGCTCCAGGTTCTGGTTGGAGCGTATCAGGTGTCGATTGGTTTCTTCAAGGTCTTTATTGGCCTGCTCAACTTCCTCTCCTGATGCGGTCAATTCTTCGTTGATGGCTGCATATTCCTCATTGTTGGCGGTTAGCTCCTCATTCGTAGTGGCTAACTCTTCCAGGGTAGCTATCAATTCTTTATTAATTGTGGCCAACTCCACAGTACGCTCTTGTACCTGCTGTTCAAGGGCCTGGGATAGCGCTCGATAGCGCGCTTCACTTTCGCTCAGTTGCCGGTGAGCCTTCACCTGCTCAGTCACGTCAATAGCCGTGTTCATGATGGCGTAAATCTGCCCCTGCTCATTCCGTAGGGGTTTGTAGGTATAGTCGAAATAGAACGTAGTCAAAACACCTTCCACCACCAGATCGGCTCGGGCGGCTCTTTCCTGATAGACGGCTCCACTCGTAAAAATCGTGTCTAACAACCCCAGAAAAGGTTGCCCCTGTAACTCAGGCAATGCCTGGGCCAGCGGTTTGCCAAGCACCGAATGGTCTTTACCCCAGTACCCCATCATTTTCTCATTGGCCACTTCGATAATCATGTTCGGGCCTGTATACAGACTGGTGGCCACAGGAGCTTCCTCAATTAAGGAACGGAACTTGGCTTCACTGGCCTGTTGTTGATGGCGCATCGTTACGTCCTGACTAACATCCTGTGCTACACCCGCAAAACGAATCACCTGGCCCTCTTGATTGAAATAACTACGGCCCGTTGAGCGTATCCAACGCGTTAGACCGTCTTCCCCGATAGTACGGTAGGTCGCCAGGTAGTTCCCTCCTGACTCGGGCTTCATTGCCTGTTCAATGGCTTGATTCACCGGTTTCACATCGTCCGGGTGAATAAACTGAAGCGTATCCTGATAAGCAAATTTCCGGGCCTGGCTAATACCAAACAGCTCTCCGCAGCGCTCATCCCATTGCACCTGGTTAGTAACAGTATCCAGCTCCCAAACGCCGAGTCCGGCGGCTTGCAGGGCAAAACTTAAGTCAACTCGCTCGGTGAGCGATTTCTGGGGATCGATAGACTTGTTAAGGTCGGACATTACAGCAAATCGGGTCGCTCTTTCAACTAAAATAAAGTAAAAAGAACATGGATATTAGGCCTAATGTTATAGCATGCCTGTTGCTTTTCGACTCATTGATCCCGTAACTTATGAAGCTGGACGTCCTCCAGTCTACCATTACTCAATCTGGCAGATGTTTAAGCCCGTGGAGGCTCGAACTCACAGCTGCCTACGGTAGAAAAGCCTCTATTAGTCAAGTGCTTAGATATCTAGTGGCAATTCTTTCCGGTTTTGGAGAGCACGCTGGTAATTGAAGAAGCCCAGCCGTTGTTGCTAACAGCTGGATCATGAGGAGATATATAGGAAGTGTAGGCTATATCTTTTTTCGGATTATTTAGCTATATCCAGTAACGGCAACAAAAGCCCTTTCTAGCCGAGTTTGAAAAAAATAATGAGGAAAATAGCCATCACAATTATCCTTTATAAGGTATTAGGCGGAGTACATCAATTATATTAAGTTGGGCCAATTCACCCATTTCTGCTTTTATGGATTTTGTCCACAGGGCTAAAGAGATAGCTATGGACAAGTTAAAAAGAGGCATAGGGGGCTTTCGGCGGACTGATAGAAGCGCTGGGTAATATCGGAAAAATGCTCTTTTACAGCCTGTTTTGAGTACAGCCTATAACCTGCTAAACATACTTCTCTTGCTGTTTAGTAGTATTAGGCAAATGCGTAGACGCTGGATATATGGCATGGCTAGAATGAGAATGCTGGGCTGCCTACATTGACTAAGAAAAATAATCAGACAGAACCATATTCCTTTTTACATAGGATAAAACAGATGCATACTGAAGAGCAATAACCCAATCTGTTTCAACTAGACTCTTACTATTAAAATCCCCACTTACCAATAATAGTAAGTGGGGATTGATCAATGAGTCAACTATGAGCGGGAAATGGGGTTCGAACCCACGGCCTGCAGCTTGGGAAGCTGCCGCTCTACCAACTGAGCTACTCCCGCATTGGTCTAACAAAGGTGACTTATTAAAACCAAAATGTCAAGCTGTAGCTATTCATATGGTAGTTACTAAGGCCTCTACTTGCTCATAGACATACGTCAATTGCTCGTCGGTTGTGCAATAGGGCGGCATTAAGTACAATACATTCCCTAGCGGACGCATCAATACGCCACGATCCAGCAGAAAATTATAAGCCGTGTCGCGGATGTTGTTGAAATAAGATGTCTGACTTCCTACGCTCAAATCAAAGGCAAGTAGCGTGCCTCGTTGACGAATATTTGTAACGGTTGTATAATGGGTCAACTGGTGCGCAAATGCGGTGTGGCGTTGTATAATACGTTGGATATTAGCTTGGGTTTCACCCATTAACAGTAAGTCCATGCTAGCCAATGCGGCTGTGCAGGCCAGCGGATTCGCCGTAAATGAGTGACCGTGAAAGAGTGTCTTGAACTTGTCATCGGAGAGAAACGCATCATAAATGACTTGTGAGCAAGATGTTACGCCCAGTGCCATGGTTCCTCCGGTCAGTCCCTTCGATAGGCACATCAGGTCAGGCTTATTTTTCAGGTAGTCTGTCGCAAATAGTTTGCCTGTTCGTCCAAAGCCCGTCATTACTTCATCCGCGATAATGAGCGAATTTTGCCGTCGGGCTAGTTGAAATAGCTCGTCCAGAAAGGCTGGTTCGTACATAATCATCCCGCCCGAACCCTGAACCAGCGGCTCAACAATCAAAGCCGCTACGTCGTCGGTAAACAGTGCTTCGGCGTGTTTCAGTACGTCTGCTTCCTGTCCAGGTATGGGCAATGGCAAGTATTCCACGTCGAACAAAAAAGGCACAAACGGTGCCGTGAAAGCACTCCGTCCGCTCACAGCCATGGCACCGAACGTATCGCCGTGATAAGCGTTCTCCAACGCAATTACTTTCCTGCGTGGCTGACCCAGATTGTGCCAGTATTGGAAAGCCATTTTTAAGGCGACTTCAACCGCTGTTGAGCCGTTGTCCGAGTAGAAAATCTTTGTCTGGTTTTTAGGCAGGATTTCTAGTAGCCGTTCCGCTAATTCGACGGCAGGCTGGTGAGTAAAACCCGCGAAAATGACGTGTTCTAACGTTTGAAGTTGTTCCGATATTCGTTGAGCGATGTACGGATGGGCATGCCCATGAAGATTCACCCACCACGATGATATCATATCTAAATATTCGCGCCCGTCGGCACCGTATAATATTGATCCCTCCCCCCGCACAATCGGCACGGGCAGCGGGGTTGTCTGCATCTGCGTGAACGGATGCCAGATAATGGCCTGATCTCGCTCAGCTAAATTGTTCATTTTCAATAATGTATAAGTTGGAGCGGGTAATGAGAGATAAAGAGAGTAACATTTTCAAGTATTCATTACCCATTGTTCGTTTTTCAAATACCCCACTTCCCCTGCGCCTTCATCACTTGTTCAATCACGTCCCGAACGGCGCCACGACCACCTGATTTAGAAGATACGTACTGACAGACAGCTCGAATCTCGTCAACTGCGTCAGCGGGGCAGGTACTTACTACGTTCGGGCGGCTCAGAATAGCGTAGTCGGGTAGGTCATCGCCCATGTACAGGATTTCGGATTCATTTAAGCCATCGCGGGCGATGTAGCCCAGGTAAGCCTTTATTTTTTGATCGCTTGGGCCACCCATGAAAATGTCTTTTACATTCATAGCGGTTAGCCAGTTACGAACACCTTCCGCATTCGATGCAGATAACATGCCGATCCGAAAGCCAGCTTTCAGCGCTCGCTCAATGGCGTAGGTATCCCGGATGAAAACAGTGCGAAATCGTTCGCCCGATGCCAACAGGTTAACACTGCCGTCGGTAAGGACGCCGTCTACGTCGAAAATGAATGTTTTTATTTGCCCGAATTGGTCTTGTGTCACTGCCATGCTGCAAGTTTAGTGAAAACCGGCTGACTGTTCCGTATTTTTGTCGAATGACTACTCACGAACGGCCTTCGGCAGGAAACTCTTCAGATGAGCTTTCACCGGCTGGATTGCCCAAAGCGTTTCGGGCGCAGATGGAAGCCCAGTTAGGTCCAGATTTTACCGAGTTTGAGACCGCATTGGCGCAGGCAGTACCCGTAAGCATTCGCATAAACCCGCGCAAGAATGTTTATAATACGGCTGATTTAGAGCCCGTTCCCTGGTGTCCTGAAGGATTCTACTTGCCTGAACGGCCCAGTTTTACGCTCGACCCCTTGTTTCAGGCCGGTGCTTACTACGTTCAGGAAGCATCGTCGATGCTGCTGGCTGAAGTGCTTCAGCAGACCACAAAGCTTAATCGACCGCTGAGGGTGTTGGATTTGTGTGCGGCACCGGGTGGAAAAAGTACGTTACTGGCGTCTGCCCTGCATCCTGATAGTTTACTGGTTTGTAACGAAGTGATTCGCAGCCGGGTGTCGGTCCTGCGCGAAAATCTGGAAAAGTGGGGCTATCCGAACGTAGTGGCCAGTAACCACGACCCCGAACAAATGACCAATCTGGCTGGATTTTTCGATGTCGTTCTGGTCGATGCACCTTGTTCGGGCGAAGGATTATTTCGTAAAGACCCCGACGCCATGGACGAGTGGTCGGAAGAAAATGTACAACTTTGTTCAGCCCGGCAAAAACGAATCCTGGCCGCAGCCGCGCCCTTGTTGGATGAAGGAGGTATTTTGATTTATAGCACCTGTACCTATAATGACGATGAAAATACGGATAACCTTCGTTATCTGGCCGCGAATGGTTTTCGGAATCGGGCGCTCGATTTGCCCGCCGAATGGAACGTAGTGGAAAAGCAGGCTGGTAATGCGGTTGGTTATCAGTGCTATCCGCATAAGGTTCGGGGCGAAGGGTTTTTTATTAGTGTTTTTACAAAAACAGCGTTTACGGCGACGGTGAAACTGGATGCCCGTACGTTTCGCAGCATTCGGGCGCTACGTCCCCGCGAAGCGGCATCGGCTGCGAAGTGGCTCCAGCATCCGGCTGAATTTTCGTTCTGGGAGAAACCCAACGGCGACGTAATGGCTTTGCCAAAAGCGCTGGAAAAGACGTTCCTTTTTCTGGATGGTGCCATACACAATAAAGGGTTTGGCCTGGAGATGGGCCAGTTTAAAGGACAGGATTTCATTCCCTCTCACGCGCTGGCCCTCAGTACCGTCATCAACCGGGATTTGCCAGCCGTGGCATTGAGTAAGGAAGATGCACTTCGGTACTTTAAGAAAGAAAACCTGGTGTTTGACGAACCCGTTAAAGGCTGGCTGTTAGCGCAGTACAACGGTCTGAATCTAGGTTGGGTAAAAGGTGTCGGCAACCGGGTAAATAATTATCTGCCGAAAGATTGGCGGATCAGAATGGACATCAAGGAATACGTATGAAACGGTTTTTAACTATTTCCGGGCTACTGCTGGCAGTTATCGTCGTTGGCTATTTTCTGGGCCCTTCAGCGCATCCTGACCCAATCAAAGACGAACCTATTATGCTTGATCCCGACTTAGTGAAGCTGGAACAAAACATTTCCGATGCTGAACGGAAGTCAAATTTACGTCCTGATAACGAAGCCCGCATTGTTTGGGCCGACAGTTCCCATAAAATAAAGACGCCCTATAGTATAGTTTATATTCCTGGTTTTGGGGCAAGCTGGGCCGAAGGCGATCCGGTTCATAAGCAGCTGGCTAAACATTTCGGTTGTAATTTATACCTCGCCCGCACCCAAGAACACGGCGTCAATTCCCCCGATGCCTTTAAAGGCCTGACGCCATCGAACTATGCAGGTTCGGCTGAGCGAGCTTTAGCCATTGGCAAACAGTTAGGCGAAAAAGTTATCGTGATGGGCACGTCGGCAGGGGGCATGCTGACGCTTTATCTTGCCGCACATCATCCTGAAATAGAAGGCCTTATTTTGTATTCACCTTGTATTGCTACGGCCAATCCGGCCCTGAAGCTGGTTACAAGACCCTGGGGTAAGCAAATTCTCAGCCAGGTATTTGGGGGTGATTACGTGGTCAACTCCTACGACCAGCCGGGCCGGATTCGCTATTGGTTACCTCAATATCACACGAACGGATTGATTACGCTGCAAACGATGCTCGACGAGTGGATGACACCCGATCAATTCCAAAAGGTAAAACAACCCGTTTTTATGGGCTATTATTATAAAGATGAGGAACATCAGGATAACGTAGTGTCAGTGCCCGCTATGTTGGAAATGTTTGACCAACTGGGCACACCGGCTGACAAGAAGGAAAAAGTCGATTTCCCCCAAGCGGGGGCACATGTCATTGCCTCGCATTTTACGTCCGGCGACATAAATGGCGTGTATCAGCGTACCTCAACATTCATGAAAAACGTATTGAAGTTGAAGCCAGTATCTACGCCAACTCCTTTGCTGACTCTCCGCCCGAAAAAATAAGCTATTTTTGTCATTCCGAGGAACAAGCAATCTTCGGTACAGAAGAAAAAATATCCATAGTAAAAGACGCAGTTTTCTGTATTTCACCCCCGGGTAAAACACAGAAAACTGTAAACCGAAAAACTGAAAATCTAGACAATGTCTTACGGATTACTGAAGGGAAAACGCGGCATCATTTCCGGTGCCTTGGACGAAAAATCAATCGCCTGGAAAGTCGCGCTGAAAGCGAAAGAAGAAGGCGCTACATTTACGCTGACCAACGCGCCGATTGCGATGCGCATGGGCGCTATCAAACAACTTGCCGAGCAATGCAACGCCGAAGTTATTCCGGCGGATGCTACATCGGTCGAGGATCTTGAAAACCTGTTCACAAAATCGCAGGAGGTGCTGGGCGGCAAAGTAGATTTTGTGCTGCACAGCATCGGGATGAGCCCAAACATTCGAAAAGGGAAACAATACACGGATCTTAATTACGATTGGTTCAAGCAAAGCATCGATATTTCGGCGTTGTCGTTTCACAAGATGCTGCAGACGGCTTATAAGCTGGATGCGATTAATGAATGGGGATCGGTCGTTGCGCTGACCTACATGGCGGCTCAGCGGACATTTCCGTTCTATACCGATATGGCTGATGCTAAGGCCGTTCTGGAGTCGATTGCCCGTAGTTTCGGGTATCGCTATGGCAAATCGCACAAAGTGCGGGTGAACACCGTTTCGCAATCGCCAACGCCCACAACGGCGGGCGGAGGTATCGGAGGCTTTGATAAGTTCTATGACTTTGCCGACAAAACGGCACCGTTAGGCAATGCGACCGCCGATCAATGCGCTGACTACGTAGTAACGCTATTCTCCGATCTGACCCGAATGGTTACGATGCAGAATCTGTATCATGATGGCGGTTTTTCAAACACGGGAATCTCCGAAGAAGTGATGGAGTTGATCAATAAACAGTAATAAATTACACGCAGAAAGGAGGGAAGATCTACTACGTATCTTTCCTCCTTTCTGCGTGTAAACAGATAGGCAAACCACTGATTTATTGTGCCTTAATGTAGGAGTACGTTGCCGTCAGTACACCGCCTGAATCTGTATGCGTGTGCGAAGTGGGATAATCCTGCGCATTGTATTGATACACGTACTGCGACGTGTGAAACAGCATTTCCGCTCCATCAGGCCCTTCTAGGTACTGGGTGACTGTTGCTGCATTATTCACCTGAAGCGTGACATTCGGTAACAGCGGATACAGCGCCCATAGGTTTGAGACATTCTTCTTTGAGTCATAGTTTGTATAGCGCGTCACCATTTCCACTTGATACGTTCCCGTTTCAGGATACTTGGTAAGATCGACCAGTTGAATTAAATTTCCCTTGTTGTCATAGGCAAAGGTCATCGCTGTTTCTACTTTTCTGGCCCCACCAAGGTTTATTTCATCCATTCGTTTCAGGCGATTATCAGGGAAATATTGATACGTCCTGGTGGCAACCAGTTTGCCATTTGCGCTAAACTCCTCTGTGCGACTAACCTTGTCGCCATCATAGCTGTAAGTCACATACGAGCCATCAGACACGTCCAGTCGGGTAAGTTGCATGCCAGAATAGATAAGATTGTGTACTACTTTCCGTACCTCACCTGTGCCTTGATTATACAGATTCTGCTGTGTGTACCGGATGGGCTTCTTACTGGCATCGTACTCGACTTCTTTATAATCGGTAGGTGCCCAGCTCATTTTCACTCGATTGAATACATTGATTGAATCGACATTGTCATTGGGCTTATCACCCGGTACGAGCGGATCTGGCTGGCAGGCGGCAAAAGCCGTTAGTATGGCCAGCATCACTATGTTGGTTTTCATTGGATTTACTGCTTTTAACGTATTGATTGGTAGTTGATTGGCTTATAGGAATGATCGAAGCTACTGATCAATCGTTGGGCAGTGTCGAATGAACTGACTGAAAAAACGTCTGAAACGGCACATTGATTGTATGAATTGTAGGTATCTCTAAACCAAAAAAGCGGTGTACGCCCAAACGCACACCGCTTATATAGCTTATATAAATGAATCATTGCGCCGGGTTAAAACCCGATGTTCTATGTATCTTAAAACGTAATTTTTTGAGTCAGATACGTCGCCTGATTATCCCCGTTGATCTTAACGATAGCCGTCAGTGGCTTGTCGTTCCAGTTGATCGTAATAACACTGTAGTTTAGTTTGGATACGATTTCGCCAACGCGATGGCGGTTTGCTTCCTCATGTGGAGCCGATACGTGGGTTAGGCCGCTACTCGTAATATCGAACAGGTCATACGGCAAGCCTGGCACGTTCACTTTCGAGACCTCAGCCATATGTCGGTCACCGCTGATGAGTAACGCGCCTTTCGGTTTCGTTTTGCCCAACAAATCCAACAGTCGTTTGCGGGCAGTGGGGAAGTTCGCCCATTTTTCATACACATGCTCTTCGGGGAGCACCTGAACGCCACTACCAATAATGTGAATGTCGGCATCGGAATTCGTAAGTTCTTTTTCCAGCCATTTCCATTGGGCCTCGCCCAGCATATCGCCGGTGGGATCAGGTACGTTTGCTTTCCCATCTTTCTTCAACCGATCACGAAAATAGCGGGCATCCAGCAAAATCACCTTAACTCGTTGTCCTTTCGGTCCATAGGCATGCATGGAATAAGCGCCTTCCTGCGTACGTAGCGGGCTATCGGCCGGTACGTCCAGAAAATCGAGCATCACCTGCTGGCTTTCTTTCCGTTTAGGATATTCCTTACCACCATCGTTGACACCGTAGTCGTGGTCGTCCCAAATGCCAATGATCGGTGTCGATTGCCGCAATTGCTGATAAACCGGATTCGATTTTTGGATAGCATATTTAGCTCGCAACGTATCCATACTTTCCGAATCGCCATAAATATTGTCGCCAAGCCAGATCCAGACATCAGGTTTCTGCGCGACAATATCGTCCCAAAGCGGCTGTGGGAGACTTTGCCGACTGCATGAGCCAAAGGCGATTGTTGTAATGGGCTTCTGCGTATTGGATATTCCCTGCCTGGCGGAACGGCAACCAGCCAAGATTATACAACCAAGTACGAGGAACGTAGCAGATTTTTTCATTGGAATGAGTTTGGTTATTTATCGAGTAAAAGTAAAAAAGCTAACCTATTTCTGAATCGGTTTCAAGATATGTTAACTTTACCCCCCTGATCCGTATTATCACATACCCCAGACCTTAACCAGACACTCCACCTCAGGCAGGTAGGATGTTTCTGTGTTGCTGATCATTTCAGCAATTGGCTCATCACATTCTCGCGATGAGTTTCCGGTCATTTTTCAATTTAAATTTTTGTATCGATGAAATCTTGCTATTTCATCATGGGCTCGCTATACGTAGCAGTTGCCCTGATACTGTCTTGTTCCAGAACAACTAATCCATTGACTGCTAACAAAAAGAATTTCATGAAACAGGAAGATATAAATAAATCAATTATCCGGGATTTCTATCGGCGGGCCGTAAGTCAGGGCGATATCGCTTTTGCTGAGGAAATAGTGGCCGACGATTATATCCAGCATAGTTCGGCGGTGAAACCTGGTAAAGCGGGCCTTCTGGAAGCTCTCCATTATATGAAACAGATGCCGAAACCGGCCACTACATCCACGCCCTTCATGCGATTAATTGCCGAAGGCGACTACGTAGTGACGAATATGAGTTTTGGTTGGGATGGAAAACAGAAAGTCGTTGTTGACATATTCCGGTTTCGGAATGGGCAAGTAGTAGAACATTGGGATGCCTTACAGGATCAGCCCGACATTACGTTAAATGGCCATGCTATAATGGACGGCGGTATCCCGGTTGGTGATACTAGCTTGACCGTCAGCAACAAGGCAGTTGTGAAGGATTTCTATCAACGAGTTTTCGTTAATAAACAACTTGAAGCAATCCCCGATTTCGCGACCTCTGATCTGATTCAGCACAAGCCCGAAATTGCCAATGGCACCCGTGGGTTAATGGATTATCTAATGCAGAAGTCAGCTGAGATGTCTATTGAAAAAATAGGGCTGATTATTGGTGAAGGTAACTTCGTCGTCGTTCAGTCGGAAGGCAAGCTGGACAAAAAACCCGCTACGTTCTATGATATCTTTCGCCTGGCTAACGGAAAAGTTGTGGAGCAGTGGGGCGTGAAACAAGTTATGCCGTAGTGTAAGTCGTGCCACGGTTCAGAACCGTGGCACGACTTTTATAATCAATTACACATCCCAACTCCGTGTAATCCGGCTACCGTTTTCTGACGCTTCGGCTCGAATGTAGACGTCCACTTCCTGCTGAAGTTCCTCAACGTGTGAGATAATACCCACAACCCGGTTTTCGGAACGTAGTGCTTTCAACGTTTTAAACACCGTTTGCAACGAATCTTTGTCCAGCGTACCGAAGCCTTCATCCAGGAAAAATAAATTCTGTTTGGCTTTCGTCAGGTGCTGAATATTATCCGATAGGGCGAGCGCCAAAGACAAAGCCGCCTGAAATGTCTGCCCACCCGAGAGGGTTTTCACACTTCGAACTTCGCCCCCGTTGAGGTAATCGCGCACCAGAAAATTGTTTTTCTCGTCTAATTCCAGCTTCAATTGATTGTTCGTGAGCTTAAAAAATCGCTCATTTGCCGACTCACACAGATTTTTTAGATAGACCGACGATACGTAGTTGACAAAGCCCTGCGCCCGGAACATCTCATCCATTTTCTTTAGATCCTGTCGCCGGAGTTCAAGCTCGTCGTGTCGTTGCTGATATTTCTGCTTCTCGGCCCACTGTTGCTCCAGGGTTGTCAATACATTTCCGGCCTTGCCGAGGTCTTTATTCAAAGCGTCTTTTTGGCTACGAAGGCTTTTAAGCTGATCCTGAATAGTGGTGAGCTTGGCCTGATCGAACGGTTGGTCAGCCAGTTCAGTTTCCAGATCAGTTACTAACTTCTGAAAGCCGCTTAATTTGTCGTCGTATTCTTTAACCCGTTGCCTTTCCTGCTCTACCTTTAGCGCACTACGTAGTATTTGTTCAACCTGTTCTCGAATCAGGCCGTTATCGGTTAGGTTTTGGTTGATCGTTTGCTGCAATGTACTGATGTCACTGGCAACGCTATCCACCTGTTTTGTCAGTTGCTGAATCTGTTCCTGCACAGTAGCCTGCTCTTTTTCGGCATTGCCCCGGCGCTTATCTGCCTCGTCAAAATCTATTTTTGTTTGTGCATACCGTTGCGTCAATGAGTCGCGTAAATCGTTAATCTGACCCAAGCTCCACGTTTCCACATCCGGTAATTTATAGTGCTCAAGCGAGGCTATCTGTAGCTGAAGTTGTCCCGTCAATCCGGCAATATCATTTCCTGCGTTGTTGAGCGTGTCGGTGTGTTTAGTAAGAATAGCCTCTACTTCGTCGAGTTCTTTGTTCAACTCCCGAATGGCTTTCTGTGCCTCCTGAAGCTGTTTCTGAAGTATACCTTCCTTCTGGATGGCTTCGGTCACGTCGCCTTCCTGGTCAATGGAAAACTCCGGCCAACTGAACTGGTCTTCATGAGCCGTGAGCTGTTGAATAATGTCACCCCGTTCGTTTGTCAGTCGTTTTCCATTCTCCAACACGTTTCGTAGATCGGTTTCCAGTCCTTTAATGGTCAGGCGGAGGGTTGTCATATCGTCGATACGTTGCCTGACTTTTTTGAGTGATTCCTCACTCTTCGCTACGTCTGGTGAGGCCGTTTCTGTATTGTGTTTGGCAGGGTGATGGATTGAGCCACACAGGGGGCAGGGGACGCCATCGGTCAGACTTTCGGCATACCGTAGTAATTCTTGTTTTACCAGTGTTTGCTGATGAGCCAGTTCGCGCTCTTCTTGAATTGTCTTTAATTTATTAATGGCCTGATCGATCTGATCGGGGAGAGTTTTGAGCGTTAAGCCAGCCCATTCGGGTGGAAATCCGGTCAGTGATTCGTCTTTTCGCTGTTTGAGCTGATTGACTTTGGCATCATACGAATCAATCTGCTCCTGAAGCGTATCCGCCTGTTTTTTTAATGGCTTATACACCCCAAACCAGTTTTGAACTTTATACAAACGTTCCAGATTAGATTCCTGCCCAGCATGATCGTCAATAATAGTCTGGTGCTTTTTTCGGTCGGTCTTAAGCTGATCGATTTGGGTTTTCTGGTGGGTAATCTGAGATTCCAGCACAAGCCGATTTTTCGTCAGGCGTTCAATAGAATCCTGTAGCGTCCTGATTTGCTGAACCGTGTCTAGCTCATCGATCTGCTTCTGTACAGCTCCCCGATTTTCGTAAGCGGCTTTTGCTGCCGCGTAAGCTGTTTGAAGCGTTGGCAACAGTTGACTCAAGACTGCCAACTGATTTTGGGCTTTATGGACAGAATTGGCCAAATCAGCTTGTCGATCCTGTAATGTATTTATCGTCGAAAAATCACTCTGGAATAATAAACGGCATTGTTCATAAAGCGTTATGTCCCGCTCAATCTTTCGAAACCTGGGTTCCTGAGATAACCACTGATCCAGTTCACTACGTGCCCATACCAGCGAATTGTTTTGTTTTTGTAGATGCAGCAATTGCTGTTCGTCCGGCTCAAGCTGCTCAATCTGGCCATCTGTCTCAGCTACTACATTCTGGATAGAGGCAATCGTCGTTTCTGCCTGTTCTATCGCATCAGGCGTTACGTCCTCCAGCGGAGAAAGCAAGCCGCGTAGTTCGGCCAGTTGATCATTATTGGCTGTACTTAGTTTCTTAACCCGCCCGGCCAAATCATATTGATCCAGTTTGAATAACTGGTTCATCATTTTGGTTCGGTCCGTTGGACTGAGTTCCAGAAACTCCCGAAACTGGTTTTGCGGAATAATGATTGTCCGTTTGAAGTTAGGGTAGTCTAACCCTAATATTTGCTTCGATAAGGTTGCTACGTCCTCTTTTTCATTCCCAATAGGTTTCCAATCATCGCCTTCCCGAATAAACATCCGTCGCTCCCCCGGATTTATTTCATGATGTTTTTTGGGATGCCGTTTGGCTTCATAAACGAATTTATATAATTGCTGCTCGGGACCAGCCTGAAATTCGAAGTCTATAATCAGATGCTTCGATTTCAAATTCATCATGTTGTACTGGCGGTTATCGCGGCTGTTCAAGCGCTCTGTTTCACCATACAACGCAAAGCTAATCGCTTCCAGGAGTGAAGTCTTCCCGCTGCCAACTTTACCGAAAATGCCAAATACGCTCGACGCAATTAGCTGTTTAAAATCAATTTCCTGTATTGTCTGGTCCTGATACGAATAAAGACCTTGAATCAATAATTTAATGGGGATCATTCAGGTTCAGTTGCTAAAACCTCTTTGAACAAGTGTAGAAGCCGCTCATTTGGCTCCTGACCTTTGTTCTCATTCTTAAAATAACTCGTAAATAACGTTTCTATACTCTGGGTAAGATCAATAGCCTGTGTCGTTTCCTGCTCTACGTCTTCCACTTCCCGCACGTCAGGAATGATCGTCACCAGCGATTCATGAGCTTGCTGTAATTGTCGACGTTCTTCACTCGTCAGATACGTTGGCGTTTGCAGCGTAATTTCAGCGTAACAATTTGGGTTTTGCGTCAGCCAATCCACGGCTTCATCTACGCGCTTGAAGCGAGGACGTAGCAAACGTTTGCCGGTTTTCAGTGGAACAGGTGTAACCGTTACGGCCTGCTCTGGTTCGGCGTCAATCAGAACAACATATTTCTGCTGGTCGGCTTCGGCAAAACTATAGGCCAATGGACTACTGCTATATATAACAGGACAGGGGCCGCCACTCATTTCCTGATAACGATGCAAATGCCCCAAAGCTACGTATTGAATTTGCGGAGGAATCATATCGGTATACACCATCGATGCACCACCAATTTGCAAAATGCTACGTTCATCATCCGATTCTTCAGGTTGTTCTCCACCCCGTTTCATGACAAAGAGATGCGCTACCAGTAAATTGACACCTTGCTCATCCATATACGTATCGGCCAAGGTAGTCCAGTGCCCCTTCAGACTCTGACGCAGTTCATCATCAAGGCTGGTCATGCCAAAATAAGAACGCATTCGGATCTCATTGGCATAAGGCGTCAGGATAATACGGACTGGTGCTTCATGCCGAGGTAATTTCAACTCAATAAATCCCGGAGCGGACCGGAGCAGTTTCGCTTCGCAACTGAGTTGATGGGAGCGAACTTCTGTTTGAGGAAAGCCCGCGAAAATAATACCGCATTCCCGGCCAAAATGGTCCTGCGCTTCAATCCGGTCGGGGTTGTCATGATTACCCGCGATAGCGACTACCGTTCGGCGGCCGTTAGCTGTTAATCTTTTGAGCGTACTATATAATAGATCCTCTGCTTGCGGGTCAGGATTAAAGGTATCGAACAAATCCCCTGCTACCAGCACCAGATCCACATCGTCACGGTCGGCGAGTTGCACGATTTCTTCCAGTACGTCTCGCTGCTCTTGTAGCCGCTGGAAGTCCTGTAGTCGTTTTCCCAAATGCCAATCGGCGGTATGTAGTATTTTCATTAGATGACAAGTTGTATCGAATGGGTTGATACAAAAGGAAGATGCAATATAACTCATGACGTTCGCATAATGGGCAAAAAGACGGCATGAGCGGGCTGTTCATGTTGTTTGAGGAGCCCTAACAAGAGTGATCGAAAAAAGTTTTAAAATATCTTCAAGTAGTAACTAATTGATTTAGCGGCTATTACCAAATAATATTTGGCAGTTTCTAAACTATTTTCCAACAGGGCCTTGACAAGGGTGGAAAATCACCCTACCTTTGCACTCCCAAACATCGGGAATGAGTCGAAAACAAGGGCAAAAGCTGCTGGCAGTCAACTCATTACGTGCAACGATCTGACAATCAATGTAAAAATTTATTTTCAGATTTACTTGACAAGCAAATTAAAGTCTCGTACCTTTGCACTCCCAAACAATCAGGGAGATTGAAAAGAGAGAACTAAGTCGCTCATTATCAATCTGTTACAGGTTAGATACTGAAAACCAACACAAAAAAATATTTTCAGATTTGCTTGACAGAGGGAAAAACAAAGTGTACCTTTGCACTCCCAAACATCGAGAGATGATTTAAGTTGTTTGAATCTCCTTCTCAACCACGCTTCGACCAACGGGTCAGGCGCCCAGTTCTTTGACAAACGGTCAGCATAATAAAACACAACGGCGTGATTTCGATCACCGGTTGAACAACATCGAGATCAGCTTCGGTTGATCTCAAACATATTTACGATGGAGAGTTTGATCCTGGCTCAGGATGAACGCTAGCGGCAGGCCTAATACATGCA
>NZ_BAAHAD010000004.1:0-614052 GCF_054777855.1 Spirosoma jeollabukense
TCTGGTTGACGCGTCCGGAGTCCAGGGGTGGGTTGAGCATGACGGGGGTAGAGTTCAAGCCCAGGTTGGCATTGATCAGAATCGTCGTCGAGACGAAGAAACTAATATTTTGTGACTGGTTTGCCGGTGGTAAATTCTTGGTGCCTTCATTTCGGTTAATGACCGTTGTACTAATGGTATAAGCCCCTGGTCCGGGATAGGTATGGACCGTTTTGTAGATGTTAATCGAGGACGTACGCCCATTAATAAACGTACGGGGCAATTGGCGAGGGACGTCTGCCGTGGTACCATCACCAAAACATATTACTGTAGATGTCGTTTGTCCAGCCGCAACACTTCCTTTCTGCTCATCAAAATAAGCGGTGAAAGTGATCTCATAAGTAAGCGAAGTGGCCGAGATGCGTCTGGTAGTAATTTCGCCCGCTCGCACGTGAGTGGCCTGGCTACTGGTGGGAACCAGCACCACGCCCAAAAAAAGGCTCCACAGCCCAATCGTATAAACTAACCGCATAAAGTTATCGCGTTTTCAACACAACGTTACAACGATTTTACGGACAAAAAATGTATTGAAAAAGTGGTAAGGCGTAAAAGAAGGCGAAAGGTATAAGGATCTAATGTAGTCCTATCGCTTTCATGTCGTTCTTTACGCCTTACCACTTTTGCCCCTTACTCCTTTTTTTCAGTACAGCACCCAGGTGTCTTTTCCACCACCACCCTGAGAGGAGTTAACCACGAGCGAGCCTTTGCGGAGCGCAACACGCGTCAGGCCGCCAGGAATGACGTTAACACCATCGCCGTAGAGAATATAGGGCCGCAGGTCGACATGCCGTCCTTCGGCCTGGGCACCGACCAGACAAGGTACCCGCGAGAGGGAAATAGTTGGTTGTGCAATGTAGTTGCGGGGATTTTCCAGAATTTTCTGGCGGAATAATTCGTGTTCTTCGGGGGGGGCTTTGGGGCCAATAAGCATCCCGTAACCACCCGCTTCGTTGGCTTCTTTCACGACCAGATGCTCAATATTTTCCAGCACATACTTGCAGTCCTCCTCTTCCCGGCAGATGTATGTCTTTACGTTTGGAATGATGGCTTCTTCGCCCAGATAGTATTTAATGATACGTGGTACGTAGGCGTAAATCACCTTATCATCGGCAACGCCCGTTCCGGGAGCATTAGCCAGGGCAACACGTCCTTTTTTGTATACCTCAAAAATACCCGGTACCCCAATCATCGAATCCGGATTGAAGGCTTTAGGGTCCAAGAACGTATCATCGATACGTCGGTAAATCACATCGACAATCTGGAATCCTTTTGTGGTACGCATTTTAACATAACCGCCCGAAACGACTAAATCACGAGCCTCTACCAACTCGACGCCCATTTGCTGAGCCAGGTAAGAATGCTCGAAATAAGCCGAATTGTAGATGCCGGGGGTCAATACAACGACTGTTGGGTTAGGGCGGTCGGCAATGAACTGGAGCATCTGAAGCAGCCGGGTTGGGTAATCCGACACAGGCCGAACGCCCGTCTGGGCAAGTACTTCAGGGAACGTTTGCTTGATAAGTTCGCGATTTTCGAGCATGTAGGACACGCCCGACGGACAACGAAGATTGTCTTCCAGAACCATATACTGGCCATCGTCGCCCCGAATTAAATCGGTACCTGTAATATGGCACCAGATACCCTTTGGTGGCCTGACACCCAGGCAAGGTGTCAGAAACGACTTGCTGGATTCGATCAAGTCGCGCGGGACGACACCATCGTTCAGAATGTTCTGCTCATTGTAGACGTCATCCAGAAACATATTCAACGCCTTTATTCGCTGAATTAGCCCAGCTTCGAGATTGTTCCATTCGGTCGATTCAATGACACGGGGAATAATGTCAATTGGCATGATACGCTCGGTGCCCTCGCCTTCCGAATAAACGTTGAAGGTAATGCCCATGCTCATCAAAGCGCGTTCGGCCGCGTGTTGCCGCCCGATGAGATCTTCTTGTGTAAGTTGCTCAACGCGCTGACGAAAAGGTTCATACCCATGCCGGACCTGCGTTTCGTTGGAGAACATCTCATCGAAAAAATTCTCAGTCTTATAATTGGTAAACGAAAAATTAGTGGTGGCCTGACTCTGTGACTGAGTCATCCCTTTACTTGTCTGCGACTGAGATTGGCGGGCATTTTGTTTTTTCATGCAACAATATATGTATGATTACGGACTGAGCCAAATAGAATATGGCAGTGTTAGGTATTAGGCGATACAAAACGGTGCAAAAGTAAAGTTTTAATAGTAAATCATTTTGATAAATATTTCTTAGCTACTACGTAGTGCGGAACGAAACATACGCCAGACCGATAGCCTCATCCACGGCTTTATTTACGTATTTACTTTATAATAATTTTAATCCAAACTCCCCTTGATTGCCTCATTTCGGCTATTCTGTTTATTTTTTTTGGCCGATGCAACAGTATTTTTACTTAGAACGTAAGGGCAATAGTGTTACCAGAAAAGGCTGGTCATGCTTAATAAACCAATCTATTAGTTCTATGAAAACACTGCTTATGTTCAGTTGTGTGGCCGCCTTAGTCGTGAGCCTGAATGCCTGTAACCGTAATTCGGTTGATCCGTCTACGGATGGGTCGGCCCGGACATCGGGCGCTGCGAGTACGACCCTAACCGGCCCACATAACCTAACGACCGTAGACGTATCGAGTCTGCCAACGGCTATTACTACGTATATCAGCACTAATTATGCTGGGGCCACCGTGCAGGAAGCGAAGAAAGATGAGAAAGGAAATTATGTAGTAGCGATTACGGTGAACGGCAGCGTCAAATTATTACTTTTTGCCGCAGATGGTACGTTCGTGAAAGTAGCTGATGGCAAGCCTAAACATAAACCCGGCGATTCAACCCATCATCGTATGCCGGGTGATTCCGTCCGCCATCACCCACCCGGTGATTCGGCTCATCATCCAAAACCTGCGATTGGTGATTCAACGCACCATCCTCACCCAGGAAAGGGCCCCGATCTGAAAGAGGTGGCCGTATCAAGCCTGCCAACTGCCATTACTACGTATATCACGGCCAATTACGCCGGGTCGACGATCAATAAAGCGGTTCAGGAGGCAAAGACCAGTGATTACATCGTTAGTATCACAACAGTCGCTGGTAAGCGCGTACTTCTGCTGTTTAGCTCAGATGGTACGTTCAAGAAGGCCGTTTCGGGCAAGTAGACGATTTGTTGTCGTGTTTAATGCAAAAATCCTGACATGAGCCAGGATTTTTGCATTAAACACGACAACAAATGGATAATTTCATAGTCATGTTATGTATACCAGACTTATACACATGCTATGAAATCAATACTCTTTGTGTTCATTCTGTTTGTTTTGGGGTTTTCTTCGGCTATGGCCCAGACAGAGAAAGGCAATCGCCTAATGGGCGTTAGTGTTGGAAATATAACGATACCGACATCAGGTGGGGGCGGTACAATTATTAGCCTCCAACCGACCTACGGCTGGTTTGTGGCTAATAATCTGGTAATTGGCGCTGGGATACCGTTTTTCAATGTCAGCTCAAATGGCTCCCGGGCTACCCAGATCGGGCTAACCCCTTTCTTGCGTTACTACGTTGGGCCGTCTCAAGTGAAGCCATTTTTTGGTGGATCGGTGGGTATCGTCAATACATCTGCATCAAGCAATGGCTCTAACGCTGCTTCAAGTACCGACGCTCTGTACAGCTTAACGGGGGGCGTGGCTTTCTTTCTAAATAAATCGGTAAGCTTCGATTTGGGTCTAACCTATACGGGGGGAGCTACCGGATCACTTAACACGCTTCTGGCTGGTAGTGCCAATGCCTTGACACCAAACATTCCCAAAGCGCTGAATCTCAACTTAGGCTTTCAGGTTTATTTCGGTAAATAATTTCATCGGTTTTACCCATATAGAGAGATCAGGAGCACCAAGTTGTCTTCAAATCCTTGGTGCTCCCGATACCTATATGCTCAAATTCATAAGGAGTTTACCACAGATAATGCACTGGGTTTTTGATACGTTCGTCATAAATGGCTTTCACAGCGGCCATCTGTTCAGCCGAAGGAGCAGGTCGTTCCAGCGCCTGAAGATTGGAGGTCAGGTGAGCGGGCGTCGAGGCACCGGGGATGATACAACTGACGGCATCGAACGTTAGAATCCAGCGAAGGGCGTCGGGGGCTAAGTTGGTATCGTCAGGAAAAATAGCGCGTAGTTCCTCAACAGCCGTCAGCCCTGTTTCGTAATCGACTCCCGAAAAAGTCTCTCCCTTATCGAATGCCGCTCCCTGCCGGTTAAAATTGCGGTGGTCATCAGCCGAGAATTTCGTTTCAGCACTAAATTTGCCTGTCAGCAACCCACTCGCCAGCGGCACGCGAACAATAACACCAATGTTCCGTCGGCGGGCTTCTGTGAAGAACAGTTCAGCGGGGCGCTGCCGAAACATGTTGAAGATGATTTGTACCGTTGTTACGTTCGGAAATTCAATCGCTTTCAGCCCTTCCTCTACTTTCTCGACGCTCACGCCCAGATGCTGGATCTTTCCTTCGTCTTTCAGTCGATCAAAAAGCTCAAAAATTTCGGGTCGGTAAAAGACGTCGGTCGGCGGGCAATGGAGTTGAATTAAGTCGAGGGTTTCCAATCCCATATTTCGCAGGCTATCCTCAACAAACGTACGTAGCGCTGTAGGCTGATAGGCTTCATTGGTGTGTGGCTGTAGCCGTCGACCACACTTGGTGGCTACGTAGATTTGTTCGGACCGGGAGCGGACAAGTCGTCCTACGGCTTTTTCACTTTCTCCATTGCCATACACGTCAGCCGTGTCGATGAAATTGATACCGGCATCAACGGCGGCATTAAGTATATGATCGGCATTGGTATGGCTAAAGGGCTCACCCCATTTGCCACCTACCTGCCAGGTGCCGAGACTGATTTCGGAAATATTGAATCCCGTTTTGCCAAGTTTTCTATAATTCATGAGAGTTTTGATTCTGGTAGCGCGGGTTTCCACGCACGCTACATATCGATTATAAGTTCACCCCGAATCGCTCGCCCAATTCTTCAAGACTTTTAATGACGGGTTCTACTACCGGAATGCCGTTAGCCAATCGTTCCGCTTCCATCATTCGTTCGGGATCGCCGGGAATTAAAACCTGATGTCCTTCAATGGCTTTTGCCTGCCTGAATCGCTGAATCCACGTATCCATGTGGGTTTTGAATTCGTCGGCGGGCCGGAACGCGTCAATCCGCATGGCACCAAAGAAATGTCCGGTGCCAACACCAACACCTTCATCGGCCTTCATAAATCCGGCCGTGGCGAAAGGTGGTACCCACGGTCCATAATTGGCTCCAGAAAGTACACCCGAAAAAATATCGACTATAGCGCCAAGTCCATACCCTTTGTGGGAACCGTGTTCGCGGTCGGTGCCGAGTGGTAATAGTGCCCCTCCGTTACGAACAGCGTTAGCGTCGGTAGTAGGTTGCCCTTCGGCGTTTTGGGCCCAGCCTTCAGGAATATTTTGTCCTTTGCGCTGTAGAATTTCGAGTTTGCCGTAGGCCACGGCTGTTGAGGCAAAATCAGCCAGGAAAGTAGGTTCGGTAGCCGCCGGGATGGCTACGGCTATGGGGTTTGTACCCAAAAGCTTATCCAGCGAAAATGTTGGCGCAACGAGTGGCGCTGCGTGCGTCATGGCCTGCCCGATCATATCGTGCTCAGCGGCCAGCAAGGCATGATAGCCTGCAATGCCAAAATGATTGGAGTTACGTACTGCCACCCAGCCTGTTCCGGCGATGCGTGCTTTTTCGATGGCGACCTGCATAGCCCACGGACCGACAACGAGCCCCAAGCCCCGGTCGCCATCCACAACGGCTGTGGATGGACTTTCGTGGACGATTTTGATACGGGGCTGTGGGTTCAGACGGCCAATATCATAGAGCCGGACATAGCCTGGCAAGCGTGCCACACCATGCGAATCAACACCCCGGAGATCGGCACTAACGAGGACATCCGCAGCTAAACGGGCATCGGTTTCGGAACAGCCGATGGCAATGAAAATTTGTTCGGTAAACGAACGGAGTTGGTCAGCAGTAATCATGGTTGCAAATTAGCCAACGCACAGCGAATGGGTTAAATTTTTATAAAAATTGCGCCAACTACTTACTTTTGGTGTTATAGCAACTAATGCAACTAGTGTTATTATGAAGTCACACCGTGCCTGCTGTTCACTTTTATTACTGAATTTTATTTTATTGATTGCTCCCTATTCATCGGCTCAACCGCAGGATACGCTTACATCAGAGCAACTTCTGCAACGAAAGGGCCCTTCTTACACTGCCTTACTACGTCCTTCCAAATATCTGGCTCTTGATGTGAATCATACGCTGGGTGGTTTCCGGCGGTACCGGTTTTTTGTGGGTGACGAACTTCATTTTAAAGCACGGGGCGAGAAATATCGGGAAGAGCTTTACGACATTACTGATAGTACGTTTAGTGTACTGATGGCCAACCAGGTTATGAATCGTGACGAACCCGTTACCTTTCGTTTCGATGAAATACAACGCGTTTTTCTGCACCGGCGAATTCCATTCATTACAGCGGCCGGTACGCTCTTTCCAATTGCCGGGGGCGTTTATTTACTGGCGGATGTTGTCAATAACCGAGGCTTTTATACGAATACGTTGCCGGTTGTTGGAACCCTGGTCGTGAGTGGAATATTGTTTCATCTTATCAGTAATCCACACGTGCGGATCAATAAAAACCACCGCTTAAAAGTATTGAGAACGTATTGACCGGGAATAGTTTTCCGGCGGCTGTATCGTCGGTATCAGGCTGAAAAGGAGGATAAGTTGGTTTTATAAAAACTGATTACATTTGTTCTATGCTGAACTCCATTGCCGATTTAGAAGCCGACTGGTATCGACAGTACGCAATGTACACAGAGCCCTATCAGTCAGGACGTTCGACGTTTATACCTAATCTGCTTCCTCAAACGTCGGTGAAATTTTCGGTTTATCAGACGCTCGAAATCCTGCATAAACGGCTGGGCACCGAGACGCTTCGCCGAGCCTTGAACCCCAATGAAACCATCGACAGCCCGGCGAAGGTCTACACCGATAGTTCGTGGCTGAAACGTAGCAATATGGTCGGTGTTAATGTCCGGACGGTTGGCTCGTTCTGGAATGTTATCAACTACGTATTCACCCTGCCCGCCAGTCATGATAGTATTCACCTGCTGCCTATCTGGGAACCAGGGGTTGTCGGTAGTTTGTATGGCATGGTGAGCTGGCAAATTAATCCCGAGTTTTTTGACGTTGAACTGGCCCGTTACGTGCCTGCGCTCGACTCGGTAGAAAAACAGATCAAGATCGTGATGAATCTGCTTCACGCTATGGGTCGAACGGTTGGCATGGATGTTATTCCGCATACCGACCGTTTTTCGGAGATGGTACTGGCTTGTCCTTGTTTATTTGAATGGGTGCAGCGAGACGAAAAAGGTGGTAAACCGGCAAAACTGGCCGATCATTCCAGTTTCGTCTATCGCTACGTAGAGGAAGCAATCTGGCAGTTTCTGAAGTTTCACGGGCCAGCCGACGGTACGTCATTAACCTGCGGAAAAGACGCTTTCTTTTCGACCGATATCGCCGTTCTGATCGACGATCAGCGGCTGCGTATTTTGTTCGGTTATCCACACGATTACATGGGTCGGCTCAATCGTCGGGTGGCACTACTTCGGCACTTAACGGCGCTGGGTTTCGAAACGCTGCCCATGACGATGGCTCCCCCTTATAGGGGCTTGCACATTGATGCCGCTGATTATACGGTAGATGACGCCGGGCAGATCTGGTATCAGTATGCCTTTGATAAACCAGAAGCTATGTCGCGCGTGTTTGGTCCGCTGGCACGGTTTAAGTTTTATGAGTCAAAGAATAATAACCGGAACTGGGAGCTGGATTTCGATCAACCCAATCGCCCAGCCTGGGACTACATTTGCCGGAAGGTTTATGACTGCCAACGAGCTTATAATTTCGATTTTATGCGGGGCGATATGGCCCATGTGCAGATGCGACCGGGTGGTGTTCCCACTGACATTGATAACGGTCCGGCGTCCCGGTATTATGATCCATTACTAGCCATAAAAAAATACGTACAGGCGCAGGGCGTGCCTTATTATGCGTTTTTTGCGGAAACGTTTCTCGCTCCACCCGACACAATGGGGTACGGTAATGAACCGGATCACCTCGACGCTATCGAGGCTGATTCGACATTGGGCGATTTGCAGTCGCTGGTAGTTGGCTCGACGGAGTTTAAGCATCAATTTGCCAGTTACTATGAGTATGCACGAACGCACCGGTTCGCCCCAAACTTCACGGTAATGACCGCCGACAAGGACGATCCGCGATTCGATAAATTCTACCGGACGGGTAATATATTCCGCTATTTCACCGCTCTGTTTCTCACCGACATGCCCAGCTACGTAGGCTTGGGCTTTGAAGTACGCAATCTGCACGAAACGCGCGGAGCCAATGAAGAATACTCCAAACTATACGTTTTCCGGATTGAGGACGACCGTCAGCCCGACAAAGTGACCCACGGGCCATTTGTCTGGGGGCAAAATGCGCCCCAATTCGAAGCTATTTTACGCATACGCCAATTTGCCGAACGTATCTGGCCTGATATTGTCAGCCAAGAAACGCGCTGGCTGGTAGGTCCCCACCCTGTCTCTCAAAAAAAGGGCGAGGGAAGCTATATTGTCTGGACGCACGTTGCGCCAACTGGCTATGTCTTTGCCGCCAGTATGACGGGAGCCTTACCTAAAACCATCCCGACTGTACCGGCGGGTGACGTGATTTTTGAGGAAAGTGGGTGCCGAGTGTACCGGCTGGCATGATTGCCGTTTTTAGTTTATCCAACTAAAACCTCGGTCAATCAGAACTCAATTGACTTGAAAAAGGTATTTCGATAGTGATTTCGACTGTACATTTGTTCAATGAATCGCAACCTAAGAGACGGCCTTAATTTTGCCTCCAAACTGACACCCAAACGCGTGGCTAACGCGCTGAAGGTGCTATACAGTTACTACGTTGCGAAACAAACTGGTCGTCCGATACAGCAAGGTTTGCCGATGTCGGTGTCGTTTGAGCCAACTACTTCCTGCAATTTACGCTGTCCGGAATGTCCAAGTGGCTTGCGGTCCTTTACCCGCCCAACCGGAATGCTCGGTGAAGACCTTTATAAACGTACCATCGACGAGTTGCACGAAACGTTGCTTTACCTTATTTTCTATTTTCAGGGAGAGCCGTATTTGCATCCGCAGTTTCTGGAGCTGGTCCGATACGCCACCGAGCGTAATATCTACACGGCTACCAGTACCAATGCTCATTACCTTACGGATGCTAACGCCCGCAAAACTGTTGAGTCAGGTTTGGATCGTTTGATTATTTCCATTGACGGTACCACACAGGAAGTATATCAGCAGTATCGGGTAGGAGGGAAGCTTGAGAAAGTGCTCGAAGGCACGAAGAATATAATTCGCTGGAAGAAAGAACTAAAATCCCGGACGCCCCACGTCGTCTTTCAGTTTCTGGTCGTGAAGCCTAATCAGCACCAGATCGATGAAGTTAAAAAACTGGCTCACGAACTAGGTGTGGATGAAGTAGGCCTGAAAACCGCCCAGATTTACGATTATGAAAACGGTTCTGATCTTATTCCGACGATTGATCAATATAGCCGCTACGCTGCACATCCTGATGGAACGTATCAAATTAAAAATGGGTTCGGCGACCATTGCTGGAAAATGTGGCATTCTTGTGTCATTACCTGGGATGGCCTTGTAGTGCCCTGCTGCTTCGATAAAGATGCTCACCACCGGATGGGTGATCTTCAGACCCAATCTTTTGCTGATTTATGGCAAGGTCCAGCCTACCATGATTTTCGTCAGACATTACTACGTTCCCGCTCCGAAATAGAAATGTGCCAAAACTGCACGGAAGGGACAAAGGTTTGGGCCTGACCTTATTATAGAAAGAGCGAAAGAAAGAATAAATGAGTACCGGTTAAATTGGATCTTCACTCTTTCGCTCTTTCCCTCTTTCGCCCATTCACTTTTGTGAAACATTCCGTGGAACAGTGCTTGGATTCGTGAAAACTATACGGCATCTTTGGGACTGCAACGCACAGACCCATGGGTAAAGTCATTGCTATCGCCAACCAAAAGGGGGGCGTCGGTAAAACTACAACGACAATCAATTTGGCCGCCAGCTTGGCCGCCCTCGAATTTCAAACGCTCATTGTTGATGCGGACCCTCAGGCGAATTCTACGTCGGGTCTGGGTTACAATCCAAAAGAAATCGAGAACAGCATTTACGAATGTATGGTCGAGGGGGTACGCCCACACGACGCCATTATTCAAACGGACTTTCCGAATCTGGATTTATTACCGTCGCACATTGACCTTGTCGGCGCAGAAATCGAGATGATTAATCTCCAGAATCGGGAGGATAAGATGAAAAGTACACTCGACAGCATTCGCGATGAGTACGACTTTATCATCATCGACTGTTCGCCTTCGCTCGGGCTTATTACGATCAATAGCTTAACGGCTGCTGACTCCGTAATCATCCCGGTTCAGTGCGAATACTTTGCGCTCGAAGGCTTGGGAAAGTTACTCAACACCATTAAGATCATTCAGTCGCGACTGAATACGCACCTGACCATCGAAGGAATTTTGCTCACGATGTATGACTTGCGCGTTCGGTTGTCGAACCAGGTGGTTGGTGAAGTAACGAGTCATTTCCAGCAGATGGTTTTCAGTACCATCATTCCGCGAAATATTCGATTGAGCGAATCACCCAGTTTTGGCGTGCCCGCTTTGGCGCAGGATGCCGACAGCAAAGGAGCCGTCAGTTACCTGAATCTGGCCCGCGAAATTCTGATTAAGAATGGCATGATGCCGCATGAAGTTTAAAATATGTATGATGTATTATGTATGATGTATGATTGCTGAAAGTAGTTATACATCATACTTCCTACATCCTATATCATACATCTTTACACATGGACAACGCAAACACCAAAGCACCGAATAAGAAGATGATAGGACTGGGCCGTGGCTTAGGTGCTTTGCTGCACGACAGCGAATCGGTCAGCCGCCAGTCAAAACCTTCGCCGTTTGAGTCGATCAGTACGATGACTGAAATCAGTCTGTCGTTGATCGAGACAAACCCGTTCCAGCCCCGGACCCGTTTCGATGAAGAAGCGCTACAGGAACTGGCCGACTCAATCCGAACTCAGGGCATCATTCAGCCCATTACCGTTCGACAACTGGGCAAGGAGCGTTATCAACTTATTGCAGGTGAACGGCGTTTGCAGGCGTCAAAAATTGCCGGATTTACGACCATTCCGGCTTATGTTCGTACGGCCAACGACCAGCAAATGCTGGAAATGGCGCTGATTGAGAACATTCAGCGGGAAAACCTGAACGCGATAGAAATTGCCCTAAGCTACCAGCGACTTATTACCGAATGTAGTCTGAAGCAGGAAGAATTAGGGGAGCGCGTTGGTAAGAATCGCACGACAGTCAATAACTACATCCGGTTATTGAAGTTGCCACCGGTTATTCAGGCATCGCTGCGTGATAATAAAATTTCGATGGGTCACGCTCGTGCCATCATCAATATTGAGAATCCTGATGTCCAAATCCGACTTTTTACCAAAGTCGTCGACGAAGAATGGTCGGTTCGGAAAGTAGAAGAGGCCGTTCGAAACCTGTCTGAGGAGTCGCACGAATCGTCGTCAACGCGCCGTGTTACGTTGCCAAAGCAGGAAATGCGCAGTCTCCAGTTCAAATTATCATCGATGTTTGGTACCCGCGTATCTATCAAGGCGGACGAGAAACACAAAGGAGAAATTAAAATACCGTTTACTTCTCAGGAAGAGCTAACCAAAATTCTGGAGGTACTTAACTCGCAGGCGTGACGGTGTTAAATTACCTTAAAAGGGTAACCGACCGGTCGGGACGAGGAAGCTTTGAGCGTTGTTTGTGCATGAAACGGTTTTTAACCTTACTGCTGGCTTGCTTATTGTTCTGTACAGCCTGGCCAATTTTTGCCCAGAAACCAGCTATTGCTCCGGCACCAACCCCGGCGGCTATTGATTCCACGAAGCAAGGCCAATCTGCCACCGACACGATTCCTCCAACCGTGCAACGGAATGGGATAAAGGTTGGTACGTCTGTTTTAACGGACGATGACGCTCCATCGCTGGATAACCCTGATACGGTCCAGGTAACCGCGAAACAGGAAGCTCAGATTCATAAGATTATTCCTCGTAAGGCAACCCTTCGCTCGCTAATGCTTCCTGGCCTGGGGCAAGCTTATAATCGACAATATTATAAAATCCCGTTTATTTACGTCGGTTTCGGTGTAATGGGCTATCTATTTGTCAAATACCGGGGCTTGGCCAAAGAGGCTGGCATAGGTTATGAACGACTGCTGTATGGAGATAAAATCCTTGAAGGAATAAAGGTAACGTATCCGCCGGGGACCTATTCCGACGCTGTGGTGAATCCCGGTCCGTTTTTCGTACCGGCCAAGTATCTGCCAGTAAGTGAAGTCGCGATTGGAATAAGCCCTTTTTCGGATAGCAAAAGTATTTTTCGGACAACGGCAAACGCCAAGAATGCCTATGATACGTTCCGGCGTTATCGGGATTTAAACCTATTGTTATCTGGTCTATTATGGGTAATCAATATCGTTGAAGCCAACGTAGCGGCTCATTTAAAAACTTTTGATTTGACCGATGACATTTCGATGCTCGTCGAACCAAATGTGCTACCGATGCCCGGAGTCGGTTTTGGGCCAGGTGTTCGGGTAGCGTTTACGTTTAAATAAGGTTTACGATTTATAGTAAGCTTGCGCATGAATAGTAATGTGCCAACCTACCATAAACCGTATACCGTAAACTATAAATTCAAGTGAACATTCTTCTTTTAGGTTACGGTAAAATGGGTAAGGCGATCGAGCAGATTTTACTCGAACGTGGTCACCAGATTGCAGGCCGCATCGACCGTGGGGACGGCCCCGGCCATAATCATGCTGAATTGGCCAACCTCAAACCCGACGATGTAGACGTAGTGATTGAGTTCAGCTCGCCCGAGTCGGCGGTTGAGAATATTACGTACTGCCTTGATCGCGGCTGGCCGGTGGTTTGCGGCACAACGGGCTGGCTTAGCCATCGTACAGAGATCGAAGCGTTGTGTGCTGAGAAAAAAGGGGCGTTTTTTTACGCGTCAAATTACAGCATAGGCGTTAACCTATTTTTTCGGTTAAACAAAGTATTGGCGCAGTTCATGCGGAACTATCCATCTTACCACGTTTCCATGACCGAAATTCACCATACTGAAAAGAAAGATGCCCCCAGCGGTACCGCTATTACGCTGGCCGAAGGGGTGATGGAACACTTGCCAAATAAACGTCGCTGGGTAGGCAAAGATACCGGTGCGTCTTTGATAGACTCGACCGATGCGGTTGAAATAGAATCACTACGGGAAGGTACGGTTCCGGGTACACATACCGTTCGCTACGACTCCGATGTTGATGAAATTGAGATCCGCCACGTAGCGCACAGCCGCCAGGGTTTTGCACTAGGGGCAGTCGTGGCCGCCGAATGGCTTGTAGGCCGTGAAGGTGTGTTTGGGATGGAGGATCTGTTGGGTGGATGACTAATTATAAATTCTGCGGGATGATTGGTGAAACAATACCAGTACATCTTCGTAATTTCGTTATTAATTTAGACGTAGTTACCTCCTGTTAATCTGATACTTCGTTCGTAATTTATTGCCACATGGGCGTTGGAGCGGCCGATGCCGTCTCGTCATAATTCATCATTATTAAGCATGTCTGAAGTTAAAACCAGGGCCGAAGTGAAACCGGCTAAACCCAGAAAATCGGCTACTCGTGAGTGGTTTGATTCCGTTTTATTTGCCGTTGTAGCTGCTACGCTCATTCGGTGGCTGTTTATGGAAGCCTTCACCATTCCAACGCCTTCTATGGAAAACAGTCTGATGGTCGGTGATTTCCTGTTTGTGAGTAAACTCCACTACGGTACCCGGACGCCCCGAACGCCTTTGCAGGTGCCGCTAACGCATCAGAAAATATGGGGAACGGACATTCCTTCCTACAGCAAAGCGATTCAGCTCCCATCATACCGGTTGCCAGGTTTTACCCATGTGAAAAACGGTGACGTCGTTGTGTTCAATGTGCCTCCCAAATACCTTAATGACAATATTGATTATCCTGTTGACCTGAAAACCAACTACATCAAGCGGTGTATTGGCATTCCGGGCGACGTATTGGAGGTCCGGCAACGTGATGTGTATGTGAATGGTAAGTTATTTCCTGCGCCACCCCGTTCGGAGCAGAAATACTTCATTAAAACGACGGAGGTGCTGGATGCTACGTTCTTCCGCAAGTACGATATCGTGAATGACTACCGCGATCCAAGCCAGCCGACCGAAAACTGGAAGCCGTTAGAGCAATACAACGACTCGACCAAAACATCAACAATGGTTGGCTATAGTATTACGACCACTAAAGACGTCATTGAGAAATTTAAAGGGTTCGATTTCGTAAAAGGTATTGAACCGATGACGGATAAGCCAGGTGAAATGTCATCGCAGATATATGGAACGCCAACCTTTAAGTGGAACCATGATAATTTTGGCCCTATTACGATTCCGAAAAAGGGAGTAACTATTCAGATCAATGAGCAGACGATTGCGCTCTACGGTCCAGTCATTGAAATGTATGAGGGGAATGAGAACGTAGCGGTTACACCTACCAGTGTCAAAATTGGTGGTCAGCCTATTACGTCCTATACTTTCAAACAGGATTATTATTTCATGATGGGCGATAACCGCGATAACTCGCTCGATTCGCGCTTCTGGGGCTTCGTGCCCGAAGATCACATTGTTGGTAAGGCCGTATTTGTCTGGATGTCGCTTGATCCTAACCCAGCCAACGTCTGGAACAAAATCCGCTGGAACCGCCTGTTCCGCACAATCGACTAAATGGCAAAGGGCATTGGGGTAAGGGCATAGGAAATGTTTTGGCCCTATGCCCTTACCCCAATGCCCTTTGCTACGTTACCACTCAATTGGTGCCAGTCCTTTGCTCTCTAAATAGGCATTGGCTTGACTGAAATGCTTGTTGCCAAACCAGCCCCCATAATTCGCTGCCATGGGCGAGGGGTGCTTTGATTTCAGAATCAGGTGCTTTTTGCCGTCGATAATGGTTCCTTTTTTCTGGGCGTAGGCACCCCACAATAGAAATACAACGTTTTTTTTCTCATCCGAGATTAGTTTAATAACGGCATCAGTGAAAGTTTCCCAGCCTTTCCCCTGATGAGATCCCGCCTGTCCGGCCCGAACAGTTAACGTAGCGTTGAGCAGCATAACTCCCTGGCTAGCCCAGCGTTCGAGGTTGCCCGATTTAGGGATTGGCTTGCCTAAATCGTCCTGAATTTCCTTAAAGATATTAATCAATGATGGCGGCTTAGGAATGCCGTCTGCTACCGAAAAAGCCAATCCATTCGCCTGTCCCTCGCCATGATACGGGTCTTGCCCGAGGATGACAACGCGTGTGTTTTCAAAACTACATTTGTCAAAGGCGTTGAACATCAGGCGACCAGGTGGATAAACGCGCTGAGTACTGTATTCCTGTCGGAGAAACTCAGCTAATTCGCTGAAATAAGGTTTATCGAATTCAGGTTGCAAGCGAATTTTCCACGATTCGGCAATGGATACATTCATGTGTAGGGAACTGATAAAAGTGATTCGGCATTATACGCCTACAAACGCCAGAATCCACTCCCTGAAAAATATTTTGAGAGTGGTTCTTGCGTATCAAAACTAATCAACTTAATTTTCGTTGTAAGGTTGCAAAACGACACTAAATTTATGGTTTCGTCAGTCTCAGAAGGTGTGAAAGTTAGTGTAAAGACGGAATATCAAGCTGATTATTCCAGTCCGCTCCAGGCGCATTACGTATTCACCTATCGCATAACCATCGAAAATACCAGCGACTATACGATTCAGTTGCTGAGACGTCATTGGCTAATTTTTGATTCTAACGGCACAGTTCGGGAGGTCGAAGGTGAAGGCGTGGTTGGTCTGCAACCCGTGCTGGAGCCAGGTGAAATCCACGAATACGTGTCGGGCTGTAATTTGCGGTCAAGTATCGGAAAGATGGCTGGTACATACCTTGTCGAACGTATCATCGACGGCAAGCAAGTTCGCGTAACCATTCCCGAATTCACAATGGTTGTGCCGTATAAATTGAATTAATCAAAATGAATGATGGGTGATGATAAATGGATGATGGTTTGCTGAATCCTACCATTAGACATTAGTCGTTATGCATTACGTATGTTGCTTGCTTATTTTCGTTATTTGAGTCGCGCCCGCGACGAACATTCGCTTCATTCTCCTTTTCTTTTTTCATTATACACGCAGGTTGTCCGGACCAAAACGGTCTCGAAATCTGTATTTGCGTCAATCAAGTCCTTACAGAAAGAGCTTCGTAGGAATCGTCAATCAATTACTATTGCTGACTTTGGAGCAGGTTCGAAAGTGAATTCGTCCCGGCAACGTAGCATTGGCGACATTGCCCGTAATTCGCAGAAACCGGCCCGTTTTGCAAGGCTGCTCTTTCGGCTTATTCAGCGCTTCGAGGCAAAAACCATTGTTGATTTGGGTACGTCGCTCGGTATAACAACAGCTTATCTGGCAGAAGCTACCAAGCCCTTTGGAGGGCATGTTACTACGTTTGAAGGCTGCCCACAAACAGCTGCCACTGCCCAGCAAAATTTCGATCGGTTAGGTATTGGGAACGTGACGGTCGTTGTTGGGAATTTGGACGAAACACTGGCTCCGCATATTTCGGCATTGGCCTCAATTGATTTTGTGTTTTTCGATGCAAACCATCGTTATGAGCCAACGGTACGATATTTCGAAACCTGCCTGAGTGCTATCCACAACGATACGGTGTTTGTATTCGATGATATTCACTGGTCGGACGAGATGGAACAGGCCTGGGCGTATATTAAGGCACATACGGCCGTCACGGTTACAATCGACTTGTTTTGGGTAGGGCTGGTTTTCTTTCGCAAAGAGCAGCCTAAACAGGATTTCGTACTACGGTTTTAACGGGAATTGTGCGAAATTACAGTATCTTTCGAAAGGCTTTTTGCCCGTAAAATACATATGAACTTCCTGACTTATACCCGATTAGGTTTACTAGTGATTACGTCGGCACTATTGCTGAACCTGATCTCCTGTAAAGATGCACCGACTCCAACGGGGGAATCATCATTTGATCTGATTCAGCAAAAAATATTTACACCTTCCTGCGCTACGTCGGGCTGTCATGCGTCTGAAAAAGATGCTACGTTCGCCCAGCATGGGTTGGTCCTTGCGGCAGGTGTGGCTTATAAGAATCTGGTTGGTGTTGATCCGAAAAATAGTGCGGCACTGGGCGATGGTCTTAAACGCGTCAAGGCATTTGCCTCGCTGGAGAGTTTACTGTATCACAAGTTGAGTGTGGACGCCAGCCACCATAGCGGGAAGCTATACGGCAATCCGATGCCGCTGGGTGGTCAGCCATTGCCCAACGGCCAGATTGAGTTCGTCCGGCGGTGGATTGAGGCTGGCGCTCCGGCCGAGGGTACTATTGCTGATGCTACGTTGCTGAATGACAAAACGGTCACGACGGTTGCGTATGATCCTTTGGTAGCCCCGGCTGCGGGTACTGGCGTTCAGATGAATGTGGCGCTGTTTGATATTCAGCCGAAATTTGAGCGAGAACTGTTTACGCGCCAGCTAGTGGGTAATACGCAACCCATCTACGTTAATCGCTACGAAATTAAAATGCGGAACGGGAGTCACCATTTTGTAGCCTACGATTTCCGTGATAAGGCGATATTGCCCAGCCTGAATGATATCCGGGACTTGCGCAATGCCGACAATTCACTGAACCTAGCTACCGCTATTTCAATGTCGAATCACGTCTATCTGGCGGGATCTCAGGCGCAATATCAGGACTATACATTTCCAGAGGGCGCGGCATTAGTATTGCCCGCCGGGGCATCGCTCGACCTGAACTCGCACTACGTCAATAACACCGATGCGGTGATGAAAGGGGAAGCTCAAATCAATTTGTACACGATCGACAAAGCGAAGGTGCAACGTATCGTTCAAACGCTTGACCTGAGCAATACGAGCCTTGCTCTACCCGCTAATACGCGTGTGACGCAAACCAAGTCATTTACGTTTGCCAAAGCGCGAAAAATACTGGCGCTGACTTCTCACATGCATAAGCTGGGTGAGAAATTCGTGATTAAAATAAAGGGCGGCAGTCGGGACGGTGAAGTTGTGTATACTTCCACCGACTGGGCACACCCTGATATTATTACATTTAAGACACCTATCGACTTGCAAAAAGGCGAGGGGTTAACCTCCGAAATCACGTACAACAACACCACAACGAAAGCCGTCAGCTTCGGCCTGACCAGTGAAGACGAGATGGGAATCATCTTCGGTTATTACTTTGAAGAGTAGCTGAGATAGACAACGTCAGACATAAAAATAGCCACTCCAGGAGTGGCTATTTTTATGTTTACAAACCTGAAAGGTTTAATTATTTGGCTATTTCAATATTGACGCGATGTCCCTTGATTGTGTTACCTTCCATGGCGTCAACTACCCGGTTGGCTACGTCTTTCGGTACGTCTACGTAAGTGAATTTATCAAAGATGTCGATGCTGCCAATGCTGTTGCCGGGAATATTGGCTTCACCGGCAATAGCCCCTACAATGTCGCCTGGACGAACGTAGTCTCTTCGCCCAACGCTAACCATCAGGCGGGTCATGTTGGCTTCACGCTCACGGGGAACGCGTTTGTCATCGCGGTCGAAGTAAGGCTTGCGATCTGCACTTTCACCACGTCCATCCCGATCGTTGAAACGAGGACGTTCCGGCCCGGCACTCCGGTCACGACCAAAACTTGGCCGATCTCCATCGCTACGGCGATCACCGAAACGCGATGCACCCCGTTCTCCGCTCCGTGAGCCACCGTCGTTACGGTCGCGGTCACCAAAACGGGAACCAGATCCACCCCGGCGATCTTCGAAACGACCAGCGCTGGCGCCACGATCACGGTCTGCGTATTTATCGCGACCATTCCGGCGATCTTCTTCCAGGTTGAGGTTTTGATCGGCAAATTCATTTTTCTCCAGACCCATGCTCCGTTTTACCAAAGCGGCCACAATCTGCTCGGTCGAGAAACCGGTATGATGTAACTGGGTCAATAGGTCATCGTACAGATTCAGGTCTTTGCTTTCCTGAATCGTTTGCTGCAATTGCTCAATAAAGCGAGCCTTGCGAACGCCAACGATGTCTTCGAAGGATGGAATAACACCTTTCTCAACTTTTACTTTTGTGTATGTCTGGATTTCGCGGAAGCGATATTTTTCGTCGCGACCAACAAACGAGAATGCGCGGCCTGATTTACCAGCGCGACCCGTCCGGCCGATGCGGTGTACGTAGTATTCTTCGTCAAGTGGAATATCGAAGTTGATCACGGCGTCGACATCGTCAACGTCGATACCCCGAGCTGCTACGTCGGTGGCTACCAGAATGTTGGTTGTGCCCGAGCGGAACTTGCTCATTACGTTATTCCGTTGCGCCTGACGAAGATCACCGTGCAGACCTTCGGCCTGGTAACCACGGATTTGCAGGTCTTCGACAATCTCGTCTACTTTACGTTTCGTGTTACAGAACACCAGTAGTAGTTTCAGGTCATACATGTCGATCAAACGGCACATAACCTCAACTTTCGCTTTTGCTTTTACCTCAAAATAGACCTGCTCAATATTGACGTTCGTCAGTTCTTTCTTGACGACTTTCACCAATACAGGATCTTTCTGGAATTTCTGGGTGATCTGCATGATCGGCTTCGACATCGTAGCCGAGAACAGGATCGTCTGCCGCTCTTCGGGCATCTCTTCCAGAATGCTCTCGATATCTTCGCGGAAGCCCATGTCCAGCATCTCATCGGCTTCGTCAAGAATCATCATCTTAACATTGCCAAGTTTGAGCGTATTACGTTCCATGTGGTCCATAACACGACCCGGCGTACCAATGACGATGTGAACACCGCTCTTGAGTGACCGAATCTGCCGCTCGATGGAATCGCCACCGTAAATAGCTTCGATACGCACACCGCGCTTGTATTTAGCCAGTTTCTTGATTTCCTCCGCTACCTGTAGCGCCAGTTCGCGGGTTGGGCACAAAATAAGCGCCTGTACCGAACGATCTGTTACGTCAATCAGATCAAGAGCGGGAATACCGAAGGCGGCTGTTTTACCAGTACCCGTCTGCGCCTGTCCGATCACATCACGTCCTGCCAGAATTGGCGGAATCGCTTCGGCCTGGATGGGTGATGGGCTAACGAAGCCCATATCCGTAACCGCCTGCAACACTTCGTTCGAAATGGCTAAGCTGGAAAATAAAATCTGATTGGGATCAACTTTAGGTTGTTCCGACGTAGTGGCTGTTGTCGCTACTACGTTGGTTTGTTCTGTAACTGGAGTCGTAGTGAGTGGCGTATCTTCTACTTCAATAACTTCGTCTACAGCTTTTTCAACGTCAGCCTTAGCTACTGGGGCTTCGGTATCATTAAAATCTATGGCAGCAATTTCCGATGGAGTCATGCCTTTGGTTGCAATTTCCATTGCAAGTTGATCGATGTTCAGTGCTTCTTCCTGAGCATCTGCTTTTGTTTTTTTCGTTTTCATTAACTTGGAATAATAAGGTATAAACCCTCCAAGCGAAGACGAGTGTATGCCGGTGAACGGCGCGATACTGCGAGAATTGCCCAACGAACGAAGCTGCCCCAACGACCCAACAAGGACCACATATACCCCCGACCTATTTTAAGGGGGAAAAGACAACGAACCGGTGTGCCGTTCCAGCGGCTTACCGGTGCGACCGATTGACGATTAGCCCACGCGCACTTGCTCAAAACCCTGGACCGTCAGATCCATATGGGGAGCGTCTACACAGAAAACCCATCCTGTACATCCGTACCTTGGCTCTGTCAGACCTAACTCAGCGTGAAAAAAAGGAGAGAAACAGAGACGCGACGGATGTCGCTTGTAAAATCTGGTGCAAAATTAAGATTAATTTACTCAAAAAGCAAGTGAAGGCTCATTATTGTTGTATTTATTTTAGAAATGCCACTAAACTGGTATCTCATTGGTAAGTAATGTATTTAGTACGTATTGACAATAGTTCATAGCCCAATGGAAGGAATTAGATTTTACATCGTAGATGTCTTTGCTATCAATAAATATGAAGGTAATCAGTTGGCTGTTTTTCTGGATTTAGACGATCAACTGCCAGAGCAGCAAATGATGAATATGGCGAGGGAAATAAATTTTGCCGAAACAACCTTTATCAAAGCGAACAAAGATAATGAACGCTTTGTCGTGCGAATATTCACACCCGAGCACGAAGTGCCGTTTGCGGGTCATCCATCGCTTGGAACGAGTTATATTATTTCGAAGTTTCTGTTGCCCGAGGTTCCAGAAAAGTTGATACTGGAGTTAGCACACGGCGACATTGAGATCTTGGTTTTACAGCCCGAAAAGCTGGATGAAAGTGAAATTTTTATGCGGCAAACCCAACCCGAATTTCGAGAGTTCTTTACGCATGAAGAAATTGCGCAGGGACTGGGGATAGAGTTGGATGATTTAGATCATTCGCTGCCTGTTCAGGAAATAAGTACGGGATTGCCGTATATTATTATCCCGCTCAAAAGTCGGTCGGTCATTGATGCGATCCAGCTTGATTATGAAACCTTCAAGAACTTTCTGCTATCTAAGAAGAAGTACAGAACCAATAGCATCACCGGGCACTCGACATCCGTATTCTTTTTCACAAAAGAAACCTACGAAGCAACCTCCGACTATAACGCCAGGATGCTGTTAATCGAGAATAATAAGGTGTCTGAAGATGCGGCAACGGGTAGCGCCAATGGGTGTTTGTTAGCGTATCTGTTAACGTATTCGAACAACACTGTTAATGCCGTCGTGGAGCAGGGATTTCAGATAAATCGAAAATCCTATATTTATCTGAAAGGGGAACGTATTAATGATACGTATGAGATTACTGTTGGGGGGCGGGTCAAATTAATCTCAGACGGAATCTGGTATACCTAAAGAATGCTACGTTGTCCTAAAACAAAACTCCCCTGCTACGTTTTCGCGACAGGGGAGTTTTGTGTGAATGTCAGTAAACTACGATTGTGAGGTCGGCGTTGCGTTTTCCTTGGTACCGTAGCGCTTGCGGAATTTGTCCACACGACCAGCTGTATCGAGCAATACGTTCTTGCCCGTATAGAATGGGTGCGACTGCGAGCTAACTTCAATTTTAACGAGCGGATAGGTTTTGCCTTCGTACTCGATGCTGTCTTTTGTTTGAACCGTTGAGCGCGTCAGGAATTTATAATCGCTCGACAGATCGTGGAATACCACTTCGCGGTAATCCGGGTGAATGCCCTTTTTCATGATTAATCTTAGTTTCTTGTCATCTTCTCGGTTTCCGACCGAAAAGGACTGCAAAGGTAAGGTGTTTTAAGTGGATTGCCAACCTTTTTGTTGCAACTTTTATCGCTTGATTAGTAACCATATAAATCTGTGCCGTTGCCTAATAATGCCTTAATAAAGGCTTGTGCCTCTCCCCCTTTATTCTTACTTTGCCAATCAAATACAATCCCTCTATAAAACGGCACAGGACCTGGTCTGCCATTGTTAACCATCTAAAAACTCTGATTTTTTTATTTCTTAGACTATCTCTCCGATGGGCTATTGTTAAGTCGCTAAGACTGACGCCTTAACAATTTCTTAACCTGCAAGGTAGAGTTGCACGTTTCAAGGATTCACCAAAACCCCCGAACCATCCGGGTTGATTTTCCGTCTATTTTAAGAAGACGTTAACAGTCCATTCTAAACCAGAAAAATAACTTACTACCGACTTTACCAATAGGATAAGAAGGGTATCTCTTGGAAATAAACTAGTATATATTTGATTAATAGGCGTTTATAGGTCATTAGAGAAAATATATGCTGAATCTGGACTACTGAAAGCACTTAACTGAATTTATCATTTATTCATATATAATCAAAAGCCCTAAATATGTATGTAATCAAACGTGATGGCCGCCGGGAGTCCGTCAAGTTCGACAAAATCACAGCTCGAATCGAGAAGCTGTGCTATGGCCTTGATCCAGCTTATGTGCAACCTGTAGAGGTCGCTGTAAAAGTCGTTAGTGGCCTGTATGATGGTGTCAAAACGACTGAACTCGACAATTTAGCGGCCGAAACGGCTGCGTCGATGACGACCAAGCACCCAGATTATGCGATTCTGGCGGCTCGGATTGCTATCTCGAACCTGCACAAAGAGACAAACAAATCATTTTCTGGTACGATCAAAAAACTGTACCAGTACGAAGATCCGAAAACTGGAGAGAATGCCTCACTGATTGCGAAAGAGGTGTATGACGTAGTACGCCAACATGCAGCTTTGCTGGATTCCACGATCATTTACGATCGGGATTACGGTTATGATTACTTCGGCTACAAAACGCTCGAAAAGTCGTATTTGCTGAAGCTGGATGGTCGCATTGCCGAACGTCCACAGCATATGCTGATGCGGGTGGCCGTCGGGATTCACATGGAAGATGTCGAAGCGGCTATTGAGACCTACAATCTGCTGTCGGAAAAGTGGTTTACCCACGCGACACCAACGTTGTTCAACGCCGGAACGCCCAAGCCACAGATGTCGAGTTGTTTCCTGCTGACGATGAAGGACGACTCTATCGATGGTATTTACGACACCCTGAAGCAAACCGCCAAAATTTCACAGTCGGCGGGTGGCATTGGTTTGAGCATTCACAACGTTCGCGCAACAGGTACTTACATCAAAGGCACCAATGGTACGTCGAACGGGATTGTGCCAATGCTCCGTGTGTTCAACGACACCGCTCGTTACGTTGATCAGGGTGGTGGAAAGCGCAAAGGTTCGTTTGCTATTTATCTGGAGCCCTGGCACGCCGATATTTTCGATTTCCTGGATCTGAAAAAGAACTCAGGTAAAGAAGAAGGCCGTGCCCGTGATCTGTTCTATGCGCTCTGGACACCCGATCTGTTCATGAAGCGGGTGGAGGACGACGACGTTTGGTCGCTGTTCTGCCCACACGAGTGCCCAGGTCTGGCCGATTGCTACGGTGATGAGTTCGAGGCTTTATACACGCGCTACGAGCGCGAAGGCCGTGCTCGTCGGACCATCAAAGCGCAGGAATTGTGGTTTAAAATTCTGGAATCGCAGACCGAAACTGGCACACCTTACATGTTGTATAAGGATGCGGCCAACAAGAAATCGAACCAGAAGAACCTCGGCACCATCAAATCGTCGAACCTCTGCACCGAAATCATTGAGTACACGGCTCCCGACGAAATAGCGGTCTGTAACCTGGCGTCACTTGCCCTTCCGAAGTTTATTACGCGGAGTAAGGACGGCATGATGCGGTTCGATCACCAGAAGTTGTATGAAGTGACTAAAACAGCCACCCGCAACCTCAACAAGATCATCGACGTCAACTATTACCCGGTTGAAGAAGCGCGTCGGAGCAACATGCGCCACCGGCCAATCGGTCTGGGTGTGCAGGGGCTGGCAGATGCCTTCATCATGCTACGTATGCCGTTTGAATCGGAAGAAGCGCGTCGCCTGAACGAAGATATTTTTGAGACGATTTATTTCGGTGCCATGACTTCCTCGATGGAGCAGGCTAAAGAATGTGGTCCCTACGAAACCTGGAAAGGCTCGCCGATTTCGGAAGGTATTTTTCAGTTCGATATGTGGGGTGTGAAACCAAAATCGGGTCGCTGGGATTGGGAAAGCCTACGCAAGGACGTAGTGGAACATGGCGTTCGGAACTCGCTGCTGCTGGCACCCATGCCAACGGCTTCGACGTCGCAGATTTTGGGTAATAACGAATGTTTTGAACCCTATACGAGCAACATCTACACCCGTCGCGTATTGTCGGGCGAGTTCGTGGTCGTGAACAAACACCTGCTCAAAGACCTCGTGAAACTGGGCTTATGGAACGATGCGATGAAGAACAACCTGATTCTGGCCAATGGCTCGGTACAGGCGATTCCGAATATTCCGCAGAATATCAAAGACCTCTACAAAACGGTTTGGGAGATTAAGCAGAAGCATATCATCGACATGGCCGCCGACCGGGGCGCGTACATTTGCCAGTCGCAGTCGCTGAACATTCACATTCAGGACTCGAACTTCGGCAAGCTGACGTCCATGCACTTCTACGCCTGGAAAGCGGGCCTGAAAACGGGTATGTATTACCTGCGCACGAAGGCTGCATCCGACGCTGTGAAGTTCACGGTCGTGCAACCACAAGCCGAGCCACAACTGGAGCCCGTAATGGCCGAAGCTGTAGTAACCGTCGAAAAACCACTCGACTACGTACAGTACGCTAAGGAACACGCCCAGAACGTAGCGCCACAGCCTGTGCCGATGGTAACAGACCTCGAACAGCAATATGCCGCCATGACCTGCTCGCTGGACGATCCGGAAGGATGCGAGATGTGCGGATCGTAATAGATTAACCCACTAAGAGTTATTTGGCTCCCGGCTGTGGTTAACACGGTCGGGAGTTTTTTTATCGCACTGTATTAATATTATGAATCTTTCGTTTGAGAGCCTTCAAGGAAAGGTCGGAAAGCCAACTGTATGGTTTCAGGCTAAAACTGTTAGAAATCAATTTGAAGCTATAAGCCACCATCTAATCACCAATAACTTCGCTGAGGAAGTTTCGAGAACTCCTTATTTTGTTGATAAAATTTCGATTTCTAAAAATGCTGACGAAAGGAAAATCGAAAGCTTGTTATTGAACAGCCGCAATACGGAACATATCCTTCGAAGTAATATGCAGATATTAGAGCATGTTGAACATGCCTGTGTTTTGCAATGGGCATTTCCGCAAGCTTATTATTCCACATTTAATTCACTTAGGGCACTTTATCATACCCTAGGTTATACTGAGGCAGATAAATCACATGCTCTTATTTTAAGGAAATTCGCCTTAATGGCTGTAGAAGGAAAGCTACCGAAATCAATAAGTTTTTACTCCGATGGAGGAAAGAAGGATATTCATTATAAAAATATTGTAAAACCCTGTGGGATAAAGCCAATGAGTTTGTCACTACTAAGTATATTCAAAAAAGACTTGTCGGACACCAGATTGGCTTATCTTTGGATATGCGAGCACTCCAAATCGATAACCTACCCCCGTCGGCTCATCAGGAGCTAGTGGATTTGTATCAAACCACTAAGCTCCCACGTATCCGTACTCGTGCCCAAATGATTTTGCTTTCAGCCGAGCAAGCCTTAAAAGCTCCCCAGATCGCCCTGATTGTTCGCGAAAGTGAACGCACGGTTCAACGTTGGCTCAAACGCTATCAAGCCGAAGGGATTACTGGCCTGCATGATGCACCCAAAAGTGGGAAGCCTTCCAAAGTTAGTCAGGCTTATCGTCAACAACTACTCAGCAGTGTACGCCAACGTCCCCGCAGTTTAGGCCTGGAATTTTCGCTGTGGACGCTGGCTCGGCTGGCCGATTATTTAGCCGAGCAAACGGGTGTGCGCCTATCGGAAGAGGGTGTGCGTCTTCAACTAAAAGCCATGGAGATTGTCTTATCCCGGCCCCAACATAAAATCAGCAGCCCTGATCCAGAGTACCTACTTAAAAAAAGGAGATTGAGATCAAAAGAGATCAGTTAGAAGCTAATGCGGTTTTTTACTATGCTGACGAGTTTAATCTGAGTTGGCAACCGACCCTTAGAGCGATGTGGAGCCCCGTAGGTCGGCAGGTAATGATTCCCACGCCGGGACAAACCAACAAACGATTCGGCATCGGGGCGGTCAACTATCATACAGGCGAAACGGTGGTTATTGTTCGTAAACGAAAACGACGCGAACAGATTACGGAGCTTCTTGAGCAGCTTCTGCTGAGGCACCCAGTGCAAACCATTTACGTGGCTTGGGACAACGCCGATACCCATAGTGGCGGAGAAATAGATGCCGTAGTACGAGGAGCCGCTGGCCGGTTAGTCTTGCTGTATCTGCCCACTTACAGTCCCTGGCTCAATCCCATTGAGATGTTGTGGCGACACTGGCGACGCGAGGTGACGCATTGTGAGTTATTCGAATCCATCAAAAAGCTGATTGAAGCGACCAATAACTTCTTTGCCCGCTATAATCAAGCACCTGAAAAAGTGCTATCAATCATCGGAGCAACCCGACAGGTCTTTCTTGATTGTACTTAGATACTGAGACAGTTCATAATTAAATTTGCCAATTCCTAAAAAGTACACGGGAGCAAAAATTAGACGATCGTAGAGATAAATATTGTTCAGATTACAAGAGAAAGTACAAAAAAGAAAAGCGTATTCTTACTCAAGCAGAATGGGAGGATATATCTTTACAGATAGGGCCAACAACAATAATGGACTTGTTGTACAGAAAAAGAATAAAGAGTAATTATGGGGACATTGACCCATTTACTAGCGAGGAATTTGAAGACGGTCCTTTGGTTTTAAAATGTATCTGTAGCATTGTCTATCAGTTGAATTACATTATTGAAGCATATATATGTAGAGCAGTGGGTGTCAGTAAGTTTAAACAACTTATAGAATCGAATGGTAGGAAATATGATTTTGCTGAAAAAAGATTACAAGAAATACTTCACCTAAGTATTTCTTTTCGTGAAACATATTAACTTATAATTCCTTAAAAGACACGATGAAAATTGCCTCGGTGCTGTCATGATTCAGGATAATGGCGTACTACCACAGCTTACTGATTTTCCTGAATAAATCTGATACATTGTAGATATGGGTGTGGTTGCTCACGTTCACTTCAACAACTCTGCCAAATAACTCTTCACTAGCTTAATACGTACCTGATAGAGGTGGTCGTCGGCGGAAAGCAGGCGGGTTCGTCGGAGGTTGGGTAAGCGTAACGTTTCGGTGGCGTAACGTAGCATCAGCGCATCAACCTGGGCTAAGCCCTTCGCCAGATCGAAGTTGAGGGACGAATTAATACTCACTACCTTTTTTGCGGCTCCCTGTCCTTCTTCCGAGGGAATCCGCTGATAATCGACGGCTAACGTATTGACAAACAAATCTTCGTCTCCATAGATCACCCGGCCATTCACAATGGTACAACGAACGGCACTATCATCCTGAGTCTGTAAAGCGGTTAATGCAGTCTGATTTGCCGACTGCTTGCGTAAAATGAAAAAATCGGCGTTGTAGCCCGGTTGAATAGCACCGGCTTTTATGTGTCCTAGCGCGGTCGCCGGGTTTTGGGTAACCATCGCCAGCAACTGCGCATTGCTGACGTTGAGGGAGACGGCATCACAAAAATGCCGGGCAAATTTTAACTCATCCCAAACATGCTTACTACCGCTGGGTGCCCAATCGGAACCCAAACAGACATTGATGCCGTGGTCGAGCAGCGTTTTTACGGGAATCGTATCGCGGTACAAAATCAGATTAGAGACCGGCGACCAAACAATGCTGATGTGATTATCGCGTAAAAAATCGAGGGTATCGGGGTCTGAATAATCCAGGCCGCAGGCATGCGTTAATGTCAGATTCGCCGTTTTAAGCGATTCTGGATTGGGGAGTTGAGAAAGCGCCTTCCGAAATTCAATAAATTCCCGCCGACTGAATCCGTCCGGTTTTCCTTTCTGAAGATAGCCCGCCCGTCCTTCGGCCAGGTGAGCGATGGACGCGTAGTAACGACTGTTGCCTTCCCGAAGGGATGTTAGAAAATCCGTGAAGCTGGGGTGGCGCATCATGGGCCAGACAGACGTATCGTCATGCGCATGGATTGGGCTACCGGGCGCGTCGAAATCCGGGCCGGGTTTCACAAAGTCTACAACCGAAAAAACCTTTTTGGTGAATGGCAGCCCCAATTCGATTGGGTCGCCCGTGTTTCGCACGATAAAACTGGGCAGACTCGCATTATTCTCTAGTTTGATCGTCTGCTGAACGAGCGTAGTGCCGCCTGCAACGGCCTGTAATTCGGTGATGACACCATGCAATTTCTGCACTTCGCTCACCGCAATGGCAATCGAAGTAGCGGTTAAATGGTCATCCTTTTCCGTCGTGTAGGCTTGAACGATCGGCTTGATAAATCCCAGATAGTCCTGTACCCACTTGCTTTCAATGTAGTCCTTGAAGTTTTTTATCTCCTGCGTGTATTGATCGTTATTACGCCATTGATACCGATTGCTCCAGACGGCCGGACTTTGCCAGAGCGGAAAAATGTTGTATTCCGAATGGACGTGTAAATTGATCAACCCCGGAAATACGACTTCATTATCCGCCAGCTCCAGCAAAATCAGATCAGGGAGCGAAAGAGGCACTTTGCCATTCTGAACGTTCGTGATTTTGCCATTTTGGACCAGAATCGTTTTGACAGATTCGCGACCCTGAGCATCCACTACGTTACCCATTATGCATAAGGACCTGCCGGAAGATGAGAACATAGCGATTGATGGGAAGTATGCCCGTAAAAATAGCGAGATAATTAAGCTATAAGTAAAGTCGATACCCGTCATGAGTAAAACGTCCGGTCAGTTCAGCCAAAATCCCCCTTCCGTACTCTATTAATATTCTTTAATCTTCAGGCTATGGCCAAACACGATTGCCGGATAGGTGGTTAAATGCACGTATTCGTTCCGTTCAAACGTGCCACGACAGCTAGTGTCGGCGTCTTGGAACGGAGCTTAATTTACCTATTAGTATGGCAAAGACAGGAGCTGACCTGCTGGTCGAACGGTTGTTGGAATGGGGTGTCGATACCGTATTCAGCCTGCCCGGCGATGGCATCAACGGTATTTATGAATCACTGCGAAATCGGCAGGATCAGATCAAACTTATTCAGGTACGGCATGAAGAAGCCGCTGCTTTTATGGCGTGCGGCTATGCTAAATTCACGGGGAAGCTCGGTGTCTGCATTGCTACGTCCGGTTGTGGCGGCATTCACCTGCTCAATGGGTTATACGATGCGAAATACGATGCTCAGCCCGTATTAGCCATTACCGGCCATACTGCCCACGACATTAGTGGTACGTTCTATCAGCAGGATGTTGACCTGGTCAAAGTCTTTGCGGATGTAGCCGTATACAATGAGCGGGTTATGGGGCCAGATCACGTCGTCAACGTAGTGGATCAGGCCATCCGAACGGCACTGGGACAGCGTACGGTCACCCATATTTCGTTTCCAAAAGATTTCCAGGACTGGACAACGAGCGATGATAAACGGTCGATGGTCAACGAGCCTGATCATAGCAGTGCGACGATGGTCAGCCAATACGTATCGCCCGATCCGAAGCAGTTGCAACGGGCCGCCGACCTCATCAATGCGGGGGAGAAGGTAGCCATTCTTGCCGGTCGGGGTTGTTTGGGCGCTCGGGAGGAAGTACTGGCCCTGTCCGATGCGGTTGGTGGCCCGATCATAAAAGCCCTGTTGGGTAAGGGGGTTGTGCCTGACAACGACCCGCACACCACAGGCGGCCTCGGCTTGCTGGGTACGGCTCCCTCGCAGGATGCCATGCAGGAATGTGATACGTTAATTATGATTGGTTCACGGTTTCCGTACCTCGAGTATTTTCCCAAACCAGGTCAGGCACGTACCATTCAGATTGATCTCGATCCATCGCACATTGGCTTACGAACACCCGTTGAAGTGGGCTTGATGGGCGATAGTAAAGCGGTTTTACAGGCTTTGTTGCCTTTAATCCACCGCAAAGACGACCGGAGTTTTCTGGAAAAGGCGCAGCAGCGCATGACCCATTGGAATGAGTTAATGACTGAGCGGGGGACGCAGGAAGCTATACCCATGAAACCGCAGGTTATTCCGCACACGCTTAGTCCACTGCTCAACGATAACGCCATCGTCACCTGCGACTGTGGTAATAACACAACCTGGGCGGCCCGCCACATTCAGTTAAAGGGTGACATGCAGTTTTCTACGTCGGGATTACTGGCGACGATGGCCTCGGGGCTGCCCTATGCCATTGCGGCTTCGGTGGCTTATCCTGATCGTCAGGTAGTGGCGTTGGTGGGCGATGGCGGCTTTACGATGTTAATGGGCGAGATGGCTACAGCGGTGAAATACAAACTGCCCATCAAGGTATTTATCTTTCACAACAATTCGTATGGACAGATCAAGTGGGAACAGATCGTAATGGAAGGGAACCCCGAATTTGCGGTCGATTTACAGCCCATTGATTTTGCCGCCTATGCCAACGCGTGTGGGGCGAAAGGCTTTACCATCGACGATCCAAAAAATGCAGAAGCCGTGATACGTCAGGCCTTAGCACACGATGGTCCCGCTCTGGTCGATGCGATTGTCGACCAGAACGAGCCACCCATGCCAGGGAAGATCACGACCGATCAGGCCATCGAGTTTGCGAAAGCCCTGGTGCGCGGAGAACGCGACCGTAGTGAGATCATCAAAAATGTGATCAGCAATCAGTTTCACGAAGCCGTTGCCACAAAAGGCCGTAGCCTCCTGAATATTTTGCCGGGAGTGTAGAGACGCAACCCCTTGCGTCTCTACATAGATTTACGCGCCCAGATCAATCCATAATCCATTTGCGTTGGGATGTTTTCGGAAGTAGGCTCCAAGCCAGCTTCCGAAAACCAACCGCGATATTCGGCCCGACTGTAGCAACGGCCTTTGGTTCCCCAGAATAGCTGAGCCGAGTAGTCAGTGACTGCCAGTGGACCATCCAACGTATCATTCAGAAAAGCATCGTGTACCCAGAGTTCACCACCGGGCCGGATCGCTGCAGCAAAGCGATTGGCTAATAACTGGCAGGTAGGCGCTGGCCAGTCATGGAAGAGGCTGGCCGCCAGTAGTATATCCGTCTGTGGAATCTCATCGACTAGCATGTCTCCCGCTGCGAAACTTACCCGTGCCTTCACGCTTTCGGCTCCCGGACGGCCACTGTTAGCAAACTCGTTCAGCAATTCGGCTGCTACGTTCAATACCGCCGGTCTATCCAGTATCGTGGCTGTTGATGTTGGATTATTCAGCAGCCATTCGTAGGTGTAATAGCCGGTTCCTCCGGCTACGTCCAGCAAGTGACCTTCGCGCGTCGAGAGTTTGGACGCTACGATAGGCGAGAGATGGCGGGCACGTCCGGCCAGACCCAGCGTAAATTTTCGAGACAATTCGGGATCGTCCATAGGGGAGGGACCTTCACCTTCTTTCACAAACGAAATACCTTCTGGCGCATCCAGAGGTCCATCATTTTTCAGCCGAACGGCCATTTCTACTACGCCCAGATCATCTTTCTCCAACCCAACATAACCCGTCAGATTAGGCGTATGGGTTTGTGTTACGTAGCGTCCTAATTCCGTGATACGTAGTCGACCGGATTTGTCGTAGTCAAGCAACTCCATCGCACAAAGAGCCGGGAATAGCACCATAGCCGGACGTTCGTTCAATTGGAGACGGGTGCTCAAGTCGGCTAGTGAGAGCGGTCCAGCGCTTAATTCCTCAAATACACCCAGATGGTGGACAGCCGCAATTAATAAGCGCGAGCCAAACATCGCCCGTAAATGGCGGGTAATGGGCGCAAGGTCAGGTTGAATAACGTTGAGCATTGAGTTAATACGTTTTTGATCAGGTAAGAAAGCAAAGTGAGTGCCAAATATAAAGGCTGGGGTTTACTCCTCTGAAGAGAATTGCCAGAAGTGAGTGAAAGCGCTGACTCATTGAGTGAATATAAACAGGCCAATATATTCGCAGACAGATAAAAGTCCAAAAAAATACTTGTTTATTGTTATTTTAAGTTTTATCTTAACCGATCAATAAACATTCCCTACTCATGAAAACGTCACTTTTAGTGGTTGCCTTTGGGCTGAGTACGGTGTTGCATAGTCTGGCTCAGGCCGATGAGGACGCAATTAAACGGGTGTTACGTAGTGAAACGGAAGGCTTTTTTAAGCGGGACAAAGCCGAATGGGCAAATGCCTGGGCACATACGCCCTACGTTCATTTTGCAGCCAATTTGTACGGAGGAGATTTTCTGCTCGTGAAAGGGTGGGACAAGCTGGAGAAACAATTTGCCAGCCAGTTCAAAAGTTCAAAAATAACGGATAAAGTCACGGTGGAGAACGCAAACTATACCGTTCATCAAAACGGGAATATGGCATTTGTGGCGTATGACCAGACGCTGGTCGACAGTCACGGTAAAACAACGTCCAAAGAGTCGCGGACGCTCGAAAAAATAAATGGACAGTGGAAAATCATTAATGTAACGGCACTTACTAATCTGAAAAACTTCGGATTAGCGCATAGTAAATAGAAGATGGTAGGATAGGGAGTAACTCTCCTGGTAATATGTGATGCGTGTAGATTTTAAGTCCGGTCAAGTCTATGGCCGGACTTATTTGTTCGTGGTTAATATAGCGTTTAGCCACCAAATTGCTTAGCCAGCCCTTCCAGCGTATGTAATGGCTGAACGCCTGATTGGCGCCACACAATTTTGCCGTCTTTGAACAGAATCATGGTCGGAATGCTCCGAATCTGGTATTGGTTGGCGGCCGCCTGGGCTTTATCTACGTCGATTTTAACGACGCGAATCTTATCGCCAACACGTTCCGTGAGTTGTTTCAGAATGGGCGCCTGCTGTTTGCAGGGACCACACCAGTCAGCATAGAAGTCAACCAGCACGGGCTTATCGCCGTGAATGAGTTCTTTGAATGATTTTTTTGCCTGATTCATACGTAATGTGCGTTTTATTGATCTGATGTGGTTGATTTGTACTTATGTAACACCGTTCGGCGGCCGACGGTTCTAGGTTTATCAGCAGCACTTTATCAACCTCATTATGCGCATCCTCTTGTTTCTGTCAACGTATTTACTGACGATAGCGGCCTTTGGGCAAATCTCTTTTACAGAACAGCTTGCCAGGCATCGTGATACGTATAAAAAAGACCTGCTGGCTTCTGCAGGTGGTCCGATTAAATTAGAAGAAGATTTGACCTATGTGCAGTTTTATGCGCCCGATTCAACGTATCGGGTAAAGGCCACGGTGGAGCTGACGCCTAAGGCAGAGCCGTTTGAAATGCCAACCTACAGCGGAGCCACCCGAACGCACGTTTCTTACGCCGTGCTGTCGTTTGTGCTGCGGGGCAAGCCCCAAAAATTAACCCTATACCGCAACCTGAATTTGATTCGACGACCGGAGTATCGCGATTATTTATTCCTGCCATTTAAAGATGCTACGTCGGGAGAGGGCAGTTATGGCGGGGGACGTTACATGGATCTGCGGACCGGCGATATAAAAAATGGGGTTTTAACGCTGGATTTCAATAAGGCCTATAATCCCTATTGCGCCTATAGCGAAGGGTATCCATGCCCGATTCCGCCCAAAACGAATACACTATCGGTAGCTGTCGAAGCGGGGGAGAAGGCTTACGGCAAGTCTCATTGATCTTGTATAAAACAGAAAAGCGGGCACCGACTGGATTGGTGCTCACTTTTCTGCTAAATCTTACGTAGTGAAATTATTGCTCTTCGTTGACGGGCTCGTTCATGATGGTATGGCCCATCTTGTCGCGTTTCGTGCGCAGATACCGTTCGTTATGCGGATTCGACTTGATTTCAATCGGGACAGTATCCACAATTTCTAGTCCGTAACCCATCAGACCCGCGCGTTTCTTGGGGTTGTTTGAGATGAGCCGCAGCTTGCGAATACCAAGATCACGCAGAATCTGCGCCCCTACACCGTAGTCGCGGGCATCCATGGGCAGACCCAGATCGAGGTTTGCTTCGACCGTATCGCGGCCCATTTCCTGAAGTTTATAGGCTTTCAGCTTATTGATCAAGCCAATGCCGCGCCCTTCCTGAAACATGTAGACCACAACGCCTTTGCCTTCGGCTTCGACCATTTTCAGGGACGCATGAAGCTGGGCTCCGCAATCGCAGCGGCAGGAACCGAAAATATCGCCCGTAATGCAGGATGAGTGAACCCGTACCAGAACGGGCTCATTAGGCTCCCAACTGCCCTTTACGAGAGCAAGGTGTGTGTCGCCCGTGTTGCTTTGTTTGTAGGCGATGAGATCGAAATGACCCCACTCGGTGGGCATATCCACCCCAATTTCGCGCCTGATCAGCGTTTCGGTACGTAGCCGGTATTCGATCAGATCCTGAATGCTGATGAGTTTCATGCCGAAGCGATCGGCCAGCACGCGCAGTTCGGGTAGCCGGGCCATTGTGCCGTCTTCGTTCAGCACTTCGATCAGCACACCCGCTGGCGAAAGACCCGCCATACGCGCCAGATCAACGGCAGCTTCGGTATGCCCGGCCCGGCGGATGACACCGCCTTCTACGGCACGTAGCGGAAATATGTGCCCCGGTCGGCCCAGGTCATCGGGCGTGGTATTTGGATCAACCAGCGCCTGAAGCGTTTTGGCGCGGTCGGAGGCTGAAATGCCAGTCGTGCAACCGTTTCCGAGTAAATCGACGGAAACCGTGAACGGTGTTGTATGAACGGACGTATTGCTGGTGACCATCATATCCAGTCCCAGCGCTTCGCAACGTTCCTGTGTTAGGGGGGCGCACATGAGGCCACGACCTTCGCGCACCATGAAGTTGACCATTTCGGCCGTAACCATTTCGGCCGCACAGATCATATCTCCCTCATTTTCCCGATCTTCATCGTCGACAACCAGCACAATTTTACCCGCTTTGATGTCGGCAATGGCGTCCTCGATACGGTCTAACCGGATGGGGGCTAATTCTGGATGATCTATATGTGAATCATCCGATGGCTCAGTATTCGCACTATTATTATTCATCTGTTTGGTCGATGCGTATCAGCGGAACTATCTTTGGTATTCAATAGCCCGGTTGAATAGAGTTCCCAGTCGTTTGGACTACTCTATCAGTTACCTGAAAACTGATTTTAAGAAAGATACGTTTCGTGGGATGCGAAAATGTCTGCCCGGGCGTTTTTCAAGATATAGTAACTACTTGATTTATACGAACGATAAATTTACTCACCGTGTACATTTTACAAGTATGGCTGGCTGGGGCTGGAATGAGAATCGGTGCGCCCATTCGGCGATTGCTGATTGCATGGCTCTTCGTTTGCCTGCATGCCCTGCCCTCGTTCGCTCAGACGATTGATCCCAATAACAACTACTGTAACAATTCTAATGGCGCTGCCGAAGGTGGATTTACTTTAGATAAAACCAGGATTTGTCCTGGCGATAGAATACGAGTGATAGCCGTTAAGGCCGGATTAGTAAGCTCTAGTATATCTTATATAGAGGACTATAAAGGGAAAGGCATTCCTACCGGTGAGCTAAAGTTACAGGGTATATTTACTTATAATACGCCAGGTACATATACAATACTTCAAAAAAGTACCTTGCTGAATGGCACACTGGCCGTAAAATGTCAGACCATTACGGTACTACCGCTTGATCCAGTTCAGTTTACGGCAAAATCATGCACGGGCAAACAGGTAACGTTACAAGTTAATGCGGCTAGCCTAGGTCAGTACGATGCGTATGTCGTTAACTGGGGTGATGGTACGCTTCCGGTAGAATTAGATCGTTCAGCCTTAGCGGCTAATCCACAACATACCTATGATGATACAGCCCCTAATACACTAACCATCTCTATTGACGGTGTATATGGCTCGCTCAATCTTCCGATATGCAGTTCCACAAGCCAACAGGCGGTTGCGCTGGCATCAGATATAAGCCAGCCCGTTATTGAGGCCTTGACGGCCGTTGACAACGGTACCATCACGCTTCAATATCAGGTAGGAGCGGCCTCGCCCGTGCAACTGTATCAAAAAGTAAACGGGTCTTATGTGAATACAGGTCAACAGTTTACGGGGCCAACCACGTTTACCGTTAAAACGGATGCCAAACAGGTACAGTGTTTTAAGATCATCTCGCAGGACGTTTGTGGCAGTAATTCGATCCCATCCGATGAAGTGTGTAGTGTGGTCGCTGATGCACAGGCTACCAACAAGAAAAATACGGTGAACTGGCAGGCCTATGCTGGCCCGCTAGCACAGAGTCAGTTTAAGAACTACCAGGTTCTCCGCAACGATGCCCCACTGGGTGCGGCCATAGCCAGCCAGAACACCACTACGTATTCAGATACTGACGTGACTTGCGGAACGCAATATTGTTACCGGATTGTGGCGACTATTGGGAGCAGTGCGACGGCTACCACCACACAAACGGTCATTACGTCGGCGCCCGCCTGCGTTACCGGAATCAGTGGCACCGTGCCCGATAATCTGGGTACTGTTGTTGTATCGGTAGAAAATAACCATCCGTCTATTGTAACGCATCTGCCCACAACGGGTGTTCCTCCTAGCTATACGCTGGTTGTCAGCCGTGCCGATGCCGGATCGGCCGCCTTTACGCCGATTACTACGCTGGCCAGTCAAACATCCTATGTCGATGGAAGCGTTGATGCCTCTACGAATTCGTACTGCTATCAGGTTACGTATCAGGGTGGATGCGGGCTGGAACTCCCCCCGTCGCAACCCGCCTGTACGATCTTGCTAACCTCATCGTCAATCAAGTCTATGGATTGGACGTCGGCCTCCCCGTTTACGCCAGACGCCGTGACCGATTATTCCGTTGAACTGATCGACTCCGTTAGTACGCGCGAAAAGAGCGTTGGTATCACAACTCATTATGACCGAAGTCCAAGTGAAGTGGTATACAGATATCGAATTATTGCTAAGTCGGGTAGTTACGTAAGTTATTCCAATTACCAAACGTTTGAGCGGGAAGACCGCTTCACCTTACCCACTGCGTTCACGCCCAATGGCGATCAGGTAAACGATGAATTTTTGCCGAAAGGCTTGTATGCCGAACGGTTCCTGATGCATATCTACAGTCGCTGGGGCGATGTAGTCTACAGCACGACCGACAAAACAAAGGGCTGGGATGGTATGGTTAATGGATTACCGGCGAGTCCTGGGCAGTATGCCTATCGTATTGAGGTCATAGACATAAGCAATCAGACGATTGTGCGCACGGGTGCGGTGTTGTTGATTCGATAATGGCTGCCGAACGTGGGTTAGCCTATTTTTATACGGCTACTTATCACAGGCAGGCCTGTCATTTCGTTTCCATGAAAAGGATTTCCTGATTCTGGAAACGATTAAAATTTACTTTCTGTGCGCGTTTTACGATTGTGGCTGACTGAATTGAGAGAGAAAACTGGTTGGTTGACCGGACTGATAATTTTGCTTACTTCTTTAACCAATTATACAATCGGTCAAGATTATTGTGATCCTTCTCAAAGACCAGCAAGTACAGTTGAGGGTGGATTTACCATAAGTGCGACGCGAATTTGTGTTGGTAATTCCATCACGGTCACAAACACAAAAACAGCTGCCACCTCAATTAAATATATTTACGGCTATACGAAAGACTCCGATTTAGCGACAGCGGGCAGTGCCAGTACCACGTATACGTTTCCAAAACCTGGTCGATATAAAATTTTACAGGCGGGTAGTTTGGGCGGAACAGCTATGATTCATTGTGAAGAGATAGAAGTGCTTCCGCTCGATCCTATTTCCATTTCGCTTAAATCCTGCTCGGGTCGAACAGTTACCGTCACGCCTAACGTTGCAACGTTAGGCCAGTATGATAGCTATGTAATTACCTGGAATGACGGAAATCGTGAGACGTTGACCCGGGCTGCCATGGAGGCTAATCCACAACATACCTATACCGATAACGGGTCCGACACGCGGACCATAACCGTTGAAGGTGTTTATTCAACTCCCAATCCTTGTAAGACAGTTTCTACCCAAACGATTAAGTTGGTGCCAGCCGGGACGATACCAGCTATTACAACGCTTAAGACCACAAGTGACAATTCCATTACAATGCAGTATCAGGCTGGTTCGGGAGCAGTGGTGCAGTTGTATCAGAAAGTAAACGGCGTTTATACGGATACGGGTCAGAAAGGAACAGAGGCTGGTACGTTCACGGTTCAAACGGATGCCAAACAGGTACAGTGCTTTCAGGTCGTCGCGCAGGATGTCTGTAGCAATTCGGGGTTGAGATCCGAGGAGGTTTGTAGTATTGTCCTGGATGTTAAGGCGGCTAATAAGAAAAATAACTTAAGCTGGACACCCTATTCTGGCACCTCATCCTCGACCAATCAATTTCGGTATTACCGGATGCTGCGCAACAATGCACCAATAGGGGGGACCATCGTTAACAGGAATATCACTACGTATACGGACGACAATAACATCGTTTGTGGTACGCAATACTGTTACAGCATTGTGGCCACCATTGATGGGGTCGCTCAAACCGAAATCACGTCAGCTTCGGTTTGTGTGACGGGTGTCAATGGTGACGTCCCCGACAATCTGGATAACGTAGTGGTTTCGATTGAGAATAATCGACCAAAACTGACCGCAACCCTGCCGAAGCCTGCTACCGGCACCCTGTCCAGTTACACACTGGCCATTGCACGTGCCGATGGGTCGTCGGGTACATTTAATTCGGTTGGCACCGTGCAGAATGATAGTTTATTTATTGACAATAGTGCTAAACCTTCAACTGGTTCTTACTGCTACCAGCTAACGTATCAGGGCGTATGTGGGTTGACGTTGCCGCCATCGAAACCTGTCTGCACGGTTTTCCTCAACTCAAAAGAAAAAACCAGCCTTGACTGGACATCCGAATCGCCCTTTGTGCCGGGACCCGTTTCCGATTACACGGTGGAGGTGACCGACTCGCTGAATGGTACGAGTCAGAAAATTCCGCTCGGTACCAGTACCCATTATGAGCCGCCTGCAAACGATCCAACTGCGCAAAGTGCTACGTATCGGATCATTGCTACGTCGGGTGGTAAAATCAGTTACTCGAACTTTTACACGCTTCATCGGGACTCCAAAATTTTTATACCCGATGCGTTTACGCCCAACGGCGATCAGGTAAATGACGTGTTTTTCCCGAAAGGCGTTACGGATGATCAGTTTCTGATGAATATCTACAGCCGCTGGGGGGAGGTCGTTTACAGTACGACCGACAAAACAAAAGGCTGGGATGGCACAATCAATGGCCAACCGGCGAGTTTAGGACAGTATATGTATCGAATCGAACTAAAGGACACGGCCGGTCAGAAAACGGTTCGCACCGGGGCGATATTATTGATACGATGACGTAGTCGATAGCTGCCAGTTGAACTGATTGCTGTTCAGCTTATAACTTTTTTAATCCATCCTCCCATTGCTTAAAGGCCTGTTGGTACGTCTTGTAACGCGTTAGATCGGGCTCGAACGTATCACCGAATTTGACGCGTTCGGCGGCTTCATCCAGCGTTTTTACGACGCCTGCCGCTTTCATCGTCAGCAAAATAGCACCCATTGAACCGCTTTCGTTACTCGCGTTGAGACGTACCGGAATGCCGGCCATATCAGCCAGCATCTGCACCCAGAAGGTCGATTGAGCAAAGCCGCCATTGGCATGAATTACCCGTGCCGGGCCTGTGTGTTCAGTCAGGAGCCCATTGATACTAAGCAGGTTAAATAATACGCCTTCCAAAGCCGCCCGTACGAAGTGCGCCCGCGTATGTTGCCAGTCTACGTGTAGATAAGCGCCACGCACGGAGGCATCCCACAAGGGTGCGCGCTCGCCCTGAAGATAGGGGAGGAACAACAATCCATCGGAGCCGGGCGGAATGGTAGCGGCTTCAGCCAATACGGTTTCCGTATTCTGTTGAGTGAGTTTTTCAGATACCCATTCCAGTACGTTGCCGCCATTGTTGGTTGGCCCGCCGACAACGTAGTAGCCTTCATCCAGAAAATAGCAGAAAAGCCGTACCTGTGCATCGCGTAGCGGCTTTCGGACGGTTTGCCGAATGGCACCACTTGTGCCGATCGTCAACGTAGCCGTGCCGGGTTTGATGGCCCCCGCACCGAGGTTAGCCAGACAGCCATCGGATGCACCAATGACCAGCGACACGCCTGCCGGTAAGCCAGTTCCGGCTGCTTCGGAACGAGGTTTGTAAGGGCGCTGGTACGTTGTAGGAACGGGCGTTGACAGTTGATTGGGCCGGACACCGGCATAGTCCATAGCCAGTTCGCTCCATTGACGCTTGCTCTCGTTAAATAGCCCTGTCGCGGTGGCAATGGAGTAATCAACCTCGAATTCGCCGGTAAGTTTATGCCATAAATACTCCTTAATGGACCCGAAATAAGCCGTACGACGTAACAGGCGAGGGTCGTGTTCGCGCATCCAGGCCAGTTTGCAAAGCGGGATCATGGGGTGGAGGGGCGTGCCGGTTTCTTTGTAAATGGCTTTCCCCAAATCAGCCTGCTTAGTGCGGAGGTCGTTTGCCTCGGCTTCGGCGCGATTGTCGGACCACAGGATGGCATTGCCAAGTGGCGTTCCATCTGCATTCATGGGCAGCAGGCTGTGCATAGCCGTGCAGAACGCTACATGCGTAATGGTATGCCCGGCGTTGGTCAGTTCGCGATTTACTTCAGCCATGACCTGCACAAAGGCCAGCCAGATTTCTGCCGGATCCTGTTCGGCGTAGCCGGGTTCAGGATTAAGGGTCGTAACCGGAGCGGATGCATGCGCCAGAATCTCACTTAAATCGGCTGGCATAGCCAGCGCTTTTACGTTGGTCGTGCCGACATCAACGCCAACGAAACAATTCATAGAATTAGACGTAAAAAGGTTTTAACACAGCGTACACGAAGGTTGCACAGAGATACACGGAGGAAAAATAAAAACCTCTGTGAACTCCGTGGTTCCTCTCTGTATCCGCGACAGCGGCCCGGTCTGTGTTACAATCCATAAAATGCTACCGCGTTTTCACCGAATACCTTCGCTCGAACCTCGTCGCCCCAGGGAGCAACGTATTCTTCAACCAGTGTTTTGACCTGGGTGTAATCCGCAGCCACCAGGCAAACGGGCCAGTCGGAGCCGAACATAAGCCGATCTGGACCGAAACCTTCAAATACTACGTCCAGATACGGGAAGAAATCCTTCTTGCTCCAGTTCTCCCAGTCGGCCTCGGTAACCATGCCGGAGAGTTTGCACGATACGTTTGAGTGTTTGGCGATCTCAGTCATGAAATTTGACCACCGGCTGATTTCCTGTTTCTTGATAAACGGCTTCGCCAGATGGTCGATCACGAAGTTGACTTCGGGCACCGCGCGTACCAGATGCAGCGCGGCCTTGAGCTGGCTGGGATAAATCAGGATGTCGTATGTCAAACCAAAATCGGCTAACGTACGAATGCCATCCACAACCGCAGGACGTGCCAGAAAATCGTCGGGTTCGCCCTGTGCTACGTGTCGATATCCCTTGATGTCAGAATATTGGGAGAAGAATTCCAGCCGTTCAGCTAACGTAGCGGATTGCAAATCGACCCAGCCCACCACGCCTTTCACGATGTCGTAGGTTCGGGCCATATTCACCAGAAATAGCGTTTCTTCTTCCGACTGCGAAGCCTGCACCGCCACACAACCGTCTATTCCGTTTTCGGCCAGAACGGGCTCCAGATCGGCGGGCAGAAAGTCGCGTCGGATGATCGCCATATCGTCCGTAATCCAGCTATCACGAACGGGATCAAAATGCCAGAAATGTTGGTGTGCGTCGATAGTCATAATTTTTTGAGTGAAGAATGAAGAGTGTAAAGTGAAGAATAGTTTTTGTGTCAACCTTATTCTTCACTTTACACTCTTCATTCTTCATTAAAAGAAACGGCTGTCTGTTTCTGTTCGCCCAGCCCTTCGATACCGAGTTCAACTACGTCGCCGGGCTTGAGGAAGCGCTGGGGTTTCAGTCCCATGCCGACACCCGCTGGCGTGCCGGTAGAAATTACGTCGCCGGGGAGCAGGGTCATGAACTGACTGATGTAACTGACGATCGTTGGTACATCGAAAATCATATCATCGGTATTGGAATTCTGAAGCTCTTCTCCGTTGATGTTTAGCCAGAGATTCAGTGCGTTAGGGTTCGGCACGTCGTCTTTCGTGACCAGATAGGGCCCCAGTGGCGCGAATGTATCGGCACTTTTGCCTTTCACCCACTGACCGCCACGTTCCAACTGCCAGGCCCGTTCGCTGTAATCATTGTGCAGGGCATATCCGGCGATGTAGTCCATCGCCTGATCCAGTTCAACGTAGCTGGCTTTCTTTCCAATGATGATTGCTAACTCGACTTCCCAGTCCGTTTTCTCGGAACGTTTTGGAATCACTACGTTGTCGTTGGGGCCACAGAGTGCCGTTGTCGCTTTGAAGAACAGAATCGGCTCAGCGGGCGATGCGGCTCCGGTTTCGGCCGCGTGTTTGGCGTAGTTCAGGCCAATGCATATGAGTTTAGACGGCCGTTTGACACAGGGGCCGAAGCGTTCGTCCGCCGAAACTTCGGGGCAGGTATGGGCATGGGCGGTGAGCCAGTGCACCAGTCGTTCGGGCCCATTGCTGGCGAAGAATGATTCATCGTAATCTTCACCAAAGTGCGTTACGTCGATGTGTTGGCCGGTGGGTAATACGACACCGGGGTGTTCATGGTCGGGGGAGCCGAATCGAAATAGTTTCATGCGGAACTGGCTAAACTTTGAAAGAAAAGCAGACTAGGGCACAAGTTTAACCATTCTGCGGCAAATGTAGGCGGATGGACTCGAAGGAATTACTCCAGGATAATACAGGTCTGATTATACATTCTTTATAGCAACGCTACGTTTGTCTCGTCTTTTTATTTAACAAATACGGGCGCTGACTTGATAGGTCCCGATCATATTGCGAAAAATGCCATATAGATTGTCGCGGCCAATTCTAGCAATCGGCCCAATACTGGATTGTCGATACCGAGCACGAAACGATTGAGCAGTATTTACTGGAGGATAATACGTTTGTTCTGGCTCAGAAATTGAAAGATGGTACGCTGGAGTCTGAGGTGATTCCAGGGTTTAGAATTGGGGTGAAGTCGGTAGTTGAAGAATAATGGTTTTTATAAAACTGTGCCACCGTTCAAAACCGTGGCACAGTTAGAAGAGAATGCTGCTTACGCATTCAGTCGCGTAAAGCCACCGTCCAGCGGATAGTCGCAACCCGTAACGAATCCGGCTTCGTCGGAACAGAGATACAGCGCTAGCGCCCCAACTTCTTCTGGCTCGGCCATGCGGCCAATGGGTTGAGTTTTCGACAGTTTTTCGAACATTTCAGCTTCTTTGCCCGGATAGTTTTTGGCCAGAAACCCGTCCACGAAGGGCGTATGTACCCGCGCTGGCGAAATGCAGTTGCAGCGAATCTTGTCTTTTAAATAATCTTTGGCTACCGACAGTGTCATCGTCAATACGGCCCCTTTGCTCATCGAATAAGCAAAGCGATCGGAGAGGCCCAACGTAGCGGCTACCGAAGCCATATTGAGAATGACGCCCCCGCCGTTGGCTTTCAAGTGCGGAATTGTTGCATACAGACAGTTGTAAACTCCCTTTACGTTGATCCGGAAAATTCGATCGAAGTCGGCTTCGGTTGTGGTCTCGACCGTGCCAATGTGCGACACACCTGCGTTATTCACCAAAATATGAATTGGCCCCTGGGCTGCAATCTGGTTGATAACGGCAATCGTCTGCTCCTGATTGGATACGTCGACCGCGTGGCCGCTGGCCTGCCCGCCCGACTGGTTGATGCCATTAGCCGCCTGCTCGGCCTGCTCACTATTGAGGTCAAGAATATGGACAGAAGCCCCCGCCTGTGCGAACGCTTTTGTAATTGCCAGCCCGATGCCGCTAGCTCCCCCGGTAATGAGGGCTGTTTTGTTTTTGAGTGAGAACATTTTCAAAGAGTGAAAGCGTGCAAGAGCGAATGAGTGGTCGGCGCATTACTAGTCGCTCTTGCACTCCTTTGCTCTTTCGCCATTTTAAAGTGAAACGCCCCGTTTCCAGGGGATGAAATCATCCTGACCAAGCCGTTCGGCTTGAGTTATTACCTCGCCCGATGCCAGCCTGATGATATATTCCAGCAGGGCGTCGGCGTTTTGTTCGATGCTTTGTTCTCCGTCGATAATCGGACCGCTGTCGAAGTCGATTACGTCGGGCATGCGGTTTTTAAGAATTGTGTTCGTTGATACTTTAACGACCGGGCTAACGGGATTTCCTGTGGGGGTACCCAGGCCGGTGGTGAACAGAATGACATTGGTGCCCGAACCTGCCATGCCGGTTGTCGCTTCTACATCGTTGCCGGGTGTGCACAATAGGCTTAATCCGGGCGTAACGGCGGGTTCGGCATAATCCAGTACGTCGGCGACGGGCGCTGTGCCGCCTTTCTTAGCCGCTCCCGCCGACTTAATGGCATCGGTAATGAGGCCGTCTTTGATGTTGCCAGGGGAAGGATTCATGTCGAAGCCTGAGCCAGCCGCTTCAGCCTGCGCTGAATAATTACTCATCAACGTAATGAATTTCTGTGCTTTGGCCGTGTCGGCGGTGCGATTAATGAGTTCCTGCTCTACGCCGTTGAGTTCCGGAAATTCGGCCAGTACCGTCTTGCCCCCTAACGTAACGATCGTATCTGACAGATGACCCAGCACCGGATTGGCCGAAATACCCGAAAATCCATCGGACCCCCCGCACTTCAAACCAACAGTTAAGGCACTTAGCGGAGCCGGTTGCCGTTCGAGTTTGTTGATCTCCACCAAGCCCAGAAACGTTTCTTTCACCGCCTGTGCCATCAGCGCATATTCGGTGCCAGCTTGCTGCTCAAATATCAGAAGTGGTTTATCAAACTTTGGATTTTGCCGTTTAATTTCAGTGGCTATTGTATCGGCCTGCAGGTGCTGACAACCCAGACTCAGCACCGTTGCGCCCGCTACGTTCGGGTTATTGATAAATCCGGCCAATAACGAACCCAGATACGCCGAATCCTGTCGAGTGCCGCCACAGCCCATTTCGTGGGTCAGAAACTTGATTCCGTCGATATTCTTAAAGGGTCGGTTCGCTGATCTGTTTAGGTGCGTCAGCGTTTGATTCTGCGACTCATCGACAAACGGCTGCATCTTTTTGATGTGGCTCATGTCCCCCGCCTTATACAGGCTGAGCAGTTCATGCACCTGCTCCCGGTAGGTTTCGGGTTGCGAATAGCCGAGCTCGCGCTCAAAGGCATCTTTCAAAATCAGTACGTTCCGATTTTCGCAGAAAACCAGCGGCACAACGAGCCAGTAATTTCGGGTTCCCACGCTGCCATCGGCGCGGTGGTAGCCCATAAACGTGCGATTCTGCCAGGACGAAACGTCGGGTGGCTGCCAGCCGTACGGTTGTTTTTTATCCAGCCCATAGCGGTCTGCGTCATGCTTTAGATTGAACGTAGTGATAGGTTCTCCCCGGCGAATGGGCTGGGTCGCTTTGCCAACCAGTACGCCGTACATAGTAATCGGATCGCCGGGCTGTCGGTCTTCCGTCACGAATTTATGCTTGGCCCCAACAGCGTAGGGCAACTCGTAGATATCATTCTCAAACTCAATCCGCTCCCCTGCCGACAGGTTGCGAAGGGCAACAATGACGTTATCGGCAGGATGAACTTTTAACACACGGGCAGCCATCAGTAAATGGGTAGTTTAAGTACTAAAGAAAACATCAGCCCGAAATATACCACCCTTTCTCAAAAAACTTTACCCCGCTCTGTTGCGAATGTGACCGCCAATTCCAAGTTTTGAGGCTCCAATTCCTACCCTGCTCATGCCTCCGACTTTGTCTGCTAACCATACCGGCTTTCCTGCCGGACGATTGATGTCTGTGGACGTCTACCGGGGCTTCGTCATGTTTTTGATGGCGGCCGAGATCCTACAGTTTGACCGGCTGCATGATACGTTTCCGGATAGTGCTTTCTGGGCATTTCTGGCCCACCATCAGAGTCATGTTGCCTGGGCGGGCTGCTCGCTGCACGACCTGATTCAGCCATCGTTTTCGTTTCTGGTTGGTGTGGCGTTGCCCTATTCGATGGCTAGCGGGGTAACGCTGGGTCATTCCTTTGGAACGCAGTTTGGCCGGGCACTTCGCCGATCGCTGATTCTGATTTTACTCGGCATCTTTCTCCGATCCACCCACGCGGAGCAAACGAATTTTACGTTCGAGGATACACTTACGCAAATTGGCCTGGGTTATCCATTCCTGTTTTTGATAGGGCAAACGAAGCCCCGAACCACCTGGATTGCGTTCGGCCTGATCCTGTTCGTGTATTGGCTGGCGTTTGTGCTCTATCCGACTCCAGGGCCCAATTTTGATTATAGCGCGGTAAATGTGCCGGCCGACTGGCCTGAGATGTATACCGGTTTGATGGCGCACTTTAATAAAAACAGCAATCTCGCGTGGGCATTCGATACGTGGTTTCTAAACTTGTTCCCCCGCGCTAAACCGTTTCTGTTTAATGGAGGTGGCTACGCAACGCTTAGCTTTATTCCTACACTCGGGACCATGCTTCTGGGCTTGCAGGCCGGCCGGTTGCTACGTTCCGGAAAGGCAGCGCGTGAGGTTTTGAGATGGTTGCTCCTTGCGGGGGTTATTGGCCTGGCCAGTGGCGTTTTGCTACATGTTGCCGGAATTTGTCCCGTTGTCAAACGTATCTGGACACCGGCCTGGGTGTTGTTCAGTGGAGGCTGGTGTTTTTGGCTGCTGGCCCTTTTTTACTACGTTGTCGACGTGGCAGGGCGACGTGGCTGGGCATTTCCGCTGGTCGTTGTCGGGATGAATTCCATCGCAATCTATTGCCTGGTGCATCTTATTGATCGTTTCATTGTTACGTCCCTTTACACGCATCTCGGTCACGGCCCTTTTCAACTACTTGGCCCGGCTTATGAGCAGTTGCTGATTGGCATGGTGACGCTGGGTGTTTTTTACCTTATTCTTCGGTGGATGTACAACCGAAAACTTTTTATTCGAATTTAATTTATGCCTACGGCGAACATTCTGAATCTCTTCGATCAAACTATTTTTTATGGTTCGATTACCGTCGACAACGGCCGCATTGCCCGAATTAATCGACTGGGTGACGAGCGGGCTGGCGAACCGTATATATTGCCCGGTTTTGTAGATGCTCATGTTCATATTGAGAGCTCTTTGTTGACGCCCCCGCAGTTTGCTCGCCTGGCCGTGGTGCATGGGACCGTAGCAACGGTATCGGACCCGCACGAGATTGGTAATGTGCTGGGTGTGAAAGGAGTTCATTACATGATTGAGGAGGGCAAGCGGGTGCCGTTTAAATTTATGTTTGGGGCGCCCTCCTGTGTTCCGGCAACGACTTTTGAAATGGCCGGGGCTACGATTGATGTTCAGGATGTTCGGGAGTTGCTGGCCTTGAAAGAAATCGGTTACCTGGCCGAGATGATGAATTTTCCCGGTGTACTGAATCACGATCCCGACGTACTGGCTAAAATTGCACTGGCTAAGGCGTTCAACAAACCCGTTGATGGCCACGCACCCGGCCTGATGGGCGACGATGCACAGCGCTATATTAATGCGGGCATCAGCACCGACCATGAATGTTTTACCTACGAAGAAGGGCTGGACAAAGCCCGGCGGGGCATGTACATTCTCATTCGGGAAGGAAGTGCTGCCCGTAATTTCGAAGCGCTGATTCCCCTGCTGACGGAGTTTCCAACGCAAATCATGTTCTGTTCCGACGACAAGCACCCTGATACGTTGGGTGAAGGCCATATTAATCAATTGGTCGTGCGGGCGCTGGAGAAAGGACATTCCATCTGGAACGTATTGAGAGCCGCCTGCCTGAATCCCGTTCTGCATTACCGGTTGCCCGTTGGCCTGCTTCGTGAAGGCGACCCCGCCGATTATATCGTAGTTGACAATTTAGCTAGTTTTCGAGTGCAGCAAACTGTCATCAACGGTGAAGTTGTAGCCGAAAATGGCCAGTCGAAGATTCCGGATCTACGTAGTGAGCCTGTTAATCAGTTTACCTGCTCACCCAAAACGCCGGAAGATTTCGCAATACCTGCGAATCCGGAAACGACACATATTCGGGTAATCGAAGCCCTTGACGGACAACTTATTACCAACGAACTTCATCTTGAACCCCGTATTGAGAACAATCAACTCGTGCCGGACGTTGAGCGCGACATGCTGAAATTAGTCGTTGTCAACCGCTATCAGGATGCTCCGCCAGCTATCGCGTTTATCAAAAATTTCGGGCTGAAACAAGGGGCTATTGCTTCATCGGTTGGCCATGACTCGCATAATATCACAGCCGTTGGCTGTGACGACGAGAGTATTTGCCGGGCTATTAACCTCGTTATTGAGGCTCAGGGTGGTTTATCGGCGTGGAGCATAGGGCGCAGGGCAGGGGGTAAGGAGCAGGACGTAGATGGGCCAATTGATGCCCCCGCGCCCCATGCCCCGCACCCCATGCTTCTTCCTTTACCAGTTGCCGGTTTAATGACTGATGTGGATGGCTACGACGTGGCTACTCACTATACAACCCTTGATCAGTTTGCCAAGCAGGAGCTGGGCAGTACGTTAGGCGCTCCTTTTATGACGTTGTCATTTATGGCGCTGTTAGTCATTCCTAATCTAAAACTTAGTGATCAAGGATTATTCGATGGCAAAACCTTCTCTTTTGTGCCGCTTCAAATAGTGAAATAGAGTTTAAAAAAAATTTTATTTAGTTGCCTTTTTTAATTCTATTTTTTATCGGTATGTTTACAGACGCCAAGGCTATTCCTAACCTTTACTTATTCCCTCTCTACTATGGCTCGCTCTCGTACACAAATCGGCCCCGACGACGAAACACTCTGGAATTTGTTTCGCGGTGGCGATGAAAACGCGTTTGCCCGGTTATACCAAAATTATGTTCAAACTCTCTACCATTACTGTGCACACTTTGCTACCGACCGTGCGCTGATTAAAGATTGCATCCACGACCTGTTCGTCGAACTTTGGAAACACCGTACCACCATCGGGCCAACCACATCAGTACGGTTCTACCTGATGGCCTCTATCAAACGTAAGCTGGTCCGCCACTTAACCGCCGAACAAAAATTAATTAGTCAGGACGATATTACGAATGGCCGACGCGTAGGCGATACGTTGCCTGGCGCTGATCCATCGCATGAGAACCTGCTTATTGCCCACGAGGAAGATACCTTTATGAACGATTGCCTGCATCAGGCGCTCGAAAAACTTCCCCGCCGTCAGCGCGAAGCCGTTCACCTGCGTTATTTTCAGAACATGAGCAACGAAGAAATTTCTGCCCTCATGCAAATCAATATTCAATCTGTTTACAATCTTATTTTCGGTGCCATGAGCAACCTTAAACGGTATGTGACCCCAGAAACTGTTTCATTCTAATTCCGACTATTCCTAAGCCTTAATCTAATCCAGCCCGGTATGCTATCAAGTGTACCGGGTTTTTGTTTGTATAGGGATGGACGGTAACTTCGCTGAATGAATACGGACTCAACGCCCCTTCCTGAACGGGTTCGCCCCCGCACCCTCGATGATGTAATTGGTCAACGGAAACTGATTGGCCCTACCGGAGCACTACGTCGGGCTGTAGACTCCGGCCGCCTGCCCTCTATGATTTTATGGGGACCTCCCGGCGTCGGGAAAACTACGCTGGCCTTGTTGCTGGCTGAAGCTGTCAAGCGACCATTTGTCGCGCTGAGTGCTATTAATTCGGGCGTTAAAGAAATTCGCGACGTATTGAGTCGGCCGAGTGGCATGTTTCCGCCGGTAGTGTTTATCGATGAGATACATAGATTCAACAAAAGCCAGCAGGATGCCCTGCTGGGCGCCGTTGAAAAAGGGCAGATTACGCTTATCGGTGCCACAACCGAAAATCCCTCCTTTGAAGTAAATAGCGCGTTACTCTCTCGTTGTCAGGTGTATATCCTGGAAACGCTCAGCCGCGACGAGTTAATTCAGGTCGTAGATCGAGCGATTGCACACGATCCATTTCTGCAATCCAAGAAGATAACGGTCGAATCGTACGACGCCTTACTACGTCTATCGGGCGGGGATGGTCGAAAGCTGTTAAATTTACTAGAGTTAGTAGCCTCGGCACATATTTCGCCTGATCCTCTGATTATTACTGATGAAGGCGTTACGACCGTTGCGCAGCAGAACATTGCCCGTTACGACAAGTCGGGGGAACAGCATTATGATATTATCTCCGCTTTTATCAAATCGCTACGTGGTTCTGATCCGAATGCGGCTCTGTACTGGATGGCGCGCATGATTGTAGCGGGCGAAGACCCCGTTTTCATTGCCCGGCGGATGCTGATTCTGGCTTCGGAAGACATTGGTAATGCCAACCCAACAGCCATGATTATGGCTTCAGAAGCCGTGCAGGCCATTCGGGCTATCGGTATGCCCGAAGGCCGGATTATTCTGTCACAAGTAGCGGTCTATCTGGCAACCTCACCCAAAAGCAATGCTAGCTACGTAGCGATTGATGAAGCTATTGCACTTGCCGAACAGACCGCGCATTTGCCTGTGCCTTTGCACCTGCGTAACGCGCCCACAAAGCTGATGAAGCAGATTGGCTACGGGAAAGAATACCAGTATGCGCACGCCCACGAAGGCAATTTCGCTCAGCAGAATTTCCTGCCTGACGATCTGAAAGGCCACAAACTTTACGAGCCCGGTAATAACGCCCGTGAAGCTGAAATCCGCCGGAGTTTGCAGAAGTGGTGGGGGGAATGGTACGGGTATTAAGGTCTAATAATCCAATTACCACCGCACTTGACCGTCTCCTACGACAATCCATTTTTCGGTTACCAGTTTTTCGAGCGCAAACGGGCCGCGGGCGTGGAGTTTCTGCGTCGAAATACCAATTTCGGCTCCCAACCCAAAGACGGCTCCATCGGTGAAGCGGGTGGAAGCATTGGCGTACACGGCAGCGGCATCGACTTCACGCAGAAACTGATCGATAATCGACTGATTCTGCGATAGAATCGCTTCAGAATGCCGCGACGAGTACGTTTGAATATGCGACAAGGCTTCGTCTATTCCGTTCACGACTTTCACGGCACATTTGTAGTCTAAAAATTCACGTCCGAAATCCTGTGGTTGAGCGTGTTGCAGATTCGTATAGCCCGCTTTCTCGAAAATAGCGTAGGACGTTTCGTCGGCGAACACTTCCACATTCCATTTGTTGAAGTCAGCGGTCAGCATGGGCAGGAACGTATCGGCAATGGCTTCATCGACCAGCACGCAGTCGAGGGAGTTGCAGACGGATGGGCGTGAAACGCGGGCATTAACGACGATAGCAACGGCTTTCTCTAAATCAGCGCTTTTCTCTACATACGCGTGGCAAACGCCTGCACCCGTTTCGATGGTTGGCACCAGTGAATTTTTACGTACAAATTGGATCAGCGAGTCGGAGCCACGCGGAATGATGATGTCTACGTAGCGGGTTGCTGTCAGCAATTCGTTCACCACGGCCCGATCGGGTGGGAGCAACGTAACGGCGGCTTTAGGCACGTCAAATTCAACCAATACACCCTGAATTAAGCTAATCAGGTAGCGATTGGAAAAGTCAGCTTCTTTGCCCCCCTTCAACACGCAGGCATTTCCCGACCGCAAACAAAGCGATGCTACATCGACCGTTACGTTCGGACGCGCTTCGTAAATAACGCCTACGACGCCTAGTGGAACGGCAATTTTTTTCAGCCTCAGTCCCTGCTCGATAGTACGTTCCAGAATAACTTCACCCGCCGGATCGGGCAACACAGCTATCTCACGCAAACTTTTGGAAAGATCGGCGACACGATCTTCAGTTAGCTTTAGCCGGTCATATTTAGGATCAGTGGTGGGCATTCGGTCAAGATCCTTCTGATTTTCGGCCACAATCTCAGCTGAATGGTCTGCCAATACGTCGGCCAGACGATTGAGCAAATCCGTTTTCGTAGCAGGACTAAGTCGCCGGACAGCGGCTGCGGCCTGCTGGGTTGCCTGGAGAAGGGGAGTAATGGGTGTCATGGTTATAAATTCGTTAGCTGACTATGGATGTAAGCGAGTACTTCCGCCAGCGAAATGTCAAAACTTTCAGTGACAACTTCTGAGCCACTTCGGTAATCATGCTTATGATGGGGAAAGGAGGCAAGCTTAGGAAAGTGCGGTGCGTTATCCCATCGAATAAACCATTTATCGCCAGTCTCTTGCCAATGGAAAGCATACTTCCTGATAGAAGCTCCAATATACTCGTTTGTAAATAAAATAGACTTGTCTGTCAATTCAATTTGTAGCTTTAATTAAATTTTGATAGCCGTATGCTCGTACTTCTAAACATCATATTGACGAATCAAGGCATTTTTGTCTAAGCCATCCAGAATATGCTTTATCTGTATGAGACTCATTCTACTATTTCAATTGCACCGCGCTTGATCTCATCAATGCTCTGAAGTACATCGGCAAGCATACCAACAGCGGCTGACCAATCAATGGTGTCGTCCCATGCCTCGAATACTTCTCCTTCAGACGTTTCAAGATACTTCTCAAACTCGTTGAGAGTCATCCCGTATTTCCGCTCCATTCGAGTAATTGTTTCCTGAAAGCGGTGCTGTTGAGCCAAGTAATCAATCATTACCCACTGTTGAACCGCTTGTTTCGTTACCTGTACCATATCGAACTACATTAAGAAGCAAGACTGGCCTACAAAAGTACAATATCGTTTGCATTTGCTACGTCAACGTTTTGCTGATTAAGCTGTTGCGCTAACGTTTCGGACGAAATACGGGCGCGGGCCACGGCCACCGTCGTCTGTTCTTCATCCAAAATTTCAATCATTTCACCAGTGGCAAATTCGCCCAGTATAGCCCGGATACCTACCGCCAGCAAACTTCGCCGTTTCTGAAGGGCTTTCACCGCACCCGCATCGACCTGCACCCGCCCGACAGCCAGACTACCACTGCCGAGCCACCGATTCCGGGCCGAGAGGGCCGACGGTTGCGGGATGAACTCAGTACCGATTTCACTACGTAGTGCCCGGCTGATACTTTCCGGCTCTTTGAGTCCGAAAATGACGACCCGAATGCCCATGCGCGTGGCCAGTTTGGCAAAGGTCAATTTAGACGCCATACCGCCTAAACCAAGCGCCGATTTCTCGGTGCGAACCACGCCGAAAACCCGTTCGTCAAAGTCGGTAATCTGACGCATAATCTGGCCGTTTGTGTCCAGCAATCCGCCCACGGATGTACAAAGCATGAGTGCTTCGGCACCAAATCCCACAGCAATGAGGGTGGCAAGCTCATCGTTGTCCGAAAATTTCAGTTCCCGGTTGCTCACTACGTCATTTTCGTTGGCAATAGGGATAATATCGTTGGTCCAAAGCTCTTCGTAGGTTTGTTTCAGTTGCAGAAACTGATCGCGATTCGCAAAGTGATGGCGTTCGCACAGGCTTTGCGCAATCGAAATACCGTAAATCGAAAAGAAGCGGGAGTATTGATTCAGCAGTAACAAATTACCCACAGCTGCGGCAGCTTTGCGTTGAGTAATATCACCCCGATAGTCATGGATAAGGGCTTTCCCGGCACCCACCGCCCCCGATGATACCAGTACAATGCGATAATGGGAATGTAGTTCCGCCACTTGTCGGGCGATGTCTACCATAACTGGTTCGTTTGGTTCACCAGTTGGTTTTGTAATGGAAGCCGTACCGAATTTGAGTACGAGAATGGGTTTAGACATGTGGCAAAGATAACCAGTAATGCAGCAGCTACAGTGCTGGCTCGGTGAAGCGGGCTTTTAGTCGAAGGGCAGCCTTAAGCTGCTTCAGGTAGTCAGCTTTAGGGATTTCAATGGCCCCATATCGCCGGACGTTGTCGTTAATGAATTGTGTATCAAGTAATACGTATTGTTGCTGGCGAAGAATTTCAATGAGATAATGGAATGCTACTTTCGACGCATTGCTGGTATGATGGAACATTGACTCGCCAAAAAAAGCCGCACCTAGGCTTACACCATACAGGCCACCCACCAGACAGTCGTCTATATACGTCTCAACGCTATGGGCCAGCCCCATCTGGTGCAGCTCTGTGTAGGCGTCAATTATTTCGTCTGAGATCCAGACGCTATCATCGTCAGTACGGGGACTTGAGCAGGCCCGCATGACGTCGGTAAAGGCCGTATTGATCCGAACTTCAAATTGATTTCGGTTAAGAACCGGACGTAGTGATTTTGCTGGTTTATAGGTATCGATGGGGATAACAGCACGCGGATCGGGTGCGTACCAGTATAGCGTACCGTCGGTGTCGGCCATTGGGAAAATGCCGTTGATGTACCCATAAATCAGGTCGTCGGCGGTTAACTTATCCATGAAAATCGTGGAAGTGTTGCCCGGCAAAGATAGAAAATTCGGTGCATATGGAGTGGATAAATGGCTTGTGTATATGTAACCAAACCGATATATTGCAAGGTTAAATAACCGATTCATACCCACCATCCATGTTCCCTTTCTCGTTTGTCCGGCACCTGCTGCCGTTGACTATGTATGCGTTGCTATGCACAGGCATAGCCTTGGCGCAAAAAGCCGCTGATCCAGCACCTGCCATCAAATTTGGTAAAATAACACCCAGCCAATTTACAAATTCTGTTGCGGATTCGACCGCCGAAGCCATCGTCCTGTATGACTTTGGTGAGGTAACGTTTGATAATAATGCGGGCGAACTATGGATGAATAGCAATTACCATGTTCGAATACAAATTCGTAAGAAATCTGCCTACGACCGGGCGACTATTCAGCTCTCTACCCGTCGGGGTAAATCGGGCCAGCATGAGATGGTTTCCGACTTTGATGGCTATACATATAACTTAGTCGGTGGGAACGTATCGATTGATCCATTGACCAAAGCAGGCCACTTTACCGAAAAAGCCTCGGATCAGGTGTGGCTAGAGAAATATACGCTGCCTAATGTTCGGGAAGGCTCAATTATTGATTATCAATATACCATTCGAACCCCTTTTACGGTTGGTTATAACCCCCGTACGTGGCGATTCCAGCAGGAAGTGCCTGTCAACTGGAGTGAATTCCGTATTACTATCCCTGATTACTTTTATTATAAAATTATGCAGACTGGCTATTTAACAATGGCCGTCAATGAACATAAATCGACTGTCGGGCCTGATCTATTTCCGGGTCATCATGGTGTATCGGCATCAGCGTATCGGTTTGCGATGAAAGATGTTCCGGCTTTCCGCGATGAGGCTTATATAACAACGGCCGATGACTACGTATCGAAGATTGAATTTGAACTGGCTAGCTATCAGGTGCCTGGAGTAACAGGTATGTTGAGAAAGGATATAGCCGTTGGGTGGGATGCCATGGATAGAACCCTCCTTGATGACGCCAATTTCGGTGGGCAGATCAAGCGGGCGGGTTTCCTGCGGGAAACGGCCAAATCATTACTCGGACAGTATCCTGATACGCTGAGTCGGGTGAAGGCAGCTTATGATTTCGTGCGCCAGACGATTAAGTGGAATGAGGGAGCCGCGCTCTGGTCGAATAGCATCAAAAAAGTATTTGAAGACAAAAAAGGCGATGCGGCCGATATTAACCTGCTGCTGATTGCGCTGTTACGTGAAATGGATATTGAGGCCAACCCGGTTATCCTCAGCACCCGATCGCATGGGCACGTTAATGAAGTATATGCCTTGCTGAAGAAATTCAACTACGTTATTGCTCAGGTTTCGGTGGGCGGAAAAGACATGCTGCTGGATGCGACTGATCCCTGCCTGATACCTGGGATGCTTCCCCTTCATTGCCTGAATGGAACAGGTCGGCTGGTACACCCAACAAAGCCCCGGTTTATATCGCTGACTCCAACAGACCGTGACGCAGAAGTACATACGGGTAAATTCACGCTTACCGACGATGGTGAGGTGACGGGTACGCTGGTTCATTCGCACGGAGGCTATAGTGCCTGGAACACCCGTAAACAATTTGCACTGGACGGAAAGAAGAAATTCCTGGAGAGCGTTCAGAAAAAACGCCCGGCCTGGCAGATTGAAAAGGCTGACTTTTCGGGAGCGGATCTGAAAAGTAGCGCATTTAATGAAGATTATACGATTACCATTCCCGAAGCCTGTGGTAGAGCAGGCGATCGACTTTACCTCCGCCCCATGCTGACGGAAGCACACGGAAGTAATCCGTTTAAGGAGGCCGAACGACTCTTTCCCGTGGATTTTGGCGTTTCGACCGATGAAACATTTATGGCGACCTATACGCTGCCTAAAGGATTTCAGGTGGAAGAACTGCCAAAAACAGTGTCTATGGTATTGCCCGAAGAGGGCGGGCGGTTCTTGTATCAGGTATCCGTCAATAACGAGAATCAGCTTCAGGTGGTTAGCCGGATTTTACTACGTCGCCCTATGTATTTTGCCGGTGAGTATGGGCCTTTGCGGGAATTGTTCAGCCGGATTGTAGCTAAACATGCCGAGCAGGTTGTCTTGAAACGTGGGACCGTAGCCGAGAAGAAATAAATCCCTCATGAAAAAACTTCTTTTACTGATTTCCCTGATTAGTCAGACGGCCTGGGCTCAGGTCGACTATCAGGCTGGAATGCTTTCGCCTGAGTTGAAAGAAAACGCGCACGCTGTCGTTCGTCGGCACGAAACAGTCTTCACCGTTGAGTCGGCAGGGGAGGGGCATTTACGCATACGTAGTGTAGTGACGGTGTTGGATGAACAGGGCGACGATCACGCCAAGAAGCAGGTCTGGTACGATAAACTATCTAAGGTAATCAACTTTGAAGGGGCTTTGTATGATGGTAATGGTAAGCTCATCAAGAAGCTGAAAAAGGCTGATATTGAGGATTACAGCAGTTATTCGGATTATAATCTCTTCGACGATAATCGGTTTAAATCGGCTACGTTTCCGAAGCAGCCTACCTACCCATACTCGGTTGAATTTATTGTTGAGACGACTGAGCGTAATCTGATGGCTTACCCAACCTGGATACCCCAGGATGAGCAGCACCTATCGATTGAGCAGGCTATGTTTACGGTGAATATGCCAGCGGGCCTTGCGTTGCGCCACAAGGGGATGAACATTCCGACGCCTGTTGCCGAAGAAGCCACTGCCAACGGAGGGAAAACTTATGTCTGGAAACTGGCGAATATTCCGGCGGTGGAATTTGAACCGCTGTCGCCCCCGGCACGAGAGCAGCTACCCATTGTTTACACCGCTCCGACGGAATTTGAAGTGCAGGACTACAAGGGAAAAATTACAAGCTGGAGTGATGTAGGGCGGTTCTATCACACCCTGAACGACGGTCGCGATCGCATTCCCGACGATCTTCGTCAACAGGTAATCGAGTTAACAAAAAACGAAACCACTACGTCCGGAAAGGTAAAAAAGCTCTATCGGTTCCTACAGGAGCAGACGCGTTATGTGAGCGTTCAGTTGGGGATTGGTGGCTGGCAAACCATTGAGGCCGAGAAGGTTGCCGTTAGTAAATATGGCGATTGTAAGGCGCTGACCAATTATACGAAAGCCCTGTTGAAAGTCGCTGGTGTGACGGCCCACCCGGCGTTGGTTCGGGCGGGTGACAACGAGCCGGATGCTCTGACTGACTTCCCGAGTTTTCAGTTTAACCACATTATTCTGTGCGTTCCCGATGGGCGTGATACGTTGTTTCTGGAATGTACTGATGGACATAATCCAGCCGGGTACGTCAGTGATTTCACGGGAAGCCGTCATGTTCTGCTTATCCTGCCGGAGGGGAGTCGATTGGTGAAAACGCCCGCCTATCGCCCGATTGACAACCTCCAGCAACGACGCATCACCATCAAAGTGACCGAGCAGGGTGATGCTACGGCCGATGTTCTGACACGCTATACGGGTATACAGCAGGACGTTTATGCCAGTGCACTCCATCGACTGAACCGCGATGATCAACGTAGCTGGCTGCTGAAACGCATCCGTATTCCAGCGTTTGAGTTAAATAAATTTGCTTACAAAGAACTGCCGGGAGCCATTCCGTCCGTTACCGAAAATCTGGACCTGACGGTGCGTCGGTGGGCGACAACTAGTGGCACACGATTATTTCTACCGCTCAATCTGATGTCAGCACTGTCGCAGGCAACACCGCTTACTCAACCGCGCAAAACCCCTGTTGATCTAGGCTCAAGTTATGATTATGAGGACAGTGATACCATTACGTATCAGCTCCCCAAGGGTTACTCCCCAGAGTATCAGATTGAGCCCATGACGATTGAGTCAAAGTTTGGTCGTTATTCCGCAACGTTTACTGTTGAAGGTGCGCAACTCACGTACATCCGGAAAGTAGCCATGCACCGGGGGCGGTTTCCAGCCACAGCCTATGCCGAATGGGTAGACTTTCGAAAAAAAGTGGCCAAAGCTGATCGGGCGCAGATGGTATTCGTGAAAAATTAGTAAAGCCGGATGGTCGTGCCACAATTCTCAGTGTGGCACGACCATCCGAACGTATCACGGGCGAATAATTCTGGCCGTTCCAGTTTGGGTTGGGGTGCTCACTTTAATTAAATAAACGCCCGGTGTCCGGTTGATTCGAACATCATGTTTCTGAATGTCGCCGGCCTGCTCGATACGATCTTTGCTAATCTGACGGCCCTGCATATCGGTCACCACAAACTGTAGCGGTTGTCCGGCGGCTCCGCTGATTTCTACCGCAGCCGTCTCTCCCACAACCGGGTTGCCCAGAACACGTACTGAAAGAGGAGCTGTTTCTTCTGCGGCAAGGCGTGCCCCACTGCAGGTGGCTCTCAGGTCCCAAATGTAACTAACCATTTTTCCATTTTGACGGGCCTGCAACGTTAGCGGTTTCGTATCATTGGCTGTGCGTAGTTCCTGATCGACAAATCGGGTGGGGTTTGTGGTCCAACTCGTAATGCCCGCTGCCTGATATTCGATTGGCGAGCCATCACCCCCGCTGGTATTGAACGTAATGGCCCCTGTCGAACAGTTGTAGGTGGGTGCCATGAGGGTAAAGGCACCAGGCAGGGGCGGTTGTGGTGCTGGCGGATTGGTGCAATACGCCTTCAAATCCCAGACGTATGTAACGACTACTCCATGCTGACGAGCCTGTAAGGTAATCGGTTGTACGTCGTTAGCGGTAATGAGATCATGATCGACCGACTGATATGGATTGATCGTCCAGTTGGTAATCCCTGCTGCCTGATACTCAATGAGCGAGCCGTCGCCCCCGCTGGTATTAAACGTAATGGCCCCCGTCGCGCAGTTGTAGGTGGGTGCCTGTAGCGCAAACGCACTGCCACTGGCTGGATTGATGCTGAGGGTATACGTAGTGCTGGTGGCCAACCCATTAATATCACGGGCCGACACCGTAATGGTAAAGATTCCGGACGTAGTGGGTGTACCGGCAATAATTCCCCCACCGCCCCCATTGAACGTAAGATTGGCTGGTAGACCGCTGACGCTGTAAAAAAGCGGTAGTCCTTCAGGATCAGTAAACGATGGAATCGCCTGAAAAAATGGCTGCCCGACAGTGCCTGTCGCGTTGGCGATGACGGGCGCAATGGGTGCCTGATTCGGTCGTAAATAGTACAGTTCCGGCGATGATAGGCCAGTAGGTTGGGCTGTAAAATACAACTGGCCATTGGCGTCGACCAAGGTTTTTACTTTTCCCAGTATCTCCGTTGCATCAGGGCTAAAGAGCGACACTTTCCAGGTACCCGCATCGGTGCCATCACTTCGCCAGAGTTCCAAATCTGTATTGCTATTGGATGTGCGAGCCGAAAAATAAAGCAGGTTGCCCGATACAATCAGTTGGGTTACCAGGCCTGAATTAAGTTTTTTAACTAACATCGTCCCGGCCTCAGTACCATCGCTCATCCAGAGTTCATTCATACTGGATACGAAATAGAGTTTGTCGTTAAATACCGTGAGTCGTTCGGCAGACGGTACGTTCTTTACCTGCTTCGATCCTGCCTGTGTACCGTCGGTTGCCCAGAGACCCGTAAATTGAAAATACATCTTGCCGTTGTAGTAGCGGTAGCTATTGATGAGGGACACCCCAGGTCCGGGAGTTAGATCGAGCGAATAAGTACCTTCTGGTGTTCCGTCGCTAATCCACGGTTCGTCGCCAGTTTTACTCTGGTCGTAACCCCTGAACATTAGCTTATCGCCAAATTGAGTAAGCTGCCCGATGAAGTTAAAGAAACGGCTACCAAAGCCTCCATCCGGAACTTCGCCACCTTTTACAAAATGGGTACCTGCTACCGTTCCATCAGTTACCCACAGGTCATTAGTGATGCTTGTTGCATAAAAAAGCCTGTTGTTTGTCGACCTGATCGAGAAAGGACCTTTTCCTACATCTAGCCCTCCAAGTGCGTCGGTTAGGGGTTTTGTGCCGGTAGTGGTTCCATCGCTTATCCAAAGTTTATTATCACCGAAAGGGGAAATTTTATCAACAAAAAATAGCTTGTTGTTAACAACGGTTAAAAAAGAAGGATTACCAAAGTCTGTAGGAATGCTTTTGACAAGGGTCGTTCCTGCCGAAGTTCCGTCAGTAACCCATAAACCACCTCCTGTAGCATCGGTAGCACCGAAGTAAAGTTTATCATTGTAGATTGCATAGCTACTAACCTCAGACCCTTTGCCAGGTAACGTATTGATATTCTTGAGTAAACTGGTTCCGCCAGACGTTCCATCGGTCGAATAGACTTCTAATCCATCTGTCGCAGAGTTCGCCGAAAAATAAAGCCGGCCTTTATACGCTACAAAACCAGATGGATCACTTCCGGTGGTTGGCGTATTGGTAATTTTGATTGGTAATTGCGCCAATAAATAGGTTGGCACGATTAAGTTGAGGAGAAATCCAATGGTAAACAGATGGATTCGTAAAGCTATTTTTTTCATACGTAAAAGGTGAATTTAGAAAGGACGTTTCGTGTGATAAGTAAAGAATTGACGCTGTATTTCCCAGTATCTTTTGAGTGAACGGTGTTTTATGTGCCAGCTTCTGCGTACTGGTTAGTCGCCATCTAGTAGTAGGCAGAAAACAGACATTTTCGTTTTTGTTCAGTCGAACTAACTTCCTCAAAGCTTTATAGTTGCTAAGCGTATGTATTGAACCAGGAATGACCGTTGGTAATGCTCAGCGTCTATACATCAAGTCAGTGGCAAATTTCCGGGTTCATGACGAACACTTAAGAAACTTAGCTTTCATACGAGTTAAACCAAACCCTTTGCCCACTGTCGAACGTTTACATAAGAACGATTTACAATAAACCATGAAAAAAGGCCTTATTTTAGTTTTGGTGGCGCTGCCACTGTTGTTTAATCAATGCGCTGTTAACAATCAGCTTTCGCAGGCAAAAGCCCTGGGAGAGTGCCGCTATACGATTGCATCTGCCGATAGTATTTATCTGGCGGGAATCGATGTTCGGCAGATGCGCAAGATAGAGGACATTAATCCAGCTCGTTACCCCCGGCTGGCAGCGGGTTTACTGACGCGGAACGTACCACTCGACGCCCGGCTCAACATTAATATTACGAATCCAACCAATAAACTGGCGGGTATCAATCAACTGGAGTATCGGATTCTGCTGGCCGGCCAGGAGTTATTCAACGGTTTCCTGAACCAACGTATCGAAGTGCAACCCGGTGGCGGTACAACCCTCGTTCCGGTCCGGCTGAATACGAACGCGTATCAATTGTTTACTGATCCTAAAACGCGCGATGCCTTTACACAATTGGTGCAGAATCTGTCGGGTTCAGCAGGAACACAGCCATCCAAACTGACCATAAAAATTAAACCAACGCTGGATCTGTTAGGTAAACAGGTTAATTATCCTGGCTATATCACGATAGATCAGGACGTAACGAACAAAATATTGTTGGGTAATTAACGCCAAATCATAGCGGTTTGTAAGACACATGCGGGTTGGCAAGGCCTGAATGTAGGGTAATAGGCGTTGACTAAACAGTAGCATTTGAACTGCCCTGGCTTTTTTAGGTCGGGGCAGTTTGTTTTGTCCCCTGAAAACGCGACTTTCAAATTTGAATAACTAATCATCCAATGCGCCATTTCTTCATTGCTTTTCTAGTTGCGGCCTCTATGCTGTCGGTTCAGGCCCAAACCAACCGTATTCAGCTAACGCACGACGAAGCCAAAAAACACGTAACTGTAACAGTGGACGGGAAACCCTTCACGTCGTACATCTATCCAGGCCCGACAGTTCTGAAAAAGCCCGTGCTGTATCCGATCCTCTCAGCGGGTGGCAATTTCATTACCCGAGGCTGGCCACTTGATCCGCGCCCCGGCGAACGTATCGATCATCCACACCACGTGGGCATGTGGTTCAATTACGGTGACGTGAATGGTCATGATTTCTGGAACAACTCAACCGAGATCGGACCAGAGCACAAAGGGCCGTTTGGAACGATCGTCCACACAGGCGTTAAGTCGATGAAAAGCGGGAACGGCGAGGCCGAACTGGTCGTGACGGCCGACTGGCTGGATAAAGACAGCAAAGTCATGCTTCAGGAAACAACGACATACGTGTTTCACGCGAGTGCTGACAGCCGCACAATTGACCGCAATACGACGCTGAAAGCAGCGGGTAAAGATGTTCTGTTTAAAGACAACAAAGAAGGGATGATCGCTTTACGCGTAGCTCGTCAACTGGAGCAACCCTCAACCAAACCGGAGGTATTTACGGATGCGCAGGGCGTAGCCACCAAAGTGCCAGCGATGAATAACGAAGGTGTAACGGGGCACTATAAGAGCAGCGAAGGCGTAGAGGGCGATGCCGTTTGGGGAACTCGTGCATCCTGGGTAAAACTAACGGGAACACTAGGAAATGAAGCCGTGTCGCTCGTACTGATGGATAATCCAAAGAACGTTGGCTATCCAACGTACTGGCATGCCCGTGGATATGGACTATTTGCGGCCAATCCGCTGGGGCAATCTATTTTAAGCGAAGGGAAGGCACCGGCTCTAAATTATACACTGCCAGCGGGGAAAGATGTTACCTTCCGCTACCGCCTGTTGATTCAGTCGGGCAACGTAACGGATGCTGCGCTGGTTAAATCGACAAAGTGGTAATTTGATTGTGAAGAGTCAAAAAAGCCGATTCTCGTAGTTGTTTTTTCTGCGAGAATCGGCTTTTTCATGCCCAAAACGTTTGCCGTTTACACCAATGACAGGCCGCGATTCAACTAATTTAGATGTACTAACGCTGAACGGTAAACGCGCCCGTCGAGTGATTCCAGCCATACACGTAATGTATTATTTTCATCGGTAGCCCGGCCAAGCTCCGTGTCTATCTGACGAAGTAAAAAAAGCAGTTGATGCACATGTCGCCATTGTTCGGCCAGCCGATCGGCCGATTGTTTTGTATGAAATTTCTGACGTGCGTCCTTCGTTAACTGCCGTACACTCATCTTGAGATGATAGCGCAATATGATCAGCCGACTAGCCATGGGCAGATCGGTTGGATTACGTTCCATGTGCGAAATACTCTTGGCCAGCACATTGTTACGTTGCTGAAGTTGGTCGGATACAATCATCCAGGCGTGTTCGGCCTGTAGCGATTCATAGTTGACAGTTTTCATGGCTATAAGTACGGTAAGGTTTGCAAACAAATATAATTACAAATGATTTAATTGGCAATCACTTTTTATGGCAAATAATAATTGGCTTAATAGCTTATGCTCCGGTGATTAGATAAGTAACGTACTGGTTAGGTTTAATGCAACCGTATAGTATATATCCAAGAAAATCACTGACCCTGGATGCCGCCCTGTAGAAGAACCTTTGAGCCAACGTTTGAAGTTTGGCGTTAAACATCGAACTTCAAACGCCGAACGTTCCCTCTTGCTCATGGACCCTACCTACCGCGCCCTCATAGTCTGTACAAACCATACCGATTATCAAACGAAATCACATAAAACAGGCTTGTGGCTAAACGAGGCTACGCACTTTTATGATGAATTAGCGGGTCGAAAATTGCCTTACGATATTGCCAGCCCTGCTGGTGGGCTGGTTCCCATCGATGAAAAGAGCATTGATCGGCGGGATACTATCAACGAAAAATGGTATCATGACATGACGTTTCGGGATAAGTTGGAAAACTCTCTTCGCCTGGATGATGTGAATCCAGCAAAATACCAGATCATTTTCTTTGCCGGGGGACACGGTACCCTGTGGGACTTTCCAGCGAATCCGGCAATACAGCGGATCACGCGCCAAATCTACGAAAGCGGTGGTATGGTGGCGGCCGTTGGGCACGGCGTCAGTGGATTACTCAATGTTATGTTATCGGACGGCTCGCTTTTAATCCAGAACCGCCAGATAACGGGCTTCTCAAATATGGAAGAAAAGCTCGTTCGGCTGGATGATGAAGTGCCGTTCATGCTCGAAGATGCGTTGCGGCAAAAAAACGCACTATACAGTAAGGGGTTGATTCCGTTTTTGCCCTTCATCGAGGTTGACGAGCGCCTGATTACGGGCCAGAATCCCCTTTCTGCCCGAAAAGTTGGCCGTAAAGTGATGGAAGAAATGTACGAGAAGTAATGATGAATGGTGAATATTTTTTATGTAAAATCATTCATCATTCATCATTCATCATTTTTTATACTACTGCCTGCGGAAAAACTTCTCGCAACAGTTTCAATTCCTGGTCTTTATCTGAAATAATAGGATCGCTGACCCCCCAGTTGATATTTAGATCGGGGTCGTTCCAGCGAATGCCCGATTCTGCCGCTTTATTGTAGATGTTGGTACATTTATAGCTAAATATGCTGTCTTCCAGGGCTACGAAACCATGAGCGAATCCTTCTGGAATATAGGCCATATTGGAAAGACGGGCATCCAGCAAAAACGTTTCGTATTGTCCGAAGGTGGGCGAGTCGGGCCGTAAATCGACGGCTACGTCCAGCACCTGGCCAGTAATAACGCGCACCAGTTTTCCCTGTGCAAACGGCTCATTCTGCATGTGTAACCCGCGCAGCACGCCTTTTACCGAAAAAGACTGATTGTCCTGCACGAACTCCATGGGCAGGCCTAATGACGCAAAAAGCGGCTTGTTGTAGGACTCGAAAAAAAAACCTCGTTCGTCTTCAAACACACGTGGAATCAGTTCAACCAGGCCTTCGATGGCTGTTTGGCGGACTTGCATAAATAAGGTCGTTACGTATAGATAGTTGGTCTTATTGGCAAATTTATGAAACTGCCGCCGTAAGTCGTACTTTTGGGACGAATCATTTTACGTGGTGATTCCTTACATCAGCATGACTTATTCGGAATTAAGTGAACAGATTTTTCAGAAACAGTCTTATTTATGCGTTGGGCTGGATACTGATCCGCGCAAACTTCCCCGCCACCTCCAAACTGAGTCTGATCCGGTCTTTGCCTTTAACAAAGCGATCATAGACGCTACGCATGACCTCGCTGTGGCCTATAAACCCAATATCGCTTTCTATGAAGCGCAGGGTCCACGCGGTTGGGAAAGTCTACAAAAAACGCTCGATTACATTCCTAAAGACTGTTTCACGATTGCTGATGCCAAACGGGGCGATATTGGTAATACGTCCGATTTGTATGCCCGTACGTTTTTTGATCCGACCGCGGCTGGATTGGCGTTCGACTCCGTTACAGTTGCTCCTTACATGGGCCGCGATTCTGTTACGCCATTTCTGGCTTATAAAGGCAAATGGGTCATCCTGCTAGCGCTGACTTCAAACATTGGCAGTGCTGATTTTCAGCGTCAACTGGTTGGCGATCAAGAATTATTTGAGACGGTTATTGAAACGGCCCAAGCTTGGGCTGGCCCTGATCAACTCATGTTTGTGGTTGGTGCAACCCGCGTTGAGGAATTTAGCCGGATTCGGGAGATGGCGCCCGACAATTTTCTACTCGTACCGGGTGTGGGTGCGCAGGGTGGAAATCTGGAAGAAGTATCGCGTCTGGGATTAACGGAAAAAGGTGGACTTCTGGTGAATGCGTCAAGAAGTATTCTGTATGCATCTGACGGACTGGATTTTGCCGAAAAGGCGCGGGCAGAAGCGGAAGCTTTGCAAACAGAAATGGCCCGGCAGTTAGCGCATATCCGGTAAACCTATTTTTAGGCAAAATGCGACCAAACAGGTGTTTCTGCGTCTGAATCAGTAAGCTATATCGCCTGCTGTTCATCGCTAACTGTTCACCAACCTGTGCCCGAAGTCTTTCTGTATTTTGTTTGGCAGTATCAGTATTTTACAACAACGAAGCTCATCACTACCGACGGTGACGTAGTGCAGGTGCTACGCCCCGGTTTTCGAAATCATGATGCTGGGCCTGATTTTACGAATGCCCGGCTACTGATCAACGACGTAGAGTGGGTTGGTACGGTCGAGATGCACACTCGGACATCTGACTGGCTGGCGCATCGTCATCAGCATGACCGAGCTTATGAAAACGTCATTCTTCATGTTGTATGGCAAGACGACCGCGTGATAAGTGGGCGGCAAGTTAACCGGGCGAATGGGACGCCGTTACCCACGCTTGAACTAAGTCCGCTTGTTTCTCCCGTTTTGCTGGAGCGCTATACTAATCTGAGTGATTCGCCAGCGAGTATTCCCTGCGCTGATCAATTTCGATCAGTGTCGCCGTTGCGCGTAACGTCGATGTTGGACAAGGCCATGCTCCAGCGCCTGGAGCGGAAAGCCGCAGGTGTCCGGGCACTTTTTGAACAGACAAATGGCGACTGGGAGGAAACGGCATACCGGCTATTGGCCATAAACATGGGATTCAAAATCAATGCCGATCCGATGGCGCAACTTAGTCGGGCTGTGCCGTTGAAAGCAATCCTGAAACATCGTGACGTACTGTTGCAGGCTGAAGCCATGCTATTTGGCGCAGCTGGTTTGTTAACTGTCGAAGAGCCGGACGACTACGTAGCAACTCTCCAGCGTGAGTACCGATTTTTGTCTGCGAAATATCAACTTGCCGATAAACAGGTAGAAGCACATGCCTGGAAGTGGGGGCGGCTACGTCCGGCTAATTTTCCGACTTTACGACTGGCTCAACTAGCGCGCTTACTAACGCGACATGCTAGCTTGTTTTCGCTTTTCGTGGGTGCAAATAATGCTGAAACGTTACTAAAATCGCTACAGATAACCCCGTCAGATTACTGGCAGTCGCATTATCGATTTGGGAAAATTACCGAAAAAACGGTACCCACCCTTGGACCTGATTCGGCATCAACGATTCTGATCAATACGGTTGTGCCGCTCCTGGCTGCTTATGCCCATCATCGGGGAGAACCGGCTTATATTGATCGAGCCATTAACTTACTGGAGCAGTTGCCAGCCGAAAAAAACCGCCTGACCGAAGGGTGGGATACCCTTGGATTAGGTATCCGCACAGCCTTCGATTCGCAGGCGGCTATCGAATTACATAATGAATTTTGCGCTGTCAAAAAATGCCTAAGCTGTCAGATCGGCGCAGCACTTATAAAAAAATGATGAATGATGAGTTATTTTTTGCAAAATCATTCATCATTCATCATTCATCATTCATCATTCTTAACTTACTACTACGTCCTGTTTGGTCGCATCCCAGGTTACGCGCTTACCCGTATGCAAAGACATGGTAGCCATGATGTTAGCCACTGAGTGGTTGAAGCCAACCCGAGCCGGTGCGTTTGGCTCCTTACGGCTACGAACACATTCCATCCAGTTTTGCATGTGCAAAGAAGTCATTGGATCGCCACCCGTATTCGCTGAAGTGGCCATTTTGGCGGCTTCTCCAAGCGACATGGTAGGCAGCAAGTTCGCCTTCATATTCATTTCTTTGGCGTATTTTTCTTCCAAGCCACCCTCAGGCGAAATCTTGTTTGTATCGAGGTTGATCATACCACCGTTGGAGTAGTAATATTCTTTTACTCCGCCCGCTTCGTTATTCATGCGTGACGAATACAAGACCTGGAAACCTTTGGTTTTATCGTTGTCCGGACCGTAATCGAATACCGCCGTGAACGTGTCGGCGTTCGTACGCCCATCTTTCCAGACGTAAATACCACCGTTAGCCACTACGGAGCGTGGATGGTCTAAGCCGCTGAACCAGTGAACTGTGTCGATCTGGTGCGACATCCACTGGCCCGGAATACCCGACGAATACGGGTAGAATAACCGGAACTCAAGGTATTTACGCGGATCCCAGGCTGTTTTAGGGCGGTTCAGTTGGTAACGATCCCAGTCGGTGTCTTCTTTCTTGATTTCAGCCACCAGTTTAGGTCGGCGCCAACGACCGGGCTGGTTGACGTTCCAGGTCATTTCAACCATCGTAATATCGCCAAATTTGCCTGACCGGATGAACTCATTTGCCTGATGATAATTCGGCGCACTCCGTCGCTGCGAACCAACCTGCACAATTTTCTTTGAGGCTTCGACTGCTTTAAGCGCTTTGCGGGCGTCTTCAAGCGACTCAGCAAAGGGCTTTTCGCAATATACATCGCGTCCCGATTCAACGGCGGCTGCGCAATGAAGGGCGTGCTGGAAATCGGCTGTGCTGATGATAACGGCATCAACATCTTTACGATCGAGGAGTTCGTCGTTATTGCGGGCTTTGAAGAACGTACTGTCGTTCAGCCCTTTTCCTTTCAGGAACTGTTCGGCCTCTTCCCGACGGCGGCTCCAGATGTCCGATACGCCTACGAAAGCGAAATTCTGATTTTTGGCGTGTTCAGCAAAGGCGGGTGCCAGCGATTGGCGGAAGCGGTCCGAGAAACCGATGATGCCTACCCGAACACGGTCGTTCGAGCCGAGGATGCGGGCATAACTGCTTGCCGAAAAACTCATCCCGAGTCCGGCCAAGGCAGATTTCTTTATAAACTCACGACGATTTTCCATAGAATATGCTAAGGTGTTGAAAATATGTGATCCAGTACGTATGTCTTTAGTAGACAGCAGTGCTACGATTCTAAACGGTGGCACGGTTATCTATCAAAGACATTTGGTTCAAAAGTCTAACGTCTGATTGTCAGTATCTTTTAGAGAGTTTTGATTTTTATGTTCCGGTAAGATACCAGATTGCCGTGATCCTGAAGCAGAATGTGTCCTTTAGTAGCTTCGCCAAAACGACCGTTTGCGTTGTATTCCGGTGCTTTGTATTTGCTCATGGCCACCAATTCGCGGAATTTCTCACTGCCGCGTTCGTACTCGACTACTTTTTTGCCATTCAGCCAATGCTCAACGTGCCTGCCTTTCGAAAGGACCCGGCCCGTATTCCATTCACCAATGGGATGAGCCTGTTTGCTGGTAGCTGGAATGAGGTCATACAGTGAGCCAACGGTGCGGTTGCCGTTACGTCCCAGTTTGGCATCGGGGTGTTTGTCGTCGTCCAATACTTGAAACTCCAGTCCGAACGCCGATCCCTTAGGTTTTGGCGAGTGCTCAACCACAAAGTATTTAACGCCACTGTTGGCCCCTTCGGTCAGTTTGAAATCAAACATCAGATCGAAATCGCTGTACTCGCCATCCGTCACGATGTCGCCGAAACTTTGCGACTCTGACCCGTCGGACTGCTGAATGGTTAGCAACCCATTCGCTACGTTCCACCCTTTCTCGGGGAACTTGTCTTTATAGGCCCCGCGCCAGCCATTGGTCGTCTTGCCATCAAATAGCAATTTCCAGCCGTCGCTTTTTTCTTTGGCCGTGAGCGTGTTAGGTGTCTGTGGATTTTCAAAAGCCAGCAAACCGAGCAATAAACCTGAAAGAATTAATTGTTTCATAAGGAAAAATGAAGGACTAAAAGAGCAATTTCGCTCTTTTAGTCCTTCACAAATTAAGCTTGAGCGTTTTTGTGATGTAATCCTTGTTAATCTGCGCACACTGGGCGGGTGATTTGTCTGGTTCCGGAACCCCATCCAGTTCAACGATTCCCCAGCCGCTAAAATTAATATCGTCGAGCGCTTTTATAACCGCCGGAACATTAACATTTCCCCGGCCCAATTCAACAAACTTGTAGGCTTTGGGATCGTCGGGTTTATCGGGCCGGGGCGACATCGTGTCTTTCAGGTGCAGCGCATAAATAAGGTCTTTGTACTGCTTCACGGCCTTTTCGGGCTGGCCACCTCCTTGCTTGTAATGAGCAATGTCGAGTTCCAGCTTCATGTATTTAGGATTCATAGCCTGCACAATCACATCGACTTCTTCGGGTGTTTCGCCAAGTTGGCTCATGTGGTTGTGGTAGGTGGCCTGAACCCCTAAGTCGGCGGTTTGTTTCCCAATCTCATTCATAACGGTTGCCAGTCGCTTCAATTCGTCGGTCGTCGGGAGCCGATCTTTAGGGCGGGCTGAGTTGGTCAATTGAATGGCTGATCCGCCGAGCGCTTTTACAAAACTGGCGTGCGCTACGTGCATGTCAATGGTACTCTGCTCTTTGGCCGGGTCAATCTCAACGTTGCCGCTCGAAAACATAGCCAACGTTAGTTTATGCTGATCGAGCAACGCTTTTAATTCCGAAGGTTTGGCGCGGTATGGCCCGAACGTGTTGGCCCTGATTTGAATACCCCGATAGCCAAGAGCTGCCAGGTCGGCAATGGCCTGCGCATCATTGCCGCCCCAGGTGATGGATGAGTAGGCGATTTTAAGATTTAACTTTTTCGGTAGCCCGGCCAATAGTTGATTAACTCCGGCCGTAAGTGCCAGCGTTGACAATCCGGCTGTTGTTAGAAACTGCCTTCTGTTTACAGCCTCTTGCATAATTGAGTGAGGTAAAATAATCGGTACGATCCGATGAATTCGGTTACTGATGATGAATCGGGTATAGTTCGGAAACCTCACCTAAAAGTGTATCGGTGCTCAATTCTACTTATTGATTCCTTTTTGAGTATGAAACCACCGTTGTGAACGTAACGATAAATAAGTAATAGTCAGTTGAACCTGAAAGCTGGTTTCAGGTAACGTTGCTCTTGCTAAGGCTCAACTTGATTCGTCTAAACAGAATTGACGTGCTGAAATGGCACGACGCCGTCGACGAAAATTACTTCCCGAAAAATAGAAAGACGATCAGGAAGCCCATAATGGACGTAACAAAGCCGAACATAAAGACGCTGTAGGCAATACGTAGTAGCTTGTATTTTTTCGCCAGCACCCGTCCCAGGTAATAAATGTCGCGGGTCATGGTGGCGTAGAGATAACTGCTGTCCCGCATCAATTCGCTGATGCCCCATTGATATTCGTCCATGCTCATGCTGTGGAAGTTGCCGAAGAACAGCAAGTTTCCCTTCTTCTGCTCAATGTCTTCGTGCGTAAATGTGCCCTGCGTTACGTTGGGCCGTGTGGCCAGTATCGCAAAAACGATGGTCAACAGCGCCGTGGTCAAAAACATGGCGGTCGGCACCATCAGACTCGGGTTTTCTTCAATCCGGCGCGGCAAAATCGACACAATCACCGACACCATAATCGAGTTAACCGAAATCATGATGTTGGCCTTGCTATCGGCAATCTCGCTCAGCCGAAGGTGATTTGTCGAGGTAGTCCGAAACATGGTCTCAATACCCCGTTCTGTCTTGTTATCTTTATTCTTTTTCTTATCCTCGACCGGCGGAGTTCCCGCCGTAATGGGTTGCTCAGTGGGCGTCGGTTCGGCAACGGGTTCGGGCTTGCCTTCTTCCCCTTTTTCGGCTTGCTTTTCCTTCTGGCGACGTAAATTCTCTGCCTGACTTTGGCCTAATAGTGCCTGGGCGTAATCGGTGAAGTAGCGATGTGTTTCCAGTAAGGCAATGTTTTCCTGCCGCCAGTCGCTGCCCGAAATGTCGGTGCCGGTCAACTTCTCCTGCTCTTTTCGCAGAAGTTTTTGTTTGGTCTTGTAATCATCACTGCCTAGATGAAATAGATCGGCATCACAAAGAATCTGCTCCAATAAATTCTTGGGTGATTGCGGCATTTTCGTTGCCCGAATACAATGCTTCACCGATTTTATAAAAGGCGATTCCTGCTTTTCTTTCTTTAAATAATCGGCTGCCAGATCGGCGCTACGTTCCTCATGCTCTTCGGGCGGACCTGTCAGGTGGCCCAAATCGTGAAACCAGGCGGCCGCCATTACCGCCAGGAAATCGGTTTCAGCCAACTGGTAGTGTTTCGCCATTTGCTCCGTTGCCTGAACCACTTCCTGGGTATGTGTCAGGTTATGGTACAGCAGATCCGGTTTAGGATGTTGATCGAAAAACTTGACAACGTGGGTTTCAATGTGCGATAAGAGCGAATGGCTCATGGTAACTGGCGTAAAGGTTGAAAGAGAGTAGTGAATCGCTCCGAATTTACGAGGTAACGATGGATTTTTGCTGTTGACTAGATCAAAATCGGAAACCCAGCGATATGTACGGCAAGGCACCTTCGTCCGAAAAACCAACTGATGCCGTTACGGTGAGCAATTCGGCAGGTGTAACGAAAAACCCTCCGCCATAGCCATCATGCCAGCGTTTGGAATTTTCGCCGTCGAGCCAGACGCGTCCAAGATCGTTGAATGCCAGCAACCCAACGCTCCCCGGAAACAGAAACGACCGGAAGCTGAATAATTTCAACCGCGCTTCGATGTTGTGATAAACTATGTGATTTCCCGCAAACCGATACGTTCGGAAGCCGCGCAGGTTTGTTTGACCACCCAGGTAGAGCAACTGAAAAAAGGCTGGATTACCGTACGTTAGACCACCGCCAATTCGGTTTACCAGCACAAACCGGGCCGACTGGCTGAAACTGGTGTAAATGGTCATATCCGACCGAAGTTGGATCAGGTTATTGGGCCGCTCATCGAATCCCTGAAGCCCCAGCAACGTAGTGGTCCAGAACAATCCTCTGGACGGTTGTACCGGATGATTGCGACCATCGATAGTCAGACCGGCCTGTAATCCGCCGTAGCTCTCCCGGCGCAAAAAGCGTTCCGGTGTGGGTAGCTCGTTTAGATAGGTTTCAATAAATCGCCCGACATTATCGGTCGGATCCAGGCTGAAATGCTGAAAAATGGGTCCTGCCGACACCTCCATGTGTTCGCCTACCTTGCGTTTCAGTAACGCGGCCACATTGATGAGATTATACCGGGTTCGATAGTAGCGAATGCCCCGGCTTTTTTCGTAATCCGTTTCGTTGCCCGGCCCGAAGAAGTTTGTTACGTTATCGGGGGCTCGTGCGAAGGCATTGATCCACAAGTCATTCTTACCAATCAGGTGGGTAAAAATCCCATCGTACCGAAATGACATGGCCTCGGTAGCCAGTGCCCGCGTGACCATCAGGCGATTCATAGAGGCATAGGGGGACTTGCGAAATCCCTGCTTTATCAACTGAGCACCAACACCTAACAATATACCATCGTCCAGATTGAAGCCTGCTGTTGCCAGCGGAACCAGTCTGTCGTATTTGAATGCGTGCGGATCAAATTCATTGACGGCCTTGTCGGTCGATAGCCGAAACGTTGCCAGATTCCGGGCAGGAAACGTATTGGCTTCGGTGCTCAGATCATAGATAATAGGCTTGCCGGGATCGCCTGTTACAGCGAAGATATCATTGCCCTTGCCACCAATAAGCCGAACTTTAATATGGGCCGACTCAGAGCCACTGACCTCAAATCGGTCATTGCCCTTCTGACCATACAGCCGGATTTCGTCCGTGACTTCTGCATCGAACACGCGGTTGTATAAACGTTGCGCCACCGAGCCATCTTTGGCAATCTTAAAGACCGAAACCGCGATCTGGTCATCATTCCGGTGCTCAATCTTGAACAATTCGGTTTTGTCTGAGCCGGGAATGTCCACCGATTTGGCTAGAAAACGATAATATTCCAGCCCTTTCTCCAGCAACCAACCCCGCCTGACCTTAAGCGTTTCCAGAATTCGATTTCCCGATTCATTTCGGATCGTATCGGGCAATTGGTTGATAGCCTGTTTTAGTACGTCGTCCGTTAGCGAATCGCGCAGGCTGGTGATAACGGCCATCCAGTCTTTCGCATCCAGCCCCTGCAGAAACAGCCGGTCAACGTAGCGGGCGTTGAACATCAAGCCATTTACGTTGGAAAGTTTATCCGTAAATCCCTGAAATTTAGGTTGTAGCCAGGGCAAAGACGCAATGCCGGGCAAGATTCCCCCCGCCCTGAAAAATACCTGATCTCGGTCGCGTGGAATTGGGAAATACTCTTTGCCAGCTTTGGTTTTACGGCTTCCCCAGCGCCATTGGTCTTCGTGGCGGTCCCAGTCGCCCATGAATAAATCGAGCATTCGGGCACGTAGTACGGCTTTTTGATCAACGCTGTTATCGTTGTCATCTTCGAGGGCGTCTATCAGTTTTAGGGTGCTAATCGACTTGCCATCACCCGGACTACGCTCTTCGAACAGAAAAACGCCTTTTCCGAAATCAGCCTGATAAATGCCTAACGCCGGATCGTCGGGGAGGTAAACGATTTTGGGATTGGCATGAGGCACTCCGGCGGCCTTCGCCAGCGTAGGGACAACCAGCGGGGCGTAGGGGTAGCCAGCCGAAATTTCATCCTGTAACACATCTTTAGCAATCGTTTCCTTCAACGCATCAGGCAACGCATTGGCCGGATCTTTCTGAATACTACGCAGTACCCACTCTTTGCCCTGGCTGTCTTCGATGCGGAGCGATTTAGTTTGCATGCCCCCGCCCCGTTGCAGAATTTTAAAGCCCCCATTGGTGCGAGTCAGATCGAAAACCGGCAATTTAACGGGCGTGGCCCACTCCCGGCGATAATTATTTCCCAGCATCAACCGCTGAAACGAGCCCGCCCGCTCGTAATCGGGTGCAATGGCGACGGTAATGCTGTCAGGCCAGGTAGTGCGCGTTGGTCGATTGCTTGACTGATTGGCAGTAGGCGGAATCGTGAACAGCGTGGCCGAGTGGGCTTCGGTAGCGTTGGCGGCTTCATCGACGGTGTAGAACGTGGCATTTACTTTGCCATTCGTCAATTCGTCGAGCACTACGTATCCCCATTCACCACTCACAAATTTGGCCAGTTTGCCATTCTTCACCCGCTCCCGGTTGATACCCGACCCACTAACAATGTAGTTACGAGAACCATCGACAATGTGTTGAATGGCATGGTCGTGGCCCGACACAAACACGACGTTCGGAGCCGGGGCCATGGCTCGCTCCATCACCTGAACCATATGGCGGTACGTTGGATTGGGCAAATCCTGAATATTGCCAAACACGCCCCGCACGAGCGGATACAGCGACCCGATAACGGGCAGTGGAATATACAGCCCGGACGAAAATTCGGTCAGGGGAAAAATATGTTGCTTGATCGTATAATAGCCACCATGAATGCCGTAGCTGCGAAACGGATGGTGTGTGGCCAGAATAATGCCTTTGCCTTTGTTTCGAAAAACAATATCCGACAGCCGGGCGATCACCTCCTCTTCGTTTTTGCAGGCGCAATCTGAATCGGGGCCGGGTTTGGCGTATTGATGTAGCCACCACTGTGTATCAATGATAATCAGTACGAGCTTGTCGTTCAGGTGAATCTCTTCGGGGCCGGGGCAGCCATCGGCCGGTAATAGCTTGATATTGGGCGCCTTGAGACTATCGAGCCACTGCCCCTGGCGTTTGATACGTTCCCATCCGTCAGGGTGGCTCTTGGCCCAGTCGTGATTTCCCGGAATAAATAATACCTGCGATTCTTTTCCCTGGCCTGCACTCGTTAGGCCAGACTTAGCTAATCCAGGCCGGGCCTGATACCGTAGTACCGCCGTCAACGAGTCATAATCTTTGCTGCCTTCTTCCGATAAGCCATGCGGATACACATTGTCGCCTAGATACAGAAGCGTCGTCCGCTTATTGTTGAAATCATACCGGGCACTAACAGCATCGACCACCGGATTTTTTCCATTTCGCAATCGTCCGGCATCACCAATCAGCACAATGCGATGCCGAACGGAATCTGCCGGAACCGACTGCGGGAAGGCCGTTGTCAGTGTGCAAAAAGTACTCAGCAAAACAGCAACCCAACGGCCTGTTTTCGGTAAAATTTTCCTCATTTTTCAGGCTCGGTCTGGTCGTCGGTGTAGTTGATATGGACACGTAACGCTCTTAAATTGGCAATTCCCTGCATGGGCTCCAGGTCCATATATTCGATTCCCGGCTTCAATTGGCCATTTTGTTGCAAACTAGTAATAAACGGCAAATAGTCAGCCGCTTCGGCTGTATGGCTATAGACTAAGGCGATGGTATCGGGTTGCGTCAATCGTTCCTGCGTTCCCAGAATATAGGCTTTGTCGATCCGCTTCTTGAGCACTTCGTAACGAATGCTATATGATCCCTCCACGTCGAATCGACGCTCGTCCTGCCGGAAACTGATATCAACCGTATTGGTGTGAGCCAGAATCAACTGAGTTGTTTGCAGGGGCAACGGCAGATGAGGGAGCAGGCGATGGGTGAGCTGAGCCATTTCGATCATCGACGTCAACTGCCACCGAAACAGGTCCCGACCCACATCCAGCGAGAACGGTTTATCGGGCGCAATCGACTGACCAACGTAGATCGTGTATTCCGTGCCATCGGTCCGGTATCGTTCAAAATAGTGCGGATAAATGGTTTGCAGCCGTTTTTCTTCCTGATTGATGTACTCGTTCACCGTTGAGTTTAGCCAGTCCATGCTCCGTTCATACTGCCTGAGCGCCTGATTAAACAGCCCGGTTGTCTCATTCGTTTGTGATAGATACTTAGTAAGAACGCCTTCCAGGGCGGGCTGATGTGGCAGTAACAAACGGAAATAGGGATTGACTTCCTGGGATAGAAAACGCGCGTATTCCAGCTCATCTTCCGGATTCAGCCCGGCAATGAGTCGATGTTGACACTGGAAGCTCTGGGTTCTGAGTTCGTCTGATCTGGCCCAGTCGGCCGGAAAATCAGGATGGGCAAAAATCGCTTCAATGGCCGCCAGTTGGTTAGCCATATCCTGCTGAACGGCTTTGTGACGCTCTGCCGATGAGTTACGAATATCAACGGCCCCATACAATGGAAATACCTGTGGGAAACGTACCGGAATCGGCCGACTTTCGACGTTTTTGTTCTGGCCCAACCGTAATTCTTCCCAGGCCGCTTCATAAAATTTCCATTCGACCGAGGGTTGTAGAGATGTAAAGCGTTTCTTTATAAGCTGTTCGATTTGGTCGTTAAAATGATTCAGTTGGTAACGTAGCAATTCCTGAACGAGGGGCAGGATACGTTCGATTTTTGTTAGTACACTCTCGTCAAATGCACCCGATTGTGAGCTTCCCATTTCCAGAATTCCCAGCACTTCGGTGGCCGTTGTAATCGGGTACATCAGAAAGCTACCAATGCCTCTTTCCTGAAGTGAGTGCCGCTCTGCTTCCGGAAAACCGTCCAGCGTAGGAAACAGGTAAGGCATTGGATGCTGTGAGATTTTTTGTACTATTTTCTGCGCTACCTGGTCATTATACACGTTCAGGTTGATGCCCATATGACGCAAAAAAATGCTCCGGGCACTAGTGTCAGGCGTGTACACAAAATGGCCATTCACCTGAGGTAGCGGGATGATACTCAGTTGAAGATCAGGCTGGTTGTATAAATTCCGCAGGGCCGACTCAAACCGCTGATAGATAATTGGTTCACTATTCGACTGGAGATGGGCAAACGTGTCCTGCAACTGCTGAATGGTTTCAGTTTCTGTTACGTCCTCCAGTTGAAAAAAGCAGAATCCATCAAATGTAAACTGGTCCAGCGGCAGCAGGTCAATGGTGTCGGGAAGGGGCGCCAATCCACTGGCGAAATCGACCCAGGCCGGTTGCAAAGGAGGCAAGGTGCCTTTTATGCAAGGCTCAACAAACGAAATGTTGATGTCGATCCGGAAATACTTCGTCTGCCCTTTTTTATGTTTCTGGAACTGGAAAGACGGCTTCGACTTCACTATTTCGACGCCATAGCATTTTTCCAGAATGAGTTGATAAATAAAGCGTTTTCGTGACTCCATCCCGATTTGGCTCGGAATGTCGGCCATGAATTCTGGAAATTCCGTCTGTAAATCCCTGAATGCCGATGAGTACTGAAATACCGTCATCGGAATGGGTAAGCCAAACGCGTAGGGAATGTCGCGGCTGGTTTGGGTAAGCGGCAGGACGGCCACGGTGGCTAATTGAAAAAGTTCAGCCAGTCGAGTCTCATCAATCGGCTGGTCCGATTCTTCGGTCAGCGCAATCGCTTCGGTGAATTGAGCAATTAAGAAATTGTATAACTCATTTAACCCGTGAGCCGCGTCAAATGCCTGCTGCTGGGCTTTCAGGTAGGCGACAAAGGGTCGAAACGACAGCCGAAACTGGAGCGGTAACTCGTCCGGTTTCGGAAGTTTGTAAAGTGTTTCCATATCGGTGTATTCGTGATGGCACTGTAAGGTAAGTTTTACTCGTAGGATTATCCCCCAGACGTTTGGCTATCTGACTATTATAGGAGCGAATCGGCAATCTGCTACGTATCTGTAGGCGAACGAGCCACCGGTGTACATAAAACAGATTCTTACGATAATTCGAAGAAAGTCCTTCTTTTTTTAACAACAGCTACGCATTCGTAGTTCGTGGAACGAGTGCTGAAAATGGGCATCTGGCAGGTAATAGCCGTGCTGATGCTCAGCAGATCCAGAGTGTACCGGCCGGGTGAAGGTGCCCGGCTAAATGAGGATGGTAAGGCTCTCGTTCGAGGGTAACCTCATGACGCGAGTCGTGTGGGCAGCCGTTGATATATTCGTGCTCTTTGGGTAAAAACACGTCAAGCCGGGTGCCGTTGGTATTGCTACGTTCGGGCACTCTCCGGCTGGCGTTATCAGTCTGATTGTTCTGGCTCATATGAGCCAATTGTAGGGTACTCAGCTGAACAAGGGTTATAAAAACGGTTGCCCAGTACTAAAAGAATGCGTTAAGCAGACGGGTCGCTGTCGAAAATCGTTTCATTCGCGATGTAGTCTTTCACTTGTCCAACGGTTTGAAGCTTTCCCCAGTCTTCATCGGGAATGCGAATGCCAAAACTTGCTTCAACCTGTATCAGCAAATCCGTTACGTCCAATGAGTCAAGTCCCAGGTCGCGAGCAAAATTTGCCTGATCGGTGAGGGCTGTGAGGCTGATACCGATATTGGTAAGAATGTCCTGTAAGCGATTATTTATTTGTGAGGCTGTCATGGTTTCAAGAGTTTGTGGTTTGTTGGATTTGGATTATACACAGGATTGAGTTTTCATTCTCGCCGGGTAAAACCCGGCGAGAATGAAAACTCAATCCTGTGGAAATGGCCTTTAAACCGCTTCAGGTACGGCTTCTTCCGCTTTTGTTTTGCTGAAGCGACTACTAAACCACTCCTGAAGCCGGTCAACGAGATAATACATCATCGGCACCAGATAGATGGTCAGGATCATCGAACTGCTCAGCCCACCAATCAGTACCCAGGCCAGCGAGTTTTTCCATTCGGCACCGGCACCGCTCGCGGTGGCAATGGGAATCATACCGATCACCATGGCGATGGTCGTCATTAGAATTGGCCGTAGTCGTTCTTCGCCAGCATGCAGAATGGCCTGCCGGAAAGGTACGCCCTGCGCTTTTTGCTGGTTGGCAAAATCCACGATCAGGATGGCGTTTTTAACTACCAGACCAATCAGCATCAACATACCCAGCATGGCGAAAATACCGATGTTGGAAGACGTCAGCGCCAGGGCCAGCAAGGCCCCAATGATCGCTACCGGAACGGAGAATAACACTACAAACGGATAGACAAAGCTGTCGTAGAGCAACACCATAATGAAGTAGACCAGCATCAGACCGGCCAGCATGGCGATTCCCAGTGAGCCGAAGCCTTCACTTTGGTTTTTGGCATCACCGCCCCAGCTAACGGTTACACCAGCGGGCAGCGGGTTCTTCGCCAAGTCGGCCTGAATCACAGCCGTTAACGTACCGGACCCCGTTCCCAGCGTATTGGCTGTAACCGTAACCGACGAGCGACGGTTTTTGCGTTCCAATAGCGATGGTCCGTTGCTGAGTGATACATTGGCAAATTCTGCCAGACGTACTGCACGGTTGGTCGATGGGCTAAAGAAATTGATATTCTTAACATCGTCGGGGTTTTTGCGGTCAAAGGCGTCGAGCATCACACGGATGTCATAATCTTCGCCACCATCCCGGAATTTAGAATCGTCGTTACCGGCGAAGGCGTTTTGCAACGTACCGCCCACGGTTTGAATGTTCAGACCCAGTTTAGCCATTTTCTCCCGGTCAATTTCTACGCGCACTTCGGGGTTGCCCGCTTCTACCGATACGTTTACATCGTTGGCGCCGGGCGTCTTACGGATTCGGTTAGCCAGTTCTGCGGCTGCGGCTAAATTCTTATCCACGTCATCGCCACTTAGGAAAATCTCGATAGGTGCTGTGCCGGAATTAACGATCCCGATAATGGACGAGCCGAATTCGATGGCTGGAAAACGGGCTTCCAACTCTTTCCGCACGACCATCATGTACGACTCCGTTGGCAGATGCCCTGGCCGCTCGTTGGCAGGGGCTAATTCAACGGTTAACTCCGTCCGGTTAGCCGATCCCTGGCCAGTACTGTTCAGGCCCGTACTCGCTCCGCCTACGTTGGCGAAAATGGTTTGAACTTCGGGTTTGCTACGTAGGTAATTCTCTATGTTTCTGGATGTAAGGTTATTTTCCTGCAACGAGACGCTCTTGTCGAGTTTCATCGTCAACAGGAATTTACCCTGATCGCCCTGGGCTACGAATTCTGAACCAATGATTCCCAGACCCATCACCCAACCGGTGAAGACGAAAATGGCGACCAGAATCCCGGTGAATGCCAGCTTGTGGCTCAAAACCCAGCCTAAGCTGGTATGATAGCCATTCGTCAGGGCTGTCAATCCTTTCTCAAACCAGATCAGGAACGCCTGGAACGGATTCTTCGGATTCAGGTGCTCTAGTTTGGCGAGCATCGACGTCAGCCAGGGCGTTAGCGTAAAGCTCACCAGCAAACTGACCATCGTAGCAAAGGCAACCGTCAGCGAGAATTGACGTAGCAAATCGGCGATGACAGCATCCACGAATGTAATTGGAACGAACACCACCACGATTACCAACGTAATAGCAACAGCCGCGAAGCCAATTTCACTGACGCCGTCGAGTGTTGCCTGCCAGCGATTTTTGCCCATTTCAAGGTGTCGCTGGATGTTTTCGAGGACCACAATCGAGTCATCGACCAGAATCCCGATTACCAGCGAGAGCGCCAGCAATGTCATTAGGTTGAGTGAGTAACCCATCACGTACATAAACAGGAAGGCCGAAATAAGCGAAGCTGGCACCGACACCATGACGATGAACGCATTCCGGAAGCTGTGCAGGAACAATAGCATTACGATCGCCACCAGGCCAACAGCCAGAATCAAATCGTGCGTAACGGCTTCGACCGAGGCCAACGTGAAAATGCTGCTGTCGTAGGCAATAGCAAAATGGACTTTGTCTTTGGCGTTTTCTTTCTCAACAATGGCCAGTTTCTCCTGAACCAACCGACTGATTTCGACCGCGTTAGCATCCGATTGTTTCTTGATGAACAGACCGATACCATTCTGGCCGTTATAGCGACTGATGCTGCTTGGGTCAGTGATACCGTCGGTCACGTTTGCTACGTCGCCGATACGGATTGGGCTGCCATTTGGTGGAGTAGCGGCCACTAACTTCCGAATATCGTCGAGTGAGGTAAACTTACCGGCGAGACGTAGTGTCATGTTTTCGGTCGTACTTTTTACTTTTCCAGTTGGAAAATCGAGGTTTGCCTGACCGATGGCCTGCGTTACCTGAAGCAGCGACAAACCGTAGTAGTTCAGTTTATCATCATCGACGTTTACCCGGATTTCGCGTTTGTCGCCACCCACCATCGTGATGTCGGCGATGCCCTTAATCTGTTGAAGAACAGGGAGGTATTTATCTTCTACCTGCTGATAGAAAACTTCGTTGGGCAGTGTCGATGTCGCCAGCAACTGCATAATGGGCTGATCGCTGGGGGATATTTTCGACAACGAAGGTTGCTCGGCATCATCGGGCAAATCGCTCACCATTTTATCGATCTCCCGTTGCGCATCCTGCAAGGCTAAATCGATGTCGGTGCCGGGTTTAAACTGGACGACAAGCACTGATGCGTTCTCAAACGAGTTGGCTTTCACATCGTCGAGGTTGTCCAACCCCGAGACTGCATCCTCAATTTTTTTACTGACTTCCGTTTCAACTTCCGAAGGAGCCGCACCGGGATACAACGTAGTGATGGTGATGACCGGTGTCGAGAATTCGGGCAACAACTCGTAACTCAACAGGCGGTACGAAAATAGGCCGCCAATCGTCAAGATCGCGAAAAGAACGATAATGAAGGAAGGGCGTTTTATGATGGTTTCGACAAATTTCATAGTCGTAGATTGATTATAGAGACCCCCAACCCCCTAAAGGGGCTTTTAAACCGATGGAGTTGGCCCCCTTCAGGTGGTTGGGGGTGTTTATATTATTGCGCGCTAACCAGCGTACCGTTTTGTAAATTGATCTGTCCGCTGATAACTACCTGATCACCCGACTTTACGCCTTTCGTGATTTCATAGTATTCGTTGGTCGTCGCACCAATAGCTACTGTCTTTAGAACGGCTTTCCCATTTTCGATGACGTAGAGCTGGGGTTCTTTTGCCGAACCGATAATCGCCTGACGAGGTACGGACAGTGTTTGTCCTTTCAGTTTGTTCGTGTTGGCGATCGAGCCGTACATACCAGCCCGTAGCGGATTGGCGGTTGAGTTATGCACCGTAATTTCAACCGGGTAATTGTGAGCGGCATCGCCCTGCGCGGCAATCATCGAAATGCGTCCCGTAAAGTGAGCATCGGGATAAACCTCGGTGACAATGGGCAGTGACTGACCAACCCGAAACTGATTGATCGCTTTTTCTGGTACCTGAACCACCAGTTTCAATACCGAAATATCGGTCACCTTGGCAATAGGTGCTCCAACGGATACAACAGAACCCTTTTCAACCATTTTCTCGGTGATAATCCCCGAAAAAGGCGTCGTGATAGTCGTATTGGTAATTTGCTTCTGAATCTGCTTGATCTGCGCCTGAGTCGAGCGGATGCTCAGTTGCGTACGTTCCAGATTGACGGCGGGTGTAGCATCGCCTTTCACCAGGTTCTCATAGCGCTTAAGGTCGTTCTGATAGCCTTCCAGCGTTACCTGTAATGCCTCTATCTGATAATGAAGTTGTTCGTCGTCGAGCTTGGCAACTAACCGGCCTGCGCCAACCGTTTGGCCTTCTTCAATAGGTAGGGCCACAATCTGTCCGCCCGCTTGTGGCCGGATTTCGATCTCCCGGTTTGGTGAGAATGAACCTAAAAACTCGGTTTCCTGCGATAGATTGCGCAGTTCGGCAACAGCGGTCCGTACGCCCACTTTCTTGTCGGCATCCGGCTTGTAAATTTTTGCTTCTACTTCTTTTTTGTTGTTGACCAGCGTCCAGGCTGTCAGACCTATCAGGGCAACCAGTGCGAGTACAGTGATAATCCGTTTCATGATTTTTGCTTTTTCGGAGATTAATGGTTGTGTTAATGGAGAGATTTATCGGTTAACTAAGCTGCCGGTTGCTTTTTTCCAGTCGAGTTCGGCAGTGCGAAGGTTGACTAACGTAGTGAGGTAGTTGTTCTGTGCATCACGTAGCGAGGTTTCGGCCTGGACAACATCGGTGATGTCGACCGTGCCTTCCTTGAATTGGAGTTGAGTTTGGGTATAGACTTTTTCTGCCAGAGCCACCTGGCCCCGGTTAGTTGACAGGTTTTGTTGTTCGACTAAAAATTTGTTGCGTGAATTGGCAATATCCATCGAAATCGATTCACGGGTTTGCCGAAGTTGTACGTCTAATCGCTGATCGTCAATCCGCTTCTGGCTCAATTTGGCTTTGCGAGCCAGACCGTCGAATACGCTCCAGTTCAGTTGAAGCCCGAGCCAGTAACCCGGTAGATTTTTGATGTAGGAATTGTCGCCACCAATGGCGTACACCGAACTGTTGGCAACGCCGTAGGCCGCTACCGTTGGCACGAAACCCGCTTTGACGTTCCGCTGCTCCAGCCCGTTAATTTCCTTTTGCTGATCGAGCAACTGTATATCCGTGCGGTTGATGGTGTACTCGCTGCTGGGAGCAACCGGAATCGTTTCTTCAATCGCTGTCCGCACCTGGAGCGAATCCGTTTGGGGGGTGCCAGTCAGATATTTCAGCGCATTTAGCAATTGGTTGTAGGTAGCCTGGAGCGATTCAATTTGCGTTTGCGAGGAGGTTTTGCTGAGTTGCAGCCGATCTACATCAATTCCCTGTGCCAACTGGTTTTGCCGACGCAGATCCGTGATCCGAATCAGTCGCTCGGTGGATGCCAGGTTAGTGCGTAGAAAGGCGATCTGTTGGGCAGTCGTTTGCAGATTGTAATACGTTGCCGATACGTTGTAGGCGACATCTTCTTTCACTTTCTGCGTTTGCAGTGCCGATAAGTTCCGGCTGGCTTTGGCTGCTTTGGTCGCAATCATCAGCGACTGGTTGTACAATTGTTGCGTGGCCTGCACACTCGTCGATAGATTGTATGGCAGCCCGAATGCAACCGCCGAATAGCTTCCTTCTGGACCCCCAAAGACCGATGCAGGGATAACCTGACCCGGAATTTTGAGGTAACGTCGATAATCGCCTGACAGATTCACTTGGGGACGGGCGCTCGCTCTCACTTCGGCAATTTGAGCTTCGGTTTTGATCTCGTCAAGCCGGGCTGTCTGCACATTGAAGTTATTGGTCAGGGCTTTATTGATCAATTGGTCGAGCGTGTAATCCTGGGCCTGTGCCAATGCCCCAGTTAGTAGCAGCGTGCTGGAAAGGAACCATCGGATGGTTTTCATGGTTGGTGTTGAATAATTTGTTTTAAACATGGTGATTAATCAAGAATTTTAAATAATTGTTTAAACGGTGGGCAAAAAAATATCAGACCTTTTCAAACTCAAACAAATAGTTCGCAATCATGTCTATGACTAGCTGTTTGTGATCATCAGCAAATTTATCGAAGCCAGCTTCGTCCATCTGCCACATTTTCATATGCATAGCTTTCCCGATAAACAGGAACTGGATATTACAAAAGATCATGGGAAGCAGGTGAATAGCATTGATCGGTCGAACAGTTCCCTGATTCACTTCCTGTTGTAATTGCTCTTCAAACATGGAGTGATGAATTTGTTTCATGACGCCAATGCTGTTGGCCATACGTTCTGGATTGCGATGCACCTCGTTCATGATGAAGAGAGAGAGGCTTGGATTCTCCTTCATCAATTGAAAGTCATGCCTGATCAACTCGGCAATCTTTTCGCGCAGGCTGATCGGTTTATTCATGATGTCAACCATTCCGTTGAAGAATAACTGAATCATTTCTTCGAAGATGCTTATAAACAGCTTCTCTTTACTACGGAAATAATAATTCGTTAGGGCTATGTTGATACCAGCCGCATCGGCTATATCCCGTGACGTAGCCCCATCAAATCCCTTCTCCAGGAATACCCGCTTGGCAGCTTCCCGAATACGCTCTTCGGTTGACTTCGACGGCAGTACGCTACAATCCATGGACTTTTTCATTTAACGTATCAAAAGTATGTTGTCCTTTAGAAACAACCAAATCCTTCAAATGGTTTTTTTAAACAAATGTTTAAATTCTTCAAATAGTGCAATTAATTATGGATTAGAGCAAGATATATTGATTTAGTACAATGGAAGAGATTAAAATATTCACTGGCTTACAATCGCAACGGTTGTCCATGATTGTTGTATGCTGGTGAATAATGCAGTAAGCCGGGCAAAATAGCTAGCGCTACTCGACCCGGCTTCCTAAAGAGGGTAGCAAATTAAATGATAGTCACAGGAAAATCGACGTTCAAATCATCTGATCCGGGGGCGCTTGTTCCATTTTTGGCATTCGGCTGGTGACGTAGCTGAACCTTCAGTTTGCCCGTTGCGGCTACGCCGGCTTTCAGCGTAAACGTCAGCCCAACCGGATAAGGCCCCGGTGCGGGATTTGTGTCTTTATCCGTAATTGTTACGGTTAACAGATTTGCTGTCGAAGGCGTATAGACAAACAGATGTTCGTTCGCTTTCTCTCTAATTTCAATTGTCGCGTCTAATGTAGGCGTTTGGGTTTTGTCGTAAAGCTGAACGGTTCCCGAATAGGTTGCATTCGCTTTCAGGTTCAGGGTTGCCTTGGTAGAATCAGCCGTTGTGTTCAGGTTTTCAATTGTGGCTGTTACTACGTCCTGAGCGTTGGCGGTGTTGGTCAACGAGAGAATGGCCGTTGTGAGGGCTTCATTATCGTCTGTTGGGGCTACGTTCTGCTCGTCATTTTTACAGGCTCCGGCCAGGAATGAAATGGCTAGTAGGGTCCATAGGGCTGTTCTTATTGATTGCATGACTCAGGTTGTTAAAAAGTGAAATTATAGGCTGAAGGTTGTTGATCGGCAGTCCGTTAATGCTCTAATCTCTAATTGCTTCTTCTTATCTTTCTGATAATCAAGTACAAATTAGATAGTCTATTTAAAATGGGACACGTACTTTCAGGCTAATGCTCCGTCCCGGTTCATCGGCGAAATAGCGGAAGCGGTTCAGGTAATCGCGGTAGGCTACGTTCGCCAGATTACTACCGGTCAGAATCACACTCATCGACTGACTACCGACTTTGGCCGCAAAACCGAGTTCGGCACCCAGTAGGAAATAAGCGGGTGGGGGAGGAGCAAAATCGCCCGTAAAGATGACGTCCCCGTTTTCCTGCCGACTTGTTACGGCGGGTGCCCGATTTTGTCGTGCTACGTATAAACCACTCACTGAAACGTATGGATTCGAAAGCCGACCCAATCGCGCCCAATCGTAACGGAGGCTGTTATCGGACCGATTGGGTGGAATGAAAACGAGGTAATCGCGATCCGTCTGGTTATAGGCAAACAGCAGCGAATTTTTGGTCGTCAGCGTTAGTTGACTGGTGAGCTTATATGTTAGTGTCGCATCAATTCCCCGAAATCTCGCCTGCACCTGTGCATAACTGTACGAAGGGAAAGCACCCCGCTGGCGGACAATCGGTACCGAGTCGGGCTTTAGGTAGATATAATTGTGAATAAGGTTGTTATAGATGCCAACCTCACCACTCAATCGGCGACCGGTGTAAGCGAATACGAGGTTCCCATTATAGGCCTGCTCGGGTTGTAGATTCGGATTGCCGCGCTCATAGGCAACTGCACTTTGGTGTAACCCATTGGAATACAGATCGGCTACGTTCGGCGCACGCCAGGCGGTACTCACATTCGCTGTTAGTGTTAAGTCAGACCGTAGTTGATAGGCCGCGCCCAGCGAGCCATTGGCGTTCTGCCAGTTGTGGGTTGTGAAGTACGTTTGATTGGTAGCTTCGTTGAGGAAATAGGCCCGCAACCAGCGATAGTCATAGCGCAGACCGGCTTCCAATGTCCATCGACCAGCCGCATAGCGTTCGATACCGAATAAGCCTGCGCCGTAATTACGGAAGTTAGGAATCAGAAACAGATACTGCCGCACGTTGCCCTGTGTGATCCCATTGAACCCAACACTGCCTGACCACTGTCCCCCGTTCGTGGTTTTTATGTCCCGATGCTCCCAGATCAAATCGGTGGTGTGCGTGATCAATCTGAGGTATAATTCAGGATTCAGCGCGCCACTAAACGATACGAAATCATATTCGCGACGCGTATTCTTTTGCCGGGCAAAAGTGGCTGTTAATGTACTTTTATTTTTGAAACGCCAGTAAGCCCGAATTTTGAGCAAATCATGCTGCACGTCCTGATACGGTCGATTGAGCGCATAGGAAAAGCCCGGTTGCGCCAGCGGTTCGGGGCGGCTGATGGCGGCATAAAGATCGGCTAAACTACCCACCTGGGCACCTGTAAATAGGCCAATCTTTGTATCGAACTGACTGTAAAAGACTTCTGCCCCCCAATTTTTGTGATCGTAGTGAATGTCACCCGAGAAATTGTTCTCGTGGTAACTGGTGTTTTCCAGGAAATAATGGGGCGTTCTGACGTAGCCCGATCGTTTGATCGTACCTTGAAGGCGCCAGCTTAATCCTGTTAATCTCTTACTGAAGGCGCCTTCCAGCATACCCGATGCCACACCCATGCCGCCATTCGTAGCGCCCACTACGTTCACTTCACCCCCAATGCCCGGCTGCGTTGGCATGGCTTTTGGCTCCACTAAAATCACTCCGCCGATGGCATCGGACCCGTAACGAATACTAGCCGCGCCCTTAATCACGGTAAGGCGCGAAGCCAGAAACTGATCGACTTGTGGCGCATGTTCGGTACCCCATTGCTGGTCCTCCTGGCGAATGCCGTTATTGAGAATGATGATGCGATTGCTATATAAACCATGAATAACCGGCTTGGAAATACTGGGTCCGGTTTGTATGGAGTATAGTCCAGCCAGCGCTTTAAGGCTTTCGCCCAGCGACTGGCCACGCGTTTGATCGAGAGCCGCACCCGATAAACTGACCTGTGTCTGAAGGAGTTGCTGCGCTTCGGAGCGGTGTTCCGTTACGGTTACTTCATTCAACGTAACGTTTTCAGAGAGCAGTGTTACCGACGAGTTCGTTGTGTCAGCTAGCGGAAGGCGAATACTACGTACTTGCGTCTTGTAGCCAATAAATTGATAGTCGAGTGTGTAGGTACCTGGACATAATCCCGTTAGCCGGAAATGTCCGTTAGAATCGGCAACGGCTCCTTTACTGAGCTCCCGCACATAAACCGTTGCACCCACCAAAGCTAGCTTTTCACCGCGTTGCCGAGCATCCTGACCCTGGATATGCCCGGTTAGTGAGTCAGTGCATATAGTCGAATTTTGGCTCCAGACTAGATTGGTAATGCACAAAACAAGCCACAGACAGATGCAGTAGCTAGTGAGTTTTCTGTGCCTATATTGGGTGAATGGCCCTAATCGCATTCTATTGCTTATTCCTGGTGACATCGCTACGTAAAATTAAATTTCACGCAACGATGTTGCAAAAATAAGGGAATAGACTTATCTATCTCTAAAAGTGAGAATCTTTTTGCAATAATGTTGCAACTGATTCGGTCCCGGCGAACTGTATTTAAAATGTGAAATTGCCGCCGTAATCGCGGGTATGGTCACGCCAGACGGTGTGGTAATGAATTTGATTCGGGTAAACTACGCCCGTTTGACAGACAAATTCGATCCAGACACTGGGGCCATCAATGCGCACATAATCGGCGTTGGCGGTCAACGTAGCATTCCCGGAATAGGCGATATACGTATTATCCAGTTCACTTTTGTAGATAGCCAGCAAGCCAGTGGCCGTAGCCTCATCTGTATCCTGCAGCCAGGGTTTCATGGCGGCCAGCACTAAAGCCTGCTGATCAGCAGTTAGGCTGCTGACTTTGATTCCTACCTTGGTGGCGGGGAATTTTCCATCGTTAGCGGGGCCAAGCACTACGTCGCTAAATGTGCTGTTCAGTTTGGCATTTGACAGTTGGTCGGTGCTTAATGAAGCCAGCATCGCTGCCATGGCCGATTGCTCATCGGCGAGTGGCGCGTAAACGGTACCGTTTGTAGCCGTCCAGCTTTTGGGTTCAACGCCTTCAAAGAGTGGTGTTGCGCTCTTCGCAGCACCTCCATTGTACGTAGTGTTTACAGCCAGGTGGTGGCCACCGTATTGAAGTTGCCAGGTGCCCGTTGTGGATGGCGTGCCCAGAAAGGCAATAAAATAAAGGCCCGACGAATATGAACTACTATTGCTTGTTAGATTCAAGATATCATCTGCCGCCCTGATCTGGGTAATTTCACTGTAGCCCTCATTGGCGGTTGTACTCGTTGCCGCTGCCACAACGGCTAGGGCAGCCGTTACCTGAGCTGTCGTTAGGGTGTTGAATGACAAGCCATTGCGGCAAGCTGAACCACAAGGCAGATTAGACCATTTAATGGCATTGGCTTTGGTATAATCAAGCACCAGCGCTGCTTTTTGAGCGGTCGTTAGCGTAGCCATGAAGGCTTCTGCGGCACAAACAACTCTGGCAGTTTGGGTTGTGGCGGTGCTACAATCGGGCGATGTTGTAGTAGAAGATCCAGCCGAAATAGTGGCTGTGGTTTCACAAACGCCGGTGCCGTAGGAAGTGGCCGATACCGTTATTGTCTCAGAGGTAAAGTTCGTTGTGCCATCGAATGTAAGGGGAACGGCTACCAACGTTTGTCCGTCTTTTACGGTCGTTGTGTAGGTGTTGGGCGTGAAATCAGCACTGATAATCGCAAACGTAATGGAACCTGCCACAGCATTACTCAGGCCAATAGTTAGCGTTGTACTCTGCGCCGAGCCGTTGTTCGTGAAAGCCGACGTACTAAGCGCTATGGTTGAACAATCTAATGAAGGAGCGTACAGGATATCGTTCTCCGTTTTTTTACAGGAAACGACTACGCCAAGGAACAGGAGAATAGCCAGGTAAGAATAGATGGATTTTCCGTTCATAGGAATTGAAATTAGGTGTACTGTTTTCAAAGAATTGGATTCGACTCATTCAATTATCCCCGTATCTTCCCACCGCTTCAGCCAGTCTTTTTTGACGCCCTGCACCTGTGAAAAAAACTCGTAAAAAGGAAGCATATCTTTTTCGTAATCTCCCATTACGTAGATCGGTTCGCTCAGAAGAACTAATTTGCGGGGCCAGTCGAAGCCAACGAGAATGAGAGGAACGTTCGCCTTGAGCGCAATGTAGTAGAAGCCTGTTTTTAATTTTGAAACATTGCTTCTGGTGCCCTCGGGCGCTATGCAGATGTGGAGCTGGTCATTTTGGTTGAAAACCTCAACCATAGCGTCCACTAAATTATTTGACCTGTCGCGGTAAACTGGTTTTCCGCCTAAAGCGCGAAATAACCAGCCAGCATACCATGTAAACAGTGAGCTTTTAGCGAGATACTGAATCCAGATATGGATTGTAGGCCGAATGCCCAGGCCAATCAGGAAATCCCAGTTGGTTGAGTGGGGAGCTACCACCCAAATCGCTTTTGATACGGTGGGAATAGGGCCAGCTATGCGCCAGCCCCAAATCTTAAATAACCAACGGGTAATGGCACCCAGCATAATAATCAGTCAATAGTCGATAAGGGGCCGCCCGGGCGGTCGTCAGCCATCAGTGACGAATGACTATCGACTATTGACTGCCCGGCAAAATTAATACTTCCGATCGTTGCGTTCTAGCCAACGGCCAGTTATGAATGCCGATACTAACAATACCGCGTAGAACAGAAGTGTTAAAGGGGTTGATAAATCCATGTCGTTTTCAGTTGAATTCTGATGCAAAAGTAAACAGAAAGCGCTAATAGTCGCTAGCCATCCGTCGTTAGTCGTCAGGAAATAAGTAGATACGGGCAACTAATGCCTAACAACTAACGGCCTATAAAACGCCTTTCGTGCTTGGGAGATTATCCAAATCCTTGATATCGCGCCGGACAGCCATTTTGATCGCTTTAGCAAAGGCCTTGAAAATGGCCTCTATTTTATGATGTTCGTTGTCACCTTCCACCTTAATATTCAGGTTGCAAAGGGCTGTATCCGAAAAAGATTTGAAGAAATGGTAGAACATCTCGGTGGGCATATCACCAATTTTCTCGCGCCGGAATTCGGCATCCCATACGAGCCAGGGGCGACCTGAGAAATCAATACCAACTTGGGCAAGAGCCTCATCCATGGGTAATAAAAAACCGTAGCGGCTAATGCCGCGTTTGTCGCCGAGGGCACGTCGGTATGCTTCCCCCAGTGCCAGCGCCGTGTCTTCAATGGTGTGGTGCTCGTCAATGTGCAAATCGCCGTTGACCTGAATAGTTAAGTCACCTCCCGAATGTTTGGCTACCTGGTCAAGCATGTGATCGAAAAAACCAAGGCCTGTATGTATATCAGCCCGGCCTTTTCCGTCGAGGTTTAATTCTACCTGAATTTGAGTTTCTTTTGTATTACGTTCAACCAGAGCCGTACGAGCCGGTAAACGCAGAAATTCATAAATCTCATCCCAGTCGTCGGTTGTAAACGCAATCGCGTGCTGCATCTCCGTAGTCAGGCCCGTTACATCAGCGTGCTGAACCTTTGGTAAACCATTAGGTGGCAGAAATAGAATAGCTTTTGCCCCGAGGTTGATAGCCAGTTGCACGTCAGTCAATCGGTCGCCGATTACGTAGCTGTTTGCCAGGTCATAGTTGTCTGAAAAGTAATCGGTCAGCATACCAACACCGGGTTTGCGCGTCGATGAATTATCGTGCGGAAAATGGCGGTCGATATGTACGGCGGAGAAATGAATATTTTCGCCAGCGAACGTAGCCATCATTTTGTTATGAGCGGGCCAGAAGGTCTCTTCGGGAAATGAATTTGTGCCAAGGCCATCCTGATTCGTAACCATTACCAGTTCATAACTAGTTTCTTCGGTAATCTTGCGCATTGCCGAAATTACTTTTGGTACATAATCAAGTTTGGCAAACGAATCAACTTGTTGATCGGGCTGCGGCTCAATAATGAGCGTACCATCGCGATCAATGAACAGAACTTTTTGCATAGAAATAAGCGGGAATTAGCGCACAAAGATACAGCCTCTTGGCGTTGCTTGAGAAAATGTACTATGTTTGCAGTATAGTTCTTATATCGGTCCTATAGTTATATCCGCACTCGTTATTTTATCCTTATAAGCCGTAAGTTTTATAAGCTGTTTGGCTAACAGCAGTAAGGTTGGTCATATAGACATAGCCAGATTCTTACAACTTATAGTATACCTGTTACTGAGTTGCTTTTACAGTTTTATTAGTACGAATGAGTCATAGACAGTTGTCAAAATAGCTTCTCCGTATACTTATAATATCTATAAAAACAGCCTAGCTAAAGAAAATTTGAATACACTATCTTATAAATTTGTAAACGATTAGGTAAAATATGCCGACAATATCATCCAGACTAACCCGTATTGGGGTTTTCTATGACGGTAATTATTTCTTACATGTAAGTAACTATTATAACTACTCCCACGAACGACGCAGTCGCATCAGTATTTCAGGGTTGCACGCCTTTATTCGGCGTCAGGTAGCCGAAGAAGAAGGCGTTAATGAACGGTTGTGCCAGATTGTAGATGCTCACTATTTTCGGGGACGACTAAATGCGCACGAGGCCAATCAGCGGGGTAATCAATTATTCTACGACCGGCTGTTCGACGATATTCTTATGTCGGAAGGCGTTGTTACTCACTACCTGCCTGTCAAAACGTATCAGGGGTACCGGCAGGAAAAAGGGATCGACGTTTGGCTGGCACTCGAAGCTTTTGAACTGGCTCAGTACAAGAAATTCGACGTAGTGGTACTCATCACATCCGACGGAGACTATGTGCCGCTTATTCGTAAACTGAATACATTAGGTTCGCGTATTATGGTGCTCAGCTGGGATTTTGAATTTCTGAATGAGCAGGGTGAAAAACAAGTAACACGCACCTCTCAGGATTTACTGGAAGAAGTCTCTTATCCAGTTGGCATGCATGGGCTGATCGACGATCGGAGCCGTCGGAATGATACCGTTATTCAGAATCTTTTCGTGAAAGCGCAGACCCGCCCTACGTTTACGGCCGCACCTGCCAACGGTAGTACGTATAGCAATACCTTTAGTCACGGCATCGATACCGGCGAGTCGTACGAAGGGTACCTGCCATCTGATGAGCCAAACTACAATGTTGCCGATACCGCTCTGGTGGACGATGATCCGGAAGGACGCAAAATAAGCACGATCCGTAGTTTAAAGACGGGGTATGGCTTTGTGAATTACCCGCCTAATAATCTGTTTTTCCATTACACAAGTCTGATAGATACTGATTTTAATGAGTTGCAGGTAGATGACGAAGTAGAATTTACGCTTGGTCAAAACGCTGAAGGTAAGGATATTGCCGTCGACGTGCGGTTATTAAGGCCCTAGTATGAATGTCCTGCGTGCGGCCGTTGCCGACATCTCCGCGTTGCGGTGGCAGGCACTGGCCTGGGCACTAGCGCACCAGACGCATACCGATGGTTTTGTCGCATTCCTGACCAATAATTGTATCGCTTATCCACATGACCCGTTTCCAAACCGACTTTTCGTTGGTGCGAAACGGGTCATTCCGTTTTCGGGTGAACGTATGGCTAATACAGATGCATTTCAGGAAGTATATAATGCTTATACCGAACGCCCGTCGTTTCTGGTAGGCTATTGGGGATATGATATAAAGAACCAGCTTGAAGCCTTAGCCAGCCGTCATCCCAATCGATTGGGCTTCCCGGAAGCTTATTTCGTTGAACCTGAATGGGTCATTGATTTCGAAAGCTTTACCGTTTCAGAAAGTAACGTAGTAATTAGGGGCAACGGTGATGCAAACGAATTACTGAACCAGTTGCTGGCATACTCCCAAGCTCCTGCTATTACCGCGGACCACCCCCTGCCCCCTGCACAACGTAACATTCAATGCCGGGTTACGCCCGAAACGTATCAGGATACCGTTCGCCGAATACAGGAGCATATTCTGGCTGGCGATGTATATGAATTAAATTACTGCATTGAGTTTTTCGGTGAAAACACGCAACTTGACCCGCTGACAACGTATCGGGCCCTGAATGAACGCTCGCCCATGCCGTTTTCGAGCTTTCTGAAAATCGGCGATAAATTCGTAATGGGTGCCTCGCCGGAGCGATTCCTGAAGAAAGAAGACCGAAAAATTCTATCGCAACCCATTAAAGGCACCATCCGACGGGGAACAACACCAGACGAAGATGCGCTGCTACAGGCCCAATTGCTAAACTCTGAAAAAGAGCGGGCCGAAAACCTGATGATTGTCGATCTGGTACGTAACGATCTGGCACGTAGTGCCGTAACCGGCTCTGTTCAGGTTGACGAGCTGTTTGGAATCTATGGGTTTCAGCAGGTCTACCAAATGATCTCGACCGTTTCTGCAACACTGCGCGAGAACGTAACGTGGGCCGAAGCCATTCGAAACGCCTTTCCGATGGGGAGTATGACGGGGGCTCCCAAAATTCGGGCGATGGAATTGATTGAAGACCTGGAAGTTAGTCGCCGGGGTGTGTATTCAGGAGCGGTTGGCTTCATCACGCCCGACGGTGATTTCGATTTTAACGTAGTCATTCGGACGTTACTCTATGATGCCCAAAGCCAGTATGCGTCATTCTCGGTTGGTAGCGCCATTACGTACGATGCCGACCCCGCGCAGGAATGGGAAGAGTGTCTGCTGAAAGCCCGAGCCATTCGAGAGGTGTTAGAGAATAGTCGCTAGTCGTTAGGGACAAGGGTGGAATCTGTGCCACGGTTTAGAACCGTGGCACAGCTTGTCATGGTCAAATTTACCTCATTAACTTCCGACTAAAAAAAGTAACCGTCTTCGTGTGGAATTTTGCTTTGTATTTCCTCTTACAAAATAAAGCTTGCAACATTTATGGGTGAAAACTGCTCATTTTGAGTAGGTTGACCGTTTACGAAATTAACTACTATAAAATTAGTTAAAAAACGTTAACGGAGTACCCAACTAAAATCTGTTCGTGTAGCTTTGTTTCCATCCTGTTCAACTTCATTCCTAATGCTCCATGAAAAACCTTTTCCGGCTGGCCGTATTGTGTCTGCTTTCGGCTGCGCTCTACGCACAAAGCCCTGCGCTCACCCGATTTACACTGCAAGGCCGCGCCGTTGATACGTCGTCCGCACCCCTGGCTTCATCGACCGTTATGTTGCTGAGTGCCAAAGACTCGGCGTTGGTGAACTTCACGCGCACGAACGAAACCGGCACCTTCACGTTTAAAAATCTTAAAGTTGCTAACTACATTTTAAAAATCTCTTTTGTTGGATTCATTCCTCACAACCAGTTTATTAAGTCATCAGGCGATGCCGTTATGGATCTGGGTGAGTTGAAGATGAAACCCATAACCAGGGAATTAATGGAAGTTGTAGTGAGAACGGCAAAGGCCCCCTTGACGATTAAGGGCGATACGATTGAGTATAATGCCAGTTCATTTAAAGTGCCGCCCGGCTCAACCGTTGAGGATTTACTACGTAAGCTGCCTGGTGTTCAGGTCGATCAGGACGGAAATATTCGGGCACAGGGCCAGGAAGTGAAGAAGGTTACGGTTGATGGCAAAAGTTTTTTTGGCGACGATCCTAAACTGGCTACCAAAAACCTGCAGGCCGAAGCCATTACCAAAGTGCAGGTGTATAACGATAAAACAGAACAGGCCAAACTAACGGGTGTTGACGACGGTAAAAAGGAAAAGACAGTTAATCTGGAATTGAAAGAAGAGTTCAAGAAAGGTGGTTTCGGGAAAGTAACGGCTGGGGCTGGCCCGGCTTCCAACAACGTATCGACCCGTTATGAAGGAAAGGGCAGCTACAATAAATTCAATAGTAAAGAACAGTTCTCTGCCTTGTTGCTGGGTAATAATACCAATCAGCAAGGGTTGTCTTTCAATGATTATCAGGATTTTCGAGGCAGCAATTCCTTTAACTGGAACGATAACGCCGATTTTGGCTTCAGCGTATCCTCCCGGTTTCTTTACTTCGGCGACGATAACGAGAGCTTGACGGTTCCGGTGGGTGGAGGTAATGGTCGTGGATTTTCGAAAAACGTAGCGGGTGGTCTGAACTACAATTATGATACCAAGAAAACCAAGCTCAGTACCAGCTATTATTTCAACCAGACGCGGCTACAACTGGATGCGCTCCGGGAGAATAAGAGTTTTCTGCCTGGTTCAACTATTTTACGTAAGACAGACACCAGCGGGCAGGCTAACCTTAACACAAACCACCGTGTGAGTTTCCGCTACGAGAAGCAACTCGACTCCATGCAAAGCCTGGTGGTAATCAGCAACAGCCGGATCGGGATCAGCACCAATAATCTGCAAAGTACGCAGCGGGTTTTTCAAAGTTTAGCTGCTGCCAGCGAACTCCCAACTACCTACAGCCAGTCGCAGAACAATAGTTCGGTGAACCAATTCGCGATGGCTAATACCTTACTCTATCGATTGAAATTTAAGAAGAAAGGTCGAAGTTTTGGCGCCAGTGCTACGTATCAGATCAACAAAAATGACGGTGACTTACTATTGAAAGCCCGAAATGAATTTTTCCAGGCCACGAGCGTCAATGATATGTTTCGGATTCTCAATCAGGACCAGGCAACCAACTCGCTGAGTAACCAGTACAAAGCCAATCTTCTTTACGTAGAGCCGTTTGCCAAAAAATTTTTCTGGGAAACATTCTACAATTTCAGCCTCCGCTATGATGAAGTTGACCGGGATGTGGCGAATCTCGACGATAGCCGCAGGCAAATTGACTCGCTGAGTTTGTACTACAAAAACAATTATCTCTTCAACCGCCTGGGCAGCAGTGTACGCTATTCGTTTAAAGGCTTGAATGTATCGGTGGGGCTGGCCGGGCAGCAGTTTCAGCTCGATGGGAAATTTGCCCGCGACCAAATGCAACCCCTCCAGTCGATCAATCGGACGTTTACGACGCTGATTCCGAATGTATCGGTCAACTATGATCTGAAAAATAATAAATACCTGAATGGTAGCTATGATGTTGGTGTCCAGATTCCATCGTCGCGGGATTTGCAGCCAGTTACAACCAACAACAATCCGCTGGCGATTACCCAGGGTAATCCTAACTTGCTGCCGCAACTGAATCATAACCTAAGTGCCTATTTCAGCTATTTCAATCCGGGCAGTTTTATCAATTTCTGGGCCAACGTATACACCACTTACTACGTCAACCAGATCGTATACAACCAGACTGTCGATCCGCAGACGCTTATCACAACGACCACGCCCGCAAACATAACGGGGGGTAAAAACCTGGGGACGTATTTTAATTTTGGCTTTCCGCTCAAGAAAACAAAAGCTACCCTCAATCTAAATTCGCAGTTGAATTTTGGTCATAACCTGACGCGCATTAACACGATATTGAATGAAACCAATAATCAGAACTATGCGGTGGGCGCCCGGCTCGAATTGACACCTAAAGATTGGATCACCTTTTACGGTGGCGCCAATGTCAATATTACGAACACGCGTTATTCGATCAATACGACGCAAAATCAGACCATCTACAACAATACGTTCCGGGGGGATCTGAACCTGAAATTGCCCGGTGATTTTTACCTGAATACCACACTCAATTATAACTCCTACGTGAACGAGAAGCTGAATTTCAATCAGCAGATACCGATTTTAAATTCGTCTGTTTATCACATATTAGGAAAGGCTAAAAAAGCGGAAATTCGATTGTCGGCTTTCGATTTGCTCAACCGAAACGTAGTCGTGTCACAGTACGCTGGTCAGAACTACACCAGTACGGAGCGCATTCAGTCGCTGGCGCGCTATTTTTTGCTGAGTTTTACGTACAACATGCGCGGGGTGCAGGCTAAAATGCGCCGGGATCAATACTAAAATCGCTGTTTAAAATTACTTTTCTACCATGAAGAAATTACTCGTAATCCTGTGTCTGCTGATCGGTCCGATGGCGATGGCTCAGAAAACCGACGGCGTTGTTACGTATGTTCGGAAAGAACACTGGTTTAAGATCATTAACCGGCTACCGTTTCTGAGCCAGGAACAAAAAGATCGGGAGTCGCAGACCTTCAAGAACTACGAAGAAAACGACAAAGGAGTTAAGATGAAGCTCGCGTTTAATTCGAACCAAAGTCTGTACACTTATTTCAGCGATGAACCTGAGGAAGGTGGGTATTCGTGGCGCAAATCAGAATTTCTACTGTACCGCAATTTTGAGAAAGATAAAAAAACGGACATCATCGAAATGCTCGGTAAAACGTACATTGTTGATGATTCACTGCATGCACCAGTCTGGAAAATTGGCAATCAGATTAAAGAGGTAGCGGGTTATATCTGCATGAGAGCTGAAACCCAGGACCCGATAAAAAAGCAAAAGATTACGGCCTGGTTTGCGCAGGATATTCCCGTCCCAGCTGGTCCAGAACGGTTGAATGGTTTGCCAGGACTAATTCTTGAACTGGACATAAACGATGGCGACGCCGTAATTGAAGCCACTAATGTAACATTCAGACCCCTAACTCCCGACGATCTGAAATTGCCGAAACAGAAAGGCAAGAAAATCACGGATGCCGACTATGATGCACTGATCAAGCAACGGATCGAAGAGAATATAACGGCGCACCGGAATCCCTACGGCTGGGGTGGAGTTCGGTATTGACAACGATCTCAATTTCCCAACGTCAATTTTCCTCCATCAACATACGTCACTTTCCCGTTCAACTCCAAGGCTTTTGCGTTGACAGCCGCCCCAATTGAAACGACATGAGCTGGCCGGATAACCACCCGATCGGAGAGCGTGGGAACACGGCCGCACGCCCAGGTCGTCGAGTCGTTCCAGTTGCCCGATTTTATACTGGTCACTACGTTCGTATAGCACAGGGATTGAGCCAATAACCGTAAATAAGCCCCCTGCGAGTAGATGGCTGGTTCGTTGAGTTGCCATGAATTTTCGGGATAACTGGTATTCCAGGCCTTATACGATTTCTGGACCGGCTGGTTTTGCGGTGGGCTAATAACGGGGCCTGTATAAGCGGCATCGGGCATGTAGGTTGGATTTGCACCACCCATCAGGTAGCCGGGTGGTGGGTTAGTATCGAAAACCGTACCGTCGCCAAACCAGGAATGATACATGGTCGGAGCCGAAAATTCGCCACCATACCCGCTCATGTTGGTCAGGTAACAATAGGCGGTTGGGTTCACACCGTGCAGGTAATGAATGAAGCCCATCCCTGCATCCCGATAATTGGTTTTATTCGCTGCATCCTGATTATAGGTATTCATCGAGAAGAACATAGTTCCCTGATGCGCTTTGGTTTCGTTGCTTCCCCAGGTGTAATTATCATCTTTCAGAAACGCCCGATAAGCGTCGGATTGATTCAGATAGGCGGGTAAATTATCGCTGTTATTGGTTTTTAGACTGGCTGTATAGGTCGATAAAATGGCATTCTTAACGCTGATTGTAGCCCCTGATAATCGGGTATAATACAGGAGCGCATCCTGATACGTTGCCTCGAACGGATACGCAAATTCCCATTGTATCAGGTGAGTTTGGGTGTAGTTCGCATCAAAAAAAGTCCGGTACGATGCATCACCGGTTAAGCCGTAAAGAAAAGCGGCAGCCGCAATGCGTCTGGCCAGACGGTCATTGTCGGTGTAAGTTGCTGCCACGCTACTAAAACCTGTGTTATTGAACAACACCGCTGGGTTATTATTTGCCCAGTTAAACGCATTAATGGCCGCTGTTTGTAACGTATTGCCATACGCCTGCATTTGCGGATCGCTGAGTGATTTGAACTGAAGGGCGGCCAATGCAAATACGGCGGCACCCGTAGCGGTCGCATCCGTGCTGGCGGCTCCATACCGACGTGGGTGCGTATCGGCGCTGGGTGGCGACGTAGCACTAAAATCTGTTACCGACACTTTGTGGAGTAACGAGCCATTGGGTTGCTGCATCCGTCGCAGCCAGTCGAGTTCCCATTTCACCTCGTCCAGCAAATCCGGAACACCGTTGCCTGATTCGGGAATGTTAAAGTCGTCGGTCCAGGCCGCCGGATTTTCCTGATATGCCAGCAGCATATCCATTAGCGGGCCGTACGTGAACGGAACGTATTTGTTGTAATCTCCAGCATCGAACCAGCCACCCTGCAGATTTTGGGACGTAGTGGCCGACGTATTGGTGACCAGTCGGCAGTCGGTGTCCTGTTGTGCACCCAGAAAAGCGGCTCCATCGGTCCAGGGACTTTGTGCGTAGGGCGTTTGTTTCGTAAAACCGCTCCGTTGATAAAAAAAGACGCGCGTAGCCTGTTTCAGTACGTTGTTGTACACCGTATTGCTAATGGTAAAGTCATAGGACCGCTTCTGCTGAACGGCATCATAGACGTAGTAGCTTCCGGTGTCTTGTACCGATGAAAAATCGAACCACCAGACTTTATCCCCCGACTGTGTGTGCGTCGCCCCGCTATTCCAGGCCACGGGCGCTCCCTGAAAGACGACCGCATCGTTTGCCGTTTTTCGGATCTGATACGTACTGGATGGCGTGAAGGTCTCGCTTGCATTATAACCCGTTTGCGGATTACTGATGACGGCAATTTTTTTCGCCATTGGCAAGTAGCCGAACTGATCAATTTTCAGGTGATTGTCGATGGTGACGACCGGTTGAGTAACGATGTTCAACTGGTAGTTTTTAACGAAATTCCAGATGGTTTGCGGAACATTGAATAACGAACTCCAGCCGTGGTTGGCATCTTTCGTCATCAGAAGCACTACCTTTTTGTTTGAACTACACAAGGTTAATGAATCGACGTTCGGGTTATTGGGCGCGAGTGCAGTTGTTGAATACGTACTCCAATTGTTGCAGTTCATACCAGCAAATGTCGATAGCGGCCAGGCATAAGCAGGCGTTTTGGGATAAGGTTTGATTGGCGGTTCTACCGTCGGGTCACCTGCACTGTGGATGTGCAGAATGGGAACAGGTTTATAGTTAGCCGCTGTAAAATATGCATTTGAGTACGTATTGTTAACCCATAAACTGGCGGCAACTGGTGCAAATGCCGCGATTTTATTGGGCAAAGCCATGCTCAAAAAATAGCACATAAAGCCACCACCCGAATGCCCCGTGACGTAGACTCGGTTCGGATTGATCTGGTACGTCTGCGTAAAGTAATTGATCAGATCCGACGTGAAAAGCACATCATCGGGTGCGTTCGGATCAGCAGGATTGGGTCCATCCGTATCGCCCGCCGAGCCAAATCCGGGAGCTGTGTCGGCGTATTTATTGAATTGAATGCTAACGCCTACAGAAACGGCATTGGGATAAACTACGATGAAGTTTTGCGTATTAGCCACCGCGTCCAGCCCGGCATACGACTGAAAACTGGTTCCTGTTCCGCCATCTCCGTGATAGGCAATCATTAATGGCAAATTGGCTGATGGAGCACTCGTTGGTAAATGATAGGAGAAGGTACGGGTGCGCCCTCCTGACGTAAGACTGCCTGTTCCGTTTATGGGGTTTTGCGCCCGACCCGAGAAGGCAAGGAATAAGCTAATTACTAAAAAGAAAAGTTTAAATTCTCTCATAGCTTCCGTGTATTTATCTATAGTCGGTCTTGATATATAAATCGCCTATACTACGTAGCAATAAAGAAATAAAGTTAACTTAGTCGGCGATTTTATGAGGAATCGGTAAATAATTATAGTAAGTTCACAGTTGCCCGGCAGAGCCTGGTTGTGTGTCTGGTAGGCTACTTTACCTTGAGTTATAAGCCGTACCAACAAAAAGCCCCGGTTAATACTGACCGGGGCTTTTTGTTACAACTGGAGCAGCTCGTTTACATTCCCTGTGTAGAGAATTGAACCTTATCGACCGAAAACAGAGGTTTCTGTTTCGCGTCGGGGTTTACGAAGACGAGATACAACTTATGAATGCCTGAAACAGGTTGACGGAAGGGCATATTGACCATACCTGTTGTCCCCATTTTTACGTCCGATTCGCCCAGTAACGTACCTGTTGGCGAATCGAGTCGGGCTTCAAGTTTACCGCCAACAACCTGGTCACTTGTCGCGAATACGCTTGGCGAAAGGCCTTGAATACCCGTCAGGTCGATGTCGTTGAAAGCCAGATAACTTCCCGATTTCATACCAATGGCCGAGAGCCCTACTTTCGGTATATCATACTCGAAAATATCCTGTTTCACGTCAGCCGAAGTAGCCTTTAAGAGGGGCGACCGTAGCGCCAGCGACGTTGAGCCAGTTAGCGGACCAATGGAGCCATTGCCCCGGTCGGTATACGTAGCGGTCAGTACGTATGACCCGTCTTTTTTCTGCTGAGTCGGTACGTAGTCGCCCGCGATTGGCTTGCGATTGGCCGCTTTATCGTCGGCCAGCGAAAGAATATAGCGTACCATGTCGGTCACTTCACTTTCTTTCAGTTGCGGGTGGGCGCTCATGGCCTGTTCGCCCCAAACACCACCCCCGCCCGTAATTACTTTGCGAACCAATTTACTCTCAGCCTGAGTGCCTTTATATTTTCTGGCTACTTCGATGTAGGCGGGTCCAATCGATTTCTGGTCAATGGTATGACAAGCTTTGCAGTCGCTCAGATCAATCAGGCGCTTGCCCGTCGAGAAGCCCGTATTGGCCTGGTGACCCTGTGCCAGCATCGTCTTGTCGAAACCTTCGAGGTAGTCAATCGTCATAGTAACATCCTCCGGGCTTATGCCTTTCTGTAACGTACCATCTTCTTTGTCAACGACTTTCACGGCGTATTTAACCGGCTTTTCGGGGAAATAGAACGTTTTGTTGCCGGCCACCGCTACTTCCACTTTGGGCTCATCGTTACCGACTTTAATCTCCATTGTTTTCGTGGCTACGTTTCCAGCGGCATCAGTCACCGTCAGCGTAGTTGGGTAAATGCCGGGTTTTGTGAACGTAACCGTCGGATTAGCCGTCGTTTGCTTGGGCATCCCTTTTCCGAATGACCATTCGTATTTAAGCGCATCGCCGTCATAATCCATCGACCCTTTCGAGTCAAATTTCACGGCAAGAGGAGCAGCACCAACGGTTTTGTTGGCACTAGCAATGGCCACAGGTTTGCGGTTGCCGGCATTGTAGGTAATGCGTGCCAAACGGGCGTCGGCGTTCGCACCAAACCATTTCTGGCCGTATTCAATCGTATAGAGCGATCCGTCATTGGCAAACTGCATGTCGATGATGTGCGAGAATTTTGTGCTGGGCATAAACGTTTCCATCTTCACAAAATCACCATTCTCTTTCATCGTTACCGGGTGAATCCAGTCCCGAATCCAGTCGTAGGCAAAGAATTTACCGTCATAATGACGAGGGAATTTGACGTTCGTTTCCGGATAATCGTCGTAATAATACACTGGTCCGCCCATTGCGTTACGTCCCCCTTTTCCAACTATGGCACCGAACTCCGGCGAATCGGCGTAGGGATAATAAATGTAGGCTTTCTGAGCCGGAGGCAATTCCGTCAGACCCGTGTTGTTGGGTGAGTTGTTGATCGGTTTCATTGGATCGAACAATGGCCCGGTTGTGCTGTCTGCAAACGTGCGCTGGTGGTAAGGGCGGTTGTCGGCAACGAACAGCGGCCAGCCAAAATAACCGGCTTTCCGAGCCTGGTTCATTTCATCGTGACCGCGCGGACCGTATTTTTCGCTGTTGTTACCAGCATCCGGACCAACTTCGCCCCAATACAGAAAGCCAGTACGTTGATCGACCGAAATCCGGTATGGGTTCCGATTGCCCATCACGTAAATCTCGGGTCGGGCTTTTGGATTGCCCTTTGGAAACAGGTTGCCTTCCGGTATGGTATACGTACCGTCGGCTTCGGGGTGAATCCGGATAATTTTACCGCGCAGATCGTTTGTGTTGCTCGACGTCGCGCGGGCATCCCAACCCCGGCGACCTGGCCGCTCGTCGATCGGCGCGAAGCCATCCGAATTGAACGGATTGGTGTCATCGCCTGTCGAAAGGTACAGGTTCCCTTTCCGATCCCAGGCAATTGAGCCGCCTGTATGGCAGCAGCCATCGCGTTTGACTGGAACGGTTAGTAAGACTTTTTCGGTACTCAGGAGCAGCGTATCCTTGATATCGTCATACACAAAACGCGAGAGGTGTTGAGCCGTGTCAGCAACCGTTTTTCCCGTTATGGGGGAGTAGTAGGCATAAATATACTTGTTCTGCTTGAAGTTCGGGTCGATGTTCAAGCCCATCAGTCCATACTCGAACTTGGTGAAGACCGGAAAGTTAGCTACTACTTTTTTCGATTTTTTCTTCGGATCATACACCGTTAGTTCGCCTTTGCGCTGCGCATACAACACTTTGCCATTGTCCAGCACCGCCAGTTCAGTTGGTTCATCCATGCCCTGAATCAGAACCTCCTGCTGGAAGCGGTTTTCTTCGGGAAAAGGCTTCGTTTTAGCCTGGCCAAACTTTAAGCTAGTGGCCATAACGGACTTGATACCGCCTAGGATATGCTGCAAAAACAATGGATCAGCATACGACTCATCCGTGTGACCACCACCCGTGTAAAATGCCTTACCACCATCGAAATCATGGTGCCAGATGAATGGGTGATTGTCGCCGTTTTTGCCGCCTTCGTAGGTTTTCTCATCGAGCTTGCCCAGTACTTTGAGGTCCGTTCCGATGTTCTTGTAGCTATACCACTCATCCCAACGCTTCCAGCGATCGGGTAGCATTTTGGTAGACGGGTGATTTTTGTCGATTATTTCAATCTCGGCATTCTGCTGTTTGGGGTGGTTCAGGAACCAGGCACCCGCCAACTGATTATACCACGGCCAGTCATATTCGGTATCGGCCGCTGCGTGAATCCCCACGTAGCCGCCCCCCGCCTGAATATAGCGCTCAAAAGCAGCTTGTTGCGTGTCGTCCAATACGTCGCCGGTGGTGCTGAGCCAAATTACGGCGCTGTATTTTTTGAGGTTAGCTTCGTTGATCTTGGTGGCGTCTTCGGTCGTGTCGACACCAAACCCATTTTCCTGACCAAGTTTCATAATCGCCAGCTTGCCAACGGGAATCGAGGCATGGCGATATCCTTTCGTTCTTGAAAATACCAGCACTCGATTGAGGGCGGTCGGATTTTCAGCCGAAACGGCAGCAGGCTTGGTTGCTGTAGTACGTTTGGCTGTCGTCTGAGCCCAGCCGGGCACGCTTATGGCAGACGCAGAAGTTGCCAGCACGCCCGCCAGCAACAATGCGCGGGAGTGAAGCCTTAAGTTTTTCATAGGATTGGAGATTTATGCAGATTATTTGGGTTGAGATCTGGGGCCAGTAGAAGGGTTAACTATTTTGCGATTCGATTGGCTTTTCCTGAGAAACAAAAGTAACGAAAAAGCGAATGCTACCGTGTAGTCATTCGCTTAAACTAAGGGTTAAAATCGCTTAATCTACTTTCCTGAAGGACATTATCGGCTTACCACTACGTAGCAAGGTTAATCGGCCTTCGGCGACCTGATATGTTAGCGCTACGCTAAGTTCAGTAAGGAGCCTTCTTTCAAATGCATTCACTTCGGCAGAGCAGGCCATCCGGGTTGTTGCTAATGGACCAAAAAGAATCTGTCGGGTATCCGCTTTCACTTGCCCACTGATTCGATTACAACCGGTCGTGCCGGTTACACGATTCTCGGTCAGTGAAATTTCCAGCCGTGGTAACTCATTTTTGTTGCGGGTGGCCGTGATCGGTTGATCCTGTAAGCTGGTCAGCACCCAGATGTCCTGTAACAGGGCGAGTTGACGTAGTGAAACGCCACAACCGACATAGTTCTTGCCTTTGTAATCGACTTCAACCCGGTAATCATACCGTTGACCGGATAATTTATTGACACAGCTATCGGGCCGAAACAGGATATTGATGCGGCCGCTTTCCACGGGGGCGCTGTAGCGGAACGTGCCGTCGGAGTCGTTTTGCCGCTCGGGTGCAGTCGTGTTGAGGCTATCACCATTCAAGGCTTTGAAATGCATCGTTCCTTTTGATGAATTGATTGTCAGCGACCACGATGGATCATTGCCCACCGCTACGACGTCGTCACCCGCTTTCAGGTTATTCGTATAGTCCGCAATTTGTAGCTGGTTGGTGGGCGTCATCATAGCCGCAAATTGGGTTGATGGGCGACGACAGCCGGTAACCAGAAGCAACAAGCCGAACAGGAAAATTCGCATGATTTCAGAATGAGTAAGTTTTATTTGTAAGACTCGTTGTTATCGGAAAAGTTTAACCCGTCTTTAGCAGGTACGCATGTTTACCAGAAAAGGCGATGGTTCCTAACCGTGAGCCATCGAATGGCTATTGATTGGCTCACCAGCGCAGCCAAAGACATAAAGCTCGGCTGCCCGAAAAAGGCAATTTTAAATCGCTGCTCAAAATTGAAAAAACGTAAGTCTACTGGAAAGAAACGGGTATTTTCCCATTGTAGAAATCACTATTGATCGAAATCTTTGTCGGCACTTTCTAAACCTTTATTGTAATGGCTGCCGACTTAAATCTGTTAATTCCCGAATTTCACGAGAGAGTCACGACACTACTTCAGAACTGTAGGAAAAGGGGAATCGAAATGAGACCTAATGAAGGATTACGAACGCCTTTTCAGCAAGCAGTCTACTGGCGACAATCCAGGACGAAAGAGGTGATTCAGAAAAAGATAAACGAGTTAAAAACAAACGGCGCTCCCTTTCTGGCGCATTGTTTGGACAGTGTGGGTCCACAGCACGGCGAGCCAGTAACGAATGCGCTTCCCGGATTTTCGTGGCACCAGTGGGGCGAAGCGCTCGACTGTTTCTGGGTTGTAAGCGGAAGGGCTGTCTGGGATTTAACGACCGTCGTACATGGGCAGAATGGCTTCATGGTCTATGCCGACGAAGCCAAAAAGTTAGGGCTCGACGCCGGTCTCTTCTGGACGAGTTTGATAGATGCTCCGCACGTACAATTACAAAAGGCTTCCAATCCTACGAGAGTGCATTCGGTCGTAGAAATTGACCGTATCATGAAGGAGCGGTTTGGCAATTAAGCCGCTCTTAACCGCCCTATGCTCTCTTCAAGCCTGGAAACAACGTGGCAGATGCTTATCGGGACACCACCATTCGCTTCGTGAGTAATCCCTGCGTTGTTTCGACGCTTACTACGTAACTCCCGGTTGGTAGACCGTTTACGTTGAATTGAATCGATTTAGACGTGGGTCGTGATGTGCCCACCGACATAAACCGCCCCTGCATGTCGGTGATCTGCATGGATTTTACGCCTTGAGTCAATAGGTCGGACTCCAGGATAACCTCGGTTGAGGCTGGATTTGGATACAGCCGGGCGTCGGAGGCCAAGGGTTCCACCGCCGTAATAATCTGCCGAAATATGGGTGCGGCCGGGAAATCCTTAAACAGCGTTGTCGTTTCAGTACTGGCATCGGTGCCAAACCAGTCGGTCAGGATGGCCGCATATACCTGCCGGAAGTCGGTTTGCATCTTCAGGTTATTGTTATCCAGATCGCTTAGATTCGGATTCTTACCCACCATGGGCGACTTGACAGCTGTGCCAAAAACAAACATCGGGGCCGACGTACCGTGATCAGTGCCGTAACTACTGTTCGAGATAGCCCGTCGCCCAAATTCCGAGAACGTCATACCCACTACCCGATCATCAACCTTAAGCTGAGTCAGGTCATTTTGAAAGGCTAAAACCGCGTCAGACAGGGTTCTGAGTAAGTTGGCGTGGGTCCCTGTTGTGGTGTCGGTTGCAACAACCTGCCCGGCATGACTGTCGAAACCGCCCAGCGTGACGTAGTAAACCTTGGTCTGCAAACCGCCACTGATGAGTCGGGCAATGATTTTAAGCTGGTCCGCGAGTGCATTCGACGTGGGATACGTAGCCAGATTCTTTCCCTTGCCAGCCGCTATTTTAATCTGTCCGGCATAACTAACCGAACTCGCCTGTTGCTGACGAATATAATCGATCTGCTGACCGGCATAGCCTGGAACAGAGGATACAGGATCTTTAGGCTTATCGCCAACCAGGCGGGCGAACGTATCGGGGTCCTGAAGCACAATGGCCATCGAGTCGGTCGGGCTGAGCAGCGTTGTGGCCGTAACGTAGCCAATCTGAATGGCCGGTGGATCAGGCATGGCCGTAGTTGGGTAGCTGGCCGGAAAGCCAGGGAATCGTTTATCGAGGTAACGGCCTGCCCAGCCTGAGGTGGATGTTTGGCTGGAGTCCACAGCCGTCATCCAGATATCGCTCGCCCGGAAGTGCGAGAAGTTGGGTGTTGGATACGAAACACCCTGTGCGATACTCAATTTACCATCGTTGAAGAGCTGCTGCATGCCCGTCATGGCTGGGTGTAGCCCTGTGCCGGCATAGTTTTTTAACTTCAGCGCTTTGGCTTCGGGAATAGCGATGTTACCCCGGAAATTCGGCGCCGTATACACACTCATCTGGTCGAGCGGAATTACCATGTTCAGTCCATCATTGCCGCCCTGCAACTGAATAATGACCAGCACCCGGTCGTTTTGATCAGCCAGGCTGATCAGCGACTGGATAAACGACGACGGGCGGGCGAATGCTTTGGCCCCATAGCCATCAATCAGAACAGGCAGCAACAGCGAGGAGGCTGCGTGCTGGAGAAAATGTCTTCGTTTCATGGTTTTAAAGAGCGAAAGAGTGACGGTCCGACGTTTCGGTGAGCGAAAGAGCGGGGGAATGACGCGTCAGCCGCTCTTTCATTCTTTCGCTCTTTCACTTCTTTAAACTACCTGATACTCGGCCATTCGATAAACGTATTGCAGGAAAGCGGTCAATTTCAATTGGACAGCCTGTTTCTTGGCTGCATCATTTGGGGCCTGCACGTACGCATTCCACTCCGCACCCCATTCGTAGCGTGGAAGCGAATTGAGTAGAATCGTGTCGGTCAAAAAATCTTTTTGTTGCTGCGTGGGCGCAATCGCCAGTAACTGACTGGACAGATCGCTAACCAGTTTGGCCGGATCTGTCGGGTCGGACAGCGTTTTAACATACGACAGTACGTCGATGACTGCTTTACCATTGAGTTTTAGCGCGTTGGTTGTGAGTGAATCGCTGAAAAAGCCACGCAAGCCCAGCGTAGTTGAGTTGATCCATTGCTGGTAAAACCCTGTCTGATAATAAGCCGTCCACCCAAATACGGTCGGTGGATTCAGCAAATCCTGCTGCTCCTCTTTAACTCGGGCGTAGATATAATTGCCAATCTGGTAATAAGCCGTAATATTTTGTGTAGGATCGGGGGCTTGTAATCCCCAGAACCGGAATGTACCAATAACTAAATCAGTGGGCGATTTAATAACTGCCCCACGAATGGCCTCATCGAAGAAATGCTGACTTTGGAAAAGAGCTGTCAATACCGGTTTTAGCTCAAAGTTGCCTTTTCGGAACAGATCGGCGAGTGGCTGAATGAAATTTGTTTCCACATCGGCTGAAATGTCCGAATTGACAAACCAGCGGTAAAGTTTCCGGCAGATGTAGCGGGGTGTTTCAACGTTACGTAGAATTATATCCAGCAAATCGTTCAATTCATCGAGACCCGCATTGGCACCCGTACGCCCTTTGATCACCGTGTTCTGATACGTTGCAGAAAAAGTTTTATCACTTGTGTCGTGTTTAGCTGGTCGAAACGCACTGCCGATCGGGGCATTGACGGCATCGCGGTAGCCCGTGTCGACCCAACCTGTCAGCACTTTAGCGGCCTCGCGTACGTCAGCTTCTGTATAGCCGCCATTTCGGCCGATGGTAAACAGTTCCTGAAGTTCGCGGGCATAATTCTCATTGGGTGCACCCGCGACGTTCTGGTTGCCATTCAGAAACCGCAGCATGGCTGGATTCTGTGTAATAGCCATGGTAAACGCCTTGAAATTGCCCAGCGCCTGTTTTCGGAGCAACGTATTATACTGGTACATGTGCCGATAATCGTTGACGGTTGAATCGTTGGTTACGAAATGATTTGACCAGAACAAGGTCATTTTTTCGAGTAACGATACGGGCTGGTTGAGCATAAGGTTAGCCCACCAGTGCTTTATATACACGTTGTATTTCCCCGCATTGACCGAATCGAATGGCTGATCAGTAAAGGGTTTGCTAGTTGCCAGGTCGAGGGGCGGAGCGGGCGTGGGCTGGTCGGTGAGTAGTTTCGTAACGATCTGAGCCGCCGTTTGGCCGGTCAGTGTTTTGAGCTGATCGGATGTTGGACCGAACGTTGCCCGTCGAAGTAAATAGGCAACCTGATCGGCCGATAGCGGTTTCGTATACGTATCGAGAAGCCCCACAATGTTGTTGATTTAACGGTTTATTGCTGACTGACAATAAATATACCTATAGGGTTTAATGGCTAGATCGTAATTAACTGATTTTTAATACAAAATGCATAAAAAAAGTCCTGAAACCGTTCAGTTTCAGGACTTTGATTCTGGTGAAAATACTTAAACTGTTTATTGAGTATTTTTACTATTAATCCGTGGAGTTAAAATATCTATAGCTGGGGTTGCTCAAGTGAAACCGTTTCGTCGATATGTCCCGGGTTACGCTTGCGCATAACAAAGAACAGAATACCAAACGCAACAATCAGAATTAAGGGGAAGGTGACCATATAACCGAGAGTTGCCTGACCAGCAGCCAGATCGGCAGCAGGGCCAGTTAAGCCGCGCCCCGCCATCACGGTACGTTCTTTATCCAGCCAGCCCCCAATAATGGGTTGAAAAATCGACGAAGCAAACATTCCCATGCCGCCCATAATCGACAGGCCAAATGCACCGGCTTTCGGAATGTTTTCAGCGACAAAGCCCAGCATAGTTGGCCAAAAATAGCAGACGCCAATAGCGAAAATAACTGCCGATATATAGATCATTCCGCCACTGGCCTGGCTCATTGAATAAATACCAATGGCAGCGAAAACGGCCGATCCCCATAATACAATCGTTGGATTCAGTCGGTGAATAAATGTTCCTGCAAAGTATCGACCCACAGCCATCAGACCCGTTACAAGCGCCAGAATAACCATTGGGTTAGCGCCTGCATTTTTCATGATCGGCTCAATCCACTGTTCAGGTCCGAACTCCGAAATGGCTGTCAGTGCCATGCAGGCCAGCATAAACAGATAGAGCGGAGAAAGCATTGCACTAATGTTTTTACCCGTCGATGCACCGCCTTCGGCTACACTAGCCGGAAACTGTTGTCCCAGAATCAGAAAAGCATAAATGACCGCAGGTATCAAAATAGCGCCAATTTGAAGTTGCCAGCCTAGCCCGGAATCAGTCATGAACTTCGATAGCAAACTACCGATAACGATACCGCCTGGAAACCACATGTGGAACCGGTTGAGCATCTCGGTTTTTTTGCGGCCCTCATACATATCGGCAATCATAGGGTTACAGGCCGCTTCGACAGTACCGTTTCCAAAACCAACGAAAAAGGTTGAAAGCAGCAGTGTCCAGAAGCCACCCGCGAAAATGGTCATGACTAAACCAAGTATGTGTGTCACGAAGGCTACCCACATGATACGTTTGGGACCGATAATGTTGTAGATCGGACCACCAATAATCATCGCTACCGGAAAGCCTAGGAAAGCCATTTGGTTGACGAAGCCAAGTTGCTCGGCGTTTAGTTTAAACTCTTGACCTAATTGGGTCAAAACGCCAGCCCGGATGGCAAAAGCCATTGCAGTTGTAATAAGCGAAAAGCAACTGGCAAGAAATAGTCGCGAACGATTGACGGTTAAGTCCATTTTCTACAAGAGGGGATTTAGTGAGTATTCGTACGTTAGTTAACTAAAAGACAGGAACCTGAGGAAACTCCCCGTTCTCTGCTTGTTTTTATGCAAATTTCCCGAAAAATAAGAGAAAACAGCTAATTTTCGGCCGCAAAAATGAAGGCTTTTACGGTTCTTTATTGCTGATAAACGGTTTGTGTTGGCCAGGTTTAGTAGTATCCTATTAACCAGGGTATTAGCGTATCCTCGCCAAAATGGTAAATCGAATACAGTAACCAACCATCGTGAGCCTCTTTTCTAACTTGTTTACTCTCAACTTATCATAAAGATGCACAGAAAATTGCGAATGGGTATGGTTGGCGGAGGTCTCGATGCCTTCATTGGGGCTGTCCACCGCCGGGCCGCCGGGTTCGATGGCGAAATTGAACTCGTAGCGGGTTGCTTCAGTTCATCGCCCGACAAATCGAAGGCAACGGGTCATGCACTTTACCTGCCCGAAGACCGTGTTTATACGTCGTATCAGGAAATGATTGAGCGGGAGAAGGCACTCCCTGAAGGCGAACGCATGGATTTTTTGTCCATCGTAACGCCTAATCATATGCACTTCCCGCCCGCTAAAATGGCGCTCGAAAATGGCTTTCACGTGATGTGCGACAAGCCCATGACATTGAATCTGGAAGAAGCAAAAGAATTGGCGAAAATCGTTGACGCATCAGGCTTAGTATTCGGGCTGACGCATAACTACACGGGCTATCCGATGGTGAAAGAAGCCCGCGATATGGTTAAAAACGGTAAACTGGGAAAAATCCGGAAAGTAGTCGTTGAGTATCCACAGGGCTGGCTGTCGAAAGATGAAGAGCATAACGACTACAAACAAGCTATCTGGCGCACCGATCCGGCCCGATCGGGTGCTGCCGGTTGTATGGGCGATATTGGTACCCACGCCGAAAATCTGGCTGAATACGTGACAGGGCTGCAAATCAGTGAACTCTGTGCCGACCTAACCGCCTTTGTGCCCGGTCGCCAACTTGACGACGATGGCAACGTATTGCTACGTTTCGAAGGTGGGGCCAAAGGAGTTCTACACGCAAGTCAGGTGGCCAATGGTGAAGAGAACTCCCTTAAAATCTACGTGTGGGGCGAACTTGGTGGGCTGGAGTGGCACCAGATGGAACCGAATACACTGAAATACAAAACGCAGGAAGGGCAACGGATCATTCGCCCGAACGTGGGCAGCCTGTCGGCGTCGGCGTCGGCTCATTGGCGTTTGCCAGCGGGTCACCCCGAAGGTTTCTTTGAGGCTTTTGCTAATCTATACCGCAATTTCGCCTATGCCGTGAAGGCGCACATCGAAGGCCGCGAACCCGACCCAATTTATGACTTCCCAAAAGCTGCCGATGGTGTTCGTGGACTAGCGTTCATTGATACGGTTATCGCGTCGAGTAAAGATGATTCTACAAAATGGACGAAGTTTGTTAGCTAAAATTTAAAGAGCGAAAGAGTGAATGAGTGAAAGAGCGGGGTATGAAAGCGAAAATATAGGGAAAGAGGGAGACTTCATTAGTGAGACTTGGATAGATTATTCGACTCATTCGAAAAGTCAATTCCTAGATGCCCTTGAAAAGAGGTTGAAACTCTTTATGCTCCGTTGTATAAAAGTATGTCGTGCGTTACCACAAGAATATGACGCGCAACACTTCGCTCACCAACTCATTCGTTCGTCATCATCAGCTGCGGCCAACTTTCGGGCTGTTCGCAGAGGCAGAAGCCAGAAAGAATTTTTCGCTAAGCTCAGTATCACACTGGAAGAACTGGACGAATCACTTTTCTGGCTTGAAACCCTTGTCTTCACCGAAATCGTGCCAGAACATCGCTTGCATGATCTGGTAGATGAGGGTTATCAAGTACTAAAAATCTTATCTAAATCCCGTAAAACAGTGAGCGACTGAAATAAAGCGTGAAAGAGTGAAAGAACAGTCCGCCGTAGCGGTAAATGAGCGAAGAAACACCGCGTCGTTCACTCTTTCACTCTTTCACTCTTTCGCTCTTTAAATCCTCATGCAAAAAATTAACGTCGGTGTTGTTGGCACCGGATTCATCGGCCCTGCGCACATCGAAGCCCTGCGTCGCCTTCCTAACACAAATGTTGTCGCACTTTGCGAAGTAACGGCCGAACTCGCCCGTCAGAAAGCCGATCAGCTCGGTATCGAACGGTCCTACACCTTTGATGAACTCCTAAAGCAGGATGATATTCAGGTAGTGCACATCTGTACGCCCAATTTCCTGCACTACGCTCAGTCGAAAGCGGCTTTGCTGGCGGGTAAGCATGTTGTGTGCGAAAAACCCCTGGCGAAAGACTTGCACGAAGCGAAAGAACTGGTTGAACTGGCTGCCCAAACGGGGTTAGTCAACGCCGTGCATTTTAACCTACGCTACTACCCGCTGGTTCGGCAAATGAAAGTAATGCGCGAGCAGAACGATCTGGGCGAAGTGTACTCAATTATCGGTTCCTATTTACAAGACTGGCTTTTCTACGACACCGATTATAACTGGCGGCTTGAACCCGACAAATCGGGCGATTCGCGGGCTATTGCCGACATCGGCTCCCACTTGATGGATAGTCTGGAATACATCACCGGCCTGAAAACGGTGGCAGTGATGGCTGATTTTAATACGATTCACAAATTCCGTAAGAAGCCCCTGAAACCCGTTGAAACCTATTCAGGCAAGATGCTCCAACCGGAGGATTATGCCGATGTACCCATCAATACGGAAGATCACGCTAATGTCTTGCTACGTTTCGACAACGGTAACCGGGGCGTCATTACAGTATCGCAGGTGTCGGCGGGCCGCAAAAACCAGATGAAACTGGAAATTGCCGGGTCGAAGAAAACCTTTGCCTGGAACTCCGAAGCGCCCAACGAAATGTGGATTGGTAACCGCGATGGTGCCAACCAATCGTTCCTGCGCGATCCATCGCTGGCGCATCCCGAAGCCCGGTCGGTGATCAGTTTCCCCGGCGGCCACAACGAAGGATTTCCGGATACGTCGAAGCAGTTATTTAAGGAAGTGTACGACGCCATTGCTGCCGGAAAGCAACCCGAAAACCCAACGTATCCAACCTTTGCTGATGGTTATCGTGAATTGCTCATTTGCGAAAAGATACTGGAAAGCAACCGGAAACAGGCGTGGGTGGAGATTTAATTTATCAAACACAGAAGGCACAGTGATTTTCACAGAGTTAAAGGAAGAAACTTTGTAGGCTCTGTGAAGCCTCCGTTCTCTCTGTGTTTAAGCTTTTTATAGACGCTTAACCAAATACAACTTATGAAGACAATGAAAGGCCCCGGCATCTTCCTTGCTCAATTCCTGGGTGATGCTGAACCATTTAATTCGCTTGAGTCCATTGCTAAATACATGGCCGATCTTGGCTATAAAGGGGTTCAGATTCCAACCTGGGACCCGCGTATGATTGACCTTAAAAAAGCCTCTGAAAGTCAGACCTATTGCGACGAACTGAAAGGTAAACTGAGCGACATTGGCGTTGAAATCACAGAACTGGCTACTCACCTGCAAGGGCAATTGGTGGCGGTTCATCCGGCCTACGGTCCCATGTTCGACGGCTTCGGACCAGCCGAACTAGCGGGTAAACCCAAAGAACAGCAGGCCTGGGCAGTCGACCAGTTACTGATGACGGCTAAAGCCAGCAAAAACCTTGGGCTTAAAGTGAGCCCGACGTTTTCTGGTGCGTTGCTGTGGCCGTTTATTTACCCATGGCCACAACGTCCGGCGGGATTGGTCGAGACGGGTTTTAAAGAACTTGCCGACCGTTGGCTGCCTATTCTGAACGCCTACGACGAAGCGGGCGTCGATCTGGCCTACGAGCTGCACCCCGGCGAAGACCTGCACGATGGTATTACGTTCGAGATGTTTCTTGAGAAAGTAGGCAATCATCCGCGGGCGGGCATCAATTACGATCCAAGCCACTTTGTGTTGCAACAACTTGATTACCTGCAATTCGTTGACTTTTACCACGATCGTATTTATGCGTATCACGTGAAAGACGCTGAATTTAACCCCACCGGCAAACAGGGCGTATACGGCGGGTATCAGGGCTGGGTTGAACGGGCCGGACGGTTCCGTTCACTGGGCGATGGCCAGGTTGATTTTTCGGGTATTTTCTCGAAACTAGCGCAGTATGACTACGACCGCTGGGCTGTGCTGGAATGGGAGTGTGCGCTGAAACACCCCGAACAGGGCGCTGCTGAAGGTGCACCCTTTATCGAAAGCCACATTATCCGCGTCACGGAGCGTGCCTTTGACGACTTTGCCGGTACGGGAGCTGATGATGCGTTTAATAAAAAGGTGCTGGGATTGTAAAGAATAAGCTGACTCGGTTTATCAGAGGGTGTCGAACTGTGATGAGACACCCTCTTTTGTTTCTGTATGTACCAGATTAAAAGTTACTTATGGCCGCATATTCTATAAAAATTAACCCACATATTAAGTGTATAATTGATTTAAATTGGCTATAATTGGAATAACCCGGCTTTTATTCCACATATTTTATGAAAAAATTTTACCTATACTTAAGGTTGACTTGTATCCTGGGCATAATCGGTTACCCAGCATATTCGCAACAGGTTTTTAGCTCTGTTGCATTACCGCCTAACTACTCCGATAATAAGGCACCATCTCCACAGTTGGGGACGGAAATTATCAATACGCCCCCTGGTCAGAGCGTGCATTTTGGCGTTAATCCGGTTCTTGGATTTTATGGCGGGAGCTTTGAACATGTTGGTCAATTTTATGTTGCCGCGAGTGGTATTTATGATGGAAGTAGTGATTCTTCACCCGACCATAGAACTGGAATAGACTATTTTGGGTATGCACCAGCAGGGACTGGTACTTATAATGGGCCATATTTGGGCACTGGCATTATGGGTGCTTCGCCCAATAACGGCGGAACCGGTGCTGGAAGACCTATATTTGGTGCTCTCATCTTAACCAGCACCGGCAATTTTCCCGTTGCAGGCGGTATGAGAATCATGAATGCATTGACATTTCTCACGGCACCAGGATTAGGGGGCAGTGTTGTAAAAGTACCTGATGGGCAAGAAGTTGTTTTCTATTTCGCTGATGTTAGAGGTGCTAATGATGCCAATTATATTGATGGCAAAGTAGTTCGAAGTATGAGCTTTGAAGGGCCACAAGTATTTTCCGTTGGTGATTCACGAAATACAGACCATCCTTACCATCCACTGACAACTACCGGGATAAGTAGTACGGGCGTACGTTATCTGAATGCTAATCCACAACCCGTTGAGTCGGCTTATTTGGATGCGAGTCTTCAAGCCGTTTCTACCGTTGGTTATTGGGAAATAGATGCTTTGGGTCTGCGTAGTCTAATTAGTGTATCAATTCCTCAACCGTCAGGGCTTGGTGCAAACCCCAATCCCGCTGATCTGCGGTTAGTAGGTTGGACCGGCTCTAAATGGGTTGTATTGGGTATAGGGGGAGCTATCGCTCCAGCAACTGGCAGTGGTTCTGATCTTAATGGATATAGTTTGTCCGCTGGAATATTAGCTTCGACGCCCAACATAAAGGCATTAGGTATCGGTTTACTCAAAAATGCCGCCCTGCCTGTTAATCTGGCTTCATTTACGGGCTACTTTGTCGAAGGTCTTGGTACAACGCTCAACTGGCAAACATCCTTAGAAACAAACAATGATCACTTTGAGATTCAACGATCAGATGATGCGAAAAGCTTTGAAATTATTGGGCGTATACCAGGCAGAGGTAATATAGAGAGTCTCAGTAACTATACATTTGTGGATAGTACTCTGTTAACTGACATCGCTTATTATCGACTCAGACAGGTAGATACGGATGGGAGTCGGCACTTTTCGTCAATTATTGCCGTGCGATATGAAGATAAAGCACCAGCCCTGTTAACCATATCGCCAAATCCGGTCGAGCATTTGTTGAATTTGAGTTTAACTAACGGGGAGACAATTGAGGAGGCAAAGATTTTCGATTTAAGGGGACGTCAACTGCGGCAAGCGACTGCATCCGAACCGGAAGTATTGTCACTGCCCGCTGGTATTTATGTGCTGGACATACGTACTACGACTGGACAAAGTATAAAAAGGCGTTTTGTCAAACGGTAGATTTGTATTTAATAGTTTTTGAAAATACTTGTTGAATTGCATTCAGGTTAAACGCACGAAAGCTATGGCGGGTCAAGGGTCGGGTGGCAACGTACTGGCTGCCCTTTGCAGTTTCTTTATTCCGGGTTTAGGTCAGCTTCTACAAGGCCGTTTGTTGATGGCTATTTTTCAGTTTGTTTTGGCGGGAGCCCTTTGGTTTATCTTGATGGGATGGATCATTCACCTCTGGTCCATCATTGATGCCGCCCGATTTGATCCGGCCAGGTAATCAACTGAGTGCGCAACGCTTACTTATTGATCGTAGATGGTTTCTGCGTAGGTTTAACGATAATTTATATCACCCTTCCTGGTCTCCAGTTTAATTTTTTTCGCTACGTATCTGGCTCGATTCCTACAGGAGTGGACAAAAAATATACCATAAAGCGAGCTGGCTTTCTTCGTAATTACGAGTCCATTATGAAAATCAACGATGAAGAAATGAGGTTCCTGTCCAGGATGGGGTTAAGGTTTGTTTCTTTTAGTTAGGTGTTCAATATCAATGCTTTGATGACTGGTCTAGGTATTCTTGAACGAATATACCTGAAGCGGTTTATTCCTTTTTCGCATAAAACACCGGGCTGATTTTAATAGAATACAGATGAAATGAAACCAATGTTCTTTGCCAGTCCGGCTGACTTCCGGACGTGGCTAGCGGCAAATCATGACAAGGAAACGGAACTGCTGGTTGGTTTCTATAAAGTTGGTTCGGGTAAGCCGAGCATGACATGGTCCCAATCGGTAGACGAAGCCCTTTGTTTCGGCTGGATCGATGGTGTTCGAAGATCGGTTGATGCCGATAGTTACTGCATCCGGTTTACGCCCAGAAAACCCAAAAGCATCTGGAGCGCGGTAAATATTCAAAAAATAGAAGACCTCACCCAGCAAGGATTCATGCACCCCGCGGGCTTGGCGGCCTTTGAGAAACGCAAAGAAAGCAACTCGAAAATTTACGCCTACGAACAGGAAGCTGTAAGCCTGACCGACGAGTTTGAAACCGAATTCAGGGCCAACGAGAAAGCGTGGGTTTTTTTTCGAAAACAAGCTCCTTCATACCAAAAGCTCGCTGTCCATTAGGTTATGTCCGGCAAGCAAGCTGCCACGCAAAAAAGTCGACTCGTCAAACTGATAAGTGCCAGCGAATCCGGCCTGAGAATTTAGGTTTAGGGGCAGTTTGGCATAGTGGTAGCTTGGCGTAGTCGGAGACTACGCCAAACCAAAACAGACAGGCAACCATTATCCATTGACTACCGTATTGATCAAAAAAATCAGTATCTTAGATACCCTTATTTGGTTATTCGGGCAATGAGTGCCTAATTCTAGATCGAGTGCTTCAGGGCTATGCGACAAGGATGTAGTTGGCTGTTGATTTGGCTTGTGATGCTCCTGCCAAAAAACGTGATGGGGCAAAATCTCATTCCGAATGGCAGTTTTGAAACCTATCGAAACTGTCCCCAGCAGGATAATCTTCTGGTAGAAGCTACCCCTTGGTACAACCCCAATCGGGCTACACCTGATTTTTACAATACATGTTTTAATTCAGGGCAGATGGTGCTGCCACCCCGCACGGGCCAGGGATTGGCACGCCTGTTTTTCGACCAGGGCTGGGCCGAATACCTGGGAGTCCGTCTGACCAAGCCATTGGTTGCGAATGAATGCTACTATTATGAAATGTATATCGCCACCGATACACCCAACAAATATCAGACAGAAACAATAGGGGCAACATTTTCTGCTCAACCGATTATAGCTCCTGCAAGTACAGAAATGTTCAAAGTCGGGCCGCAGGTTCTCGATAAGCTCTCCAGCATTCCTCGGTTAGCGTGGCAACGAATTGCTGGTTTCGTTAATGCCAAAGGAGGGGAGGAATACGTAACGATTGGAAGTTTCTACAAAACACCCCCCTTCCTGGGATTTAACTACGTATTCATTGACGATATTTCGCTTTTGCACGTCAAGCTTGATCTGGGAAAAGATACGACCTTATGCGGCCGTAAAAGTACCCGTCTGCTTGATGCAACCGTGCCGAATGCCAGTTATTATTATTGGAATGACGGTAGTAGCAAACCGACGCTACTGGTCACTAAACCCGGCAAGTATTCGGTAACGGTGGTGACGGCCTGTAAAACGCTGACTGATTCCATAAAGGTTGATTATGCGCTGGACTTTGACCTGGGTGCCGATACCACACTCTGCAACGGACAAACGCTGGCGTTGAACGTGCCGGTAAATGCGGCTGCCACGTACCGCTGGCAGGATGGTTCGCAGCAAAATAACTACACAGTTAAGCAGGCCGGTGAGTACAGTATTCAGGTCACCCAGGCGAATTGTACGGCATCGGATACCCTTCAGGTGAAGTACATTCGCCCCCCCCAGTTAGAATTGGGGCCGGACAAAGAGCTTTGCGGAGCCGAATTGGTGACCATCAAGCCAATTATTGCCGAAGGGACGTTTGCCTGGCAGGACCAATTTGCGGACGTAGCACGAACCGTAAATAGCTCAGGGGTCTATCGGGCGAGTGTGCAGAACGCATGCGCAACCGTTTTAGATTCAGTCGAAATCTCCTACGGTGCCTGCGATTGCGTTCTGTATACGCCCACCAGTTTTACCCCCAATGACGACGGACAGAACGATACTTTTCTGGCGTTTGGCTGTGGTGATATTATCATTACGTCGCTCTCGGTTTTTAATCGCTGGGGCGAGGTCATTTTTCAGACGGATAAGCCCCCATTTCAGTGGAATGGATACTATCATGGCGAGCTGTGCGAAATTGGTGTCTATGGCTGGAGCATTCAGTATCAGTTGAAGCAGGAGCGTCGGGTAACGCCTGGTCAGAAGCAGGGGATGCTTAGTTTGATTCGTTGAGAGTAAGCCACAATTAATTGCCTGTAGCTACTTTCCGGATAACTTTTCTCGTGTTTTTTGCTCGTAGAGCTTACTTTAGGTTCTTATTTACTGAGCGACAGTCAAAAGGCATGAAAAAGCAGGTCGAAGCAACGTTTATCATCAGTTTTCAAATTTTACTTCTATTTGCTGGTTTAGGATTAACGACCTATGCACAACCGAAGAAACCCCAGTTTCGGGTAGTGGCTCTTGCCGAGAAAGGTGGAGGGGTTCATGCTCCTTTTGTCGCTGAAGCAAAGAAATGGCTTACCCAGGTAGCGGCTTCGACTAATTTTACGATTGATTATATTGAAAACACAGAGCCCATAAATGACCAGTTTTTAGCCCGCTATCAGTTATTCATTCAACTGAATTATCCGCCATACATGTGGACCGATACCGCCAAAAAAGCGTTTCAGAAGTACATCACTGAAGGTAAAGGTGGCGGCTGGGTTGGCTTTCATCATGCTACGTTACTGGGCGAGTTCGATGGATACCCGATGTGGCCCTGGTTCTCGGAATTTATGGGCGGTATTCGCTATAAAAACTATATCGCTACGTTTGCCAAAGCAACGGTACGTGTCGAAGCAGAAAATCATCCCTGTCTGAAAGGTGTACCAGCTGCGTTTACCGTTGAAAAGGAAGAATGGTACACCTATGACAGAAGTCCGCGTCCAAACGTGAATGTGCTGGCGACCGTCGATGAGTCGACCTATTCACCCGATTCAAATCTGAAAATGGGGGGCGATCATCCGGTAATTTGGTCCAACGAGCACATGAAGGCTCGCAATGTGTACATCTTCATGGGCCATCATCCTGATTTGTTCAAGAATGATGCATTTGTGACGATTTTCCGAAACGCCATTTTCTGGGGCGCGGGGAAGTAACTACTCTCTGTCATCGTGACACAGGACGGATAACATAATGCTTTTTGAGAAACTAAACCGCCTTTAAACAATCAGACTATATGTCTTTGCGATTGATCACCATTCTATTATTCTTCCTTCAAACTTCTTTCCTCCTTCAGGCGCAGAACGTTAAGGTACTTACGAACCAGGTGGGCTATGAAAGTACCAAAGCCAAACGGGCGATGATTATGGCCGATCGTCAGGTCGCTATCCCGACATTTCAACTCATCAATGCAACAACCGGCAACGTAGCCTACTCAGGAAAAACAGTCTTTAGTGGACCGGTCAGTAAGTGGAAGAACTGGCTTTTCTGGACCATTGATTTCAGTTCGTTTACCACCGAAGGAACGTATCAGTTGCAGGTCTCGGCGCCGGGGAAACCCGTTTCATCGTATCCATTTACGATTGGGAAAAACGTACTGGAGCAATTCACGCTGTCTGATGTGATCTATTATTTCAAAGGGCAGCGGAGTTCGGGTCTGTTGGATAAAGCAGATCGAAAATCGGCGCTGGCGGGTAAAACGGGCGATACGCTCGACGTGCACGGAGGCTGGTACGACGCATCTGGCGACTATGGAAAGCACCTCTCGCACCTTACATTTTCATCCTATTTCAATCCGCAGCAAATCACGGGTACGGTCTACAGCCTGCTGAAAAGTTACGATCAGTTGATAAAACGGAAAGGGTCGGATTTCCGTCAGTTCAACCGCCGACTGCTGGACGAAGCCATGTTTGGGGCTGATTATCTGGTGCGGGTGCACGCTAAAGATGGATCGTTTTACCGGTCGGTGAAAGCGCCCGGACCCGGAAAACTGGCGAAAGATCGTGTCATTCAGGCGGAAGATAAAGCGTATCGAATCAAACAAAGTAAAGACCAAACGCTGGCCAGTACGGCCGATGAAACCAATTGGCGGAAGTATCAGGTGAGTTATCGGTCGGGTGGGGGAGTAGCCATTGCGGCACTGGCCATGGCTGCTACGTATGCCGCTGATCAAACGGGCGATTATGGACCTGCCGATTATTTAAAAGCGGCCGAAAGCGCATTTGCTTTTCTTGAAAAAGAGAACGTAGCCATGACCAATGACGGCAAAGAAAACATTGTGGATGATTATTGTGCCTTGGTGGCAGCCACGGAATTGTATAAGACGACGAAGAAAGATAGCTACAAACAGGCGGCTGACAGACGGGCTCAGAATTTAGTAAACCGACTTTCGTCCTGGAAAAACTACAAAGATTACTGGCGAGCCGATGATCAGGATCGTCCGTTCTTCCATCCATCGGATGCGGGTCTGCCGTTGATCAGTCTGGTTTACTATTATCCACTGGCGTCAGCCGAAATGCAGGCTAAAGTTAAGCAAACCATTAAGCGGTCGATGAGCTATGAACTGAACGTGACGACCGAAGTCAAAAATCCGTTTGGCTACAGTCGGCAGTTGGTGCAGGACACGCTTGGTAACCGACGTACTGCGTTCTTCTTTCCGCACGGCAGCGAAGCCTCACCTTGGTGGCAGGGCGAAAATGCCCGAATCGCGTCCATCGCGACTGCTGCCCGACTATGTGCTACGTTGTTTAGCGACGACAAGCTATTTCGAGATACGTTAGACCGTTTCGCCCTGGACCAACTCAACTGGATATTGGGTCTGAATCCATACGATGCCTGTATGTTGCAGGGAAGCGGACACAACAATCCCGCTTATGGTTTTTTCGGTACGTTTGAGTACACCAATGCGCCTGGCGGCATCGTGAACGGCATCACATCGGGTTTTGATAACGAAGACGACATTGACTTTAATCTGTCGTACAAGATGACCGGGAAAGACGCTGACTGGCGTTGGGCTGAGCAATGGTTGCCGCATGCTGCCTGGTACCTGCTGGCAATATCGGTCAACCCTGAATAGGTTAGGGTTTTAAGCCGGTGAATGAAAAATAGGGTTATGCCAAACCAGTTTACCAACTAATTTTTTATACCGGGCCTAAGAGAGTGTCTAAAAATATTCCTTTAGGCCTGTAAATCTTCTTTTCATCAGGCTGTTTCACCCCTAAGTCCCCTTTAGGGGATTTAGGGGTGAAACAGCTTAAAAACTAATTTTTAGACAGTCCCTAAGTATTCCAAAAGAAGTTATGCAAAAAGTGCCGACGGAGATATTGCCGCAACTTTTTGATCTGGTCATGAGCGGGCAACTAAAAATAGAGACCGAAGCGGTAGCGCTAAAAGAAATAGAGCGTGCCTGGAAACAAGGCGAAATGAACGGAAAAAGACTCGTACTTGTGCCGTAATAGAACAAGCATTTATACGTCGGTATAATCCAGTTCCTTGCCGTATGTTTCGTCCATGGTTGCCAGGGACCAGGCCGCCAGCACAAAGCAAACGAGCGCTACAATGGCAGCGGACTCAAGGACGCCCAAAGACGGTTTCATGGCCTGATATGCAGGAATGCTGAGTAACGTAGTAGCCCGAACATTATTGGCGACGGACGTCGTGGCTGTTGCCCGGAGATTGGTGCCGTAACTCTCGGCCGTAATTGTTAGAAACATCGCAATGTAGCCGATCCCAAAGCCCATCGCCGTGCATACGCCGTAAAATGTACTAGCTGACTTTATGCCGCCGAACAGGTAAATGGATACGAAGATAAGTGTCAGGCCCATCATCAGGCCGATTGCTTTTCGGCGTGATTGTAACCATTGGCTAAGAATACCACTAAACAAATCACCCGCCACGACGCCTATATACGTAAACATGACGCCACGACCTGGCTGAATAACTTCTTCAACACCAACGGCTTTGCCAAATTCATTGCTGAATGTAGCCAGAATGCCAATAACCAGATAGGTTGGCAGGGCAATGCCCATGCATCGGAGGTAGCGTAAAATAGAGCGCCCGTCTTTGAATAAAGCCCAGAAATTACCCCGCGACACGTTTGCGCTCAGTACGCGGGTAAACATGCCCGATTCGAGCACACTAACACGTAGTAGCAGCAACCCTAAGCCCAGCCCGCCACCAATAAAATAAGTGGTACGCCAATCGAAGAGGGCAACGGTGAAATACGCTACGACAGCCCCGAACAGGCCCACGCTGGCAACCAGCGATGAGCCATATCCGCGCAGGTGCGGGGGCAAAATTTCACTGACTAGGGTAATGCCCGCGCCTAATTCTCCTGCCAGGCCAAAACCCGCCACAAACCGAAGCCAGGCATAGATCTGTGGGTCGTGCACAAAACCGCAGGCCAGATTGGCGAGCGAATACGTAATAATGCTACCGAATAGCACGGATAATCGACCACGTTTGTCACCTAGAATGCCCCAAAGAATCCCCCCCACCAGTAAACCCGCTTGCTGAAAGTTGAGAATGCGTCCACCAATCAGCGATATTTCGGCTTCAGAAAGACCCAGATCTTTGAGGCTCGGGACCCGCACAATATTGAACAGAAGCAGATCATACACATCCACAAAATAGCCCAGTGCGGCCACAATGACCGGCAAAGTAAATAAAGGACGTAGTGAAACAGACGTAGTAGTAGAGGCCATTCTTAGGAATTAATTGGTACAAACAGGAAACGCCGGAAGAAAACCGTACCCTTGTTCAGGGGTTTATGGGCTTGCTTCCGGCGTCTTGTTTTAGTTCTTTGTTACCAGAACCGGATATAGAGCATAGATACCAGCATGATAATGACTACGACCATAGCCATGTTGGTTGGTGCCAGGCGAAACATAGACGCATCGATGGCCAATCCTTTGGGGTTTATTTTTGGCCCGGCCAGACTGATGAGTATCATCATGGCAACTGTCAAAAAGAACGCCCAACCCATAGCAATCAGGAACGGAATTTCATACACGCCATCACTATTCAGAAAAGCCGTATACATAATCGTCTCGGGGCCAAACAGGCGGGGGGCAAAGTTATTAAACAATACGGCAAAGCCGAAGCCCCCCAGAATACCGGCAATGGCCGCTATACCGGTGGTGCGTTTCCAGAAGAAGCCCAGCAAAAAGACGGCAAAAATACCGGGGCTGATGTAGCCGGTATACTTTTGAATGAACGTAAAACCGCCTTCGCCACCAATGCCCAGCGCGTCATCCCAGGCCAATGCAATGGATAGGGCTACGGCTACCAGAATCGTGGCTCGTCCAATCCAGAGCGAGCGGGATTCACTGGCAGTTTTATTGATGTATTTCTGGTAAATATCCAGCGTAAAAATGGTTGAAATCGAGTTGGCCTTACCCGCCAGTGAGGCTACAATGGCGGCCGTTAAAGCCGCTACCGATAATCCTTTCAGACCCGTTGGCAAAAACGTGAGTACCGCCGAGTAGGCATTATCGCCCGATACAACGCCATTACGGAGCATTTCGCCCTGCAGGCCACCGTTTTTATGAATTACGTAAGCGGCAATACCAGGCAGCATCACAATGATCGGCATGAAAATTTTCAGTATGGCCGCAAAGAGAATACCCGTACGGGCAGTTTTCAGGTCGGCGCCCAAAGCGCGTTGGGTAATGTATTGATTACAACCCCAGTAGTTAAGATTAACAACCCACATGCCACCCAGGTACATAGCAATACCGGGCAAAGTCAGATACCGCTTAATATCGGCCTGGGGCGCACCAGGTGTCGGTTTTTCAAAAATCATGTGAAAGTGATCATCGGCATCTTTGAACATAGCGCCCAATCCCGAAATAATGCCCCCGTCCAGCCCCATCGTTAGGCTTACCTGTTGCAGGGCCAGATAGGTAGTAACCAAACCGCCAATGATGAGGACCAATACCTGAATAACGTCCGTGTAACCAATTACATTCATACCGCCAAGGGTAATGAAAATAGCGAATACGCTCAGGCAAATAATAACGATGTGAAAGCTATCTCCCCCTATCAGGCTGCTGATAGCCAGCGCGCCCAGGAACAAAATGGATGTCAGGTTGACAAATACGTAGAGAAATAACCAGAAAACGGCCATGATCAAACTCACCGTTTCATTGTAACGCGTACTCAGAAACTGGGGCATTGTGTAAATGCGATTCTTGAGGTAGATTGGAATGAACCACACCGCTACAATAATCAGGGAAATGGCCGCCAGCCATTCGTATACGGCAATAGCTACCCCAAAACGATAGCCATCACCCGACATGCCAATGAACTGCTCGGCGGAAATATTTGAGGCAATGAGCGAGGCTCCAATAGCCCACCAGGTTAGCGAGCCTTCTGCCAGGAAAAAGTCTTTGGTATCTTGCTTTGTTTTTTGATTTCGTCGATAAATCCAATAGCCATAGCTTGAGACACCAATGAAATACAGGAAGAAAATAACGTAATCGGTTAGGGCAAGTTGGTTCATCGGAACAGTCTTATAATTGTTATGTTAAATCAGCCTGTAAAAAAGCAATTATTTCTCCAAATAGGCTTAGTCTAGGGCAAAATCATTTAAAGATTAGTAAATCCAGTATTATCTGAAGAGGTTGACAGAATAATGTTAACAAATAATGCGCATACAGAAAAAGGCACGAAGTTCTCTTCGTGCCTTTTTCTGTATGGAGGAAAGCTAATTACTTGATGGCAACTAGCCGAACGGGTTGATTGACTTCCAGATTTGGTGTGGCTAATTTAAACGTAAATTCTTCCTTCTGGCTTTCCGCTGATACACGGAACGTATACGTACCGTCGGGAATTTCGCTCATGTCGAACTGTTGACGGATAGCACCCTTTTTGCGACTCTTACCCGACACCGTTTCCTGAAACATAACCTGGCCTTTTTCATCCAATACCTCAAGGGTAACTTTTTCCTCGGGCTTATATTTCTCCAGGCAAAGCCATAGTTTGGACGTATTGTTGGCGGGAAACATAGCTGCGGCAAAAGCCTTTGTCGAATGGTCATCCTGGCCCTTGCCGAAGGATGGTACAGATAGGCTTACTGTTAAAATTAATGCGCTGACAATCAGTTTGATGGACGTTTTCATTGGTCTGAAAAGATTAAGTTTAAACCCTTTATTGTCGAACCAATGATGCCAATGAAACTGCCAGCCGCTGTCGTTTGGGAGCAACGGCTTAAGAAAAGGATGAGCGGTTGAACGTCACTCCACAAAGTCTAAATCTTTGCCAAATGTCTCTTCCATTTGGCTGAGTGACCAGAAAGAAAGTCCATAAACGACGGCTCCCAGCAACCCTGCCGCAACTAGCGCGCCCAGCGACGGTTTGAGCGCCTGGAATAGCAATGTCATCGGAATGAGCGTACCCCGAACGACACTGGGTACCGACGTAGTGGCCGTGTTGCGGAGGTTTGTGCCGTATAATTCGGCTACCATCGTCAGGAACATCGCAATGTATCCCGTACAAAAACCCGCTAACAGACACACTGTATAAATGCCACTGGCCGTGTGAATACCTCCAAACAGATAAACCCCGCTGAGAAGTGCACTAAAAATCAAGAGCCCTGTAATGGCTTTCAGTCGCGATTGTAGCCACTGACTTATCGGCCCACTGAGCAGATCACCGCCGGCCAGACCCACATAAATCATCATCACGCATCGACCGGGTTTTATGCCTTCGGCAATGCCCAGCTCCTGCCCAAACTCGTTAGCGAACGTAGCCAGAATCCCAACGATGAACCAGGTTGGAATACCCACCGAAACGCAGCGGAAGTATTTGATCGCCTGTGGCCAGCTACTGAAAAAGTAAAGGAAATTGCCCCGGCTGACGGCTCGGTGTTCGGTTTTCATTCGGTTGAATACGCCCGATTCAAAAACGCTTACGCGCAGTAGTAATAGAGCGAGGCCCATGCCGCCACCCACCCAGAATGCCGTTCGCCAGTTAAAATACTCGACAGTCAGGTAAGCGACGCCTGCACCAAGGTAGCCGATGCCCGCTACCATAGACGAACCATAACTACGTATCGCTTTGGGCAAAATTTCGGAAACGAGGACCATGGCGGCCCCAATTTCGCCCGACAAACCAACGCCCGCCAAAAACCGAAGAAACGCGTAGGTATTTACGTCCTGCACAAACCCGCAGGCAATGTTTGTCAGCGAATAGGTAACGATACTGCCAAAAAGGACGGACATCCGTCCGCGTTTATCGCCCAGGGCGCCCCATAGAAAACCGCCAATCAGTAACCCCGCCTGCTGGCAGTTCAGAATAAACGTGCCTGCTTTCGATACATCGACTTCCGACAAGCCCAGCGATTGCAGGCTCGGGACGCGTACAATACTGAAAATCAGCATGTCATATACATCAACGAAGAATCCCAACGCCGATACAATCACCGGCAGGGCAAATAAGGGGCGAAAGGAAGTCTGAACCGGGATTTCTGTGATTTTATTGATTGACATGAGATTGTAAGTCGTTGAAACGCTAGCCTATTTCAATAAAATCTTTCATAACTATATGTAAAATCAGGTCAATTCGTGTTATCATAAAAATCCCGGTTCTGCCTATTCCTCCAAATAATTCAAGTCCTTTCCGTGGGTTTCAGGAATGGTCAGGATGGCATAAAAGCCGAGAATGAAGCTGATCAACCCCACTACGGCCCCGGCATTGATAATGTCCAGCGACGGTTTGAGCGCCTGATACGTTAGTGTCATCGGGATGACCAGGCCGCGAACCATATTGGGTACTGTCGTGGCCGCCGTTGCCCGCAGGTTCGTCCCAAACTGCTCGGCCCCAATGGTGACGAACATGGCCCAGTAGCCGATCCCAAAGCCCATTGCCAGGCAAAGCCCATATAGAACGGTCGCACTTTTGACGCCGAAATAAAGATAAACCAAGCCGAAGACAAGGGCAATCGCCATGAGCAGGGCCACCGCTTTCTTTCGTGAGGCCATTGACTGGCTGATAAATCCACTGGCCAGATCACCAACGGCCAGTCCAACGTAGCACCACATAATAGACAAGCCCGGTTGAATTTCTTCGGCAATGCCCAGTGCTTTCCCAAACTCATTGCTGAACGTAGCCAGAATCCCGATGACAAACCAGGTGGGCAAGCCAATACCAATGCATTTGAGGTAGCGACTGAGCCGGTTGGCATTGGTGAAAAAGGACAGAAAATCACCCCGTTTCACGTTTTCCTGCTCCGTCACATTTTTGAACATGCCCGATTCAACCACGCCCACACGGAGCAACAGGAGTCCAATGCCCAGCCCACCACCTACCAGAAAGGCTGTTTGCCAATCGAAATATTTTACCGTAAAATAAGCCACTACGGCGCCCGAAAGGCCAATTCCAGCCACGAGCGATGTGCCAATGGCGCGTTTTTCTTTCGGTAGAATCTCACTCACGAGGGTAATTCCAGCCCCTAATTCGCCTGCCAGCCCGATACCCGCCACAAACCGCATCAGCGCATAATACGTAACCGGGTCCATGAACGTAACATGCTTGATGAATCCGCAGGCGATATTGGCAATTGAATACGTAATGATGCTGCCGAATAGAACCGACAAGCGACCTTGCTTATCGCCAATGATACCCCACAGAATACCACCGAGCAGCAAACCGCCCATTTGCCAGTTGATAATGCTGGCACCAACCGTCGAAATCTGTTCTGGCGTAAGGCCAAGATCAGTTAAGCTTGGTACGCGAACGATGCCGAAAAGGAGTAGGTCGTAAATGTCAACAAAATAGCCGAGTGCAGCTACGATGACCGGCAAGCCAAATAGTCCGGCAGCAGGAGATTGTTGCTTATCAGAAAGAGTAGGAACAGCCATCAGGCAGAATCAGAAAGTAAATACTAAACGATTCTGCAATAATACGAAATGACCAAAGAAGATTGGGCCCTGTCTGAATTTTCATTTTTCTGACAGGATTAGGAGGATAAAACAAGGTTTCTTTACGCTTGCCCAACCCATCAATTCTGTCAGAAAAATTAAGGCTTGGTGGTCAATAATTTCTTTTGGATAAAGACATCGGCGTATCGGCGGCCGAGCGTACGGGCTGAAGCAGTGTCGAAGTGGGTTGAATCGCCTTTATCGGTCAGGCCCGACGAGATGACACAATACAAATCAGGATTGTGTTGGGGTGCTTGCTGAAGGGCATCATTAACTGTTTTCGCGTCTGGATTACGCTTAACAACAAAATCGCCCAGCGTCCCAACAACAAACGGTACGTGAGGAGCATTCAGGTCTTTTCGGAGTCGTTGAACCAATTCGGTCAGTTTTTCGCCATAAGCAGGTGCATTGGTCGGCGTTGAATCCGATTCGCCCTGGTGCCAGATAAAACCGGCTAACTGCCCATTTTCGAGCGCTTTTTTTGCCCGGCGTAACGCGTCATCGTATGGGTAGGATTTTGTGGGCTCGTAGTAAGCACCGGGTTTCCAGACATCAATGCCCGAACCGCCCACGGCGCTTGGAATCAGACCAATGTTGATGGTAGGATACGTATTGGCCAACTGTCTGGCAAAGGCTAAACCTGGTCCAACGCCGATAACCGCTGGTTTGTCGAAATGCATCGGGTCGCGGGCCGGAACCCAGCTCAACTCTTTTGTCAGCATCCAGATACGGGGATTGATCGGCTGATCTTCGGCGTCGGGAACACCCCGTCCCGCCATGTTCGACTGACCAATGAGCAGAAATAATTGCAATCGGGGTGGTACGTCCTGTTTAAACGCCAGCGACATAAAAAGAACGAGGCTAAGCAGCCAGGGCACTTGCTTGAGGAAATTACTGCGGTTTGTCATCAGAAGAGGCAATTTAAAGTAAGCAGACGCTACTCTGGCAACAAAGTCCGTTCATCGTCGGGCCTGATTTCAGAAATAGACTCGCCTATAGGTGCTGGTGGTAAAAGGGGTTTAGGCAGTCTTTCGTAGACGGCGTAGGCAGTGCCTAATGACCATACTTTCAGTCCCACACGAGCGAAAATCAGTAGCTGCTGCACAATCAGCATACCCAGAATTGTAAACCAGTTACTCATCAATATGACTTCGTCGAGCAGAAAATAAACGCCGAATAAAGCTGTACCGATCACTATCAGCAAAACATACTGGCCATATGTCTTGCCCATGTTCTGTAGTACTAGTCGGCCAGCTCGCCCAAACGCTCGAAAAGCATTCAGTTCATTCTCGCGGAACATGATCACTTTAGCATAGTCGCCGATGCAAAGCAGGAGCGTAGCCGTTATCGCGAACAAGGCAAAAAACAGGGCGCCAATCCAGAAAAGACCACGCTCGGTTAACGTACTGCTCAAGGCAATTCCCACGAGTATACCAATGACCAGCCAGAGTCCTCCGCCAACCAGCACAAAAAGCAACGTAACAAAGAACAATTGCAGGAAACGCCGAACGTACTGGCTGCACCCCTGCCAGAACAAGCCAACCCTGAATGGTTGTGACAACTGCGCAAATTGAGCCAATATGCCGCCCGCAAAAAATACGCTCAGAAACACGTACAAAACACCCAGCCAGCGTCCAACACTTATGAGCGGGGCAATAGTCCGTTCACTACGTTGGATGAAATCAGAGTAAACCGTGTAGTCGAATCCGTCCAGCAACTTCATGAAGGCCAGAGAATTCTGGTCTTCAATTTTGAGCGTGTTATAGAAAGGCAGCGCCACCAGCAAACCAAGCACCAGCGTAATACCATAAATAAGCCACAGCAACCGGACCGAACGAATCGTTTGCCAGAAAGCGAGAGACAGGCTGTTCATCAGGAAGGAGTTGGCAAATCGTCTGCTTGAATGGTTGTCTCCACTGAAGATGAGCTGGTTTGCGACTCTATCTCTTTCATTCCCAGCAGCGGGTGTTCAGTCCTGATTTTTTCCTGTAATTTTAGAAAGCCATCAATCAGGGCTTCCGGGCGGGGCGGGCAGCCCGGCACATACACATCCACCGGAATGATGCGATCCACTCCTTTCACTACGTGGTAGCCGTGCTGCCAGTAAGGTCCACCACAATTCGAACAGGAACCCATCGAAATTACGTAGCGTGGTTCGGGCATCTGCTCATAAAGCCGCCGAATTCGGTCGGCCATTTTATAGGTGACTGTCCCGGATACAATCATGACATCGGCCTGCCGGGGCGAAGGGCGCGGAAAAATACCAAATCGTTCGAGGTCATAATTGGCCGCAAAAGCCTGCATCATTTCAATGGCGCAACAGGCCAGTCCGAAACTCAGGGGCCACATCGACTTCTCCCGCGACCAGTTCAGGAGTTCTTCGGACTGCAGCATAATTACGCTGGCTTCACCCGTTTTATCGGAGGAGGGTTGAGTTGTCATATTACTGAATAATTTTAGGCAGACGCTTAAGTATGTCCTCCTGATAACGCAGTGTGAAAGGCTCCAGTTGCCGCACTAGACTGGTTTCCGAAGAGCCCTGGTTCACCGGCCGAATAACCTTACGGTTGATACGACTAGCCGCAGAACCGAGCAACAAACCAACGGCGGCTCCACCCGCAGCGGCAAAGGTGACCGTCAGACCGTGCGCTACGGGGCTGCGAGTCTGATTGGTACGTAACGATTGATTCGCTAAATAACCGATAGCCAGCGCTCCCACAATGGCTCCCGTTACTAACATAGGTTTATTCGTATTGCTGCTAATGACCACTTTACGGATCCGGGTAAGTGGAATGCGCTCGTCTCTAAGATAAAGATACGAATTGTCAATGTCGTCCATCGGACCTCTAAAATGATCACCCTCTTTCGTAATAACCCGAATTCGATACGTAGTAAACGTGGAATTTTGGGCAATTAATTGGATTGGAAATAAGACACATAGTAGCAACAACAGCCGTAAGTAACGTAGTGGGAATAAGCTCAACGTTTGTATCGATCATTTACTTGCTGATACAAATGCGTGGGGACTTTCGTTTCTATTGATGGAATTTTTGGCTGTGGTTTCACCCAGTCAAGATAGCCTTTTGCCCAGACATACGCGAGCCCCAGTGCCAGAATGACCACAAAAAGAAAGGCTTCGGTCAAAGCAAACCACCCCCATAGCCCATCGGTACTTTTGATAAGCGCGGCCTGACCAAACACCGTTGCCCATGGAAACAGGAAAACCAGCTCAACGTCGAACAACACAAAGACCAGCGCTACTACGTAGAAACGAATATTAAACTGAACATTGGCGTTACCAACGGGTTCCTCCCCCGATTCATACGTACTGTTTTTCTCTACGTTTGGCCGGTGTGGACGTAACAACCGGGCCACAAACAACACCACTGCAATGAAGGCGAAGGCAGCCAGAATAAACAGCAGAATAATACCGAAATCGGAGAGCATGTTTTTACGGTGTTCGGTTTATTGTATTTGGTTTACAGTGGCTAATGCATGACAAGTTCGCGTCAGCCACTGTAAACCAAATACCGTAAACCCTATACATTATTTCTTTCTTGGTTTGTACAGGTTATACACCAGCGAAATCTGAAGATTTCGGTTGTAATAAAGCGCCGTGTTTTCTGGCGATACGTTCGTAAAACCATATATATAGCGAATATGCAAACTACATTTGGAGAGCATATCCAGAAAATCATAGTGCACCCCTACCGCCAGACCAATGTCGCTTTGGGCAGACGGACCGCCTATGGCTCCCGTGCTTAAGGCATAACTGAACTCGGGGCCTGCCTGTACGGTCAGCCCTTCGGTTGGAATGTAACCCAACAGGATGGGGAGGCTGGCGTAGTAGTACGGATTTTTCGTTGTGGTTCGGCCGCCAACGGGTTGTTCCTGCTGAAATGTACCGCCTTTAATGGCAAGTAGCGCTTCCGGCTGAAGCACCCATTTATGCAACCGATACCGATACATGAGGCCCAGATGAGGTTCCAGCGCCCGTTTAGGAATGTTGACACTAGTGCCGGTAATATGCACCTGCGTAAACGTAGCGCCAAATTTTATGCCAAAATGGCCACCAACGGGATTATTACTTTGCGCCCGAACGAACAATGGTGAGCTTATGAAAAAAACAAAAAAGAGTAATCGGTACGTATGCATACTGGACTGTTAACAGATTGAATTTGCCGTTCGCTACTGGATTAGGACGGATTCACGAAAGATAAGGCCCGGCAATTCGCCAGGCCCCACAAAATTGGTTAAAAAATGTTAAGAAGTTGTTGGTAAGGTTAGTTGCCTGGCTGAATTGAACCGCTAATTGAGTCGCGGATCAACCGGGTAATGGGCAATAGACTTATACTCACCACCCATTCGCTTCAGAACGCCCCGCCAGAATTCTTTCGTTGGCGTATCGAACAGAAAGTCGGCATTCGTTGAACTGATAATCCAGGCTTTCTGGCTTAACTCAGCATCTAACTGGCCTTCGCTCCACCCCGAATAGCCAATAAAGAAGCGAATATCACGCTCATTTAACGTGCCTACATTGATCGCTCGCTTGATTTCGTCAAAATCCCCACTCCAATACAATCCCTCGCGTAACCGGATCGAACTATCAATCAGATCAGGGCGACGGTGAATAAAATGAAGCGTATTTTGCTGAACAGGCCCCCCCACAAACAGGGGTAAGTCGGGCTGAATATCCTCAATCACATCACCCAGATGAATATCCGTAAGCTGATTAAGCACCAGGCCGAACGTACCGGCAGGACTGTGTTCACAAACCAGAATAACACTACGTTCAAAGTTTGTATCGCCCATGAATGGCTCGGCAATCAATAAATCTCCATTCGTGACGATTGGCGGGGTCGTATTCATAAGCCATTGGTATAGTTAAATCTCGTATAGGTACAAACGCCTTTTGGGCAGGCTATATTGACTTAAAAAAGCATAAATACATTATTCGGTTCAGCGATCATAGGCTAAAGTTATCTTACGCTAAAATTTATGTTGTGTACTCAGACTATTGGTTTGGTGCGGGCGCTAATAAGGTGTTTAATACGTTGGCATGGCACTATAGAGATTCACCAAAATAATTCAGTTCTTGGTTTGAGTCAGCTTTGCCAGTTCAACACAACATGAAGTTCGGTTCATTTTTAGAATTAACGCCAGTCTTTCTAGTAGGCAACTGGGTTGTGATGTATTTTTACGAGCGATATTCCAGCAGACGTTTATCAGGGTGATGGTCATGTTGGTGGCGAAATTTGCCTGAACACGAAAACTATAGAATGATGAAAAATGGGCTTCATGATCGGCGGGGGTTCCTCCAGAAAAGCGCTTTAGCCGCGCTAACCACGCTGGTGGGCACTGATGTCGTTTTTGCCGATAAAATGCCTCGGTATCATCGGCCATTGGGCTTAAATACTGACTATGACCCACTCAAGGGGAAAAGCACCGAGATGAAAGTGTTGGGCGATAAACCCTGGAACGTTGAATCGCCCGTTCATCTGTTAGACGATGCTATTACGCCTGTCGATAAGATGTTTATCCGAAATAATGGCCTGATACCAGCTAAGCCAATTGATCTGGCAAAGTGGACGCTCACGATCAAAGGCGAGTCGGTAAAGGCCGAAAAAACGTACACCCTTGCTGAGCTGAAAAAACGATTTAAGTCGTACACGTATCAGCTTGTGCTGGAGTGTGGAGGCAATGGGCGCGCGGGCTATGAACCCCAAACGACGGGTAATCCCTGGGATCAGGGGGCGGTTAGCTGTGCTGAATGGACGGGTGTTCGCCTGAAAGATATCCTGGCCGATGTGGGCTTGAAAGACGATGCGGTTTATATTGGTTACTACGGTAAAGACCCTCATTTGAGTCAGGACCCTACCAAAGTGGCTATTTCGCGGGGTGTACCTATCAAAAAAGCGCTTGAAGAAGAAACCCTGATTGCGTGGGCCGTTAATGGCCAGGATATTCCGTTAGTGCATGGGTATCCGCTTCGGTTGGTAATTGGCGGCTGGCCTGCTTCCGTATCGGGAAAGTGGCTGCACACAATTGCCATACGCAACAAAGAGCATGACGGCGCAAAAATGGAAGGCCACAGCTACAGGATGCCGATTCGCCCCGTGCAACCCGGCGAAAAAATTGCCGAAACGCCCGAAAACTTTCGCATCATTGAGTCGATGCCAGTTAAGTCGCTCATAACGTATCCTAAATCGGGCGCCTTGCTCGAAGGCAAAAAAACGCTGTCGTTACGTGGTCATGCCTGGGCTGGCGATCGGGCCGTTGCCGACGTAGCGACATCCATTGACTATGGCGCCACCTGGCAAAAGAGTAAACTGGAGCGGCCTAAAAATCGCCTGGCCTGGCAGAATTGGTCAGCTGATGTAACATTCCCGCAGGCGGGTTATTATGAAGTATGGGTGCGGGCTACGGATAGCAATGGGGTCATGCAACCCATGGTGATTCCCCAATGGAACCCCGGCGGTTACCTCAATAATGCCTGCCATCGAATTGCCGTGAAGGCCGTATAGAAATCAGTATTCAGCGTTATGAACGTAGTAAAAGCTATATTTTTTATCGGAGCGATGCTCATCTGTATGGCTAGCTTCCGAGCGGCTCCAGTAACACATTCGTCCAGCGCATCTGCCGCTTCAGTAATGGTAGCCGATACGGGGAAAATTGATGCCGAAACAGGGTTGATCAATGACCCGAGCCTAATGATGGTGAAGGCACAATGTACAGCCTGTCATTCCTCAAAGCTCATTTTGCAGCATCGTTTTACGCGGGCGGGCTGGGTAGATCGTATTCGGTGGATGCAGAAATACCACAAGCTTTGGGATTTAGGCGACTCAGAAAAAGTCGTTCTGGACTACCTCGAAAAGCACTACGGTCCCGAGACGGCCGCCACGACAAATACGTTTCGTCGGCAGCCCCTGAAGAATATTCAATGGTATAAGCTCGGCAAATAAAGCGGGGCGAAAATTGAATTAGTTAACCACTGAGAACACAGAATAAGTACTCAATTACAAATAGCTCAGGTTATTTTAGAAAGGCATTTTGCTGAGGAACGTAGCATATTCAGGCTCTTACTACTGAAACGTCAAGCCGATTTTCTTGCCAGATATACGTTCCAGCAGCGGACGTAGCATCTGGTCGGCGTTGCGACGGGTTTGGTCCAGAATACCACCGTTCAGGGCCGATTGTTTGACCTGCTGCTCCGCCTTCCGATAGGCATCACTTACCAACTGGGCGTCGTCCAGAAACGAAAAGCGAGTATCATAGACGCGCGAACGATCGTGATTGATTTTCCAGCCGCACAGTTCGGGTTTAGGAAGTTGCACCGTAACGGAATCACCGTCTATTGTGATATTGGCCGAGTTAATGCGGGTCAGGTCGATGCACCCAGTGGCTTCCCCTTCTACAATCAATACAGCATTGGCATTAGGCAAAAACGTATTCACCTGCTCGTGCTCAACGATGTCTTTAAACGTATATTTTACCAATTCCAGCTTGCCTAAGGCTGTAATCTCCTTCAGAACAATGCTTTGTGTTGTATTGTCGCTCCGCCGAAATCGGCTTAGCACACTGTTGCTGCGAATTTGCTCCCAGATGGCAATCAATCCTGCCACCAGCACAGTGATTATAAACAGGCGAAATAAGGCGTTAATGAGTTTTGACATACTTTTTTATACTGGTGCTCCAGCAAGACAAAAACGAAAAAACTCCCAAACCGTTGCCAATTTGGGAGTTTCGAAATCGGATAATCTCGATTAATATGAATGCTTAGGCTCTTCGGTCGTTTGCTTCTCTAGATCGAACAGATCGTTCAGTACGTCAATGAGCGTTTCGGCTTCTCCTCGTTTACAAGCGGCTTTGAGTTGTAATACGGGCAGCTTAATGATTTTTTGCATGATACCCCGCGTAATTTTGTCCACCTTCTCAGACTCATCGGGGGTTAAGTGCTTCATGTGCCGGGCAATTTCGTCACGACGAATCTGTTCCAGCGCATTTTTAAGTTTATTGATCGTTGGCGATACAACCATTTCTTTCGACCAGTCGCCAAATTCGGCTACAGCCTGCGTCACAATGGCTTCGACCTTCGGAATAGCCGCCAACCGCTGATTCAGGGCCTCATCGGCGCGGTGGCGAATGTTATCAATGTTGTACACCAGTACGCCTGGAATCTGCTCAACGGCCGCATCAACGCTACGGGGAACCGACAAATCAACAAAGTATTTGAAGGTCAATACGTTAACATCACGTAGTAGTTCAGGGGTAATCAGTGGATCATCGCGCAGAACAGACGAAATAATGACGTCGGCCCGGCGAATTTCATCGGTTAAGTTAGAAAAATCAGCTACCCGAAAACCATGCTGACTAGCCAGCGCTTCGGCCTTGGCCTGCGTCCGGTTGCAAAGCGTAATGTTCGTTAGCTTACGAGCTTCCAGATTCTTGCAAACATCAGTACCAATTTCACCCAGACCGATAACCAGCACGTTGGGGTTCTGATGTTCACCTACCAATTCTTCAATCAACTCGACGGCCGCATACGAAACCGACGCGGCTCCATCACGGAAAGGCGTTTCCTGCGCCACCCGCTTATTCGTAAAGAAAATGGTATGCATTAACCGGTGCAGAAACGGCCCAGCCATATCTAAATCGGCCGACCACTGGTAGGACTGCTTTACCTGGTTTGGTATCTGCATGTCGCCTACAACCTGCGAATGCAAGCCAACGCAAACTTCGAACAAGTGCCGAACCGCTTCGTCATGTGCCTCAAAAAACTGGAAATAAGGCAAATAATTATCTGTGTCGGTCAGTCCTTTTTCAATCAGTAGCAGCCGGGCAATATCGGTATTCAGATTCTGTTCACAAGCATAATAGACCTCTGTGCGGTTGCAGGTAGAGATAACCAATAAGTCGGTTAGTCCGAAAAAATCCCGTAACCTCAGCATTAATCGCTTTGCTTCGTCTTCGTTAAGTGCAATTAGTTCCCGCACATGGAGGGGTGCAGTTTTATGAGATAAACTAATTGTTTTGAAGGTGTCTAACATTGGTATAAATCGCACTAATTAGCCATTGGCCTATACAAAATTACGGTACAATTGCCGGACATACATGCACGCTTAGTAAACCGTTCTCTATTTAGAATACGTCCAAATAGCTGGGCGCTTTCTTTGTTACATCCTATTCGAATTTAGAACGCTAATGGTTGCGCAGACGTTCGATTTTACACATTTAAACCATTTTTGTCGTTCATAGAACGTACTTGTGATTGTTGGCTACTATCGGGTAATTTACTACGTTGTTTAGGCGAAAGTGCCCATGACCTTATAACCGACAATGCCCCTATTTTTGTACCATAACGAAGGCTGTTCTTATGCAACGGTGGGTCGGAGGCCAGTAGCCAGCATAAACAGCAGGAAGACATGCTAAAGTCATTTGATATTTATAGTCAGAATAATATTCTGAAAATTATAGTGGCCCTGAATCTGCTGTTGGTAGGAACAGGCTCACTGCTCTACACCGATCGACTCATTACTAAACTGGAAGATCGGGAAAAACAGTATGTACAACTATACGCCAATGGCATTGGCTATTTGTTTGGCTCAAGCCACCCCGATGCCGGCGATTTAACCTTCGTAACCGACCAGATTCTTCAGGCTAACACCACAATTCCCGCCATTTATGTTAATCCTGATGGTGCAGTGGCCTTTACCAAAAATATTGATGATACACCGGATGGGCTGACGCCTGAAGAGAAAAATCAATTTTGGCGGAAAAAAACGCAGGAAATGCGCAAAAAGCATAAACCCTTGGTAGTGGATCTGGGTGATGGCCAACTGGGTTTGGTGTATTATGCTAACTCCAGCCTGTTGCGTCAACTAGCCTATTTCCCCTATGCATTGCTGACCGTTATGGCGGCTTTGGGGGTGCTGGCGTATCTGGCGTTTAGTTCGTCGCGTCGGGCCGAGCAGAACCGCGTTTGGGTGGGTTTAGCCAAAGAAACGGCTCACCAGTTAGGGACACCCATGTCGTCGCTTATGGCTTGGGTAGAGTATATGCGCTCAGATCCTGACCAGTTTGATGGATCGATAACCGACGAAATTGCGAAAGACGTCCAGCGTTTGGAAACCATTACGTCCCGTTTCTCAAGCATTGGGTCGGTGCCAACGCTGAAAGAGGAAAATCTGAATGAGGTTGTCCAGCAGTTTACCGATTACCTCGCGAAGCGCATTTCAACGAAAGTGAAAATGACTCTTGCCAGCCAGCTACCACCCGATAAAATGGTCAGAATAAATAAGTTACTATTTGAGTGGGTGATCGAAAATATCTGCAAAAACGCGGTGGACGCGATGAAAGGAGTAGGCGAACTCCGACTAAATATAGTGCCATTACCACATCAGGAAGTGGCCATCGACATTACCGATACGGGGAAAGGAATTTCTAAAGCGAATATGCAGAAAGTGTTTTCGCCGGGTTTTAGCACCAAAAAACGTGGCTGGGGATTAGGCCTAACGCTGGCCAAACGCATTGTGGAAGAATACCATAGCGGGAAGCTATTTGTTAAAAGCTCAGAAGTCGGTAAAGGTACTACGTTCCGAATTGTGCTGAATGCCAGTTAATTAGATACTACTTATCCATTTTGATAAGGAACCCAGAGTGTATCTGTTTCAATAACATTACTTACGTTTAAGCCGCGGTCCCGAATTCTGATTTGAAATTTGGTCGGATAAATAGCGTTCCTTGTTCCATACGGGAAAATCTGATTGAAATCCAGGGTGCCCTCAATTGGGCCGCTTGGTTTGTTTTCAGTCAGATTAGGAAAAATTAGCGTCAGAAGCACTGGTTGCTTATATTCTATATACTGCTTATTGACGAGTCTAAACGTCTTAATTTCGTAATTGCCCCATCCGCCACTGGATGCGTAACGGACAGAGTCGGCTTTGTAGGATGAGGCACTGGTACCCAGGTTACCATCGCCGTCTTTAAAGCCAATTGTAATCACAATAGAATCCCGCTTTGGTTTGCCAACACCTGTGCCAGCCGCCAGCGGATAGCGAAAAAGACCTTTGAATTCGATCTCCGGTGTGTTTGAATAGTTGGGTTCGGTGAAGCAGGATGATAAAATCAAAGCTATTCCTACTACGAAGAGATACGGTTGAATTTGTTGCCGTCGCATACTGTTGTACTCGTTGTGCAATAAACGCTTTTGTTACTTTGTCTTTTTCATTAACACTCTCGACCGGAGCAGCGGCACTGCGCCAATCGCTCCGGCAACAAATTCTGGCACTTAGCTCAAGTCCACCCAACCGGGATACGTTCGAGTCGCTGGCATTGGCTGTTTTTCAGTATCAGGCGGCTTTTAATCCAATTTATAGCGACTATCTGCGTCACCTGAATTGTCAGCCGGAACAGGTCACGACCTTGCGCCGGATACCGTTCATGCCGATTGGGTTTTTCAAACAACATGCCATTTTAACGGGTATCGACAGTAAACGCAATCCGGTCAGTACTAATACGCTCACTTTTGCCAGCAGTGGCACCACAGGAGATCAAACCAGCCGCCATTACGTGCCCGATTCGGACCTGTATGATGCCATTAGTACCCGGATTTTTGAACAGACGTATGGTCCGCTTCAAAACTTTCATATCCTGGCTCTATTGCCGTCTTACCTTGAACGAAATAACTCATCGCTGGTGTATATGGTTCAGCGATTTATAGAGCAAACCGGTTTAAATCAGGCCACCAAATCCGGAGAAAATGCTTTCAGAAGCGGCTTTTTTCTTCATAATTACGATGAACTGACGGAGCGGCTACAGCAGCTTGCTCAGCAACCGGACGGAAAAAAAGTTCTGTTAATCGGCGTCACGTTTGGCTTGCTGGATTGGGCAGAGTCAACCCGTGAATTGACGTTCGTTGGCAAACTTCCTGACCTGATCGTTATGGAAACCGGTGGCATGAAAGGTCGGCGAAAGGAATTACTACGCGAAGAAGTTCACGAGATACTGACCCATCGGCTGGGTATACGTAGTGTTCATTCAGAATATGGCATGACGGAGCTGCTCTCACAGGCTTATTCGATGGGTGATGGCGTATTTCGGCCCAGTTCGACACTACGTGTGTTTCTGCGCGATATTAACGATCCGTTTTTCCTGTATCCTGAGGAGTATAATAGTAATGGTGATCGTCGCACCGGCGGAATCAATGTCGTAGACCTAGCTAACCTGGATTCGTGCTCATTTATTGAAACTCAGGACTTGGGGCAATACATAGGTGATACGGGTGAATCGATCGAATCAACACCGGGTAACTTTCGGGTAATTGGTCGGTTCGACAATTCGGATGTTCGCGGTTGCAATCTGATGATCGGGTAGCACTTTTTAGACTTCGCCCAGTAACGTACCCGCAACGCCCAAGCCCATTACGATACCACCCAGCAATAACGCAATTAGTTCGCCCGGGCTGAATGCCGGTTGGTATTCATTCGGATGAGTTTTTTCGTAGAAGTAATTAAGTTGTTTAACGGTTGGTATCAGGAATAAAAACGGCATCAATAAAAGTGGAAGCAGCGCCAGGGCGGTCGGTATAGTCTGGTCCAATAGGCGCTGAACAATCGCTACTACTACGTATCCTGTTGCGTAAGGGTTACTGCTGATACCCGGGTGACCTTTCTCTTTGGCAAGATCATTAATCGTCTCCAACAAGGAGTGCGTAAAAAACACTGCTAGAATAGCCCGCCAAACCGGATAGATGTCCCAACCATATGATTCCCGAAAGAAGCGCCAACATTTGTAAAACCAATAAATGGTGTAAAGACCAAATGTGAAAAACGAAAGCAGATAAAATACCCAGACGGGCTGCTTCTTCACATAATCAACATACTCAGTAGGTTGGTAGTTATTATCCATGAATCAGTAAAAATTCGACGGCAATTTACGGATTATGCTTTCGGGACCCACAGGCACATTGACGAGATTTTATAAAACAGGAATGATTTGGGCAGTCTCTGAACAAACAAGTGAGGACGTTGACGATGTGCTTTATTTTAAAAACTGCTCTTGCAATCCAGCCTGATTCTTCGTAAATTGTCCAGATTCACAACGATACGATGAACTTCAAATTAACCTCAGAATTTCAACCCACGGGCGACCAGCCTAAGGCAATCGAAAAGTTAGTCAAGGGCGTAAACGAAGGCGAACCCGCCCAGGTGTTGTTGGGCGTAACCGGCTCCGGAAAGACATTTACGGTGGCCAACCTCATTGCCCAAACCAACCGCCCAACGCTCGTCTTAAGTCATAACAAAACCCTCGCAGCCCAGCTTTACGGTGAGTTTAAGCAGTTTTTTCCTGAAAACGCCGTCGAGTACTTCATTAGCTACTACGACTATTACCAGCCAGAAGCATTCATCGCTACGACCAATACGTATATCGAGAAAGATCTGGCTATCAACGCAGAAATCGACAAATTGCGGCTGGCGGCAACGTCGGCCCTGATGAGCGGTCGGCGGGATGTTATCGTTGTCGCGTCGGTCTCCTGCATTTACGGCATGGGTAATCCCGAAGAGTTCAAACGTAACGTAGTGCGTATTGCAGTTGGTGAGCAGATGAGCCGTAATAACTTTCTGCACCAACTGGTCAGCATTCTGTATAGCCGAACAGAAGGGGAGTTTGAGCGTGGCAACTTCCGCGTGAAAGGCGATACCGTCGATCTCTACGTAGCGTACGCTGATTTTGCCTACCGGGTTATTTTCTTCGGCGACGAAATCGAAACCATCCAGCAGATTGATCCCTCAACGGGCAAGAAAATCTCCAGCGAGAACATGGTCACCATTTTCCCGGCCAATCTGTTCGTGACGGGTCGTGATACGCTCAATAGCGCCATGTATCAGATTCAGGACGATATGGTGGCTCAGGTACGTTACTTTGAGTCAGAGTTTCGGGAACAGGAGGCCACCCGTATTCGGGAACGTACTGAATTTGATCTTGAAATGATGCGTGAACTAGGGTATTGCTCAGGTATTGAAAACTATTCGCGCTATTTTGATAAACGCCAACCCGGCCAACGACCGTTCTGCTTGCTTGACTATTTCCCCGACGATTACCTGATGGTTGTCGACGAAAGCCATGCCACGATTCCGCAAATCCGGGCCATGTGGGGTGGTGACCGTTCCAGAAAAACCGCCCTTGTGGACTATGGTTTCCGGTTGCCATCGGCGATGGATAACCGGCCGCTGACATTTCAGGAGTTTGAGGATTTGTCGGGACAGTCGATATACGTATCGGCCACACCGTCAGATTATGAACTGCGAAGAAGTGAGGGCGTTGTGGTAGAGCAACTCATTCGGCCAACGGGGCTGCTCGATCCCGAAATTGAAGTACGCCCGAGCCTGAATCAGATTGATGATCTGCTCGAATCCATTGATAGTCGAATCAAGAACCACGAACGGGTGCTGGTCACTACGTTAACCAAACGTATGGCCGAAGAATTAACTAAGTATCTGGATCGCGTTGGCATCAAAACAAGGTACATTCACTCGGAGGTGAAAACGCTTGACCGGGTCGAAATTCTGCGTGATTTACGCCTGGGTAATTTCGACGTACTGGTCGGTGTCAACCTGCTGCGGGAAGGCCTGGATTTACCCGAAGTATCGCTGGTAGCCATTATGGACGCTGACAAAGAAGGCTTCCTGCGCGATATCCGGTCCTTAATTCAGACCATTGGCCGTGCGGCCCGAAATGCCAATGGTAAGGTGATTATGTATGCCGACCGAATTACAGGTTCGATGGAGAAGGCGATTGACGAAACCAACAGGCGTCGGGCCATTCAGTTGGAGTACAATATTGACAACGGTATTACACCGACAACGGTGTTAAAATCACGGGAAGCTATTATGGGACAGACCAAAGTGGCCGACTCCAAAGCAAAGCATTTCTATGTAGAGCCGGAAGAAATTCGCATCGCGGCCGATCCTGTCGTGCGGTACATGGGCAAAGGCGATCTGGAAAAAGTTATCAACGAGACGCAGTCCAAAATGGAACGTGCCGCCAAAGATCTCGACTTCCTGGAAGCCGCCCGCCTTCGCGACGAGTTATTTCAGTTGCGGGATAAATTGAAGAAAGAGACTGCGTAGTTATCATAAAACTAGTGAAATCATATAATTTTTTATATGGTTTCACTAGTTTTACCTATAGATATATTGTAACTTTGTAGCGGTCAGGGAGAGATCCCAGGCCCCTCCTTGAGGTGATGCGGTTCGGCCGTGTCACCTCATTGTATTTTTAACTCAATTGTGCCGTCTCGAATTTCAGTTGGTGTAAATTGATATAATGTCTCTTCCAGAAGCATCCACACGGCAATTACATTCTCTGCCCGGTGAATTTGTGATTTTAGGCCTCTTATCAATTCTCCTTTTGTAATATCGCTCATTATGTGGATCAAAATATAATCGGCCTGCTTTTTGGCATTACGTATTTCACGTTCGATCGCTGAAGCAGTGGGTGTATAGTTATGTTTGAACTCTACTATGATATCCTGATCAATAAGATAAGCGTCCGGATTTTTAATATGTGGTGTATTATCAATTGGTAAAAGCCGTACTTTGAAGCTTTGTCTGGCCAGAATAATTGCAGTTTCAATGTTTCGGGCCGCTTCGTGAGATGCGTGTGTTACGTGCATTTCTACGTAGCCACCAGATGGTTCTGTTTCGTCCTTGCGAAGGTCTGGGTAAATGAGTGGATAGTCGATTCGAGACATTATACTTCGGTGGGCAACTTAAGAAAGTCTGCAAGTTACAAAATCTTCATACCTTGCAGGCTGTCCGTTTAAAACCACTTTATACCCATGAAACGCATCCTTATTATCCTCGGTATTCTGGCCGCTGTGGTGCTTGTTGGCTTCTTTACACTACGTAGCTGGACCAAATCCAGCAGTCCGGAAGCGATTGCGCAGATTGATCAGAGTGGTTTGAAAATTAAAGTCGATTATTGCCAGCCTTACAAGAAAGGACGTAAGATTTTTGGCGGTCTGGTGCCCTATGGGAAAGTGTGGCGTACGGGCGCGAACGAAGCCACTGTAATTGACTTCGACCAGAATGTCGTGGTAGCTGGGCAGCCTTTAGATGAAGGCAGCTATTCCCTCTGGACTATCCCATCGCAGAACGGATGGATTGTTATATTCAACAGTGAAACGGGCCAGTGGGGCACTAACTACGACCAGACGAAAGACATACTACGTGTGCCTGTCATATCGCAAAAGCACAGTCCAATGGCTGAACAGTTTTACATCAGTTTCAGACCATCGGCTAACGGTATCGATATGGCATTGGCGTGGGAAGAAACGGAAGCGATTGTTCCGATTCAGAAGCGGGGTAACAACAATTAACGGTGAAAGCTTACCGCAATAAACTTTAGCGCATCGGGAAGTCCGGTGCGCCAGTATGACCACGTATGAGCTCCATCACGGACGCGGTATTCATGCGGAATTTTACGATCGAGTAAGGCAAGATGCAACATGGCGTTGCCAACAGTGAGAGCGTCGTCGTCACCACAATCAACATACCATCGAACCTTTGTAAGGTCGCCCTCTGGTGCTGATTTAGCCAGATTGATCGGGCTATTACGTTTCCAGGTTACCGTCAACCTGTCCTGTCCTTTGGCAGGACCGCTGAAGATTGGCCCGTAAACAGTATTGTAGCGCTCTTCTGGAATAGCCGCAAAGGTTTCATCCGTACGGACAGCTGCGCTTAGAGCGGCACAGGACCCGAACAAGTCCGGGTGATGCATGGCCAGCATTAATGAACCAAATCCCCCCATCGACAAGCCTGAAAGTGCCCGGAATTCCCGTTGGGTGCGGGTTCGAAAGGTCGAGTCAATGTGCGGAATCAGTTCCTGCACGAACATATCTTCGTAGCGAACTTTGTTCTGATAATCATTCACATACCACGTCACGCCCGCGTCGGGCATGACAATGATCATTGGCGGAAGCTCTCCCGACCGAATACCCGCATCGGCAATACGGTCGGCTTCGCCAAACTGTATCCAGCTTCCTTCATTGTCGCCAAGACCATGCAACAAATACACGACTGGATACCGGCGATTCGACGTATAATAGTCGGGTGGTAAGTAGATGGAATATTTCACGGCTCGATTCATCAGCGAACTATTCATCACCATACTCTCCAGCAAACGAGTTTGGGGAGCGGACACAACGGGCACCGGACCGTTGTTCTGAGAAGTGGTCAACTGAGCCCGTCGGCGGGATTGGGCAGTGGCCGTAAACGCCAGTAGGCCAAATAATGAATAGAGTAAAAAACTACGTAGCGACATTGGTGAATTGGTGAGTGGGGAGGCAATAAAGGGTATTTGAATGTATACGAAATTTGCGTTGTCTTAGTGTGCAGAAAAAAGCCCCTACGTTTCCATAGAGGCTCTACTATGTAAAAAATAAGCTAGTTCATTCGCTGTAGTTATTCTAACCAATACACAAAAGCCGGATACTACTGTTGTTGCTGACCTAATTTTTCTTCCAGCTCAAGCCGGGTTAGTTTAATTTCCTGACTTAGTCGGGCATTACGTAAGACAACTTTTTGCAACAGCATTTCGGCTTTATTAACCAGAAGTTTTCCTTCTTCAGCTATGGACTGTGCCTGTTGTTTTTTATCTGCTGAGGTCATGGTTTTCGGGTCAATAGGTTAATCATAAATTTAGCGTGAGAAATGTCTAATTCCAAATCAGTAAGGTGGTTCTGCTCAACTGTTAGTAAGTGACGTAATCGATTTTCCTATTCGCGTAACTGATATGCCGTCACTGATCCTTCTTCTAAATCCAACACACGAAGATAGAGTTTCCGAAGGTCATGCAAGACTAATTCTATTTGCAGAATATCGCCGATAGAATCCAGTAATTCTGCCTCTTTATGCCGTAATAAACGCTCATAATAGACTTTATCTTTTTCTAATGTAAAGGCAGATTTAGCAAAAAGCCTCCACGTTTCCGTAGAGGCTTCAATATATCAAAAGCTTGTAAATCAATCAACCCACGCTGCCTTCCAGGCTGATGGCCAGAAGCTTTTGGGCTTCTACAGCAAACTCCATGGGCAGTTGGTTCAACACTTCCTTGGCGTACCCATTGATGATGAGCGCCACTGCCTGCTCGGTTGGGATACCACGCTGGTTGCAGTAAAACAATTGATCTTCACCAATTTTCGACGTAGTAGCTTCGTGCTCAACCGTCGCTGTCGGGTTGTTCACTTCCAGATACGGAAACGTATGCGCTCCGCACTTGTCGCCTAACAGCAACGAGTCGCACTGCGAGTAATTGCGCGCGTTTTCGGCTCGTTTCAATACCTGCACCAAGCCCCGGTAGGAGTTTTGGCTTTTACCCGCCGAAATACCTTTCGATACGATCCGGCTCTTGGTATTCTTGCCAATATGAATCATTTTGGTGCCCGTATCAGCCTGTTGCATGTTGTTGGTAACAGCTACCGAATAGAACTCACCAATGGAGTTATCGCCTTTCAGAATTACTGAAGGATATTTCCACGTAATGGCAGAGCCCGTTTCAACTTGCGTCCACGAGATTTTGGAATTGGCACCCTCGCAAATACCGCGCTTGGTTACGAAGTTGTAAATACCACCTTTGCCTTCTTTATCGCCCGGATACCAGTTTTGCACCGTCGAGTATTTGATCTCAGCATCGGCATGGGCAACTAGCTCGACCACAGCCGCGTGAAGCTGATTCTCATCCCGCATCGGAGCTGTGCAACCTTCGAGATAACTTACATACGATCCTTCGTCGGCAATGATCAGCGTCCGTTCAAACTGTCCCGTACCAGCTGCGTTGATGCGGAAGTAGGTCGATAATTCCATTGGGCAGCGAACTCCTTTGGGAATGTAGCAGAACGATCCGTCGGTGAAGACGGCGGCATTCAACGCGGCAAAGTAGTTGTCTTTAGCGGGTACTACCGATCCCATGTATTTCTTCACCAATTCAGGATGATCATGAACGGCTTCCGTGATGGAACAGAAAATAATACCGCGTTCTGCAAGGTCTTTTTTGAACGTAGTGGCTACTGAAACAGAGTCCATGACGGCATCGACAGCTACACGCGGCCGATCGCCTTCCTGCTCAACGACACCTGCTAATCGCTTCTGCTCGTTGAGTGAAATGCCTAATCGCTTGAACGTATCGAGTAGTTCAGGATCAATTTCGTCGAGCGAGTTGAGAGTCTTCTTTTGTTTCGGAGCCGAATAGTACTTAATGGCCTGATAGTCAATCCTGGGATACTTAACATTCGGCCATTTGGGCTCGGTCATTTCCTGCCACATCCGAAAGGCTTTCAACCGGTTTTCGAGTAACCAGTCAGGCTCATTTTTCTTGGCAGAAATGAAACGAATCGTGCTTTCATCAAGACCCACGGGGGCCTCATCAGCCTCAATCAGCGTCTCGAATCCGTATTTATATTCGGCGTTGGTTATGCTTTCTAAAATGTCCGCGTCCTTACTCATAGTCTCGGTTAATTGCGTGGTTTTTGCACCGCTGCAATATATTTTTAACAATCTGCCGGGGGTGTACGTTCCGGGCAGGCTGGACAAATATCGTAAAGTTTCCGTTATTTCGGGCATCTCCCTACGTATAGCCTATCTACTTATGGCCCAGGCCCGGCGACGCATCAACATTGAACTTCTTCTCGGCATTTCTGCTACGTTCCTGAGCTTAGCTGCGCTCGTTGTATCTATTTTTCAGACGAAAATTGCCCGTGAGCAACAGCAGAAATCGGTATTGCCCTATTTACAGGTCCGGCATCAGATAAAAAATAATGGAATAGCAATTTTTCTTGAAAATGAAGGAGTTGGACCCGCTTTTATTAACGACTAACCATCTCTTATTCAGGTAACAAACAGAACAGTTACGCTATATTCATGATGAACATAATGGATGATTTTCTAAAGGATTGGCATGCTATACCTGACTCACAATCAACCGAGGCCAAGTTTGATTCACTGGCAAGAGTAAAACCACAAGTGAAAATAGCGAGAGATTGGCAGGAAGGTGGGAAAGACTCGGATGCTATTTATTCTGGATCGGCGATTAAAGAAGGGGATAGTCGAATGGTATATGATTTTAATCGGAAAGGGATGGTTGGCGGTCCATTTGTAAAATGGATGGATCAATTGATTGACGATAGCACATATCAGGTCCAGATCACTTATAAAGATGTTTACGGTAATTGCTGGCAATTAACCCATAAACGTAATCGCAATAACGTAGTACCCTTGGGTAAGTGTTCCGAGCCTTAAACAACGAATGCCACTACAGTCATAGTGGCATTCGCTACGTTGAATAAATCAGTCAGCCTGCTATTAATTGGTACTTCTCGTAGTTACCTTAATGCTACTGTAATATAAGGTCGTAAGTCCTTCAAAACCTGAATCGGTCCCGACAAGTAGCCACAGTTCGCCCTGGGCATTCGTCCTGGCTGTAAAGGGCTTATCGACATTAGAGCGCGTAATGAGTGTATAATCTGTTACGTCCTCACCGGCACCAATGTTTCCCAGCAGAATAGCCGCCGTACCATCATTATTTTGATCGCCCTTATCAACGTTGAGCGAATAAAACCCGTCTTTCAATTCCTTGACCGGCTCAACAGCCGAAGCACCCGCTTTTAGATAGACACTTCCACCGGGCGAACCGCCAATACCTACGGAGTTGGTACCATATTTTGAAGCCAGTTCTATCTCAAAAAGCAGCGAATAGTCTTTGTTAGGCTGTAGACCCGTCACTTTCTTTTTGATGAACATGAAAGCATCGTCACTGCGATTCATGCTCTCCAGCATCAGGGATTTACGGGTTGTATCCAATGGAGTGGGCAATCCCCTGTAGGCCGATTTAAACGCCATGATGCTATCCTGGGCCGTGCCATAGTCGGTAATACCGGCAACCCAGCCATCACTGTCGCGTTGAAAAGAGGATTGATAAGGAAGTCCAGGCTGGGAGGGAACACTCTCTTGTTGGCAAGCGGAAAACGTGAGTAAACTACCAGTGAAAAGAATAGTCAAAAACAACGTTGATTTCATTATTAACTTGATTGGTTTCCCTTATTGAGTCCACCAGGTTTTCAACGGTTGCAAAGACTAGTCAAAAATCTTAGCGAAAGCGGCTCCGCCCAGATTCATTTAGACCGCGAAGAGCGAGGTAAAAGGCTATGACATAGATCATTTGAGTACTTGCACCAGCCCAATCTTCTTTTAACGTAGTGCCGAATAGTAAAGCGCTGATCGTTAATCCACCCACAAAATAACCCCACTTACCTAGCTGGCCGCCCAGCAAAATCAGGATACCACTGGCTAACTCGACAAATGGAAGTGTATACAGGAATGACTTTGTCAGGATGGCTGGCAAAATCGTATTAGCAAATCCGGCTCCGGTTTTGGTCACGAATTCGCCCAGTTTCGGTATGCGCACGAGGCCATGCATGAGCATGTTGATGCCTAAACCCAGGCGTATAATAAGCTGGGCTAACTGATTGGTATTCATCATTTTTGATTGTACGCTATTCCTCTTCCTCGCTTAGGTCACCATCTTCTACGTCTTCCTCTTCCAGCATATCATCATTAACGCCGTTTGTGATGCCATCTGACGGTACATCGTCATGATCGTTAACCTCGGCTTTTTCAGGCTCCGGGCCCTGCGCTGTAACCGGATTCATATAGGCCGCCTGCGATATACCCGCATTGGATTCTTCCGCCCGGACTAGTAATTGCGCAACGCCCTGATTTTCATCCTCGGCTGGATTGTAATCGCTGCTGTTATTGGAATTCATAATATTGGTTTTTAGATAATTAGCCGCAAACCTTTTTTTAAAGTCGCTATGGTAGTCCGATTTATAAATTTATTTACGACCCCGACCGGGTGACATGACCGCCCAATGCGTAGTTATCGTCCTGATGATGGTCATGTTCGCCGGTTGGATCACCATCGTCGTCTACCGGTTCATCGTTCAGATCTTCTTCCTCAATGTATTCTTCATCAGAGTCGTCATCCCCGGTTTCGGGGAACAGAGCATCTATAGGAGTGCGTTGATTTTTGAAGTCTTCGGCGTCAACGAGCCCCATAGGAGAAGCTATTAGCTCTTTATCCGCAGAGTTTTGGTGATTCACTAGCGTTGCCATGTTCGTTAAGTTGATTGTTGTACCTAAGATAACCCGGTAGAATGCCGAAAGGTTAGACTTATTCGATTACCTTATGCCTTACACGTAGTTTGTCTGTTACATGAAGCCGTTTCTGTTTGTTATCAACCTGTTGTTTTCGTTTCTGAGTCGCGCTCAAACCGCCCGCGAGCCGTTGTTCACGTCATTTGATGGGACCAAAATTCATTACGACGTTTTAGGTGAAGGAAAACCGGTTGTGCTGTTGCATGGCTTTATCTCCAACAGCGAAAGCTGGAAACGGGCACCCGTTCGTCAGGCGCTGGCCGACGCCGGATTTAAAGTGGTCATGCTGGATTTACGTGGAAATGGCCAGTCTGACAAACCGCATACCGCCGAAGCCTATCGCGACAACGCCGAACTAAAAGACGTAATAGCCCTGATGAAACACCTCGGTCTGACGAATTACGACGTAGTGGGCTACTCACGCGGGGCTATTTTGACGGCCAAACTACTGACAATGGACAAGCAGGTGCATCGGGCCGTGATGGGTGGAATCAGTGTCGATTTTTCGGACCCAAACTGGATCCGGCGCAAGAATTTCCACGAAGCTCTCACCAAACCCGGCAGTCATCCCGAGTTGCAACCCGCCATCGACTATGCCAAAAAATCTGGCGCGGATACGGTCGTACTGGCTCGCTTGCAGGAGTTCCAACCCGTTACGTCTCGTGCGGAACTGGGTAAGATAAAGGTTCCGGTATTGGTCGTAAATGGAGATCAGGACAAAGACAACGGTGATCCGCAGACCCTGGTCGATGCCGTGCCCGGCGCTAAACTGGTTATCGTTCCGGGCGATCATGGCGGGGCAATGCGTACGACCGAATTCGCCAGGGCGGTTGTGGAGTTTTTGATGAAATGATTAGACGCTCGTCAAGGCGAAAATGGCGTCCTTCGCGTTTGGAAAGTCAAAGGTGAAACCGGCATCCAGCAATTTCTGAGGTACTACGTTCCTGCTTTTGAGTATTAATTCAGGCTCAGTCCGTAGGAAAAATGCGCCAATGGTAAGCATCCATTCTTTGGCAGGCAAGCCCACATGAATGCCTAGTGACTGACGTAGCAAAGCCATAAATTCGCGGTTTCGGATCGGATTCGGTGCTGATGCGTTATACGTGCCAGCAATCGTATCATTTTGGATAATAAAGTCGAACATTCGGCTTAGATCGTGCTCGTGTAACCAACTCATAAATTGATCACCGCGGCCCATTTTGCCACCAAGCCCAAAGCGAATCAGACGTTTCAGGAGTGGTAAGGCGCCACCTTCCTGTCCCAATACGATTGCCATTCTCAGCACTACTTTACGAACGGTAGCGGGTACGTCTGTCGTCCAGAAGGTTTGCTCCCAGGTTTTACAAACCTGAACGGAAAACTGGTGATCTGAGCGATCTGTTTCTATATCACCTGTGGTTTCGTCCATTTGCCGATCAAGTGAATGACGATAAATAGTAGCCGAGGCTGAATTAATCCATAACTTGGGAGGACGCGCTACCTGACGAACAGCTTCACCCAGTATGTTGGTGGAGTTGATACGGGAACGCATAATAAGTTGTTTGTTACGTTCGGTATAGCGGCAATCCACGGATTTGCCTGCCAGATTAATAAGGACATCAGCACCGTCAAGTTCGTGTACCCACTTTCCGACTGTTTCGCCATCCCACACAACGTAGCGAACGTGGTCATGGCTGGCATATGATTTTCGTGAAAAAACGACAATGTCGACAGGGGTATTTTGCCAATGGTCAATCAAGAGCTGACCGATGAAGCCGCTGCCACCGGCCAGAACGATTTTACGTGGTTTCATAACGGACGTAGCAAAACGAAAAATAAAACCGTGAAGCAGACACTCAGCCAGGGATTCAGGCCAAGCCGGTACGTTCGGATGAAGTGCTGACCAATCATAAGTGCATAACCGACCGGAACGAGCAATGTCCAACCCGTAGTTAATCCAATGGCACTAAGTAAGCAGCCTATTAATACGCTCATGCCAAGGTGACCCGCATAATCCAGGATTATTTGCAGGAAGTCATCGCTGTGCAGACTAAAGAGATACAGGCTGGTAACGATCAATTGACTGACAATTAAAGCTACAACCGCTGGTACCCACACGGGGAAAATGGTGGTGGCTAAAAGGCCGCCAATCAGCCCGAAAACGACCAGAATAAACGCAATCCGGTAGCCAATCCGAAACTCCGGTTGAAGATCGAACAGTTGCCAGCGACCCGGCGCCGATGTGATGATGATACGTCGATTATAGGAAATAAATGCGTATAGCTTTTGCAGGATAACCTTAAGCCAGTGCATTGACAAAAGGTTCTCAATCTGTTTGTTGCGTTGCCCGAACGCATAAATCCAGGTGTCCACGCCATATAATGTATCGCCACCGTCCAGATCAACCAGCGGTATTTCGTGCCGGGCTCGTTGAGGATCAATGCGATTTATTGTGTCCTGAGTCAGTTGGCCGCTCCCAATTCGAGTTAAGTTACCGGTGGTATCGGCAGCCACCATGCCTTTTGTATAGAGTTTACACATCGGGCAACTTTCGTCATAAATGATTAGCTTTTTCATAAGTTTATATATTCTAAACTTTCAGAAATAAATGAAATTAATAGGTAAAAAATATCAGCGAAAAACCTTTAGAAACTGGCCCATCAACCAATTTTCCTCCGCCTTAATAACGGCATTGAGCGTATTATCCGCAAAACCGACAACACCGCTTAACCCGACCATAACACGCCGAAACTCCTGTGCTTCGGGGGTGTCCGCTTCAATCGATTTCAGTTCATTTATTACCTCAACCACCGGCGTAATTTCCCGGCGACGGCGCTCTTTGGCTACTTGACGGGCTACTTTCCAGATGTCTTTCTCGGCAATGAAAAACTCCCGCCGTTCGCCCGGTTTGAGTTGTTTATAGATCAAGCCCCAATCCATCAGGTCGCGCAGATTCATGCTCGCGTTACCCCGTGAAATCTGCAGTTGCTCCATGACGTCCTCGGTGGCCAGGGCTTCAGGGGCAATCAGCAACAACGCATGGAGTTGCGCCATCGAACGATTAATGCCCCACTGAGTGGCCAATGTCCCCCAGGTATGAATGAATTTATCTTTGGCTTCCTCGAATGTCATACCCAAATGTAATGGATTGTTTCTGTACTTTCAAAATATTTTGAAAGAAATGATTCTGTCATGATGGCTGGCCAAGCTATTTGTCCTTAACTCAATTTCGGAATGCCTAATAGCGTATTGGGATTGGGACAGATTTCCAGGTATTTAGCCCGATTAGGTAGTGAGCATACACCAGGGAAGTCGCCTTTCAGACCAAGCATGTCGGTCATGAGCTGAAAATGAAGATGCGGAGGCCAGTCGCCGTTTTCGGGATAGGGACCAACCTCGCCTAGTTTGTCACCTGCATTAAACGTTTTTCCCTCATACAACCCTTCCAGGGACCGACGGGTCAAATGGCCGTAGAGCGAGTAACGCGGTGGTGCGGCATTCCGATGTTCCAGAATGATCGTTGGACCATAATCTCCGAAGTGGGCATTATCCTGAAAGCTATGAACAACACCAGTCAATGGGGCGAAAACCGGCGTTCCTGCTTCGACCCAAAAGTCGATACCAAGGTGAATCTCGCGTGGCCCATCGTAAGGCGTCTCTTCGTTGAACGTATTAAAGTGCTCGCTACGTCGGTAGATGACCCGATGTTCGTTGTAACCGCCCACGCCGATCTTCGCGCCCGCTGCCCGCAATTTACCGAAAACGTAGTCTGTGAACGTAGCCGTATCGGTTAGGTCGAGGCTGGTGAGATCGGGATTGGTGGCGGAAAAATCGAGTAGTAGGTAAGGGTCTTTCTGGAAATCGAAGGGAAGCAACATGGTTGAATTCAGGTAATAGTATGAATTGATAACGAAGGGTTTGCGAACATTAGAAACGTTGCCTCAGCAAGGTAAGCTTGGATTACAGCAAGTCATTCGATGTATGAATTAAACATAATAATCCCATGAAACGCATTTGGCTCGGTTTCTATCTATGCAGTAGTCAGTTTTTACTACAATCCTGTGGCGATAAGGTTATACCTCATAGTCCACTTGGCGACTGGACAGTTAAATCCGAATTTGAAGGAGTAGCTCGCAGTTCGGCTACTACGTTCACGATTGGCGATTTCGCCTATGTAGGAACTGGAATCGATAGCAAGAACCAGGCGCTCAGGGATTTCTGGAAGTACAATCCGGCACAGAATGCCTGGACGCAGCAAGCCAATTTTCCCGGTGAGGCACGTAGTGAAGCGGTTGGGTTTTCTATTGGCTCGAAAGGCTATATTGGTACAGGTTTGGGTAGTGATACTGGTTTACTGCGCGACGTTTACGAGTATGATCCTTTCGCAAACAGCTGGAAACGCGTTGCCGATTTTGGCGGATCAGCCCGGCGTTCGGCGGTTGGGTTTTCTGTAGGCAAAACGGGTTTTGTAGGGACTGGCTTTAATGGTAACGAACAACGCGACGTTTGGGCATATAATCCGGCGGCTAATACCTGGGCACAAAAGGCTGACATTAAGGGCAATGCACGCACCGGAGCGGCTGCGTTTGTCATTAATAACCTGGCTTATGTGGGGACTGGTACGGCCAATGCTATCCGTCAAAATGATCTTTGGGTCTATGATGCCGCGAAAGATTCGTGGCTCGAACGTCGCAGTCTCCCCAGTACAGCTATCCCCCGATCCTTTGGCGCATGTTTTGTCATTGATGGACTCGGTTATCTGGTGACAGGTTCCAGTGATACTACGGTCTGGGTCTATAATCCGGCCAACGATGCCTGGACAACAAAACCGCCTTTTGAAGGGGCTGCCCGAACGAAGGCGGTGGGGTTTGCCATTGGGTTGAAAGGGTACGTAGTGACGGGCTTAGGCGATAAAGCCGCTTATGATGACTTGTGGGAATTTGATCCTGGCCTGTAGCGGGCAAGCCTTGCCATTTCAGACATTGCGGGTATATTTACAGCTATTTTTCGTTACTTAAGCTCTACTTTCTTCGGCAAACTGACTTGTTAACCCAACTATATGGAAGCGACCATTCCTAAGCCTGTCCCTCAAAAAACACTGCTGGGTCACCCAGTTGGCCTTTTCGTTCTGTTCTTTACCGAAATGTGGGAGCGGTTCAGCTACTACGGGATGCGGGCTATCCTGCTGCTGTTCCTGATCGACAATGTTCGGGGTGGGATGGGGCTTAACGAAGCCGATGGAGCAGCCATCTACGGCATTTACACCGCGTCGGTTTATCTTCTCTCGTTGCCCGGCGGCTGGATTGCCGATAATCTGCTAGGGCAGCGTAAATCCATCTGGTATGGTGGCTTGGTGATTATGCTTGGCCATATCATACTAGCCTTCCCATCAGGACCTGGCCTGTTTTACAGCGGGTTGTGTGTCGTGGCGTTGGGAACCGGTTTGCTCAAACCAAATATCAGTACAATCGTTGGCGAACTATACCCCGAAGGGGGCGCCCGTAAAGACGCGGCTTTCTCGATCTTTTACATGGGCATCAATACCGGTTCATTACTCGGCATTTCGGTGGTAGGCTACCTGGGTCAGAAAGTGGGCTGGCATTATGGTTTCGGAGCGGCTGCGGTTGCGATGGGGCTTGGGCTTATTACATACCGTACGCTTGGACAGCGTTACCTTGGCGATCGTGGTCAGTACGTAGCGCAGGCACAAGCTACTGAAAAACAGACGTCAAGCGGAAACCGCTCATTATTGGTATTTCTAGTATTCATCGTGGCACTGATGGCGGTTTTGCAACTGACGGGCGTACTCGACTTGACGACTGCCCAAGGCCTGGCCAGAGCGATGGGCACTATTATTTCGCTGATAGCCATCAGTTATTTTACGTATATTCTGGTTGCTGGAGGATTGGACAGCACGGAAAAAAAGCGGGTAGTCGTCTTATTTATATTCTTTGTGGCATCCGCTTTGTACTGGGCGGGCAATGAGCAGCAAGGCTCGTCGCTGCAAATTTTTGCGGATCGCTACACCGATCTGGTGTTTTTTGGCTGGCAGATTCCATCAAGTTGGTTCCAGAACCTCAATCCCGCGTTTATCCTGATTTTTTCGCCGGTGATGGCCTCATTATGGATTTTTCTGGCCAACCGAAATATTAGTTTTCCGGTACCAGCCAAGTTTGCTGTTTCGCTGCTGTTGTTGGGAGTAGCCTACGTAGTAATGGTATTTGCGGCTCACGTAGCACTGACTGGCGTACGTACGTCGCCCCTGTTTCTAACATTTACGTACCTGTTTTTCACCGTTGCGGAGCTGTTCCTGAGCCCGGTGGGACTGAGCGCCTTTTCCAAGTTGTCGCCCAAACGGTATAGCAGTCAATTGATGGGCCTCTGGTTTGTAGGTTCGTCGCTGGGCAACCTGATTGCGGGTCTGTTTGCTGGCGGCTTCGACGAGAAAAATGTTCAGCAAATGCCAAGTATGTTTCAGAGTGTAGCTGTATTTGCGCTCGTAGCAGGCTTTGTACTGCTTCTCTTCACAAAGCCATTGAAGAAATGGATGGGGGGAATTGATTAAAGAGATGTGTGATGTATTATATATGATGTATGGTTCTGAAAATACATCATACATCCTAAATCATACACCTCTATTACCCGCCCGCTTTTTTTGCTTTGTATCCTTTGCCGGTAAGCCACGCCAGTACCTTGTCACGGTGGTCGCCCTGAATCAGAATTTCGTTGTCTTTACTTGAGCCGCCTGCCCCACAGGCGGCTTTTAGTTGTTTACCCAGATCGGCCAGATCATCGTTGGTACCGATGAAATCGCGCACGGTAGTCACCACTTTGTTGCCACCCATTTTGACCAGCCAGATTTTGAGATTCTGTTGAGCTGGGGGCAGCGTTTCAGCTTCGGGCACTTCGTTGGATTTGTATTGAAAATCCGGGTCAGTGGAATACACGACACCAGCGGCATTGCGATTTTTCTTGCTCATGACGAACATTATGTGGGGCAAAAATAACGTCTTTCAGCCAATCATTGGGTGCGCATGCCTGTTGTGCGCCACCATTTCCTGACCCGATGGCCTAGCCACAGCCAGAACCCCGATAAAATCACGGCCGGAAGGATAACAAATTTTACCGCAAAAGCTGGTTCGGGAAGCGACGCAACGGGACCATAAATGTAGCCAAGAATGGGAATGCTGGCCAGTATATGAAACCAACGGATAATTTTACGTTCGGTAGCTGCTTTCATCAGATTGGTTAGCTAAAGTTCCATTAATTGCCGGACGGCTTCGCCATACGTACTACCTGTGGTGAGCTTCGTTCCTTTTTTATCACTCATCGCCAGAAGAAACTTACCGTCGAAATGCCGATGGACTTCCGCAATTTTATGCCGATTTACGATAGCTGACCGACTGACCCGCACGAACATATCGGGCAGTTTTTCGTCGAGTGTTGTCAACGTATAGGTCGTTAAAAATTTCTGCCCGTCCATCGTGGACAGAAAGACGTACTTGTCTTCAGCTTCAAAATAGGCAATGTCGGTGAGGGGAATCAACTTGATCTTCTCGCCCGTTTTAACCGAAATAGAATAGATTTCTTTCTTCGGCTGCATATGTGCTAACAGCCGCATGACGTTGTCGGTCATTGGATTCGTGGCCGGAGCCGTATCCGTCCGTTCGGCCAGTGTTTTAATCTTCAGAGCGGTTCTGGCCAGGCGATCGGCTTCAATTGGTTTCAGGAGGTAATCGACGGAATTTTCTTCGAAGGCCCGAATGGCATATTGATCGAATGCAGTGGCAAAGACGACCATCGGCATAAATGTCACTTTCGATAACATTTCGAAACCGTTGAGCAAGGGCATTTCAATATCCAGGAAAATGACATCGGGCCGTTCGGCTTCAATCAGCGTCAGACCTTCGGCTCCATTCGACGCATCGCCTATAACGTCAAACGTATCGCTATGTTTGTTTAATAATCGACGCAATCGGCTGACGGCCAATGATTCATCGTCGATGAGTATGGTTTTTAAGGGAAGTGGCATAAGGCGTTTTAATTAGCGTCAGGGGTTATCGTGGAGGGTGTACTCCTGACTTTAGTCATAAGAATAGAGATCAGAATCTGCTTGAGTGGCCAGTTCTGGAGTTCAACACGGGCATCTTCGCCGTACAGCAATTTGAGCTTGTCCTGGATGCTGCGAAGGCCATAACCGCCGTTCATATCATCAGGGAAAGCCGGCCCATTGTCATGAACACAGAGATTCAGTTCGCCGTTTTTCTCATAAATCCGGATGTCGATACGTCCGGCGTCGGCTCGTTTGGCAATGCCGTGTTTGATGGCGTTTTCAACAATGGGCTGAAGCAGGAACTGGGGAAGCCGGAGTTCATTTAACGCCGGGTCGGAAACATCAACACTGAACACAAGGCGGTTGCCAAAACGAACCTGCTCCACCTGCAAATAGGTTTTAACCATTTCAAGCTCGTCAGCCAGCGAGGCAAATAATTCACCTTCCCGCCCTGTGGAATAGCGGAAGAGTTTCGACAGCAGGAGCGTCATCTCTTCGGCTTTATCGGGATCTTCATGTACCAGGCTGGCGATGCTGTTCAGGGCATTGTATAAAAAGTGCGGGTTGATTTTGGCCTGCAATGCATCCAGTTCAGCGCGTGTTTTCAGCTTCTCCATATTGAGCAACTGAAATTCCTGCTCAGAGAGCTTTCGGGTTAGCTGACGGCCCTGTAGTAACACATACAAAAATATGTTGGCAATCAGCAGGTCACCAAACACATAAAAGTACCAGGGGGCGGTATCAGCGATACCTTCCGGCCGCTTGGACAATGCCTCAATATACTCTTTGCCTAGCGCTACATAAAGGCTCTGATTAATGACAAAATAGCTGATCATGACGGCAAACGTGATGACCGCATGCCGTTGCCAGCCAGCCTGAAACTGACGAACCAGCCAACCGGATAAGGCCCATGTCAACAAAAAAACGACGGCTCCATCCGTCATGTTTTGCACAATCAGGAACCGATATAAACCAGCCAGAAGCGGATCTTTTTCTTTAGCAACCCAGATCAGGTGCGTAAAATAGATAATGGCATTGCAGCCGTAAATCAGCAGCGCGCCCAGCAAAGAACCAATAAGCGTTCCCCAACCGGGTTTTTGCAGAATAGTAGTGAGGGTGATCGGCTCGGGTCGGGTTGGCGTGTCGGGTCGGTATTTGGTTCGTCCGGCAAAATTGAACGTAGCCCCTTCGACATTAGCACCCGTTAAGTCGACCCCTTCCAACGCCGAAAAATTCAGGTTGGCTTCGAACAGATTGGCGTCTCTGAAATCGGCTCCATCAAGGTTTGAAAAGCTCAGGTTGGCCTGACGCAGGATAGTCCCCCGAAAGTTGGCGCCTTCGAGGTTTGAAAAACTCAGATCGGCCTGTGTGAGGTCGAGGCCGCTGAAGTCGAAACCCGACAGGTCCGACGCCTGCATTTTGACGCGACGGCCGTTTTTGCCGATGGTGCCGATAAGTTGCTCGCGAGTCATGGTTTTTATAGTCAATAGTCGTCAATGGTCAGTCAATAGGAGTTACCGACTGAGGCTGTCGACTATTAGTTACACGTAGCCATATAGGTTCACTATCTTTTTGGCCCCGTATGGGCGATAAATCGCTACCTGATGTAAACGTAGCAAATTTTTCGACGGTCTGTTTCAGGACTGGACAAGCCATCGCACGACCATCGCCAAATTGCTCTGGATATACCCAGATCGAGCTACTGGCTGCGAGGAACGTAACGAGTAAAAGAACGTAGGTTTTCAATGAATTTGGTTGATTAATAGGTACTTATATGCTTTTGATTGCCATGAGAAGACGCTGAAATAAACCCGGTTTCTGAACACGACAGTTGTGAAACGCCCGTATTTTCCAACCATCGCTCGTTTTGATCAGCACTGTTGTCTGGATGGATAACCGGTCTATTGGTGGGTTTTTCTGGAAACGTAGTTGGATAGTGCCGGTTGAATGAACAAGTGCAATTTCATCGCTCAGAAAGGCGATGGTAGGTGGCTCTGAACCGGCGTGCATGATTGAGCCCTTCAGTGCCCACGAATTAAATAAATCATGGTGTATTTGCTGGTTCTCCTGCCGACCTTTTATGTGCTGTCCGGCGAACGTAACGTAGTCGCAATCGTCGGTTAGGCATTGTCCAAAGGCCACTGCATCACCCGCGTTCCAGGCGGTTGCCAACTGAGCAAAAACTTGCTGAATGGCCACGTCGTCCTGATTGGTTATGGCCTTTGTTTCCATGCTGCGTTTACTTTTTGATGCTTTGGCTTCAACATTTCCTTTCGCGTTTTACTAAGCACAATCGAGGATAAAGCACTTTTCATACCATTGGATAGTGTGGTGGTTGATTGGATGAGTCAAAACTAGTGTCATAAATCGCCCATGACGTTCATTTTCCGACGAATCCCGCTACGTATGGAGTGAAATTGGGTGAGGGAGAGATGAAGTTATTTCGTAGTATTGGCAGACTAAACACTACGTTGTTTTTATGGCCAGTACCCGCGAGACGCTCCTTGCCCGCATTCGACAGAACAAACCTGATCTGGTGCCACTGCCCGACGTGCCAACATTCGTGAACGAAACCGACGATTCATTCGCTCGTTTTCGGGATGCCCTGGCTTTTGTTGGTGGCAAATTGATGGAATTAAAGGCTGGCGATTTACTGGAAGAACAGCTTCAACTGGCCTTTCCCGATGCACAACGTATCGCATCTTCCATACCCTTATCACGGCTGAGTCTCACACCCATAGGGCCGGAAACGGGAAAAGACGTACTGGAACAGATTGACCTGGCTATCCTGAAAGGTGAATTTGGGGTTGCCGAAAATGCGGCTATCTGGTTGCCCGAGCCCAACATGATGAATCGCTCATTGCCATTTATTACGCAGCATTTGGTGCTGGCTATTAACCGTAATGACCTTGTGCCGAACATGCACGTAGCCTACCAGCGCATTGACCGAAAATCGCTTACCTATGGTGTATTTATTGCGGGTCCGTCAAAAACGGCCGATATTGAGCAATCGTTGGTCATCGGTGCCCACGGTGCCCGCAGCCTGACAGTTGTGTTAATATCTGACCCGGCGGATTAACATTTGATTGGCTATTTGCGTTGTTAGTGACGTAATTAACTCTCTGCATCCCTTGACTACTACGTTGATTACTTTTCCTCTTTCTATTGGTCAGTTACGTCCCTGGCGTGAAGGAGACGAGGAATCATTGGTACGCCATGCCAGCAATAAACTGATCTGGAACAACGTCCGTGATTTTTTTCCGTATCCCTACACACCCCGTGATGCGCACGCCTGGGTACGCTCGAATAAATCCTACCAGCAACCAAATAACCTGGCTGTCGAGATTGATAATCAGGCGGTGGGAAATATTGGCTTCACCGTCAAGGATGATATTTATCGTTACAATGCCGAAATCGGCTACTGGCTTAGCGAAAATTATTGGGGGCGGGGAATCATGACCGAAGCGCTGCCCCTTATGACCGATTATATCTTCCAGAATTTTCAGGTTAATCGCATTTTTGCCTGCGTACTAGAAGGTAATATTGGTTCGATGCGGGTACTCGAAGCAGCTGGTTATCAGCGTGAAGCTATCCTTCGAAAGGCTGCGGTCAAGAATAATCAGTACTTGGACGAATACATTTTTGCGATGCTCCGCGCTGATCATCGGGAACTGAAATCAACAGGCAATCGATATTGACGTACAGACTATTTGTAGGCCTGTTGCCCATATCTGGATTGACTATACTCTAATTTTGTAGTTATTTTGCCCAAATCTTCCCGCTTCAGCGGACCCTTATTCATGCCAAGGATAGTCATTGCTATTGACGGGTATTCAAGTTGCGGAAAGAGCACAACTGCTAAAGCTGTAGCGTCTCAGATGGGCTACGGCTACATTGATACGGGGGCAATGTACCGCGCCGTCAGCCTGTTTTTTTTGCGGGAACATGTTGCTCTGTCCAACAGTAGAGAAGTGAGAGCTGCGCTGGATAACATCCACATTGCGTTTAAGCACAACAATCGAACGGGTCGGAACGAGACCTGTTTAAATGGCCTGAACGTGGAAGAGGAAATCCGGAAAATGTACATCTCCAACATCGTTAGCGAAGTAAGTGCGATTCCCGAAGTGCGTTGGGCCATGGTGGCACAGCAGCAAAAAATGGGTCGTCGCCGGGGAGTTGTCATGGATGGCCGCGACATTGGCACCAAGGTCTTTCCGAACGCTGAGGTGAAGGTATTTATGACGGCCGATGTCTACATCCGGGCCAAGCGCCGACAGCAGGAACTGCTGGCAAAAGGCGAAATGATCAACCTGGAGGATATTATCCAGAACCTCGAAAAGCGTGACCTCATTGATACGACCCGTGCTGAAAGTCCACTCGTGCAGGCTCCCGACGCGATTCTGCTCGATACGTCCCACATGACGATAGAAGAGCAGGTAGAATGGGTTATTGAACTGGCCGACAGGCGATTGGCTGAACTTCACCGGAAACGGTCAAGAGTAAAAGTAGAGGAAGAATAACCGCTGCTGCAACATTCACTTTCTTCATTTTAATCCATGACTGCCGACTTTCTGATTGTAGGGCAGGGAGTGGCCGGATCGGTACTGGCCTGGACCCTCGACCAACGCGGTTGTTCGGTATTGCTGGCGGACGATCCGGCACTCCCATCAGCTTCGGGAGTAGCGGCCGGCATTGTGAACCCGCTCACAGGCCGAAAGCTCGTTCGTACCTGGAAAGCTGACGATCTGTTTCCCTTTCTCCACCAGTTTTATGCCGAGATTGAGCAAAAGCTCAACGTTCGGTTTTTTCATCCGAAAACTATTTATCGGCCGTTTCGGTCCATGCGCGAACAAACGGATTATCTGGCGCTCCTGGAAGACCCGGCCACAAGGGCCTACGTAGCAGACAAGGTTGATGATCAACTGTATAGCGACTGCATTACTAATCCATTTGGCGGCCTGGAAGTAACGCAGGCCGGATGGCTCGATCTGACGGAATTTGTTCGGGTGATCAAGGGCTATTTTATGCGAAAAAATCAATATTTTGAAGGCCGCATTGACGTCGATGACCTGCACATTCGGGATACCAAAGTAGGCTGGAAAGACATCGAATTTGGTACGGTTATTTTTTGCGATGGCGTGATGGCCCGCGAGAACTCTCTGTTCGACTGGCTTCCCTACAATCCGGTCAAAGGCCAGATTCTAACGGCCGTTGCTGAAACGTATTCAATTAAAAACATTGTCAATCAGGGGCTGTTTATTCTGCCCGTTCGCGACGGATTACTGAAAATAGGCGCTACCTACAGTTGGCATGACCTGGATTGGGAAACAACTGATGATGGTCGTGAGTTTTTAGAATCGAAACTACGGGCGATCTTGAAAGTGCCGTATCGAGTTGTGGCACAGCAGGCGGGTATCCGTCCATCGACCAAAGATCGGCGACCGTTTGTAGGCATTCATCCAGCGCATCCAACGGTTGGTATTTTTGGGGGAATGGGCACAAAAGGCGTGTCGCTGGCGCCTTATCTGGCTGAACAGTTTTCCCGGCATCTGCTGGATGGTGAAGATTTGGACCCCGAAGCGAATATTAGCCGCTGTGTTTCGTTATAGTAACACAAATAAGGAGCGTGGACGCCGGGCGTCAGATTAGTCAAAATTTATTCGTTAATTAGTCAGTATTCAAGCCTGTGGTACCGGCTTATCGGTAATCGTCTTGTTATGCGAAATCAATACATTTTGTTGTTAGGCCTTTGGCTGGGCGTCCTGGGCATAGCTACAGCGCAGAATTACCCATCGCTTGAGCGATTTGGTAAGAACCGTATTCAGTATCGTGACTTCGAATGGAAAATCATTCGAACATCGAATTTTGAGATCTACTATTACCAGGATGGCACGCAGATTGCCAACCTGACGGCTCAGTACGCTGAGTCGGAGTTTGACCGGATTACGGAATTTCTTGGGTATACCCCATACAATCGGGTCAAGATTTTTCTCTTCAACTCCCCATCCGAACTGGCTCAAAGTAACATTGGTATCAATTCGCAGGGTGGCTTGAGCCGACATGAGCAGGATTTGTCCAAATCCCGGATTGAACTGGCGTTTACCGGTGATCAAATCAGCTTTCGGCGGCAAATTGTGCGCGATGTCTCGATGCTGTTTGTGTACGACATGCTCTACGGCGGTAGTCTGAAAGACGCGCTTCAAAGCTCACTGTTGCTAACATTGCCCGACTGGTTCATGCCCGGTATTGCTTCGTACATCGCTCAGGGCAATAGCCTGGAACTGGACGATTATATGCGGGATATGTCGCTCACGCATCCTATCAAAAAAGCGTCTATACTAGCGGGTTTGTCGGGTACGGAAGCCGAACGCGTTGGCCATTCGATCTGGAACTATATCGTTCAGCGCTACGGTCGCGACAACGTATCAAATATCCTGAATCTGACGCGCATTATCCGCAACGAGGAAAAAAGTATTACCAGTACGTTAGGTGTCCCGTATAGTCGGTTCCTGCGTGAATGGCGTGAATATTATGCCGGAATGGCCAGCAGCGTGTCGCAGGCATACCAGGGTGGTTCCGACGAGTTTCAGATGAAAGTAAGCTCGGCCGATGATAAGTCGTCGCTCATCAGCTTGAAACTAAGTCCCGACAAACAATTCATTGCTTATAGCATTCTTCGCGACGGCAAATTCAATGTTGAGGTTGTCAATACAACGAACCGCAAAAAGACAACGGTCCTGTCGGGAGGCTATCGGCTCGATGGGCAGGCCCGGCCCACCTGTACACCCTTGCTGGCCTGGCAGAAGGGAAATAATCTGCTGGTAATAACTGATGAATTAGGGCAGACAAACCTGTATCAGTTTACTAACTTCGAGAAGCGGCCCAAGCAGGAATTCAAGCGCAAAGTCAATGGATTATCGCAGGTAGTTTGGATGGACGCGTCGGAAGATGGTGGTAGTCTGATTCTGAGCGCCGACCGAAAAGGACAGAATGATTTATTTCTCTACAGCATCAATCGGGGATCGTATCAGCAGCTTACCAATGACCTGTACGACGATTTATATCCCTCGTTTGTTGGACGTACGGCTCGTCAGGTTGTATTCAGTTCAAACCGGAAAGACGATACGCTCGGCGTTGACAAAGGATCGTACCGATCCATTCGCGACCAGATGAGCTTGTTTACACACGAAGGCAGCGCCCGTGATTTATCGGTTGTTCGGTTGACAGATTCACTTTCGCACTCGACCCAGCCGATCCCTGCCAGCGAAACAACCATTTATTTTCTCAATGATGTTAACGGAATCCGGAACCTGTATCGGCTGGAAACCGAATCAAAAGCTATCCGTCAGGTAACGGCTTTTGCGCAAAGTATCCGGCTGTATGATCTGAATCCGGCTAACGGGAGTTTTGTGTATAGTAGCCTGAAAAATGGTGACGAGTACATCGGATTCCGTTCAAAACTCGATTTATCGCAGGCGTTAAACACACCGCCTACGCAACGAGCCGCTGCCAACAATCGTCTGAATGGAACAACTGCTGTCCGAGCTGGTCAGACGAAAGCTGACACGACAGCCCAACCCAATCGGACACCAATCGACTCAAGTGCCGCCGGACGCAACGTAGCTGGTGGGGTAACCCCTGACCCCGTCAAAAGGATGGCGCTGGACCCAGGTGAAGTTGATACGGACAACTACCAGTTTGACGCCGACGTAGTAAAAGCAACCGAATATCGTCAGCGTCGTTCTATTGTAGGTGCGTCGCCCGGCGTGATAACAGCGCCCCCACGCACGCGCCGTCGGGAGAATATCACCATTCGCGGACCGTTTGATTACAAAGGTACATTTGGTATCAATGATGCCCCTTCCAACTGGCGTATTGATCCTATCAAGGGCTTCGGCTATTCGCAGGAGGTGACCATGACCGACTTGCTGGAGAATCATGTGCTACGTGCCGGTGGGTTCATTAGTCTGACCAATACGTTGCGTAACAGTGATTTATTTGCCGAATACACCAACCTGACACACCGGATTGATTATGGAGCCCGCGTTGATCGCCAGACGCTGTTTGTTGACGGGGCAGGACTTCTTCAAAAATACCGGTACAACCGGTTTGCGCTGTCGGCATCATACCCTATTTCGGTTAATAGCCGCGTGACGGTCTCTCCTTTTTATGCCATGACGCGCCTGGTCGATCTGTCGTCTTTTGCCGAACCCGACCACGTGTCTGACTACGGAGGTGTGCGGGGCGAATTTGTGTTCGATAACACAAAGCTTAATCGGATGAATATGCCGCTGGGTACAAAACTCAAACTCCGCTACGAAGAATATGCTGGTTTGCGATCTTCGTCACAGAGTTTCCGACGGCTCTCACTCGATTTGCGGCACTACCAGAAAATCCATCGTGATATTGTTTTAGCCGCTCGTTTTTCGTTCAGCCAGTCGGGGGGAGCAGCGCCGAAACAAAGCACGCTCGGTGGTATGGAAAACTGGATTAACAACCAGAAGGAAGCTACTGCTACCAATCCGCTACAAATACCGAATGCATCTCAGAATGAAATTCGTTACGATTACAGCAATGTTTTCTTCCTTGATTTTGCGGCTCCGCTACGTGGATTTAACTGGGGGAAATTAACCGGGAACAGCTCAATGCTCTTGAATCTTGAGTTGCGCCTTCCCGTGATTCAATACCTGTATCGCGGCAACGTAACATCCAACTTTCTGCGTAATCTGCAATTGGTTGCCTTCTCGGATATTGGAACTGCCTGGACAGGCAGCGGACCGTTTAGCCAGCAAAACAGCCTGAATACCGAGATTGTAGGGGGAGGAAGTATTCCGTTCCGGGCTGTGGTAACGAACTTCAAAAACCCCTTTCTGATTGGGTATGGCGCTGGCGCACGAACCATGATCTTCGGGTACTTTGTCAAATTCGATTATGCCTGGGGCCTTGAGGATAAAACGGTTGGGAAACCCATTGCTTACCTGACGTTAGGTTACGATTTTTAATTTATCCATAGCGCGTTTGTTGTAAGTTGCAGCGGTATAACTTACAACAAACGCGTTGGCTTTTGGCTGGCGTACCACCGTTTCTATGCGATACGTCTCCTTTAATTTCCTTACTTCTTTTCTGACTGCTTGCTTTGCGCTACTGTTGATGAGCCGACGCGCTCAGGCACAAAAGGAAGTATTGTACTCTCAGTACTTACAGAATACGCTGAGCATCAACCCTGCTTATGCCGGAAGCCGGGAGTCGTTTCATTTGTCTGCTAACCTTCGCCGTAAATGGATCAGCGTTCGCTACGCACCCATCACGCAGTCTGTTTCTGCCGATGGTGCCGTTGCCAACGGTCGGGTTGGTTTAGGGTTTCAGGCGTTAAATGATCGAATGGGGTTGTTCACCGCGACAGGCGTGTATGGGAGTGTAGCTTACCGGTTCAATATGCCCGCACTGGCCAAACTGTCTATTGGTGTTCAGGGGGGCGTCAGTGTGCTGCCGATTTATGATTTCACGACAGCGACCAGCCTGAACCGAGCCGTTAGCAGTTTTGGGGTAGGTATTTATTATCAGTCGGACCGATTTTTTGCAGGGCTGTCTGCGCCCGAGCTGAGTACGCAAAGCCTGAGTTATTCGTCACAGTTTGCGTATAGCGGTATTCGGCCAGTTATGTTTCAGGTTGGAGCGCCGTTTGAGATTGACGAAAATGCCATTCTGATTCCATCGATTCTAATCTCAAAAATACCTGACCGGCCCATGGGGTTTGACATAAACCTCCGGTTATGGCTGAATGAAGAGGTTGGTTTTGGACTGTCCTATCGGCAAAATAGTCCTGGCCTTATCTCGACGAACTACGTACAGGCATCGGCTGAATATCAGCTAACAAAGTCCATTCGACTGGGCTACATTTTTAATTCCAGGACGCCTGAAAGCCCGAATTCGATGCTTTATGACCAAAACAGCGTTCATGAAATCATGCTACGTTTCTCACCCAACCTGCTTAAATTCACGTATTAGGAGACGAGCATATGGCTTTCTGGCTGAGACATCGAAAAAAATGGTAATTTAGGCCACTAGAAACGTAACTAAAGGTCTAATTGAAACCATACGATGAGATTTCCAGGGACGACATGTTGCGCTATCTGACGGCCAATACGGATATGCCCAGCCAATCAGTTATCAATAATCTGTACATACCGAACGATCTCGATCGCGAGTTTCCGTTGGCTCCGCATTTTGTTCAGGCATTTGGCAGCTACCCCAACTATCTTCATTTTAGCGATGATTTTAAGCCGTCCGCGCAGCAGCTTCTCGATAGCCGGGGTTTTCAGTTAATCAATCATTCGACGCGCGTTACCGATCAGGGATGGCACGTAGTTGAGCGGATTTATCAGCACGATGAAGGCTTGATGTTAAAAGCTGAATTTGTTGGAGATCGTTTCTTTCGGCTCTATGGATACTATCGCGACGAAGCGTCGGCCAAATCATTACTGGCTGATTTCCATGAGCACAAATACGTTCATGAAGATAACCAGACGCATATTTATCTGATTCAGGCAGGTTTAGGTGGCTTGCATACCGAACGCGTCGAGATTCTGCCGCCCGTAATTGATCTTGAATTGCATTACAATGATGATTTTCCGGCGGTTCATGAACGACTGGTTAATTTACTGGCGCAGCCTAAGAGTAAAGGATTGATTCTGTTGCACGGTGAACCGGGAACGGGCAAAACAACGTATATCAAACACCTGAGTTCGTTAGTCAAGAAGGATATGCTCATTTTGCCGCCCTACATGACGAACTACCTGACATCGCCCGAAATCATTCCGTTTTTGCTGGATAACAAAGAATCAGTGCTAATTATCGAAGATGCCGAACGGATTCTGCAATCGCGCGAAGCCGGGGGTGATACCAACAGCGTCTCAAACATCCTGAACCTGACTGATGGCTTGCTGGCCGACTGCATGCACATTCAGGTTATTGCTACGTTCAATGCCAGTAAACATCTGCTAGACAAGGCCTTACTCCGTAAAGGTCGTTTGATGGTCGACTATGCGTTTGGGAAATTGGCACCCGCTAAAGTTAACAACTTGCTGGCTCACCTCGGCATGGAATACCGTACCGACCAGGCAATGACCCTTGCCGACATCTTCAACCTGGACGATCAGACCGTTTCGGGCGAACGTCAGGAAGTAAAAATGGGATTTTAGTTTAGCTTGTAACGTAGCGAGCATTTTTCCTATCTGTCCATTCCCTCCAGTGTAATCCGTTTGGTAATTGTTTGGACGAAAATTCTAAATGGATTACACGTCGATTCTGCTCACTTGTGCTCTTACTGGACGAATGAAGTAGCAGCGGTTTCATAATCATTAACCCGCCTTTCTGTACATTACAAATCGTTTCGGTTTTGTCGAGTTGTAAAATCTCGTTGTCTTTTAATACACCCAGTTTATGTGATTTTGGTACAACTTTCAACGCTCCATTTGTCTGGTCGCAGGCATCGAGATGGATACGTATTGTGAACAAATCATCAAGATAATCGCGCGTTGGCTGTACGGCCTGAAGTCCTTGTTTCAGCGTCCATTGACTAAAGCCTTCAGTCTCCTTTCGTGCATCCACCGAAATTTTTGTGTCCTGATGCCAGGGGACTAACCAATTGGATAAAGCTGGTTTATTAAAGTAAATGGCCTTGGTTACGAAATAGGATGCACCCAGTAAAGTATCTATGAGTGAATTGAGCTTTTCTGTCCACAAATAGGGTTCAATCTGAGGTACTTCTCCTATGAAATTTCGGATGGCAAACAGATCGTTTTCTTTACGAAAGTTAGTGTTTGAATGTGTTGCCTGATCAATAATTTGAGTCAGGTTGTTTATTTCCTCTTCGGAAAATATGTCGTTAATGATGGTGAATCCATTTTCGTTAATCTTGTCAATTTGGAATTTCAGTGCGTTCATTAATAATAAGTCGAAGAAATAAACTGACTAATTAGCGTTTGAGAATGTTCAAAACTCAACGTAGTATTGTGCATGAAGCGTCTCGTTAAGTCTATTTTCACTGTGCTGTTCGTGGGTTGGTTGATCATGGCCTGCCAGCAGAATAAGAAATCTGAAACAAGTACAGTTGATCAACCGAAGCCAGTAGCTACCCTTTCGAGCGCAACCTATACGCTTGGTGATTCCATTTTAATTCAACTTAGCCAGCCGTTAAGCCAGGTTTCAATAGCATGGGATACCAAACCGGCTTTGGCCGTTCAACCGACAAATAAGGCACTTTTTGTTCATTCTGCAACCGAAAAAGTGGGTTTGCATACCCTAATAGTCAATGGTATAACGGCTAATAAGACAAAGATATCCGATACGTTAGGGATCGAACTCTGGTCTGATCGCAAACCTCAAAAATTCACGTATTCTGTCTTAAAGACGTATCCTCACCAGGCAAGCAGTTTTACGCAGGGACTTGAATTTCACGGAAATACTTTGTACGAAGGAACCGGCCATAATGGGCAGTCGAAGTTAATGAAAATAGACCTGGCAACGGGTTCCGTCATCCAGTCGGTCTCTTTACCTGAACAGTATTTCGGGGAGGGAATAACCATCGCGAACGACCGTATTTATCAATTGACCTGGACATCAGGGCAATGCTTTCGATACAAAATGGACTTCACTCTGGAAAAGACATTTATATATCACACGGAAGGGTGGGGACTTACGCATACCGATAGCACGCTTATTGTGAGCGATGGATCGAATAAATTATCCTACTACACAGCTGATTTTCAAAAAACGGGAGAACTAACTGTTTACGATGATAAAGGACCCGTTATGAATCTTAACGAGCTGGAATACGTAAATGGATACGTTTTGGCCAATGTCTGGAAAACGAACCGTATCGTTCAAATTGATTTAACGTCGGGAAAAGTAGTGGGCGAAATAAATATAAGTAGTACCCTGCCCGCTGGCATTGATACGTCAGAGAACGTATTGAATGGCATTGCTTATAAGTCAGGCGAAAAAGCCCTTTACATTACGGGCAAAAACTGGCCCTCCCTTTTCAAAATCCAGGTAAATGGCTTATTTAATTCAAAAGCCAATAGCCCGATTGCACTGCGATAGTGTGGTTACCCTATCACACTACTTACAATCATTTACATCAAGGTGTGCCACGGCGCTAAACCGTGGCACACCTTGATGTAAATCACTATTTGTCAAACCACAACGGAGCATCGACGGCTAAACCCGTGGGCGTATTGGGATTGGAGTTTATTTCTTCGCTCCGGTATAGCAACCGCCGAACCAGCCCGGCAACGGGAGCGCCTGCCGGTGTGGTCATGGCCGGAATTTCCTGACCAATTGCGCCCGACCGGCGATTTTGCACCCAGCCTTCAACGGGCCGCATAAATAAATCGAGGTATTGTTGCTGCGCTAATACCGTTCTGTAGTTAGCCGCCGTCAGGGCGGGAAGTTGATTCGTATACGTATCAGACTGGGCGGCTGGTACACCAAACGACACCAGCGACGCGCGAACACCCGCGCGCATCCGCTGCGTAGCCAGATCGAAACCACCCGTTGCAAAGCCCCGCGCGATGGCTTCGGCTTCCAGCAGTAGTTGCTCTGAGTACGAAAACGATACTTCAGGCAGATCAGGCTTGAGCAGATTCATGTTCACCAGCGACGACTTGGGTGTATAATTTTCAACCGTGTTAAGAGCCACATACTCATTGGCAGCCGCTCCGGGGCCTACCTGATAATAGTACGGAATGCGTGGATCATTGAGTGATACTAACAGGTTATATACGACATTAGAGCAGTACCAGTCCGATTGAACACCGCCCCGAAAAATCGCCGTGAACGAGTAGCGTGGATTCTGCCGACCGGGCTGGTTGTAGTACTGAAACTGCATGGCATCGGTTGTAGCGGCAATCATATTACCCGCCGTTACGAGTTGCCCAATGGCGGTTCCTTTCGTAGGATCGGCGTCGACCATTGAAAACAGAATGCGCAGTTTGAGCGAGTTGGCAAATTTACGCCACTTCGTCATGTCGCCCCCGTAATACAGGTCGTTGGGTGCAATAATGCCTTTGCTGGCCGGATCAATCTGCGCGATAGCTTCATCGAGGAGCGCTATGGTGCCGTTCAGTACGTCGACCTGTTTATCGAATTTAGGTAGATCAACTGTGCCCTTGGCGGCATCCGTAAACGGAATGTCACCCCACAATAGCGATGTTTGCGAATAGGCAAATGCTTTCATGATTTTGCACTGTGCCAATGCATTTTTATTGACGGGCTGTGTGCTTTCGGCCACTTTGATAGCTACTTCCAGGTTTTTTAGTACGTCGGTGTAGGTACGTCCCCAAACCGAGCGGATACGGGTCTGGTCATATTTCGCCTGCTCCAGCCCCCAGCGGCCTCCCGACGCCCACATCTGGCTCATCAGGGCTACTGGCCAGGTGAGTTCGCCCACGCGTAGGAGCGAAAACTGGGTGCTGGCTCCCGAAAACAGGAGCGAAGGGTCAACGGTAATGGATCGATTTGGGTCAATATTAAGGTCGCTGTTCTTGAAACAACCGGTGGCTGTCAGTGCCAGCAGCCCGATGTACAGTATCTTTTTCATGGTAATACAAGGCGTTATTTGGGTTAACTGATGTTAATCAAAAGGTAAAACGAAGGTTGGCGCCAATACTCCGACTGCTGGGAATACTGCCCCGCTCCAGCCCTTCGCCAATAAGGCCAGTGCCCAGTACGTTGGCTTCGGGATCGATGTGCGGTACGTTCGAGTGGATAATCCAGAGGTTACGCCCTTCCACACCAAAGGCAATGCTGCCAAATGGCGTCTTGTTTACCAGGGTGCGAGGCAGATTGTAGGCGATCCGCACTTCACGCAGCTTGGTGTATGAGCCATCGAACGTATTGGTTTCGGGGCTAACCGAGTTATCCAACTGGCTCCAGTATTGCTGCACACTGGCAACGGGTACGTCGTTGGGCCGATACGTCCCGTCGGCGTTGCGAATCACACCGGGGTCGATGAACGGCGTGCGATTATTCACCGCTGTTTCGACCGCCAGGCCACCACTTCGCACAATACCAACCGTTTGTGAGTTGATAACACCCCCCTTGCGCATGTCGATCAGGAAATTGAAATCAAATCCTTTAAACGAAAAACTGTTGTTGATCCCCAGTGTCCAGTCGGGATAAATATTGCCCAGTAACCGACGTGGTCCGGGTGTACGCAGGCCAGTGCTTGGGTTAATGACGATGTTTCCCTGAGGATCACGTAACCAGCCAACGCCTTGAATGTTAAAGGTTTCGCCAGGTTTGGCTACCACGAAAATGCCGAACCCATCACCCGACGTAGTGACGAACTCAGTTAGACCATCAGCCAGTGATTCAACCCGATTTCGGTTCCGGTTGAAGTTGAAGGTAGCATCCCAACGAAAGCCCGATCGGGTTTTCAACGGAGTGACTGACAGCATGGCTTCGACGCCGGTATTTGAAATTTCGCCCACATTGAGCCGTCGGGCTGAGTAACCAGTTGATTGCGGCACGGCAATGGAGATGATCTGATCGTAGTTCAGGTTTCGGTAATACGTCAGATCAAGGCCAAGGCGACCACCAAAGAATTTCAACTCCGTACCAAACTCATAGGATGTTTGTTGCTGAGGCCGCAGGTTCGTTGGCGGCAGTACGTTCGTAGCCCCGAACGCCGAGGCACCCCCGATTGGATACAGAATGTTGAAGGTGTAGATGTCGCTGGCCTGTGTGAGCGGGTTATACGTGAAAGCTAACTGATAAGGGTCTTCGTCGGAGCCCACGTTGGCGTAGTTGGCCCGAAGTTTGGCATAGCTTAGCACGTTGTTCTTCACGATACCCATGTTCGGGAAGGCTTCGGTAAGAATGAACGACGCACTGACCGATGGATAGAAGTACGAATTGTTGTTGACCGGCAACGTACTGGACCAGTCGTTACGACCCGTCACGTTCAGGAACAGGAAGTTGCGATAGTCGAAGCTAAAATCGCCATATACCCCGAAGATCTCCCGGCGGCTGTAGAAGTTCGACGCTACGTTCGATTGCGCGTTGGCAAACGTATACAACTGATCGATGTTCAATCCGTCTGACAGTACCCGCGACCGACGAATGGTGCGTTGGTTGAACTGATGACCCACAATTCCCTTGAACGTCCAGTCATCCGAAATTTTACGGGTGATGGTACCTATAAGGTCACTTTGCAGTTCACGCTCATAGATTTCGTTGGTGTCGAACTGCCCATTCAGTCGTCCGCGCGTGCCCCGGCGCGTCGTCGATCGGCGGTTTTCGGTGAAGAAGTCTGTACCCACACGGCCGGTTACGTTGAACCAGGGCGCTACGTCGTAGCTCAGGCTAGTACCGCCATAAACCCGATCGACTGAGTTAGAGAACTTGTTAAACGCCGTCACGAAATACGGATTATTCTGAATACCGTCGAGGTCGATAGCCCGCGCCAGATCGCCTGTCCAGCCCGTTGGTACGGACTGCGTTGCGGGCGCGAACAGGTTATTGCGCAGATCATTGATGTCTATCGTTGGGGATAGGCCAGCCAGAATCGTTGAGAGAATGTTGGTCGTGTTAGACCCCTGCTGCGGGCGGCCATCGCTGGTCGTCCGCACGTAGTTGAGCCAGACCCGAGACGTAAGCTTATCCGTAATCTTACGGCCTGCGTTGATGGCGAACGTATTACGGCCCAGTTTCGAGCCTGGCACGGTGCCTGTCTGATTCAGGTTGGTGAAGCCTATCCGATAATCACCCTGATCGCTGGCCCCATCCAGCGATACACTGTTGATGGCCGTATGACCCGTTACGAAAAAATTCTTCCAGTTATCCGGATGGGCTGTCAATCCCTGCACGGTTGCGCCCGTGTAGTCGAGCACCGGTCCCGTTACGCTCGATATCGCTGGTCCCCAGCCGTTGCCCAAACGGGGGTTATATACGCCGAGGTTACCCTGTGCATATTCTGTCTGCGTATCAGGAACGCGCAGTACGTTGTCGGTGCGGTAAGACGAGTTGACCGATATATTAATCTTTTTTGACCCCACTTTACCCCGTTTAGTGGTGATGACAATAACGCCATTTCGGGCACGCGACCCGTAGAGGGCTGAAGCGGCAGCCCCTTTCAGTACGTTCATCGACTCAATGTCATCGGGATTAAGATCGCCCGCGCGGTTTCCCACGTCGACGCCCCCCGTCACGATATCGGTTTCGGAACCGTTGAAGGAGGAGTTGGAAATAGGAACACCATCGACAACAAATAGGGGCTCACTGGAACTCGACAGCGAATTTGCTCCACGAATCATCACCTTTGTTGAGCCACCGACCGACCCCGATTGCTGCGAGATACGTACCCCAGCCACGCGACCCGCCATCGAATTCAGTACGTTAGGGTCACGGGCTTTGACCAGTTCAGAACCACCCACGGTCGAAACCGCGTAGCCAAGTTCTTTTTTCTCCCGAACGATGGCGTTGGCCGTAACGACAACCTCATCCAGATTGGTCAAATCGGCAACCAGCTTCACATCAAGTGTAGTTTGAGCGCCCGGCACGACCTCCATCGTTTTGTAGCCGATGAACGAAAAGACGAGCGTGCTTTTTGGTGGGACAGCCAGTTGATACGTCCCGTTTGCGATCGTCACCGTGCCTGTGGTCGTGCCTTTGATCACCACACTGACACCGGGCATATCTTCATTTTCGGGGGATGATACTCTACCCGTTATCGTTCGATTCTGGGCCTGTACACGAAGCAATATCCCAATAAGTAGCAGGAAAATCAGTACCGGTTGTTTCATAGATAAAGCTAATTTGGGTTGATTGAAAAAGGGAAAAAGAATAATTTGATCGATCTAAGGAATCTGTCGGACCGTGCGGATAAGTACGGGTTTCTTAAGAAGTTGCAGTGGATTGGAGTACGCATTGGTAGGGCCAGGCTGCCCGGTCTCGCCCGCCTGAATTTTGCGTACCACGTCCATTCCGGATACTACCTGCCCAAAGGCAGCAAAGCCCTGGCCGTCGGGATTGCGTTTACCACCAAAATCGAGTTCAGGCTGTGCGTTTATGCAGATAAAAAATTCTGAGGCTCCGCTATTGGGCAAGCCCCGTGCCATTGATAAGGTGCCATCCAGGTGTTTAAGGCCTGTTTTCTGCGTTGTTTCCTGAGCAATTGGCGGAAACATGCGGGTAGAGTCGGTACCCAGACCGCCCTGTATCACCTCAATTTTGACCGGGCTGGTTGCCTGGTTATCGAGCCGGACCACGCGATAGAACGTAGCGCCGTCATAGCGTTTTTCCTTTACATAACGTAAAAAATTGGCTACCGTACCGGGGGCTTTTTCTGGGTCTAGTTTGATGACAATAGGGCCTGCTTCGGTTTCTATCTGGACTTGTTGAGCCGTAGCAACAAACCCTAATTTGGTCAGCAGAAGCGCACAGAGTACAAGGTATTTCATATTGGTATGTTTTGAATGGTATACAGTGATAACCGCCTGTGAACAGGTAGAAAATAACTAGTTAAACTGGTTGGATGAGTATACAGGTTGCGGCTGCAATATGAGTATTAATGCGTTTATTAAAGAATTTTAATTTGCAATTTTTGTCTATTAAGAAATATATTATGTTTATTATTAATATATTTAAAAATAATATTTTAGGATTTGATTTTTGATATTCTAGTAATACTACTTAAACTGTCTGGAAAGTGGTTTTAAGTATTGAGCCTTTTCTATCACTTAGTTACTTATATTGATCCTCAGTTATGGGCTAGTTGTGGCTCTAGCCGGGGATTAATTTTAGTAAACCAACATGAAAGGTATTCTTCTCCCAACCGCCCTGCTGTCGGGATTATTCAGTAGTTGCCAACCGTCGAATCAGCAGACAACAGCATCAGACAACACAAGTTCATCGACTACATTAGTGAGCCTGACCGCACCACCGCAAGTCAACTACTCGGTTAGGGGGCTGCAACCTGATACGTCTTTGTTTACGCAACCGCGTCGGATTGGTACGCTGGACGACCCATCACTAGTCGAATCATCGGGTATAGCCTCAAGCCGCCGAAATCCCGGCTATCTCTGGACAGAGGAAGATTCTGGAAACCCGAATCAAATTCAGTTGATACGTCAGAATGGCAACGTAGTGGCTCGCTTTACCATTGACGAAGTTGAAAACCAGGATTGGGAAGACATCGCCGTTGGACCAGGCCCGGTGCCGGGCGAAACCTATATTTATCTGGCCGAAATCGGGGACAACAGATTAAAGTATCCCGAAAAAATAATCTATCGGTTTCCTGAACCCACTGTTTCGGGTAAGCAACTCCCTTTCGAAGAACACATTACGAGGGTAGCCGCTATTCGGTTGCGACTGCCCGATGGCCCTCAAAATGCCGAGGCTATACTGATTGATCCGATCACAAAAGATCTGTTCATTTTATCGAAAGGCGATCAGATGAACGTATATCGGGCCGCGTTTCCTCAGTCGCAGACACGAGTCATTAGGATGACTAGCGAACTAATCATTCCTTTTGAAAAAGTAACCTCGGCTGCGGTCTCGCCCGATGGCAGCGAAATTCTGATTCGTACGTATAAGCAGCTATATTATTACAAACGACAAGTTGGCGAAACCCTCATCGATGCACTCAAACGTAAACCCATTCGGCTACCGCTGGCCGATGAAGCACAGGGCGAAGCCGTTGGTTGGGCCATTGATAGCTCGGGTTATTATACAGCCAGCGAAAGAGTTGGTTTCTCGGCCGAGCCTATTTATTGGTATTTTCGGAAAAAGTAAGTTTTGAGTTCTGAGCTAGATTTTCTGGAAAACAACGATGCCGTTGTGCCCGCCAAAACCAAACGTATTACTCATAGTAATAGCTACGTTTGCTGGTATAGCTTCCTTCAAAACAATGTTTAGATGGCTGGGAATAGCCGGGTCCAACTCGGTTGTGTTGATGGTAGGCGGAATGACGCTGTCCCGCATGGAAAGCAGGCAAATAATCGCTTCGATAGCACCAGCAGCTCCTAATAAATGACCTGTTATTGACTTGGTTGCGCTAATCTGAAGCTTGGTCTTTTCATTGCCGATAAGTTTCAAGATGGCCTTTATTTCGGATAAATCGCCAACGGGTGTGGATGTAGCATGGACATTCAGGTAATCGACCGATTTTATGTCTGTTTTCGCTTCATCCAGCGCTAGTTGCATGGCTCTCAGGGCACCCAGCCCTTCCGGATGAGTGCTTGTCATGTGATAGGCATCGGCCGTCATGGCAGCTCCCGTCACTTCACCGTAAATAGTGGCCCCGCGGGCTACGGCATGTTCGTATTCTTCCAGCACCAAAGCACCGGCACCTTCGCCCATCACAAACCCATCCCGATGCACATCGAACGGGCGGGAAGCCGTTGCAGGGTCGTTGTTTCGGGTTGTCATGGCTTTCATAGCGCTAAACCCACCCACTGAGGCTGGTGTAATAGGGGCTTCCGAACCGCCGGTTACGATTATTTTCGCCTTTCCCAGTCTGATGTACGTAAAAGCATCCATGATAGCCGTGTTCGACGTAGCACAGGCTGAAACGGTGGTGTAATTAATACCCATATAGCCGTGTCGGATGGAGATCATACCGGATGCCATATTGACAATCAGCTTGGGAACAAAGAAAGGACTGAATCGGGGCTGCCCATTCCCTTTGACGTATTCTGTTACCTGCTCTTCAAAGGTATCCATGCCACCCTGCCCTGATCCCCAGATAACGCCCACATCAAATGGGTCCATTTTGTTGAGGTCAAATCCAGCATCTTTAATGGCCTGATCAGCGGCAATCAGGGCATATTGTGTAAATAAATCGGTTCGCTTAATGTCGGCGTGGCTTAAATACTGGGATGCGTCAAAGTTCTTTAGTTCGCAGGCCAGTTGCGTACGAAACAGAGATGCATCGAAATGGCTGATGGTGGCCGCGCCCCCCTGCCCATTAACTACATTTTTCCAGAACGTCGGAACATCACGACCAACGGGGGTTAGTGCGCCAATTCCGGTAATAACAACTCGGTGTAACATGGTAATTTGACTTCTATGTCAATTTTTAGCTATGAATCAGTGGAAATGAGCGGCAAAGGTACATAAATAAAATACCAAATGGTATATTTGTGATATGAATAACGAATTGTCGAAAGCAGAGCGAACCCGGCAGTTTATACTTGAAAAAACGGCGGGTATATTCAATACGAAAGGGTATGCCGGTACTTCTATGGCTGATCTGACGGAGGCTACCGGTTTAACCAAAGGGAGTATTTACGGGAATTTTGCCAACAAGGAGGACGTAGCGTTAGCCGCGTTTGATTATAATCTGTCGGTAGTTACGCAGGCTATCCAGGAGCGTATGCAGCAGGCAACAACCTATTACCAGAAGCTGTTTGTCTATTCGCAATTCTATTATGATTCCATCCGAACGTCTTTTCCGGTGGGTGGTTGTCCAATACTGAATACAGCTATTGAGGCAGACGACACGAATAGCTTGTTGAAGAATAGAGTTGCTAAAGCTATTTTAAGCTGGAAAAAAAATATTGTTGATCTGATTAAGGCGGGTATAGCGTCCGGCGAATTCAGGGCTGACATTGAACCCGACCAAACGGCCTTATCAGTCATTGCCCTTATTGAAGGCGGTATTATGATTGCCCGAGTTACCAATAGCCTCACCAGCCTGGATAAAGTTCTGAAAACGGTAGAAGTGCTCCTGAATCAATTGAAAGCATCTCCAGGAGCATAGCAGGCCGAACTGCTTACTCAGATAATACCATTTGGTATTATGTGGCTCCCTGGCTGGTTACTGAAGCCGCTAATTTCTTTCCATCGGCAACGCCTAGTCCAGTGCAGGCATCCCAACCCGAAGCAGCCGAATAGCCTTTGCTACCCTTCGTCGTCTTGTTGTTTCCCTGAGTAATGTCCCGGAAAGCGGTCGGGTGGGCATATATCGTTGGGTGAATAAAGCCAATCGATTTTCCTTTCTGTTGATTAATCAGCGCGATCAGCCCCGCCATGAGTGGAGCTACGGCACTTGTTCCACCAATAACAAATGTTTTCCCATCTACCCGAACGGAATATCCCGTAGCGGGGTCGGCTACGGCCGCTACGTCGGGAACGCCCCGGCCCACCCGGGTTCCGTCATTTACCGACGGTGGAACGTGGCTTGCCTGTTGGTAGATTGGCAAGTCAAAAACATCGCTGACACCACCACCTGTGGCACTCGTGTTGCTTTCATGCCAGACCACCTCAGTCGTTATGGCACTGCTGGTAGCCGTTAGTTTAGTGCCTCCGCAGGCCAGTACAAACGGACTGGATGCGGGAAAGTCAACATGGACCTTGCCATCTCCGGCGCTATCATCGGAACCGGTGTCGCCAGCCGCAGCGCAAACAGTTATGCCCAAAGCCGCAGCCGCCTGAAACGCCTGATCGAATGAGTTGAGGGCCTGGGGCGTCCAGTTCTTTTCGGCCGACCCCCAGCTAATGGAAATAACCGACGGTTTGTATTTGGTATCGTGCATGGCCGTTGTGATGGCATCCAGAAACCCCTGGTCGGTATTAGGAGCAAAATAAACAACAAGGGTAGCGCCGGGTGCCACACCCCCCGCCACTTCAATATCGAGCATCACTTCGCCATCGGCACTATCGGCGTTGCTGGGCGCATTATGGCCACCATCGACTGAAACGGCCACAACCGTGGGCGCTTTGAGACCCAGTCCCGAAAAGTAAGCTGTGATGTCTGCCTGGCGAAAGCCGCCCCCTAGTTCGATTATCGCAATGCATTGCCCTTTTCCCGTTACGCCTGTTGGATAGTTGTAAAGTTTAGCCAATTGGGGCGGAGTGAATGAAGACGTAGTTGCTCTGGCAACTGCGTGCGTTTCGACACCTGGATTGTATACCTGAAAATGAGGCTGGGCTTGTGGTCGATTGTCTAACCCAAACACGCCTTCGATCTCATAAACCAGTTCGGATGGTACGTTAATAGAGCCACTACGTCCCCGAAACACGGTGCCATCCGACAGCTCATAATTCATCAATGAAACGCCGAATGCATTTTCCATCTGGGCAACGGTACCACGTAGCATCACACTTCGGCGGGCGAGATCCTGCTGGACCAAACTCAGGTCATAAGCGGTGGCAAAGGCCTCTAGTTGCTTCACCACGCTCGGGTCAGCGCCATATTGACTGGCATAAGCACGGCGAGTTATAACTTTAGGCGTTTTGGTGGACGTATTAACCAGAGCAGACAGCGATTGTTTTCGGCGGATACGAACCGTAACCGTCAGCACCTCATTGGGGTCCAGCGTAGTTAGCGGGGTGGCCATGGGAGCAGCTTTTTCGCTGCCGGGTAGCGGAACAAGTTGATCAAAAGCGCTCATTGCAGTCGGATTTTCAAAGGAAATAAATTACTCAGGCAGTACTTGGTTAACGATCTTTCCCCTCATTTGTCGAATTAAAATTCTTTAATGTCCGCACGCACAACGTAGTAACGCCGATTTTTTATAAAATCAGTACCAGCGTTCCGCCGATAATCAGGCTGGCACCAATAGCAGCTTTCCAGGTTAAGACCTCACCCAGAAAGATCACAGAAAAAAGAATGGCAATCGCCACACTCAGCTTATCTACCGGAGCTACCTGAGAGACTTTACCCAGTTGCAGGGCTTTGTAATAGAAAATCCAGGAAAATCCCGTTGCCATACCCGACAGAATGAGAAAGAGCCAGTTCTGCCGACTTAGCGTGGGTAAAGACTCTACTCCACCGCGCCAGAAAACAATTCCCCAGGCCACAAATAAAATGACGATGGTACGGATCGCCGTTGCCAGATCCGTATTTACGCCTTTGATGCCAACCTTCGCCAGTATGGCCGTTAGGGCTGCGAACAGCGCAGAGAGTAATGCATACATCCACCACATTGTTATCGAAGTTTTGTAAAGTGTAACGCAATCAATTGGCAACATGTACGGTGCTACGTCCCCATTTCAGCTTTTTTATTTCAGAAGAACGATGACCATTATTGAGTCTGCTAAAAACAAAAAAGGCCCAGTCAAAGTGAGAATTTCGCGGACTTTGCTTCTATCAATAAAGGACGATTATTTTTGATGTTTTCCGGCGCTGATTCGTTTTTAACTAATGAAAAAAAATAGCCTGATCTGGTTTTTTATTGTCTGGACAACTTGTTTTGCCGCCGTCGCTCAGGCACCTGTCGAATATGCGTGGTGGAACCCGAGTCAGGGTGATTTTTCCGTAATTGAAGGGCAGGGATGGTCGGGGAAGGACATTCAGAATCCGTATGATCGGCTGCCCGCAACCGCCGAGAAGACGGTCCGAAAGGACGTCTGGAATTTGTCACATAACGCTGCCGGTCTGATGATCCGCTTCCGGGCCAGCACCGACCAACTTGTCGTGCGCTATAAAGTAGGCGGTAAGCAGGCGTTGCCTCACATGGCGGCTACGGGCGTGAGTGGGGTTGATTTGTACGCAGGCAACAGTGATGGGGACTGGTTGTGGTGCGCCGGAAAATATGCCTTCGGCGATACAATTCGGTACACGTTTGCTAACCTGGAACCCAATGATACGTATCACCAGAAAGGGCGTGAATATCGACTGTATTTACCTCTATACAACAACGTGCAATGGCTGGAAATCGGCGTACCCAAAGGTGTAAACGTTACGCCCTTGCCGGTGCGTGCAGACAAGCCCATTGTTGTTTATGGTACGTCGATCGCTCAGGGCGCTTGCGCTTCCCGGCCTGGTATGGCCTGGCCAGCCATTTTAGGCCGTAAACTGGACCGCCCACTGATCAATCTGGGGTTTTCCGGCAACGGTCGACTGGAGAAGGAAGTCGTGGAGTATGTTCAGCAGATTGATGCCAAATTATACGTACTGGACTGCCTGCCGAATCTGGTGGCAACTGTCGGTATACAGCCCGAGGAAATCAAAGCCCGAATTATCGAAACGGTAAAAACACTCCGGCAAAAACGACCGGCCACGCCAATCCTGGCTGTGGAACACGCAGGGTACTCGGATGGGGACATTAACCTCACAAGACGAAAGCTATACAGCGATGCCAACGGGTTGATGCAGCAGGCGTTTGCCCAGTTGAAGCAGGACGGGGTCAATGGCCTGTATCTGTTGCCTAAATCAGACATCAACCTGGATTCGGATGCAATGGTGGACGGTACGCACCCAACCGATTTAGGGATGCAGCAATATGCGGATGCCTATGAAAAACGTATCCGTGCCATCCTGAATGAACCCGTCGGTACGTTGTCGACGACGAAAGCCCGAATGCAAACCCGAGACGCCCGAAATTATGATTTTGAAACCCGCCATCGCGACATTATAGCTCGATTGAAAACCAAACCGGCACGTATCGTTTTTATGGGAAACTCGATTACGCACTTCTGGGGTGGCGAACCGAAAGGGCCCTTCGCGACCGGCGACGATTCCTGGAAGGCGATCATGGAGCCATTGGGTGTGCAAAATATGGGCTACGGCTGGGACCGGATCGAGAACGTGTTATGGCGTGTTTATCACGGCGAGCTGGATGGTTATACGGCCAGTCAGGTGGTGCTGATGATTGGTACCAATAACCTTCAGTGGAACACAAACGCCGAAATTGTAGCCGGATTGACGTTTCTGGTGCAAGCCATCAAAGCCCGACAACCTACTGCCGACATTCTCCTGATTGGTATTCTGCCGCGCCGGGATCAGGAGCCGCGGGTAGCGGCACTTAATGAAATGATTGCGCAGGCCACCGGAGACATGAATGCTACGTTTATACAGGCTGGCCCTGTTTTTCTGAAGCCGGATGGCAAAGTTGACGAGTCTTTATTTTCGGATGGCCTGCATCCCAATGCGGAGGGCTATCGCCGATTGGCCGCCAAGCTCCAGCCTTATCTTAAACCTGTTGAACAGCCTCAAAAACGGAAATAGATAGCGTATGAGCGGATAATTTTATTGTTAAAAAGAGATTCCGCTTAATAGCAAAACCAAAGCAACAAGCCTGATAGCATTAATAAACCATCTAAATAGACGTAATACCCATAATCTGACGCATAGCTTTCGATACGTTGTGCCGTAAGTAACAGCAAAATCATGGGTAAGCTTATGTAGATAAGGGTCCATGTATCCAGCCTCAGCGCATACAATGTGGCAACCGTCAGACCAAAGCAGAAAGCAATGACTCCAAAAAAGAGACGTGCCTGTCGTTCCGTCAGCATCGACACGATGGTTAACCACTTCGATTGCCGATCTACATCCCGGTCACGATAATCGAAGCAGAGGGCAACGCTATAGATGAGCAGGAATCGATTGAGAAGCCAGACGCTGGCTACTACCCAACTGAAATGAACCGCTGGTGTTGTTATGAGCAGCGGTATGGCCGCCGTTACGTAAGTCCAGACAAGGGCGAGATAGGTCGTTTTCAATACAGCAATCCGACGTAGCGCGCGGAAGGGCCGCCAGTTAATTTTAGGCGCTGTATATAAAAATGTCAGGAATATAACGGGTAACAAGTCTGGTAAATAAGCCGTTAACTGAGTCAACAGCCAGAGTCCGGCTACGAGTGCGGCAATGAATGAACCAAGCAGCGTTTTTTTATGACGATCGATCCAGCGTTCCCGGTCAGTACGCCCGGCTGATCCATCGGTTAAATACGTGTGTAGCGAATAACTGCCCAATGTCCCGACAAATATGAACGGCAGAAACGAGGTCGGCAAGTGTAGGGCAAACAAGCGTACGGTGGTCAGGCACATCACAACAGCGCAAAGGGCGATGTAACCATTGCCAAAAACGAGTGCCTGGCCAAAAGCTACTAAGCCCCGACGTACGGATTGATGCATAAAATAATGGACGGCGAGTGCCAGTTTATCCCACAGTGACCTGCGTAAATCTTTTCAACTGATTCCTGTCCAAAATGATTAGCCGATGGCGTTCTTGTTAAGTTTTATTTCCTCAGCTACTTCCGTTCAGGAACTAAGCTGGTAGCCTATAGGCACCTTCTGAATTATCTTTTATTCTGGTTTTTGCGTTAAATGACAAAAGATGATTCAATGCACTTTTACTGACCTACTAATGAACTCAACGTTTGGTAAATACATCATTCTCATTGGCGCTGTGTTGCTGCTTATTGGCACCGTAATTTACTTTTTCGGTGATAAGCTTAGTTGGCTGGGACGATTACCCGGCGACATTCGTATCGAAGGTAAAGACGGCGGAGGATTCTACTTTCCCATCGTGACCTGCATCATTGTCAGCATCGTGCTGAACGTAGTTATCGCGCTGGTTCGTCGTTTTTTCGGGTCGTAGCGCCGGTCGATTTACTGGATGACAGGTCGTCGCTGAACGTCAGTTTATTCAAGTAGAACACTTCGCGCGGACTGGCATAGTTTTTTGAGGGAGCAATTTTTTGAAACCCACAGGCCAGAAAATGCTGGCCATACCACGCCATAAGATTATCCTGCGCCGAAAACGTTACTTTTTCGTTTTCAGAATTGGTCTTGAGCTTAAATTTTTCGGTTTCTTTCAGGACTTTGCTGCCCTGGATTACCTCCGTTGTGATTTCGCCATCGTTTGGATAAGCCAGTACAGTTCGATTGCCTTGATGCGACACCTGCACCATCTCGGTTAACTCGGAACTAAGCAACTCTTTGATTGGAAAACAGTTGTCCCACAGGAGCTTCCCCTGTTTGTCGAAGCCGCAAATAAAGGCATGCGTGTAGCGAAACCCATCGTAACGGTCCGCACCACGCAGATAGCCGCCATAGGCTGTCATAGCCCCCCTGTATTGCGGGTAATACACTTCCGCTACGAGCGTTAGGCCGTCGGTGGTGGGTTGCAGGTCATGTACCAGCAGGCGGTAATGAAACTTGTAATCTTTGCCTTCTTCTTTCTTTTTCTGCGCACGGGCCAGCAGTTTTTGCTGTCGATGCGGTTTCAGGTAATTAAAGAAATTCTGAAGTTGTGAGAATTCGATATACTGAATGGTGTTGACCGCTTCATCGGCAGGTTCCCCCTGGCGAATGCGTGTTACGTAGATACCCTGCGAGTAGGGGGTGCAATCCGTGGAATAGTTGCCGACAAGCAGGGATTCGTGCTCGTTGATGGGCAGGAGCTTTCCGGAAATCAGGCTGTTTTTGGCCCCGTCAAAATCCAGCGTACGTAGTAGTTTGCTATCGTAATTATAAGTTCTGATGGAGAACTTGCAATGGCGTCTGAGTGAATGAACCAATACGTTCACTTCCTGCCGGGCTTCGTCAAGTTCCAGGCTGCTTATCTCCATTCGATTGACGTACAAACCGGGCAAAACCTTGGTCGAGTTATCAAAAAACGAAAACGCCATCACGACCGGGCGCGTGTGGTGATACCCGCCAACGTAAGCCTGGCTGCCCATCACCTTGAATAACTTTACATCGAACTGATCGAGCAAATCGCCCTCGAATGTCTCGATGGCACCATCGTCGAGATGAAGACGCAGGAACTGGAAACGCCCCGTGTCGTATTCCCGGAAGAGATGGTAAATGTATTGATCCGTATTATAGGTCAGGACGGGCTTAAATTTGATATCCTGTTTGAATTCTTTTCGCCAGAGTAATTTGAAGTTGACGTCGTACTTCTGGAAGTTAAATTGATTCGGTGTCCTGTCATAAAACGTACCCTTCTGAATTGTCATCAGCAACCCCCGATCACCCAGGGGCGTTACGTCGAAGGATTCGGATTCATCGGGATTGGAAGGAATTTCAACACGTAGTGACTGAGCCAACTGCGCCCGTGTTGAATAGGGTAGAAGGCTCAATATCAATAGGTAGAGTATGTAATAGACGCGAATCATAACGTATCAGATTTGCGACTGCTCAAGCAAGCCGCCTTATACCATACAATTTCTTTATTCTGCAACACAAATCATATTTTTTCTCCTATTTGAAGATACGTATTTTCTGACACATTACACCTGCCACCGTTTTTTGAGGTAATCTTTCATAAATACATTCACATCCCATTGGCTGGAAACGGGCTGCTGAGTGAAGGGCAGCGTGGGCAGGTAGCCCGCCGGGCCGAATTCACAGGTTATGGTTAGGGTAGGGACATTGGCTTTTTGCTGCCGATCACGAATCGCGTCCCACCATTTGGCATGGCTTTCGAGCGCATCTTTCCATTCCGGTGCGCGCGGGTCATTCACTTGCGGTCCTTCAGGATGGCCCACCCGGCAGTGAATGTGATCGCTGACGGCAATGGCGCGGGTAACATTACTTGCCTGATCGGCCAGATACGATTCCGCTACGTTAACCCAGTGCGAATAATCGGCGGTCAGGCGCAGGTCAGGTAGTTTAAGCAGATAGGATTGAATAGCCGGGGCACTGTAGGAAAACCGGCCCCGGTGCGTTTCGTGCAGAATGCGGACGCCCGTTTGCTTCTGTACATCCAGCGCCGTTTGAATCAGCTCGACGTTTTGCTCGAACGTAAAGTAATCGTGGCCCGTGTGGGCGTTGATAAACAGCGGTTTGTAGGCGGCAATGTCGAGCAAATCGTCGTGGTATTTCTTTTTGTGGTCAGCAAAGTTGCTGCCTCCGCCAAAAGCCATCAGAATAAGTTCGAGGCCATTGTCGTGCATTACCTGCACGGCTTCGTTACGTTTGTCGGGGCCGGCGGAAACTTCCATGCCGTCGTAACCGGCACTTTTGACGCGTTTGGCGGCTTCGGTATAGGAAAGGTTTTCCATGCCCCACAGTGGGCAGAAGAAGAGAGTTTTCAAGGCAATAGGCGCTTAGTTTATCTGCTCAAAGTTGGCAGAAAAAACCGTGCAGGAAAACTCCCTTTCGTGGTTTCTTACGAAATCCACAGCAATCTGTTACTGGCAACCCGCCAGCCCGTTGCTTTCTTTTCTAAAAAGTATATCTCGCCGGTGCCACATAGCCCTCCGCAGACTGAAGAACGATAACATACGGCTTTGTTACCGTCGTCGGAATATACGACTGATGAGAAACTCACCAGGGAACTGAAGTCCGGAACGTCTTTCCGTAATCCCTCTATGCCAGGACTTGACGGCGTGTTAAAATAATACGTCCATTGCTGGTCGGTCAGAAGCTGAGTACGATAACAAACGGACACAACCGATCCATTTAATGACTTAATCTTGAACTGACTGGAGTCAACGGTACTCACGAATTGCTGCCAGACCGGGTTCGTAGTAATACTATCCTGCTTAGCTTCTTTGAGCACATTTTGCCAGTCATAGAGATAAGGTTTCCCTGTTTGGGGGGCTACTATAATTACCTGTCTGGCTGCCTGTTGAGTTGGGCAATACTGATCGATAATTGCTGAATAAACTTTATAATCAGTGGAGTCACTTGTCAGGTTTGGTGTCGATTCAGGTTCCAGGATGGTTGTATCGGCACGTCGGCACAGCATAAAGATTAAGGCTACGGTAAGGTAGATAAAAATTAATTGTAACGTTCTCATAACGTTTAGTTTTAGAGATAGGACCCGATTTTTCTGTAAAGCGTTGATGCATGATTAGTATTTTTTTGACAATATGCCCAACTTTGCTCATTAAACTCAAATAGGAGTGTCGGTCGTATTTTCGGCAAACTATTTCTTGAACGAATCCAAAAAATCATCCCTAATCATGAGTGAAGTAGCCACCCGTTTTGCCCCCGGTGTTGTAACCGGCGAAGGCGTTACCCAACTTTTCCGGCACGCCAACGAAAATGATTACGCCCTGCCCGCCGTCAACGTAGTTGGTACGGACTCTGTAAATGCCGTACTGGAAACGGCTAAAGCTGTTAACTCACCCGTAATCATTCAGTTTTCCAACGGCGGAGGCATTTTTTATGCTGGTAAGAGCCTGCCGAATGATAAACAGCAAGCCGCCATCGCCGGGTCTATTTCGGGAGCCTTGCACGTTCATCACGTTGCCGAACTTTACGGTGTTCCGGTGATTCTACATACCGACCACTGTGCCAAAAAATTGTTGCCCTGGATTGACGGTCTGCTGACGGCTGGCGAAAAGCATTTCGACCAAACAGGCAAGCCCTTGTACTCATCCCACATGCTCGATTTGTCGGAGGAGCCAATTGAAGAGAATATCGAAATCTGTTCCAAATACTTTGAGCGGATGGCTAAAATCGGCATGACGCTCGAAATCGAACTCGGTGTGACGGGTGGCGAAGAAGATGGCGTTGACAACTCTGACGTTGACGATTCTAAACTGTATACGCAACCTTCGGAAGTGGCGTATGCGTACGAAGAATTGAGCAAAATCTCACCAAATTTCACGATCGCTGCTGCTTTTGGTAACGTACACGGCGTATATAAACCGGGCAACGTAAAACTGTCGCCCATCATTCTGGACAATTCGCAGAAATACATTCAGGAGAAATATGCGACGGGGCCGCTGCCGGTGAACTTCGTCTTCCACGGCGGATCAGGATCGAGCCGTGAGGAAATTCGCGAAGCTATCCGCTATGGTGCGGTGAAAATGAACCTCGATACCGACATGCAGTGGGCCATGTGGGAAGGAATTCTGAAATACTACAAATCAAAAGAAGGCTATCTGCAATCACAACTGGGCAACCCCGAAGGGTCTGATTCGCCCAATAAAAAATACTACGATCCACGCGTATGGCTTCGTAAGGGTGAAGAAAGCATGGTACAACGCCTTAAAATTGCATTTGAAGATTTGAATTGCATCAACCGGCTGGCCTAGCCGATTGCTGGTTAGCAGTTTACTGTTTGCAAAGTGTCGGGTACTAAAACCCGGCACTTTTTTTGTTATCTTGCAGAAAACAATCCAGTAAACAATGGAAGCGGTTGCATTAGCAGAACAGGCAGTTGAGGAGGTTGTCCGCTCACACTATGAAATGGAACGCGGTAAACCTATGCCCAGTAAAAATCATTCCAGGCTTCAACAGCGGATAGGCGCTGAATTAGTTATTCATTACAGCGAGCAATTTGATACGTATAGCGAACTATCGCTGGAAGCGCCCAATCCCCCTTTTGTTCCTGACTTGTGCTTGTTTCCGGCAGAGCCTTCAAACTGGCGAGAGGATGAAGTACGAGTGAGTGATGTGCCACTGACCGTAATTGAAATTGTTTCACCTTCTCAGACTGATACTGAACTGACTGAAAAATCAAAAGCTTATTTTGCTGCCGGTGTCAAATCATACTGGCTTGTCCAACCCGTATTGAGAACTGTATTTGTGCTTCTGCCCGATGGAGATGAATTAGTTTTTCACAATGATATACTTACTGATCCGACCAATGCCATTTCGATTGATTTGAAAAAAGTATTTCGGTAAAGTCAGGCTAAATGTTTCGTAAAGATTTTTTTTCGTGGAGTCGGTCTTAAAGATCCGACTCCATTTTCTTTTTTACAGGTATAAATTTCCTTTCAATTAGACTGGGTATTTTTCGTGTGTCGGCATTATAAAAAGGGGACGAAACCGGCGTTCCGTAGGAGTTATATTCTGCCTGATTTATATAAGTTTCTTGTCAATAAATCGGAAAAATTAAGGGTAGGTGTTTTTACTTATATATTCTTAAGTAGCAAGACAAAGTATTTAATTTTTATTGACGCACTGCTCATAAATAGCTCTGAAACCAGATCGTTAGTACACTAACATTTTCAGACAAATTCGTTAACTTTCAGGAAGATATGTCACTTGATGTGATGTATTATGGAAAAAATTGGGTTTTGCCTGATTGGTATTTTAGGCAACCGGCAAGTTCATACAACCAGCCCTAAGCGGGCAACCGAGTCAAGAATTTAAGTTGATTAGACTATAATATGAATTTAATCCGAGCTGCATTACGTAAGCCAATTACTATTCTGGTTTTAGTAGCCAGTTTATTCTTCTTCGGTATCAATGCCGTCCGCACGATCAAGATTGACATATTTCCGAATTTGAATTTGCCGGTTATTTATATCTCCCAACCATTTGGTGGGTATACCCCTAACCAGATGGAGTCTTTTTTTGGGAAACAATACGTTAACCTGCTCCTCTATGTGTCAGGGGTGAAAAGTATTGAAACCAAAAATATTCAGGGCATCACGCTGATTAAGTTATCCTTTTACGAAGGGACCAATATGGCGCAGGCAGCGGCTGAGGTATCGGCTTATTCGAACCGCGCTCAGGCTACCTTTCCGCCGGGATCGCAACCGCCTTTCATTCTGCGTTTCGATGCCTCTACTTTGCCGGTTGGTCAGTTAGTCTTAAGTAGTCCGAAGCGTACGAATAATGAACTGCAGGATTTAGCGAACGTGTATGTTCGGGCAGGTTTCAGCTCGATTCCCGGCCTGGTGTCGCCAGCGCCGTTTGGTGGTAACTCCCGAACGATTGTTATCCGGGCCGACCCAGCCTTACTACGTTCGCACAACCTGACCCCCGACCAACTGGTGGCGGCTTTACGTATCAATAATACGGCAACCCCCGCCGGTAACGTGCGAATTGGCGACTTGAACTATTTTACACCGGCCAATACAACCGTCCAAAACGTTGAGGATTTTGGCAATATCCCGCTCTACACGGGTTCGGTCCAGAATCTGTTTCTAAAGGACGTAGCAACTATTGAAGATGGCGCCGATATTACGCAGGGCTATGTGCTGGTCAACGGAAAACGATCGGTGTATCTGCCTATTACCAAATCGGCGGATGCGTCTACCTGGGAAGTGGTACAAAATCTGAAAGCGGCTTTGCCACGTTTTCAGGCGCTGCTGCCCGAAGATGTCAAGCTCACCTACACCTTCGACCAGTCGGTCTACGTCATTAACTCGGTCAAAAGTTTGATGACCGAGGGGGCCATCGGGGCCATCCTGACGGGGCTCATGGTCCTACTTTTTCTGGGCGATGTTCGGGGTGCTTTGATCGTTATTATTACCATTCCGACCTGTATTATTTCCGGGGTATTGTTCCTCAAGTTATTCGGACAGACGATCAACATCATGACCCTGAGTGGCCTCTCGCTCGCGATTGGGATTCTGGTCGATGAAAGTACCGTAACGATTGAAAATATCCACCAGCATATGGATATGAACAAGCCCAAAGCGCTGGCGATCTGGGATGCCTGTAAGGAGATTGCCTTTTCTAAGCTGTTGATTCTGTTCTGTATTCTGGCGGTTTTTGCCCCGGCTTTCACGATGACGGGCATTCCGGGCGCTTTGTTCTTACCGCTGGCACTGGCCATTTCGTTTTCCATGATTACGTCCTACGTAATGGCGCAAACGTTGGTTCCGGTGCTGGCGAACTGGATGATGAAAGAGCACACGCACGTTAGTAATGGCAAAGCCCATAAAAACGAGCCTGTAAATGGAAAGCTACTAACGGCCAACGGCATTGCCAGTAAAAACGGCAAAAGCACGTCCGATGACATACTCGATCAAAAGGAAAAACTAGCGCATCAGATTGATATTAACCATGACGGCAAAATCAGCTATTTTGAGCGGATTCGGGCGCGTTTTGTTCGCTTTATCGGTCGAATGTTGCCTTACCGAAAGGCTATTGTACTAGTATACGGCGTTGGCGCATTGGGTATTGCGGCTATCCTGATTACGTCGATTGGCCGGGATGTTCTGCCAAAAGTAAACGCGGGCCAATTTCAGGTCCGGCTTCGTGAACCCGATGGTACACGACTTGAGAAAACGGAAAAGACGATGCTGACGGCTATCGATCAGCTCTACAAATTAGTTGGTAAAGAAAACGTCGAAATCACCTCGGCCATGGTCGGGATGCACGGTTCGCAGTTCTCAACAAGCCCGATTTACCTGTTTATGGCCGGTCCGCAGGAAGGTGTTTTGCAGGTATCGCTGAAAGAGGACTATGACGTTGAACTCGATGAGTTGAAAGACCAGTTTCGGGCCAGTATGAAAAAGGTACTGCCGAATGTCAAGCTTTCATTTGAGCCGATTGAACTCACTGATAAGATTCTGAGTCAGGGTTCGCCGACGCCGATTGAGGTGAAGATGACGGGTAAGAATAAAAAACAAAACGAAGAATACGCCAATAAAGTGATCGCTAAACTGAACAAAATCCCATATCTGCGGGATGTGCAGATTGGTCAGGCGACGAAATACCCGACAATTAACGTAACGATTGACCGGGCGCGGGCGGCTCAGTTGGGTACGGATATATCCGCGATTTCCCGCTCGCTAATTGCCTCTACATCGTCGTCGCGTTTAACCGAAAAAAGCGTCTGGATTGATCCGAAATCGGGTCAAAGCTATAGTGTGCAGGTTCAGGTTCCCGAAAACCAGATGACCAGCATCAACGATCTGGGTGAAATACCCATCTCGCCAAACTCAAACCGCCCGATCCTGAGCGATGTGGCTGATCTGAAAAAAGGCACTACGTATGGCGAAAACGACAACCTTGGCGCTATACCTGTTCTATCGGTCACGGCTAACCTGAACGACATGGACTTAGGACGAGCGGCCACCGATGTTCAGAAAGCCATTGATTCGCTGGGTGAATTGCCGCGCGGGTTAACCATAAAAATGCAGGGCTTAACGCAGGTGTTGATCGATACGCTCGACAGTTTACAGAATGGTCTTTTGGTGGCTATTGTGGTGATTTTTCTAATGTTAGCGGCTAATTTTCAGTCCTTTAAAGTGTCGCTGGTTGTTTTATGTACGGTACCTGCGGTATTGGTTGGCTCGCTGACCTTGCTGATGCTGACCGGATCAACGCTTAACCTGCAATCGTACATGGGCATGATTATGTCGGTCGGGGTTTCCATTTCTAACGCTGTGTTGATGGTGACTAACGCTGAGGAACTTCGGATGCGGAATGGTGACGCGCTACGTTCGGCTCGGGAAGCCGCGTCGGTACGGATGCGACCTATCGTGATGACCAGCGTAGCCATGGTCGTTGGTATGATTCCAATGGCGTCGGGGATAGGCGAAGGTGGTTCGCAGGCTGCCCCACTGGGACGTGCCGTTATTGGCGGGTTGATTTCGTCGACCTTTGCGGCCCTGTTCATTTTGCCGCTCGTATTCGCCTGGGTGCAGGAAAAAACCACGACCGATTCGGTATCGCTGGACCCTGAAGACAAAGACAGTAAATTTTATATTCCCTCATCGTCATCGTATGAATCGGTTAATTAATAAGCCATACCATAGTTTGCTCGCTGTTGTGGGCAGTTTGCTCTTATTCAGTTCGTTAAGCAGTTGCCATTCTTCCGAAGGTAAAGAGGAGAAGTCTACGTCTGAAGCCCCCGAAGCGCCTGCTGCCACGGAGGTGTTTGCCTTACATCGGGGTAAATTATCGTCTGAATTGCAAGTGCCGGGTGAATTGATTGCGTTTCGCGACGTTGACATCTATGCCAAAGTAAGCGGCTACATCAAAGCACTGAATGTAGACGTAGGTTCTGAAGTACAGCAGGGTCAATTGCTGGCCCTGGCCGAAGCGCCCGAATTAAGTGCTCAACTGGCCTCAGCCGAATCGAAACTTAAAGTGCAGGAAGCCCTGTCTATTGCCAGCAAAGCCAACTACGAACGGGTAGCCGAAGCCAGTAAAATGAGCGGTGCCGTATCAAAAAACGACGTTGATCTGGCGCTGTCTAAACGTAATGCGGACCTGGCTCAGTTGGAAGCGGCTAAATCAGCTTACCGGGAGGTGGCCGACCTGAAAAAGTATCTGGAAATCCGGGCTCCTTTTGCTGGTATCATCAGCACACGTAATGCCAGCACGGGTGCTTACATCGGACCCGCCGGTAAAGGGTCTGAATTTCCCTTGTTTGTGCTGACCGAGCAGAAGCGACTTCGTTTAGTGATTTCAATTCCTGAAGCCTACACGGGTTACGTTGATCTGAACGACGAGGTGAATTTTACCGTCAAAGCTTTCCCTGATAAGAAATTCAGCGGTAAGGTAAAACGCCAGTCAGGCGCTTTGGATAAACGCTTACGTTCTGAGCGGGTAGAAGTGGATGTGATCAACAATGACAAAAAGCTTCTGCCTGGCATGGTCGCAGAAGTAAATATTCCGCTGCCAACCAAAAACAATACGTTCATTGTACCAAAGTCGGCGATCTTCAGCGCATCGACCGGGGTCTTTGTTATTAAGGTCAACAATAAAAAAGCTGAGTGGGTCCCTGTCAAAAGAGGCCTTGAGGCCGACGAAAAAGTAGAGATATTCGGTGATTTGAAAGAGGATGATCAACTGGTCGCCACAGCAACTGAAGAGATTCGCGATGGCTCGCCGGTTAATGTGAAATGATAGGTAGAGACGCAATCCTTTGCGTCTCCATGAACCGGATGGTATTGCTGACGCATAAGGAGACGCAAAGGGTTACGTCTCTATTTTACGTATCCCAACTTCCTTGGAATGGTGTAAATTTCTGTTTGTCGACCGTCGATATAGCGAAAGGTTTTTCCATCGAAGAAGCCGTCTTCTTCAAGCATGATACGTACCACTTTTTTCCATTCCGGAATTTCTACGGCCGCATTGAGTTCAATGGAGTAGGCGGTGTTAGACAGGAGTGGATAATCGCCGGGGCCGGGAACGCCCTTTTGCTGATCCCACAAGCCGATGGTTGGCCCCGCTGCATGACCGTGGACGCCGATCGGGTGGGAATAGATCGTGCCATTAATGCCTTCTTTCTTCGACTGTTCCAGCGCTGCCAGCAGCATCTGATTTCCTGTTTTCCCGGCGCTGAATTGCGATGTCAGAATTTCCTGTAGGCGATTCCCCTGTTTGAAAGCCGCCTTGATGGCTTCAGGAACGTCGGTTTCGCCGGGGCGTAATACGTAAGCGTGTTGTTGCTGGTCTGTATTCAGGCGCAGGTACGTAATGCCGAAATCGACATGGAGCAAATCGCCGGGCAGAATTACTTGCTTATCAGGGCGTTTCGAGAACGTGCGAAGGTGGTTAAAGTCTTCCTGGTCAGCTCGTTGCACATCCACCGTCGGGTGAAACCAGGTATCTAAACCCAGGTTTGTAATCCGTTGGCGGAACCACCACACTACGTCGTCGGTCGTTGTTACGCCGGGCTGAATAACCTGTTCTGAAAACCCTTCCTGAATAATCTGGTGCGAAAGTCGGCAGATAAGCGGGTAAATCGCCATCTCTTTTTCGGTACGGGTTTCGAGCCAGCCAACGGCAACTTTCTCGGCTGAGACGATACGCTTCTGATAATCGGCGGGTAGTTTCTTTATAAATTCTTCGTGTTCCGAAAAGGAAAGCCCGTCAGCATGACCATAGTTGGTCGACATGTTCAGGCCAATTTTCTTCGGCTTTCGGTCCTCAATAATCTTCGCCAGGGCTTCCCATTGATTGGGCCGAACGTCAATATCCCAGGCCCCTTTAAGCAGATTACCTACGTCATACCGGGCAATGGCAAGCTTCTCGACCTCCTTACCATTGTCAAAGAAGACAATAATGGTTCGACGACGAGCCGAAAGCCAGGTGCTGGGCAACATCGTCCGGAGAACGGGGTCTTCATTGTATTCACGAGAAATAATGACCCACATATCGATTCCTTCCCGACGCATGAGTTGAGGCAAAAAGTTGGTGAAGCGATCGTCGAGAATTTCGTCAATCACCCGCGATCGATCGCGTTCGGGCAGCACAGTAGACGGTTGAGCAGAGCTAGTCAGGAACCCGCAGAGCAGGCAGGCAAGGTACAGATAACGCATGAAAACGGCAGGTTGATTGAGTGTTTAGAGCCCTGGCAAGCAGGCAACTTATAAGTTCATTAAAATTTCTAACCAATCTACCGACAGAACGATTAATCGTTAATATTGCCTATTATAATTCCTTCTTTAGTTTTACCATACCTTGAAAAAGTCATGAAACTACCGCTGATTGCTCTGCTAGTTGTCGTATGGAATTCAAGTGCTTTTGCGCAGGATGTAATCGTTAAACTGAACAGCCAGCAGTTGAATGCTAAAGTGACGGAAGGTACTGGTACCGACGTCAAATTCAAGTATCCGAACGAAGATCTGGTTAACGTGGTCAGCAAAAATCTGGTACAGGAGATTCGTTTTGCCAGCGGGCGAACGGAGCCCGTTTCTACGCGTGTTGAGATCTTTACCGAAGAAGACTGGCCAAAAGTACAGGTAACGACGCTTGAAAGTGACGTAGCGGGGCTGGCTAAACTGGGTGAAGTACGGGCAAAGGCCAATGGTGCGACCGTATTTTCCAATTCTGCGAAAGTAGACGAACGAGCTACCGAGAAGCTCAAACGTGAGGCTGCTCGTTTAGGCGCGCACTTGGTACTTATCCAAAGCAAAAACGTTCGCGGTTCTGACTATAATTATTTCGGCAGCACAACTGCCCGGAGCGTTTTGACGGGCGTTGCCTACGGCTACGAAAAGCCTGCAAATGGGCAGTAAACGTACTGATGAGCTTAGCTTAACCGTCTGGTTATTAATTGAGTAAAGAATTGAAAGTGACAGCTTTTTGGCGATATGAAGTAAGTTGTATGTTCAGTCAAAAACTCAGCTATGAACTGGTGGATAGTACTTCAGATTGGTCAATGGATAGCTCATGTAAATAGCCCACCAACTGGTTATCTGTTACGTGACGACGTTTTTTTTGCTCAGTTTTCCAGTCAGCAAAGGCTGGCATTAGATAAACCAGATACCCTGTTATTGGACATTGCTCTCTTTCAGGCAACTAACGAAGCCCGACGACAAGCTGGTTTGCCCATTCTGCACTATGATCGTGCTTTGTATCAGACCGCCCGAAATCATGCGGAGTCGATGATACAGCATGCTTATTATGGGCATGAAAATCTCTATAGCTTATCTGAACTCACGCTAACCAAACGTGTCCAGTTGCAAACAAAGAAGTTTGGCCGGATGGCCGAGAACATAGGACAATACCAGACTATCGTTACGCCTGAGTGGTTTGGGGTTCGGTTTAATGCGCACGCCCATCGTTATGAGTACATTGATCCGGAAACTAAACAATTATTTGAATCTCACACCTATGCGAGTTACGCCCGATATGCTGTAGTTCAGTGGTTAAACTCGCCCCATCATCGGGCAAATTTGCTTAATCCGTCGTATACGCATATCGGGTGTGCCGTCCAGTTGTCACGTCGCCCATTTCAGGAGCGCCAAGCCCCGTTTGGTCGTTTGGTGCAAAACTTTGGAGCATTACAAGAACCGACACAGGCAAGTCGATAAGTTACTTTGAGAATCTAAACTACGATTGACGGCTATTTGGGCTCGCCGGATACGGGCACGAACTGAGCGGACAGATCTGGCTTTTTCATGTCTTTATCGAAAGGAAACATAGGGCGCTTAATGCGTTTGTAGGGGAGCCGGAATAAATCCTGATCGACTCCACCGGGTGTTAAGGCCATAATCCAGTCGGCCTGCATCGCGTATAATTCTGGTTCGAGATAGCCAATCTTTACAACAACAATATCAGATTTTCGGGGGCTAAGACCCAGGTTGGTGAAATCCTTTTCCTTATGATAGGGCTTACGTTTTTGGGTAACGATAACATGCACACTTCCCACTTTCACAACCACTTCCACCTCGGCGTCTTTGTCGCCCTTGACAATCGACTCCACTGTGCCTTTAAGCGGAACCGGCGGGGCAAAACGGTGGTCTACAATCGCGCCTGCTTTGCCCTCAACGGTTCCGCCGACACCCGCAGCAATCGCCTTTTTTACCAGTTCCGGGTCAGGAATTGATGCATAAATTAACGAAGGGCCATCCGCCCGCTGAAACTCCGGACGAGCGAGTAGCTGAGTGAGCGTCCAGGTCACGTCGCCCGCACCACCTGCCGTCGGGTTATCGCCGGTATCGCTTATGAAAAAAGGATGTTTTTGGCTGGCAAAGGCATTCGTCAGGCATTTTTCCAACGTACCGGTTGGCGCTACAAAATCAAACTGGTTGCGTACGCTCCAGAAATCCAGGGCCAACTTCTCGGCGGCCTGAGTTACTTTTGTCTTATCATCACCGGTTACCATCACAACGGCGTGATTGCGTGGTTCATCCGCCCAGGCATAGCCTATCCATATGGCCGCATCGACAATTCCATCCTTATGATCGGCAATGGGTTCCACTTCGTGATAAAGGCTTTTGCCTGGCTCGATGCGCGTACTTGTTTTTTCGCCTGGCAACAGAATGGGTACGGGTATCCAGGCTTTATAAGCTGGTTTGCCTTTCCCGGTTTTCAGGCGCTCCAGCAGATTCGCCACCGCTCGCTCCTTGGTTTGCATCGCATCTTCATGGGGAGCCATTCGGTAGCAGGTAATCAAATCAGAGTTTTGGGCCAGGCGCCATGATACGTTACCGTGTAAGTCCATTGACGTGGAAACGAGAGTCTTGAAACCGATTACTTTCCTGATTCGGGTCAGGAAATCGCCTTCGGGATCGTCCAGGCCGACAACGCTCATAGCCCCATGTATATCAAAATATAACCCATCGTAGGGACCATACTTTTTGAGCGAATCCAGCGCTTTGTTGACCAGTGATTCGTAAGCCTCCCGGGTCACAGCTCCACCAGGCAGGGATTTGCCCACGACGGTAGGGAGCCAGATGGCCTGTTTGCGCAGGGGCGATATGGCCATCATAAATGGATAGGCATTGAACACCTCAGGCCCGTAGCGCGCATGGAAGGCTTCTTCATGGGTAACGGCCGGAGAGAATGTACTGGATTCGATGCCTAAGCCAGCTATGGCGACTCGGGGTAAATTCGTTCCTCCAGCACCATTTGTCGATTGGGCAAATCCCGAATTAATAACAAAAAAACAGGCCGCAAACCATAATATGCTATGTTTCATGGCCACAATTTAAATCATTCGGTAGAGTAGGCAAGCATTTTTAGACTTTTCATTTGAGCCAGCTGTCGTTTGATACCAGGTCTTTCGCTCAGAGCCGTGCCACGGTTTATAATGACGCTCGATGAACCGTGGCACGGCTCTGAGCGAAAGACCTGGATACGTTTATATGTTTTTAACAACTCGCTCAGGCAACGCTTCCGATTTCGTTCGCATCTTGCTGATGATGAATCGTTTTAACCATTTGTCGTTAAAATTCTGCCAATGATTGAAAAAATAGGAAAGACGGTTCGTTTGATGAGTACATTCGCAATGCTGCTTCAATTACGCTGCTTAATGAAAAACGCTATACTGATTTTATTTTTTGCCCTTTATTCGACAATAACCAGTGCACAGACGGGTCTGCGTGGTACGGTCAAAAATGCGCAGGGTGAAGCGTTGCCGTTTGCGGCTGTGATCGTAAAAGGAACCGAAACGTCGGCCCGGCCCAAAGGAACCATTACCAATGCTGAAGGGCGTTACGAAATCGCGCTGGCACCGGGTAAATACGAGATTGTGTTTCAGTATCTTGGTTTTCAGACGATTCAGAAGCCTGCCGAAATTGCAACGGGTTTTACTACGTTGGACGCTACGCTGGAAGAGCAGGCGTTCCGATTAGCCGAAGTGCAGACAAAAGCGGGCAACGAAGACCCCGCCTATACCATCATGCGCCGTGCCATTGCCAAGAGCCGATTCCACCAGTTGCAGGTACAGCGGTTTAAGGCGCGGGTGTATACAAAATCGTCGTTTACAGTGATCGACCTGCCCAATCTGGCCGAAATGGCATTCCGGAAGCAATTGAAGGAAGCCGAAAAGGAGGCCAATTTTAAGGTGGGCGTGCCGATGCTAAACGAAACGGTAGCCGAAGTCTCGTTCAGTCAGCCCAATACGTTCCGGCAACGTATCATTGCCAACCGAAACTCGCAAGGTGATTTCTTGAGTCCCAACCAGTTTTACAACGCCAGTTTTTATAGCCCCACCATTGCCAATACGGTGTCGCCCCTGTCGCCGAAAGCGTTTGCTTATTATAAATTTGAGTATAAAGGCACCTTTCGGGAACCTGGCCCGGATGGAAAAACAGTGGAGGTGAGCAAGATTCAGGTTATTCCAAGGCAGTACGGCGAGGGCGTGTTTCGTGGAACAATTTACATTCTTGAAAACACCTGGGCCATCCATAGTCTGCAATTGGAAACGGTCAATAACATCGGGGTTTCAATCACGGTTCGGCATGTGTGCAGCCCGATACAAGGCGTCTGGATGCCCACGAATCAGCGCTACGAAGGGAAAGGTTCATACCTGGGCGTGAAGGCCACAGGCTATTATATCCGCAATCTGACATTCAGCGAATTTGTTGTCAATCCGGCCTTCGTGGAAGATATTGAGGTGACGGATGAGAAAAAAGCGCCACCGGCTAATACGCTTTCCAGGAGTGATATTAAAGGCAAGCCGCTCGATGACCTCGTGAAAAAACAAAAGGAGTTCTCGACCAAGAACTTACGTCAGCTTGTCAAGGAATATGAAAAACAGGAGAAAGAAGCGCGCAAAAAGCGGAAAGAGGACGTAGCAGTTGTGCGTGATGATTCATTGGTGATTGATTCACTGGCGCGAAGACGCTCGAATGTCTTCTGGGATTCACTACGTTCGGTGCCGCTGACAACGGCCGAGATCAAAAGCTACCATAAAGCCGACAGCTTGGGTTTAGTCCGTGAAATCAAAGCGCCGGGGACGGTTGATACCACCCGACGCGACAGTACTAAGAAGAAGTCACCCAATAAATTCTCCGCCGGGCAATTGCTGAGTGGCCATACGTGGCAGTTGAACAAGCACAGCGCGCTGATTTATACCAGTCCTCTGGCGCGGATAGAATACAATACGGTGGAAGGATACACGCTTGAAGGAGCTTTGAATTTTCGGTACCGGGCGAAAGTCGATTCAATTAGTCGGTTCCGGCAAATTGCCCTTGGTGAATGGAATATTGGCGGTACGGGCCGGTATGAGTTTGGGCGGAAGCAGTTTGTGGGCTATGGACAGGCGAGTTATCAATACAAAGCGACACGTATCGGTTTGTCAGGCGGGCGGTATTTATATCAATTTAATCTGGACAACCCAATCAGCCCGTTTCTAAATTCCCTGACGACGCTGCTGTTTGAGCAGAATTTTGCGAAACTCTATCAAAAAGATTTCCTGAATCTGACCGTTACGGCTTCGCCCTTCAAGAGCCGAATCACGCTGGCTGGTAGTCTGGAATACGCGCAACGTAGTGAACTGACGAATTATAAAGAAGACCTTTCTCCCTGGATCAACTGGAAAAATCGCGTTTACACGCCCAATCGTCCAGATAACGAGGAAGTAACGACAACTGCCTTCCCAACCCACAATGCGCTGATACTGAACCTAACGGCTTCGGCTCGGCTTCAGGCAATGCAATACACGATTCGCAATGGCAGACGCATTGCCCGGCGCGACAACGAAAGCCCGCTGATAACCCTGAATTACCGTAAGGCTATGATAGATACGGACTATGATTTTCTCCAGGCTAGTATCAGTCACTCGTTCGAGACGGGTATCCGTAGCCGGCTCAATTATCAACTCAGCGCCGGAACATTCCTGAACGACCGAAAATTGTATTTTCCTGACTTTAAGCACTTCGCAGGCAACCAGTTTTTCTTTCAGCAGGGCGATGTGGTGTCGAGCTTCCGGCTGTTGCCTTATTATCAATACAGTACGGGTCAACGCTTCGCTGAAGGGCACGTATTGGCGGAGTTTCGCAAGTTTTTCATTACACAGCTAACCCTTATTCGGTTGATTGGTCTGAAAGAAAACCTGTTCGTTCATTACCTCTACACACCCAGCTCGAAGCATTACACCGAAGTTGGGTATGGTCTGGATGGCATCATTCCGCAGGTGCTTCCCTTCTTCCGGGTGGAAGTTATTTCGCAGTGGCAGGACGCTACGTATAAAGGGGTAGGCTTCCGAATTGGTACAACGTTGAAGTTTGGGCGGTAAGTCAGAACCGGGATTTAGCTGATTTAGAGATTAATCTGATTTTGCCTCAATTGGCTTTCAAGGGAAGCGATTAACAAAATCCTGAAAATCCTTAAATCAGCTAAATCCCGGTTCAGATTGGCTATTTATGAATAAAGGGCTGTGAATGTATTAATTAGCTAACAGAACCATAAAATAGACGTAACAGACTCATCGCGGATGAAGCCTTACTTTGCGTAAACCAACATACGCATGCATGAATCGTCGGGACGTAGTAAGACGGGTGGGTGCGGGCTTCGCGGCTCTTTCTGTAACTAATCAACTCATTGCTCAGCAAGTACCATCCAAACAACGGGTGATGCGCATTGCCCACCTGACCGATGTGCACATGCAGCCACTGGTTGGCGCGGCCAAAGGCTTCGAGAAATGCTTGCATCATGTTCAGGGAATGGTGGACAAACCCGATTTGATTTTCAATGGGGGGGATGCCATTATGGAAGCCCACGGCCGTGGTCAGGACAGCGTGAAGCGGCAGTGGAAAATGTACCAGAACGTGCTGCGTAGTGAAAATGCAATGCCCATTGTGAACTGTGTTGGTAATCATGACATCTGGTGTCGGGAAGAAACCCAGGCCTCTTTTCACGATGGTCGGCAATGGGCGATGGACGAGTTGCAAATGCCCAAACGCTACTACAGTTTCACACAAAATGGCTGGCACATCATGGTTTTAGACAGCGTACAGCCCAAAGCTGATGGGAGATGGTATACGGCCTGTCTGGATGAAGAACAATTTCACTGGCTGGAAACTGACCTGAAAAATACACCCGCCGAAACGCCGGTTTTGGTGGTGTCTCACGTACCGATCCTGGCGGCCTGTGTATTTTTCGACGGGCAACGTTTCGCGGGCGAAAACTGGAACGTACCGGCTCGCTGGATGCATAGCGATACAGTACGTATCACTGACCTTTTTAACCGTTATCCTAACGTAAAGGCCGCCCTCAGCGGCCATATTCATTTAACGGACCGGGTGGACTACAATGGTGTTTCCTATTTCTGCAACGGGGCCGTCAGTGGAGCCTGGTGGTTTGGCAAGTACCACCATACCGCAGCGGGATATGCCGTAGTGGATTTATTTGCCGATGGGACGGTGGAGAACAGATACGTGAATTATGTCTGAATTCGAAGTTTTGTGATTAGTTCGACTGCCTATGATTTTGTGCTTTATAAATCAGGGCAATCAAACTAATCCTGAAAATCCCGGTTCAGACGATATGCAAAATATAAAAGATCTTTTCGACGTATTTCCCCGCACGGGCCGGGTGGAGTGGATCGGCATTAGACCCGAACGGCGGGAACCCGTACAAGTCGTACAAACGATCACGGTTACGGAGAAAAAAGGCATTCTTAGCGATCATTACAGCGGCCAAAGCGGTAATCGTCACGTCACCCTCATTCAGGCTGAGCATCTTCCCGTGGTGGCTGCCCTAACAGGTCGCGACACACTTGATCCTGGAGTGCTACGTCGAAACATCGCTGTATCGGGGCTAAATCTACTGGCCCTGAAAGACCACCAGATTCAGATTGGTGATGTAGTGCTGCAAATTACGGGGCAGTGTCATCCCTGCTCGAAAATGGAAATTGCGCTTGGCCCTGGCGGCTACAATGCTATGCGCGGACACGGTGGCCTGACTGCAAAAGTGATAAAAGGCGGGACGATTCAGGTGGGAGATACCATTGTTGTATCCCCCACCGTCGTCTCCTAATTAGTAGAAAAAATGCGCCAGTAAAATGGAATGATCTAGTAGGCTATTAGTATGAAATACGGTAGTATGTTTTTGACTAAAGGGAGAGCGACTGGCAGCTCTGTGTGAAAAGTAATTATGTTTCTATATGGATACTTAAGTTAAAGTTAGTAGTGTATAAATTCATTTATTGAACAGTGTGAACAGTAGCAGAAAGCGCACTAACAAGCTACGGACAAAAGATGAATTAAATGAGCCACCTATGTTTTTCGTTTTGGGCCTACTCAAATTTGCTTTATTTGGCGCTGAATGGCAATAGCACCTTCGCCAATCATCGGCTTTTTCTTGTAGAATAGTACATTTTTCTTGTGGGGAAATAGTTTGAGAAACCCCGGCTGTTTTCTTAAATTTGGTACGTACCGCCAGTCAGTATACCTCTTTTGAAAACTTTCTCAATACCTCGCTTGGGCTCTTGCTTCCGGTACATATTCGTGTTGTGGATATGTGTTTCAGGCGTGAGTATGGCGCAAAAAACACCCCATTTGCAGGTCGATCCTGACAGAATACGGAGAGCCAGAGAAGTAGAGCAGGAAGCCAGGCAGCACCACGATCCACGGTTATTGGCCGAAGCCTGGTACCTGTACGGAAAAGCGTATGTTTTTGCGGCCGACTATCTTACTGCGCAGAGTTATTTTTTAAAATCACTACGTATTCACGAACCATTAGGTAACTCTTTTGAATTGAGTCGGTTGTATGTGCGCCTATGTGAAAATGAACAACGATTAGGCCATGTAAAACAGGCATTACACTACGCTGCTCTTTCCTTACAGGTTGCCCAACGTATTAAGTTGGAAAAAGACCTGGCTTTGATACGTTCCTATGGCGCGTTGGCCCACATTTATGAAACGCTGTGGAATGGGCAATTACCTGGCAGGCAATCGGATTATAATAAGGCTCTTTTCTATTACACAAAGCGAGAGTTCCTGTCAAAAAAATTAAACGATACAGCGGGTATTGCAGAGGTAAGCCTTGAATTAGGGACACTTTTTACGCGGGTTAAAGATCCACGGGCAATCGATTATCTCGAAAAGGCACTCCATCTGTTTACGCTTAAAAATAAAGATGGTATCCGGGTAAATACAATGATTCATCTGGCATCAGCTTACTTGACGTTTGGCAAGCCTGAACGAGCGATTCAAACACTGGAAAAAGCTGAAAAGCTATATGTCGGCAAAAAGATGAATGAATATGACATCAACCTGGTCATGGAAGATAATTTCGTCAACTATTACGAGACGTCACGATTGTGGAAACAGGCTTTTGAGCACTTGCGGAAGTTTAATGACTTAGAAAGAATCAAGCTTCTGGCCGACCGCGACGGCGCAATTACCCGCCTGAGTGTGGAGTATGAAACTGAAAAAAAAGAAGCTATTTTAAACGCCAAGAATCAGGAGATTGCCCTAAAAAACCAGACTCTGCTTACACAGCGACGCTTCACGTATGCTGTTTCTGCTTTATTGATAATGGCATTGGGCATGAGCATCGTTTTCTTTCGGCTCTATCGTAAAAATCAACGTATCAGTCACCGCAATGAAGTGCTACTCAAGGAGCAAAATCACCGTGTCAAAAATAATTTACAGATAGTTTCGAGCCTGTTAAACCTGCAAGCCAAGCGACTGACAGATGAAGTCGCTAGAAAAGCGGTTGAAGAAAGTCGCCTTCGGGTGCAGTCAATGGCCATAATTCACCGAAGACTATATGATGGAGACAAATTAGCCGAAGTCAATCTTGATGAGTTTATAAAAGAATTGACCGCCGGGGTACTGAAGGCGTTTGGTTATCTGTTTATAAAATTAGAGTTTGCCATTGACGACATTAATCTTTCTGCCGATAAAGCAATTTCACTGGGGCTAATATTAAACGAATTGATAACCAATGCCTGTAAGTATGCATTTCCAGATAATGAATCGCCTTTTTTGTGCATTACATGCTACCTGAAGCATAATAAAATAGAGCTTACGGTTGAAGACAATGGGCCTGGAATAGAAGGGGGCATGATTACCAAAACTGATTCATTTGGAATGACGTTAATTCAGGCACAGGTCGATCAGCTTTACGGTACGTATCGGTTCCGTTCGGGTGAAAAAGCAGTAGCCAAAGGCACTACGTTTATGATGGAATTTAAACGTTAAAATGGTATGAACTCGCTGAAGATCCTGATTGTAGAAGATGAAACCATTACGGCAATGGACCTCAGCGAAACATTGCAGGAGGCTGGTCATAGCATCACTGCCATTGCCCGTAATCTGGATCAGGCCGTGAAGGCTGTTAAGAGTCATCTGCCGGATTTGGCCCTGATTGACATCGAGTTGAAAGAATCCACAGGCAACGGTATTGCTACAGCCAGAGCACTTCTTGCCCATCACAGGATGCCGATCATTTATCTGACGGCAAATTCTGAGCCTCAAACGTTTCATTTGGCTAAAGAGACCTTTCCGGCCGCTTATTTGCTTAAACCCTTCCGACAGGAGGAATTAAAGTTGCAAATTGAGTTGGCGTATTATCAGTATCAATATAACCTAGCCCCCACTGCTGAGGCCGTCGGTTCCGATTACCTGTATTTGCCGGTGGATAAAGGCTACGAAAAAATTGCCACCGATGATGTGCTTTATTTAAAAGCAGATGGGTCGTATGTAAAGCTGTTCCTGGCGAGCAAAATAGTACCCTACCACATAAGCACAAACCTGAGTCATCTGGCACAGTATTTTTCTACCCCAAATTTCTACAGATTGTCGCGCTCTCTGCTCATTAATCTGGATCATATGGAGCGCCTGGAGAGTAATTACCTGTTTATGGTAAATCATAAAACACCAATCCAGATTCCAACGGCCAGTCGAAAGGAGCTTATGAAAAAGCTTACGGTTGTTAGAACGAAATAGGTAGGATCTACTGTCGTTGCCTGGGCGTTGATTGATTCGGATCGGAGGAAAGCTTGCTGGGGCGATTGAATCCGTTTCGGTAGCGGGTACGCAGTTGCTGAATGGTATTAATGAGATCGTAGTCTTCTACTTTGAGAAGATACTCATCGTCAAAATCGCAGAAATCAAAGAAGCGGTCTATCTCATCGGCTTTCAAATCGGTTGATTGTTCAACCATCAGCCTGAATCGTTCGAGCGCCAGCGCATGCCGCCGATCCTGCTGCATAATATAGTACGCTTTTCGGTCCGATTTGGGTCTTTTTCCAAACATCTCATACAATAACGTTACGCCTGCGCCATCGGCCAGTCGGTCGAAAGCTTGCTCGCCCGTTACTTTTTTCGATGCTGTCGGCTCATCAAGGATCTCCTTAATTTCACGTTTTACCTCTTCGTAGCGCTTACCCGTAACGGTAACTTCATCAAGATCAACCACCCGATAAGGCATGGGCGGTAACGCGCGGGCAACGATTGTTGGATTCTCTCCGCCGTCGTAGCGAATGCCGGTACGGTTATAAAGCTGACTGGTTAAAATTAATGAATCGCCCGGCTGAATCGTCAGAAAAAAACGTCCCGTAGCGTTTGTACGGGCGCGTTGCCGGGTGCGCTGATTCACGACCGTAGCGCGGTCCACGCCCTTTTTTGTTGTCTGATCAACGACTGTTCCAATAACATACTTTCCCTGCGCCCACACATCGCTCGACCAACAGAAAGCGGTTATCAGGAGCAGCGAAAAGATAACATAATGTCGCATATCAACTTTTAAAACAATCCGTGCCACGGAGTATACTCGTGGCACGGTCATTATTGTAAAATTACGCGTTTCATCGGATCAATACGTAGCAAAGGCGTTAAAAAACCTTAACCAGCCGTTGTGCCCGGTCGAGGCTCATTTCCGTGAAATCCCGGATTACATCATCTACAAAGGGAGCTAACTCATCAGGCGATTGGGTGGTTGCAACACCCACTACGTTAGCTCCTGATGCTTTCGCGGCTTGAATGCCGGTCATTGAGTCTTCAAAAATGACGCAGTCGGCTGGTTCGACGCCGAGCAGCGCCATAGCTTTCTGGTAAATTTCGGGGTCGGGTTTCGGATGGCTAACCATGCTCTCGTTTAACAGCGCATCGAAGTATTGACGAATATTGAGCGCATCCATAACGAAGTCAAGATTCTCTACGGGTGCCGATGTGGCCACCGCCGTGCGAATTCCGGCATCTTTCAGCACTTGTAAAAACGCAACGATTCCCGGAACAGGTGTAATAGCAGCGCTGTATAATTCCCGAAACAGGGCTTCTTTTTCGTTACTCAACCGCACGACTTCTTCAGATGTAAGCGCCTGATCAGGAAATAGATGGGCTACTATATCGGAGTTGTGCTTGCCTGAAACATGCTGCACAAAATCATCATCACTTAACGTTTTTCCGTTGCGCTGATAATATTCACGCCAGGCTATCCGGTGATGCGGATTCGTATCCACAATAACACCGTCCATATCAAAAATTACTGCTTTCATAAGTTGGGTTTGAACACAGAGAAACGGAGGATGCACGAAGAAAACAGAGCTATTTCTTTTTTGTGTTCTTCGAACATCCTCTATTTCTGTTTCTCTGTGTTTTATAAATTATTTCATTTTTACAATCGTTACGCCCGCACCACCCCGGTCGGCGTGTTCGTCTTCCATTTTACTGACCTGCTTGTAACCGCGCAGATGATTACGCACGAGTGTCCGCAGAATACCGTCGCCTTTGCCATGAACGATACGTAGCTCAGGATAACCAAGCATCAGCGCATCATCGACAAAACGATCGACTTCACCCAGCGCTTCTTCGCCCCGCTTGCCCCGAATATCGAGGTTGAAACTGAAGTTCTGCATCTTCTCATTGATGTCTACCCCCTGCGAACGTGGTCGGTCGTCCCGGACTTCGGTAGCCTCTTTAAACGTCTTCTTGCTGACTTTTTCGAGCCGATTAAGTTTGACATTTGACTTCAGATCACCGATACGTATTTCAGCATCTTTTCCGCGCATCGCTAACACTTCACCGATCGTATTCTGGCCCACGACCCGTACATAACTCCCGACCGAAATGGCTCCACTGTCCTTCTCAAACTCCTCTTCGGGCTGTTTAGGCGCTTCAAGGACCAGTGGTTCGGGTTTCAGTTCTTTCTGCTCAAACCGTTCCAGTTCCTGCCGAATCTGTTTGGTTGGTTCGCGCTCGGCTTTGTTTTCTTTTATCTCCCGAATGGTGCTTTCAATACGTTGGTTAGCCTCCTGCACCAGCGTTTTAGCTTTCACCTTGGCATCGTTGATCAACTTTTTCTGGTCATTGTCCAGGCGAGTTTTCAGAGCGGTATATTCGGCGAGTTGTTGAGCCAGCTTGCGTTGATTGATGCTTATTTCGAGGTTCTTCTCGGAAAAAACACGCTTTTCAATGTCTAATTCCTTTAGCAGTTTCTCGAAATTCACCTGTTGATTGCCCAACTTATCTTTAGCGCGGTCGATAACGCCTTTGGGCAAGCCAATTTTCTGGGCGATTTCAAACGCAAATGACGAACCAGGTCGCCCAATTTCCAATTGATAGAGCGGTTCCAGATGTTCGCCATCGAAACGCATGGCCCCATTGATGAGACCCGGTGTTTTGTCGGCAACAACTTTTAAATTGGTGTAGTGGGTATTCACGACGCCGTACGCGCCCGATTTATTTAGGTCTTCCAGAATCGACTCCGCAATGGCACCACCCAGTCCCGGCTCCGTACCCGTCCCGAATTCATCAATAAGAAACAACGTTCGCTTGTTGGCACCGATCAGAAACTGCTTCATCGCTGTCAAATGCGACGAGTACGTACTGAGGTCATTTTCAAGCGATTGTTCATCACCAATGTCAATAAACAAGTTCTGAAAAACGCCCATTTCAGCATAGTCGGCCATTGGAACCAGCAAGCCGCATTGCAACATGTACTGTATGAGACCAATAGTTTTCAGTGCTACCGATTTACCTCCGGCATTGGGTCCAGAAATAATCAGAATACGGGCTTTCTCATCCAGTCGAACGGTAAGCGGCACAACGGTCTTGCCCTGTTTTGAGAACGACAGGTATAATAATGGGTGACGTGCATGGGTCCAGTTTACGAAAGGCCGCTCATGTAATTTAGGCATGATAGCCTCTAGCTCGATCGCCAGTTTTGCTTTCGCTCTGATGAAGTCAATCTGCGCCAGAAAGTTGACGGCTCGTTTTAAATCCTCTAAATGGGGTCGAACCTGGTCGGTGAGTGACAATAGAATGCGATAAATTTCGCGTCGTTCTTCGTACTCCAGCTCGCGAATCTCGTTGTTCATGTCGAACACCTCCGCCGGTTCCATAAACACCGTCTGACCGGTCTGTGACTCGTCGTGGACGAATCCCTTAATCTTACGTTTGTGCTCGGCGGCAATCGGAATAACGAGCCGTCCGCCACGCACCGTCAGCGAAAGGTCGTCGGGAATCCAGCCATTTTGGCGGGCCTGGCGCAAAATGCTATCGAGTCGTTTACGAAGATTAGCCTGTTCACTAATAATTCGACGACGAATACTGGCCAGTTCGGATGAGGCCGAATCCCGGACATTACCCCGGTCGTCGATAACGCGCTCAATGGCATCCGTCAGTTTTTTATCGACGCCCACCGGTCCGGCCAGTTCGCGCAGGAAAGGAAAATTGTTATCCTCCTCTCGTTTGGCAAGAAATCGCAGACAGTCCTGAATCGTCCGTAAAGCCAGTTTAAGATCAAAAAACTCAGCTTCCGTAAGGGCTAACCCTTCAACACGGGCACGATTTAAATGAGGTCGAACATCGATATAATTACTGTTTGGGAAATCAGTTTCGTATTGAACAATCTGCTTGAATTCAGTCGTTTGACGTAGCAGCTTGTCAATCAGTTGGGCATTGTCCGTAAAGCGAATTTTATCGACATAGTCCTGTCCCAGCGGACTAACACAGGCGTCTTTTAGCCGTTCACGGATGGTATCGAAACCTAATTTATTTTCTAAGGTATTGGGGTAAAGCATTATGTAGAGCCATCCGTATTGGCTGGCTGATGGAAAATAGCTGATAAAGAAAGTTTATTCAGAAACAGCGTCGATAGGCGTCTCTATATGAATAACATTGAGTAAGGGCTGCGGGTTCGGTTACCGCAAATGCTCTATACGTTCGAGCATTTCGAGGCAGGAACGACTATTGTGGTAAGGGCATTTCCACATGCTGATTTTATCGTTGCCAAGTATCTTATGATCACCACTGACGCCACTGTACCATTCGCCATTTTTGAGGTCGAGCAAGTACTTCTTAATGAAATCCCAACTAGTTATGGACTTATCTAAGAACTGTTTTTCGTGCGTAAGTTGATAGGCATTCATGAAGCCTACCATCGCTTCGGCCAGTACCCACCAGGAGCGTTCTTTATTTAGATGGCCATCGGGTTCAAGTTCATAATTCATACCGCCGTCACTGGGGTCAAAGCCCGTAGTGGCAGCCCGTGCCATTTTTATCGCTACGTCCCGAACCGTTTTTTGCAGTGGTTTATCGGCTGGATTTTTAGCTGCCAGTACGTCGGCGGCCTCTGGTAGGAGCCAGGAGGCCTCAATGTCGTGGCCGTAAGAAATCGCTGTTCGCCTGATTTTCCAGTCGTTATCCATAAAAAGGTTCATACGGTAGCTCTTCGGATCAATAATATGATCCAGAAACATATGAAGCATGCCACGAATCTGATCGGCCACGGATTTATCTGGCCAAACGCGATGTAAACACGTAAAAGCCTCCAGAATGTGAAGATGCGTGTTCATCGTTTTGCTTTCCTGATTATCGTACTTACTGATAATGTAATCTGTCGCCGGTGACCAGTTCTGAGCCAGCGCTTCTACAAAACCGCCTTTTTTAGGATCATACGCGTGCTTCACCATATGCTGAAACTGGTCTTTTGCCAACGATAGAGCAGGAGTAGAGCCAGTCGCGAGAGCGTATTCGCTCAGTCCGTAAAGAGCGAAAGCTTGTCCATACAGATGCTTAAGCGGGTACTTCGGCTGGCCTATAGCATCGACCGACCAATAGACTCCACCGTATTGAGGATCAACGAAATGTTGCTGGATGTACTGAAATGCCTTGTCGGCTGTGGCACGGTAGTCGTCGTGTTGCGTATGGCGAAGGGCAGCCGAAAATGTCCATAGAATCCGGGCATTCAGTACAATGCCTTTATCGGCTTTAGGGTCGGGCTGGTTCTGATAATTGACCCGACCATAGAAGCCATCATTTGTAGGATCAGGGGCGTAGCGCTGCCAGTAGGCCAGAATATCCTTGTGTTCCTGCCGAAGCTCGGCACTGAGTTGCTTTAGGTCAGCGTTCATAAAAATTGTATCCTCGCCTTTTTACTTCTATGAAGATGAAAAAGGCGAGGATACAAAAACTACTGTCTTATCGGCTATTATTTACGGCTCCCATTACGACTGCTGCTGTGTCCAGAGTGACCGTGACCACCGCGTTCTTCAGCAAGTTCGCTTTTGGTTTTTGTATTTTCCTGGTGATCATCTTCTGGTCCCTGCTTACTTTTATTAGAAGGCTGCATGGTTCGTTCTCCATTTGGTCGATCTTTACCCGTATCATGAGCTTCCTGATTTCGGGTCCGCTTATGATTAGCCTGCAAGTCTTTAGACCCCGGCTGGTCTGTGGTTTTGTGATTAGCCATAACGTTGTCTAGTTGTTGTGTAGGCTAATAACCAAGTGGAAATGCATATTGTTCTTACAACAAAAGGGCCACTCTGATACGTATCAGAGTGGCCCTTTTGTTCTTGATTAATCGAATTAATACCCTGGATTTTGCTTCAGGACATCTTTACCTTGATAGTCGATCTGTGTTTGTGGAATCGGAAAGTATTCATCCCGACCCGCCGTAAACTTAGCTCCTGAATATCCTGTTGGTAGTTTCACGCTTTCATAAGCCAGGAACGCATTCAGCGTAGGAGCAGCAATACCCCAACGAACGAGGTCAAAGAAACGGTGACCTTCACCCGAAAGCTCCAGCTTGCGCTCAAACTGAACCGCTGTCCGGGCAGCCTCTTTACTAGCAAAGGCCGTGGTGTACGTACTGATTACATAGTTTGCTGCATTCTTGCCGTCGGCTGTTTTTACCCAGGTAGCTGCATTGGCAGCACGGGTTCTAACCTGGTTGATGTAGTTACGAGCTGTTTCCAGGCTACCTACTTCTATCTCAACTTCAGCGGCCATCAACAACACATCAGCAAAACGAATAATGTTGTAGTTAATCGCAGAGTAACCATCGGTCCAGGAGCTACCATCGGTCAGGCTTTTATCCTGCGAGCGGTAATAGACAAACTTTTTAGGCGAAAACGGTCCGGCGTAGCTCTGATCACGAATCCAGTCAAGACCTGGGTGAATCTGCCAATCTAAGTAGGGAATACCCCGGCGGCCTATCGACCAGTCCAGACGTGGGTCAACTGGACCTGCATCTGGTATAAACGTTGTTTTCGAATCGATACCCTGATCGTTCTTTAATTGATTAGCACCTGTGTTGTAAGAACCATCCAATAAAGGCAAGCCTGTAGCAGTAACCCGGAATGAATTAGCTAATTCGAAGCTAGGAGCGAAGAATCCGCAGCAACCAGCAGGCCCATTCGACCCTGTGTTGTAAGGAAAATTCAAATCCAGCTCCTGAGCAGAGTTAGATACATCGCCCGTATTAACGGCGGCCTGAATAGCAAAGACCGACTCCTGGGAGTTATCTTTTGCCGCATTAAAAATGTCCGTATAATTTTCTACCAGACCGTATTTCTTACCATCGCTGGTTGTGCCACTTGCGATAACCTGGTCGAAAAGGGTCTTAGCCTCCGTATACTTCTTTTGATACAGATACGTCTTGGCTAGATAGGTGGTTGCGGCCCACTTATTTGCGCGACCAACTGCACCCTGTGTTGCCGGTAAATTATCGACGGCAAATTTAAAGTCCGCTTCAATTTTTGGCCAGATGTCGGTAGTATTTGTAACCTTTTCAATACCTGATCCATAGTCCAGCGTTTCATCTATATAAGGCGCCATATTGAACGAACGTTTTAGTTCAAAATGGTAATGAGCCCGTAAAAAACGAGCTTCTGCCGTTATACGTGTTTTGTCGGCTGCTGTAAGGTCAGGACCTGCCGAGGCCAGCGCACGGATTGCCGCATTGGCTCGGCTAATGCCTTCATACATGCCCCGCCATTTATCATTGATATCACCGTTGGTTGGTAAAATCTCATAACGCTGGAAGGTGTTAAAATTTGTATTGCCCCCACCATCACCAGAGTTAGAGCCTTTATTAGCCTCCCCCCCCGATACACTGCCGCGTACCCAGTTGAATGAGCTGGCAGCTCTTGAGAATCCCCGTCCATTTAATTGGGCATACGAGGAGATAAGTAAGGCCTCGAGCCCAGCCTTGGAGGTCGTCTGGCTTAGAGCTAACTGACCCGTGGCTGGTACATCCAGGAATTTGTCACTACAGGCGAATGAAACCAACGTAAGCATAGCTGCGGTTACAGTGCCTTTTGTAATAGGATTTTTCATAGTGCAAGTTGACTAAGAAATTAAATGATTATAGTTCTTTTAATGACAGGATGATCGAGTTATAAGAACTGCTCATCCTGCCTTATAGTGATCTGGTTTAGAAGCCGAAGCTTAAACCAACATTGTAGCCCCGGGTAACAGGGTAGTTGCCAATATCAATCCCAAAGTTCTGGTCAGCTGAACCACCAACAGCCGGATCTAAGCCACTATATTTCGTGATTGTGAATAGATTGGTTGCTGAAAGCGACAGTCTCAACCGGCTCAGATTAAGACGATCCAGCAGCGTAGCAGGGAACGTATACCCTAAGGTTAAGTATTGCATACGACCGTAAGAGCCATTTTCCACGTAATAAGAATTAGCTACCTGATTGGTGCTGAAATTAGACGTGTTTTCAAAAATTGGCACTTTCGTGTCAGTATGGGTTGGCAACCACGAATCTTTCACCCGAGCACTAACAGCTGCCCCTGGAAAAGAAGGGTAGAAGTCAGTATACCATTTTGAGTTGTTAAAGATTGAATTACCCAGCGATGCATACACCTGTGTATTCAGGTCAAAGCCTTTGTACTTAAGTGTAAGCGTTATACTACCCGTAAATTTCGGAATAGGACTGCCAAGGTATACGCGGTCGTCGTCATTGATAACTTTGTCTCCGTTCGTATCCTGATAGCGGAAGCGGCCTGGAGCAGCTCCACTTTGCGAAGGCGCAGCAGATACTTCTTCCTTGCTGTTAAACAAACCGACAACCTTATATCCATAGAAAGAAGAAAGGTCATGGCCTGGCTCATTCCGAACCACAGGTGTGCTCAAACGTTGACTACCCGTAGTATTGTAGAAGAAGGGAACCGATGGAGCAATACCGGTAATTTTGTTATCCAGTATGCTACCAACTGCTGTAACTTCATAACTAAGATCGTTCGTTACGTTACCGCGATTGGTAATTAAAAGGTCGATTCCTTTATTACGCATACTCGCTACGTTTACATAAGGTGCATTGGCCCGCACACCCACTACGCCTGGAAGTGCCAATGGGTAAAGCAGATCTTTCGTGTCTTTCTGCCAGAAATCAAGTACAACTTCTAACTTGTTGTTAAAGAAGGATCCATCAACGCCAATGTTAGACGTAACGCTGGTTTCCCATTTAGCGTCGGGATTACCGATTTGACTGCGGTAATTTCCTGACTGTACAGCTGTGTTGGCGCCCGTAATGTCGTAGCTGTTCGCTGCATTGGTACCATACAATGTAAGTTGGTTCGTTGCACTCAGGTAGTTAGAGTTACCCATCAGGCCATAACCTCCCCGAACTTTTAAGTCAGATATCCAGGGTAAATTCTTCATGAATTCCTCCCCTGAAAGGCGCCAGGCTGCCGAAACGGCTGGAAACACACCATAACGGTTGGACGGTCCAAACTGCGAAGACCCATCACGACGAATAACGCCCGTTAAAATGTATTTGTCGTTGTAGGTATAGCGAGCCTGACCAAACAGTGAATAGAAATTGTTTCCTTTTCCATAATAACTGCTTACGGTACGGGTGGCGCCCGGCGTAGTTGTACCGATGGTTACGTAGTTAGGATCGGTTATGGCTGGGTTTAAGCCAGAGCCGCTAATTCCCCGACCATTGCCTGTATTTAATGCTTCAATACCTGCCAGGACACTAATGTCATGAATACCAAATTTCTGCTTGTACTGGGCGGTATTGGTGAAAGTCCATGCCAGTCCAACATTGGCTCCTTCGTTGTATACATAGTTCGTATTATTCTCCGAGTTTTCGTACTGAGCCCGGTTATACGAGTTACTGTAATTGCTGAAATACGTACCACCAAGACTACTGCGGAGTGTTAAAGCTGGAATAACATCGTACTCCAGATAAGCATTACCAAAGGCAATAAGGTTGTAATTGAGGTTATCCTTAGCACCTATACGGTTAGCCACTGGGTTACGCGCATTATTGAAACCGGATGCCGCTGTACCCGCATAGCCACCAAACACGTTGTAGACCGGAATGATTGGCGCCTGACGGAAAGCCAGCAGGATGTCGTTTTCGTCATTAGCAACGCTGGAGTTGTTGTTCGTGCCATTGCCCAATGTACTACCTGTACTACCCTGTAGCCCTGTAGTTGATACATAAGCAAACTGAATATTCTCACCGAACCGCAGTTTCTTGGTTATATCAAACTCGGTATTTACTCGGAAGGTATACCGGGAGAAATCATTGTACGTTATGATACCTGCCTGTTGCTGCATACCTAAGCTTAGGTAGTAACGGCTTGATTCTGTACCGCCCGAAAAGCCCAGGGTATGGCGCATCAGCGGGGCAACGCGGGTAATTTCTTTATACCAGTCGGTGCCTTGTTTGTTGGCTGCAATGACGTTGTAAATAGCGCCGTTGGCAGGATTAACATTATAGTTAGCTCGCTCAGCATTTAAATCCACTGCCGATGCCGCTAATCCTGTTTGTTTACCTACCAATAGATAATCTGGTAGAACAGGTGTTTGTCCTGTTCCATACTGACCGTTAGCGATACCAGTAAAGCTATCAGGACCAACCGCAGTACCGGACTGATACAAATCGTTTCGGCGAGCCTGCCAGGTCCAGTCAGCCTGCTCCTGTGGATTCAGGATCTTCTGGCCATGTCCTGGATCTGTCACACCATATAAGCCGTCGTAGCTAATGCTCAGTTTTTGTGCCCGCCGTTGACCTTTCTTGGTCGTCAATACAATAACGCCAGAAGCGGCCCGTGCTCCGTAAACGGACGCAGAGGCAGCATCTTTTAAAACAGTGGTTGTTTCAATATCATCTGGAGCGATGTATTGGATGCTCTGCGTGGGTACACCATCTACTACGTATAGAGGCTGGTTACCGCCAAATGATCCAAATCCCCGCACCCGAACCTGGCTGGTAGTACCTGGCTGCCCGTTTGTAATAACGGTTAACCCGGCTACGCGGCCCTGTAGCTGCTGCTCAACGTTCGTTGACGGAACAACCTTTAATTGGGCTGGTTTTACAGTCGAAACAGCTCCCGTTACATCCCGGCGGTTTTCAGTAGAATACCCCGTTACGACTACTTCACTCAGCGCAGTAGCATCATCTTCGAGTTTGACTTCTAACACTGTACGATTACCGATTGCAATTTCCTGCGTTTTAAAGCCAATAGCAGAAATAACAAGAGAGGGGTCGCTACCTCGTACGCTCAATTTAAAGTCACCGTTGGCGTCGGAAGATGTTCCTGTCTGAGTACCTTTCAGTACAATGTTAGCACCAGGAACTGGCCCATCGGCACCAGTAATTTTCCCGGTTATCTGACGGTCTTGGGCAGAAGCAGTTAAGCTCCAAAGCAGCAGGGCTGCCCCAAAACAAGCGGTCTGCAGAAACCTGTAGAACGATGTTTTCATGAAGATTAGGTTGGTTAAAATTTGTTAAAACGGATCAATATTATGCCGTTTAAATCATATTTCAAAAAGAAATTTTGATAATCGTATTGAGGTGCTATAATTAAAATTTGGTTAATTCTTGTTAAATTGCAATTATTATATTGTTAATAAATTAATAAATATTTGATATTCAATGAGTTGTCTGCAATTATAGGCTGTATGGCTAGAATTAATCTTATTTTTTGTTGATACTTTTCTACTGAAATTCGATGTTTTTTAATGAATTGCCTAAGTAGTTACGGAGGTACTTTTACAGGATTATGCACACTAATTATTATTTCCTCAGACAACTTGCCCCAGTGCTTAAATCGCACTTAGTAAGTAGTTTTACCAAGTTAGAAGAAGGGCCTATTAAGCTCGATCCAAGCCTCCGGTTTATGGAGTGTTTTAGTCAGGACCGCGATGAAATAGTTCTCGTTTTTGCGCAGGCTAAGGGTAAAATCAATTATTACAAACCCTTTTATATTAAAGCAACTCTACGGCCAGATTTCTCTGGATTGTTGTTTCCCGAGACGGTGCAACGGGCTCGTACCAACAGTGTAAATCTGTTCGAAACAGTAGTTGGAACAACTGGTGAGGGACGGGTTGTCGTTGATGTTCGATCCTTTCAGAACGAACGCTGTTTAGCTATTCTTTTAGAAGACGATTTCTTGTTATTGTTCAAATTCTTCGGAAATCGTCCTAATCTGATAGCCTACCAGGGAAACCATGTTATCGATCTGTTCAATCAGCAATTGGTAGCCGATGAGCAGTTGATGCTCAATACGTTCGACCGGCCAATTGATCAATCTTATGAGGCTTTCAAACGGGCTGATTTTGACTACAAAAAGTTATTTCCCACGTTTGGGAAAGTAGTGAATAGATGGATTGAGGAGCAAAAAGCACAGAGTACACAGCAGGGGGCGGATGACCTCTGGGCCATTATTCAGAACGTACTACGTCAACTTGAACACCCTCGTTACTATCTGACCCGGCTCGATCACAAACCCGCCCTTAGCTTATTGCCACTGGGTGATATACAGCGAGAATTTACGGATCCTCTCGAAGCGTCCAGCCGTTTCTATATTGCTTACAATGGATTAAATACATTCGAACACGAAAAGGCAAACCTGTTCCGATTGCTGGAAAAACGTAGGAAACGGGCCGTTGCACAAATTGAGGCATCTATGGAGCGGCTTGTCTTGCGTGATGAGGGGGCCAGTCATGAGGAGATGGGGCATATTTTGATGGCTAATTTGCATGACGTGCCTCAAGTGCCGGGCTCCAAATCACCTGAACGTATTACCCTATACGATTTTTATCGTGACCAACCGATTACGCTGAAGCTCAAGCCTGACCTCAGCCCGCAGAAAAACGCCGAGAATTTCTACCGCAAAGCCAAGAATGAAAAGATTGAAGAGCAACACCTATCTGATCAGATTGTCATGCGTGAAGCCGAGTTGATACGTATTGATCAACAGAAAGCGGATTTAGAGCCAATTATGACGCTGAAAGAACTTCGCCGTTACATCAAACAACACAATCTACTGGTTGATTTGGCGGATCGTCATACCACGGCTACTGGTGATTCTGCTCCCTTATTTAAGGAAGTGATTCAGGATTCGTTTCGTATACTGATCGGGCGGAACGCTAAAAATAATGACCTGCTCACGCAAAAATTTGCCTACAAAGAAGACCTCTGGCTGCATGCCCGCGATGTTACAGGCTCGCATGTGATTGTGAAGTACCAGGCTGGTAAACCATTTCCGAAGAACGTTATTGAACGGGCTGCTGAGTTAGCCGCCTGGTACTCCAAACGTCGAACCGACAGTTTATGTCCAGTCACGGTGACGCCTAGAAAATATGTCCGTAAGCCTAAAGGACTGGCCGAGGGCCAGGTATTGATTGAGAAAGAGGACGTAGTAATGGTTGTGCCAAGAGGAGAATAGCGAGTCGGGGCCAGTAGCGTTATCGTTGTGACCAAGTTGACTTGGCTACGTCTGTGCCCTCAATTAATTGCTGACAGTCTCGCCTTTTGGTTTATCCTGATTCAGTTCGAACAGATACCCATCCAAATCGGAAAAGTAAAGTTGAACAATACCATCGAAACGTACTTGCCGATGATAGGGTATGCTCTTGGCTTTTAAATATTGCTCTGATTTATTTATGTCTTCTACAAACAACGCAAAGTGACTACCATTTTTGTCGTGTGTTATTTGCTCTGTTCGGCCATCCAGAAGGTGAACCTGCTGGCCATTACCAAGATCGAACCAGGCCCGGATCGCTTTTAAATTGTCGGGAACGGCCAATGGCTTAAGACCGATTACATCGCGATAAAAAGCAGCACTCGTTGGTACGTCTTTTACATGAATGGATATATGATTATGACGGGTGACACCGAGTTTATCCTGTCCAAAGACCAGGCCAGACGTTGCTATGCCGAGCGTGATCAATATAAGCGTTATTACTTTTTGCATGAATGGCAAAGCGGTCAGTGTACTAAAACTAACCGACTTTGTAAGCCGGCCGGTGTTTCTACTGTGACTGTATAATGTCCGGTTGCTAACCCACGTAAATTAAGTGGCCAGGAATAAGTACCCGGTCGTAGATTCGATTCGCTGGAAGTTCTCACGCGCTGCCCCAGTAGATTCGTCAGTGATACCGTAACGGGCCCAGCCTGGGTTTGCGTAAAGTCAACCGTAAGGGTTTCTGTTGTTGGGTTTGGATAGGCTCGTAGCTCACCAGGTGGGGGTTCTGATATAGCCGTGATAATAGGGGTGCTTTCAGTCGTTTTCAAAATCCAGTTGTTCGGATCAACGACGACACTCGTTACCGCTCCTTTTGTAGGGAGCGAAAACGTTTGATCAGCACGGTCGTTAAACACTGTTACGGTTGTATCCCCTGCGGCCGACTGAACCTTGATCTGTACTGGCATTGTGAATGAACTGGGGTTGCTGGCCGTTGCGTTTCGCTGCTCTAAACGTACCGTTACGGTCGAAGTTGACGTTCCACCTGATAGGGTGGCTTTATAAGTTGGATAGCCTTCACCATAAATCCACTGTTTAAAAAAGTAAGCCAGATCCTTACCTGAAACCTGCTGCGCCACAGCCTGAAAATCTTCTGTCACAGCACTTTGATAAGCCAGTGCGGGCGTAGCAGCGTAGGTTTTTAGAATCCGAAAGAAGGTGCTATCACCGACGATACCCCGCAGCATATGCAGGACAGTTGCACCTTTAGCATAGCTTCTAGATGGATTGAAAATATTGCTGAAATTGCTAATGTCCTGCACATACACGCTTCCCAGGGCATTGCGGGCGCTGGACATAAAATTGCTCATATACGATTGGTAACCTGACTGGTCCCTGACCGACTCTATATAAATAGCTTCTGCGTAAGAGGCAAATCCTTCATTGAGCCATATGTTCTGCCAATCGCGGCAGGTAATCTTGTCACCGAACCATTGATGAGCCAACTCATGGGCAATGGTCGTGGGCGTCAGTGCGCCCACGACCATTGAGCTTATTGTCTGATGTTCCATGCCACCTCCTTCTCCAAATTGAGCATGTCCATATTTCTCGCGCAGAAATGGATAAGGTCCAAAGCGATCAGAAAACAAACTCAACATGGTGGGAGTCAAGCTGAGGTTGCTATGTACCTGTGGGAGTATTTCTGGATAGATATAATGGGTTACGGGCATCGTTTGCGTTCCGTATGTGAAGGGTGTATCGAACTGCTCATAATTCGACATAGCAATCGAAATCAGGTACTGCGCGATGGGGTAGCTGTTCTTCCAGGAGTACGTACGCGTTCCATCGGGATTATCAGTCGTGCTGACAAGTTTGCCGTTGGAAACGGATACAAAGCGGGCGGGTGCTGTGATGCGTACCGCCGACGAATCGGCTTTATCAGCAGGAGTATCTTTACAGGGAAACCAATCGGGGGCGCCGTAGGGCTCACTTAAGCTCCAGATGGCCGGTTCGGCGTTATTCTCATGCCTGCCAAATCGAAAACTGCCCTGAGCGCTACTATTGGGTACGCCCTGATAAAACACGGTTAGCGTGAGGGATTGCCCATTGGACAAGGATTGTGGGAGGGTAATCGTGAGCTTATTCTGGGCGTGTTGGAAAGTTACTTTTTGATTGCCGACCTTAACTGAATCGACGTGAAGACCCTCGCCAGTCGTTGCCGTAGTTGAGTTTAAGTCCAGAAAAAAGCTAGTAAGGCCAGGGGTTATACTTTTAAGTGTGATAGTTGCTGCTCCACGTAAGCTGTTGGGTGTGTGAGTCAGGCGGAGGTCAAGCCCGTAATACGTAACGTCGATCGTTGCGTCACCCGGATAGGCCATCCGTGCTTTGGGATTCGTGGCCAATCGCCCAAAGTAGCGCACCTTACCTGCTCGGCAGAATTGCCCGGCATCATTGTCTAACTGAGCGTTGGTTAAAAGCGGGAGTAGCAGGAGAAAGTAAATAAACCGCATAGTATAAGAGCATTTTTTACCTAACAACGTAGTAGGCATTTGGTTAGCATGCCCTTAGCTTTCGAAAGTACTACCAGAGTTTAATTGCTTGGGTAACCGAGAATCGGCCTCTGCCTGAGCTTTCAGCGCTTCCAGTTGTTTCTGATCTGCTTCGGGGAGCTGCAGTTGCCATCCCATCGAACTCGCCAGTTGATACATCATGTACTGAATCTGATTGTTGGCAATTTTTGGGAGATCACTTTGCATGGCCCGCTCGTTCATGGCTCGCTTAGCTTCGTCCAGAATCTGAGTGTAATCGGCCCCGCTGAAATGGTTCAGGATACCGGCCTGAATGTCATAAAATTTATAATCCGTATCAATTGAGAGAACTTCTGGCTCTGGAAACGATTCAATGATCAGTTTTTTTTCGCCATTAACGGGTGTTTGAAATCGAATTTTGGCAAAATCGAACCCCACCAATACTTTCGACTTGGCAATGATCATTGCCTTTTTCGGGTCATTGAGTAAGTATAAAATCTTTTTTTGATCCTGGTAATTGTAGATTTCAGAGAAGTAGCCTTCGGCCATGACTACCTTAAAAACCTTTTCAATCCGCTCCAGTAACAGCACGGAATCGCGCTGAATATCGGTGATACCCGCACGCTTGCGTAATGTATTTGCTAAGGCAACGCCCCCACCCGCACCAACGAGAATTAACAGAAGGACAGTAAAAAAATCCATATGAGTTAAATGTAGAATGAATAATGCACAATGTATAGTGAGAGGCCAATGCCGCTAACATTATACATTGTGCATTATCATTTACGCTATTACTTCGCGTAGGCCACAGCCCGCATTTCCCGAATGACCGTTACTTTGATCTGCCCGGGATATTGCATCTCTTTCTCGATCTTCTGCGAAATTTCGTACGATAACATACCCGCCCGTTCATCAGAAACATGATCGGCGTCGACCATGATACGTAGTTCACGACCAGCCTGGATCGCGTAGCACTTCGTTACACCGGGGAAATTACCCGCCAGTTCTTCGAGTTCTTTCAGGCGCCGGATGTATGACTCCATCATCTCTCGACGCGCACCTGGCCGCGAGCCCGATACGGCATCACACACCTGCACGATAGGTGAGATCATGCTCGTCATTTCGATTTCATCGTGATGAGCACCGATGGCATTTATGACTTCCGGATTCTCTTTATACTTTTTGGCCAGCTCCATGCCTAGAATAGCGTGGGGTAGTTCGGCTTCTTCAGGCCATACTTTACCGATGTCGTGGAGCAAACCAGCCCGCTTGGCCAGCTTGGCATTCAGGCCCAGTTCGGCGGCCATGGTAGCGCAAAGTTTAGCCACTTCGCGGGAGTGTTGGAGAAGATTCTGACCGTAACTTGATCGAAAACGCATTCGTCCAACCATCTTGATCAGCTCAGGATGCAGACCGTGGATGCCAAGATCAATGACAGTACGTTCGCCAATTTCGACGATTTCGTCCTCAATGTTCTTGCGGGTTTTAGCCACAATCTCCTCAATACGGGCGGGGTGAATACGGCCATCCTGCACAAGTCGGTGCAGCGATAGGCGGGCAATTTCGCGTCGGACAGGATCAAAACCTGAAATGATGATGGCTTCAGGTGTATCGTCCACAATAATTTCGACGCCCGTGGCAGCTTCCAGCGCACGGATATTTCGGCCTTCACGACCAATAACTTTCCCTTTTACGTCATCGGATTCGATGTTGAAAACTGATACGCAGTTTTCAATGGCGTGCTCGGTAGCGGTTCGCTGAATAGTCTCGATAACGACTTTTTTAGCCTCTTTCGTTGCTGTTAGTTTCGCTTCTTCTACTATATTTTTGATATAGGATGACGCACGACTTTCAGCTTCAGCCTTCAGCGTTTCGATAAGTTGCTCCCGCGCCTGGTCAGCCGAAAGGCCCGCGATTTTTTCGAGCTGCATCAACTGATCAGCCATCATCCGGTCGGCTTCCTGCTGTCGCCTGTCAACATCTTCCCGACGTTTGTTTAACGCATCAATTTGCTGATTGAGGCTATTCTTTTGTTGACCAAGCTCATTACGTAGTTGATTAAGTTCACCTTCGCGATTTTTTTGCTGATCAGCCTGCTGATTGAGTTGTTGTTCGCGTTGTTTTAGCTTGGTTTCGTTCTGAAGAAGGATATTTCGTTTTTGATTCGTTGTTTCTTCAAACTCAGTTTTTAATTTAAGGTACTTTTCTTTGGCTTCGAGCATCCGATCTTTCTTGATGGTTTCGGCCTGTAATTCCGCATTTTTCAAAATAAGTGCGGCTCTTTCTTCTGCTTCTTTCTCGTGCTTTGCGCGAACGCCCGCCATCATCTGGCGACCAATTAATATGCCAATGCCACCCCCCGCGAGGGTAGCAAGAATCGTTAACCAAATTGGAATGTCCATCGGACTATATCGTTAGGATTGAACAAATAAACTATCAATCTGCTGCGATACGAGTGCTCTGAACGCTAACTCGGGGTACTATATAGGGTGGACAGCCCGCCGGTTGTCTATGTTGTAATGACCGGCGTGACGACCTGGTCTAATTGAGTTATTTTGTCAAACACCATTTGTTGTAATCTCTGCATTTGTCGTTCTCCTCTGAGCTTAGTGACTAAGCAGTCGAAGGCTACCATAGCCAGGGCTTCCTGTGTATCCGTGAAGCCCTGATCCCGATATTGTTTCAGTTCTTCCTGAATAAGCTTGGCGGCTTCGCGCACAATGGCTTCCGCTTCCGGCTCTACACGTAGTTTGTAGGTCCGGTCGGCTATTTTTACGCGAATTGGCAGTTCTTTCATCGCTGCAGTCGGCTCAAGTGGCGCCTAAACCACGGAACCTATTTGGGTTTATGACAAACTACTCAAATGAGCTATACACCGTTCCAATTCCCGGATATACTCGTCGAGTTGTTGTTTTAATTCAGCATTCGTATCTGTCTTAAACAGATTGTCTTTTACAATTATACCAACATCTTTCGACTTTGGTGTGTTTTTTTCGGAATTAACATGTTTTTTCCGTAACTCTTTAAACTCAGTGTCCTTTTCTCTCAGTTTTTCACCAAGCGCGAGGTTCTCTACTTCGAGCTCTTCAATCCGGTTCTGGGCATCCGTGTATGCATTTCTGAGCAAGTTGAGCTTGTGCTCAAATCGCTCAACCAAGGCAATAATTTGATGTTCGCTAACCACAGTTTTAATGAGTGAAAGAGCGAAAGAGTAAACGAGTGAAAGAATGAATCAAAGCCGCTGGTACAGTAAAAAATTGCTTATCTATTTTTACTGCACGGCCTTTCACGCTTTCGCTCTTTCACGCTTTCACCAATTATTTACGGATGACAGCCCCTAACTCCTGCTCAAATGCATTCATGAGCCGCTGCATAGTTTTGTCAATGGTTACATCGGTCAACGTTTGCGTAATGTCCTGCAACAGGAAACTGACAGAATATGCTTTTTTCCCCGCGCCGAGATTTTCGCCCTCGTAAACATCAAAAACATTTATGGCCCGTAATAATTTCCGTTCTGTCTGGCGAGCCAGTCGACTAATTTGTTCGAAGGTAATGACTTTGTCGAGCACAAGCGACAGATCGCGCCGGACTTCTGGAAACCGGGGAACTTCTTCATAACGTGCCTTGCTACTCGCTAGTTTGAGCAGCGCCTGCCAATCGAAATCAGCATAGAACACAGGCAGCTTTAGATCCACTAATTTAGTCAGTTTGGGCTGAACCAGGCCCAGACTGACCAACGGTTTTTTATTCACTACGTAGGTCAGCCCGTACTGAAAATACGTTGCGTCAGCAGGTTGGGTGTCGAACGATTTGATCCGGAATAAGTTCAGAATTCGTTGAACCGCCGTGGCCAGATCGTGAAAGGCTACCGGCTGACTTTTCTGAAGCCAGCTTTCAGGCTCCTGATTACCAACAATGGCCAGACTTAACCGCATTCGTTCAACGTATTTCGACTGGCCCTCTTCAAGTTGTACTTTAGAATAGACTTTGCCGAACTCAAAGGTTTTCAGGTCTTTCTGCCGTCGGTTCAGGTTGTACACCAACGTTTCGAGCGATGAAAACAGTAAGGTCTGCCGCATGACTGATAACTCCTCGCTGAGTGGATTAAGCAGCGTTACATCAGCACCCGGCAACGAAGATCGGACCGCATCATTATAAGACGGACGCGTAAGCGACAACGTCAGGATCTCGTAGAAACCATTAGCCGCCATCAATTGCCCAACGCGGCTCTGCCATTGATCGGGATCAGTTTTGGGAAACTCCGATAACGATTCAGCCGTCAAATTGGTCGACAGTGGTACGTTGTCCAGACCATAAATCCGTAGAATTTCTTCAATCACATCGGCCTCGCGCGTTACGTCCACACGATAGGGCGGAACAATAGCTACAAAGCTATCAGCGGTCGTTTCTTCTGCCCGGATATCCAGCGCTTCCAGTATACGATGGATTTCGATGTGATCAATCTTGATCCCTATCAGCCGGTCGATGTTGCGGTAACGTACCGGCACCCGAAACGGCTCAATAGGAGAAGGATAGATATCCGTGATGGCTGAACTGATGGCACCCCCGGCTATTTGCAGAATTAGCAGTGCAGCGCGTTTGAGTGCAAAGACCGGCATGTTCGGATCGGTACCTCGTTCGAACCGGAACGACGCGTCGGTTTTCAGCCCATGATGCTGGGCCGTCTTACGAACGGACGTAGCGGAGAAATAAGCTGATTCGAGGAAAATACTGGTCGTTTCTGTCGATACCCCCGAATACTTTCCGCCAAATACGCCTGCGATACACATGGGTTTTTCGGCATCGCAAATCATCAGGTCGGTAGCTGAAAGCTGACGTTCGATGCCGTCAAGGGTTACGAACGGCGTACCTTCGGGCAGGGTTTTAACAATGACTTGATTTCCGGCAATCTTAGCCGCATCGAACGCGTGAAGCGGCTGGCCGAGATCGTAGCAAACGTAATTCGTTATGTCCACAATGTTGTTAATCGGGTTCAGACCAATGGCCAGCAACCTTTGCTTGAGCCAATCCGGCGATTCGCTAACGGTTAGACCCGTAATGGTCACACCCGTATACCGTGGGCAGGCTTTTACTTCCTCTACCCGTACATCGAGCGTTAAGTTGGTATTGCTCACGCTGAAAGCGTCCACCGAAGGGAGACGTAGCGGCCGGTTCAGAACCGCTTTTAAATCACGGGCCGTACCATAGTGGGACGCGGCATCGATGCGGTTTGGCGTAAGACCGATGGCAATCTGATAATCGGCTTCAAGATTGAAATAACGGGCGGCCGGTGTGCCATTCGGCAAATCCGTTGTGAGTACCATAATGCCGTCATGAGACGTGCCAAGACCAATTTCGTCTTCAGCACAGATCATACCTTCTGAGGCTGCTCCCCGAATTTTGGCCTTCTTGATCTGAAACGGTTCACTAGAAGCAGGATGTAACGTAGCGCCCACAAGTGCCACTATAACTTTCTGTCCAGCGGCCACATTGGGTGCACCACACACAATGGGGAGTGGTTGACCAGCGCCAACATCTACCGTTGTCAGGCTTAATTTGTCAGCATCCAGGTGTTTTGTGCAGGTCAACACTTCTCCAATGACGACCCCTTCCAGACCACCCGGTATAGCGTTAATCTTCTCGATTCCTTCAACTTCTAACCCCGTTGCGGTCAGGATTTTGCCAACTTCTTCGGGTGATTCGGGCAATTCAATAAACTCTTGTAACCATTTATAGGAAACTTCCATACAGCGGCAAAGCAGATAAATACCGCAAAGTTAGCCAATAGGTTGATTGACTACTTGATGAATAACGTTATTTAGCCTGAATAATCTTACGCATCAATATACTCAGTCGTGTGCTACGTATTTCTCCCCAGCTTTTATCGCAACAGAAAGTGTATTTTCTTTGGGTGGAAGCGGACAGGCATAACTAGGATTATACGAGCAATAAGGATTATAAGCTGTATTGAAGTCCAGTATAACGCGATTATCCGTTAATTTATCAGGGTTAAGTTCGATATAGCGGCCCCCACCGTAGGTTTCCTTACCCGATGTCGCATCGCGAAACAGAATGGAGTACGTCTTATCGAGTTTTACGACCAGGAGTCGGCAAGCTTCGCCATTCAGGCTAAAAACTGCATGGGCGAATTTATCGTACACTTCTTCGCTGCCGTCGGTCATGGTGACCACAAGTTTCTGAGTTTTGTCAGCAAAAGGTTCGAGTCGGGCCGCTACACGATAAGTCGGGTCAGGGGCAAAATAGGCTAAACCCTTGAAGGTAGTTTTGTCTGGAATCGGCGACTCAGTACTGGTTTTGAGAAAATGATCTTTCTCTTTACGTTCAGCGTCTACCTGTTGGCGGTATACTTCCGGTTTGACGGATTCGTCTAAGCTAGAAGAATCACCGTCGAAAAACGTATAGTATACTACTACTATGACAAGCAGAAAGAGGGCTGGCAGGAAAAACTTATTCTTCAACATTATTATGCGTCATAACCAATCAGAATTTCATTGGTTCATCAAAAAAGCAAATAAAAAAGTAAAATAGTCAACTAACTGTTAAGATCTTAATTTCATAACAAAATATTAAAATGTTCTTAAGCGAAAAATTAGAATTATTCGGATTCGACGGGTATTTTTCGGTAAAAATCATGCTTCTTCTCCTCGGCATGATGTTGGTAAGTTAGTTGCATCTTTGATTTAGTCGTTTCGATTTAAATCGTTTTTTAATATCTTTATCGACTTAATTACCTCTTGCTGCGATAAACATTTCTGCCTGCATATGGCCCAACTTTACGAACTGAAAACTTTTACGTCTGGAAACGGTAATCTAACCGTTTTTGAACATATTATTCCTGGAGTGATCCAGCGGGTTTTTTATATCTATGATGCCGGTCATACAGCGCGGGCCGGCCATCGGCACCATCGGGCCTGGAACGCCCTTATTTGCGTGAGCGGCAGTTGTCGGGTATATACTAATAATGGCAAGGAAGAAACCATATTTCGTTTAACGAACCCCCGAGAGTGTCTTGTATTGACGCCTGAAGATTGGCATACGATGGATGAGTTTTCGGACGATGCTATCCTGCTTGTTGTGTCAAACGAGTTATACGATAAAGACGATTATATCTATGAACCCTATCCTAACCATCGACTGGCCAGTGATTCGGTGATGGCTGATTCGGAATGATTCCGTTTCTGGATCTGAAACAGGTAAATGAACCGCATCAGACAGCTATCCAAGTAGCTATCGATCGCGTTTTAGCCTCAGGCTGGTATATTCTGGGGCATGAGGTCGATGCTTTCGAGCGCCAATTTGCTGACTACTGCCAAAGTAAGTATTGCATTGGCGTTGCAAACGGGCTTGATGCACTGACGCTGGTGTTGAAAGCGTGGGGTTTTCCCGAAGCCTGTGAAGTAATCGTGGCCTCAAATGCTTACATCGCATCCGTGCTTAGTATTACCCACGCCGGACTAACCCCCGTTTTCGTGGAGCCCGACCCACAGACCTATTTGCTTGATCCGGCACGAATCGAGTCTGTTATTACGTCCCGAACGAGAGCCATTCTGCCTGTTCATCTCTATGGCCGCTGTTGCGACATGGCGCCTATCAATGAATTAGCGCAGCGATACAATTTAAACGTACTGGAGGATGCTGCGCAGGCGCATGGGGCAACTTATAAAGGCAAACGGGCCGGAAGTCTTAGCGACGCGGCTGGCTGGAGTTTTTATCCGAGCAAAAATCTAGGCGCCTTGGGTGATGCTGGCGCTATCACCACAAACGATGCTGAGCTAGCAACCCGGTTGCGGGCCTTGCGAAACTATGGCTCGTTGCAGAAATACGTGAATGAGTATCTTGGACACAATAGTCGTTTAGATGAATTGCAGGCAGCCATATTGTCAACTAAACTGCCGTCGCTTGATGCCGAAAATCGTCGGCGTAGAGAGCTAGCCCGGAAATACCTGACTGGCATCCTTCATCCAGACATAGTGTTACCACCCGCTGATCAATTTGAACAGGACGTTTGGCATTTGTTCGTGATTCGGCATCCACGACGGGATGCTTTGCGGACGTATCTGCACCAAAAAGGCATTGGTACAGACGTTCATTACCCAATTCCGCCCCATCATCAGCAAGCTTATGCCGCCTATGCGCAACTGTCATTCCCAATTTCGGAGCAATTGCACCGCGACATACTTAGTCTGCCGCTCAATTCGGCGTTGACGGATGATCAGGCTATATATATTATCGAGATGATTAACCAATTTAGTGACATCTAAGCGGGAAACACTACGTAGTGCTTTTGCCTTACACCCTATGCAGCTAACCGTCGTTATCCCTGTCTACAACAGCGAACGGACTATTGCTCCGTTGGTCGAGCGGTTGCAGGCGTGTCTGGCTGAGCAGGTATTCGAAGTTGTACTGGTGAATGATGGTAGTGCTGATCGTTCGGAAGCGATCTGTCAACAACTGGAGAACCAATATGCAAATGTGCAGTTTATATCGCTACGTCGAAATTTTGGCGAATTCAACGCGGTACTCTGTGGACTTAATCACGCCAGTGGGCAGTACGTAGTCATTATTGACGACGACTTTCAAAACCCGCCTGAGGCTATCCTAACGCTCGTTACAACGGCCGAAACAGGAAATTATGATGTCGTATATAGTCATTACAAACAGAAGCAACACCACTGGTTTCGAAATCTGGGCAGCTGGCTCGTTAACAAACTAACGACCTATTCGATTGGCAAACCTCATGATCTTTACCTGTCGAGCTTTAAGCTTATCCAGCGCGACGTAGTGAACGAGATTATCCGTTATCGTGGGCCTTATCCCTACATTGATGGCCTTATTTTTCGGGTAACACGCAACGTGGGTAGCGTTATGGTACCGCATAACTCGCGGGCTGAAGGTCGTTCAAGTTATACCGTTAGCAAGCTTATTGGTTTATTTATCAACGTATTTGTTGGGTATTCGCTTTGGCCAATTCGGGTATTCACAGGGCTTGGTGCTCTATTATTCGGCCTGAGCCTCCTGAGCGGTCTACTACTGTTAACTGGCTGGCTGAGTAAGACGATTATCATTCCGGGCTGGGGCGTTGTTGCCTGGGCTGTCAGCGCTGGTTTAGGCATACAACTCCTCTTTTTGGGCATCTTAGGCGAGTACCTGGGCAAATTATTCATGGCCTATAGCGGTTTGCCACCGTATGTAGAAAAAAAACGAGAGATGGCAACACCGCCTACCCCCCGCCCCGCTCCACCTGCTTATAAACTATGATCGGTCGCTCGGAAGAATACGAAAAAATGTTTCGACTGGAAGGGCAGTTGTGGTGGTATCGCCATCTGCACGAGCGCGTAGTTGACGCGTTGGAGCAACAGGCTGGAGTACGTCGGGACATCCATATTTTAGATGCCGGTTGCGGAACAGGTGGCATGCTGGATTACTTGCGTCAACGAGGGTATTCAAACCTCAAAGGCATCGATGGCTCAGCTGATGCTGTTGCCTTTTGTCATGAGCGCGGTCTTCCCGTTACGTTCATAAATCTGAATGACCTTGCCCGTTTTCAGCCAGACGTTCGATACGACGCCATCATTTGCAATGACGTATTCTGCTACTTTCCTGATCCTAACTTGTCAAATCTATTAACTGCTTTGGCGCATCGACTGAAACCCGACGGCATTTTAATAAGCAACAACAACGCCTTCCAGGCCTTTAAGGGGCAGCATGACCTGGCTGTTGGCATTATTCGACGGTTTGTGCTCGCCGATTTTAAGCGATTAATGCCCACTGCCGGACTACGTATCAAGCAGGCAACGTACTGGAGTTTTCTGTTGTCACCCTTAATTCTAGGCATGCGACAATGGCAACGATTGCAACTGGCACTCGGCTGGCGAGCACCCGAAGAAGCCCGGTCAGACGTTTATTTGCCCAGCGCCTGGCTCAATGAAACACTATACAGAATCGTCCGGATCGAACAAAAAACGCTCCGCCGAACCCCATTTGGTAGTTCGCTGTTCATAGTAGTCAAAAGCCGTCAGTCACTAGTGGATGAAGGTTAGCTAATAATAGGGCTTATACCTCAAGCGTAAGACAACTATCGACTAATGACTATCGGCTAAAAACTATCGACTTACGACGTTTATGTTTACGGGTATTATTGAAACCACCGGTCTTGTATCGGCTGTTGAAGAAGAAGGCACAAATCTTACGTTTCGGATCGAGTCGGTGCTGGCTCCCGAGCTGAAAATCGATCAGAGTGTTAGTCATAATGGTGTATGTCTGACGGTTACCAGTATTGCTGATGGCAGCTATACGGTAACGGCGGTAGACGAAACGCTCAAAAAAACGAATCTGGGAAAGTTGAAAATTGGTGACCGGGTGAACCTCGAACGCTGTATGCCCGCTAATGGCCGCTTTGATGGACACATCGTACAAGGGCACGTCGATCAGACGGGTATATGCACTAATGTGCAGGATATGAACGGTAGCTGGCTATACGATTTTCAGTATGAAAACCTCGAAGCTGAGCCCTCAACTCAGAACGTAACGGTCGAAAAAGGGTCCATATGTATCAATGGCGTGAGTTTAACCGTTTTTAATTCGCAGCACGACACCTTTCGGGTTACGATCATTCCTTATACCTATGAGCACACTAATTTTCGTGAGCTGAAAGCGGGGGATGAGGTCAATCTGGAGTTCGATATTCTGGGAAAGTATATTAAAAAAATGCTGGTAGGGTATCGGTAGCCGTACACAAACCATTAATTTTACCGACAAAATTTTGTTATCATTCCTAGTCATCAGGCCGTTATTCGTTAGGATAAGCGATAACTCGCCAGGCTGATGAGTGAGTAGCTGATGATTATGAAGGACTATTTTACAAACGAATGACTAAAATCAGCACCCGCTCCTTTTTTGACCTGCTGATCCATGTTGGCACTATTCTGGCCTTGCTAACTGCGTTATTTCTGGCGTTCTTCTTCGTTTACCTGCCGTTTACAACCAACCACGGCCAAACGATCACTGTGCCCGACGTAACGAACCAGAGTATTGAAGAAATGCAGAACCTGTTGAACGACCGCGATCTGCGCTATGAAGTTGAAGATTGCACGTTCGTTGTGGGAAGACCTCCACTGACGGTTATTCAGCAGTACCCAAGAGCTAATTCGAAAGTAAAAGAGGGACGTAAAATCTACGTAACAATTACCAAGCGCGTGCCGCCCATGGTACAGATGCCTCAGTTAGTCAATCTAACACTACGTAGTGCTGAACTAAATTTAAGGTCATTAGGACTGGCCATGAACCCGCCTATTTATGTGCCCGACGTGGCTAAAAATGCCGTACTCCGACAGCTATATAATGGGAAGGAAATCAAACCTGGGAACCCCGTGCCCAAAGGTGCCAACATTGATCTTGAAATTGGTGATGGTCTGGGAAGTACAATGTTTGAGATTCCAAACGTTGTAGATTTACCACTCGATGAGGCTAAGCTGGCTATTCGGGGGGCCAATCTGAAGGTTGGTACCATAATTTCTGTTGAAGACCCCGAAAAGGTAGTCGGTACAGTGGTTCGGCAGCGTCCCGAACCGCGCTCCGGTGAACGTATTCGCGTTGGCGAAACAATGGATTTGTGGGTTGTGGGGCCAATTGAGCCGGATCAATAAATTGCTTTCGGCACAAGACCAAATGGGAATCGCTTTGCTTAAACAACCTCATATATTATCTTTTGCTGAACGGCTTCTGTGCGGCTTTTTGCTGGTTTGGTGTACGTTGCTGGCATCAGCAACCAGGGCGCAAACGCCACTAAACCTACCCTTTTTCGAAGATTTCTCGACAGCCAGCGGCCAACCCGGCCTCGACCGGCCCGACGTTTCCCGCTGGCAACCTGGTAGTGGTGTTTACATCAATAATACCATGGCTATTAACCAGCCAACGGTTAATGTAGCTTCATTTGATGGCTTGATGGCGAACGGCTTGCCCTATGTGCAGAATAATCCGCTGGCGCAGGGGTATACCGATACGTTGACATCATTGCCCATTACTATGGCAGGCTTGTCAGCCAGAGATTCGGTGTATATCAGTTTTTACTGGCAGGCTAAAGGACTTGGTGAAGCGCCTGATCCGGGTGATTCACTGAGCCGTCAGGCAGCCGATTCACTTACTCTTCAATTTCTGGACCGGACGGGCGTCTGGAAAACCGTATGGGCGAAAGACGGCGGTATTGTCAATAATAATTTTTTTCAGGTCTTTGTACCTATCCGTGATGCGACCTATTTTCATGCAGGCTTTGCCTTTCGGTTTCGAACATTTGGGAAAGAATCTGGGCCATTCGATACCTGGAACCTCGATTATATCTACCTAAATAAGGGCCGTTCAGTAAACGATAGGTTTGTGAAAGATGTGGCGATGCGGCAGGCACTAACGCCTTTTTTGAAGCGCTATACGGCCATGCCTTTGTCGCAATACGTAGTGAACCCGGCCGCTGAGACTGCCGATTCAGTTAATACGGATAGTAATAATCTGTTCAATAACTTCAACTTCACTACGTTTCACTTCACTGTACGTGATGAGGTGTCGGGGCGTATTGTTCAAAATGATCCGCAGACAAGCTCACTACTTATTCCGTCTCTTAGTTCGCAGGGGAAATCAGCGAAGCCTGCGCCCGTTACGGGATTCGGTTCGGCAACAAAAGCCATGCTTCGGTATAAATTCGATCTTCTGACGACGGATGATCAGAATCCATCGATTCCTGGCATTAACCTTCGTCGGAACGATACCATTTCAGCCGTAGCTGCGCTAGCCGATTATTACGCTTACGACGATGGCACCTGGGAGTATGCACAACAGCTCAGACAACAGGAACAAATTGCCGTGCGATTCATTCTTAACAAGCCTGATGCAATGTCGGGTATACGAGCTTGTATCATCCCCTTTACCACAAATCAAACGGGTCAGTCATTCGTCATTAATGTATATAGCAACAGGGGTGGCAAACCGGGTGCTGTTCTTTACCGACAATCTTTCTCAATAAAATATCCGGCTTATCGGAATGGGTTTGTCGACTTCCCGTTTACAAAAAACGTTTCGGTGAGGGACACTTTCTTTGTTGGTTATCAGCAGGTTAGTAGTAGTGATACAACGTATTTGCGCTTGGGATTTGATAAAAATAGCCGGTTTGGTGCGCAGATTTTCTACAATGGTGGAACCAACTGGGAGCAAAACCAGACGTCATCTTCACTCAATGTACAGGGTGCTTTCCTGCTACGTCCGGTGATGGGGGCTAAGGTCGACTCAATCGTGACCGCTATCCCAGAACCCACCCCACTAGCTCCCCTGCAAGCGTATCCGAATCCAACCTCAGGGCTGATTCGCTGGGATGAATCGCGGTTAACCCGGTTAGAGGTAATGAATAGCAGCGGACGAATGCTTCTTTCGCTCGAGCCAGCCCGTGGGCAACAAACGGCAGATTTGAGTTATTTACCCGACGGATTTTATTTAATTCGGCTTTGGGCAGACCAACGTACAACCGTACAAAAATTGATTATACAGCACTAGCTAGTTATTTTGGGTGGTCGTTAATGAGTAAACGCTGTATTGCCATTAACTGAACCTGATCAACTAACAACTATCGATTACTACTTATGGATATTACCGTACAGGAGCTAAAAGAGCGGCTCGATAAAGGCGAAAAGCTGAATTTGTTCGATGTTCGTGAACCGAACGAATACGAAGACGACAACATTGGTGCTACACTCATTCCGCTGGGCGATTTATCCTATCGCTTAGATGAGCTGGATGGCTTACAGGATGAAGAAGTTATCGTTCACTGCCGGTCGGGTAAACGTAGCGGCATGGCTCAGCAGATTCTGGAGCAGAATGGATTCAATAATGTCCGCAATGTTATTGGCGGTATGTTAGCCTACCGGGCGCAGTAGAAAGATGTATGATATAGGATGTAATTGACTGGTGAGAGACACAGCATGCATCCTATATCATAGTTAAAATCTTTTCATCTTCGTCTGGTCCGAACCACTGATAATTTCCCTGATTTCGGAACCAGGTAAGTTGGCGTTTGGCATAACGCCGGGAGTTACGTTTCAGCAAGCGTACCATTTCTTCGTAATCATAGGTGCCATCCAGATATGGAAATACTTCCTGATAGCCAACCGTCTGTAAGGCTGGCAAATGGCGGTAGGCAAGTAGTGATTGTACTTCGTTAACTAAGCCGGCTGCCAGCATAGCATCCATACGGGTGTCTATGCGAGTATATAATTCCTCACGCGGTCGCTCGATCGCAACCATCACCGATCGAAATGGTCGTTCGGCAGGTTGCTGTCGTCGAAACGACGAATAAGCCTGACCCGATGTCAGGCACACTTCCAACGCTCTTGTTACCCGAATCGGATTTTTCAAATCGGCGGTTTGGGCATAAACTGGGTCAAGCTGGCGTAACTCATTTTGAAGCGATTCCAAACCTTCCTGTTGCAATCGGACAAATAGATTTTCCCGAAGAGAAGAACTAACTGGAGGAATAGCGTCCAAACCGAAGCAAACCGCGTTTATATATAGACCCGTTCCTCCCGACAGAATCACTACGTCATTTCTCTGAAATAATATATCCAGTAAGGCAAGGCACTCCCGCTCGTATCGTCCGGCGTTTACGGAGTCTATAATGGTGTGGGAATCAATAAAATGATGCCGCACACCGTTCATTTCAACAGGCGTAGGTTTAGCTGTTCCAATAGTAAGTTCACGGTATAGTTGCCTTGAATCGGATGAAACCACATCCGTTTTAAGTGACTTGGCAAGCCTAACGCACAAGGCGGTTTTTCCAACAGCCGTAGGACCAGCCACAATGAGTAATGTTTTCAAGTAGTAAATTGAATAAGTTATTGATCCGGAAAGACGTCGAAAAATTAATGTGGCAACTACTAATTTGTGTGCTGTATTGTCAAAATAAGGTTGGCAAAAGGCCGTTTTTGTGAAAGCGAGACCGCTAATTGATAAGTGCAAAATGCTTATAAACAATCACATTTTTTTTTTGTTGATTAGTAAAATGCTACAGTAATTCTGGTAGTTATATGTTCCACAAATTAGTGTTTTTAATGTAGAGTAAGAACAAATATATATATTTGTTCTTACTCTATAAGTCTCTTTTAATCAATAAATTACACACCTAGAGGTTAGCCTTTAATGTCAATATGAACGAAAAAGTAAGTGATCTGGAGTCATCTGAATCCAAACAGATAGCACTCAAAAAAACGTTAGATATTATCAGCGGGAAGTGGAGATTGTATATCATTTATCAGTTAGGTAACGAAGCCCGTCGCTATGGTGAATTACGGCGGATGATTCCTGACGTGAGTGAGAAGGTTTTAATTCAGGAACTCAAAGCACTAACCAGCTTAGGGGTAGTAGAAAAAAAAGCATACAATGAAGTTCCTCCGCGTGTTGAATATCGCCTGACGACAAAAGGTCGGCAAGTATTACCCTCGCTACTTGACCTTACTACCATTGGCGAAGTCTTTCTGGACCCGCCAACCGACGGCCAATAGCCTACTACGAAATGCGGCCAGGAGAATGAATTGTACCTTACAATTCATTCTCCTGGCCGCATTTTATTTAAAATACTTTGAATCCCAGTGAAACCGTGGCAATGCCCAGGAATCCTGTAATGTTTGAATCTTTATAAACACCACCGACGGGCACGGCATAGCGCACGTCAACATCTAAAAATGGCATTGGCGTATACCCTATTCCTAACTCCAACGCGTAGGTAAAATCCTTCACCTCAAGATTTTGAGCCGTATATTTATTCAGCAGATCCGTTGAGCTGGTAGTAGTAGGGATATCAGTTTGTGGAAAACTAACAGACGAATTCGCATTAAGGAAACCACCCGTAGTTCGTTTGTTTTCAGCCTTCTGGACAAAAATAAAGTTCGGGCCAGCATAGCCACGTAACTTCCCGTCCATCCACCGTTTGCCGATCAGAATTGGTACGTCAACAGCTTCCAGAATTGATTCTGAGGTCGCGTTTAGCGTGGCGCTCAATATGCCGGGCTGCACACTGATAGGCAGAGCGTTGGCAATAAGTGGATTCGCATTGACATCGAGTGTAACATTCGTTTTTTGCTTCAATACGAAACGATTGTAGGTCACGTCGGCCTGTATGAAAAAGTTGCTAAAGTTTTTCCGTACCCACAATCCTCCTGAATACCCAAGGCCGATACCATTGTTTTTGTTTTCCAGTTCGGGTACCTGAACGCTCCCAATTGATTGAGCCGGAACATGCGTGAAGCCATGCGTAAACGTACCGCCCCCTTTAATGCCAAATTCAATGGATCGGGTAGGAGAAGTTCCCAATGCCGTTTGGGCCATAGTGGCCGATGCGCTTACCAGAAGTAACGCTATTCCTAAAAGTTGACTTATTTTCATGAGTGAGGTCTATGGTTGTAGTAGCACACGACGGTAATTGGCGGGATTGACCGGCGCAATAGTCGAGCTATACTTTGTGTTGATTCCTTTAATGATTTCATTGGCCATAAGCGCATAACCGGCGGGTGTCAGGTGAATACCATCCAGGCTGAACACGCCCCCCTGAATAAAGTCGCCTTTGTAGGTGATGCCGTTTTGCGTGAGTCCACTTGCTGATGTTACTTGGCTCAAAACAGTATTTGGATCAACATAAGCGGCCCCTTTTGCATCAGCCTGTGTTTTCATTATAGTATTAAAATCGGCGATACTGGCATTCAGCGCAGCCACTTCACCTGCATCCAATACCGTCTGATTGGGCAGCGGATTGGTTGCACTTAAACCAAATGGGCCTACTTTCGTGCCAACGGCTGTGCTACCAATGTTGGCATAGTCCAGTGCACTGGTCAGTAAAAGCAAATCGCCTGCCTGCGTTGGTCGAACGCCAGCCGTTGTTTGAACCACCAGCGCCGTCAGAGGTGTTGTTGGCTTTAAAATCGCGTTAAGCTGGGCCAGTACTAAAGATATAGTTAACGTTGAGAAGAGCGGGGCCGTGGTAATGTTAGGAATGCCAATAACAACTCCTTTACGCCCACCTTCCGTCAATTTATTCATCATGGCCGCGAAGTTGGTTGTAAACAAGGCGGATGGTGTCAGCGGTGTTGTACCACCCGACCTAGCAAATCCCAGCGCGTCATTGTTGCCTAACCAGCAGGAGAAAAAAGTTGCTCCAGTAAGGTTGTCGCTCACATATTGAAAATACGTTGTAGTTTGCCCCACATCGGTCGCGGGTAGTAACCGTTCAAAATAAGGATTTCCCTGTTGAGAACCGTAGCCTGCCGATAGAACATCGGCCACCCTGATTCCCGGAACACCTAAGTTCTGATTGGCCCCGCTAAACTTGGTGTATAATGGTTTTCCGGCCGAATTGGTCCCGCGAACGGCCGCTGGCGCCACCTGAGCAATTGACGTTATGAGGCTGGTAGGATCAGCTAACGACGGCACCTTGATGAGTTTGCTATAGCCAGATCCGGCTGCCTGCGCTTCGGTAAAGAGAGGCTGCACAAAATCACCACCGCCCACCGTTTTGAACTGGCCAGCCAGAATATTCGGGTAGGAGTTGAGCTGCCCTTCGCGGTACAAACCACCATCCGTCGCATTACCATTGGAAAAACCGGCTGTCAATGAGTTGCCAACGGCTACGTATTTAGTGAAATCTGCATTCCCTTTGCTGGGTGTTTCACCACTACCAGCACCAGGATCAACGTCATTATTTGTACAGGCGACCAGACCAACTAATGTAGTTAACACCAGCCCCCATCGTATTTTGTTATTGAAATGCATTCGAGCGTACTAGGTTGATTGTAGGAAAAATAGATAAACTTGTAAAAAAGAACGTAAAAGTATTGCTTTTTGTGTGACCTAATTGGCCTTTCTGCGTAAAACTTAACAGGTCATAATGGAAGGTTCTAAAACAATCGTTACCCGAGCATGTTGTTTCAGCTAAAGTCGTTGGCGTAGTTGTCAGCCTTTCATTCAATGTTTCATTAAAACTATTACTAAACAAATGGGTCTATTATCATTTTTCAAAGGCGTAGGTGAAAAGATTTTTCATAACGACGCGCCTGCCGCGCCAGCCGAAGCAGAAAAGGTTGAGCCAGTTCGGGCACAGGCCCTGCTTGATCACGTTAAACAGTTAGGGCTTGCCTATAACACATTAACGGTGAAGACGAAAGGCGATACGGTCACTATAACCGGTTCGGTAAAGTCGCAGGAAGATTCTGAAAAAATTGCTCTAGCTGTTGGTAATGTAGAGGGCGTTTCGGCTGTGGACAATCAGTTGACAGTAGATCAGCCAACTCCAGAAGGAAAATATTACACCGTAAAGTCGGGTGATTCACTATCCAAAATCGCCAAAGAAGTGTACGGTGATCCGTTGAAATATGGGGTCATTTTTGAGGCTAACAAGCCAATGCTGAAAGATCCTGATCTGATCTATCCTGATCAGGTACTACGTATTCCGCAACTGTAGAAACACGAATATAACCAGTAAAAGGGGTACAGCCTTTCAACAGTAGCAGGTCCTGGAGGCAGCATGTTGGAACGCTGTATCCCTTTTAACTTTATAACCCTACAACCTCAAAACGAACATTCGACCAAATGGCGAGTTTAATGGGTTCCAACTCAACGAAAAACTTATGGCCGTTCATTTATTATCCTACCTAAAAGAGCAGTTCACGCCCGCGGTAGTTGACCAGCTTAGTGGCGAACTAAACGAATCGTCTGCCAATACCCTAAAAGTTATTAATGGTAGCCTGCCAACGCTTTTAGGTGGACTGACCCGACGGGTTCAAGCTTCGGGCGGTGCATCAACTATTATTAACTTCCTGGACAAAAATAACTACGGCACAATTCCTCTCGATGTTAGTCAAGGCATAAAAACGTACCAGAATACAGCAAAGACAAGTACCGCCGGACAGGCGTTTCTGGAAGCCATTTTTGATGATAAACTCGATCGAACAACCGAACTCCTTAGCGTATATAGTGGCACAAAACCGCAAGCTACCTCAACCATTCTGGGTTTAGCGGGTACGGTGCTCATGGGCGTCCTGGGGCGGCAGGAACAGGAAAAAGGGCTTACTGCGGAGAGCCTGACCACGTTATTACTGGGCCAGGCCACGGAGTTTCGTCAGGCATTGCCAAATGGGCTGGGTGGAATTGATAGCTTGCTTGGCTTCGATGAGCTCGTAACACCTACTGGCCCACAAACGGAGGTTCAGGGCACTGATAACTTTAGTGGAACGGTTGTTAATCCTAATATTCCCAAAAGCCCTGAGGGCGAACGTCGGCATGAAAATGTACGCTGGCTTCGTTGGGCCATGATCGCCATCGCCGTGTTGGTATTGGGGCTGCTCATACAAAAGTGCAGTGAGAATCAGAATGGTGTTGATGGAGTTAGTACCGATTCTACGTCCCGCGTTGAATCAAATGCTGTTGAAGATACGTCGGCGGCTACGAAGGAAAGCGTTAAGGAAGCCCACGGGCAGCCGTCTGATTCAACAGCGCCCGGTCCACTTGGCATCCGCGATTCGTCAAAGCTTAATCGGTAATAGGTTACCATTGCCTTATTAAACTGTTCGTTCTGGCAGGACAAATTCCGGCCAATTGAGTTAACTATTTGTTTGTAACTCTCTATCAACGTTCTATAGATTATGATACACAATCGCGCAAGTTCCGGCCATTCCTGGTTGCTGGCGAGTCTTATTATTGGCTCAAGTTTAGTTTTTGGAAGTTGTTCCGGTAATAAAAAAGAAGCGAGTACTGAAACGACCACCGCTGCCAGCGACAGCTCGGTGTTTGGTCGGCAGGGAGACACAACGAATAATAGCCTGAACGCTCCTGAACAGGCCCCGCCTGATAGTGGCGATCGGGGGGCTGTTGTGCCGGCTGAAGTAAAAGTGAGACCTAAAAAATAACCAATTCGTCAGTAGAGCTGGGATTGACCGGTAAGTAAGTTTGTTGGTATTGGTTAACTTGCAGACTTACTTACTGCCTTTTGGCGATTCTCAATCTCTAACTGCTTATGTTTGTTGACGCCCTTGAACGCGTTGATTCGTTTACCCGTCCCATGCACTCTATCGTTCGGCTTTATGGACATAGTGAGGTTGTTCCCGGTACGGCTACTCTTTTTTTTGTAAACCAGGAGGGATGCGCTATTACGTGCAAACACGTAGCAGAACTGATCGCTCAAAGTGATCCTATCTACCATAACTACCGGGAGTTTCAGGGCGCTCGCCGGGACGTATTACGGGAACAAAATGCGGCCCATCTTATTAGTAAACTGGAGGTCAAATTCAAGCTTAGTGCTGATACAATCATTCGGGTACGAAACAACTTTGTAGGCTGCGTAGATCAGTTTCAGAAGCTGACCATTGATAAACACCCCACCCAGGATTTGGCCTTACTACGTTTCGAAGGTTTCAACCGGATATTGTATCGCTCTCATGCTACGTTTCTGGGCGACAGTAGTCGGATAAAACCGGGTCGAAGTTTATGTCGACTGGGCTATCCATTTCCCGAGTTCACGAACTTTCGATACAACTCCGCCACCGATGATATTGAATGGACAACGACGGGTCGTGTTACATCGCCAAGCTTTCCTATTGATGGTATTGTAACCCGATTAATGGCTGACGCGAATACGATTAATGGTATTGAAATGAGCACCCCCGGCTTACGCGGACAAAGTGGCGGTCCATTGTTCGACATGAAGGGGCTTATTTACGGGATGCAGTCGGCTACACGCCACTTGCATCTGGGCTTCGATATTGTGGATCAGGAAGTACTGGTAAATGGACGCAAAAGCCGCGTATCGAACTATCCATTTCTCAATGTAGGGCAGTGCGTTCATGTTGACGTCATTAAGGCATTCTTACGGGAAAAAGGCGTTCCCTTCTCCGAAGGATAAATCGGTATCAGATAGGTAGGCATAAACCCTTCGCAAGCTTTGTGGGTTAACTAACCGGATGCCATTAACGCGCATTCACTACACAAACATGTTAAAACGTAGAGCTTCAGCTGTCTGGAAAGGCGGCTTACAGGACGGAACCGGCACGATGTCGTCGTTCAGTGGTGCGTTGGACAATACAGCGTACTCCTTCAAAACCAGACTCGTTAGCGAAGATGGTAAAGCGGGCACTAACCCCGAAGAACTGCTAGCGGCTGCGCATGCAGGATGTTACGCTATGGCCACTAGCGCTACCATGGCGCAAGCTGGTTTTACCCCCGATGAACTGAGTGTGGCAGCTACCCTGACGCTGGATACCGATACGCTGTCGATCACGGCGGTTGATTTACAAATCAAAGGTAAAGTGCCGGGTATGACGGCTGAACAATTTGAAGAGGTTGCCGAAAATGCCGCTAAAATGTGTGTAATTTCAAGAGCGCTGAATCCCAGCATCCAGGTAACAAAAACCGCTACGTTAGAATCCTGAGGAGTAAAATGCCCGGCGAATAACTTCGGAGAACTGTATTCAGAACGTAGCACAGTTAAGGTTCGGTTTTAAGGGCTAATGTTTAAGCAAACGGAGGTTGTTATGTTACAGAAACATACATAACCTCCGTTTGCCTGTATCAGGATTTCAGTAGAGATTCGGGCACAAGCAATGCATGTTCCTGTATCTTTGAGCCGTCAACACTATTCCGCATGGCTGAACCAAATGTTCCAACCTTGTCCTCAACGGCCCTTTCGGCTGATGCGCTGGCCTTACTCAAACGACTTATTTCAATACCGTCGTTCAGCCGGGAAGAAGACCATACCGCTGAGATAATCGAAGCTTTTTTTCAGGAGAAACAAATTCCGTTCGATCGGCTGAAGAACAACATCTGGGCTAAAAATCGTTATTTCGATCCTGAAAAACCGACGTTGCTGCTAAACTCGCACCACGATACAGTGAAACCCAATAAGTCCTGGACGCTCGATCCGTTTGCCCCCATTGAACACGACGACAAACTCTTCGGCCTGGGTAGTAATGATGCCGGTGGCTGCCTGGTTTCACTGATCGCTACGTTTGTTTTCTTTTATGACCGGCCCGGCATGGCTTACAACATCGTTATGGCCGCTTCGGCTGAAGAGGAGATTTCTGGCCGCGATGGACTGGAACTCTTGTTGCCCAAATTGCCGCCAATTAGCTTTGCCATTGTTGGCGAACCAACTGAAATGCAACTGGCTATTGCCGAGAAAGGGTTACTTGTCATTGATTGTACCGCCCACGGCGTTAGTGGTCACGCTGCCCGCGACGAGGGCGAGAATGCTATTTACAAAGCCATTCGGGATATTAACTGGCTCACTACGTATCAGTTTCCGAAAGTATCGCCCACACTGGGACCAGTCAAATTATCGGTAACTATCATCAATGCGGGTACGCAACATAATGTAGTACCTGACACCTGTACGTTCACGATCGACGTACGCGTGACGGAACAGTATACTTTGGAAGAGGTCGTTGAAACTCTTCGAACCAACCTCCAGTCGGAGGTGAAACCGCGCTCCATTCGATTGAAACCGTCTTCTATTCCTGTTGAACACCCCATTGTGCAGGCTGGTTTGGCATTGAGCCGATACACTTATGGCTCACCTACTACGTCTGATCAGGCTGTGCTGAATTGTCCTTCGCTCAAGTGCGGGCCGGGGCACTCGAGTCGGTCGCATTCAGCCGATGAGTTCATTTATTTACGGGAAATCAGCGAGGGCGTAAATGGATATATCCAGATGCTTGAACAGATTTTGTAATTGACAGTCTGATGTGCGTAGTTATCCGTTTCGTTACGCCAATGGACTTTCGGTTAGAGCCGTGCCACGGTTCATTAAGTGTTGTCAGGAACCGTGGCACGGCTCTAACCGAAAGTCCTGGTCAATTCAAGTATGGGATGCCATAAATTTACTTTTCAGGGAAACGAACAGCCAGAAAATGAAGGGTTTACAGATCACGTTTGCTTTATTAATTGGTTTATCGGTAGTAGCCGAAACTGGGTTTGGTGATACACCGAAACACAAAGAACGGAGAACTCGTCTGGAGCGTCGACACGTAGTGCGCGACGAGGTCTTTTCGCCAGAGTATATCAAAACCGCCTTACTGAAAGCAACCAAATGGCAACTTGAGCATCCCAAACACAGTCCAACTGACTGGACGAATGGAGCCTTTTATGCCGGTGTTTTTGCCGCTTATGAAACCACCAAATCGCCACTGATTCTCGACTCATTGATGGCAATGGGCGAACGTAACAAATGGCGTCCCGGCGTCCGATTTGATCATGCGGATGACATCGCCATTTGCCAGACTTACATTGACTTATACCGGCTCAAAAAGGATCGCCAGATGATCCAGCCGACCATTGACAGCGTGCGGAAAATGCAAACGGTACCAGGAAAGGAACTGGAAAAACACGGCCTGACCTGGTGGTGGTGCGATGCGTTGTTCATGGCTCCGCCGGTGCTGGCCAAACTGAGTGCTACGTTGAATAATCCGACCTACAACGCATTTTCTGATTCGCTTTTTAGGCAAACCTATACACTGCTGTATAGCCAGCAGGAGCATCTTTTTGCACGCGATGCCAACTATCTCCTTGATGCGACGGGCGCCGGTAAGAAAGAGGCAAATGGTCAGAAAATTTTCTGGTCACGGGGCAATGGCTGGGTTATGGGCGGACTGGTACGTGTGCTGGAAGAACTTCCGGTCAAGCACCCAAGCCGACCTTTTTACCTGAATCTGTTCCAGCAAATGAGCGAACGTCTGATCGGGCTTCAGCAAGCCGATGGATTGTGGCGGGCCAGTTTGCTGGACCCGGCTGCCTATCCGGGTGGTGAAGCCAGTGGATCGGGTTTTGACTGCTATGCACTAGCGTGGGGCATTAACCAGGGTATTCTGGCCAAGAAGACGTATCAACCCGCTGTTGAAAAAGCCTGGATAGCACTGACCAAGCTGGTGTCGCCCGAAGGCCGGGTCGGCTGGGTGCAGCCCATCGGGGGTGATCCTAGACGTAATTTTAGTGAAGACAGTTGGGAGGTTTACGGTACGGGAGCGTTTCTACTGGCTGGCTCCCAAATTATCAAGTTGAAGCCGTAACAAACAAAATATGTTGACCGATATGAAATTCATCTGCTGTATAGGTTTACTGGTTGCCGGGTTAGCCACTGTAACAACCGTTTATGGGCAACCGAATGTTGGGTTACCTAAACCAGCGCCCCGCCAATTAGCCTGGCAATCGCAGGAAACCACGGCTTTCCTGCACTTTACCGTTAACACCTTTACCGACAAGGAGTGGGGCGATGGCACCGAAAGTCCGGCGATTTTTAACCCCGCTAAACTCGACACCCGACAGTGGATCAAAGCCTTGAAAGATGCCGGTTTTAAAATGGCGATCATCACAGCGAAACACCACGATGGGTTCTGTTTGTGGCCATCGAAGATGACGGAACATTCGGTCAAGAACAGCCCATGGAAAAACGGTTCGGGCGACGTAGTGCGGGAAGTGGCTGATGCCTGCCGCGAATTTGGACTGAAGTTTGGGGTATATCTGTCACCCTGGGATCGTCATGAACCACGCTATGGTACGGCTTCATACAATGACTATTACAAAAGCCAGCTTCGCGAATTGTTAACGAATTACGGACCTATTTCGGAGGTTTGGTTCGATGGCGCAAAAGGCGAGAATGCTAAAGATATGACCTATGACTTTGCGGGTTACTGGGCGCTGGTTCGCCAGTTACAGCCGAACGCCGTTATGTTTTCGGACGCTGGCCCCGATGTGCGCTGGGTAGGGAATGAAGCCGGTAACGCGGGCGAAACCTGCTGGTCAACCATTAATACGGAGGGGCTTTCACCCGGTAAAGCTGACTCCAAATACCTCAATCGGGGTGATGCTACGGGTAAACAATGGGTTCCGGCTGAAACCGATGTATCAATTCGGCCCGGCTGGTTTTATCATGCCGCTGAGGATGCGAAAGTGCGGTCGGCGAAGAATTTAGTGAACCTGTATTATCAGTCGGTTGGTCGGAACAGCTTGTTACTGCTGAACGTACCGCCTAATCGGGAGGGATTGTTTTCTGAGCCAGATATCGCCAGCCTGCACGAGTTTCGGAGTATTCTGGACGAGACATTTAAGAAGAACCTCGTCAGTAAACAGCCAAAGTTGACGGATAAACAACTGGCTACATTCACAACCTTACCCGCCAATCAACCCTTGATCATTGATTTAGGCACCGAACAATCCTTTGATCGGATTTTGATTCAGGAAAATATTGCCAATGGCCAACGTATTGCCAGTGGGCGGGTTGAGTACTGGGACGGTACCAACTGGAAGTCGCTTCAAACATTCACAACGGTGGGTTACAAACGCCTACTGCGCTTTCCCGCTGTGCAAAGCAACCGAATTCGCCTGACGCTTACCAATACCAACGGGCCAGTCGAGTTGGCCGAAGTAGGTATATTTAAAGCGTCAACACGGGAAGGTGACTGATCCTAAAATCGATGAAAATCAGGGTAATCGATCTAACGTATTGCTATACGTTAGAGTCGTTTCGCATATCTCGGTAGTGCCGGTTACGGGGGCTGCACTGAGCGGATCAGACGTACTGGCCAGCGGAATATGGCCCTCGGTTGCTAAGACGCCCGATGTAGGATCGAGGCCAATCCAGCCCGCACCGGGTATGAACACCTCGGCCCAGGCATGTAGGGCAAGGACATCTTCATTGGCTCCAGTCGGATTGTTTCGTTTCGTTTCGTCGGTAATAATCTGGGCCAGATAACCGGAAACGAAGCGAGCCGCCAAGCCGAAATGACGCAGAACCTGTACCAGTAACCATCCCGAATCGCGGCAGGAGCCAATGGCCAGTTTCAGTGTTTCTTCGGTGGGCTGGATGCCCGGTTCCATTCGAGTCGTGTAGGCAATATCCTGAAAAATCTGCTGATTAAGCATAATCAGAAATTCGACAGTACCACGCTTCGTCAGGTCTATTTTCTGTAACCACTGCTTCAGAAGCGGCCCCTGTTCGGCAACTTCCAGATACGGCATCAGGTCTTTTTTGAGCTGGTATTCGTAGTCAAAAGGAAACGATTCGGCGTAGGTATCCAGAAAGAAATCGAAGGGATTCATTGGTTCCAGCAGCGCCGTTATTTCGACCTTAATGGACATCGTCTGCATAGATCCCCAAAAGTCGATTCGCGCGATGAAGTTACCGAAAGGGTCCTGTTGCCAATGCAGGGAATGATTGGCCGGTTCAACAGTCAGGGAATACGATTCGATTAACGCTTTGGCGTGAGCCGCTGGTTTAAGCCGGATCAGGTGAGGAGACAGGAGAACCAACCGATCGTATTCATAATGGGTGTAGTGGTGAATAGCGACGCGGACAGACATGATTGATGAGGTGGTTGCTCTCCAAGTTACACTTTTTCGAACACTAACCGGTAGTGCTCCATAGTTTCCCGCTGAAAACATACGCGGTTCGGGCTGACTCTAAACACCGCAATCAGGTCCTGGAAGGGTTTGTTTGTCAGCAATTTTGGCAGTAGTGAAGCGTAAAGAAGATACTTCTTTAGATTGAAAGCACGGAATCGCTTTCGCCATTGGCCGATGGTTTCGATGTAATCGAGCCGACCGCTGCTTTGGGAAATGAGCTTGAATTTAGGCTGGGCGTTACGTATTACCTGCTCAGCACCATAGGGCAACCACGATCCCGGAAACTGGGCAATCATCAGCGCCAGCGCATACGAATCGGAATCTTTCGGCGCATCCAGACTGATTTCTTCGAGCGGAATCATGTTCTTGCCGAACACCATCGTTTGCATGTAAAACCGGCCGCCAACTGGCAATAAGTTATATAGATTACTGAAAAAATCGGCGTATACCTGATCCTGCTGACCCGCTTTGTACTGCTCAATCGAGCAAAAGTGCTCCATACCACCAATGCAGGTGATGGCGTCGAACGTACCATAATCAGTGGGTGTAATCAGGCGACAGTCTTTAACATCGACATTCAACCCATTAGCCCGGCAAGCTTCGGCCTGGCCGCTGGAAAGTGTCACCCCACGCGCATCAGCACCACGTCCTTTAACATACGTAAGAAAAGGCCCCCAGCCACAGCCCATATCGAGCACTTTAGAACCAGCCTTAACGCCCAGACTATCGGCAATGAACGTATGCTTCTGTCGTTGTGCTTCCTCCAGTGTAAGTGAAAAATCGCCATTGTACATAGCCCCGCTATAATCACCGGTTTGTCCGATGCTCAGACGAAAAATTTTGTCAATAGTGGTGTACGTAAAATCGAGGTCTTGCTGAGAAGCCATAGGCCAGGGAGGAAGTTAATGCCAATAGAAAAGGTGAGTACGCCCGCAATCTACCAGAATCAACGGACGTAAAAAAGTTGGTCAATCAGCAACGCTGTACATGTTTATATCCTCGACCACGGGTTGCCCAAGTTTCTGTAAAAGGCGGTAGTGAGAATAAAGAGCTGAACCAAAGCTCTCATTTTCAAGGTAAGGCAGGTCAAATTCTTCGGCCGTCTGCTTAACGATCGAAGCAATGGCCGGGTAGTGAATATGACAAACCTTCGGAAACAAATGATGTTCGATCTGGCGATTCAAGCCACCACAAATAAAAGCAGCCAGCGCACTGTTGGGTGCAAAGTTAGCGGTCGTATGCATTTGGTGAATCGCCCAGGCAGCCTGTATATCACCACTTTCATCGGGTATCGGGAAAGCCGTGCCTTCTACAGCATGGGCTAACTGGAAGACCAAACCCAAGACCAACCCTTCGGCCAGGTGCATCAGAACAAAACCGATAGCCAACTGCCACCACGTCAGGTCAAGTACCAGAAAAGGTATAACTAGAAAGAAAAGATAGTATAAGCCTTTGGATATGAACAATTTAACGTACTCCTTGCGAGGATGCGACGATGTATCGTGGTGGCCAATCTTGCCTTTGAAGAATTTGACGTAATCTTTCCGTAAGACCCAGGAAAGCGAAGCCAGAGAATATAAAGGAATCGTGTACCAATGCTGGAACCGATGCCAGGGACGAAGTGCTTCGTCGGGGTCCAGACGTACCAGACCCGGAGCAACTTCAATATCTTCGTCATGACCCGGAATATTGGTGTAGGTGTGATGAACGATGTTGTGGGTAATCTTCCAGACGTATGGATTGGCGCCTATCAGATAAAAACTATTGCCCATCAGTCGATTCACCCAGCTACGGGACGAAAAAGAACCGTGAAGTCCGTCGTGAGACACATTGAAGCCAATACAGGCCGCAAAAACACCCATCAGGAGTGCCAGCCCTAACATTTCCCAATTCCCAAATTGATTGGATAAAATTAAGACGTAGAATAGCGTATAACCAGCCAGGAAGAAAATTGCCTTTGCCCACATTGCCCCGTTGGCATTGGGCGAAATAGCATTCTCTTTAAAATAAGCATCAACTCGTTTGCGAGCCGTAACAAAAAACTGTGATCGATTTAAGTCTTTAAATTTTAGCGGGTTTGACATTGATAAGTCAGTTGAAAATACGGCCAAGTTCCTGAAGCTCCAATAGGATTGGCAGGGCTAAGCGGCCTTTTTTTGTTAATGTATATTCCACGCGTGGTGGAATTTCGGCATATGCCTTACGCTTCATGACACCTAACGCCACAAGCGTTTTTAACTCGCTAGCCAATACTTTTTCGCTGACGCCGGGTAGCATTTCACTGATTTTTCCGTAACGTAGCGTTTGCTCACCTAAAAGCAGAATGATATATAGCCGCCATTTGCCACAGACGATTGCTAAGCTTTGATTAATTAAATTCAGATCGGGTACTACAGGTAAATCACTCCGGTCACTTGTCATGTACTTGTAAATTAACAGAACCGAAAGAAGGTGATTGACCAGTCCTGAAACTATTTCAGCTTAATTAAGACAAATTAGTTGGTATCTTCGATATTATGCGAAGAGGACAACTACTTGCAGACTATGGCAAAAAATTAAAAGTGGTACCAAATAGGGTAGTTAACAGAGATGAGGTGCCTGAACTTGACTGGAATTAGGAGAGATTTATCTGTTTAGTCAAAGTCAGATAAAAATAATAACTACAATTACGTAGTAATCCCTTACTTGTATTCACGCAAAGCAAGTTGCACACTAAGGGAAATAAATTAAAAGTTGATTATTACTGTCAAGTTGGTAACAAACTTACACATTTGTAAGCTTCTAACCAAATAAAAAGTAAAAGAAAATCAGATAAATACAGTTAATGGGCTTGCTTCTCTGAAAATAGTGGTTGCTGCCGCAAACCTGTATACTGCCAAAGATAGGACAAACATAGCTTCGTGGTCAACCCAGCCCCGTGTTATCATTTTGTTACTGGTTGCCTTTTGTTCTTTTTACGGCTTCCTTAGTGAGTGTCTAAAAATTAGTTTTTAAGCTGTTTCACCCCTGAATCCCCTAAAGGGGACTTGGTTTGACGACGAGTAAAGTCCTCTTTAGGGGATTCAGGGGTGAAACAGCTTAAAAACTAATTTTTAGACAGTCCCTTATTCTTAAAAAGTTTCGTGGCGAAGCCTATACTATTGAATGCAAATGGTTTGACTGGTTAAAATTCCCTTTGTTCTTTATTACTTACGAAAGCCTCGGCCGCTCGGTTTTCCATTTCTTTACTTTCTAGCCTTACTGTATCCTGAGTAAGTATTATTTACACAATAAAAGAGATGCTTAAAGAACTATTTACGTCCTTAGGTCGTGTGTTTAACTTCCTGATCGCGCTGGTTGTTGCTGTGATTCTGGGATTTACCACTTGGGCATGCTGGGAAATCTATCAGGAAGCGCTACTTCAGCGTGAGTTTGTAAAAGAAGGACAGCTCATTTCAGTAACTATAAACAACGCTGATCATACCCAGCGGTCGTGGCGGGATGTACTGGGAAATAGTGTGTACCTGACCGTTGAGTACAAAGGCAAAGACTATACAACCCGCTACGTACGAGACACTACGTATGTCAGTGCAGGCGACCGCGTTCAATTACTATATCATCCTCGCTATGATGCGTTCAGACAACCGGGTGATGAAATTCACTTTGACCAATCCAAGCGAAAATCACGCTTGATCGAGTGGACGGCCATCCGGTTTTTCAGCAATGAAAACCGCCTGTTGTTCTTATGCCTGCTTCTTTCTATCGCTACCTTTTTCATGATTGCCGGTGTTATCGCCACCGTTCTGCCAGTTCCGTTTTTGCAATCATTGGCTCGCTTTGTTTTTGTGACTACCCTTTTCGCAGCGGCCGTTTTCTTCACTTACGATACCTGGCGATATTACCAGTACTATCAGCACTTAAAAATAGATGGGCATCGGGTGACTGTTCGGGTGCTGGATACCGATCGAAAAGCGCGTTTCAGGCAATCTGGCCGTCATACTTTCTATAAGTTGTATGACTATGACGCTACAATCCGGTATCAGCAGCAGGAACGGGTTATTCCCATCAGTGAAGATGATTTTGAGACATTAAAGCCAAACGATTCACTAAAAGCATTTTATGATGAATCCATTGATGATTTTATGTCGATTGATTATTCACTTGACTACAGCCAGATTCTACTTCCAGGGTTCTTTTGGCTACTCGCGTTCCTATTACTACGTCCTGGCTTCACCCGAACTAAGAAAAGTTAGTCATAGCGCTGGAACAGTTCATATAATGATTCATCCGTCTATATACCTTACTGATAAACATATCAATATGGTTTATGCATAGTATCGAAGAAGACCACTATAGCCGTAAGTTTCCTGCCACGGTACATATAATACTGAACTTTAAATGCCTAATCGAGATCGGGTGCGCCTTGCCACTAACTAAGCTCAGCCTTGCTATCAGCTATATGACAACGATGGCAAGCTATTCAATTATGAAAGAAAGCCCTATAGCTGGCGGACAATTATCGCAACCAAAAAATACTATATAAAATTATTTCTATTTGATTGAAAAAAAATGCCATACCTATTGATTTTTAGAATCACATCCTTATATCTTTGCGATAGTTAACTTAGTGCGTTAAGCTATATGAATACCAACATCCGCTGGTTGATTGTTTTCCTTCTTTTTATCGCCACTGGCCTGAGTTTTCTGGATCGGCAGGTGTTGTCGATTGCGATTATCAAGATTCAGGAGGAGTTCCATATCACGGATGTTCAATATGGTATGATCAACACTAGCTTCCTGATTAGTTATGCTATCATGTTCACGTTAGGCGGGTGGCTGATTGATCGGGTTGGTGGCAAAAGGGGACTGGCTATCTCAGTTGGCTTGTGGTCGGTGGCAAACAGTCTGCACGCGGTAATGACTTCGTTTTCGCAATTGCTGGCTTTTCGGTTTATGCTGGGCATTGGCGAAGGCGGTTGTTTTCCCGGAGCCGCCTGGACGGTCTACCGCTGGTTCGACAAAAAGGAACGAGCCCTGGCGAATGGCATCGCTATCGGCGGCTCGGCGATAGGGGCGGTTGTTGCGCCACCACTAACTATATGGTTGTCAAAAAGTTATGGCTGGCGCGGAGGCTTTCTTATTCCAGGTCTTATCGGTATAGCGTGGGTAATTGCCTGGCTACTAATCCCCTGGCGAAAAGAAAAACTGGTCGTTGATACGTCAATTGAAACAGAGCCAAAAGAAACGGTACCGTTTCTTGACTTGCTCAAACAACGACCAACCTGGGTGTTTATCATCATTCGGTTTCTGCTCGATCCAGTCTTCTATTTCATGATGTTCTGGATTCCAAAATACCTCAGTTCAGTACGTAACGTATCGTTTGACGAGATTGGCAAGCTGTTCTGGATTCCGTTTCTGGCGCTGGGTATCGCCAACATTCTGGGCGGCTGGTTCTCTGGCCAGCTGATTGCCCGTAACTTTTCCGTCAACAAAGCCCGAAAAACTGTAATGGGGATTGCTGCTGCGTTGACCCTTGCTGCACCGGCTATTGAGTGGGTGTCATCGGTTCAGGTCGCGGTGGCGCTAATGTCAGTGTTTATGTTTGCGCATGGGTTTTGGATCACTAATTACATTACGTCCATCTCGGATATGTTTGGACAGAAGGCGACTTCCACGGTCGTTGGGCTTTCTGGAACGGCGGGAGCTGTGTCAGGTTTGCTGCTCAATCCATTGATGGGCGTTATCATCCAGAACTACTCGTATCGGCCCCTCTGGATTGCTTCGGGGCTATTGTACCCACTGGCCTTTGGTTTGCTCATCTGGCTGATTCCCAGAATTAAAGCCTTGGATTTAGGAGCAAAACAGGATTTTATACCAGATGCAGTTAATGTTGGCTTATGAAACCCCCAATCCCCTAAAGGGGGCTAATTGACCGGTAGGTTTTGGCCCCCTTTAGGGGGTTGGGGGTTTATAATTCCTAAACCAAGCAATTGTTCTTCACATCCCCAAAACACGTTTACTTTAACTTAGTGCACTAACTTAATTCTGAAAAGACATAAACCTTTACTATATGGAACAACAATCCCTCAACGACGTAGCAGTACACCAGACTGGCCTTGTAAAACGAAAAAAGACACGTCCTCGGATCGGGGTGTTTGGCGTAGGTTATTTTAAATACTGGAGCCAGTTCGACGGGTTGCTGGACGATATGTTGAAAAAGCAATCGGTTTTTATTGATAAAATCGAAGCGTTCGATTCTGTAGAAATCATTGATTTTGGCCTCGTAGACGATGTAACAAAAGCTTACGAAATGGTGCCCAAACTCAATGCCGCCAATCTGGACCTGATTTTCTGCGATATGCTGACCTATGCCACGTCGAGTACGTTCGGTGTCATTATCAAAAGCATCGATGTGCCGATTGTGCTGGTGGCGCTTCAGCCCGACAAAGCGATGGATTACAGCCGTGCCTCGACCTATCTGCAACTTTACAATGACGACATCTGCTCCCTGCCCGAGTTTGCGGGTGTGGCCATTCGAATGGGCAAAAAAGTGCCTCAGGTAATCATCGGTACGCTATATGACGACCCCGCTGCCGACGCTGAAATCGAAACGTATTGCCGAATTGCGGCTGTGCTTCATGACCTGAAAACGGCTAAAATTGGGCATATCGGCCATCCCATTGAGGCTATGCTCGACATGCATTCCGATTCGACGATGTTAACGGCTCATTTTGGTGTGCACATTGTTCAGTGTGAGGCCCACGAAATTGTTACGCAGTATCAGCAGGCTACGGAGGAGGAAATTGACGTAGTGAAAGAGCGGATTTTGGCCTTTTTCGATACGCCTGATCCGGTTTCTGATCCCATTTCCGAAAAGCTGCGGGAGTCCGATTTACACATTGCTGCTCAGGCCACCGTGGCGCTGGAGAAATTTGTGAAGCTGAAAAAACTGGATGGACTCGCCTATTACTACGATGGTCCGGATAACAGCGACACGCGGGTAGTGATGTCCAACCTGATCGTCGGTAACTCCCTGCTTCAGGGTGCGGGCTTCCCGATGTGTGGCGAATCGGATTTGAAAACCTGTATCGCCATGCTCATTATGGAACGCCTGGGCATCGGTGGCAGTTTCGCCGAGTTTCACCCGGTTGATTTTAAAGAGGATTTTGTGCTGGTCGGTCATGATGGCCCACACAATATTGCCATTGCCGAAGGACAGCCCGTGCTACGTAGTCTGAAGAAATACCACGGCAAGCCGGGTTTTGGCGCAGGTGTTGAGTTCAAAATCAAGGAAGGGCCCATTACAATGCTCAGCATCAGCTCGACATACGAGGGCAAAATAAAATTCGTCATCGCTGAGGGTGAGTCGATTGCCGGGCCAATTCCGCCGACGGGCAACACCAATACCCGGGGCTTTTTCAAACCCGATGTTCGCACGTTTCTCAAACGCTGGATCGGCGAAGGACCCACGCATCACTTCGCGCTGGGCATCGGGCACCATGCCCAGACAATCCAGAAAATCGCCGACTACCTGAAAATTGAATCCGTGATCATTCCATTAAGATGATGAATTGTTAATGATGAATGGCCCGCGTCAGCCCATTCATCACGCATCATTAATAAGTCATCATTCAGCAAAGTTTTTTAAACCTTAATCCGTTAACCATGAACCATTTTTTATTTCATCGGCTGCGACTCCTGGTGATTGGCAGCATGTTAAGTGTATTGGCCGCTGTTCAGATTGCGTCGGCCCAATCGAACAAAGTACCGGTGAGCGGTAAAATTACCGCTGATGAAGATGGCGAGGCTTTGGTGGGCGCGACCGTAACAGAAAAGGGAACCCAGAACGGCACGACGTCGGATGCCAACGGAACCTTCAAACTCAATGTATCGACCAACGCAACGCTTGTCGTTAGTTTTATTGGCTATTCCCCTCAGGAGCTTGCAATTGGCAATAAGTCAACGATTAATGTCGCCCTCAAAACCGACCAGCAGCAATTACAGGACGTAGTGGTGGTAGGCTACGGTACCCAGCGCAAAAAAGATTTGACGGGTTCCATTGTCAACCTAACCAGCAAAGATCTGGTGCCGGTACCCTCAGCTACGAGCGTCGATCAGATGATGCAGGGTAAAGTGGCGGGTGTTCAGATTACCCAAACATCGGGGGCTCCGGGCGGCAATGTCAACGTTATCATTCGCGGAATCAGCTCGATTACGGGCGGAAACTCGCCTTTATACGTAGTGGATGGGTACGCCATTGGTACGGGTGGGGGAGGCTCTGATTTGAGTAGTTTTGGGGCAAACTCGTACACCGCCAGTGGTATCGTCAACAGCAGCTCGACCAACCGGATCAATCCGCTTAGCATCATTAACCCATCGGATATTGAGTCGATTCAGGTGTTGAAAGACGCGTCGGCAACGGCTATCTACGGTTCCCGCGGGGCCAACGGCGTTGTGATCATCACGACCAAACGAGGCAAGTTAGGCAAACCGACCATTACGTTCGAACACTCGACGGGCATGCAGGAGTTAGCCCGAAAGATGAAGCTGTTGACGCCCCGTCAATACGCTGAATTTGTGGCCGAAGGCCGCGATAACGCCTGGGTATTTGCAGGCGGTAAAGCCTCCGACCCGAACAGCGTACGTAGCACGGCCACGCAGGTAAAACCCGACTTTCGGAATCCGTCGCAGTTTCCGGATGAAGGTTACGGCACCGACTGGCAGGATGTTATCTTCCGGAAAGGAGCGGTTCACAACTACCAACTGTCGGCGAGTGGGACGAGTAAGGATGTAAGTTACTACATATCAGGTGGTTATTTTAATCAAAAAGGCATTCTGATTGGATCTAACTTCGATAAGTTCACACTTCGTACCAACATTGACGCGCATATCAGCCAGCGCCTGAAAATTGGCGCTTCGTTTTCTGGCGCACATTCTTACGGTGATTTTGCCCGCGCCGAAGGGCATTTGCAATACCGGGGGTTGATCTCGGCCGCGCTGGCCAGTGATCCAACTATTCCTGTGCGTAATCCAGATGGTACGCCCTATTCTGAATTCTCCAGCCCAACGGGAATTCCGGTTGAAAATCCACTTATAATTGCTGCTGAATTTTCGGACAAACGTAACAACACCAACGTATTCACCAATAACTATTTGCAATTTGAGCTGGCGCCGGGTCTCATCCTGAAAACTTCCATTGGCGTAAATTATTCCAACAACGTAACGCGGCTGTGGAAATCGTCGAAAGTGGGTATCGCAACCAGCCGGACGGGAGCGGCAACGGCGGGGTCTACCGAAGTAAAAAGCCTGAACTGGCTGAACGAAAACACGCTGAACTACCGGCATAAGTTTGGTGGCAAGCACGATGTTGATGCCCTGGTAGGCTACACTATCCAGAAAAATTCGGATGAGATTTTGCAGGCTGGCGCTACGGGTTTCTCGACCGATTATGTCCCTTATCTGGCCGCTGGAACCGTTTCGACGGGTACGAATTACATCAGCCAATGGTCCATAATGTCGTGGCTGGCGCGGGTGAATTATACGTTTGCTGGCAAATATCTCCTTACTGCCACCATTCGGCAGGATGGTAGTTCGCGCTTTGGGGCGAAGAATCGCTGGGGTACGTTTCCGTCACTTTCGGCTGCCTATCGACTGTCAGATGAGTCCTTTATGAAATCGGCTACGTTCATCAGCGACCTGAAAATCAGAGCGAGTTACGGCGTTTCGGGAAATAACCAGATTCCAAACTACGCGACGCAGGGCTTGCTGGGCGTGGCACGTACCGTAGCGAACGGGCAGATTGTGTCGGGCGTGGTACCGAATAGCCTGGCCAACGATCAACTGACCTGGGAGCAATCGCTGCAAACCAATGTGGGCATGGATTTGTCGCTGTTTCATAATCGACTGTCGTTTACGGTCGATGCGTACCAGACATTCAAAAAGAACCTGTTGCTGAACGTAACATTGCCGTCGGCTTCAGGCTTTAACACCTCTGTTCAGAACATTGGCGAGGTCGAAAATAAAGGGCTCGAACTGTCCCTTAATTCGCAAAACATTGGCAAAGGACCGTTTCAATGGAATACCGATTTTAACATTAGCTGGAACCGGAATAAAGTGACAGCGCTCAATTCGGAAGCGGCCCGGATCGTTACGTCCGATTACCAGGTGGCGCAGGTTGGCTACCCGATTTCCAGCTTCCGGTTGCTCAATATTCTGGGGATTTTCCAGACGCAGGAGGAGATCAGCAAAAGTCCAATTCAGAACCCGAGAGTGCAACCGGGTGACTATAAATATCAGGATGCTGATGGCAATGGCACGATCAATACGTCCGATAGAACCATCGTTGGAAATCCCTGGCCTAAGTTCACCTGGGGACTAGGCAACCGCTTCAGTTACAGGAATTTCGCCTTGAGCATCAGCGTAAATGGTACATATGGCAATCAGGTTTATTTCCAGGGCGGTGAGGTAAATCTGAATGGTGCGGGTGTGCAAAATCAGTTAGCAGCCATGGCCAATCGGTGGCGGTCGCCGGAGAATCCGGGAGCCGGATTGTACAGCCGTGCGATACGTAACGACTACGCGTTTGGGTTCAGTGCCGGAACGACCAAGTACCTGTTCGATGGGTCGTTCACCCGCATTCGGGATGTGAATCTGTCGTACACCTTCCCAACGCCAATGATTAGCAAACTCAAACTTCAGGCGCTTTCGGTCTATGCCGACGTAACGAATCTGTATACGTTCACGAAATATCCCGGCTACGATCCGGAGGGCAGCACTGGTGGTGATAACCTGGCCAAAAGTGGCGTCGACTTTTTCTCGTATCCGAACCCACGTACCTACACCGTTGGCCTGCGTGTGACATTTTAAATCGACATGAACTCGTACTTCGGTAGCTACCCCACCCCCAACCCCTCCCCTGAAAACCAGGGGAGGAGAGCAGTCCTGCCCGTTTTTAGCCCCTCCGCTAGTTTTTAGGGGAAGGGTTGGGGTGGGGTAGCTTGCCATAAATTTTAATCAACTTATTGATTAACAACCCTTTTGCTGCCATGAAAAAGCGAATACTGGCCATATTGTTCTTAACGGCCACCTTATACTCCTGCAAGGATTTCCTGAATCTGAAGCCGGACTATCAAATTAGTGATCAGGGTTTCTATCAGAATCAAAATGATTTTGAGACGGCGCTGGTTGGCGTGTACAGCACATTTCGGGGCTTGTACAGCAGTAGCAATATTCTCTACCTGAGTGAGTTGACAACTGACAATACGGAGATTCAGTGGTCGTCGCCATCGGCGGATGAGATGCAGATGGACCAGAACGGCGTGACGGCGACAAACGCGTTCGTCCGGGGCGTCTGGAATTCCTGTCTGTACACGATCTCGCAGAGCACTAATATTCTGAACCGGATTGACGCGGTTAACTTCGATCAGACGACCAAGAATCGGATTAAAGGCGAAGCGCAGTTTCTGCGGGCGTTCAGTTATTTCTACATGGTGCGTCTGTTCGGAAACGTACCGATTACGAACGAAACGTTCAGCAGCCCGGCCCAGGTCGCAGCCGCCGATTTAACACTGAAGCCTAAAGAAGATGTTTACAAACTGATTCTGTCCGATTTGACCAGCGCCGAAACGCTGTTGCCCGCTACGTTGGTGGCTGACAAAACGAGGGCTTCGCAGATGACGGTGAAAGCATTGCTGGGTAAGGTTTATTTGACTCAGCAGAGCTACGATCTGGCAGCAACGAAACTGAAGGAAGTAATCGACTCCAAACAATATTCGTTGGTTGCCGACTACAAAACGCTGTTCACCAACGGCAATACCAATCTGGCAGAGACCATCCTGGAAGTCGACTATCTATCCGGCCAGGCGGCTGGTAATGGCCAAACGTTGGGAAATAATTACTCGACGCTGTTCACACCCGCCATCACGAGTATGGCAATCTTTCCCGGAAATTCGCAGGGAGCGGGACGTATCGTGCCGACGCTGGATCTGACCAAAGCCTACGAAACCGGCGATGCGCGTAAAGCTGTATCGGTGAACGATTCGGTGCTGTTGATTGGTGGCAAGAAATCATATAGCCGCTACGGACTGAAATTCGTTGATTTTAAAGCCGTTGACCCCGGCGATGGGAGTATTTCATTTACGATTCTTCGGTATGCCGATGTACTGCTGATGTATGCGGAAGTGCTGAACGAGCAGGGTAAAGCTGCGGATGCGTTGCCTTACATCAATCAGGTACGTCAACGGGCCAAATTGCCCGCTTTAACGGGTCTTTCACAGGCCGATCTACGGCTGGCTCTCGAACGCGAACGACGCGTGGAATTTCTGTATGAAGGCCACCGCTGGTTCGATCTGGTTCGAACCGGACGAGCGCAGGCGGTCTTAAACGCTCACTACGCCAGTCAGAAACTCAACTTCTCATTACAGGATTTTGAGCTATTATTCCCGATCCCGCAAGCCGAAATTGACCTGAATCCAAAACTGAAGCAGAATACAGGGTATTAACATTTTCTGTCATGCTGACACAGGAAGCATCTTAAAGCTGCCTACCGAAGATGCTTCCTGCGTCAGCATGACAAAATAAAGTACCTCCTAACTTTTTAACCTATGCGGACCCAACTTATAGCGCTGCTTTGCGTAGTCAGTCTGACCATTTTTGGCTTCACGTATTCGGAACTGTCAATTTCTGATACGCCGAATCTGGACAACTCGACGTTACGGGGCAAGTCGTTTAACAACATCACGCTGGAAGCGTCGCTCAAGCCGTTCAAGAAAAACGACAAGGCATATATTCAGCAGGTAGCGACGGAGCTGTTCACGCAATGGTCGTCTTTGCTACGTCATACCGACACGGTTTCGGTGATGCTCTGGACGTCGGACGGGTCGGAAATTCTGGACTACAAAGGCAAACTGGATCAGCCACTGGAGTGGGCGCGCTACATTGGTAATCCCAATACGGAGCATAAAGTCGGTTCTGGTCCCAAAGAACTGTCTCTTCATGAGCGAGCGTATCTGTACATGGACAACCCGCCCGCGTTTACGTACGGCGATTTGAAATTCATCATTCAGACGCTGAAAGAAACGGGCCGACGTATCACGGGTAAACTCGTTATGATTGGCGCTACGTTCGATCCGGGACCGGAGTTTGCGAAGTCGGAGTTTAAGTACAAAAAGCACCCGGAAATTCTCGGCGGCAACGCAATGGGCCATAAGACCATGGTTAGCTGCTATTCGACGCTGAACGCCGACACGGACGCCTATGCCGGATTTCCGAAAGGTATTCCGGCCAACACGCCATTTGGTACGTTCCTGGGGCGTCAGAGTCAGCACTTTCTGACTGATTTAGGCTACGATTTCATCTGGCTTAGTAACGGCTTTGGCTTTGGCGTTGAAGGCTGGTCATCGACCGGCGCTATATTTAACGGCAAGGCATTTGCGCCCGAAAAGCTGGCCAATACCAAAGCGCTGATTGCTGGTTTCTGGAATCTGTTTCGCAAGGAATGTCCTGACTTTCAGATCCAGACACGTGGTACAAACTTATCGACCGGGGCCGATCTGGCGCGTGATGGTGTCGATTTGAAGCAGATTTATAACGGCAAATACAACATGCTGCCCCCGCCCAATTCGCCCTGGGCGGCTCTGGACGGCGATTTTGGCTTAGAAATGGTAGGCTATATGTCACGCATGGCCGAGTTACCCGATGAACGCTATCTGTTTCGTTATTACACGCATGATCCCTGGTGGGTCAATAGTCCGTGGCTGGATCGATACGGGCAGGAACCGCACGATATTTACTTGCCGATGTCGGTGGCACGTATCAACGCGAAGGGCGAGATTCGATTGCCGACGCACCTGAATTTTCTGACGGCCGATAATTCCTACGGCGAGATGCCCGCGCAGGTTCCAGATGAGGTGACACCCCATATTCTGAAAGCCCGATACGATGCGCCGACGGCACCGGGGCCGCTGGTTTGGGTGTATCCGTTCGATGAGTACCATAGCTGGGCCTACAAACAACCCGAACGGCTACCCGAAATTTATTACGGTGACTGGCTTATCCGTCAGGCAATTAACAACGGTTTTCCGTTGAATACTATTACGTCGACGGGCTCACTTCAGAAAATCTTGGCGGCTAAACCGGCTTTTTTCAGTGAGTCGACGTTGGTTTCCATTGTGCCGGAAGCAGGGTCGTCGCTTGAAAAAACGCTGATCGATTTTGTGCAGAATGGCGGTAAATTGCTCATTTACGGCCCCGCCGATCACGCTGGTGCCGCTTTCCTGAATTTGCTGAATCTTCAGAATACGACGGCGCTTGACGGCGAGTTTCAGGTAAATTCAAGTATCACGCTGGACGAACTGACGAAAAAACAACCCACTAAAATTGTCCATAGCGCGCTGTTTTCGGGTGGTGGCATCGCTACGTTGGTGAAGAACAAAGCCGACGCTGGTACTAAAGTACTGGCAAAAATGAGTCAGGCTAACAACGAACGCGACGTAGTGTGGGTGCGGGAAAAGCCAGAATGGAAAGGTGGTAAAGTCGCCTACGTGCGTGGTACCAATTCGAGCAAGTTTACTGGCGGTAAGCTCCTGACGCCAGACGACCCTGAACAACTTTTTACGGGGCCGCTGCTGATGCGCTACGTACTGAATCAGTTTGGGCTGGACTACCGAATCGACAAGCGGAATCCGTCGGTGAAGAATCCGGTATTGACCATTTCCAGAGGCAGCAACGGCTTTTTCTTCTCGGGTTATTGTCCCAACACAACCATTACGCATCGGTTCAAGTTGCCGCAGGGCGCTCCCATCCTGACAGGCTATGAAACCGAATTAGCGGATGGACATTCGGTTTACAACATGCCGAAAGCCTGGCATCGGGAGAGTCGGATTTTTGTCGATCAGGCCGATGGCATCGTGTCTTGTCAGGAAATGACGTCGGGCGTAAAACACATGAATCGGTGCCTGCGTCTGACGGGATTGAAGAACGCGACGGTTCGCATTTATCCTGATGATGCCATTACCGAGGCAGATTTGCATGTCTACTCAAACACGAGTTACCCCTGGAAAAAAGGCCAGACCGCGTTCAAGCCCGGCGATAAAAAATTCGGCAAGCACTACGTCGTGGAAAACTTGACGGGTGATCTGGTGGCGTTCTGGTGAGAGAAATGACAACTATACCGTTCAATGAAAAAATCAGTTTTAATCAGTTTACTGATAGTAGCCGGGTGGTGTCAATGCGCTAACGGACAGGTGCTTGTTGGCGCAGATGCAGTTATTAATGACGAATTAGCTCGTGTTCGGGATGTCATATACAGCCATAAGTTCGGTACAGCGTTGACTATGGATGTGCTGAAACCGGCCAAGCCTAATGGTATTGGCGTCGTTTTCGTGCTGAGTGGAGGCTGGCATTCCGACATCAATATGATTGAGAAGCGACGCAGGCATTTTCATTATTTCACTGATCGTGGCCAGACCGTATTCCTGGTCATCCATAGTTCGGTTCCCAAATTTCAGGTTCACGAAGTCATTCAGGATGTTCATCGGGCGGTGCGCTTTATCCGGTTTCATGCGGCCAAATATGGTGTTGATCCCAATCGGCTAGGTATCTCAGGCATGAGTTCCGGCGGTCATCTTTCGTTGTCAATTGGTACCGGAGTTGGCCGCAAACCAGTACCCGATACGATTCAGCAGGCTGTTCCGGTTGATTCGGTTGATCTGGTTTCCAGTCGGGTACAAGCGGTAGCCTGCTTCTTCCCACCGGCCGATCTGGTCAATTTTGGAAACGCAGGCCGTTTATTTGTTGACTGTGATACGGTACGGCGTTACTGGCCGCAATTTGGTGTAGACGGTAAATCCAGAGCGGAGAAATTGACGATTATGCAATCATTATCGCCTTACCATGCGATTTCCAAGGATGATCCACCAACGCTGCTCCTCCATGGAACGAAGGACCCTATCGTGCCGCTTGAGCAGTCGAAGCGATTTGTCGAGCGGTTAAAGGCTGTTGGCGTACCCGCTCAACTGATTGTACACCAGGGCGGTGGGCACGGATGGGAAGAAACCTGGGAATCGGATTTAAATGTGTTGGCCGACTGGTTTGAGAAATACCTTCCAGTGGCAAGAAAATGAAATCTGGACAGGCTTTTAGTGCAGCTAACGATAATGAATAAAATAGGTCTTTTCTTCGCTCTATTGCTGAGTCTATCCTTTAGGACGAAAGCTCAACAAGCCGATTCTGCTACGTATCTGGCCGCTGTGAAAACGGAATTGAATACGGTCTGGCCGAAAAACCGGACGATCAACCTGGTGTTTCATGGGCACTCGGTTCCGGCTGGTTTCTGGCATGATCACGAAGTACATACACTAGAGTCGTACCCCAATCTGGTGCTGGCCAAGCTGAAAGCGCAGTATCCGTATGCGGTTATCAATGTCATTGTTACGGCCATTGGTGGTGAGAATGCCATAAAAGGCCAAACCCGGTTTGAGCAGGACGTATTGATTCATAAACCCGATGTGCTGTTCATTGATTACGCGCTCAACGACCGGTTCTCCGAGATCGACAAGGTAAAAGAAGCCTGGGCGAAAATGATCCAGTCGGCCCTTGCCAAAAACGTAAACGTAATCCTGCTGACCCCTTCGCCCGATCAGCGGCTGGATATGCTGGACCCTAAAAATCCATTGGAACCGCATGTACAGCAGATTCATCAACTGGCTGACAAGTACCACGTTGGCTTGGCTGATCCGTATTCGCAATTCAAGCAGATTGCTAAAAAGGGCGAGTTGAAAAACTACATGTCGCACGTTAACCATCCCAATAAGGAAGGTCACGAGGTTATTGCCAACGAATTGATGAAATGGCTTACAAAGTGATGGGATTAGCCGGGCGATAATCGTATTCCGGGTTGGCGATAACGGCGAATTTGTATTTGTCGCCGTGGTAATACGACTGCTCAATTTCCACGACTTTGTCGCCGGTACAGATGACGGCACTATCCAGCACAAAGACTGGCGTTGGTTTAGTCAGTTCAAAATTGGTCGTATTGGGTTGCAGGATTTGCACGCCCAGTGTCTGCTGAACCTCGTAAATTTTTAAATGATAGTTAGTTTCGTAAACCTTAAAATATGAAACCTCCGTCGGGATTTTATTGATCTTGGGGCAGAGCGTCAAGGAAATATATTTGACTTCATCCTTGATCAGCAGCTCATCAGCGTAGCGAAGCTGGTGCAGTTTCAGGACCGGGCCGTCGATGATAAAATGTCGCCCGTTGATTTCCGATGAGATGCCGTCCGGCAAAATCGTCTTCTCCAGAACAATGTTTTTCGGCGTAAATCCTTCGGCAATCAGGCTATCGTGAAAACCACGTCGGGTGGCGTAGATCGAGCCGAGGGTACGTAGCAGATGGTGATCTTCCGTGCGATTTAGTACGTAGGTACCTTTCCCTTTTATGCGCCTGGCCCAGCCTTTAGACTCGATTTCGAGCAGTGTCTTCCGGGCCGTCGTATTACTTATTTTGAAGGTCTTAATGAGTTCATTCTCAGACGGAATCTGGTCGCCAGGCTGTAGTTCTCCGGTTTTTATTTTTTCAATAATGCTTTCGCTAAGCGCGATAAATTTCGCCTTTGCTGTTGCCGGTTGAGTCGTTGCGCCTTTCTTTTCCATCCAACTGATTAATAGACTAAAATGCTTCGTGTATATCTGTGAAATTACAACCAGAAACGACGTCAGCAAGTAGTCTGGTAAGGGGTGTAAATATACGAGTTCCTGCCCGATTGTGAAGAGCAGGAACTCGCGTAGGAACTGGAAAGGTAAGCGAGGAGGGAATCGGAATTTACCAATCAGTTAACCTTTATATAATCGACTTCTGGTTTGGCGAGCGCCACCGGTGAAAGTTCTTCGCCGACAATTTCGTGCATGTTGCGCTGGATCGTACGGGCAATCTGATTGAGGGGTAAATCATTGCAATCCAGACCAAAAGGCTCCTCGATCTCGTCACCGATCATCTCGACACCCAGTAGCGCGTAACCAGCCAGCAGCGTCGCTACAATCGTGAAATAATGATACGTATCGACAAGAACGAGCGGCAGTAATATTAGGTAAAGTGTAATAAACAGCTTGATGAAGAAGCTATACGAGAAAGGAATTGGTGTCTTTTTAATACGCTCGCAGGCCCCCGTCACATCAAGCAACGCCTGATGATACAAGCGGATGGTAATCAGGTCTGCATCGGTAACGAGACGGTCTTTGCTCAATAGCTGCAACCGGCGCATGAGCAGCGCGGCAATTCGGCTGGGAACGTGTCCATATTTAGGCAGGGATTCGAACTGATCATCGCCGGGGTCTTCGAGTTCGGTGAAATCGACTCCCGTTCGCAGATGCCCTTTAAGCGCCAGCGCAAAATTAGACAACGAACGGGCGAAAAAAAGTCGGTTTACATGGTCATCATCAGGCAGGATGCCATCCATGATAACGGCGAAATTGCGGCTGTAGTTAACCAGCGACCCCCACTGTTTTCGGCCTTCCCAGAACCGGTCATAGGCCGAATTTGTCCTGAAAACCAGAAGTAAACTCAGCAGGATACCCATTAGGGAGAAGAACGTACTATCAATCGGGACATCGACGTCGACAATATGCTGGTTGATAATAGTCACCAGGACGCCGTAGCCACCTATGTAGAGAACTCGTCGAAGGAGCACTTCGATAACGTAGCTGGTTTGAAAATGTTTAAGGGCTCCAAACCAATCTTTTGCGTTGTAAATAACCACTGTTTTTGAGAGAAAAGAGGAATAAATGTACTGGATAGCTATCTGATGGCGGCCTGTAAGTAGATGCATTCCGTACGTAAGGCATCCGTATTTGCGCGCTACAGCAGATAAGCTAAAGTACGCAATTGGGTCCAGATTTGGATTCCTTGGTTGTGTTTCTTTTACAACCCCGTAAATTTTCGAACCTGATAATGGGTAGAAAATCCAGGTATAGGTGCCTTGTTTTGCGTGTAATGTTATATAATAGAGTCCATGAATACGCTTCGCTCGTTGCTTGTTTGTTGCATTTTTCTTCTGGTTAACCTGTCTGTACAGGCAGCTAAAATTGATACGGTCGATACATATAGTTCGGCTATGAAAAAGACCATTAAAGCGGTTGTGGTAACGCCAGATGCCTATTCGCAGGGGAAAGAGCTGCCCGTGCTGTATTTACTTCACGGCTACAGTGGCAGTTACAGCGATTGGGCCAAAAAAGATCCTGCTCTTAGCGCGGTTGCCGATACGTATCAACTGATTATTGTCTGCCCGGATGGTGGTTTTGGGAGCTGGTATTACGATAGCCCGGCTGATCCGTCGTTTCGCTACGAGACCTATGTGGCCGATGAGTTAGTGACGTGGGTAGATGGTCATTATAAAACCATCAAAGATCGAACGGGTCGCGCCATTACGGGTTTGAGCATGGGCGGGCATGGGGCGTTGTATTTGGCGCTCAGGCACCAGACCGTTTTTGGGGCCGCCGGTAGCATGAGCGGAGGGGTTGATATTCGCCCGTTTCCCAACAACTGGGATATGGCGAAACGGCTGGGCACTTACGCCCAGTTTCCGGAGCGATGGGAGCAGAATACGGTCATTAATCTACTCCATTTGCTGACACCGGGAGCCCTGGCGCTCATCGTTGATTGTGGTACCGAGGATTTCTTTTTTCGCGTCAATAACAACCTGCACGGCAAGCTGTTGGAACGGAATATCGCCCATGATTACATCACCCGACCCGGCGGTCATAACTGGAATTACTGGACTAATTCTCTGAATTATCAAGTGCTGTTCATGCGGCAATATTTTGATAAACAGACGAGTAAATAGCCGTTTCTCTTAGCGCCATTAACAGCCCATGAAAAAGCACTACGTCTGTCTACTGCTGGTTTTAAGTTTTCTGATTTCGCCAATTGTCTACGCGCAAAAGAAGGTGCGCATTGCCTGTGTGGGCAACAGCATTACGTATGGAAGTAGGCTGGCGCAGCGGGAAAAGGATTCATACCCTGCCCAGTTACAAACGATGTTGGGCTCGGGTTACGACGTGCTGAACTTCGGGGTAAGTGGGAAAACAGTACTCCAGCATACGGTCAACTCATACATGGCGACGACCGCGTATCAGGATGCGCTGAAAAGCAGTCCCGATCTGGTGTTCATAAAGCTGGGTACCAATGATAGCCGCTTACCGTACCGACTGCAAATCGATACGTTCGCGACGGACTACAAAATCCTGATTCATTCGTTCCGGGACTTGCCTACTCACCCACGTATTGTGTTGCTGCTGCCTGTTGCCTCATTCCTGACCGATACGACTAAGCAGACTGAAAAAGCCATTTCACAATTGATACTACCTCGAATTCGGCAGGTGGCCTTTGAGGAGAAATATGAATTGATCGACCTGCATTCCCTGTTTTTAAACCATCCCGACTATTTTCCTGATCAGTTGCACCCCAATGAAGCGGGCGCTACGATCATTGCCAAACGATTGCAGGAGGTCGTCGTCAGCCCGGAAGAAAAGAATTATGACTTCTTTTCGAAAGTCAGGGAACCAGTCACGATTTCCTCTTTTTATGGCTACGACTGCGCCGATTTTTCACTGGCGGGTCGGGCCTGCAAAGTTGTAAAACCCCGCCGAGCGGCTAAGGGATTGCCGTGGATATGGCGGGCCAGGTTTTGGGGCCACGAACCCCAAACCGACATTGCCTTGCTGGATCGGGGCTTTCATGTAGTGTATTGCGATGTGGCTGAACTGTTTGGAAATGCTCAGGCTATTGCCGCCTGGAACGACTTCTATACTTTTGCCCGAAAAGCAGGATTAGCAAAAAAGGTGGCCCTGGAAGGATTGAGCAGGGGCGGAGTTTACATCTACAACTGGGCGCTGGCGAATCCCAAAAAAGTGGCTTGCGTATATGCCGATGCGCCTGTACTGGATCTGAAAAGCTGGCCGGGTGGCAAAGGACAAGCTAAAGGCAGTCCGGCGGATTGGGAAATCTTCAAAAAGGACTATGGCTTCCAGTCCGATCAGGAAGCCATGGCATTCAACCGCAATCCCATTGACCGGGTTGCCGAGATTGTGAAAGGCGGTTATCCGCTCCTGCACGTAGTGGGCGACGCTGATGATGCCGTTCCGATCAGCGAAAACACGACACCGTTCGAGCAAAAAGTAAAGGAGCTGGGTGGGCAAATTCAGGTTATCCATAAACCCGGCATTGGACACCATCCCCACAGTCTGCCCGACCCAACACCCATCGTTGAGTTTATTCTTAAGGCAACGTATCGGTAGCCATTTTATCGCCGGGTTAAAACCCAGCGCAGAGCAATATGATAAATGCGCTGGGTTTTTAACCCGGCGAATAAATTATGAAAACTACACTACAAACAGGCTTGATTCTGGTCGCCATTACGCTGTTCTCCCAGCTCCCGGCATCGGCGCAAACGAATTCGAAACTCTGGTATAAGCAGCCCGCTAGTCAATGGGTAGAAGCGTTGCCGGTGGGAAACGGTAAAATTGGCGCTATGATTTTTGGTGGAACGAGCGACGAACTTATCCAGCTCAATGAGTCTACGTTGTGGTCGGGCGGGCCGGTGAAAACCAACGTAAACCCGGAAGCGGCCAGTTACCTGCCGCAGATTCGGGAGGCCTTGCTGAAAGAGGGCGATTACGCCAAAGCCAATGAACTCGCCAAAAAAATGCAGGGATTTTATACTGAATCGTACCTGCCAATGGGTTATCTAATGATCAGGCAAAACCTGAATGGTGCCACGCCATCGGCCTATTACCGTGACCTTAATTTAACGAATGCTGTTGCTACTACACGCTTCACGGTGAATGGTATAGACTACAAACGGGAGGCTTTTACGTCGGCACCGGACAACGTATTGATCATCCGGCTAACCGCCAGCAAAAAAGGAAGTCTGACGTTCGATGCATCGGCAAAATCGCAGCTACGGTACATGCTTGTTGCCAATGGGACCAACGAATTGATCGTCAACGGGAAGGCTCCGGCGCGGCTCGATCCTTCCTACTACAACCCCAAAGGTCGCAACCCCATTGTTTATGACGACAGTACAGGATGCCGGGGCATGCGGTTTCAGTACCGGATCAAAGCCGTTGCTAAAGACGGTACTGTTCGTACGGACACGTCGGGGGTGCACGTAAAAAATGCCAGTGAAGTGATTCTCTACGTCGCGGCTGCTACCAGTTTCAATGGGTTTGATAAGTGCCCGGATAAATATGGGAAAGACGAGAAAGCACTTGCGGCATCGTACATGAATAACGCTGTTAAAAAGCCATTCGCTACGTTACTGGCGGCTCATCTGGCTGACTATCAGGTCTATTTTAACCGATTGGCTTTCGTTGTGAAGGATACGAGCGCCAATAATCCAAACGCTGTGTTGCCATCGGATGAGCGCTTGCAAGCGTATTCGAAAAATAGTTACGATCCCGGTCTTGAAACCCTCTATTTTCAATTTGGCCGCTATCTACTGATTTCGTCGTCGCGGCCGGGCGGTCCACCGGCCAATTTGCAGGGCATCTGGAATAAGGAACTGCGGGCGCCCTGGAGTTCAAACTACACGATCAACATCAACACGGAGATGAATTACTGGCCTTCAGAAGTGACTAATCTCTCCGAAATGCACCAGCCGTTGCTTACCTGGATAAAAGATTTGTCGACAACGGGAAAAGCAACGGCTCGTGAATTCTATAACGCCAAAGGGTGGGTTGCTCATCACAACTCCGACATCTGGGGACTCAGCAATGCCGTTGGCGATCGGGGCGCGGGCGATCCTGTCTGGGCCAACTGGTACATGGGCGGCAACTGGCTCTGTCAGCATCTTTGGGAGCATTACCGGTTTACGGGCGACAAAAAATACCTGGCTGAGTATGCCTACCCAATCATGAAAGACGCTGCGGCTTTTACGCAGGATTGGCTGGTGGAAGATGCTGATGGCCATCTGGTTACTGCCCCATCGACTACGCCCGAAAACAAATTTAAAGACAGCAATGGTAAGGAACAGGGCGTATCCGTCGGGACAACGATGGACATGGCGGTTATCTGGGATTTATTCACCAACCTGATCGACGCGTCGACTGCGCTGGGCGTTGACAAACCGTACCGCGAGATGCTACTTGCGAAACGTAGTAAACTCGCTCCACTACGTATCGGCAAGCAGGGGCAACTCTTGGAATGGTCCAAAGAGTTTGAAGAAACAGACCCGCACCATCGCCATATTTCGCACCTGTTCGGCTTGCATCCGGGTCGTCAGATTTCGTCGGACACACCCGAGTTTTTTAAAGCTGCCCGAAAAACGCTGGAATTACGGGGCGATGAAGGAACCGGTTGGAGCAAAGGCTGGAAAATAAACTGGTGGGCCAGATTGCTCGACGGAAACCACGCCTATTCGTTGATTCGGCAATTGATGCGTTACACGGGTAACAAGGGTGAAAGTATGCAGGGTGGCGGTACATATCCCAACTTTTTCGATGCCCACCCGCCGTTTCAGATCGACGGTAATTTTGCCGGGACAGCTGGTATGGCCGAAATGCTGTTGCAAAGCCATCTGAATGAGATCAGTCTGTTGCCTGCGTTGCCAGATGCCTGGAAAGAGGGTAGTATCAAGGGCTTACGGGCGCGCGGTGGTTTTGAAATCGCGATGACCTGGAAAGAGCATAAACTCGCTAGCTCAACGATCAAATCACTGCTGGGTGGTACGTGTAAAATTAGTAGTAGCAAGCGGCTGACTGTCAAAGGAGTACCACTAAAACCGGTGCAAATCGGCTCCAACTACGTACTGACGTTTCCAACTCAGAAAGGAAACGTGTATCAAGTAGCCGCTCAATAAAAGACCAACTTCGAAAGGTATAAAACCAGACGGTTAGGTTGTTGGCAAAATGGCAAATCGTTATTTTTGATCGAGTGTTATGCCTGCAAAAGCATCCCGCGTTAGGAGATGCATTTGTCAGGGAGGGAACGTAGTTTTCTGGAGCCCGTAGCGTACCGATTTAAAAGATAAAAGCAATGACAGACGGTCTACCTGATATTCTTTCCCAACCGCCGGGCCATCAACCACTGACCAAATTTAGTGTAAACGCACTACGTTGGTCGGGCGTTTTGCTGGTGACTACCGTTTGGGTTAGCGCGGCCCTATTTGGTCTGTACATCCTGGCCTTCTATGCATCAGCACTTTATGCAGGCAACATGGACCGCTGGAATCAGGTACTGCCCCGTCTGTATGAGCAGGGCACCACTACGGCAACCAGTGGAATCGGTCTGCACTTCGCGGCTGGCGGTATTATCCTGATTCTGGGAAGTATTCAGTTACTTGATTCGGTCAGAACTCGCTACCCTGCTGCGCATCGCTGGATTGGCCGTATCTACATAACAGCCTGCTTGGTTGCCGCCGTTGGTGGGCTGGCCTTTATTGCCGTCAAAGGAACCATTGGCGGCCTCGTGATGAACATCGGATTTGGTCTCTATGGCGTATTGATGTTCATCGCGGCCATTCAAACGTATCGACAGGCGGTAGCAGGGAATCTGAACCGGCATCGAATCTGGGCGCTACGGTTGTATGCCCTGGCAATCGGTTCCTGGTTATACCGAATCGAATATGGTTTCTGGATAATGCTCACTGACGGACTGGGTCATGGGAAATCGTTCAGTGGACCATTTGACCGACTAATGGCCTTCTTCTTTTACATCCCCAACCTCCTGGTAGTCGAAGCGTATACCAGAGCAGATTCATACAAATCGTCGCCTGTACTCAGGCTTTTTTCCGCCCTGATGCTGCTTGTTGCTACTGGGTTTCTGATGCTAGGAACTTATTATTTCACCCTTTATTATTGGGGGCCAGCCATCATAAAATGGCTGTCGCTGACTTAACAGGTTATACTGTCGGCATCCAACCAGCCCAACAAATACGTTACTTTGGCGGTTAATTATTTGAAAAACTACCGATTTACAATCCATTCATTATGCTGTATCCGCTTACATTCGAAACGATTTTCAAAGATAAAATCTGGGGTGGCCAGAAAATAAAAACTATTCTGGAGAAAGACTTTTCACCCTTACCTAACTGTGGCGAAACCTGGGAAGTTTCTGATGTGGAAGGTAACGTATCAGTTGTGAAGGAGGGAAGTTTGCAGGGAAAATCGCTGCACGAATTAGTTGAACAGTATAAGGGCAAGCTGGTAGGGCAGCATGTATATGAAAAATACGGTAACCGGTTTCCCTTGCTGGTTAAGTTCATCGACGCCAACGACGATCTGTCGATTCAGGTTCACCCGGATGATGAACTGGCTAAAAAGCGCCAAAGCGGCTTCGGCAAGACCGAAATGTGGTATATCATGCAGGCCGACGAGGGTGCGAAGCTCAATTCGGGTTTCAACCGGGAAGTGACCAAAGAGGAATACGTTAAGGCTGTCGCCGATAACACCATTCAGGATATTCTGAACATTGAATCAGCCTCACCCGGAGATGTGTTTTTTCTGCCTGCCGGACGTGTTCATTACATCGGAAAGGGACTTTTGCTGGCCGAAATTCAGCAAACCTCCGACACTACGTATCGGATTTACGACTTCGATCGGGTAGACGCGACAACCGGCCAGAAACGCGAACTGCACACCGATCTTGCCGTCGATGCCATCAATTATCATCATTACGATCAGTACAAAACCCAGTACGACAGGAAACTGAACGAAAGTGTCAACGCCGTAACGAGCGACTATTTTGTGACCAACGTACTGACGGCCAATCAGGAAATCGAGCATGATTATACCCACATCGACTCGTTCGTCATCCTGATTTGCGTGGCTGGTGCACTGACCATCGAAGCGGAAGGCGGCTATAGCGTATCGCTTAAAATGGGACAATGTACCCTTATTCCGGCCTCAATCGATACCGTTACGTTCGTTCCAGATGGCGATATGACGCTGCTGGAAACGTATGTGCCGTAGCCAGTCGATATTGATATAGCGTTATATTTTTAATGTTTTGCGTTAAAAACATAACGTTGTATATAAAAAATTATTAGTTTTGGGCTCATCCTAAACCAAACTAATAATGAAACTAATAAATGCTGTCTTTTGGATAATTGCGGTATTGACTGGCCTGCAATGTCTGTTCTTTATTTATAGAGGGATAGGGGTCATAAATCAGTATGATGGAATCCTCCGCTGGATGTGGGTGTTTAAAATAGCTACGTATACTGGTATTCTGGGGATGGGTTATATGATCTTTCGGGTCAAGAAAACGCTCCTTCAGAAAGGATACTTTGAGCAAGCCAATATCAAACAACTTCAAGGTTTTGGCTTGCTAAGCCTGGTTGTGGCTATCAGTAATTCACTGGCTAACGCCGGTATGTCCACCTGGCATTATTACCATAAACCAGTTAGCTTTCAGGAAGCGCGTAGCAAATTCGCTTTTTACTTCGCTGAACACGTTTTTGATCATTCGCTGATTGTTTACGTATTGGTTCTTTCTATTTTGTTACTGACATATTTTACCCGGCAGGCCATTGCGGTAAAACACGAGAACGAAGCGTTTATATAAGGTGGATATTGTAGTGAACTTAGATGTAATGATGGCTCGACGCAAAATGTCGCTCAACGAGCTATCCCGGCAGGTAGGAATTAGTAACGTAAACCTGTCGATACTCAAGACCGGGAAAGCAAAAGGGATTCGGTTTGATACGTTAGCGGCTATCTGTCGTGTACTGCAATGCCAGCCTGGGGACATTCTGGAATATGTTGAAACATCGATAGCCGAAGAACCACTTGTCGTCTAGTAATGGCCAACAGGATTCAGACCGGACCGATATTTCTACTCGAATGATTTCGGTAAATCGTTGAGCACTTTAATTCAACATTACCGTTTGATTATAGAATAAAACAGTAAGCGTCATGAAGTGGATATACCTCATTATCATTACTTCCCTCTGCTCAACTTTGGGCTGGTCTCAGGGGATGGCTCTAAAGACGATAAAGGGTAAAGTCGCCTTTGAGAAAGACAGTACCGACTGGATAGCCACTATCATTGAGAAAGATACGGTTAGTGTCCTGTTCAAAATGATGTTTGATAAACTTCTTAACCAGCAGTTACCGCCTAATGGATATTATCAAATAAGTTACAGAGCCGATATAATCCGGTTTAACAGGGTCAACAAATCGGAGAGCTATTCTTTTTACACCGATCAGATGCCAACTAGTGCCGTGAGAAGCGGAGAAAGAAGATGGCCCATCATTGGCTTAGCAAAAATGAATCCAGCGTGTATCCTACCTAGAAAGTGAGCTTAGGTTTATATATTGCCACTTATGCAACAGGAAACTATGCTTCAATATATAATCTGGAATGTTGATCCTGAAATCGCTCGGATTAGCTCTTGGCCCATAAGATGGTACGGCTTGCTGTTCGCTACTGGATTCCTGATTGGTGTTCAGATTATGAGCTACATTTTTAGAACGGAGAAGAAGCCCCTTGCTGATACGGATTCGTTACTGATAGCCATGGTTATCTCGACGATTTTAGGAGCCCGACTAGGGCACTTTTTATTTTATGAACCCTATATGTTCATTCAAGACCCGTTGTACATCATAACACCCCCTTTTGGTGGATTGGCTAGTCACGGGGGGATACTAGGCATCATTATTGGCCTTTGGCTTTACTCACGTCGTCCGTCAAGGCAAATCAGTGGTCAAACATTTTTATGGGTTAGTGATCGAATTTGCATTGTGGGGGCTTTAGCGGGAGCCTTTATTCGATTTGGTAATCTAATGAACTCCGAAATAGTTGGTAAGCCAACCGATGTACCCTGGGCTTTCATCTTCCTGAGAGATCACGAGTTTAGTCAAGTACCTCGCCATCCTACTCAACTCTATGAATCGTTATCTTACCTGATTTTATTCATAGGGCTATTCTGGTACTGGAAGAACTACCGCAGTCAAGCGGCATCGGGGACCATGTTAGGCATCTCCTTAGTTTGGGTGTTTGGCCTACGGTTCGTCTGGGAATTCTTCAAAGAAAATCAAGTTAGTTTTGAAGATAGTATGAGCCTTAACATGGGTCAACTTTTGAGTATACCCGCCATTTTACTGGGGTTGATTTTACTTCTAAGAAATTTTATCAGACCAGCTTCTCTCATCCCTGTTGCCTTGGTGGTTCAGGCATCGAGCCTTTGTTATCAATGCGATTACCAGCCAGCTCTACCGGTCTCCACGAAAGTCCGTTCTAAGCACTGTGAAGCTTTAATTTCGGATAGGCGTTCTCTCGAAACAATACGTTTTCAAAGCCGTGTAGTGAAACCAAAAAAGCTGCTTTCTAAAGTAAGTTCATTTACATAAAAATAGGGGCTCTTGCAAACGTTGGTGATTTGTCGACTCTTCATCTTAAAGCCGCAGCTTCTGTAGGAAAAAAGGGCCAGACGGAGCAAATCTATACAGCCTAAAGCTGACAGTATAGTTTGAGACAGCTCCCTATCATTTAGGCGAAGAATAATGAACAGTAAAAGAATGCAACGGTTTAGTCCCTTGCCAGTGTCCATAGGAAAGAACTTAGTAGGATAAACCCACTTCTGCCGTGCCCCTGTTTCATCAGCGATTGTTACTTGTTCTTTCCTGCGGCCTTACCACTATTTCTTGTCGCAAAGAACCAGGCCCAACACCTGGTCAAACTCAGCTGGCTTTTGCTACAGACACCTTAATTATATAACTCGAAAAGAGAAAGCGCCAATAAAGACATTTTACGTCGTCGCTTGCTTTAACGTTTCAGATTCCTTGCTATTCGGTTTGAAAGACTTAGCCTACAAAAAGTTATGTAGTATAGGGAGCAATATTGCTGTCTGACTCACAGGTCGATCACGCATTTACCAGTGAAATAAAACGAGACGGAAGGAGAAAAGACAGCGGGTTGTCTTTCTCTTTTCGTCTTTGATGTTTTTCTTGCCGTAGTAAATAGACGACGTATGAATCTGAATCTGACTGATAAAGTAATTCTTGTAACAGGGGGCGCTAAAGGAATTGGTGAGGGTATCTCGACAGTATTGGCGGCCGAAGGGGCTATTCCGGTGATTATCGGACGTAGTGAAAAAGACAACCAGCTTGTTGTTGACGCCATTAAGGCCAGCGGTGGCAAAGCGCATCAGTTTGTCGCCGAATTAACGCAACCTGATGATTGTCAGCGAGCTGTTGAGCAAACTGTTGCTGAGTTCGGCCGTATCGATGGGCTGGTTAATAACGCAGGAGTAAATGATGGGGTAGGGCTGGAACATGGTTCCTACGAAGGGTTTGTGGCCTCTTTACACAAGAATCTCATTCATTACTATCTGATGGCGCACCACGCGCTGCCGTACCTGAAAACGTCGAAAGGGGCGATTGTGAATATTGGCTCAAAAGTGGCCGAAACGGGGCAGGGAAATACCTCAGCCTATGCGGCAGCCAATGGCGGACGTAACGCCCTGACCCGCGAGTGGGCCGTTGAGCTATTGCCCTACGGTATTCGTGTAAACTGCGTCGTCGTAGCCGAAAGCTGGACACCACTCTACGCCAACTGGATTAAAACGCTGCCCAATCCAGAAGAAAAACTGAAACAGATCGTCTCGAAAATTCCGCTCGAACACCGCATGACAACCCCCGAAGAATTGGCCAACGCGGTCGCCTTTCTGCTGTCTGACAAATCGAGTCATACAACCGGCCAACTTGTTCATGTGGACGGTGGCTACACGCACCTCGATCGTTCCATTACGGATTAGTTCTAGTCAGTGAGCCCGTCTTTGTCCTGCTGACGATAGGAAGCATCTTCGGTAACTAGGTGTTTTCTAGCGCTCCGGCGGTTTCGCGAAGCGACTTCCTATCGTCAGCAGGACAAAAACATAACCAACCTCCCTTAATCAAAAACTTCAATGGCTCTCGGCCCCGCTCCCAGTAATGTTAAACTTAAATCCGGGCAATCAACCGGCAATTATGGTCTTGCGTTTACGCTCGTTACCAGTTTGTTTTTTCTGTGGGGACTGGCCAATAGTCTGAATGGATCGCTCATCAAGCAGTTTCAGATTGCGCTCGATCTGAACCGATTTCAGGCGGGTATCGTCGACTTTGCGTTCTACCTCGGTTATTTTTTCATGGCGCTGCCTGCTGGGTACGTCATGCGGAAGTTCGGCTATAAGCGCGGAATTCTGCTCGGATTGCTGCTGTACGGCGGTGGCGCATTCCTGTTTTATCCAGCTGCTGAAGTACGCGTCTATGGCTTTTTCCTGCTGGCGTTGTTCACCATGGCCTGTGGGATTGCCTGCCTGGAAACGGCCGCTAATCTCTACGTAACGGTTTTGGGCGACCCGAAAAAGGCGGAATGGCGGCTGAATTTTTCGCAGTCTTTCAATGGAATCAGCGCCATTCTGGGGCCGGTTATTGGGGCCTTGTTCATTTTTTCTAAGAACGAATATACCGCCGATATGTTGACGGCCATGGCCCCCGCACAGGCGCAGGCTGTGCGGGTACAGGAAGCTCTTTCTGTGCAGGGCCCCTATCTGGTTATTGGCTCGATTATCGCCGTCATTACGATCTTGTTTGCTGTTACAAAAATGCCCGAAGTGGGCGCTGAAGAGGAACAGGCTGCTGGCAAGATTTCTATCACAAGTCTTTTCCGGCATCGCCACCTGACGCTTGGTATTATTGCCCAGTTTGCCAACGTGGGCGCACAGGCTACGCTGTGGGGCTACTTTGTTGATCTTAAACTCGATTTCTCACGCGAAGGACATTGGGCGTTGGCCGAGGGCTACATGAACATTATCAACTCACTGACGGGCTCGCCAACGGATATGTCGCTGACGCAGATTGCGGGCTTCCATGCCTCGTTCGCGCTGGTGTTATTTATGCTTGGTCGCTTCGTCGGTACATCGTTGATGACGCGCGTTCGACCCAATATTGTGCTGAGTATCTACGCCGTCGGGGCCGTAGCAATGGTTGTTATTGCCATGCTGGTGGGTGGCCTGACGGCCGTCATCGCGCTTAGTTTTACGTATTTCTTCCAGTCAATTCAGTTTCCAACCATTTTCGCGCTGGCGACAAAGGGCTTGGGTGCCGAATCGAAAATAGCGTCTTCGCTGGTAATTATGAGCATTGTGGGCGGGGCATTGATGCCGTTGGTTGCCGGAGCCTTGTTTGCCAAAGGGCCGGTATATGCGCTGCTGGTGCCGCTGATTTGTTTTGCCTTTATCGTGTTCTACGCCATGCAGGGCTATCGCATTACAACTGACGATCTACATAGTACCAACATGCCTCCTGAAATCGCCCCTTAACTATGCGCTATTGCCTTGCTCTTGATCTCAAAGACGACCCGGCTCTAATTGCCGAATATGAACGCTATCATGAACGTATCTGGCCGGACATTGAAACCAGTATTCGGGATGCAGGAATTACGGAAATGGAAATTTATCGCATTGGGAATCGGTTGTTCATGATAATGGAAACTGACGATACGTTTTCGTTCGACGCCAAAGCGGCATCCGATGCAGCCAATCCAGTTGTTCAGACGTGGGAAACTATGCTCTGGACGTATCAACAGGCACTACCAATGGCGAAACCCGGCGAAAAGTGGCTATTGATGGATAAGATTTTTCAGTTGTAAAAGAGTGAGAAAAGTTAACGTACTTGTTCATTCTTTCGCTCTTGCACGCTTTCGCCCATGAACGTTGCCCTGTTTATTCCCTGCTACGTTGACCAGTTTTACCCGCAGGTGGGTATTGCCACCATGCGACTGCTCGAAAAAGCGGGCGTTCAGGTGAGCTTCCCGATGCAGCAAACCTGTTGTGGACAACCGATGGCCAATGCGGGTTGCGAGGCCGATTCCATTCCCGTGTACCACAACTACGTGCGGGCCTTTGCCGACTACGACTACATCGTGGCTCCTTCAGGGAGTTGTGTGTATCACGTCCGCAAGCATTTTAACATCATTGAGCAGACTCCCGCCGTTAAGCACGTCCGCGAACGTACCTACGAGCTTATTCAATTTCTGACCGACGTATTGGGTGTGACAAACTTCGATGCTGAGTTTCCCTACCGCGTGGGTTTGCATCAGAGTTGCCACGGGCAGCGCGGTTTGCGCCTGTCGTCCGATTCTGAATTATCGCCCAACCGCGACGGAAAAGTGAGCTATTTGCTAAAGCAGGTTCGTGGATTGGAATTAATTGAGCTTGATCGCTACGATGAATGCTGCGGTTTTGGTGGCGCTTTCTGTGTATCAGAAGCCGCTGTCTCGGCCCGGATGGGGCAAGATCGTGTGCAGGATCATGTCAGGAACGGAGCGCAGGTCATTGTCGGGAGCGATGTATCGTGCCTGATGCATCTCGAAGGGGTCGTCCGTCGGGAAAAGCTGCCGGTGCGCGTTTTGCACGTAGCGGAAATTCTGACCGGAGCTGTATCGTAGTCGTTATGACAAATTTATACATCATAGCCGGACCAAATGGAGCTGGCAAAACGACCGCAGCTTACACGCTGTTGCCAGAGGTTTTAAACGTATGGGAGTTTGTCAATGCCGATGAGATCGCTCGTGGTTTGTCGCCTTTTAACGTGGAATCGGTCGCGTTCGAAGCAGGGCGCATTATGTTACAACGTATTGATTTTTTGCTTAGTAAAGGTGTTGATTTCGCTCTGGAAACTACATTGTCTACTCGTTCTTATGTAGTAATGATTAAGCGGGCTCAGCAAGCTGGCTATATAGTGAGCTTATATTATTTCTGGATACCATCAGCGGACGTATCGAAAGAACGAGTAGCCAAGCGCGTAGCTCGGGGCGGTCATAATATTCCACCTGATGTAATTGAGCGTCGGTACGGACGTAGCATAAAAAATTTAATTGATCTTTACATGCCAACTTGTGATTACTTTACTGTGTTTAACAACGGCGGAGTACTTACAGAACTGGTGGCATCTGGTGGAATGTATCTTAAAGCCGAGGTGTTAAATAATGAGATTTGGACAACCATCTTAAGCCATGAGAACAGTCGTAGCAAACTCGATTCCGAGTAATGAGGAAGTATTAGCAGGTGTTCGTCGGGCCGTACAAAAAGTCATTGAACAAGCCAAGCGTGACGATGATGACGTGGTTGTTGCTGACAAAAACGGCAAACCTGTCCACGTTAAAGCTCGCGACCTTTAGCCTTACTACTCACGGATTATGACTCACGCACAGGCTGCCGACCGCTTTACGGCCAATTTTGACCGAACAACCTGGCATGATCAGGCCCTTTGGTTCGTGCGTCAGAAACGCGACCGAATGGTGTATGCCGTTCCCGAATGGGAGCAACTTCGTGAACTGGCTTCCCAGATCAAAAACCATGCGCTGAGCAATCTGGATACGTATCTGGAAGAGTTTGAACGTAATGCCCAGGCGAATGGCGTAAAAGTCCACTGGGCAGCTAATGCGCAGGAACACAACGAAATTGTATTATCCATTCTGCGTGAGAACAACGCCCGTCACCTGGTCAAGAGCAAATCCATGTTGACGGAAGAGTGTCATTTGAATCCGTTTTTGATTAAAAATGGCGTTGAGGTGATCGATACTGATCTGGGTGAGCGCATTATTCAACTAATTGATGAGCCGCCAAGTCACATTGTGATGCCCGCCATCCACCTCAAAAAAGAAGACGTTGGCGATATTTTCAATAAGTATCTTGGTACGCCCGCAGGTGCCAGCGATCCCCAATTCTTGACCGAAACGGCTCGCCAGCACCTGCGTAGTCACTTTGTTGCGGCCGATGCGGCTCTGTCGGGTGTGAACTTTGCCATTGCCGAAACGGGCGGTTTTGTCGTCTGTACCAACGAAGGCAATGCCGATCTGGGTGTTACGTTGGCACCCGTGCATATTGCCTGCATGGGCATCGAGAAAATCATTCCCAAACTCGAACACCTCGGTGTCTTTACGCGCTTGCTGGCTCGCTCAGCGACCGGGCAATATTCAACAGCCTACACCAGCCATTTTCATAAACCCAAGCCCGGTCAGCAGTTGCACATTGTGATTGTTGACAATGGACGCATCGAGCAGCTTGGTCGGCCCGATTTTCGGGCGTCGCTGAAATGCATTCGGTGCGGGGCTTGCATGAACACCTGCCCGGTGTATCGACGTAGTGGAGGACACAGTTACGATTATACCGTCCCCGGCCCGATTGGCTCAATTCTGTCGCCTAACGTAGACCTTAAAAAACACAGTACGCTGCCCTTTGCCAGTACGTTGTGTGGTTCCTGTTCAGATGTGTGCCCGGTGAAGATTGACATTCACGTACAACTTTACAAATGGCGACAGATTATTGGTGAGCAAAAAGCGATGCCCGCAGCCAAGCGGCTTGGTATGAAAGGACTGGCGAAAGTACTTGCCCGCCCGAAACTTTATGCCCGTTTGGGCCGTGCCGCCCGCCGGGTATTAGCCTCAATGCCTTACTCGCTCTCCCACAACGGTACGCTAAATCCCTGGGCCATCGCCCGCGAACTGCCCGAACCACCAAAGCAGAGTTTCCGGGAGTGGTATGCTAAAAACGCCAAATAGATTTATAACGTAGCTGTAGCCTGGACTGGAAGTCCAAGCTACACATTATACAAAAAACGCCTGCTTTAAGCAGGCGTTTTTTGCGTTTATCAGCCTAGTTATTTGACAAATACGTAAAAAATGTAAACTTTGCTTTGCATATTGGAAAATAAACTTTACGTTTGTTCGGTGTCAAGCAAACTTTACATACCCATGAAAACTAAATGGCTTTTCCCGCATAAGTACCGGCTTATTGGCTGGTTCATTTTTGTCCCTGCAACTATTCTTGGACTGGCTGATATGTATGATGACTTCAACGGTAGTTGGCTCGTAGCCAATAGTTTAAATGACCCACTGACTATAACATTCGGTCAGTCAGTAAGTCATATTGTGAACATCCAAAACCTCACAGATGAAATTGCGGCTATTGGTGTTATAATTGGCTTATTACTGATTGCTTTCTCACGTGAGAAAGTTGAAGATGAAATGATTAGTCAACTACGTCTTGAAGCGCTCCAATGGAGTATTTATGCTAACTATATTATTCTTTTAATTGCCATTGTGATTATATATGACACGGCATTTTTTAATGTCATGATCTACAATATGTTCACCGTGTTGATCATCTTTTTGCTTCGTTTTCGATTTTCAGTCTATCGGCTTAGCCAGTCAGCTGCCTTATGAAAAACCGGCTGAAAGTAGAGCGAGCCGAACACAATCTGTCGCAGGCTGATCTGGCCGATCGCATAGGGGTAAGTCGGCAGACGATTAACTCCATTGAAACAGGGCGCTACGTTCCCTCAACCGTCCTGGCCCTAAAATTGGCTGGTGTACTGGGGCGTACCGTAGAGCAATTATTTCAACTGGAGGAGAATGACTGACATTATAGCTCCCGGCTGGTTGAATGCTGATCAAAACTGTATATTTGGTTATCATTCATCAATGCCTTTTCCATGAAGCTCTGTTTACTGGCTCTGTTATCTATTTGCATTACGTCGGCGCAGGCCCAACTCACATCATCGGGTAATTTTGTTAAAGAAAATTACCAGAAGTTCGAGTATAAAATCCCGATGCGTGACGGCACGAAGCTGCATACGGCGGTGTACGTACCTAAAGATGCGTCGGCAACAAACAAATATCCATTCCTGATGCAACGGACGTGTTATAGCGTTGCGCCTTATGGTGCCGATGCCTATCCAGCTTCAGTTGGCCCATCGGGAACGCTCATGCGGGATAAGTTTATCTTCGTGTATCAGGATGTTCGTGGTCGCTGGATGTCGGAAGGGACGTGGACGAATATGACACCAACCGTCACCGATCAACAATCAACGCCCGTAGCGTCAAATGGAAAAAAGAAAGGAACAGCACCGGTTAGCAACACACTTGTCGACGAGAGTTCTGATACATATGATACCATTGAGTGGTTGCTGAAAAACGTGGCCAACAACAACGGCCGGGTTGGGCAGTGGGGGATCAGTTATCCCGGATTCTACACGGCGGCTTCGCTACCGAATGCGCACCCAGCCCTCAAAGCAGCTTCGCCCCAGGCCCCAGTGTCGGACTTTTTCTTTGACGATTTTCACCATAACGGCGCGTTCATTCAGGCGTATTTGTTTACGTTTCCGGTATTTGGTATTCAGCACCCGAAACCGACCACTGAAGCCTGGTATAACAATGAGCTCATCAAAACCGGGACCAGCGACGGCTTTCAGTTTCAGTATGACCTTGGTCCGCTAAAAAATGTGGACAAATACTACAAAGACAATTTCTACTGGCAGGAAACGGTCAATCACCCGAATTATGACGAGTTCTGGCAGAAACGTAGTATTATTCCACATTTAAAAAACACACGCCCGGCGGTAATGACCGTTGGTGGCTGGTTCGACGCGGAAGACCTTTACGGCCCGCTGAACATCTACAAAACCATTGAAAAAAACAGCCCCGGCACCTATAATACGCTCGTTATGGGGCCGTTTGGCCACGGTCGCTGGTCGCGGGAAACGGGGCATACCCTGCATAGTAATGTGTATTTTGGCGACAGTATCGCTACGTTCTACCAACGGAATATAGAAGCCAAATTCTTTACCCATTTTCTGAAAGGCGCGGGCGATGGCAAAACGGGCTTGCCCGAAGCTTATTTGTTCAATACGGGCCGGAACGAGTGGAAAACCTTCGATAAATGGCCTGCCGCCAACGCTCAACCCATGCAGTTTTATTTAGCCAGCGATGGGAAACTGGCTCAGCAGGCGGGGACAAACGATCCTACGCTTCGGTTTTCCGAGTTCGTCAGCGACCCAATGAAACCAGTGCCTTACACGGAGGATATTACGACCTTGCAAGGCTTCACGCCCTTTAATTATATGTCGGAAGATCAGCGGTTTGCGAGTCGTCGGCCCGATGTACTTACGTTCCAGACCGACGTGCTGACGGAAGATATGACGTTGGGTGGTGAAATTATGGCCAAGCTAAAAGTCAGCACCACGGGTACCGATGCTGATTGGGTCGTGAAGCTGATCGATGTGTATCCACCCGACGAACCGAATCATGCGTACATGCCGAACAAAAACATTACGTTGGGAAATTACCAGCAAATGGTACGTTCGGAAGCGATGCGGGGGCGGTTCCGTAATTCATTTGAGAAACCAGAGCCGTTTAAAGCGGGCGAAGTAACCGATGTGAATTTTCGGTTGCAGGACGTATTGCATACCTTCAGGAAAGGCCACCGGATCATGATTCAGGTGCAGAGCACCTGGTTTCCTCTTATCGACCGCAACCCACAGAAATATGTGGATAACATCTTCAAAGCTGACGCGGCTGATTTCCAGAAAGCAACTCACCGCGTTTATGATAACTCAGTAATCGAAGTTCAGGTCCTGAAATAAAACTAGTTGGTTAATCAACGGGTTGATCAAGAGTGAATCAGCATAACGCTATAACTTTATAATTCTACCAAAATGAAAGCTATCTGGAACGGCGAAACCATCGCTGAAAGTAACGATACGATTGTCGTAGAAAACAACCATTATTTCCCTAAAGAATCTGTGAACGCTACGTATCTGACGAATAGCCCGACGCACACAACCTGCCCATGGAAAGGATTGGCATCTTACTATTCCTTAACAGTTGATGGCAAAACAAACTCTGATGCGGCCTGGTATTATCCTGATCCAAAATCGGCCGCCAGCCAAATCAAAGACTATGTAGCTTTCTGGAAAGGTGTGAAGGTAGTCGAATGATTGACATCCAGCATCTGACCAAACGCTTTGCATCACACACGGCCGTCGACAACGTATCGTTGACGGTTGGAAAGGGAGAAACCCTTGTGCTATTAGGCACCAGCGGCTGCGGTAAAACCACGACGCTAAAAATGATTAATCGACTGATTGAGCCAACGTCTGGCTCAATCAATATAGATGGCGTTGACGTAGTAAAACAAGCTGGTCCTGAGTTACGTCGCCGAATCGGATATGTCATTCAGGATGGTGGGCTGTTTCCGCACTATACTGTTTCAGAAGCTATTGCCACCGTCCCGAAACTACTTGGCTGGGAACAACCTGCTATTCAGGCGCGAATCCGTGAATTGATTACAAAACTTCAATTACCTGAAACCATTCTGGATCGGTATCCTTCCGAGCTAAGTGGAGGGCAGCGGCAACGTGTCGGACTGGCGCGGGCATTGGCCGTTAAGCCCCCGGTTGTGCTGATGGATGAGCCCTTTGGCGCACTCGATCCGTTTACGCGCCGACACGTTCGTCGGGAGTTATTTGGCCTCAACGAGTTACGCGAAACGACCGTCGTACTGGTTACACACGATGTCAGTGAAGCCCTCGAATTGGCCGATCGCATCGCCCTCATGGACAAGGGACGTATTGTGCAGATCGGCCCTCCCGATGAATTGCTGAATCAGCCCGCCAATGATTTCGTGCGCGATTTTCTGGACGACCAACCTCAGCGCATCAAGTGAATTTTGTCATGCTGACGAAGGAAGCATCTTCGATTAGCAGAAAATAATATCTGAGAGAAGATGCTTCCTTCCGTACCGGCGTACCGGTCAGCATGACAAAAATGAAAGATTTCTTCGCCTTTGTTCACGATCATGCCGACAAACTGCTGGAGCAAACGTTAACCCACATCGGGCTGACATTTGTGTCGTTATTGCTGGCCTTGCTGATGGGTGTGCCGCTGGGCATACTGATTTCGCGTCGAACGAAGCTGGCGAGTAGCGTGCTAGGTGTGGCAGGTGTATTGCAAACGGTGCCGAGCGTAGCGTTGCTGGGTTTCCTGATTCCACTACTGGGAATTGGGGTTGGACCAGCGCTGGTAGCTCTGTTTTTGTATGCCTTGCTGCCCATTATCCGAAACACCTACGTGGGTATCACAGAAGTTAGTCCGTCGGTGAAAGAAGCGGCCAAAGGCTTGGGTATGACGGATAATCAGATCTTGGCTAAAGTCGAATTGCCACTGGCATTACCGGTTATTTTTGCGGGCGTTCGTACAGCAACGGTCATTAATGTGGGTGTAGCAACACTGGCTGCCTACGTAGCGGCAGGCGGATTAGGCGAGTTTATTTTTAGTGGTATTGCGCTCAGTAACGTCAACATGATGCTGGCGGGCGCTATTCCTGCGGCCTTGCTGGCTGTTGGCTTCGATTTTGGATTAGCCCGTTTGCAGACCTTGTCGGCAAAGAAAATGCGCATTGGCGCATTGGCATTTGTTGTCCTGGTTCCCTTTCTCTCTGCTTTTTATCTGGTGCCGGGTCGGCAGGATAAACTTATTGCCGGGTTTGCGCACGAGTTTTATGGCCGCTCGGATGGGTATCCTGGTTTGCAGAAAACATACGGCCTGAAGCTACGTCCGCGGCTGATTGATCAGAATTTGATGTACGAAGCCATTCACCGGGAGCAGGTGGACATCATCAGCGGCTACTCGACCGATGGACGTATTAAAGCATTTGACTTGCTGGTGCTGACCGATAATCGACATGCTTTTCCTCCTTATGACGCGGCCCCGGTCGTTCGGCAGACTACACTTGATCGCTATCCCGACCTTGGTCCGACGCTTAATCTGCTGGCGGGAAAACTGACGGATTCGATTATGACGGCCTTGAATTACCGCGCAGACTATCTGCATCAGTCACCGGAACGCATCGCTACCGATTTCCTGAAAAGTGCTCATTTGTACCAAATTCCTAAACCCGGCGACCGCCCTCAGACGGTGGTGCTGGGCTCAAAGGTTTTCACGGAACAGTACATTCTGGCCGAAATTTACCGCCAACTGATTGAAGGAAAGACCCAATTGCGCGTCGCCACGAAGACCGGCCTGGGTGGTACGCAAATCTGTTTCGATGCACTACGTACTGGTGCTATTGATTTTTATCCCGAATATACCGGAACCGGTTTGCTGGTTGTCCTGCAACCTCCAGCCGCTACGCTCGAAAAGTTGCCTATGCAACCCGATTCTGTCTATCAGTTTGTCAATCAGCAATTTGCGGACAAATACCAGCTTGCGTGGTTAAAGCCGCTGGGGTTCAACAACAGCTACTGCCTGATGATGCGTCGGCAACAGGCGCATTCGCTGGGCATTGACTCGATTACAGATCTGGTACGTTATTTAGGGAAATAATAGACTGTAAATAAGCCTTTCAGAAACTAGGAATTGCCCTGAAGTAGCTTGTTCGCTTAATTTGAAAATTAATCGTAGCCTTATTTCTTTGTTGCTATATGAAAAATAGCCTACTTGGCTTTCTCCTATTATTTACCCATCCATTGTTTGCTCAAACTGCGTATCAGCCATCTGATGTGGATAGTGTTGCGGTGCCTCGTGGTGGTGCGGAGTTATTTAATACGTTTATTCAGGCAACGCTCCGTAAACCTATCCAGGCCGAAGCCGAAGGGATTGGTGGGCAGGTTAGTGTAAGCGGCACAGTAGAAACCGATGGTCGTATCTCCGACGTGAGAGTCACACAATCATTCCGACCCGACTGCGATCGCGAAGCTGTGCGGGTCTTTAGTCTGTTCAATGCCTGGAAACCGGCTCAAAGAAATGGTCAGCCTGTTCGTCAGCGAATGACTACGTTTATTACATTCCCGCCGAATACGCCATTTACGTATACGAATGGAAATAGAATAGATTACTATAGTTCTGATAACAAGTTTGTTGCAGACAGTAGCCAGGCAATTTATAAACGAGTGTCTCCCACGGATACAAATGGGCTACCTACGGGCGATATTGTGGAATATGAAATTAAGGAAGCTATTTGGAAAGAGTATCTTCGGTTACCCTTCGTTGATCAGAAAAATGATAATTTCAGCTATTCCGACAAGCTGCTTCATTCAGTTGGCAATCAGAACTCTAAGCAACAGTGGGAAGGAAAAGTGTTTGCACTGAATCCCATCGGAGCAATCGTTCGCATTAGCTCATATAAACATGGAAAACGTACCGGTTTAACGTTAAGGTATCATCCGAATGGCTCAGTTACTGAAAAAACGGAGATAATGGGAGAAAAAACTGCGATCATGTCATGGTATATGAACGGGCAGATAAGAGAAATTAAAGAGGATTATGTTCCTCGTACTGTAGGCAAGAATGACTTCGAACGAGTTACAGCCTTGTGGGATAGTACGGGTTATCAGAAAGTTAAAGATGGGAATGGGCGCGCTGTCGACCAGAGTCGTGTGAGGTCAAAACGTGATACAACAAAGTACACTCTTTATATTAGGCAGTGGGCTTATGAAAATGGCTTTAAGAATGGAGTCTGGACAGGACGCTATATGGATAGTTCGTACTTCTATTTAGATAAATATGATAAAGGAAGCTTTCTGGGTGGAAAGGAGTGGCATACCGGTAGTGATACGGTGCGCTACAGCGTGTATGAGCAACAGCCTGAATATGAAGGTGGGATGGTAGCATTTGGGCGCTTTTTAACAAAAAATCTCAAGTACCCTCGTATTGCTTCACGAGCCGGTGTGCAGGGTAGGGTATTTGTCAATTTTATAATTAACGTAGATGGCAGCGTTAGTGATGTTTACGCATTGAAGGGCATTGGTTATGGCTGCGACGAAGAAGCTGTGAGAGTTGTAAAAGCATCTAACGGGAATTGGAAAGCAGGGTTGCAACGTGGCCGACCTGTGCGAGTGAAGTATAATTTGCCAATAATTTTTGGCCTTAATTGACGCTAGATAAATAGCAGAAATGACATACAAAGCCATTTCTGCTCCCATTTTTTATATCTTCGGCGCTCCTCTAGTCAACTCAAAAAAGTGGTCTTAATACGCAATGAACATAGGAATTAATTCCTGATCATTGTATTGACGAGTGTAACTGTTTGGTATATCTTGTTGATCTATTTGAAAAGCATACCAATTTCTATCCCTTTATTGATCTATGAAAAATTGGCTATTTCTTCTCCCACTCCTTTTTGGGTCATCGCTATTGGCCCAAACGACTCCCTACGCAGAATTTGAGGTCGATAGTGTTGCTTCACCGCGTGGCGGAATGGTGTTTTATAACACGTTTATTCAAACCAGCTTACGTAAACCAATATCGGCCCAGGCGGAGGGTGTTGGTGGGAAGGTAATTCTGAGCGGAATTGTTGAAACAGATGGGCGCATTGCTGACGTAGCTGTGATGAAAAGTTTTCGCCCCGATTGCGACCGCGAAGCCATGCGTGTGTTCAGGTTATTTAATGCCTGGAAACCGGCTCGAAAAAATGGCCAGCCAGTACGTCAGAAAGTGACGATGCTCATTCTGTTTCAGCCAAATACGCCTTTTGCTTATCAGAACGGAGCTAGAATTACCTACTTCGGGGCTGATAGTAAAGCAATTGCCGATAGTACTCAGGCTACTTTTAAGCAGGTCGCCCCAATTGATTCGAATGGTGTTTCCATGGGTGATATAATCACGTATGAGTTGAAAGGTAAACGATGGAAAGAATACTTTAAAATGCCCTTAGTCCGTCGTAAAAACAGTGCTGTCAATTATCCCACGGGAATAACATACACTGTTGGAAATCAAAACTATCAACAGCAATGGGAGGGTAACTTGTTTCTTCTTAACGAAGCCGGCACTATTCTTAATCAGTCATTTTATCGCGAGGGAAAGCGTATCGGCTCTGAAATGAGGTATCACACAAATGGTTCCATTGCTGAAAAAAATGATGAACTGGACGAGAAAATAGCCATCATGACGTGGTATCCAAATGGCCAGATCAGGCAAATAAAAACGATTAGTAAGGTTAAAGCATTTGAAACGGGAGATCCCGAGTTAGTAACAGCATTCTGGGATAGCACAGGGACGCAACGTGTCGTAGAAGGAAACGGGCGGGTGACGTATCAAAATCAGGTACTTTCTAAAAATGATACGACCCGACACACGCTTTTTGTAGAGCAGGGACTCTATGAAAGTGGGGTCAAGCAGGGTGTTTGGATAGGTCGCTACGTCGACGGCTCTTATTTTTATGAAGAAACCTATGATAAAGGTGGTCTGCAAGCGGGCAAAGGCTGGTCAGCGGGAGCTGATACTGTTCGTTATACGTCCTTAGGGCAACAACCAGAGTTTCCAGGTGGTATGAAAGGCCTTGCCCAGTTCCTGAACCAGAATTTAAGTTATCCAGTTTCTGCGCAGAAAGCCGGAGCACAGGGTAAAGTCTTTGTTAGTTTTGTGGTTTGCACAGACGGTACGTTATGTGATTATGAAGTATTGAAAGGTGTTCAGTCTGATCTGGACCGGGAAGCGATCCGGGTGGTACAAAAGATGAGCGGCAAGTGGACGCCCGGAGTCCAGCGCGGTCAAAAAGTGCGGGTGAAGTACAACCTGCCAATCAATTTTAGCCTTAACTGATGTCAATCTAAAAAACTACTGGTTGGAACCCGTGGATACGTTTGTAAATTTGCCGGATAACCCCCGAGCAAATGTCGCTTAAGCAAGTTCCCTTACATCATATTCATCAGCAGCTGGGCGCTAAAATCGTGCCCTTTGCGGGTTTTGATATGCCCGTTCGCTACTCGTCTGATCTCGACGAACACAACACGGTCCGCAATAACGTTGGTATTTTCGATGTCTCGCACATGGGTGAGTTCATCCTGAAAGGCGAAGGGGCGCTGGACCTGATTCAGCGCGTATCGGCTAATGATGCCAGTATTCTGTTCGACGGCAAAGTGCAGTACAGCTACCTGCCCAACGGTCGGGGTGGTATTGTCGATGATCTGTTGGTGTATCGGATCAGCGCGCTGGAGTACATGCTCGTGGTGAACGCGTCAAACATCGAAAAAGACTGGAACTGGATCAGTCAATACGCATCGGATTACGATTTGACCATGGTCAACGTTTCTGATGACATGTGTCTGTTTGCCGTGCAGGGGCCATTGGCCGCCAAAGCGTTGCAGCCACTCACCAACGCCGACCTTGATGCGATGGAATATTACACGTTTGAGAAAACCGACTTTGCCGGATATGCCAACGTGATTGTATCCGCAACGGGCTACACAGGCGCGGGTGGTTTCGAAATATACGTATCAAATCACCAGGCCGAGGGGGTTTGGGAGGCCATTATAAAGGCGGGTGAACCATTTGGCATTAAACCGATTGGCCTTGGTGCCCGTGATACGCTACGTCTGGAAATGGGCTACAACCTCTACGGCAACGACATCACCGACGAAACATCGCCCATCGAAGCGGGCCTGGGTTGGGTAACCAAATTCACGCACGATTTCATTGATGCCGACCTGCTGAAAGCCCAGAAAGAACAGGGTGTTCCCCGTAAATTAGTGGGTTTTGAACTGCTTGACCGGGGCGTTCCCCGCGGTCATTACGAACTCACCGACGCTGACGGTAATAAAATTGGCGAAGTGACTTCCGGAACGCAGTCGCCCACACTCAGTAAAGGCGTTGGGCTGGGCTACGTCCAGAAGGAGTTCAGCAAACCCGGCTCCGAAATCTTTGTCAAAGTCCGCGACCGCCTGCTCAAGGCGCAGGTCGTTAAACTTCCTTTCGTGAAAAAATAACCGGGATTTAGCTGATTTTAGGATTTACTGGATTTTGTTAATCGCTTCCCTTGGAAGCCAATTGAGGCAAAATCCAGTAAATCCCTAAATCAGCTAAATCCCGGTTCAGACACCCCCTATGAAACAAATTGACGTTTGCTTTACGCCCGACTTATTACACCTACACACTGTCGAAAATACCATCGTGGTAGTGGCCGATGTGTTCCGGGCCACTTCGTGCATGGTGACCGCCTTTGCTTATGGCGTCAACAGCATAACTCCCGTAGCGACGATTGACGAATGCCGCCTATTGCAGGAACGTGGTTATCTGGCCGCTGCCGAACGGAACGCCCGCAAGGTCGAGGGATTTGAATTAGATAATTCACCATTCACCTATATGGACGATCGAATTCGGGGAGCCAACGTAGCCATGACGACTACTAATGGAACCCTGGCCATCACCAAATCACGTTCAGCAGTGAAGGTGTTAGTGGGTTCGTTCCTGAATTTAGACGCGATTGTACGCTTTCTGAAAGCAGAGCGATACGATGTCATGGTACTCTGCGCGGGTTGGAAAGGCCGTGTCAATCTGGAAGATACGCTCTTTGCCGGTGCGCTGGTTGAGCGACTGAAAGACAGCTACGCGATGGCTGAGGATAGCGCTATTATGGCCTGGCGGCTTTATGCGCAAGGTAAAGACAATCTGATTAGCTATATGGCCAATGCGTCGCACATTCGGCGGCTCCAGCGGCTGGGTATTCAGAAAGATATTGCCTACTGCCTACAACACGATTTGTACGACGTAATTCCGGTGCTACGTGGTAATACGCTGGTGAGTATGGAAGTATAGGTTCTGGTTGTCGGGTACGAATAAATATTCCTGCTATGAATTCGCTACGATTGGTGTTTTTGTTACTGGGTATATGGTATGGACAGCTTGCCAGCGCTCAGTGCAGAATACTGTACCATAGTCAGGATATAGCCGTTACGCCCGTTCAGGATGTGATGGCGGACACACTAGACCAGATTACGTCGATTGAGTCGCGTGGTGCAATGAGCAAGTATTTAATTGTTCGCTACGCCCATTCAAAAAGAAAATTAATCCCAAAGAATAGTATTTGGGGCTTCATAGACAGCCGTAAAGCTGTCTGGCGATCTTACGAGAAAGAACTCTTTCTTGTAATCAAGAACAATGGTGGCTGGGTTGAGTACGCTGTCAATCGCCCGGTTAGAACAAGGCTTACGGCTATGCATGGCGCGATTATGTATAGCCGTACGTTAGATAGCCGAATCAGGTCAAACTGGTCTGACGCCATGGCCGATGTACCTAAGGGGTATATAGTACGTTGAAGCGTAGCTCGTCTTAAAACGCAGGTAACCCTTTTACAAGTAAGGTATGAAGCCCATCCAGGCCCTAAACACAAACGGAAGCTCATCGAGCTTCCGTTTGTGTTTAGGGGAAATTTCAAATTATAACTCAGGCAATGGCTTGCTCAGCTTCCAGATACGTTAATACGCCCTGCATCGTGGTGAGTTTGCTATAATCTTCGTCGGGAATACGAATTCCGAATTCTTTTTCGAGCTGCATAATCAAATCAACCGTGTCGAGGCTGTCGAGGCCCAGATCGCGCGTGAAATGCGTCTGGTCGGTGATGGCTGATTCCGATATACCAAATTGCTTCAGGATCTCAATAACTTGATTTTTCATACGGGCTCGTTTGTTTAGTTCAACCTGCAACACTCTTATAGAAGCCTGTTCCGGTACGATTTAGTATGTGGATCACACAATTTTTAACACACTTTAATATCAAAGCAATGATTCGCCAAGCAACCGCTTTAATTCTAACTGATTAAGCATTAGCTGATATTGAAAATTTAGACGCCCTAATTCAGCTTCTTCTACGCCTGTTTCGGCGCTTTGCAACTCAACATTGGTAATGACCCCATTTCGCAGCCGGGCGTTGGCAATCTGCAACGCTTTTTGTGCCTGTTCTACCTGTGTTTCGAGGTTCGCCAGCCGCGTCTGGTTGCTACGTATATCGGCGTTGAGCTGGGCGATGCTCTGTCGAACCTGCGCATTGGCATTCTCAACCGCGTACCGGTTAGCATTCAGCGTTAACTGAGCATTCTGATTCTGCAACTGATACCGCTTACCTGCATAAATAGGTACAGCTAATACAACCCCGGCCGCAACGTTAAATTTGGGCGTATTGATATCGGGTAAATAGCCATTGCGGAAACCCGCTGAACCGGTGAAACTCAAATTCGGGCGACCCGATAAATTGCTGACCAAAATATCAGTTTCAGCCTGACGAACGCGATCCTGCGCCAGTTGTACATCTTTATTGCCCAATAAGGACTGAGTATCGTTAGCCAGATTAAAGGGTTGCGTAACCACGCGGCCACTCATTGCTTCCAGGTTGAATTGATCAAGCGCTTTGCTGATATCAGGATTTGGATTGCCTGTCAGATAGGTGAGTGTCGCCAATTGTCGTTCTAACTGATTCTGAATCTCTATTTTTCGGTTCTGGGCTATCTTTACCCGCACCTGTTGTGAAAGAACGTCATACTGGAGTGCATCGCCGTTTTGCAGGCGTGTAACTAATAAGCGTACGTTAGCCCCGGCAGTCCGAATTACCGAATCCTGAACCGATAAGCTCTTTTGCAGGAAGCCAACACCATAGTAAGCCGCAGCCACTTGATACGCTAGTGATTGTTGGGTGATCTCCAGATTCCGGCGTAGCACCTGTACGTTATCGCCAGCTTGTTTCACCGCTGCGTTCGTCCGGCCCCAGTCGTAAATGGTTTGGCCAACGCCAAAATAGGCATTCAGGTTATGATTAGGCGCGAACTGAAGCGTCCGATCCACACCATCGATTGGGAGGGTAGCCTTCGCTACTGGGTTCAGGTACTGGTAGGATGCGTTTCCTGATACGTTCGGGCGCATGGCCGTCCGGGCAATATCTACCCGGACTTCACCGGCTTGAATTTGCTGTTGCTGCTGTTTCAGAACCGGATAGTTTGTATTCGCCTGCTGAACCAGCGCCCGTAGGTCGTCGGGCAGTTGCGCGGGTTGGTTTTGCGCCTGAAGCGCCCCAACCGCAAGCAGCATGGATATCGTAAGAAGTTTCAGTTTCATAATTAGAGAAGTTTACGGTTTATGGTTTATAGGTCTCGGGTAGGCTGACGCAAAACATGGATGCGTTAGCAAACCGAAATCCGAAAACTGTAAACCTATATCAGTGAGCTGCGTCGGCAACGGCTTTTGCTGCTGCGGCATCCATTTTTTTGTTTTTAAGCAAGAACAAGAGCGGAAACGAGACAACGAAAAACAAGCCCGCCAACTTGAAGGTGTCCAGATAAGAGAGCATCAGGGCCTGCCGCGAAATTACCAAGTCCATATTTTTATAAGCGCCTGTTACGGCATCGAAGGCATTAATGCCCTTGGCCGCCAGTGCCTGTGTCATCGCATTGAGCCGCTCGGTTGTGAGCATATCACCCGGTTGCAGGTTCGACACCAGATCGCCCCGGTGGACAGCCGTACGCTGCGTTACGTAGGTGTTCGTAATCGCTACCCCGAAGGCACCACCTACCTGCCGCATCATGTTTACGATAGCAATGCCGGTAGGCAATTGGCGCGGTTCGAGTGTCGAAACGGACTGATTAATAAGGGGTACGTTCACGAAAGCCAGACCAATTCCCCTGACAATCAGGGCGTAAATGAACAGTTTGTTCGGCGTGTCCATGTTATACGTGGACATGACGAAACAGAATGTAGCAAAGGCAACGTAGCCGATGATAACAGCCACTCTTGGCGACATACCTTTCGCCAGCAACCGGCCGACCAGTGCAAACATCGGCAACGTAACCAGGCCACCGGGAATCAGTAACTGTCCGGTCTGCGTGGCGGTTAAGCCAACAATTCGCTGGGCAAACAAGGGATACAATAAGACCGACGTGAACAGGCCGTATCCCACAATGACCATCAGCAGTGACCCGACCGTGAGGTTTCGATTCTTCAGCGCACGAAGGTCTACTACTGGATCTTTTGTGCCCCGCAATTCCCACCAGACGAACAAGGGAAGCGATATAGCAGTGATCACCGTTAGCCACTTAATCACATTGTCATCGAACCAGTCATCGGCTTCACCCCGCTCCAGCACGTACTGTAAACTGCCAATACCAACGGCCAGCAGCAAAATACCTAACTGGTCAATATGGATCGCCTTCCGGTTGATATTGATCTCATCAGGTTTCTTGTCGATGTAAGCTGAGCTTAAAAAAGCCGCTGCAATACCAATCGGTACGTTGATGTAAAACATCCAGCTCCAATGGTAATTATCAATAATATAACCACCAAGCGTTGGGCCAAGTGTTGGTCCTAACACGATACCCATACCAAATAAGGCTGAAGCAACGGGACGTTGAGAGGGCGGAAATGCGTCGAACATCAGCCCTTGTGAGGTTGAGAGCAAGGCACCTCCGCCAACACCCTGCAAGAAGCGAAAGGCCACTAGCGTCCATAGACTATCGGCGAAACCACACCCATAGGACGCTACCGTAAACAGGATAATCGACCCGATATAATAATTTTTGCGCCCAAAATACCGCTGCAAAAAGCCAGTCATGGGAATCACAATAACGTTGGCAATGGCGTAAGCCGTTACCACCCATGACACGTCTTCAATCGTAACACCGAGATTTCCGGCAATGTCGGTCAGGCCGACGTTCACAATAGACGTATCAATCAGTTCAATAATAGCCGCTGAAATGGCTGTGACGACCACAATCCACTTTCTAAAGCCCGTTGGCATAGCCGGTTGCGCGGGCAAGGCTAATGTTTGAGTTGCCATATAAGCTAAGCTCTAGTTTGCTACCCGTACCTCAGCATCTACGCTCAGACCAGCCCGCAATTGATTTTTGTATTTCTCCGGATTCAGGATCTCAATCTTGACGGGAACCCGCTGGGTGATTTTTACGAAGTTGCCCGATGCGTTGTCGGCAGGAAGCAAGGCGAACCGCGCACCAGTGGCATCGGACAGCGAAGCTACGCGGCCTTTGATGTCAAGGTCAGGGTAAGCGTCGAGCTTAATGTCAACGGGCTGACCGAGTTGCATTTTCTCAAGTTGCGTTTCTTTAAAGTTGGCGACAACCCAGAATGTTGAATCGGCTACGATCGTAAACAGATTTTGACCCGGTTGCACGTATTGGCCAGCCACTACGTTCTTACGCCCGATTTTACCCGTAATAGGGGCTTCCAGTCGGGCGTATCCTACTCTTAATTTCGCATTGTCGATAGCCGCCTGTTTCACTTTTAGCACGGCCTGAATCTTCTGAATATTAGCCAGCGCTTTGGCAATACCGGCCTGGGCTACACTCTCTGAGGTTTTAGCCAGGTTGATTTGCTCCACATTTGCATTGTACTGACCCGCCTGAATGTCCACATTATTTTGCGTGTCTTCCAGTTGCTTTTTCGTCAGCGACTGTTCTTTGTAGAGGTTTTGGTCACGCTGTAGATCCTGCTGGGCTTTGTTGCGCCGGATCGCCTGTACTGCGGCATTCGACTGGGCAACGCGTGCGTTTTGTGATACGTTGCGGGCAGTAGCCTGCGCATTTTGCAGATCGGCCCGGGCCGTTGCGAGATCAGCCAGCGATTGCTGATAGTCGGCTTCGGCTTGAGCCAGTGCTACGTCGTATTCTTCGGGGTCGATTGTTACGAGCGACTGCCCTTTTTTGACAAGCGCGTAATCGTCTACATTAACTGATTTCACATAACCAGCTACACGAGCCAGTACGGGCGCCGAGTTGCCTTCAATCTGGGCATTGTCAGTCGTTTCATATTGCTGGCTGTGGCGAAATGCCTGATAGCCAAAATAGCCTCCTACGATAAGTACAAGGCCAATAATAATGCGGGGTAAATACGTACTAAGTCCGCTTTTCTCGTCTGTGGTAGTCATTTCTTCCGTTAAAGTCGCCATTGTCAGTGAAGTTTTAGGCAGATACTCTTTGATAATTCAGAACCAACTCTGTAGCCAATCGCCCGAACTCCGGTTGCTTAACTACTGATTCACAAAAGTAAACCAAGTTGACTATGAAGTCAAGCAAGTTGACTATATTTGTAAAGTATTTTAATGAGAAATAGTTCGTTATATTCTTTTTGGCTTTTACGTTCGTGGAAACAGATAAAAATTCCTTTGATTTTGACCAGTATCGGGCCATCCGGGAGCGGTCGATTGGTCGCCTGTTCTGGCGACTTAAACGGTACACGAGTAATTTCATTGAGCCGCGTCTTCATGCGTTGGGATATAAAGATTTCAAAATGAGCTACCTGATGTTCCTATCGAACATTGAAGAAGGTGGTACTACGAATAATGAACTGGCGAAGCGGGCTTGTGTAACCAAGCAGATGATGAGCAAAATCGTTGGCTTGCTGGAGGATCAAGGCTATATATATACGCAGAAAAATCCGTCGGATTCCCGGTCCAATATCATTTTCCTGAATGACCGCGGCAAGGAGTTATTCGTTACGCTCAAAGGCTGTATGCAGGAAGCTCGCGACAAATTTGACGCTATTATCGGTCATGAACGAATGGAATATGTTCTTGATACGATGGTTACACTGGCTAATAAGTTGGAAAGTGAAGAACAATAAAGGGATGTAAGAAGTAAGATGTATGATATATTGCTTTCGCCAATCGACTAGATCATATATCCTACATCCTACTTCATACATCCCATGTTTACCTCCATCAATCCATACAATCAGCGGAAGCTGAAAGCCTACCGTCTCGATACTGGCAACGCCATCGAGCGGAAACTTAAACAAGCCGACTGGGCCTTTGCCGACTGGTCGGCTTTGTCATTGCGGGAACGTACTGATTATCTGCGTCAGGTTGGCAATTATCTGAATGCCAACAAACAACGCTACGGTGAGCTGATGACCGCTGAAATGGGCAAAACGCTTAGAGAAGCCATTGCCGAAGTGGAGAAATGTGCCGCTGCCTGTACGTTTTACGCCGATCACGCTGAAGCATTTTTGGCCGACGAGTTTGTGAAAACAGAAGCTCAGTCAAGTTTCATTACGTATCAACCCTTAGGCGCAGTGCTGGCCATTATGCCCTGGAACTATCCGTTCTGGCAAGTCATGCGCTTTGCCATTCCCGGCCTGATTGCAGGTAATGTTGGGTTGCTCAAGCATGCTCCTAACGTGTCGGGCTGTTCACTCGTTATTGAGGAACTGTTTCGGGCGTGCGGTTTACCCGAAGGCGTTTTTCAATCGCTTCTGGTCGATGTTCCAGTTGTAGAAACGTTGCTTAGAGACCGGCGCGTTAAGGCTGTTACGCTTACGGGGAGCGGACGGGCAGGATCGTCGGTGGCCAGTATTGCCGGTCGGGAAATTAAGAAATCGGTGCTGGAGCTAGGCGGTTCTGACGCGTTGATTGTGTTAGCTGATGCTGATTTAGACAAAGCTGCTGAAGTGGCCGTTAAGTCGCGGATGCAGAACGCAGGCCAGAGCTGTATTGCGGCCAAACGGTTTATTGTTGAGAAATCAGTCAAAAAGCAGTTTACGGAACGGCTTTTGGATCAGATAAGCCAGATTAAACAGGGTGACCCAATGAACGATGCTACAACGATGGGGCCAATGGCCCGACTCGATCTTGCCGATTCTATTGAGCGGCAATGTCGGGATACGTTGGCGAAGGGTGCCAAACTACTGACTGGTGACAGTAAGCGATCAGGTTGCAACGTAGCACCAATGCTGTTGGATAAAGTTAAACCCGGGATGGCGGCTTTCGATGAGGAAACGTTTGGCCCGTTGGCGGTGCTGATCGATGCTAAAGATGAAGCAGATGCGATCCGGCTGGCCAACCAATCGGATTTTGGTCTCGGCTCAGCCCTCTGGACGCAGGACTTAGACAAAGCTGATCGATTGGCGCGGCAGATTCAGGCCGGGTCAGTGTTCGTAAACGGATTGATGCGTTCGGACGCGCGAGTGCCATTCGGTGGTATCAAAACCTCGGGCTTCGGTCGGGAATTATCAGAAATTGGTATTAAGGAGTTTGTGAACGTGAAGACGATCTGGGTCGAAAAAAACTGAGCTACTCGCTAACGTTCTCCGCTTTTTTTTTGTCGTTGCGGGCGTTCAGATACCCTTTAATCACGGTGAACGTAGTGATGGCCAGGAAGAACAGGATGACGTATTGAACGTAGTCAACGATCCAGGGAAACCGTTCGCCGAAAAAATACCCTCCGCCTACCAGGGTGATAACCCAAACGGCTCCACCGATGATATTATAGCTCATGAAAAACTGGAATGGCATGTGAATCAGGCCAGCCAGAAGCGGAGCAAACGTGCGAACGATGGGCAGGAATCGGGAAATGATCAAGGCGCTATTACCGTATTTAATAAAAGCTTCTCTCGTGTTGTCGATATACTTCTGCTTGAAAAAGAGCGAGTCAGGCCGGTTTTTGATACGCCCGCCAAAATAATACCCTGTCAGGTAACCAATCAACGAGCCTATAACCGCTGCCCCAAAAATGCAGGTTAGTAAAAGCCATAACGGTACGTTTAACAATTTTATACCGGCGAAAACGCCGGATAAAAATAACAGATAATCGCCTGGCAGAAAAAAGCCAAAAAAGAAGCCGTTCTCCACAAAGACAATGAGTGTAATCAACACCAGACCACCCGTTCGGATGATTTCTTCCGAATTAAGCAGGTAGTGAAAAAAGTTGATAATCTGATCCATAAATAAAGAGCGAAAGAATGAATGAGCGAAAGAGTGAAAAAGAATTAGTGGCAAATCGCTCTTTCACTCTTTCCTTCATTCACTCTTTACACATGTTCCGCCAACTCAAGCCAGCGTTCTGATTTTTCGGCGACGGTTTGATCAATTTGCTCAATTTCCCGCGCCCAGGCCATTAACTGCTCATGAGAACCGCCGGTATTGAGCAGGCTCACTACGTTGCTTTTGTGCTGCTCCAACGACTCAATTTCCTTTTCAAGCGTTTCGTATTCCTTAATTTCCTTGAACGACAGTTTTCGCTTCGTGCCGTTTGCACTTCCGTTGGTTGGTGCCGAAGAAACTACCGGCGCAGGTGTTTGGTTCTTGCTCGTCGTTGCGGCTAATTTATCAGTTTGTGCCGTTTTTTTCGGTTGAGAATCCCGCCAGTCCCGATAGTCGGTGTAGTTGCCGGGGAAATCCCGAACTTTCCCTTCGCCTTCCATCACAAAAACGTGCTCAACGAGTCGGTCCATGAAGTAACGATCGTGGGTGACGATCAGAACGCAGCCCGGAAAATTGAGCAGGAAATCTTCCAATACGTTCAGCGTCATGATGTCCAGATCGTTGGTCGGCTCATCCAGAATCAGGAAGTTCGGGTTTTGCACCAAAACCAGCAAGAGTTGCAATCGCCGTTTTTCGCCCCCGCTCAGTTTAGCAACGAAATCATACTGTTTAGCCCGGTCGAACAGAAAACGACTCAACAACTGGGTTGCCGTGATGGTATCGCCATTGGCCAGTTTCATCACTTCCGCTACGTCCTGCACAACGTCGATCACCCGCTGATTTTCGGGTAAATCCAGTTCCGTTTGGGTGTAGTAACCGAACTTCACGGTACCTCCCGTCGTAATTTTTCCTGAATCAGGACGTAGCTGACCCGTCAGCATGTTCATCAGCGTGGTTTTACCCATGCCGTTTTTGCCGATCAATCCGACGCGGTCCGGCCGCTTGAATGTATAGGTAAAATGGTCAAGCAACACCTTATCGCCGAAGCGTTTACTCAGATTTTCGACTTCCAGAATCTTGCTGCCGAGTCGGGCCATGCGCAGGTTCAGATCTAGATCTGTGTCGCTGCGTTTACCGCTGGTTTTCTCCTTCAGTTCGTCAAACGCATCAATTCGATACTGGGCCTTTGTGCCACGCGCTTTCGGCTGGCGACGCATCCACTCCAGCTCGCGCCGGAACGTATTACGATCCTTGGCTAGTTCGGAGGCAGCTGCCGCTTCGCGCTCCTCTTTTTTCTCCAGAAAATACGCGTAGTTGCCCTTGTAGGTATACAACTGACCATTATCCATTTCGGCAATCTGGTTGCAGACCCGATCCAGGAAGTAACGATCGTGGGAAACCATCAGCAACGTACCGTTGTTCGTCGTCAGAAAACTTTCGAGGTATTCGATCGCTTCCAGGTCGAGGTGGTTCGTCGGCTCATCCAGAATCAACAGATCGGGGTTTTGAATAAGTACCCGCGCCAAAGCTACCCGTTTGCGTTGCCCACCAGATAGCGATCCAACACGCTGCTCAACATCCTGAATGCCCAGTTCACCCAGAATTTGTCGCATCTGAGATTCGTAATCCCAGGCTTCGTGTTTTTCCATGTCAGACATGGCCCGTTCAAGGGCAGCATGGTCGTCGTGGAGAATAGCATGTTCGTAGGCTCGGACGGCATCGAGTTGCGGACTTTCACCCGCCAGCACGACTTCCATTACGGTCAAGGCATCGTTGAGATCAGGCTGCTGGTCGAGGTAACCCACCGTAATGTCTTTGCGCTGACTGACAAGACCGGCGTCGGGCGGCATAGCGCCAGCCAGAATTGAGAGCAAGGTAGTTTTGCCGGAGCCATTGGCGCCAACAATCGCGATTTTATCACCCCGGCTTATTCCAAAGGTAAGATTCTGGAAGAGGGTACGGTCACCGTAGGACTTCGTTAAATTTTCGGCTGATAAATAATTCATATAGCTGATAAACCTATAAGGTTTTCTAAACCGCACAGGTTTGAAAGTACAAAGGTACAACAAAGAAAATCGTTCGTACTTTTACCTCTCAATGTTGTCTGTTTTGCCCCTGTAACCCAAAATGTCTCCTAAACATCTCCTTAACGTCATTGTGCTAGCAACCGGAACGCTTGTTAGTACGTATGCCCAAACCACTACCGATTTTAAATCCTACACGCAGGTTGTTCCGGGTAGCAATCAGACATATGCCATGGTCGCTATTCCTGGTGGCAAGTATATGATGGGTAGCCCCGCAACAGAAAAAGGCCGACAGGCTGATGAAGGCCCACAACATAGCGTATCGATTGAGCCATTTTACATGGGGAAATATGAGATTACCTGGGATCTCTATGACCTGTTTGCCTTCACGAACATGGAGAAGGAAATGGCGGCAAAGTACACGGAGGCCGATGCGAATCTAACGAAAACAGACGCTACAACACGGCCTAGTCCACCCTATGTGGATATGTCTTTTGGAATGGGGCGGGAAGGGTATCCAGCCATCAACATGACTCAATACGCTGCGATCAAGTTCTGTGCCTGGCTTTACGCCAAAACGGGCATTTTCTATCGTCTGCCAACGGAAGCCGAGTGGGAATACGCCTGCCGTGCCAACACAATTACGCCTTATTCATTTGGAAGCGACGTGAAAAAACTGGGCGAATATGCTGTCTTTACGGGCAATAGCGGTGGTGCCTATAAGAAAGTTGGTACCAAAAAGCCTAACTCTTTTGGCTTGTACGATATGCATGGCAATGTCATGGAATGGACGAAGGATCAATACGTTGCCGATTATTATAAACAGGTCGCCAGCGGAAAAGTAAAGGAGCCTTATGCACCAACGACCACTCTTTATCCAAACTCCGTACGGGGCGGTTCCTGGGATGACGGTCCGGAGGTACTACGTTCAGCGGCCCGGACACCTTCGGCACCGGCCTGGAAAGTACTCGATCCGCAAAGTCCCAAATCAGACTGGTGGTTGACGTCGGCATCGTTCGTTGGTTTCCGAATCGTGCGGCCCGCCAAAACACCGAGTGAGGAAGAAATCAAGGTGTACTACGATATTAAGCCAATTAAGGACTACTGAACAATGTATGGTGTATGATCTAAGATGTATGGATAAGCCATGCGTCAATCGTACATCCTAGATTATACACCATATATGGTTTTTCTTTTACTTGGTGCCAACCTCGGCGACCGTGTCCAGACGTTGCGTCGGGCTGTCGAATTGATTACCGAACGCGTTGGTGCGGTGGTTCGGCAATCGGGTTTGTACGAGACGGCACCCTGGGGTGTAGCAGACCAGCCGAGCTATTTAAATCAGGTGGTGGCGGTAGAAACTACGCTGGAGCCGTATGTATTACTTGGGCAAACGCAGATCATCGAACAGGAACTCGGCCGTGTCAGGTTAGAAAAGTGGGGTGCACGAGTAATTGATATTGATATTCTATATTACGACCAACTTGTTCTACAAACGCCTACGTTGACCATTCCGCATCCGTACTTACATCAGCGACGGTTTACACTCGTACCACTGGCTGAGATTGCCCCCGATTTTGTACATCCTGTTCTATTGAAAACGACTATTAAGTTATTGGCGGAGTGTGAGGATGAAGGAAACGTGAAAATTTTTAATTTCAAATCAATATCGCCCTTCGACTGAAAACCTAGTACCTTTGCGGTCAGTTTGTTATCATTTTCTCAAAACATTACCAATTATGTCTGCCACGCTTGACACCGTGAGTTTGTTAGCCGACCGCATTAACGCGCTGGAAGAATCGTCCACGCTGGCGATGACCAAGAAGGCCCGTGAATTGGCCGCGCAGGGCCACAAAGTAATTAGCCTGAGCGTTGGGGAACCGGATTTTAAAACACCTGCACACATCTGCGAAGCCGCCAAAAAAGCCATTGATGATGGTTTTCATGGCTATTCGCCCGTTGCTGGTTATCCCGACCTCCGCAAAGCCATTGCTGATAAGTTTAAGCGCGACAATAATATTGATTGGAAACCCGAAAATATCGTCGTGTCAACGGGCGCTAAGCACTCGCTGGCCAATGTTATTCAGGTGCTGATCAACCCCGGCGACGAAGTAATTATTTTCTCGCCCTATTGGGTTAGCTATTCTGAAATGGTGAAGCTGGCGGAAGGGAAGGCCGTAGTCGTTGACGGTAGCTTTGAAAATAATTTCAAAGTGACGCCCGAACAATTCGAAGCGGCTATTACGGATCGGACCAAGATCGTCATGTATGCATCGCCCAATAATCCAACTGGCTCAATTTATTCCGAAGCTGAACTTCGGGCTATTGCCGACGTAGTGGCTCGCCATGAAAACGTTTTTGTGCTGGCCGACGAAATCTACGAGTATATAAATTTTACGCCCGAAGGCCACTTTAGCATGGGCTCAATTCCCGAAATCGCCGAGCGCGTTATTACGGTGAATGGTGTTGCCAAAGGCTATGCCATGACGGGCTGGCGTATTGGCTATATCGGTGCAGCTAAATGGATTGCTGAGGGCGTTGAGAAACTACAGGGACAAGTGACGTCTGGTACAAACTCGATTGCCCAGAAAGCTACGGTTGCTGCGCTGAATGGTCCAATGGAGCCATCCATGGAAATGGCCAAAGCGTATCATCGTCGGCGCGATTTAGTTGTAAAATTGCTAAAAGAGGTACCGCACTTCCGCACGAACATACCAGAGGGTGCGTTCTATGCCTTCCCTGATATTAGCTATTACTATGGCAAATCGGATGGTACGACAACAATCGTAAATTCGGATGACTTCGCCGGATGGTTGCTTACTACCGCTTACGTAGCAACGGTTGCCGGCTCGGGTTTTGGTGCGCCGGATTGCCTGCGTATTTCGACGGCTGCTTCGGATGAATCACTTATCGAGGCTGTACAGCGTATTAAAGATGCCGTGGCAACACTAAAATAGCGGGGACATATAAAGGGTGCAAGGCGTAGAAGATATAAGTCTCTGATCCGAGATTTATATCTTCTACGCCTTTTTTCATTAAGACGGAGAGTCGCGCAAATGTTGTGAAAAATTGATTGAAAAAAATTGACAAAAATAATTGAAGATATGGCCAAGAATGCTATATTTTCAGGACAGCTACATTGAATAAAGCAAGTAATTGGGCTAGATTAGTAACAACAGGTTTTGTTTTGATTAAAAAAGTTAGCTAAATTTTTAACAAACTTTTTTAGGATTGACTTGTTTTTGTATTTAGTCAAGGTTAATTTTGAATATGAATAGAATGTCGTTCTGAGTTAGTGTTGAAAAGTTTCTTAAATTAGATAGCCGTAAACTTAACCGTGAAAATTCTGTTAAACCTATGAGAAATTTCCGCATATACATGATTTTCCAATGGGCGTTTTTTCTTCCCATTATTTTACCCTTATGTATAATCTTCGGTGCCTTGCGCGGGATTGTTCAGATGGTTGAGCGTGTGATGGAACAAATAATTTCGGATGTAATGCCTTCGGAACAAACAACGACATTTACCGAGCGCTGACGTACAGATTGGTATAAATATAGTAAGGGCCGCATTTTCTGGGGAACAGAATGTGCGGCCCTTATCTTTCCGGTGGCTTCTCAACAAGGTAGAGAAGTAAGCAGAACAACTGCTTGATTACTCGAAAATGAAATCCATGTTTTTGTCTTTATAATTCTCGTCATCCAAATCGAGGAATTCTTCCCAGAAGGGATCGTTAGGCAAACCTGCTTTGCAGATAATGGGTCGATCCGGCGCGCCAGCTTGTTTTACCGGATGGATGAAATACAGTCGCCGAGCGTGCAGGTAAATTTTCTTATCGGCTACCGCCCGGTCGTAACCATACTTGACATCACCCCGGATGGGACAACCCATGTGCGCTAATTGCGCCCGAATCTGATGAGGCCGACCCGTTATCGGATTCACTTCCAGCAAATAATGCTCGTTAATTCTGCCTAACACTCGATACGATAATTCTGCTCTCTGAGAACCAGGAACCTCATAATCATAAACGGTGACCTGGTTTTTCTGCTCATCCTTGATGAGCCAGTTCACTAATTTGTCCGCATCCTGGGGTGGTTTTTGCCGAACAACAGCCCAGTAGGTTTTCTGGACCTGTCGTTTGCGGAAAATTTCGTTCATCCGCTCCAGTGCTTTCGACGTACGGGCAAATACGACCAGACCACTTACCGGCCGGTCGAGCCTGTGGACTAATCCTAGAAATACTTCGCCCGGTTTATTATATTTTTCCTTGACATAGTCTTTTAGTACATCCAGCAACGTAGTATCGCCCGTACGGTCGCCTTGCACCAGAATACCTGGTTCTTTGTTGACAATCAGCAAGTGGTTGTCTTCATAAACGACCTGATATGGTTTCTTTTTCATAAATAATGTGGGTGGAAACGCGTAGTGAAATAAAAAAGCGGGTTTCCACCTGCCTTAGATAACTCAATACGCTTCTTTCTCGTTCGGGAAATCGTTGGTTTTCACATCGTCTACATAGTGCGCTATAGCCTCTGTCATAACCTTGTGTAATTCCGCATACCGACGCAGGAAGCGGGGTTTGAATTCGTTGTTGATACCGAGCAGATCATGAAAAACCAGGATTTGCCCGTCGGCGTCAGGACCGGCTCCAATACCAATCGTTGGAATCGTGAGGCTCTCCGAAACTTTTTTAGTGAGTGCGGCTGGAATTTTTTCAAGCACTACGCCAAAACAACCAATGTCTTCCAGCAAATGGGCGTCGTCCATCAATTTCTGGGCTTCTGCGTCCTCTTTAGCCCGCACCGCATACGTACCGAACTTATAAATAGACTGGGGAGTTAGGCCGAGATGGCCCATTACGGGTACGCCTGCGCTTAAAATGCGAACGATAGAATCTTTAATTTCCAGCCCACCTTCCATTTTTACGGCGTGTGCCCCCGATTCTTTCATGATCCGAATGGCTGACCGCAATGCCTCCGATGAATTACCCTGATAGGAGCCAAAGGGTAAATCGACAACCACTAACGCACGCCTAACACCCCGAACCACCGAGCTCGCGTGGTAGATCATCTGGTCGAGCGTAATGGGCAGCGTTGTTTCATGCCCTGCCATTACGTTGGAGGCTGAATCGCCGACCAGAATTAGTTCGACACCAGCGGCATCGACCACCCGGGCCATTGAATAATCGTAGGCCGTCAGCGCAGAAATTTTCTCGCCTTTGTTTTTTAGCTCCTGAATGGTATGCGTCGTAACGCGCTTGATATCGGGATTATGAACAGACATTTTTTCAGTTATCAGTAAACAATTACCAGTGGTCACTGGTCAGTTTGCCAGGCAATTGACCAGCGCAAAGGTACAGTTTTTCGATAGTAGCCAACGGTTTACTGACAACGGCTCACTGAAAACTGTACTACCGGGGGGCTAGCCAGGATTCCGGATTCAGTTTGGTAAATTCTTTCCAGATTTGAAACTGCATTTCAGAGACGCCCGTTTTATCGGTTGCTACGGTACCAATGGCCTCGCGGGCTTTCACGCGCTGGCCAGCGCGTACGGCTACAGTACGTAGTTTAGCATATACGGTGAAATAAGTGCCATGCTGAATGGCCACTACGCTGTTCATACCCGGTATATTCGTTACATCCTGTACGATACCATCATAAACGGCACGAACGCTTTCGCCTGCATTTGTTTGAATGTCAATACCTTGATTATCAACATAAATGCCTCTCAGTACAGCATGGGGCCTACGACCGAAATGGTCAGAAATAAAGCCTTTTGTGACGGGCCAGGGCAAATGAGCGCGTGATGCTGTAAACGATGAAGCCAGGGCCGTTTCCTCATCGTTGAGGTTATTATTACGTCGCTCGTCCAGTTTTTTAGGCGCAGCCTCGACTTCCGGTTCTTCCGGTTTTTCAACCTTGGCTACGTCGGCCGGGGCGGGTTTCTCACCAACTTTTTCAGCAGCCGCGATTGCCTCTTCAGCCCGTTTACGTTCAGCGGCTTTGCGTTCTGCTTCACGTCGGGCAACCCGTTCCCGTTCAGCCGCTCGTTCTTTGGCTTCCCGTTCGGCCCGCTCAGCGCGTTCGGCTCGTTCTTTGGCTTCACGCGCAACAATGCGCGTGATCATGGCTTCCAGTTGAGCAATCGATCGGCGGCTTTCGGCCAACTCAGCTGCGAGTTCGGTTTCTTTCTGGCTTAGTTTTCTTACGACCTGATTTTTTTCTTCTTTTAAAGTTGCCAGATTTTTACTCTCATTTATTTTCGCTCCTATTGTTGATTTTTGGTCCTGACGTTTACGCTGAGTGGCTTGCTGCTTATCCTGCAACATCGTTTTCACATTGTTCATTTGCCGCACCTGACTTTGGCGGGCATCGGAATATTGACGTAAATACCGGTAGCGGGCAACCAGCTGGTTGAAGTTATCAGCGGCAAACAAAAAGCCTAACGGGTTAACCTGCTGGCGTCGTTTGTCGGCCGCATAAATCATTGATCCATATTCAGCCCTAAGTTTATTTAAATCTCGGGTGAGCGCCGTGCTGGTTTGCTTTAGTTCCGCGATTTCAGTTTCGGTAAGCTGGAGGTCCTTGTTAAGCAGATTGATTTGCTTGGATTGGGTCTGGATCTGTTGATCAAGGGCCTTCAATTGCCCTAAACCCGCTTGCTTTTCTGAAGCGGTTTGCTTCAGAATAGTACGTATCTGGCTCATTTTCTCCAGATTTCGTCTCTTTTCTATCTCCAAAGCCTGCCGATTGCGTTGTGTTACCTGCGCTTGAGCCGATTGTATGGGCCTGATCATGACAAGCCACACCAGCGAGATGACTAACCAATAAACGAACGAGGAAAACGAAAATTTGGGGTACATAAGCTCTTGAAAACCAACTAATTTACTTACGGCCGACGCTTGTAATTAGCCGGGATATTGAACGGAAAGCCTGGAGATTTTTCAACCATTTCAACCTTACTGTGCTTGATACGTAGCAGCGTCTGATAAAACTGTCCATCAGTCTTCGACTTGTAGTCAAGCGTTACCAGACTAGTGTATGGAAACAGAAAATTACTAAGCGAGGTAAAATCCTCATAATCCAGTCGTAAGGTATTTTTGGTTGGCTGCTCGGTTACCATCAGCTTTTTCAGTTTCCGGTCCTGCTGCCCAATGTAATTCTCGACCAGTACTTTGCCCTCGCTCTGACGTAGTAGTAGGTAATCGCGCTCATTTTTAACCTTTTGCGCGGGCTGTTTGGGAAGTGGCAAATTGCCTACAATCAGGGCTTGTAACAACTCAAAATTCATGTCGAAATTGAATTGCTTGCTCAAGGTTGGGAAATCGTAGACGGAGTATTCCCGGTGAATTTTATCGATGATAACGATTGAATCTTTTGTAATTAGTCCACGAACGGCCTCAATACCTAATTTCGAAATCGACATCCAGATAAGGCTGTCTTTGCGGACCCGAATGTTGACATTGGCATTATCAATATCCTGGTCACGGCTTTTAAACGATATTTTTGACTTGGCAGTCAGGTACCTGAAATCAATTTCAGCAACGTTGCTGCGGGCTTCTTCAATGCCGGGCCTGGTTGAGTGTGTCGGTGTTGTAGTTGAATCGATCTTACCGGTCGCTGGTAACGTGGCCAGCGTGGAATCGGGAAGAGAGGGTAAGGTTGGAGCCGGTCCTGCAGAGTGCGACATGTGATGACGCCGACAACCTTCTGAACATAGCAATACGCTCAATAATAGTGTAACTAGGTGGTATTTAATCATTTGAATTGTTTTCGGCTTTCAGCGTAAGTTTCGACTTTGGCTGTCAGGATAAGTAAGCATTCCTGTCAGCCAAAGTCCGGAACTGTCATCTACAGACTAAAACCGTTTTTATAACTTTCCAGTGGCTATTTTTTTATCTAAATCAGTGCTGGCGCCCCCTTTTATTTTTGCCTGCTTCCACTGTTCCATCGCTTTGTCGGGTTGGCCAAGTTGGTACAGAACGTCGCCATAATGTTCTATAATAGTACCGCTAAGGTTGGCTGTATCGGCGAGTGCTTTTTCCAGATACTGTTTTGCTTTGGCATAATCTTTCGAAACATAGAGCACCCAGGCATAGGTGTCCAGATACGTAGCATTGGTTGGATTTCGTTCGACGAGTTTCTGGCCCAGTTGTATCGCACGCGGCAGGTTTTCTTTACGTAGCGATAGGAAATAACTGTAATTGTTGAGAACGTGGTCGTTCAGGGGATCAACTTTCAGAACGGCTTCATAAGCTTCATCTGATTTAGCGTGATCGCCAAGACCATTGTAGGCGTCACCTAACTGGGCGTCAATGCCTTTTTTTAACTCGGTATTTGTACTGGAGATTAACAGCTTTTTGCTTTCCTCCAATGCATCAACGGCTTGCTGATATTTGCGCTTGAACAAATTGGCTGATCCATTGGAATACCAGAACAGACCTTGTGTTGGAAAGACCTCAAGCGCTTTTTCAGAATGTACCAGCAAACTATCGACCTGATTTAATTCGCCATCCAGTTGAAGCAAGGCTCCCCATACCTCGTAGATCGACGCATCTAACTGAGCCGCTTTGGCATAGGCATCCCGGGCTTCTTTCTTTTTGCCTTGCTGCATGAGCAAATCGGCGAGCATGACCTGCGTTTTTGGATCGTTCGGTGAGCTTTTAGCCAGATTCTGAGCCATACCCAATGCATCCTGTTGTGCACCCGGATTTTTACCTGTCACGTCTACGTAACTCGACAAAATCCGTGCTTTGAGTCCGGCTTCAAGATTCGGGTTTGCCAGTACCTGATTCAGTTCTTTCGTAACGCGGGCCATGTCGCCTTTCTTGCGGTAGATATCGGCCAGCAGAACATGGGCTTGCGGTAGATCAGCGCTTAGTTTAAGTGCCCGGTCGATCCACGTAATGGCTTGGTCGGCCCGGTCGTTGGCGATAAGCAGTTCGGCTCCTTCCAGTAAATAATCGGGATCTGTTGGCTCAGATGCCACTAATTTCTCAGCTTCTTCAACAGCCTTGTCAATTTTATTCTGCTTTAGATAAATGCGCTGTTTCTGCCGGGTAATTTCCTCATTCAAACCCAGTTCCCGCTCCACTTTATTATACGCTTCGAGCGCTTTGTCGGGCTTTTCATTGAACAAATAAATAGCGGCTAGCTCAACACCATATTCAGCATTCTCCGGACCTTTTTTGACAAGCCCTTCATAGAGCTGCTCCGCTTCGCTATAGCGCTTTTGTTTAACGTAGAGTTCGGCCAGTAGCAGCGTGTAAAACTTATTTTGGCTATCTAACGAATGCGCTTTAGTGGCATATGGAATAGCCTCGGCCGTTTTGCCCGTTTTTAGCAGTGCATTGGCGGTTGAATATTGAGCAGCGGCATTGTTAGGGTCTTTTTGCAGGACCTTGGTAAACTGAGCGATGGCCTTTGTGGGCTCATCGGTCATCAGATAACGCATGCCTTCTGTAAACTGCGTTTCTTCTTCCATACGAACGGTACTGGTCGAAGCCGCCTTAGCTAAAGTCGTATCTGCACCTGTTTTTGCGCGCCGACGTTGGGCTGATGCTGGCGTAACACTAAACCAAAGAACCAGCCCGAGGCTACCTATCCACCCAATAAGGCGCCGGTTGAGATAAAATTTACATAACGTATCCATGCTGGTCAGCGTATAGAAGAACTTATTTACCAAAACGTGGTCTGCCTCGTTCTATTGCGGCTTTGGGCCAAGTAACCCCCTTAGACAAAGGTAGTTCAAAATGGCGGAATGTAAGTAATAGGGCATAAGGCATGGCGCATGGAGTAAAAAAAACGATATGGCTCAAGTAGGCTAAACAGGCACAATGCCTATAAGGACGGAAGGAGAGGGGTATAACTTTTCAATTAACCAGGAGTTTATCCATAGCACAGCAGTAAGGCTGAATGCTCAAAAACTCAAAATCAGTACGCATGGAAACCCTGTATACAGCCACCGTCAGTAATGTCGGCGGGCGCGAAGGCGATGTTAAATCGCTCGATGGTATCCTAGAATTGGATATCAAAAGACCCGTTGAGATGCATGGCGAAGGCGGAGCTGCCAACCCCGAAATGCTGTTTGCCGCAGCCTATAGCTCATGCTATAATGGCGCACTAATGGCCGTTGCCGAACGACGGAAGGTAATTCTTCCGCAACATGCCGTAGAGGTCAGCATCTCGCTCAATAAAGATGGCAACAATATGTTTTTATCAGGGAAGATTACGGTCAAAGCGCCAGGTATGGATCACGACCAGCTACAGCAACTAGCGGAAACGGCTCACAGCGTTTGTCCGTATTCTAAAGCTGTGAAGGGAAATATGGATATGAAAATTGAGGTGATGGTATAAAGAGCAAAGGGCATGGGGCTCGGGGCATAGGTAAACGATTTCTTGACCCTATGCCCCGAGCCCCGTGCCCTTTGCTAACTTACCGCATCATAGATTTTTACACGCTCCCAAAGATGGGCGCATGTATCGACGAACGCCAGATGGCCCGGATGGATCTGATAAGCGTCGTGGGCCGCTTTGTCGGCGAAAACCAGCGTCAGGGAAAAGTCATACGAATGATCAATGACGGGTCGGCGGGTTTCGGCTGGCGTACCAACATAAGCTACTGAAATGTCGGTGATGCTTTTTAGTGATTCAAGACCAGCGCGAAGGGCTTGGTGGTCGTCCTGACTTTCGGGATGTTTAAGCCAGAAAAAAACGGTATGAACGAACATAATATGGGTTGTTAGTGCCTTTGGCAGGCGAGGGCTCGTAAAAATACCAATCTTTCACACTTTTCTATTTTTTTAACGCTCATTAAACTTTCTGGGAAAACATTTCGCTATCTTCATAACGTTATGGGAGTATAGACGGACACAAGTTAAGAGACGAACGAATGGAGGTGGAAAATAACACTACGAATAACCCTGACCGTCAACCTAGTGACGGCCAACCAAATAAAATTCAGAACAATAAAGCCATCGTTCGACTGCCCATGCTGCTAGGAATTACCTTGGCAGGTGGCATGCTTATTGGCGCTACGTTCTTTGGTGGTACCAAGAGCCTAAATACTATCGGGCGCAGCTACACCAAGTATAGAGAGATTTTGCAACTGATTGAAAATAACTACGTTGATTCGGTTAATACCGACGATCTGGTGGATTATTCGATCACGAAGATGCTTGAAAAACTCGATCCGCACACAGCTTATATGAATCCGCAGGATGCCGTGGCGGCCCGGTCGCAGCTCGAAGGTGGTTTTGATGGAATTGGGGTCGAGTTTAACATTTACAAAGACACTATTTACGTAGTAACACCCTTGGCGGGTGGCCCGTCGGAAGCGGCCGGGATCCAGAGTGGCGACAAGATTATTAAAGTAGACGACGTATCGCTGGCCGGTAAGAAAATCGAAAATAGTGCCGTTTTTAAAGCACTACGTGGCAAACGTGGTACTGAGGTAAAACTCACTATCCTGCGCAAAGGCGATAAGCAGCCGAAAGACTTTGCGATTACGCGTGACCGGATTCCGACCTACTCGGTCGATGCGGCTTACATGATTGACGCCAAAACAGGATACATCAAGATCAACCGTTTTTCAGAAACGACTTACGACGAATTTAAAACGGCGCTATCATCGCTCAAGGCCAAAGGCATGACGCAACTGATGATGGATTTGCGTAATAATCCCGGTGGCTACATGGATCGGGCAACGAACATTGCCGACGAATTCATTTCGGGAAATAAACTGCTGGTTTATACCGACGGGAAAGATAATCGCTACGACCGGAAAACATACGCTCACATTGACGGACAATTTGAAGAAGGGCCTTTGGTTGTGCTGGTCGATGAGGGCAGTGCATCGGCCTCAGAAATCGTGTCGGGCGCGCTGCAGGACCACGACCGTGCGCTGATTGCGGGCCGTCGGTCGTTCGGCAAAGGATTGGTTCAAATGCCCGTTCAACTCACCGACGGTTCAGAATTGCGGTTGACGATCTCCCGTTATTACACGCCCAGTGGCCGGAGCATCCAGAAAAAATACGTACCGGGTCAGGAAGGTGACTATGAAAAAGACCTCGAAATTCGCTCAAAACGAGGTGAATACTATATTGCCGATTCTATTAAAAACGACCCCAAACTGAAATTTAAAACCGATGGTGGCCGTGTCGTGTATGGAGGAGGTGGCATTACGCCAGACTATTTTATCCCGCGTGATTCCACCTGGCAGACGGCTTACCTGGTTCAACTTTATGGCAAGAACATCATTCGCGAATTTGCGATGGAGTACACGAACGAGAACCTCAAGAAATTTGAGAAAATGCCGTTCGATGAATTCAATCGCACGGTTACGATAAGTGATGAACAGATGAACCGACTTGTGAAAGATGCTACATCTGAAGGAATCAAGTTCAATGAGAGGGAATATAATCGCTCGAAAAACTACATCCGTAACCAGATAAAGGCATTGGTGGCCCGGACTGTCTACCAGAAAAGCAACAAAGCTGGCCAAAACAACGAGTTCTTCCGGGTCATCAGCCAGACCGACGATACGTATCAAAAAGCGTTGACACTTTTCGATCGCGCTAATAAACTGGAACACGGCACGATGACGTATAACCAGAAATAAAAATAAAGGGAAGAGCGGGAGGAAGGGGACGAAAGGGAAAAGGGGGCATGCTCCCTCTATTCCTTTCGTCCCCTTCCTCCCGCTCTTCCCTTTATTTTTATTTCTTACTGAACTGATAGACAAACCCAAGAAACGACTGCAGGTTGCCCGTCTTAAAATCTTTTCGGGAGTAAGGCGCAATTTCGAACGCAACCCGCAGATTTGGCATGAACAGCAGCGGTTTTATTCGAACGCCTACGTGCAATGAGTAGCCTTCCAGTATATCCCGATCATCAATCCCGTTCAGGGCGTTAAAGCGGACGCCCAGACCGGTGTAATAATTGACCTGATTCCGGCGTGCTACGTTTACCATCGGACAGATCGTCGTGCTGAGCGACCCGAATAACGTATTGGTTTGCAGGCGGGCATCGAGCCAGAACGGACGGTCGGCGTTGGTACTGACCGTAACAAGATTGTTGCTGTTGAATGGGTAATAGGCTACGGAAGCCTGACCGAAGGCGGACAAGGTAATGCCCAAAAGCAAAGCAGTTAAGACGTGTTTCATAGTCGCAAATCAACAACTTTATCGAGCATAAAAAAACCGGCTGGCCTGTAAAACGACTGTCCGGTTTTTAGTGAACGTAGTGACAGGATGGATTTGTTACTTGGGGAGCAACCCCACAAGCAGATGACGTGTGCTCGTTGGTCTTGTTTTCTTTGTACCTTTACAACTACTTTCCTGATAATTATTTACTGAAAATGTCTTGGTTCGTCCGAAAAGATAAGGGGATTCAGACCCCAACCGAAATGAAGCGGGAAGCTCCTGATGGGTTGTGGTATCAATGTCCGAACTGCAAAAAAGTAATGAATACACGCGAGCACAAGCTTAATGCGTACACCTGTGTTCATTGCAATTACCACGAAAAAATCGGCTCTGAGGCCTACTTCTCCATCCTTTTTGATGAGAATGAGTTTACGGAACTCGACGCCAATATGAAGTCGGGTGACCCGCTGGGTTTCGTTGATACCAAACCTTACCCCGACCGGGTAAAGGCAACCATTGCAAAAACGGGCTTGAATGATGCCGTTCGGACGGCTTACGGCCCAATGAATGGATTGACCGTTACGATGGCAGTAATGGATTTTAATTTCATTGGAGGTTCAATGGGCTCCGTGGTAGGAGAGAAGATTGCCCGCGCCATCGACCACGCTATCCAAAACAAGACCCCATTTCTGATGATTTCCAAATCGGGCGGAGCGCGTATGATGGAAGCTGGTTTTTCGCTCATGCAAATGGCCAAAACATCGGCTAAACTGGCGCTGCTCGACAAAGCTAAACTGCCATACGTTTCGCTGTTGACCGACCCGACAACGGGTGGTGTTACGGCTTCCTACGCGATGCTTGGCGATTTTAATATTGCCGAGCCCGAAGCTTTGATTGGTTTTGCCGGACCGCGCGTTATTCGGGAAACCATTGGTAAAGACCTGCCCAAAGGTTTCCAGAGCGCTGAATTTGTGCTCGATCACGGTTTCCTGGATTTCATTGTAGACCGGAAAGACCTGAAAGATAAAGTGGTGACTCTGTTTAGAATGTTGTTATAACAGTTATGAGAAACTACCAATTTACGGTTATTGTACAGCAGGACGAAGAAGGCAATTATCTGGCTATTTGCCCTGCTTTGCAAGGTTGTTATGCTGAGGGAGAAACCCCTGAAGAGGCTTTGAATTACCTTCGGGAAGTTATTCAGCTTCATGTTGAAGATCGGCAGGCGCGTCATGAGCCGATTTATGAAGAGGTTTTTTCGGAGCGATTAAGTATTGCTGCATAAGTCATAAACACCCAAAGGTGAATGCTAAGCAGTTAATTAAAGTTCTGGAACAGAAAGGATTTTCTTTTTCTCGACAAAGTGGTAGTCACGCGATCTATATCAACGACGAAGGCTTGCGAACAACTATACCCATTCACGGTAAAAAAGAGTTAGGTATTGGTTTGTTAAAGCAAATCATGAAAGACACTGGCCTATCCATTGAAGATTTCGAAAATGTCTAGCTGATGCGCCTTGTCTCCCATCCGGTTCTGTGCAATTACTACGTTACGTATCGCTGCAATGCGAGCTGTAGCTTTTGCGACATCTGGGAGCGCCCATCGCCTTATGTTACGCTCGAAAATGCTCGACAGAATCTACGGGATCTCAAAAAGTTAGGCGTTCGGGTTGTCGATTTCACGGGCGGAGAACCACTTCTGCACCGCCAACTGCCTGAACTTCTGCGGGAAGCCAAACAACTCGGGCTGATTACGACCGTTACGACCAATGCCCTGCTTTACCCCAAACAAGCCGAATCGCTTAGAGGGTTGGTGGACATGCTTCATTTTTCACTGGATTCGCCAGTAGCCGAAGAACATGACAAGTCTCGGGGGGTACGGTGCTTCGACAAGGTGATGGAGTCCATCGCCATCGCCCGCCAACTGGGCGAACGTCCAGATATCCTGTTTACGGTATTTGAACACAACGTTCACCAGATCAGGCAGATGTATGAAGAGATTTGCCTGCCAAATGACCTGGTGCTGATCCTGAATCCCGTATTTGAATACAACACGGTTGACACGGGTGATCGCCTTTCTGAAGACGCTCTTTTGCAGATGTCCTGGTGGGGAAAACAGAAAAACGTGTACCTCAACGATGCCTTTATTCAGCTTCGGCGTGATGGCGGGAATCATATCGAAGACCCCATTTGCCGGGCGGCCAGCACAACTATTGTCATCTCTCCCGAAAATAAACTCGTTTTGCCCTGCTATCATCTAGGACTCAAAGACTTTGCCGTCGATGATAATCTGTACGAACTCTATCGCTCCAGCGAAGTCCAGAAGTTAGTGGCCTTGGAAGGGCGGTTACCCGCCTGCGAAGGCTGCGCGATCAACTGCTACATGCAACCGTCGTTCGCCGTTGATGTCAATAAGTATTTCTGGCGGGCTCTACCCAGTACAATCAAATACAACTGGATGAAAGGCACCTGGAAACAGTTGCTGTAACTCACTGTTTCACAATCTTCTGCACCAACGAGCGCTCACCAACGTTGGCACGTAGCAGATACACGCCGGGTGCTAGACCATCCATATCAATAACGTGCTCATGTTGCCGGGAAAGCTTTTTGATCACTAGTTCGTATCGTTTTCGCCCGCTTATGTCGATCAATTGCAGGGTGGCTGTTGTTGGATTACTCGTTTGAATAACCACCTGCAAGCGATCGTTTACGGGATTGGGAAAGGCCGTAAAGGCGACGTCGGCATCCGCATACGTAGTGATGCCAGTAACTATGCCAATAGCCCCTTCTATAGCCGGTTCATAAGGTGGAACCGGAGCAGGCGTACCGGGCCGATCTTCGACAAATAAGGGAACTTCCTGCAATGTCTGACTGATCAGGACGCCATTACGATATTCGTCAACAGTCAGCGCAACGCTATAAAAGCCTTCTCTGGTAGGAACATCCCAAACTAAATCGCCCGTGCGGTTATTAAGTTTAAATGTGCCCTGCTGGGTTACATCATTCGGGAATTTATAGGTGGTTATAGCCCGCCGGACGCATAAATCACTATATGTACTAGTGAGCGGTTTGGTTAAACCATAGACCAGGCTATCACCTTCAGCATCGGTGGCTTTCAGTGGAAGAACTGCTTTCTGATTTAGATTAATATGGAAACCCGCTTCTGGAAAACCGGGTGTTGGTGTTTGATTTTGTAAGGTGGTATTTGTAAAAATGGTCGTGCCAAGTGTGAAAAGCTGGTTGGTTGCATCGGTAATATTCTGAGTTAAAGATCGGCCGGGAAGGGACGTAGTTAACACATACGTACCGGGGCCGTAGTACGTATGTGTTGTCTGGTACATATTCAGGCTAACCGTTTTGCTCAAGACTAATACCTGACTTTGCCGATTGGCAATACCTATAGTACCATCGCCGAAACAGACCGATAGAGACGTGGTTTGACTAGAGGCTACTTGTCCACGAACTTCATCCAGATAAAGAGCCACCGTTACCAGATACGTTTGTGCCGAACCCGCAACAGGCTTTGCCTGCATGTACCCGCCCAATAAATGCGAAGCCCGAGCTGCCTGAATAGTCAGTAGTATCTGGCACAGGAGTAGAAACGTTTTCATGGATGAGTAAGGGAAAGGAAAGCTGGATTTATACAGCTAACTTAAAAGGGATACATTGTCATATAGTTTTCGCTCAAGATTTTTTTTACGGTATTTCTACCCGTTTCTGTTATGTTTTACGCACCCGAACAAGCCGCCCATTTACCTACTGAAGGGTTTTGCTACTTACTTATATCGCTTGATGATCATGTCTTGACGGTTACCTTAAACCGTCCCGAAAAAAAGAACGCGCTCCATCCTGCGATGCTAAACGAACTGGCGTTTGCAATGGCGTATGCGCAGTATACGGCTGATGTTTGGATGGTGGTGCTGGCCGCTTCGGGCGATACGTTCTGTGCGGGTATGGATTTGAAAAGTTTGTCGCTGGGCGATAACGCAGTTGCCTCAATTCCCAAGCCATCCGGACCTGTTCTTCTGGGCGAACTAATGGCTGGTTTACACAAGCCGTGTATCACTCGGGTGCAGGGACCTGTCTATGCGGGAGGATTTTTGTTGGTAGGCGGGAGTACATACGTGATAGCGACAGAATCCGCTACGTTTACGTTGCCGGAAGTAAAACGCGGCCTGTTTCCGTTTCAAGTGCTGGCTATCCTGCTCGACATCATGCCTGCCCGAACGGCGCTCGACCTTTGTCTTCGTGCCAAAACACTCACGGCTTCGGATGCGCTGGGCATTGGTTTAGTGACGAACGTGGTGCCGACAACTGAATTGGACGTTGCGGTTACGCAACTGATCAATGAGTTAAAGCAATTCTCGCCCACGGCCATCCAGGCAGGATTACGGGTTTACCAACAACTAAAAAACCTGCCATCCAATGAACAGCAGGCCTTTTTATACGAACAATTTGTGCGGCTTCAACAAACGCCTGACGCGAAAGAGGGTATGGCTGCTTTTCTGGAGAAACGAAAGCCGAACTGGACCGGGCAGGGGTAACGACACGATTTACGGCTTCGGCAAGTCCGGGCAGTTGTCTTTCCGGCGGGTGTCAATAATCGTTTGAATCTTCCAGTTGCCACTCATCTTTACGAGCGTAAAAGCATTGACACCGCAGTGACTTTTCTGGTCCTGACGATAAAAAACATACGGTGTCCAGGCGGTTGCCAATTCTCCATCAATTTTTACTTCCATGCTCGCCAGGCGTTCATCCAGCGTTCCGGCTTTTGCTTTACCGATAGAACTAATAAACTTCCCGATTCCATCATCATTTACCGCTATCTCTCCTTGTTTGTTAACCACTGTCTGGAGACGGGCTGTTGGTGTAAATAGCGGTTTCAGTATAGTAGAATCAGCTTTCTGCATGCCTTCAAAAAGCTTATTTACGGTAGCTTTCACGGCGGCTTCGTCGCTACTGGATGGCTGGGCGAAAGCCGGAAGACAGGCCAGAATCAGTAAAAGAATTTTCATACTACACGGTTGATGGTACGTTGTGAAAAAGGCCTTACAGGTTCTGATGCCTGTAAGGCCTTCTCACCTAAATATACTGATTAACAATCATTTCATACAATTCCTGCTTGCCGCTTAGTTGCTTGGGCTCGCCATTCGTCATGGCGTACTGTCGCAGGTCTTCGAGCGTTAGTTCGCCTTTTTCGAATCGGGCACCCTCGCCCGAATCGTAACTGGCGTAGCGTTCGGCCCGCAGTTTTTTGTATTGCGATTTGTCGAGGATAGCTTCGGCGGCAATGGCGGCCCGGGCGAACGTATCCATACCACCAATGTGCGCGATAAAAATGTCTTCCAGGTCGGTTGAATTACGGCGTGTTTTAGCGTCGAAGTTAACCCCGCCTGACTTAATCCCTCCCGCTTCCAGAATCACCAGCATGGCTTCTGTCAGTTCATACACATCCACCGGAAACTGGTCGGTATCCCAACCGTTCTGGTAGTCGCCCCGATTGGCGTCAAGGCTACCAAGCATGTTGTTGTCGGCCGCGATCTGTAATTCATGGGCGAATGTGTGATTCGCTAACGTAGCATGGTTGGTTTCGATATTCAGTTCAAAATCGTCCTGTAAGCCGAAACGATTCAGGAAGCCAACAACCGTAGCTGCGTCGAAATCGTACTGGTGCTTGGTTGGCTCCATAGGTTTTGGCTCGATGTAGAACGCCCCTTTGAAACCTTGCTTGCGCGCATAATCACGGCTGATTTGCAGGAACTTACCCAAATGCTCCTGTTCGCGCTTCATGTTTGTATTTAGCAGCGACATATAGCCCTCACGACCTCCCCAGAAGGTATAACCGCGCCCGCCCAATTCGATGGTGGCATCAATGGCGTTTTTAACCTGCCAGCCACCGTGCGCCAATACGTGAAAATCAGGGTTGGTTGACGCCCCATTCATGTAGCGCTCGTGTGAAAACAGATTTGCCGTCCCCCACAATAATTTTACTCCGCTAGCCGCTTGTTTCTGCTTGGCGTAGTCGACAATGGCCCGGAAGTTTTTCTCGAACTCGGCGTTGGAATTCCCTTCGGGTGCTACGTCCACATCGTGGAAGCAGTAATACTCCATGCCGATTTTTGTGATGAATTCGAAGGCTGCGTCCATTTTGTCATGAGCCGCTGCCAACCGGTCGGAATTGGCATCCCAGGGAAAATGCTTGACGCCGGGTCCGAAGGGGTCTGCCCCCGTTCCGCAGAACGTATGCCAGTAGGCCGTAGCAAACCGGAACAAATCCTTCATGGGTTTGCCCAGGATAAGCCGGTTAGCATCGTAAAATTTAAACGCCAATGGGTTATCAGATTCGCGGCCTTCGTACGAAATAGGCTTTTCAATGGTTGGAAAGTACGTTTTGTCGCCGAGTGTTAGTTTAACGTCAGACATGAAGTAAGGAATTAAGGTATTGCTAGATTGAAAAAGAAACCCAAAGGTAGTTTTTCCCTATTTACCCGGCAATGTCTTTAGCTAGCTTCTCGGGTTGTCTTTGTTTTTCCCTGCTCAGTCAGCGCCCGACTGCTCTGGCGGGTCATTTTTTTGATGAAGTCGACCCGTCGGAAACGTAGGGCGCTCCAGTCTTCGTCAATAGCGACCATTCTGACCGGTTCAAAGCCAAGCTCGCCCAAAACAGTCCAGCCATTATCGCGGTTGAAATCGCATCTGTGCTTCTTCGAGCTTCCTTTTGGATAGGCAATCCATACGATTCCATCACCGGTTAGTTTATTGGCCAGGATGGGGCTAAGCGCGTCAACTTCCTGCTGAGTTTTCAGGAAGGCAATGGCAAATGCACCTTCCTGAATTTCTGCAACGTCGGTTACGATCGTAGCCAATGGACGCATCTCATCCATGACAGCCAAGAACTCGACTGGCGCATTGATGACCGCGATTTCGGGTTGGGATTTATAATTGAGTTTAGCGAAAATGGCGTTCATTCGTATGGTTTTAAAAGGGCGCTTGCCTGGTAACTATTGTACGGGTAGCACTACGTAAAAACTATCCGCCTTTTTGAAGGGAACAGGAACTGAATACTGATACTCACCCGTGGTTTGTTGAGTTAATAGCTGGTTTCGGGGTAGCACTTTCACGTCGGATGCCCAAAACTTTGTATCAATAGTAAACTCAGTCTTGAAATCTTTATCCGTCGAAAGGGTCAGGTAATTTCGAAACGTCAAAGGTGACTGATCCGCTGAATATTCGTATACATTAATATCAACCGGCTTTTTTCGATCAATCCACTGAGCCTTTTCATGCTCGATTTTGGCCGTTCCTGTGAGCCGTAAATTTCCATCAGGCAGGACCACAAATTGCTGCTTTTCGAGCTTGGTCTGGGGAGGAATAAAACCCACCTGATTTTCTTTTGAGATGGCCCCATTCAAATTCCCAACGGAATAGCGACTGTAACGATTACTATAGGAGGAACCTATCAGGTTAACGTCCGCTACGTCCTGCCAGTAATCGACTTTGTCCTGTCCAATAATAAACGAAGATCGTTTCCAGTCAACGTAGAGCGGTTGTTTGAGTTTATTCACCAGGGTAAGACGCATTTGCCCACGTTCACTGGCGAAGTTATAGCGAACGGTCAACGTATCGTTGTCCAGTACCAGCCCTTCATCAGCAACCGGTTTGACATTGTTGCCACGTAGTGTAACGAGTTGGGCATTAGGCGAGCAGGCTACCAGCGTGATTATACTTATGATAAGTAGCGCGAAGGTTTTCATGTCGTTTTTTGAGTAAATTTAAACTAAGGTTGATATAGTTGTATTAGTGAAAGATAAATTCTATGAATAGGATTTTTGTTATACAAAAGAGATACAAATTCTCGGTCCTTGTGGGTTATTCTACTGGTAAGGTTTCCTGAAGAATGGCTGTGATTTTGCAATGATCGGGGCAGTTGACAACGGCTTCCTAACACGTAGTAACTGGCTGATTTGCTCATCAATAGTCTGTACTTTCTCCAAAATCTGTGCCTTTCCGGAAACGCAATCCAACCCGCCAAGCTTGTAAGATTCAATGAGCTGCTTTATTTCAGTCAGTGTATAGCCAATATTTTTTAGCTTCCTGATGGCGCGTAACCGGGACAAAATCGCGGTGGTGTACTCCTTGTAGTTATTTTCGCGTCTGGCCTTTTTTAGCAAACGTAGTAAGCCGATTTTTTCGTAATACCGGATTGTGTCACGGGAAAATCCTGATTCCTGAGCAACGAGGCCGATGAGCATATTTTTATCCGCTAAACGCTTGACAATGAAGTATACTCCACTGTTTAAATTTAGCTAAAAAACATGAAACGACTCGTTTTTACGGTGGCTTGCCTGTTGATAAATCTGCACGGAATGGCACAAAGATTATGAAATCTGAAGCTCAGTTAACGGAAAAAATAGAGTTGGCATGTAAGCTTACCGATAAGGATCAGGTCAGGCGGATGAACGAATTGCATCAGACACTTTTCAGGAAAGTGGACAAAGCCGTTGAACATCCTACGAGCTATGAACTGGTATTTCGGAAAGCCGATAATGGCCTGAAAATCCAGTTGGCCGAGTTTATCAACTTTGAACGACTGTGTTGTCCCTGGTTATTGCTTCAACTTACGTTCCAGCCAGACGATGGGCCAATCTCTCTAAAAATGGGTAATTCAACAGAAACCAAAGAGATGGTAAAGCTGGTCATGGAACTGGATAAACTCGAAAAGATTCGTTGATGAGTCTGGCGCGGGCAAATATCCGCGCCAGACTCATCAATCTCACAGTCTATTATTTAACGGCCGTTTCTACAATTTCCAGCCAACGCCCGTAAGCATCACGATACGCTTCCTGCGCCCGCATGTCGGGTTCGATGGTTTTTGTTACATGCAGCCCGGAGAAGGCTTCCCGGGCGTTTGTATAATAGCCCAGACCTAATCCAGCACCGCGGGCGGCTCCCTGCGCCCCGTCGGTATTATAAAGTTCGATGGTCGCTCCAGTCAGATTGGCCATTGTGTCGCGAAAGAGCGGGCTAAGGAACATATTGGCTTCACCCGCCCGGATGGTTTGCAAACCTACGCCCACACTTTCCATGATCTGAATACCGTAGTAAAGCGCAAAGACAATGCCTTCCTGAGCCGCCCGAATCATGTGCGGCAAACCATGACGCGTTAGGTTCAGGCCATGGAATGAGGCTCCCAAATCGGCGTTTTCGAGCATTCGTTCGGCACCGTTTCCGAACGGCAGACAGCGTAAGCCATCGGCTCCAATGGGCGCTTCGTGCGCCAGTACGTTCATATCGGCGTAACTAATGGATCGCTGCAACATCTGATTCCGAAGCCAGCTATTCAGAATTCCCGTGCCATTGACACAGAGCAGAACCCCATAACGTGGTGCCTCGGCAGTATGACTCATGTGCAGGAACGTATTGACCCGTGATTTTGGGTCATAACTGGCCTGATCGCTTACGCCATACACCACGCCCGATGTTCCGGCCGTAGCGGCAATCTGACCTGGTTCCAATACGTTCAGGGACAGGGCATTGTTGGGCTGATCGCCTGCGCGATACGTTACCGGTGTTCCGGCGGCAAGGCCTAGTTCGGCCGCTGCCGAGGCCATCAGTTCGCCTTGTGGAGCAAACGTTGGCTTAAGGGTAGGGATTAATGACGTATCAAATCCAAAATAATCGAGCAGAAATTGGGCGGGTTCGTTTGTCTGAAAATCCCAGAACGCACCCTCCGATAATCCCGATGCTGTTGTTACAATATCACCCGTCATGCGGGCAGCCAGGTAATCGCCGGGGAGCATGAATTTGTCGACCTGTGCATAAACGTCCGGTTCATTTTCTTTGACCCACGCAAGTTTGGCCGCTGTGAAATTGCCCGGTGAATTGAGCAAATGATGAAGCGTACGGTCATGGCCGAGTTTATCAAAAGCCCGGTTGCCGTAAGGCACGGCCCGGCTGTCGCACCAGATAATGGATGGGCGCAGTACGTTAAAGGCCTTATCGACCACCACCAGCCCGTGCATCTGGTAAGAAATACCAATGGCTTTCACCTCTTCAGGCCGGATGTTTGTCTCCTGCATGACGGCCTTACTGGCCAGACAGGCGTTTTTCCACCAGTTTTCGGGTTGCTGTTCGGCGAAACCCGGCTGTGGGGATTCAATCGCCATTTCGGGTTGTGGAAAAAAGGCAGAAGCAACGGCTTTGCCACTGTCGGCATCAACTAAACAGGCTTTGACTGACGAACTGCCGAGGTCGAATCCAAGAAAATACATGCGGTTACTGGAGTTAAGGAAATCTGTTGCGAAAGTACAACGCGATAGCGATAAATGAGTAAAACAAAACGGTATCAACCAAGACAAGCAACTTTAAGAACAAGCTGCTTGATAACCGGCAAAAATCGGTAAACTTTGGTCATGCGCATTAACCAGTCGTAACTCATGGGCCTCAAACGTTTACTCTGCTTTGTCGTACTATTTACTGGTAGTTGTCCGGTTGTCCTGCAGGCTCAGGCCGATAAAGAGCCGTTGTTTGATAAGAAACGGGTATTTCGGTCCCTATCTGACCGATGGGAGCTTGATTCTGCTACCCAGAAAGGTACGTTTTTGATTACACCTTATAAGCCGGTGTATGTTACGGCCGGGCGCTGGTCCAGTGATCCCAACGAACATCCAGTCAGCGAAAATCCGAATTATACGTATCCCTTTTTCATTGATCTGGGCCGCTACGAAGCTCGCTTTCAGTTTAGTATGAAAGTCAAAGTTTTCCAGGGTATTTTTGGTAAGCACGGCGACTTATGGGTTGCCTACACGCAAAAGTCGCACTGGCAGGTGTATAACACCACGTTCTCGCGCCCCTTTCGGGAGACCAACTATGAGCCGGAGATCATCTTAAACTTCGCCACAGATTTTTCCCTGCTGGGCTTTAAAACCCGGATGCTGGGTATTGCGCTTAACCACCAGTCCAACGGGCGGGCGCTACCGCTCTCGCGAAGCTGGAATCGGGTTGTCGTGCAAGCCGGTTTTGAGCGAGGAAAATGGGTCGTTTTGCTACGTCCCTGGATGCGGCTTCCCGATGCTGACGATGAAAATCCAGCAGTGGCAGACTATATCGGCCGGGCCGATGCTACGGTTATTTACCGGACTGGTCGGCACCTTTTCTCGGCACTGGCTAGTCATTCGCTACGTTGGGGCGACAAAAACAGGGGTCAGGTTCAATTCGACTGGACGTTTCCGGTAACAGGCAATTTGCGGGGTGATCTTCAGATTCTGCATGGCTATGGCGAAACGCTCATCGACTATAATCATAAACAAACGACTATCGGGCTGGCCGTTTCGCTCGTCGATTGGCTCTAGTACGAATACCGTGTCGCTTCGAATTTCAAATGCAACGAAGTTGTTATCTTGCACGCTTCATTTCGTATCTATTATGTTTCGTACATACCTCTTTGCCCTGCTTCTGCTGAATGCTACTGGCGTGTTTGCTCAAAATTCGATGCCTAACTGGACGAACCAATACTGGACGGCCCGCTGGATTCTGCACCCAACGGCTCCGTCCCGACAATACGGCATTTATCACTTCCGCAAAGCGATTGAGTTGCCGCAAAAGCCCGCCCGATTTGTTGTTCATGTTTCGGCCGATAACCGGTATCGATTGTTTGTCAACGGAAAATCGGTGGCGCTGGGACCCGCCCGCAGCGATACGCAAAACTGGAATTACGAAACCCTCGATCTTGCGCCCTATTTGCAGGCAGGACGTAACGTATTGGCCGCGCAGGTGTGGTACATGGGTGAGGGCGCACCTTTTGCGCAGATGAGTTATCAGCTTGGCTTTGTGCTACAGGGCGATACCGATGCGGAGAAGATGGCGAATACCGATGCTACGTGGAAAATTTTCCAGAATCCCGCCTATTCACCCATTAAAAACGACATTCCTAAACTCAGAACATACATCGTGGCTGGGGATGGCGATCGGGTCGATGCCGCTCAATATCCCTGGGGCTGGGAGCAACCGAACTTCGACGATAAAGCCTGGGTAGCGGCCAAGCCGCTTGGTTTTCCAACCAAACCGCGTGGATTGGGCACCGATGGGAACTGGGGACTGGTACCTCGTACGATTCCGATGATGGAAGAAAATACCATCCGATTGGCAACCGTTCGGCGTAGTGAAAACGGAAAAATGGACGCTACGTTCCTGCAAGGTAAATCGTCTGTAACAGTGCCCGCCAATACAAAAGCTATCTTTCTGCTCGATCAGAGTTACTTGACAAATGCCTATCCCGAATTGACGGTCAGCCGGGGAAAGGGGACGGTTGTTACGCTGTCGTATGCCGAAGCATTGATCGATGCCAAAGGCCAGAAAGGCAATCGTAATGAGATTGAAGGACGAACTATGCGGGGTTTCGATGATCAGTTCGTTGCTGATGGAAGCAGTAAGCGCACCTTTCGCCCATTGTGGTTTCGGACGTATCGTTATCTTCAACTAACTGTTGAGACGAAAGATGAACCAGTAGTACTGGAGGATTTAGTTGGTCAATTTACGGGCTACCCGTTCGAGCAGAAAGCAAATTTTACTGCGGGTACATCCACACCGGGTGACACGACCCTGAAAGCCATCTGGAATGTCGGCTGGCGGACGGCCCGACTCTGTGCGGGTGAAATGTACTATGATTGCCCCTACTATGAGCAACTGCAATATACCGGCGACACGCGGATACAGTCTATGATTTCGCTCTACGTAACGGGCGATGATCGGCTGATGCGCAAAGCCATCATGGACTATGATCACAGCCGTTTTAACGACGGACTGACACAAAGCCGTTATCCATCTGCTGATTTTCAGGTAATTCCGACGTTTTCGCTGTTCTGGGTCTGCATGGTTCACGACTACTGGATGCATCGGCAGGACGACGCCTTTGTGAAGTCGATGCTACCCGGCATCCTGAGTGTGCTGAACTGGCATGAGCAACGTATCGCCAAAACGGGCCTGAACGGCCCGCTGGAGTGGTGGAACTTCGTGGACTGGTCGGCCTGGAAAAATGCTAAGGATGAAATTGCCGGGGGCGTTCCGGCGGGTGCCCGGAAAGGGGGTTCAAGTATTCTGTCGCTGCAACAGGCCTATACCTATTTCCGCGCGGGTGACCTCCTGGCGCATTACGGCCAGAACGAACGAGCTGAATACTACCGCGATCTAGGCCGACGGTTGAACAAAGCCGTATTCGCCCAGTGCTATGATGCCGGGCGCGGTCTTTTCGCCGACACGCCGGACAAGAGCTCATTTAGTCAACACGCGAATATTCTGGCCGTACTAACCGATGCGGTGCCGGCTGCCCAGCAAGCGGCTTTGGTCCAGAAAACGATGGCTGATACGTCGCTGACGCAGGCGACATTCTACTTCAAATTCTATCTGTTCGAAGCACTCAAAAAAACGGGCCTTGGCGACCAGTTCATTGCCCAGTTGAAACCCTGGCGCGATATGCTGGCTATGGGGCTGACGACCTTTGCTGAAAATCCTGAACCTACCCGCTCGGATTGTCATGCCTGGAGTGCCTCGCCTTTGTACGAATTTTTGTCCACAACCTGCGGCATTCGACCGGGGGAGCCAGGATTTAGAGCCATACGTATTGAGCCGTTTCTGGGCGATTTAAAAACGGTGGATGGAAAGATGCCGCACCCCTTGGGCGAGATTGCCGTGCAGTTCCAGAAAACGCCAACAGGTGGGTTGACCGGTAACGTAACGCTCCCGACAAACCTGACCGGCACGCTACGCTGGAAAGGTAAAACGATGGTTTTGAAAGGAGGGAAGCAGGCCGTGAATTTGTAGTGGATACTAAACGGATTACTTCAAGAATCCCAAAACGGCTTTGGTATAAGCTTCCAGTGACTGCACATGCGGGATATGTCCGACGCCCGGCAGCTCTACTAACTGGCTGCCGGAGATTTGCCGTTGCGTACGTTTCCCCAGTTCGGGATATTGTCCATGCTGATTGACGATACCTTTCGGAACGCGGGCTTTGCCGACAATTGTGCGGTCAGCCTGACCGATGATAAGCAGTGTAGGGACTTTAATACGGCTGAATTCATAACAGACGGGTTGTTCGTAAATCATCTGATAGGTCAGCGCATTGACCCAGGCAATTTGCTTGAATCGGGGGTCGCTCAAGGCTGCTGCTTGTGCCCGCACCCACATTTCGTATTCCGGTTTCCACTGCGGATAATAACCCTGTTGATATTTCTTGTAGGATTCATACGTAGCAGAAGCTTCTGATTTGTACAGACTGTCGAGTGGGACGTACGGGACGAAGGTTCGATAATCCTCCAGGCCAATTGGATTTTCGAGAATCAACTGGCTTACTACGTTTGGATAAAGCAACGTAAAGCGTGTTGCCAACATGCCACCCATTGAGTGCGCTATAACGGTTACTTGGTTGATTTTCAGTGAGTCAAGTAACCGTTTGTTGGAAGTAGCCAGCGTATGGAAACTGTAGTGTAAATCTGGATAGTCGGATTTGCCCCAGCCGACCTGATCGGGTACAATAACCCGATACCCTGCTTTGCTCAAAAATGCAATTACATCCCGCCAGTAGGCACCATTGAAGTTTTTGCCGTGAAAAAGAATGACACTTTTGCCGGTTGACTTGCCAGTTGGCGCTACATCCATATACGCCATTCGCATCGTTTTCCGCTCCTGATGCAACGTAATGTACTTTACCGGATGCGGGTAGGCTACATCCTGCGCAAAAGCAGAGAATGTATGGATTAAGACGAGCAATAAAAGCGAAAATCGAAATGTCATATCGGAAGAATCAACACGATAGTACGTAGCAAAAACATCGCTGAACGTAAAACCTAAACCGTGTTATTCTTACAACTGTTTGGCGCCGACGACCTGCCCGGTATCTGTGCGCTGAACATACACTAATACCGCTGTCTGGTCGGCAGTCAAGCCAGTGGGCAACGGGAGAACAGCAGTGCCCGATGTTCCTGATTCATCGATGGTTTTGAATTGCCGCACCACGTTCGAATTAACCAGTGTACGGCCACCGTTTTCACCGTTGCGTACAGCGGTTCGGGCTTCTTTCTGTACCAGCGCTACGTTCACCTTATATGGACCAGAAGCTGACAGCTCATACTTGACCGTGACTTGCTTGGTATCACGGGCAATGATGCCATCAACGCCCACAAAGGCCGAAACGGGTTGTTTCTGAATAGTTTGGATGGATTGCTCGATACGTCCCCGTTGACCGCCTACTACATACTGCCGTCCATTAATAACTAGTTGAGGAGTGTAGGTTTGTGTATTTAGTGCGCGATCGTACTGCCGCTGGCGGTCGGTGAAAAGTTTGCTGCTGAATGGGTCCTGCCAACCCAGCCGGTTCCAGTAATCGACGTGAAACGATAGGCTATAAACGGCCTGGCCAGAGCGGGCGGCCTGTTGGGTCAACTCCTGAACCGCTTTGTCGGCAGGTGGGCAACTGGAGCACCCTTGCGAGGTAAACAATTCCAGCACAACAACGGGCTGTGTGGCGGGTTTAACGGAATTTTTAGGCGGCAAAGATAGGGCTATGCCAACGGCTGTCAGGAGTAGGATGAAGTAGTTCATTGGTTTGTTGTTGAGTAGTTTATAAACCTACGTAGTAATCATAGCCGCGTTCGGCCCAGAAATCACGCGGACGTTCGTCGGCAAAGAAAATCCGGCCAATACGCTTGAGGTTTTTGACGCCGTATTTCACGGGAATAATCAATCGTAGTGGGGCGCCGTGCGGAGCCGTAATGGGCTGACCGTTTAGCTCATAGGCCAGCAACGATTGCGGGTGCAGGGCGCTTTCTATATCAATGCCAACGTAGTACGCCTTATCGGGTGTTTCCATACCGACGTAGTTAAACAGATCGTCCGTATTATCGGGATTAGGTGCGTTGCCGCTACGGGTGCCGAGTTTGTATTTTTCCATAAAATCGGACAGGCGTACACCGCCCCAGTGCTGCACCTGACTCCAGCCTTCAATGCACTTGAATTCGTACACGATTTCGTGTTTGGGTAAGGACTTTATATCGTCGATAGTTATCGTAAGTGGCTCAGCGCCCGAACGGTCGATCTGAAGTGTCCAGTCTTCGGGGACGGGCGTTTTTATGCCATAGAAACTATTGATACGTGCGTTTTTAGCGGCTGCTTCTACCGGGAACGTTGGTACTAAATGCGTATCGCTGAAATAGGTTCTTGCCAGCTTCTCGTTAGCATCCAGCACCTTCCGGAGCGGCCGTTTGATGCCCTGCGCACCGGGACTATGCGTAATCCATTCATATACACCAACAGGCACAGCCGCTGCCAGCGCGAACCAGCCAAATGACTTGATCATCCGTCGGCGGGCAACTGACTCAGGAATATCGCTTTCTGGCAGATTTGGCTCTTTTGACTGACTCATGATAAAGCGGGTTTGATAGGTGGTACGATTGGACCGGGTTCGGGTGCCACGGGTTGTTGAGGTATGTCTGGCTTATCCATGAGCGGCCTTTTTCGGTCGTTGGGTTTAACAACCTCAAAACCCGTTACCATCGACTGGAAGTTCTGCCAGCCCGCACGAATCACCTGTCCGACGTGAATAAAGAAAAATACTACGTAGCCGAGTGTCAAAATAAAGTGCTCCAGCCGGGCGGCTGTGTAACCTCCAAGCAAATTCGTGAGCCAGGAAAACTGGGTTGGTTTATAAATGGCAAAGCCTGTCAGCACCGATCCAACACCCATGAGCATAATCGAGAAATAGGCAATTTTTTGGGCGCCGTTGTACTTGATAAATGGGGGTTGCGTCTTGCGCAACCCCAGGTCAAAAAGCGTGACCTGAATGGCCTCACGGAAGGAGTTTCTATTCGGCACCAAATGCCGCCACTCGCCCGAAATGAACGTATAGCCAACATACAGCAGCCCATTCAGCATAAATAACCACATGAACACCCAATGCCAGGCCATGCCTTCGGCTAGTCGACGCGGTACGTTCAGGAATTTATAAAAACCATCGGGGAAAAAGGACACAAGTGTATAACTGCCGATCGTGATTTTATATGGATCGTAGGCCCAGTAAATCAGCAGTCCGCTCCAGATCATGACGAACAGAACCGGAAAGTTAATCCAGTGAAACCACCTGATTGCCAGCGGATGTTTGTGGACGATACGTTTCATAGTCAGAAATAGGTAGTTGCGTGTTTGATGGCGTTATGCTTACGATATAACGAATAATTCCGGGCGTTAGATTGCCTACTGCCGATTTGTTATAGAGCAGTCTGTACTTTTTGTGCCGGTGTTTCGAGCCTCAACGGCAGAAATGGTGGCCGGAGCGTTTCGGTATTCATCGTCGTTATGGACGTTAAGCAGCCGTTTAGAACCGGTTGCTTTAGCGAACCGGTTCTAAACGGCAACCTACGAAAAAATACTACGCAATGACTTCGTTTAACACTGGCGCTGCCGGGAAATCCACAGGAATTTGGGTGATACTGTGCAGGTAATTAGAGATGATCTTATCGCCAACCAGTAGAAGCAGATCAACAACGCTATTCTGAGAATAACCAGCGCTTATGTAATTGTCAACCAGTTCGGTAGCCGGATGGCCTTTGGTTTCGGTGATGGCTTTTGTCAGCTTAACGAGTGCGTCGAGTTTTGGGTCGAAGTCGGCGTGTCCAGCGCGAAGTTGCAGCATCTGCTCGTCCGTAAAGCCATTCATTTTGCCCAATGCTGTATGGGCCGCCAGACAATACACACAATTGTTTGCTTGAGACACGGCCAGATTTATAGCTTCGCGCTCTTTGGCTTTGAACGCGCCTTTGGTCTGGCTTTGCTGGAAAGCCAGATAGGCCCCCAGTCCATTGTCGGATAGGCCGAACGTAGCGTAGAGGTTCGGTACAAAACCGAGGCCCTTCTGTAACGTATCAAAGAGTTGTTGATTTTGAGGAGATACCTGATCGCGGGTCGGTACGGTGAACGTTGCCATTTTCGTGTTGTTTGGGTTTGTCCTATTGACGTTGCAAAGGTGCAGCGCCAAACCACGCCCGAAAATGACTGGATCACCCGCATCGTTATCAATTCTTCCCGACAGATGAGTAAGTGGTCAACTTATTTTTTACCTGTTCTTTAAATTCCGATGGGGGTAAACCGACCTGTTTCTTGAAGAAACGGCTGAAGTGTGGTACTTCATCAAAGCCTAGTTCGTAGGCAATTTCTTTGGTCGATTTATCCGTATAGAGGAGTAATCGCTTGGCTTCCAACGCTATTCGCTCGTGGATAATTTGCAGAGGTCTTTTCTGATTGTAAAGTGCAAATAGGTTGGACAACGTTTTTGGTGATTTATTCAGCAAGTTAGCGTAGTCACTTACTGCATGGTGTTGTCGATAGTCGGTTTCGACCAGCAGATTAAATCGCCGAACAATGGTGAGGTCTTTCTCGCTCAAATCTGGGTCTACGGCTTGCTCTCTCGCTAACCGGGTCAGTTTGATGATCAACCGTTTCAGAAGCATGCGCAGCATTTCCCCCTGGATGGTGTCGTGGGTCGAGAATTCGTCGAAGAAGACCGTTAACAACGCATCAAACTTACGGTGTTCGGTGGCATCCAGTCGGAGAAACATTGGGTCTTTAGCCCCGTAAAACAGAAAACCAACGCACGATACCTCCTTGTCATGATCGACAATGCAATAAAATTCACGATCAAACTGCCAGGCCACAATGGCATCCGGCTGTTCAAAATCAACCGATTGGTTAACCATGAGCGGCAGTATTGTTTGAGCCGGGAAGACGTAATGAAGCCCATCAATCGTGACGGTTTGATCGTTGCCTACATTCCAGGCAATGGTCAGCAGGCGGTGTTGCCGGTCCCGGAAAAAGTGACGTCGGAAGTCAGGTTCCCGGCAAATCAGGTTCAGAACACCCCCGGTCTTTGGTTCGTGGTAAGAATAGTGCATACAAACGTGAATCGGTATGTGAACGTATTTCTGACGTAAAAAGTAACCTGATGAGTAGTGGGTATCTCAGTATGATAGGTAGCCTTAAGAAGGACGTGGCAATATGAAAAAACAAGCCCAGTGCCACGGAAAAATTTAATCATGCCGTTTTTGTTATAACTTCACGATCAGGCTATTGGCTTAGTTTTTCAGAATGATCATCCACACAGACCATGAATTATGCAAGGGCGGTATTTCTGCTAATCGTCAGCGCGCTGCCACTCATGGCTCAGCCAGTGACACATCCCCAGGCGAGTCAACTCGTTGAGCTTGGGCCCAAGGCGTTTATTCTTGATGATCCAACTCTCCAACTGACGTTTGCTGACATCGCGACTTATCCTGATTCAAAATTTCGGTTCAGCCAGCAGGAAAAACTGAATTTTGGCCATACAAATTCGCGCATCTGGCTGAAATTTCGTCTGGAAAATACATTGCCCGACCCGCTTTTTCTGTTGTTTATGACCCAGGATGTAGATTACGTCGATCTATACGTAGTGAGCGAAACGGGCGCGGTCACGCAGCAACATTCGGGGGTGCTACGTCCTTTTGAGAGTCGGTATTTCCTGACCAACACCATAGTGTTGCCGGTGGGTCAGCGTCCACGGACTGTTTTCTTAGCCCTTCGGGACGATAATATCCTTCACTTCTCCGTATTGCTGGCAACGGAGCAGCCTATTGTTAGTCATCTCCAGAAAGAGTCGCTGTTCAATGGGGCGGTGATGGGACTGATGCTGGTAATGGTCATCATCAATCTGTTTGTCTATGGCCTTGTTCGGGATCAGGTTTATTTGCTCTATGCCGCCTACATAACGTTGTCATGCCTTACGTTTTTGTCATTTGAAGGCTTGCTGTATGACCTGCTCTGGCGATCGGCACCCGCGCTCAATAATGGGCGGCTATACTTACTTATTACCGCTATGACATTTGGGGCGGCTGTCTGGTTTTCGATGAATTTTCTGCGAACCCGTGAGTTCTTACCCCGGTTTTACCGCTACTTTATTGGGTTATTAAGCCTGGTTGTCCTGACAACCCTACTACGGTTGCTCGATGTGCCGGGTTTAGAACGGACCTTCTACGGCCTGACATTGCTGGGATTTGTGTCCTTGTTAGTGCTGGGTATTCGGACGTATCGACAGGGGTATCGACCGGCCCGATATTACTTGCTTGCGTGGAGTTTTTACATTGCAGGCGCTATGACCAGTGTGCTGGGGTTACTCGATATACTGGCCTTTACCCACGTTTGGGTGGTGTATGGTTATCAGATTGGGGCAGCCTGCGAAGCAACACTGCTCACGTTGGCGTTGGCCGACCGGTTGCAAACGTATCAGGCTGAATACCAGACGGCTCAGAAACTGGCGCTGCAACGTGCCGGTGAAAATGAAGAACTCCTGGCCCGTAATAATAAATTACTGGAAGAGAAACTACAGTATGAACATCGCCAGGAACCCTTACCCGACGATATGCGGGTTCTGCTACGTAGTATGAAAGAGGATCGGGACCGGATTCGCAAGATTGCCATTCCGACGCTGGACGGTATGCTGCTTTTCCCGATTGGCGACATTACCTGGCTCGAAGCCGCCGGTAGCTATACAACCATTCATCTTTCTAATCAGAAAACCGTACTTGCCTCGCGGGGACTGGCTGAATTTGAGCACTTATGTACGGAAGGCGAATCCTTTTTTCGCACGCATAAGTCGCACATCGTCAATTTAAATCACGTCGTAAAATACCTCCGTGGCGAAGGTGGTCAGGTCATTCTCGACGATGGGTCTACCGTTGATGTGTCTCGACGCTCGAAACCCGACCTGATGAAGCGGCTGATGGGCGAGGAGTGAAATAGACCCTATCGGAAGTTGGTGGATAACGCAGAAGCCTGGATTTGATCCGGGCTTTTGCCGTTACTGTCATTGCTGAAAAGCCGCCGTTGGTCAACTCAGGCCCTCCGTCGGACAACGGGCGGTGGTTTTGCGCAAAGCTATCTGCCAATTTAGCCTGACCTTAACCAAAGCAGTATCATGAAAAAACTTCTATCACTTTTGTCACTTGGGCTGTTGCTAAGCTGCACGAACGCAATTTATCACGTAGCCACCGTAAAATCGGAACAGGTAAAGCTGATTGAAAATGACTTTACTGTCGAAAATGAACACCTCAGAGCGGTGTATAACCTGTGGGAAGCGGGCGGCCGGATGCGTTTTATGCTGTTCAACAAAACAGACCAACCTCTATACATCGACTGGTCGAAGAGCTTTTTCGTACGTAACGGCAACAAAACTTCTTATAGCCAGCTTGCCACACTTCCCGGAAAAGCTCCGGCCGATACCGTTCGTTATTTCTATCAAAACATGCGTGCGGAGCCATATCGAACAACTGCCCGGGCTAATCCCCTGACTGAAATTCCGCCACAGACCTACGTCGCCATTGCCGACTTTCCAATCCAGGAAGCTGTCCTGCATGTCAAAACTAAAGAGAAGCATTTCGCTTACACGATGGAAAATTCTCCACTGCGAGTTGGGCAAGCGTTGACCTATTCATTTGATAAGACAATGACCGATGCTCACCAAATCGAGCATTCCTTTTGGGTAGATAACGTTGAGGTCCTGCGAATCGGCCAGCTCACAAAAGCCTATGGGTCATTGCAAAAAGGGAAGCCTGACGCCATGTATGCTGTTGAGAAGCGTTCTGCTCCGGGTCGGACGGTTATCCTGGGTGTTGTTATAACAGCCGGAGCAGTTGGTGCTTTGCTACTTCTATTGCAGGAAATGCTTAGTGGACTTACACTCTGATAGGATAAGGCCAGGAATACCAACAGGTGATTTTACTGTAAATGTTTCTCACTACGTATCGCTCTGTGGCCGTTTTTATATTTATTACCGGGCTGATGGTATATAGCTAATAGACTCATTTTTAAAACGAAATTGGTGCTTGTCGAACAAACAAACCAGGCTTACTGATGGTCAACTAAGGAAGATTGGCTTCTATAAAAACCTAACTTGCCAAAAAATGCTTGTATGACTCTCCAAACCCTTGACACTGGCCTTTTCAAACTTGATGGTGGGGCTATGTTTGGTGTTGTGCCAAAACCGCTTTGGCAGAAGCTTAATCCTGCTGACGAGCAGAATCGATGCACCTGGGCCATGCGTTGTCTGCTGTATGAATCGGATGGTAACGTACTGGTTGTCGATACGGGTATTGGTACGAAGCAGGACGCCAAATTCTTCGGTCACTACGATCTGCATGGTGACGCTACGTTGCTCGATTCAATCCGTAAAGCGGGCTACTCGGAAACCGACGTAACGCACGTATTGCTGACTCATCTGCACTTCGATCACGTTGGCGGAGCGGTTAAGCGGGATGATGGTCGATTAACACCCGTTTTTCCAAACGCTACGTATTGGACGCACCCGGCACACTGGGACTGGGCTGTTAATCCGAATCCCCGCGAAAAAGCGTCATTTCTACGTGAAAATATTCTACCGTTGCAGGAAAGCGGTCAGTTACAATTTCTTACGGAAAAGCCGCTTCCATTTACTGCAATTGACTTACTCTACGTAGACGGTCATACGGAGAAAATGACCTTGCCCGTTTTTACACTTAACGGCAAGACCGTGGCTTACATGGCCGATTTAATTCCGTCCTCGGCGCATGTACCGTTGCCTTATGTTATGAGTTATGATGTCCGTCCCTTGCTGACAATGGACGAGAAAGCCCGTATTCTAACAAAAGCCGCCGAAGAAAACTGGATTCTGGTTTTCGAGCATGATCCCATAACGGAAGCGGCTACCATCGAAATGACTGAAAAAGGACCACGCATCCGGGAAAAAGGAAAACTGGTAGCGTTTTTATAGCCTGATCGACTACACAACCAAATCCTTATCCTTACCGTTATTGAGGTGCAAACGAACGTATCAATCACGTAATGAAAATCGGTTTAGTTTTATCGGGTGGCGGAGCCAGAGGCATTGCTCACCTGGGTGTTATTAAAGCCTTGCAGGAAATGGGGATCAGCTTCGACCAGATTGCTGGAACCAGCGCTGGCGCCATTACGGGTGCGCTGCTGGCTCAGGGATACACCCCCGACGAGAGCTTGAAAATCATCGAATCGTCGTCGTTTGTGCGTCACCTTCGTCCTGCCTGGAACCGCATGGGTCTGTTACGACTCGACATGATTGTGGAACTGTATAAAAAATTCATCCCGCACGACACATTTGAGGGGTTGAAAATTCCGCTGCACGTCGTTGCGGTTGATCTAAATGAAGGCGAACTGGTTGTTTTTGAGAAGGGCGAACTCATCCGCCCCGTCCTGGCCTCCTGTTGCTTGCCCGGAATTTTCGAGCCCATGCTCATCAATAAACGTCAGTACGTTGATGGGGGCGTATTGAATAACCTGCCGGTCGATGTTATTGAGAACAAAGTAGGCTTCCTGATTGGCTCTCATTGCAATGTGCTGGGACCGCGCAAGCCCATTCGATCGATGCGGGGCGTTATCGAGCGAAGTCTGGTATTGGCTGTGCAGAGTAAAACGAGAGAGCGGTTTGCCAAATGCAACGTATTGATCGAGCCCCCTCAACTGGCCCAATATAGCACGACAGACATCAGCAAAGCGCGGGATCTGTTCCGGGTCGGATATCAGTATACCCGCTCGATGAGCGCTGATATTGACAACGCACTCAACCGACCGGTCCCGGAGTTGTCATAGGACAAATTGCTTCCAAATCTATAGAACGCCGGACTACTTAACTCGGCGTTTTTTTGTGTAGGGTAGACGCGAAACAGGAAAATGAAAGCCATTTTTTTATAAGTCTAGTACGACTTTGTCCCAAATAATAGCGCTGAGTGGCCAGTAGTTGAGTATTTTTAATACACGAACCTGACAGATGTATATTCATGCTGACAAGCTAAACTTGAATTATTTTGCGAATTGGCTGGACACAAGAATTACTTATTCACTGTTAGTAGAAACTACTTAAGCACAGATTATTTTGAGAAACGGGTTAAATTAAAATAATTCTATTTATATGAGAAAATACAATTCGGGTAAATCAGAATATTATTAGGTATATGCGTTTATATTAGAAATATTTGGCTACTAATCTGGTTTAGAATAAAAACTTTGTAATGACTTTTTCATTGTATAGCTTTGTTGTAAAGAAACTTGTTTTCTTAACCTAACAATAACTATACGTATGAAGAGAATTTTATTTGTGAGTATGCTATTGGTATGCTCACTCTGGTCTACAGCGTGGGCTCAGGAACGAAGAGTTGTCGGCAAAGTCACGTCGGCGGAAGATGGGTCACCCCTGCCGGGTGTATCAGTTGTAGTAAAAGGAACAAGCAAGGGTACGACGACCGATGCTGGCGGTGTTTATGACATCTCACTACCCACAGCCAGCAAAGGTGCCGTTTTAGTGTTCAGTTTTGTGGGCGTGACTACACAGGAGATCAGAATCGGGAACGAATCTGAACTGAATGTGAGCTTAGTCTCTGATTCACGCCAACTTTCCGAAGTGGTTGTTACGGGGGTTGGGGTAGCTACCGACAAGCGTAAACTAGGGATCGCTGTTGAATCGGTGTCATCCAAAAACCTCCCACAAACGCCAACGGCTTCGATCGATCAGGCGTTGGTCGGTAAGATTGCCGGTGCGCAAATCACCAGCGGCAACGGTACACCGGGCGCTCCGGTTAACATCGTGTTACGGGGGATCAATACAATTAACCGGGGTACGGCTCCGATTCTGTTAATTGACGGCGTACAGGTCGATGCATCTACGTATGACACGAACGGAAACTTCAACAGCAATCCAACAAGTTTGTTAAGTAGCATTGATCCGAACACCATCGAGCGCGTTGAGGTTGTTCAGGGAGCGGCTGCTGCTACGCTCTACGGAGCGCAGGGCGCGAATGGTGTCATTCAGGTATTTACCAAGAAAGGTAAATCAGGCAAACTGAACATCGACGTCTCCTCAAGCCTTACCCGCAATGAGTATCTGAACGTAGGCGGGGTAGCTAAGTCGCAGTTTAATGGATTTATTACCGATGCACAAAACAATGTTATTGGTACGTCGGGTAAGCCATTGACATTCGATCCGAACACGTTAGTATACAGCGAAAACGTACAGTATAATCCGCTTGACGTTAATAATAAAGCCGACAAGCCGTATACCGCTAACCTGAAGTATCAAGATCATTATGCGTACTTTTTCCGGCCCTCAAATACCTACAATAATAGCGTTGCTATGTCGGGTGGCCGCGATAAGTTTGACTTCTCTATATCAGCGTCGAACAACAAGCAGGAAAGTAACATCATCAACAATGGAGGCTATCAACGTACCAACTTAGGTACAAACCTTGGTTTCGAACTGGCAAAGGGATTGACATTCCGCACAACGACCCAACTGATTTACACCAAGAGCACTATTAAGTCGAATGACCGGAACATCCTCTACGCGTTGAACAACGCCCGGCCTTTTGCTGATTTCTCCGCACTCGATCCGGATGGCAATCCGGGTATATATTACGGTGATGCCGTAGGGGTTAACCATAACAACCCGAGCTACTGGCAGCGTTATACGGACAATAAGGATAACAAAGTTGATATTATTCAGAACCTGAATCTGAATTATAAAATCAACCAGTTCTTAACGTTAGATGCCAAATATGGTATCAACTATTCGCGGCAGGAGATTATCACAACTTACCCGAATCAGGTTAGCAACCGGAATGTGCAATACTACGAGGGAAGCAACTTCTGGGGAAATTATGCAACGGATGCATCGGGTGAAATTGACAATTATAGCCTGAACACGACGTATCAGAATTTCCTGGCATCGGCATTCATCAATACCGATTTTCAGAAAGATTTCAAACTGAATGTTCCGATTACGACCGCTACACAGGTTTCGTTCGATTATCGGAACCGGCTATCTCGTGAATACAATACTTACGGTTTGTCGTTGCCTTCTTACGAGCCCTTTACGGCGGCTCAGGCGTCTACGTTCAAAATCTTCAGGGATTATACGGAGCCGTTTATTACCTATGGTTACTTAGTGAATCAGCAGATTGATTTTGGGGATTTAGCTGGAATCGCGGGTGGTTTCCGGACAGATTTTTCGTCGGCGTTCGGTAGCGGGTCTAAACCGTTCACGTTTCCTCGGGCGAATGGATATTTCCGGCCTTCGGCGCTTAAATTCTGGGAAAACAGTGCGTTTGCCAACATCTTCCCTGAGTTTAAGTTAAGAGCTGCCTTTGGTAAAGCGGGTATTCAGCCAAAACCATTTGACCGGTATCAGGTATTGAACACTCGGACGCTGGGCAATGCGAACTCCTTCTACACACCGGCTAGCCAGCCTAATCCAAACCTGGACGTAGAGGTGTCGTCGGAGCTTGAAGTAGGTGCCGATCTGGCCCTGACTCCGTTGAAAGGGTCCGATTGGTTAAGCAGTATTCGCCTGTCGGCCACGTATTGGGATCGTTCGACGGATAATGCTATTTTCGACGTAAATGCCGCTCCGTCATCAGGAGTTAACTCCATCAAGGACAATGCTTTCTCACTGGCTTCCAATGGTTTCCAGGCCTCGTTGAACGCGACCATTATTCGTTCGAAAGATTTCTCCTGGAATTTGACAACCAACTTTGGTAAACAAACGTCGAAAATTACGGCTGTAAAAAATAACGCTGAAGTGGTTGTGCTGTCGAATGCCGGTAGCACCAACTACGTGTTGAAAGCGGGTGAAAAAATCGGGCAATTATATGGCTACGTAAGTACTCATCAGCTCGATGCGAGAGATGTAAACGGGAATCTTTACATCCCGCAGGATCAGCAGTCGCTCTATACCGTAGCCAGCAATGGATTTGTGGTTAACAAAGCAACCAAACAGCCGTTCTTCTCCGCTAATAAATACAGCTTTGGCGATCCGAATCCGAAGTTTAACATGTCGTTCATCAATGACTTTACTTACAAAAACTTCCTGACGTTCGGGTTTCAGGTGGATTGGGTTCATGGTAGCCACGTTTATAACCAGACGAAAGAATGGATGTACCGCGATGGTATTCATGCCGACTACGCAAACCCATTTACCATTGAAGGTCAAACTGGTGCCTGGACGGCGTTTTACCGGGGTGTTTATGCACAGCGCGCAGCTAACGGTACGAAAGACTACTTCTACGAAGACGCTTCGTTCCTCCGTTTGCGTAATGTGCAGATTGGCTTCGACCTGAGCAAACTTGTGAACACACCCGTACTACGCCGGGCGCAGGTGGTTATAGCCGGTCGTAACCTATGGACGTCTACCAAGTATACGGGCTATGACCCTGAAATCAGTTCGGGTACGGGTAACTCGGCCTGGGACCGAGGCACGGACCACAACACGATGCCTAACCTGCGTTCATACCAGGTCAGTCTGAACATTGGTCTATAAATTCGTTTTTGGCTGCTGACTATCAATTAAATAGAAGTAGCTAATCACTATAAACTTCAAGGATTCGTCAATGAAAAAGATACAAATAATAGTAGCAACCTTACTACTGGGTTTTGCTACGTCCTGTAAGGAGCAGCTGGATGTAAAAAATCCGAACCAGCCAACTGTTGCCAGTGCCAATACCCAGTCGGGTATAATTAACCTTGCTCAGGGTGGCGTTTATGTAAATGGAGTCCGGGAAATCAAAACGGATTTATACGATGGTATTCCGGGCTACTTCTGGTCAGGTGCCATGGGCGTCCATTCACTCATGGCTGATGAAGTTGGGGAGGAAGCCGCCAACCAGTTTGGTAATCAGATCGGTAATCCTGATTATGTCATTCTGGATGATGGTTCGAAGGTGTTGAACCCCAATGCGCCTAATACCCAAATTGCGCTGATTCGTCAGATCAACGTTAACGCCAACCAGGGTGCCAATCCGCTGTTCCACGAATGGTGGTACATGTATTCGCTAAATAGCCAGATGAACAAAGTACTGGAATTAGCGGATCAGGTTGCTTTCACAGGCGATAAAGCTGCCAAAAAGGCGACGATTCAGGCCTGGGCTTACTGGTGGAAAGGATTCGCCTACGCGCACATTGGCTCCATGTATTATGCCGGTCTTATCAATAATGCGTCGAATGGTACTAATGGGAACTATGTGACAAAAGAAAAGATCATCGAGGAATCCAATTCAAATCTTGATAAAGCGGCCGCGTTGCTAACGACGATTGGTACATCAAGTGACTACACGGCTGTCATGACCCTGCTCATTCCCAACTTTAATCAGGTTGGTAAAGGGGGCGTACCGACCACGGCTATGTGGAAACGTAGCATTAATACACTCAAAGGCCGGAACTTGCTGGTAAACACCAAAGCATCGGCTATGACGGCTGCTCAATGGACGCAATTGCTAACCTTGGTTAATGACGGCGTTATGGCTACAGATAACGTATTTACTGGCCGTTCCAATGCCAGCGGTGATATGCTGGCCCCACTAACGGGTACAGTAGCTGCCAAGTCGACGGGTGATCCATCGGGTGGCGCTACGTATAAAATCAGCGAACGTCTGATTCAGGATTTCAAGACGGGCGACAAACGGCTGGAAAATAACTTTACGCAACGTGCTACCCCCTGGATTGGTGAAAGTAGCCGTGGTCAGGCTTTCAATACGCGCTGGCAGTTGGTTGACGGTGGTAAAAAAGTAGCTGGGGCCATTGTGCTGAGCGATCGGACGGCCGGCGGTACCGAATTGTATATGGCTGGTAGCTACGAAGAAAACGAGTTGATGAAGGCGGAAGCACTCATCAATACGGGTAAAATCGAAGATGGCTTGAAGTCGATTGACGCCGTTCGGGCAGCCCAGGGAGCAGGTTTAGCTGCCGTTACAGGTACTAACTTAACGTTGGCCCAGGCCAAAGAAGAATTGCGCCGGGAGCGTCGGGTCGGGTTGGCTTTCCGGGGCCTAGCTTTTTATGATGCCCGTCGTTGGGGTGTAATTGACCCCATTGCTAGCGGTGGCGGCCGTAAAGGAGCCGTTATCGTCGACAAAACAGGTAAGGTTAACACAAACGGCACCATCGAGTATAACTTCCTTGACTATTGGGACGTACCTGATAATGAGCTAGTTTATAACGCAGCCGCTTCGGGTAGTGCGCCAACTAAAAACCCTAAGTAATAAATGTAGGGTCAGCTAGATTGTGATTAGACAAAGAGAGGTTCTTCTGTAGTGGAGGAACCTCTCTTTTTGTTTGCGGAGCAGTCTAAGTCAACACACATCCAATATAACAAAGGCAAATGGCCTCTAACGGCTTCATAACTGGCCAATTGAGTATTAAAACGGCATTAAAATTGCTTCCCGGCACAGTATATCTGCCTGCTTCCGAAAAAAAACTTGGTCGCTCTGCAATTGAGTAATAATGACAAGTACAAATACTTACAAAACGGGTGACGAACGCTATAATTATATAAATTTCGATGAATACTGATTGAAGAATTAAAATTCATATTGACAAAATAATATATTGATAAAAGGAATGATTCTAAAATTTAGAATTGTTGTATTAAATTGATCCGAAAGATTTGTAATGATTTTCTTCATTATATAGATTTGTTAAAAGAGACGCGTTTTCTTGGCCTAACACTAAATATGCTATGAAGAGAATTTTATGTGTGAGTATGCTATTAATATGCTCACTCTGGTCCACGGCGTGGGCGCAGGATCGAAGAATTGTCGGCAAGGTTACGTCGGCAGAAGACGGATCGCCTTTGCCGGGCGTTTCGGTCGTATTAAAAGGTACGACCAAGGGTACGACGACCGACGTGGGCGGTATTTTTGACATCTCAGTGCCACAGGCGAAAGGAAGCGTATTGATTTTTAGCTTCGTAGGGGTGGCTACACAGGAGATTCCCATCGGCAACCAGTCTGAATTGAATGTTAGTTTAGTCTCCGATTCCCGCCTGCTGACGGAAGTAGTTGTAACGGGTAGCGGGGTCGCTACCAGCAAAGCCAAGCTAGGGATTGCGGTTGAAAGTGTATCCGGTAAAAACCTCCCACAGACGCCGACTGCTTCCATCGACCAGGCACTGATCGGTAAAATACCGGGTGCCCAGATTTCTTCGGTCAGTGGTAATCCCGGCGATCCGGTAAACATTGTACTTCGGGGGATTAACACGGTGCAGGGCGGTACCAAACCCTTAATCATGGTGGATGGTGTGCAGATTGCCGCGACAGACATTAACTCGCTGGACCTGAGCAATGTAGAGCGCGTTGAAGTAGTGCAAGGTGCGGCTTCTGCCTCTATTTACGGAGCGCAGGGCGCCAATGGCGTTATTCAGGTGTTTACCAAAAAAGGGAAGAAAGGTCGTGTTGCGGTCAATTTCTCGACCAGCTATTCGGCCAACGAGTTTATTAACAGTGGCAACGTTAAAAAAGCAGATCTTCATCCTTACCTGACGGATGCCAGCAACAACCTCATTGATCCGTCGGGCAAACCATTGACTTACAATGAATACGGTTCCATTGAAGGTATATCCTATAAATACGGCGGAGCAACGCGCTATGCCATATTGGATACCCGAAATGTTTCGAATACGCCTTACAATGCTAACCTGAAATATTACGATCAGTTTAAGCAGGTATTCCAGACCGGATCTACAACCAACAATAGCATCAGCATTTCGGGAGCGTCGGAAAAAAGCGATTTCGCCATCTCGGCGGCCAACAACCACACGGTTAGTGGCGTAATGAAAAATGGCTATATAGATCGCAGCAACCTGACTGCCAACTTGGGTACGGAACTGTTTAAAGGGTTTACGCTACGTTCGACCACCCAACTGGTTTACACCAAAAACACGCTTCATCCAGGCTTAGGCGCTCCGGGCGGCTATGATTACGGTAAAGGCAACTCGTTGGGAAGCATTGGCTCCGTATACGGATTCTTCAATACGTCCCCATTTTTTGATTTAACCGCAAAGCTGGCCGATGGAACGTACCCTCGCTACCAAACGGCCGATTTTTTAAGCGTAAATGCCGCTAACCCATTTTATCAGCAGGCGTATACTAGCGGCCTGGACAATAAAATAGACGTTATCCAAAACTTTGATGCCAATTACAGCATCAACAAATTTTTGGAATTGAACGCTAAATATGGCCTTAACTATCGTACGGAAAACTCACGATGGACGTATTTCAACCAGTCGGCAAATATTAATTCTACGTATTACGACACCTGGTCATCGTACTTTGCTCCCGATAATAAGGGAGAAATCACGAATTGGCAGTATAACACTACGTTCCAGAACTTCCTGGCCACTGCCTACATACGGACCGATTTTGAAAATGACTTCCATATAAAATTGCCGATTCAGACCAGTACGCAGATATCATTTGATTATCGTAAAAAGAAATACGAGGAATATGATACGTATGGGTTAGGGTTAGGACTGGCACCGCCTTTCAATATTTCGTCTACGTCATCGCAGGGGGTAGCCTCGTATGACGTTACGACTAAGCACAACGGTGATTACGTGGAGCCATTCGTTACGTACGGGTACCTGGTGAACCAGAAAGTTGATTTCGGCGATTATGGTGGTCTTACTGCCGGTTTCCGAACGGACTGGTCATCAGCGTTTGGTGCCGGTTCAACACCCTTTACGTTCCCGCACTTTGATGCCCATATCTCGCCGTTTTCGTTCATGAAGAACAGTAACATCTCGAATACGCTGTCGTACTTTAAATTACGAGGGGCGTATGGCGAAGCGGGTATTCAGCCGGGTGCTTTCGACCGATATCCTGTTCTAGGCCAGCAAAATCTTGGGTCAGGCCTGGTCTATACGATACCGACTACCAGCAACAATGCGAACTTGAAAGTAGAGGTTTCAAAAGAACTTGAACTCGGTACTGATTTTACGATTGGTCTCGGTCAGGGCAACTGGCTTAACTCAATCAACGGTTCGTTCACGTACTGGAAACGAAAAAGCGAAAACGTAATTTATACGGTTAGCGTACAGCCGTCGTTAGGCTCAACAGGCCAACTGACCAATGCCATCGACATGTCGTCGAACGGGGTTCAGTTTTCGTTGACATTGCCAATCTTTAACTCTAAAGGCTTGAAGTGGGATTTTACGACCAACTTTGGCCACCAGATTTCCAAGATTGATGCTATTTCCGGTGGTGCCGACATTATCTTAACGTCAGGCGCAGGTGATGCGGCTCTGGTATTGACAGCTGGCCAGCAGATTGGTCAGGTATTTGGCTACAAGGCCTTGACCAGTACGTCGTTTACCCGTCAGGACGGCTCACGGTATATTACGGAAGGTGATGCTTCGAAGTATACGATGGTCGATGGACGGGTAGTGGATAAGGCAACGATGGCGATCCAGTTTACGGATGAGAAGTATCCATTAGCTAACCCCAATCCAAAATTCAATGCGTCGTTTATCAACTCGTTTAGTTTCAAGGATTTCCTGACGTTGAATTTCCAGTTCGACTGGGTGTACGGAAGCCACCTGTATAATCAGACGAAAGAATGGATGTATCGTGATGGTATCCACGGTGATTTCTCGAAACCCGTGACGATCGACGGACAAACGGGTGCCTATACCGCCTATTGGGCGAGTGCGTATTATGCGCTTTGGGGTAGCACGCGTGGCGCTGGCAATAACGCAACTAAAGATTTCTTTGTTGAAGATGCGTCTTTCCTGCGGTTACGGAATATTTCGCTGGCTTTTGATCTGGGTAAGGTTATAAAACTACCCTACGTTAATCGGTGCCAGTTAGTGCTTACCGGTCGGAATCTACTGACCGTTACTAAGTATACCGGGTTTGATCCTGAAATCAGTTCAGGTGCGTCTAACTCCTCTTTCGACAGAGGTATAGATCACAACACGCTGCCTAACACCAAGTCGTATCAGGTTGGACTGAACATCGGGTTCTAACTTTTAAAACTTTCTTTCAACATGAAACTCATAAAGACAAATAAATTTCTTTACACGATCTGTTTCACGGCAATTTTCGTGGGTGCAGTTTCCTGCAAAGAACAGTTGGACGTTGGTAACCCAAACGCTCCTACCGTAACCGCCAATGTGAATACAGAATCTGGCCTTATTTCGCTGGCACAGGGGGGCGTGTATATCAACGGCTTTTTGAATGGCGATAACTGGCTGGGCAACAGCTACTTTTCGTTGCCTTGGGGCTACAGTGAGCTTATGGCCGATTTAGTGGGTGCGGATGCGTCGAACAATCAGGTCACCACCATAGGCGTACCGGACTATATTATTTTAGACAATGGGACCAAATTGACAAATCCGTCGCCTGCCATAGGGATCATTCGGTCGTATAATAGTCGTGCCTCAACGGGAGCCAGCAACAACCCGCTTTATTATCAGTGGTTGAATATGTATGCGCTCAATAATGCCTGTAATACCGTATTGAGTCTGGTAGATGGGATCAAGTTTTCGGGCGATGCGGCCAGCCGGGCCAATACCATAAAAGCGTGGTGTTACTGGTGGAAAGGATATGCCTATGCTTCCATCGGCTCCATGTATTATTCGGGCCTTATTCTTGATAAGGCGGGTGTTGCCAGCAGCGAATACGTGCTGCATGATGCCATCATTAACCAGTCTAATACATTTTTCAATCAGGCGGCCACTACGTTGACGAGCATCACCAGCGCCAGCGACTATCAGGCTGTATTGACACAACTGATTCCTGTGGCTAATCAGGTAGGTCATGGTGGTGTTTTGACCGTAGATATGTGGAAGCGGAACATCAATACTATGCTGGCCCGCAATATCCTGGTGAACAAACTGGCTCCGTTTGTAAACGGCAATCCTGATGCGAAAATCACCAAGTCGTCGACAACAGCTATTACCACTGCCGATTGGAACAGCATCCTGACCTTAGTGACAAACGGCATCAAAGCGGATGATTTTGTCTTCACAGGACGTAGCACTCCATCTAACTCCTTCTTTTCCGCATCAGGTGGTACAGTTGGCTCGTTGACGACGGGTGTTAATACGGCTACGACGTTCAAGATTAGTGAGCGGTTCATTCAAAATTTTAATGCTGGCGACAAACGACTGTCAACCAATTTTGATATGAAGACCACTTATACAAACAATTACAACTATACAACCCGCTATAGTTTAGTTGATAATGCGAGTGGTGGAGCCGTATATACATATGGAAGCAAGAACGTAGGGGCCTACGAACTATTCATTGCGGGTAGCTATGAAGAAAATGCGCTGATGCTGGCCGAAGCGAATATGCGTCTGAACAACATAGAGACCGGCCTGGGATACGTTGACGCCGTAAGAACCTTTCAGGGAGCTGGCGTTGCCGCCGTTAAAGGAACAGGTTTGACACTATCCAAAGCCCTTACCGAGCTGACGAAAGAAAGACGGGTTGCTCTTTTCGGCCGCGGGCTCTCATTTTATGATAGCAGACGCTGGGGTTGGACATATGACATCGCCAACGGTGGTGGAAGCTATGGCAATACGGTAGTAACGACGGCGGGTGTTATTAACAAAAACGTTACGGTTAACTATAATTTCCTGGATTATTGGGATGTGCCTGCTGATGAAGCGGTGTTGAATCCACCTACCAACGGCGTGGCTACTAAAAATCCAAATTTTTAATCCAGGAAGGGTAGCGGAAATAGCGTAGTAAAAACTGACTACGTTCGTATAATAAGGGACTTTTCGTTGCTAGCGAAAAGTCCCTTTTGTTTGATTGAGGCACTAAAAACTACAGTTCAGCGTCAAAATAATAGACACTGCATCGACTGGGTTATAATTTGCGTACTCTTAGTTAAGCTGTTTCATGGGAGGAGGACAACGTCAGGTCCTTTGTAAAAATCTAACTGAAAAACAGGCCTATTTTTACGGTCTGGTTAGTCAATGGATTTATACGATGAAGGTGAGTTTTACGTTTGAAAAAATAGTAGCTTGCTAAGCTTTACAATAGATTGTTTTGCCCAAACTTAATACGTACATCCTAAAGGAATTATCTGGAATATAACCTATACATGAGAAAATTTTACGGTCTTATTCTCTGGTCTGCTTTGCTGGCTATGCTACCAGGTTGGTTGTTTGCTCAGGGGCTGCGTATATCAGGAAGGGTTACCTCGGCGCAGGATGGCCAGCCTATACCCGGCGTGAACATCGTCGTTAAGGGGACAACCAATGGCGTCAGCACAGACGCGGCAGGTAATTACACCATTGCGATTCCTGGTCAAAACGCCGTTTTGCTGCTTACCTCTATCGGCCTAGTGACACAGGAAGTAACCGTTGGCAATCGCACGGTTGTCAATGTGCAGATGCAGGAATCCATCAACGAACTGAGCCAGGTCGTTGTGACTGGTTATAATACTACTCAGCGGAAAGACATTACAGGGTCAATTGCGTCCGTTTCTCCCGACCGATTTAAAGACATTCCGGTCACAAGTCTGGATCAGGCATTACAGGGCCAGGCGGCTGGTGTTCAGGTGACACAGTCGTCGGGCACTCCGGGTGGAGGCCTGACGGTACGTATCCGGGGATCTACGTCGATTTCGGCCAGCAACCGGCCGTTGTTTATTGTTGATGGGGTACCCGTGCAGGATGGGGCTCTATCGGAGCGTGAATTTGGTGGACAGACCGACAATGCATTGGCGCTTTTTAATCCTAATGACATTGAGTCGATGCAGATATTGAAAGATGCTTCGGCCAAAGCTATTTACGGCTCGCGGGCGGCTAACGGGGTCGTATTGATAACTACTAAACGAGGGAAGTCAAATCAGAAAACAAGCTTTACACTTGATGTGCAGCGCGGAATGACCGACGTGGTTCGTCGGCCGGACTTGCTCAACGCAACTGAATTGCTTACCCTTCAGCGGGAGGCCGTTACCAACGCTGGGCAAGATCCCGATAAATTGGGTTTGATCAGAGGGGTAACAGATGCGGTGAACACCGATTGGGTGGATGCTACATTGCGAAAAGGCGTATACCAGCAATACCAACTCTCAACGCAGGGCGGTAATGACAAGACGCAATTCTACCTCAGTGGAAGCTACCGCGATGAGCAGGGCGTTCAGCTAAATAACCAGTTTACGCGTTATACAGGCCAGTTTAAATTCGACCATAAAGCCACGCAGAAGCTATCTTTTGGCACTAACCTTACTTTATCAAGAGCGCTTAATAAACGCGTGAAGGGTGATAATTTTCTGGATGGTGTATATTCCGGAGCTGTAAAGAGCTTACCATATTATGCCCCTTATAACGAGCAGGGTAGATTATACGGACCTGGCGATGGGGCTAATTACGCTGGGTTTCCAAATTTCAACCCGGTAGGGCAGGCGCTCTTGCCACGCTTCAACGTGTACACGGTAAAGATGCTGGGTGGAATTTATGGCGAATATGAGATTCTTCCGAACCTTCGTTTCAGGACGAAATTCAGCATCGATTATAACAACGTAACGGAGGATGATTTCGAGCCCTCTACAACCGCCATTGGTGGGTTTCTAACCTCTGTAGGTGGCCACGGATATGGCACTTTCAGTACTACGAATATATCTACCTTTATCAATACCAACACGCTGAACTATAATTTTACACTGGCTGAGAAACACCGGTTTACCGCATTGGCAGGCTTTGAATTGTTGCAGACTACGTATCGAAGTGGTAGCGTCCAGGGTCGACTGTTTCCCAGCGATGATTTTACATATGTCAACTCGGCCGGCATAGTTGATCAGGGCGGATCACTGGTGACCAACAACGGATTAATTTCGACGTTTGGCGAAGTTAACTATGCTTATGACGATAAATACTTAGCGACGCTGACAACCCGCTACGATGGGTCATCGCGCTTTGGTCAAAATAAGCGTTTCGGCATATTTCCATCGGGTTCGGTAGCCTGGCGTATCTCAAGTGAGAAATTCCTGGAGGATTTTCGGGCGTTGAGCGACCTGAAACTAAGAGCGAGCTACGGCTTTACGGGCAATGAACGTATCGGTGACTATCAATTTCTGGGTACCTGGGCGTCGGCTACCTACAGTGGCGCAACAGGCGTCGGACCAGCCGCGCTGGCGAATCCATTACTGCAATGGGAACGCACGCGAGAAGCAAATATTGGGCTGGATGCTTCATTCTTCAGCGGTCGGTTTAACGTAACGATCGACGCCTATGATAATATGACCGATAAGCTTCTGTTTGCGCAGCCTATTCCACAAACGACGGGCTTTAGTAATGTTCAGGGCAATATTGGGAAAGTATCGAACCGGGGCGTTGAGCTAACCATATCAACCGTGAATATCAATAAAGCGGTGCGATGGAGCACAGATTTAAATATATCGCATAACGAAAATAAAGTTGTTGAGCTGACGGGTAGTCAGCCGGTATTCCGGGGGTATACAGGAAACGGGGTTTCTAACACGAACGTTATTTTGCCTGGACAGCCGCTTGGTACGTTCTGGGGACTGAAATTCCTGGGGGTCGATCCCGCTACAGGGAATGCCATATATGACGATAAAAACGGTGATGGTCGGATCTCGCCGGACGATGGGCAAGTAATTGGAAATGCTCAGCCTAAACTGGTTGGTGGGCTAACGAATAAGGTTTCCTGGAAAGGATTTGACCTGAGTGTGTTTTTTCAGGCTTCTTATGGTAACAGTATCCTGAATTTTTCGAATGTAACGCTACTTAATTCCGGGGCCGATCTGCAAAATAATCAAGTGCGGCAGGCACTCAAACGCTGGCAGAAAGAAGGTGACATTACCAGTGTCCCTAAATATGAGTACCTGAATTCATACAATAACTACCTGAGTAGCCGGTTTTTGGAAGATGGCTCGTATCTGCGCCTGAAAAACGTGTCCTTCGGGTATAATTTCCCCAAGAAATGGGTCAATAAATATAAAGTTGGTAATGCCCGTTTGTATGCATCAGCCATGAATCTCTGGACGTTGACCCGCTACTCCGGGCCTGATCCCGAAGTGAGCACACTCGATGGTTCAACATCGGCACAGGGAATTGACTTTTTTACATTACCTCAGATAAAAACTGTACTGGTGGGGTTATCCCTCAGTTTTTAATAGATACTATGTTGACACGTAGCCCAATGGTTAAAGTAATTCGCCTTGTGCGGTATAGTGTACTGGTAGTACTGGTTAGTCTGGCCTCCTGCCAGCCTGTGCTGGAGCCCAAGCCGGTAGCTTTGCTCGTGGACGATCTGGTACTCAACGAACCCAATGACGTACAGACCGTTCGGATTGGTTTATACAGCGCTCTGCGCGGGTCGGCATCTCCCATCATCATTGCGGGTGATTTTACGGCAGATAATGTCCAGTTTAACGGTACATTCAATGATTATCGTGAATTGGGTACCAAACAGATTACGGCTGCCAATGGGGCTGTCGATGGATTATGGCAAAACTTGTATTCGACAATTTACGTTGCTAATTTCATTCTGGAGCGTTTGCCACTTGTTAGCGGTGTTCCTGAAACAACCCGGAAGAGCGTTACGGCAGAGGCTCGTTTTCTGCGAGGTTGGGCTAATTTTATCGGCGTCTATACGTATGGTGATATTCCACAGGTAACTACCGTTGATCGATCAATAAACAGCAATATCCCAAGAACAGATAAAACGACTATTCTGACATCTGTACTGGCGGATTATACGGCAGCACTAACGGATTTGCCTACCGTAGCCGCTGGGTCGACTGATATAACCACCAATGCGACCTATGCAAATAAAATTACCTGTCAGGCGGCAATGGCTCGCTACTATTTATACCTAAAAAACTGGGCAAAGGCCGAAGAACTAGCGACTACAGTGATTAATTCAGGTGTTTATACACTGGAGGCTAATTTTATAGACATTGTCCTGAAAGATTTTACACACGAGTCGATTCTTGAGGTTGGTTACAATCTTACTGACGATCCAGGAACGGGCAACTTCTCCTTGAATAATCTATTAGTAGGCCGTCGGGAAATCATACCCTCGAACCAACTCGTTCTGGCGCTCAACTCTACGGAATCGGGTACACGTAACACGACAATTGGCTTCGATTCCAATAATCTGAAAGGCAACGATAATGGCTGGTCAGTGAGGAAATACGGCACAGCTTCAGAAGATAATAATAACATTGTACTGATGCGCTTGGCCGAAATGTACTTGATTCGAGCCGAAGCCAGAGCTCAGCAAGGAAAGCTAGCTGGAACAACAGGAGCGGTAGCAGACATTAACGTACTACGTACACGGGCAAAAGCACCGGCCGCTGCCGTTGGTGCTCAGGCCGATGTGTTGCTGGTCATTGAACGTGAGCGCCAATATGAGCTGGCCTTTGAAGGACATCGCTGGTATGATCTGGTGCGGACGGGGCGGGCACAGGCTGTTATGTCATCTTTCTCGCCTAACTGGAATTCTAAATACGAACTCTGGCCCATTCCACAAACGGAAATTCAGCAAAATCCCGCTTTGGTCGGTAAGCAAAATCCCGGTTATTAAACGGCTAGTAGCATTAATAATGTACGGATTCCAATCTGTATGTAATAAACTATCAATGACTTACGGACTTCAGTCCATGATACGTTAGGGAACTTCGTAATATGAAAGATCAAACGACATATAAACAGGGTACTGTGGTGAAGCACTGGCTGGTGATACTGCTAACGCTCGGAGCAGTTGTCTGGGGGGCGGGTGCTTGCCAGAAGCAGGATATGGACCTCACGTTTCAGGGTCCCTACTTTGTTCGATTTACCGATTCATCGTTAACCTATAAAGAAAGCTATACCAAACCCATCGCTATTCGGGTGCACAACGTTGGACCGATACTAACCCAGCCGATCACGGTCAATTATGTCATTAGCGGCTCTGCTCGCGAAGGAAAAGACTACAGCGTTGGTGATACGAAAGGCACCGTCATTATCCCGGCCAACAAAAGTTTTGGCGAGATTCACTTACAACTCATTAATAACGCCAATAATATTCTGGAGTCGCAATCGCTCACGTTTACACTAACGGGTGTACAGCCCAGTACGTTACAGGTTGGTTTTGGCAAAAATGGCTTAGTAGGAAAGCAATTAACATTCGTTATTCAGGACGATTGTCTTTTTGGCGGTTTTTATACTGGAACGCAGAAATACGGCACACAAACCGCTTCGGTTCCGGACGTTGAAATCACCAGTACCGATTGCAAAAATTATCTGTTGAGTAACTGGAACATTGGGATTCCTTTTTTCAATTTCGATGCGATCAATCCTAAACTAACGTTTGTCGACAATGGCGACAATTCGCTTACTGTTCCGCCCCAGGGCAATGATAATCTTGGCTCGACGGATACGCTTCGGGGAAGTGGGGCCTGGAATCCTCGTAACCGTGTGATTACACTGAATCTTCAGTTCAAACTCAAGATCAGTGATACAAAAGACACAACAATTGCTTACACACAGACCTATACGCCCCAATAAGGCAACGACTTCTACTCCGTTTGACACGTTTCGATCATGCGACTATTTATACGTTTATTGCTGATTCCGGGTATCGTTGGGTGGCTCCTGGGTGGCTGCTCTGAGAAGATTGATCCTAAACCTGCTACGTATTCACAACTACTGACCGGCACCGACAAGAAAAGCTGGAAAATGGTATCGTATCAGATTCTTGACAACGGTAATGCTTCCTCTGTAATACCGGCTCAAAGTGGAATCACGCCATGTATTGCCGATGATATATGCACGTTTTATGCCGACGCTGAGCATAAGTTTGAAGCGAGCGAAGGGGCCACTAAGTGTACGGCAACTGATCCAGATATTTATGTAACGGATACCTGGACGCTGGTCAATGCGAATGCCTCTCTGGAATTTTATCTGCCGGTGCTGAATGGTAAATTTCCCTGGACTATCAAGAATCTGACAGCTACCGTGCTAACGATCGAGTATTATTTCCCCGACATCAATGCTAGTTACCGATTCACGTTTAACTCGACTACTACCAAATAGGCGTATGTTTCGATTAGTACTCAGCTTGTTTCTAATTGCCCTTCTGCCACAGACAGTCTTTGCGCAGACACTAACCCCTGTCCGTAGCACGCAGCAGTGCGCTACGATGGAAATGGATAGTGCGTTACGGGCTAAGTACCCACAGTTGGGATCGCTTCAGGACTTTGAGCGGGCATTGCAGGTAAAAATGCTCGACCTCAAAAAGCAGATGCAGGCGGGCCGGTTGGCGGCAACAGTCATCACGATTCCGGTGGTTGTACACGTAGTGCATAATGGTGAGTCGGTTGGTGTTGGGCGCAATATTAGCCAGGCGCAGGTGCAGGCTCAACTTGCTACGTTGAATGAGGATTATCGTCGCAAAGCGGGAACCCGAGGATTTAATGACAACCCGTTAGGTGCCGATATCGAAATAGAATTTTGTCTGGCAGTTGTCAATCCTCAAGGACAAACGATGGCTGAACCGGGTATTGACCGTTACAATGGCAACCGGGCCAGTTGGAACAAGGACGATATTGAGGGCGTACTGAAACCCAGTACGTATTGGAACCCAGACAAATATTACAACATATGGGTAACGCAATTGAATGAACCCATTGCGGGTGGCGGCCAGTTGCTGGGTTACGCGCAGTTTCCGAACCAATCAAATCTACCCGGTATTCCCTCCGAAGGGCCGGCTAGCACAGACGGTGTGGTGATTGACTATCAGTCATTTGGGAACGTTGATAAAGGAAACTTTCCAACCATGCGGGCAACCTACAATCTGGGTCGCACCCTAACCCACGAAACGGGTCACTGGCTGGGGTTACGGCACATTTGGGGAGACGCCAATTGTGGAGACGATTTCTGCGCGGATACACCCCCTCAGGCCTCAGCAAGCAGTGGTTGTCCAACGGGTCGGGTCAGCTGCGGATCGACCAACATGGTGCAGAACTACATGGATTATTCCAATGATGCCTGCATGAATATTTTCACGATCAATCAGAAAGATCGTATCCGGACCGTTATGGCCATCAGCCCCCGTCGGCTTAGTCTGTTATCGTCCAACGTATGCGGCACCCAGGTAGCGGCACGGCCCCAATCGAACTTCCGGGCCGATAATCAGCAGGTTTTATTAGGTGGTCAGATTAAGTTCAATGACCTGTCCGGTAACTTCCCGACGAAATGGGAATGGACGTTTGAAGGCGGTACCCCGGCTACTTCAACCGATCAAAACCCTACGGTTACCTACAACCAGCCCGGTAAATTTAAGGTAACGCTGATAACGTCAAACGCGGTGGGCGCATCTGATCCGTTAGTACGCACAGAGTACATCGAAGTGCTGAATCAGGGACTTTGTACAGAAATAACAAATTTCAATGGTACGCCTTCGGTGTTGCGGGAGGTGAACGGAACGGGCTACCTGGCGGGTCAAAACAGTCATAAATCGCAGGCGGTTTCCGAGTTTTTTCAAAATAAACTGGGTTACACCAACCTGGCGGGCGCTTCGCTGAAATTTGGGGTGGCCAAAGCCGCTAAAGGTGCGACTACCGAGTCAATTGTAACCGTAACGGTCTGGAATGGACGCGGTTTCCAGAACGGCCCCGGTGCTATTCTGGGCCAGAAGGATGTTCCCCTGCGCGTGATACTGGACGACGTAGCGAACAACCGCACAACATCGGTTACGTTCGATAAGAACGTACCAATAGGTGGTTTGCCTTTCCATATTGGCATTACACTGCCCTACGTAGCGGGTGATACTGTGGCACTTATAACGACCAAAAACGGAGAATCGCTTTTTGCCACTTCCTGGCGTCAAAACCAGAAGGGCGACTGGCTTCGGTATGCCGATAGCCTTGGCGTAAACGTAGCGCATAACGTAGCGGCTCGCGTTGGTCAGAAATCATCCGTTCAGGTGGCGTCAACGGCGCTATTCATTAATCCAGGTGAAACCGTTACCCTGAATGCGCGCGGAGCGAGTGTATTTACCTGGAAGGGGGCCGGACTAAACACGACCCTCGGGCCACAGGTGGTAGCTCAGCCCACGCAAACTACGTCCTACACCGTGTCGGGCTCGGGCCTGGACTTGTGTACAGCCGATGCCGTTGTGAATGTATATGTCCGATTGGGTACGGTAACGGCCAATCCATCACTCGTGGATCAGTTTATGCTGGTAACACCGAACCCCAGCGACGGCCAAATGAAAGTATCGTTTAGTGGTCCGCAACGGGGAGCCTTAACGCTGGCTGTTCGCAATATAAATGGGCTGGAACTGATGCAGCAAAAATATCAGAAGACAGCCGATACCTTCGAGCAACCGCTCGATTTGAAATCGTCGCCGGGTGGTGTCTATTTTGTCGAAATCCGAATTGGTGAGGATGTCTACAGAAAACGGGTGGTGAAGCAATAATAGATACGTAGCGTTACAAATTGCTGATTTTTAGACTTGTATCAACAAAAAGAGTGAACCTGTTCAGGTTCACTCTTTTTGTTGATATGAATCTTTACTGCTTAAAATGATTCGCGGGCCCTTTGTAATGTCAGTAAATACATCGGTAAAAATAGAGACTGGACGCTTTTTGTGGGACGCGTAAATAACAAAAGCCAGGCATTTGAAAATAGAAATTAAACCACGAAACACGAGTGGCTATCTAATCGTTAGTGGTACGTCAGTAAACTCAAAAAACAATGAAATTCAGCCTGTTCACTTTCTTGCTTTTCCTGACCATATCGGGACTACATGCACAGGTGCAGTTCACAACCGAGAGCCCGCGTGTAGATGACATTAACGACCGCGACGTAACGATCAAGCGCGTTGAACTGACGGCTCAATACACCATTATTTACATGAAGTTTGAGGCTAAACCGGCTGGTTCACAGGGGCGTTCGTGGCCTTTTTCCATTCCGCTGCCTGATGGCGTACAAGGTGGTCAATTGCAATCGACTAATACCATTAGTTTTCAACCGACATCCCGCCTATACGTTAACCAGGGAGAACGGTCCTACAAATTTATTCGGGCAGAAAATATTCCGGCGGAAGCGCGCCGACGTGTTCAACCAGGTGAGCGGGTCGATTTCGTGGCGTATTTTGAACGGATAGACCCCGGCTACACTACGTTCGACCTCTTTGAATGCAAAGACAGCCGGAACTTTGTCTGCTTCAATTTCTGGGGTGTACACATCATTAATCCCCGTAAAAAAGATCAGTATTCCCAGCGTACGCCCAAAGCGCCAATACCGCAACCGCGTTCCACCCCTCGAACAACACCTGGCGTGGGGGCACCTGCTGAAACCCCAAAACCCGCGGAACCTGTACCGGCACCCCAGGAGACAACTATTGCCATCAATGGTGTAACACGGGATGCTAAAACGAAACAACCTATTGTTGCCACGGTCACGTATCGGCTGCTATCGGGGGCTGAAGCGTCCGGCGATGATCCAGCCGATTCGGTAAAGAGTGTACATCCAACAGGTAAATACCAAATTTCAATCGATCGACGGGGTGTTTATGCTGTAACGGCTACCGCTAAAGGCTATTTTAGCCAGAGTGATACGTTGGCAACGAACCGCGTGGACATCGCCCGGAATTTTGATTTGGTTCCGATTGAAGCGGGCGCGAAAATAACGTTGAAGAATATTTATTTCAACATATCAAAGTATGACCTTAAACCTGAATCCTACCCCGAACTGGATCGGCTGGCAACGGTTATGCAGTCAAATCCGACTATGCAGATTCGGCTCGAAGGACATACTGATACCGTTGGTGAGTTCGATGCGAATGTTGAACTCTCACGTAACCGGGTCAACGAAGTGAAGCGCTATCTGGTTAGTAAGGGCATCAGCGCCAGCCGGATCGAAACCGTTGGTTATGGGCCCTCAAGGCCAATCAATACCAACAAAAGCCTGAAAGAACGGCCTGAAAACCGACGGGTTGAGATGGTGATCGTGAAAGCTTGAGTGACTGGAGCTTTCCGTAAAAGACGGGAAATTCCCCATTGTGCGGTTCTCTGGGATTCAATTGTCTTAGCGCGTTCTGCAAGAGATGTTACTTTATACGTTTGGCTTAGGCCATACGGTTCTGCCAGAACAGAAACTCACAAAATGAAGTGCTCCCGTGGAAAAGAAAAGCAGTTCGTGGGCTGGCGTGCCTCAGAAAGGCCACCGGCTCTAACCCATGATACTTGATCTGTTTCCACAGACATTCGCGTAAAGTCAACGCCAGCAAATAAGCCAATCGTATAGCTACGAAAATAACAGTGAGAAAATGGTAAAATATGGTGATACAAATAAGCTATTAAACGGGCTAAAAAGTTCGAAGCCACCTTCACTTAACGAACCGACTATGCGAGTCACAATCCATGCACGAAAGGGTATGAGCTACCGGGAAAACTGGGATTTCAGGTGGTCCCAGCATGCAACAGTGTCGGGAATAAATACATAAATAGACTAAAAAGGAGAATTAATTGTCGGTTAATGATCGATAGTAATAGGGTAAATCAGCCGACTTATTTCTTTATACCATTGATAGTAATCCATTGATACATGCTTATTTGCAAAGTCTGCGCTTCCTAAACCCGGTTCTATGCGCTTTATATGTTTACTGGTAGTTTCGTTTTTTCTGCTCAACGAAGGAATAGCTCAAAAATCAACCCCAATCGAACCTAAACGCACATTTTCGGCGACAGGTTACGTGCGGGATGCCAAAACGGGTAAACCCATTCAGGGAGCCAATATCGTTGTGCTGAACGTATCGAAAGGGTACGTAACGGCTAAAGATGGGTTTTACATTGTGCAGTTGCCACCCGGTAATTACATTCTTCGGTTCTCCCATATTGGCTACCGACCCCGTCAGGATACGATTTCCCTCGAAAAAACACTCTTCCGCGAGATTATAATGGAAGATGATACTAAAGATCTGGAAGAGGTCGTGGTCACGAGTGAGACGCCCGACCGTAACGTGCGCAAGATCGAAATTGGTGTATCGCAGTTGACTATACGTAGCATTCGACGCATTCCACCCCTGATGGGGGAAGTGGATATTGTTCGGAGCCTGTTGCTGCTGCCGGGGGTGACGACAGTGGGCGAGGGCGCACCTGGTTTCAACGTCCGGGGTGGTAGTGCCGATCAGAACCTGATTTTGTTCGACGATGCACCCGTGTTCAATTCGAGCCATTTGATGGGCTTTTTCTCCGTCTTTAACCCCGACGTCGTGCGCGACGTAACCTTGAATCGGGGTGGCGTTGCGGCTGCGTTCGGAGGCCGAGCCTCGTCGGTACTGGACGTGAAAATCAAGGAGCCGGATGCCGACAAATGGGGTATCAACGGAGGCATTGGCATCATCTCGAGCCGACTGGGTGTCGAGGGGCCAATTATCAAAAAGAAGTTGTCGTTTCTGGCCGCAGCGCGCGGTTCATTCAATGATTTTCTGTTCAAGCTGGCACCCCCGAATCTGCGTGGTACGACAGCGAATTTCTATGACCTGACAACCAAACTCAAGTATCAACCAAACGAACGTAACACAATTACGCTAACGGGCTACGTAAGTACCGATGTGTTTAAACTCGCATCGGATTCGCTGTCGGGGCAGGAAATAAACGCGTCGTCGACGAAGTTCAACTACCAGACAACAAACGGTTCGCTGCACTGGAATTACTTCATGAACAAGCAGGTAAATCTGGCCACAGCGGTTATTTTGAGTCACTACAAGGCCGACCTGTCCTCTGCCGATTCGTCTAATGCTTTTGATTTGAAGTCTGGTGTCTGGCACCGGCAGATTAAGTCGGATCTGACGTACACGCCCAACGAAACGCACCAGTGGCAGGCGGGCATCAGTGCGATTGACTATCTGGTTCAACCCAACACCAGAATTCCCGGACCGAACTCAAATGTGCTGCCTGTAGACCTTGACCGCGAACGGGCCTACGAACTGGCTGCCTACGTTCAGGACGAATGGAAGTTGAGTTCGGACGTAGCGGTTATTGCCGGACTGCGTTACTCGACGCTGTTAAACCGGGGACCGGCAACCGTGCGAACGTATCAGGAAAACGGATCGCCCCAGGACGAAACCGTCACCTCGACGCAAACATACGGAACCGGTAAAATTTACCATACGGCGGGTGGACTGGAACCGCGACTGGCCATTCGCTGGTCGCTGGGAGAGGGGCGGGCCATCAAGGCGGGATACAGCCGATTGCGTCAGTATATTCAGCAGGTAACGAACACAACGGCGGCTCTGCCAACATCGCGCTGGCACCTGAGTGACCTGTATACGAAGCCAACGATTGCCGATCAGTGGTCGTTAGGCTATTTCAGTAATACGATCGATAATGCCATAGAAGCGTCGGGGGAGGTTTACTATAAAACCATCACCAACGCCATTGACTACCGCGATGGGGCCGAGCTACAACTGGCGCAAGCGGTTGAAACCCAGATTGTACAGGGTACTGGACAGGCCTATGGTTTTGAAGGGTTGCTACGTAAAAATAAGGGTCGCTGGACGGGTTTTATGAGTTATACGTACGCCCGGACTTTTCTGACCATGAACGGTCCCTACACCAACGAACGGGTGAACAATGGGCTGGCTTATGCGGCTAACTACGATAAACCCCACACCCTGAACATTCTGGCTACCTATCGCCCAACGACCTGGTTTAGTATGTCATTCAATTTTACTTACAGCACCGGTCGGCCAACCACCCAACCGTCGGCCATTGCCAGTGTGGCGGGGGTACTGGTGCCTATTTATCTGGACCGCAACCAGCAGCGTGTTCCCGACTACCACCGGCTCGATTTTTCCATGACATTTGAGCAAAACCCGCTCAAGAAAAAACGGAACCAGAGCAGTTGGGTTTTTTCGGTTTATAACGTCTACGCCCACAAAAATGCGTACTCAATCTTTTATAAGCTAAGTTCAGCTTCCTCCTCAGATGCCTACAAGCTGTCCATTTTCGGAACCGCGTTCCCATCGCTGACCTATAATTTTAAATTCTGATGAGACTTTCGGTATTTGTCTGTGCTCAAGTGCTGCTCTGCCTACTGATGGTCGTTTCGTGCATAACACCCTATAGTCCTGACACCGTCAGCATTCCGCCATCGTTGATTGTTGAGGGAATGATCACGAATCAGCCGGGACCCTATACCATCAAACTAACCCGGACTGCCGATTTTTCGTACAAAAGCCTGAACCTGCTGGAAACGGGCGCTACAGTAATTATCTCGGATAACCTTGGCAATCAGGAAACCTTGACGGAACAGTCGCCCGGTGGGAATTATCAATCCAGCTCCACAGGTATTAGGGGCGTAGTGGGACGAACCTACAAAGTGACGATTAAAACGAAAGGTGGGGCGACTTATGAATCCGATCCGGAGTTGCTGAAAGCCGCGCCACCTATTGATCGAATCTACTATGAGTATAAGTATGTTCCTGGAGCGATCAACAATGGGAAAGCCAATACCTGGAACGTATATATTGATATGAAAGACCCTGCAACAACCGGTGATTATTACCGCTGGGAGTGGGCACACTACGAGTTTGTTGAGGTCTGTCAAAGAGTATCATCAGTGGGTCAAAGTTTACCTATGGGTATTCCCTGTTGTTCAAACTGTTGGGATATTACTCGTTGCTACTCGAACTGCATCAATATTCTGTCTGATGCGAATGTGAATGGCAATTCGATTAGTCGTCAGTTTATTCAGGAGGTATCTTATGAGGCCAGTACCCGCTACTACGTCGAAATAACGCAACAATCGCTTAGTAAAGGTATTTATGAATTTTTTAAGACGGCCAAGCAACAAGTGCAAAATACGGGTGGGCTGTTCGATGCGGCCCCAGGAAGTATTGGCGGAAATATACACGCAACATCGGATCCCAATCTGAAAGTTTATGGGTATTTCGGGGCGGCCGGCGAATCGATTGGATACCTGCTACTTGACCGGAGCGAAGCCGTTGGACCACCCGTTTCTTCAGTTGACCCGGTCATCGTGAATCCGATGGCCCCCTGTGCCGTTTGTGCAAACAATCAATACCGGACACCAAATAAACCCCGCTGGTGGCAATTTTAACAGATCGTGAGAAAAACTACGCAGGCTACCAGGATAAATAAGGGACTATGGGCCACTATACTAACGATTCTGGTTAGTGCTGTTTCCTGCATAACGCCTTATCAGCCAGATACTATCAGCAATGTAAGCTCGCTGGTAGTAGAAGGTCAGATTACCGATCAGCCGGGCCCTTACACCATTAAATTAACCCGGACTGCCGACTACTCCTACAAAAGTTTGAATCTGCTCGAAACGGGTGCTACAGTAACTATTTCGGACAATCTGGGAAATAAAGAAATCCTGAAAGAACAGTCGCCGGGTGGTACGTATCAGACCAGTGCGGCCGGTATACGTGGTATAGCAGGCCGTAGTTATAAACTGACGGTTCAAACAAAAACAGGAACGAGTTACGAGTCGAGTCAGGAGGTTTTATCGACTGCACCTGCCATTCAAAAATTATACTATGAATCAAACTACACACCACCTTCGGGCATTGCAGCAGGCAAGCAAAGCTGGACTGTTTTTCTAGATTCAAAAGACCCGGATACCCTGGGTAATTATTACAAATGGAGCTGGACCCATTATGCCTTCACTGATGTCTGCCGGAAAACGTTTGTTCTTGGTCAGAATATGTACACGGGTATTCTTTGTTGCTCAGAATGCTGGGATATCAGTCGCTGTTATACCTGTATCAACATTAATTCCGACGTGAATATCAATGGTAAAGCCATTAGTCGTCAACTGATAACCCAGGTGCCCTTCACCTCCAAAAGCCGTTATTACATCGAAATTGAGCAACAGGCCCTTAGTAAGGGGGCTTATCAGTTCTGGAAAAGTGTTCAGCAATTAACGTCAACTACGGGGGGGCTATTTGATGCTGCGCCATCGACGGTGAAGGGTAATATGCGTTGTACCAACAAAGAAAATGAGTCAGTATATGGCTATTTTGGCGCTACAGGCCTATCGGCAAGTTACCTGCTGGTAGATCGTAGTGATGGGCAGGGTGAACCTACGGTAGATTTACCGGTAGTGGTGCCTTATCCAACTAATCCCAGCTGTGTCGTGTGCGAGAATAGTCTTTATCGAACGCCAACTAAACCGCGTTGGTGGACTAACTGATTGGTTTGGCGGCTTGCTATAAATAAAATAGCTTTGTAAAAAGGATAGGAGCATGACTCGGTCGATCAGGATATTGGTTCTACAATTTGCGTCCATTGGCGATGTTGTACTGACAACGCCTGTCGTCCGTTGCCTGAAGAAGCAACTTCCCAATGCCGAGCTACATTTCTGTACAAAACGGAGCTATGCACCAGCAATCGCGTACAACCCATATATCAAGGAACAACACTATCTGGATGGTAATACATATGCGCTAATTCGCCAACTCCGTGCTGTCCAGTTTGACTACGTTATCGACCTCCAGAATAACTTTTTTACAGGGCTGATTAAAGCGTCGCTGGCGGTTCGATCCTTCAGTGTTGAAACACAGTCGTTTCGGCAGTGGCTTTATGTTCGCTGGAAAATAAATGCGCTGGCAGATCAGCACATCGTGGAGCGTATGATGGCAACCGTTCACCCGTTAGGCGTTGAGAACGATGGCCGGGGGCTGGACTATATTATCCCCTATAAAGATGAGGTCGAAACAGACTGGCTTCCCACCACACACCAGCACGACTTTGTAGCTTATGCCATTGGTGGTCAGCACCAGACCCGACGGTTGCCGCTTAAACGCATGATTGAACTTTGTCATAAAATAAATTACCCGGTTGTGTTGCTGGGTGATAAGACTGACCGGAAAACTGGCGAAGAAATCGTGAAGGCGTTGGGCAAACGGCAAATTTACAATGCCTGCGGCCACTACAACCTCAATCAGTCGGCCTCATTACTGCAACGGGCACGCGTGGTATTCAGCCATGATACGGGCCTTATGCACATAGCCGCGGCCCTGGGTAAGAAGGTCTATTCTATTTGGGGCAGCACAACGCCCCAATTTGGGTTTTATCCCTACAAAACGGCCCATGTCAGGCTCGAAGCCTCTGGCTTAGGCTGTCGCCCCTGTTCAGCTACAGGTTCGAATAATTGCCCCATGAAGCACTTCAAGTGCATGAATAATCTTCCGTTCGACTTTGAAGTGAAAGAGCTGCGAACGAAGAAAAAGAACTTTGAGTAGTTAAAATAAAGCTACGTTGAAAGGCCATTGATGTAGTGTTTTTGTTACGTAGCATCAGGTAGTAGTCTACGGAAATTATGATCCAATCCGCTAAAAAAATAATCCCGCTTCTTGCCTTTCTCTTCCTTTGTTTTGTTGCTACTGTTCAGGCGCAAAAAAATAATTCCAAATTCAACGTTATTGCTTTTTACACAGCTAAAAATGACAAGGCACATATTAGTTATGTGCATGAAGCAAATCGATGGTTTCCGAAGGTAGCCGCTGCGAATAATTTTACGTACGATTCGACGACAAACTGGAATAATCTTAACGCTGAATTTCTATCACACTATCAAGTCGTGATTTTTTTAGATACGCGCCCTGAGAAGCCTGAACAGCGGGCCGCTTTCCAGAAATATATGGAAACGGGTGGTGCCTGGATGGGCTGTCATTTTGCGGCTTTTGCGTTGACGCCGTCTGCATATCCGCAGAATTGGGACTGGTATCACAAGGAGTTTTTAGGATCGGGATCGTACGTAAGTAACACCTGGCGGCCTACATCGGCTATTTTGCGGGTGGAAGATCGAAAGCATCCCGCTACGAAGCATCTGCCCGCTACGTTTAAATCGGCACCGAATGAATGGTACAAATGGCAGAACGATTTACGTACGAATTCCAATATAGACATACTGGTTTCAATTGATTCGACAAGTTTTCCATTAGGCACCGGACCGAAATTGCACGAGATCTGGCACAGCGGTTATTACCCGGTAGTATGGACAAATAAAAAGTATAAAATGATCTATTTAAATATGGGTCATAATGATATTGACTACGAAAATAAAACCGATAAAGAATTGTCATTTACCTTTGAAAGTGACACGCAGAATCAATTAATTATTGATAGTTTATTATGGCTGGGTACGGGTAAAAAGCAGCCAGCTAAAAATTAACGGTTGTCCAGTTTAATTTTCAAAAATTACTTCAGATATAGCTGACCATACGTAAATTCATTAGGCCATTTACTAATTCATAAAGCAATAGCTAACTTGCGTGCCAATTGTACGCACACGAATGAATCTTCTCCTTATTAAAGTAACCATCATTCCTGCCGTTATTGCGTTAGTGACACTGGCGATTCGAAAATGGGGAAATAAAATAGGAGGATTGATTGGCAGTATGCCCTGGACGGCCGGACCCATCCTCCTGTTTTTCATTCTTGAACAGGGTAAGAATTTCGGCATTCATTCGATTCAGGGCGTGATGACGGGCATTCTGGCTTTAATAAGTTTCTGCCTCAGCTATTCAGCCTTTTCCCGGAAACTAACCTGGTTGCCAACCCTTCTGCTGGCGTATATAATTTACACCGTCACCGCCCTGCTCTTCAATTATTTACAACTAGATTTGCTGGTAAGTTATCCTCTTGTAATAATTAGTGTCTTGCTGGCACTGCGGTTTTTTCCTAAACCAACCGGTCAGGTAACCAGCACCCGACGCTTGCCCTTCGACATTCCCATTCGGATGACAGTTGCTACGTTGTTTGTACTGATCATCACCGGATTAGCCAGCGTGCTGGGGCCAAACTGGAGTGGCATTCTAACGCCGTTTCCGATTATGACATCCGTTCTGGCTATTTTTTCGCATACACTTCAGGGAAGTAACGCTGCCATCACAACGCTACGTGGCCTGGTTATTGGGTTGCTGGGATTCACTACGTTTCTATTTCTGCAAGCCTTTCTGTTGCCTGAGTTTTCGGTAGCGCTGTCGTTCGGGCTGGCCTTCATCGTGAACACGCTCATTAACGTAGGAGCTAGTCGCGTGTGGTAAGCAGCTGCCGAACACGGGTGGCTACTGCTTCCACGGAAATGTCATTCAGGCAGGCCAGATCGCCCCGCCAGCAGGGCTTATTCCCGAATACCGAACAGGGGCGGCAGGTTAGTACATCGGTTGGAATTTGAAGAATAGCTTCGTCACCCTGTCCCCACGGACCGAAACCTGCGTCGGGATGAGTGGCTCCCCAGATGGAAAGCACCGGTACGTCGCTCAAGGCGGCAAGGTGCATATTCCCCGAATCCATGCACAACATCCCGTTCAGTCGGCGTATCAGGGCCAATTCGGCAGCCATAGAAAGTTGCCCAGCTACGAGTATCGTCTGCGGAAACCGCTGACGTAGTGTCTCAAGTTGTGCGATTTCTGAAGGGCCACCACCGAAGAGGAAAATCGTAAGCGGTTGCTGGTCATACAGTTGTTCGAGCAGGGAAGCGAACCGGTCAAATGGCCACATTTTTTGCGGATGTTGCGCAAACGGAGCAATGCCGAGCCAAGGCGTATTGACAGGAATGGGTTGGCGGTTCAGGAACGTAGTAAGTTCATCTTCAGCCGACGTGAACGGGGGAAATTGAAACGGACGATCGGGCTGGAGCACAAAGCCTGCTTCATCAAACACACGCGCATAACGCTCGACAGAATGCGGCAACTGCCGCCGAATTTTATGCTCCTTTCGCGTCAGCTCTTTTTTCTCCGATCGACCTTTGTCAATCGTTACCGATGGCACACCAGCCAGCCTAAACAAGCTTTTCAGAACGCCCGAGCGCAGATTCTGGTGGGCATCCAGAACTACCTCAAATGGCCCTAACGGCCGAAGTTCACCAAACAGACGTAGCAAACCGGCGAACCCCTTATGGCGCCCGTCGAAATCAGCGACAATGATGCGGACGTTAGGAAATTGCTCAAAAAAAACGGCGAATTTCTGCCGCGTCACCAGGGTGATGGCCGTGTTCGGGTAACGTAGCGTGAATGCCTGAACTACAGGCGCCAACAGGGCCACATCGCCCATGGCCGAAAATCGGAGAAGAAGCAGTTGCTTCATACTTGGCTATTCCTGACTGCTGTAAAGCACCGGGTTGAGCGTGGGATCATTATACATTTTCATTTGCCGGTACACCTTCATGTATCGGTCGCCGTTGCGGATGTCTTCCAGTAGTTCATCAAAGCAGCGGGCCAGATCGCCCTCCTGTTCGAGTAGCACAGCGAGTTTTTGTACTGCTTTCTGGCGGTGTTCGTCCGAAACCGAAGGCCGGTCAACCTGCTCGCGAAAATGATAGAGCTTAAGTTGTAATATCGACATCCGGTCGAGGAGCCAGGCAGGCGTTTCAGAATTCATCCGGGCCGCTGGCTTAGGCGTAATTCCCTGGAATTGCTCAGAAAACCAGGCATCTATCTGCTCTACCATATCGGTCCGGTCCTGATTCGACTGGTCAATCCGGCGCTTAATCGCGACCAACTCATCGGGACGAATGGTTGGGCTGCGGATAATATCTTCCAGATGCCATTGTACCGTATCGATCCAGTTTTTCTGATACAGCAAAGAGGCAATATCGCTGGGCGAAAACGGATTGTTAAGGGGCGTGTCGACGTGATCGGTCAGGTGATAATCCTGAATACTCTGACGAAATAGGTCGTTGGCAAACGTAGCGTTCATAAATAATTAATCGACTGCAAAGATAGGCGTTTTCGCTGGTAATGCCGGATGACGTAGCAGATCGTGCATTTCACGTAGCTTGTATTATTCCTGCATTCGATCAGGACGGCTACATGGTAGCGAAAATCATGGTTTAGAAGGTGGCCCAAAATGTCCGGTGATTGGCTGACTGAGGATAAAAATACCCCGTACTTTTACAAACTAGCTCACTCATCCGATGTCGCGCGTTATACAGGTTGTTTTTGTTGTGCCGCCCTGGGTTCATGTGCTGGACCTGACAGGCCCTGTCCAGGTTTTTTACGAAGCCAGAGAGTACGGAGCTTCGTATCAACTAACGTACTGCTCTTTCCAACAGCCTGTTACCAGTTCAGCAGGCTTGGGTTTTGGATCGGTGTTGCCTTTTGAGGCCGTTTCGACGCAGCCCGGCGACTGCATTTTTCTGCCTGGAATGGATATGGAGTATATACGTTCGGCTCAGTTTAGAGAGGAAGGAAGCGCTTTTTTCGACTGGCTTCGGCGTCAGCACGAGCAGGGCGTTTATTTATGCTCGGTTTGTACGGGAGCGTTTATGCTGGCCCAGGCCGGGTTGCTGGATGGTCGTAACTGCACGACTCACTGGAAGCGGCTGGATGAGTTGCAAACGACTTATCCGCAGCTGAATACGCAACCTGAGAAGCTGTTTGTGAAGGACTCTGGCATCTACACCAGTGCGGGCGTAACAGCTGGCATTGACCTGGCGCTGGCCATTCTGGAAGAGCAGCAGGGGCCTTTGTTTACCACCCGAGTCGCCCGGGAATTGGTCGTTTACTTCCGGCGCGGTGAATCGCATTCGCAAAAAAGCGTCTACCTGGATTACCGAAATCACATGAACGTAGCAATCCACCAGTTGCAGGATTGGCTGATTGCGAATCTGGCCGAAAAAGTGACCCTCGACCAGCTCGCCGAAATTGCCAGCATGAGTACGCGCAACCTGACCCGAACGTTTCGCAAAGAAACGGGTACGACTATTAACGCCTACACAACCCTGCTTCGGCTGGAATTGGCCCGAACTCTGATCAATAGTCCGGGCATAACGATGGAGGCTATTGCGGCCCAGTGCGGTTTTCAGGATGCCCGTCAACTACGTCGAATCTGGCAAAAATCAACCCATACCCCGTCTGTACGAACTTTATCGTCCTCTTTACACCTGTCCTTATGAATACACGTATTTGCTCCGTCCGGTCGCTGTGTCTGGCCTTTCTGTTCATTTCCTTTGGCGGATTAATCAATGCTCAACAACGCGCTAAAGCGAGTGAGGCAATGGCTTACTACTGCGCGCCTTGCGGGAGTGCGTGTGATTTGGAAAAGCACGATGCCCCTGGTATGTGTCAACATTGCGGCATGGCCCTCATCAAACGTAGTGTTGCCAGGATGGATTCGGTTCGTTCGAAGCAAAAAACCGACCGGAAACGGAACGTAGCGATCTTCATTCACAACGGTGTTGAAGTGCTGGATTTCTCGGGGCCAAGCGAAGTATTTGCCTCGACAGAAGGCTTTACTGTCTACACTGTTTCGCTCACGAAAGAACCCATCATCAGCCAGGGGTTCATCAAAATTTTGCCCAACTACAGCCTCGACGATTGCCCAAAGCCGGACATTGTCGTACTGCCCGGCGGCCAGACAGGCCCATTTCTGGAAAATAAACCCCTCATTAGCTGGATAAAATCCTCCGCTGAGCGGGCAGAAATCATGCTATCGGTTTGCACGGGAGCCGGTCTGTTGGCCAGGGCCGGTTTATTGGATGGAAAGCAGGCCACTACGTTTCATAATTACATTGATGCCTTACAGAAAGCCACGCCCAGTGCCACAATTTTGCGAAATACCCGGTTTGTCGATAATGGTCAAATCATTACCACGGCGGGCGTCTCAGCCGGCATTGATGGGGCGCTACACGTAGTAGCCAAACTTAAAGGGATTGACGTTGCGACGCAAACCGCCTGCTACATGGAGTACGATAAATGGAAGCCGAACGAAGGATTAGTGGTCGAACAGGCCAGTAAATCGTCGGCAGCGCGCAACTGACCTCCAGGGTTTTAATCAAGACCAGTACCACGGTTTTGTTTCGATAGTGTGGCAACCGTGGCACCGGCTTTACGAAAATTCTGTCTTATTGGTTTTCCGTTTCCGGGGGATTCATCCAGACGACGCTTTGGTTGGACGCATGTTCCTGGCTGATGATATCGCCGTACAAGTCGGGACGCCGGGCGTTGCGGTAGCGATAACCACCCGCCTGCTGGAGTTTTTCGGGATTACAGGTTGCCGTAACGACCTCATTGTCTAACTGACGACATTCCGCAATGACATCACCAAAAGGATCAAGAATCATGGAGCAGCCATTTTTCAATTGGTCATCATCCATGCCAATCGGATTGGAGAAAACGACATAAATGCCATTGTCATACGCGCGGGCCGGTAGCCATTTCATCAACCACGCCCGACCTTTCATGCCGTCGAATTCCAGCCGTAACGACGTTGGATCGTTCTCCCGGTTTGTCCATAAGGCCGGATCGGCAAAACCTGCGCCCGGCCGGGTAGAGGGCGTCAACATCGTTACATGAGGCATGAAAATAAGGTCGGCTCCCAGCAGCGCCGTTGCCCGTACATTTTCGATAATATTATTGTCGTAGCAGATTAAGATGCCACATTTCCAGCCGTATAGATCAAAAACTACGTATTGATTGCCGGGCAACAGATGCGGGTTAATGAACGGATGCAGTTTTCGATACTTGGCAACCAGCCCATTTTTGTCAACGCATACATACGCTTTGAATAACTGATCCTGCGCATCTTTTTCAAATAAACCAGCCAGCACAACGATATCGTTGTCGCGGGCAATCTGCGTTAATGCCTGAATGCTGTCGCCGTCGGGGATGTATTCCGCCAGATCCAGCAGTTGGTCTTTCGACAAATGGCGGGCAAACGTATAACCCGTGATCGAGCATTCGTGGAAAGCCACAACCTGCGCACCTTGCTGAGCGGCCTGCGCCGAGAGCTTTCGAATCATACCTAAATTGTAATTTTTATCGCCACTTGCGTTTTCAAACTGAGCGGTCGCCACACGAAGATTCTCCATAATACGTCGTCTTAAACACGATTTTGGTTTAAAGGACCCCAAATGTAGAAAACCTAAAAATAAGGTCAATCGACAACTAATCTAACGGTATGTAGTAAACAGAGCGGCACGGAGTACACACAGTTTTTCTAGTGCATTCTCTGTGTGTACTCCGTGCCGCTCTATCAAAAAACTATTCCGTTAACCACACCTGAAAACTTTCGCCTTCACCAAATTCCGAGCGCTCAGCGGGTAATTCCATAAACGCATTGGCATCCAGCAAATTGGCAAAATCGGCCGAACCAGAGCCCGGCAACGGGTGAGCCAGCGTTCGCCCATCCGCTTCGGAGGTAAGCCGCACGGGCAGGAAGTACGTAAGAGCAGGTTTGAAAACGACTGGCCTGGCTAGTTGCGCGTAATGAATGGGGACGGGTGGTAGCCCCAGCGACGCTCGCAGATAAGGCAGCACGTAGCGGTAGCCACACAGTATGGTCGAGACTGGATTGCCGGGAAGCCCAAAAACCGTTTTACCGGGTGCCGTTCCAAACCAAAGCGGTTTTCCTGGCTTCTGCTCGATTTTATGAAACCGCTTTTGAACACCTATTCGGGCCAGCACGTCCGGCACAAAATCGGCTTTCCCGGCCGAAACCCCTCCACTCAGAATCAGTACGTCATTTTCGATAAGTAATGCCGTCAGTTGGTCGGCTAGAATGGCTTCATCATCAACGATATGGTGTAATGTAGCCTGAATGCCCAGTGATGTCAGCGCGGCTCGAAGCATGTAGGTATTTGACCGCCGAATCTGGTAGGGCAGTGGCGTTTCGGTAACATCGACCAATTCGTCGCCCGTCGAGATGAGCGCCACGCGGGGAAGTTTCGTTACGGATACGGTCGCACGCCCAACTGAGGCTGCTACGGCAATGGCCGGTGGCCTAAGTAACGTACCGACAGACAGCAGTTCATCGCCCGCCCGGCGGTCGGTGGCGCGGGGGTGAATGTGTTGCCCCTGTTGAACATCCTCAATCGTTATAGTGGCCTGGCCCGATGAAACCGTTACGTCTTCGTAGCGAATAACCGTGTCGACGCCAGGAGGCAGCATGGCACCCGTCATCACTTCCAGGCAGGCGGCCGCATCGGTCAGGGTTTGTTGAGCTTGCCCGGCAAATTGTTGACCCGCAATTGGAAACGTTCGCTGTCCGGCGGCATAGGCCGAAAAGTGAATACCAATGCCATCCATCGCCACACGATCGAAGGGCGGGAAATCGCGGTCAGCATGGACTGCCTCACGCAGAACACGCCCGAGTGCGTCATGAAGTGAAATCGTTTCAATAGGTAAGGTCAGCAGGTGCTGCTGAGTAATGGCGAATGCATCGGAAACGGAAAGCATGGAAAAATGATGAATTATGAATTATAAATGATGAATTTTGGCCCCTGAGCGCAATCTATTCATCATTCATCATTTCTAATTCATAATTCATTCAAATGAGCTCTTTTTCTCACCTCAACGCCGAAGGAAATCCCGCGATGGTCGACGTGGGGGCCAAAACCGTTACGCGACGGACGGCCCGCGCCCAGAGCGTTGTGGCGCTGGGTCCCAACATTATGCAACACCTGACCGGACAGGATATTGTTACGAAAAAAGGCCCCGTGTTTCAAACCGCGATTATTGCCGGAACAATGGCGGCCAAACGGACCGACGACCTGATTCCGCTCTGTCACTCGCTTGGGTTAGACAATTGCCAGATAACCATCACGACCGAAGGCACAGATGCTATTGTCGATTGTCTGGTTTCGACTGAAGGGAAAACGGGGGTCGAAATGGAAGCCCTGGTTGGGGCCTCGGTGGCTGCGCTAACGATCTACGATATGTGCAAAGCCTTCTCGCACGACATTATCATTCAGGAAACCAAGTTGATGGAGAAAACGGGTGGCAAACGAGATTTCAAGCGTGACTAAGTTGAACGGCTTAGTCCTGATTGGGGGACGTAGCACCCGGATGGGGCAGGATAAATCGCAACTGGTATACCATCAGAAACCCCAGCGTGAACACCTGACCGATCTGCTACGTCCCTACTGCGACACCGTTTACTGGTCGATGAACGCAGCCCAGGAACCTGACGTATTATCGGGGAGTCAGCCCGTTATTGTCGATGCCTACGATTGGCCGGGACCGCTGAATGGTATATTGTCGGCGTTTCAACAACATCCAGAAACGGCCTGGCTGGTCGTCGCCTGCGACATGCCATTACTAAGCGCACGTTCGCTCAACGCGCTTGTTGAAGGGCGTGATCCGGCAAAAGTGGCTACGGCCTTTTTTGATTCGGACAGCCGTTTTCCTGAACCGTTGTTGTGTATTTGGGAAGCTGCCAGCAAACCGATTATGGAAAAAGCTATTGCGATCGGTCAGTGGTCACCGCGTAAGTTTCTGATGATGAATGACACTCATTTACTCACTGCCCCTGATATCGGCGAACTGCTGAATGTAAACGATCCGGCCGCATTAGCGGCTCTGAAACAACGTAGTTGATTACGGGGTTCATACCGAAATCGCATCGCATGAATCCACTCCGACATCTTCTGTTTGCTGCTGGCTCGGTGTTACTGGGCAGTGCCGCAACGGCCCAACGTAGTACGCCTTCTGCGGAACTGAAGATATTTAGCGAGCAACGTATCAAACACCAGAAAACACTGGGGCTAACCCTCGGCAGCTTTGCCTTGGCGAACATCGCCGTTGGCGCTGTTGCGGCCGGACAGACATCGGGCGAGACGAAGTACTTTCATAAGATGAACGTCTACTGGAACCTCGTTAATCTGGGCATTGCAGGGGCGGGGCTATTGGCTTCCCGAAAACGAATCGCCGAGAGTGAAACGTTGGCTGATGCCGTGCGGCAACACGAAAACATGAAGCAAATTTTGCTGATCAATGCGGGGCTGGACGTTGCCTACGTAGTGGGCGGAGCCTATCTGCGCGAACGAGCCGAAACTCGGCCTGACAAAGCTGATCAACTGCGTGGCTATGGTAAATCTATCATGGCACAGGGCGGTTTCCTGTTGGCATTCGATCTGGTTAACTATTTCATTTTCAAGGGTCGGGGCGACAAACAGGAGCGTTTGTTGCTGTCGGCTGATCAAAATGGGTTAGGCGTTGTCCTGACAATCCGCTAAGTAGAAGCGCCGTATTGGCTGAACTAATCCAAATGCAGCGTTGTTTCGCGATAATTTACTAATCGCACCGGTGACACGGCGCAACGGCCAATGCAACCCCATTTAAAGCCCTTTCAATCATTTATTACAAAAGCTATTGAGCACATCGAGCAAGACCCTGACACGGTCGGCTTAGCGGCTGGTGGCTCCTGGGCATCCGGCGAAGTAGATGCTTATTCAGACCTGGATCTGGTGCTGGTCACGAATCGAAAGATAGCCCCCGATCTGGTTCAGATGCAGGAATATGCCGCCGGATTGGGCTTGATGCTGGCGTCCTTTCGGGGGGATCATGTAGGTGAGCCGCGGCTGTTGATTGCGCTTTTTGAATCGTCGTTGCTGCATGTTGACATTAAGTTTTTGACGCCGGATGAATTTTACGATCGGGTAGAAGATCCAATTGTTCTCTGGGAACGCGAGCAGACGCTGACGAACATTATTCAGCAGTCATCAGCGCATTATCCGCCCTTCGACTTTCAATGGACCGAAGACCGTTTCTGGATTTGGGCCCACTATGCGGCCCTCAAAGTTGGTCGCGGTGAGTATTTCGAAGCCATTGATTTTCTGGCTTTTGTGCGAAACGCCGTTCTTGGGCCGATGCTGCATCTGAAAAATTCGAGTTTACCGCGGGGCGTTCGTCGGGCAGAAACTACGTTTGGCGTGGCCGAACTTTCGCAGTTGCGCAGGACTGTAGCCATGCCCGAACGGGATGTGCTGGTGAGTAGTTTATGGGAAGCGATCTATCTCTACGAATCCTTGCGCGATGCCCTGGCTCCGGCTACCTTTCAGAAAAATAGTGCTGCCCAACTGGCCGTTACACGATATGTGGCCGCTCTTTAATAAAAAGCTAAAATGATAGATCAGGACGAATATTTTTTGCGGGAAGCAATCGAATTGGCCCGAACCGGAATGACAAACGGACAGGGTGGTCCATTCGGTGCCATCATTGTCCGCAAGGGTGAAATTGTGGGTCGAGGGTGCAATCAGGTCACCTCAACCAATGACCCGACGGCACACGCCGAAGTTGTCGCGATTCGCGACGCCTGCCGGAATTTAGGTACGTTCCAACTGGAGGATTGCACACTTTACGCATCCTGCGAACCCTGCCCCATGTGTTTGGGGGCAATTTACTGGGCCCGGCCCAACCGAATTGTCTACGGTGCTTTCCATTCTGACGCGGCCGGTGCTGGGTTTGACGATCAGTTTATTTACGAAGAACTGGATAAACCGCGCGAACAACGGCATATCCCCATGCACCAACTGCTACGTAGCGAAGCTGACGCTGTTTTTCAGGAATGGGTAGCCATGGAAAAACGAATTCCGTATTGATTCTTTTGTAGAGACCGCACCGGCGGACCGGCAATCCTTTGTGTCTCTTCCCCGGATGGTTTTTTGCTGACACCTAAGGAGACGCAAAGGATTGCCGGTCCGCCGGTGCGGTCTCTACGAAACAAATACCGTACTTTTGTAAAAAAATAACGGTCGCTTAATGAAAACTTCCGAAGCGACTTTCTAAACAGATTACGTCATGCCAGGAATGGAATTTTTTGGAGCGGCCGAGCGCAAGGAAATCAACGATGTGCTTGAGACTGGTATCCTGTTTCGCTACAATCATGAAGCGCAACGTAACAATATTTACAAAGCCCGTGAATTTGAGGCCGAGGTGGCTAAAGTCGTGGGTGCCAAATACGCCCATGCCGTGTCGAGTGGTTCAACGGCCGTTTTGTGCGCGTTGGCTGCTGCCGGAATCGGTGCGGGTGATGAAGTCATTGTGCCGCCATTTACTTACATCGCTACAGTTGAATCTGTGCTGATGATCGGCGCTCTGCCCGTTTTCGCCGATATTGATGAAACGCTTTGCCTAAGTGCAGAGGGTATTCGCAAGGTCATTACGCCCAGAACCAAAGCCATTTGCCTGGTACATATGTGCGGCCAGATGGCCGATATGGACGCAATTATGGACGTAGTGAATGAGCACAATCTAGTGCTGGTTGAAGATGCAGGCCAGGCCATGGGCGCTCGTTACAAGGGTACTTCGACCGGATTATGGGGGAAAACCGGCGCATACTCGTTCGATTTTTTCAAGATTGCAACGGCGGGCGAAGGCGGCATCATGGTTACCAACGACGAAGTGGCGTATAAACATGCTGACTCGTATTCAGACCACGGGCACGACCATGTTGGTTCTAACCGGGGAATGGAACAGCACCCAATTTTAGGGTTCAACTACCGGATTAGTGAACTCCATGCGGCAGTTGGACTGGTTCAAACCCGCCGAGTGCCTGAGATCATTCGAAGCAATAACGCCCATAAAACCCAGCTCATGTCGGCGCTGGGTCAGGTGCCAGGCGTATCGTTTGCCCGCATCCCTGATGCCAGTGGTGATTCTGCTACGTTCCTGAACATACTTATGCCCGATACGGAAACCGCACAGCGTACGGTCGCTGAACTAAATGCGGCTGGCGTGGGTGGATTCAACTACTGGTTCACGAATATGTATCACTTCATCAACCAGTGGGATCATATCAAGCAGATGCGGACGGCTTCGGCGTTGGCTATTCAAAAATTCGGTGCCCCACAGGACTACAACAACCTGGATATCCCAAACGCGCAGACGACCATCGGACGATTGATCTCGTTCGGTATCCGCGCAACCTGGACCACCGACGAAGTGGCTACCCTGGCAGGTAATATCGAAGCCGCCGTTCGTAAAGCAACCCTGGTAGAAGCGTAATGCCAACCTTATTTATTGAGGCTGGTTTGCGTTTTTTCTTTGTCATGTTCGATCTGTTGAATGAGCCCTTTCATCTTCATGTAGGCGATGGCAATCGTAAACTTTGCAAATACTGGATTTTTGCCGATGGAAACATTGGATTGGCTGATTCGAAAGGATTTAAGCCGCGCGAACTGAAGGATATTGAAGCAACGTTAGTAAACCAAATGACACTTATTCAGGAATCGTATGGAGCCTATTGCACAAAAAACAACCTCACGATCAACTACAAAACCAAACGTAGTGCCTGAATCGGTGACGATAGCTGAGCTGCCAATTTTGAAAAATGTTCGGGTTGATAACGTACAGGTTCATTTTGAACTTGAAGATGGTCGATCAATTGCCTGGCCCTTATCCTGGTCGTCTTTACTGGCTAATGCAACGCCTGATCAAAGGCAGAAGTTTTCGCACTCTGCCTACCACGTTTTCTGGGATGAGATCGACGAAATTATTGGTGTGAAAAATATTTTATACCCTTCAGGACGACTGAGCCAGTAAACCAAGAAGAGTAAAGAAGCGTAAATTTTTTAGCCAATATGGCTCAATAACAAGATGGTAGCAGCACCAACACAAACCACGCATAAAAATTTTAAAGGCGTCGAGAAAACCGTCTACGGGCGGGGGAGTTTTTTCCAACTCGATGAAATTCTGGCCCCGCGTCGTGCCGACAACGAAGGATACTTTGTCTTTCTGATTGATAATTACTTCAAAGGCAAAACTCTCGAAGGCCAGGTACCGGCTCATGCCGAAGACCTGACGTATTATATCAGCGTTGAAGAACATGAGCCAACGACTGATCAAATCGACCAGCTTCGCGACGAAATTCTGGCCAAAAAAGGGCTTCCATCGGGTGTCGTAGGCATTGGGGGCGGTAGCATTATGGACATTGCCAAAGCGTTGTCGCTGATGCTGACCAATGAAGGATCCTCTACTTTGTATCAGGGGTTGAATCTGATCAAAAAGCCGGGTGTTTATCACGTTGGCGTACCGACCATTTCGGGTACGGGTGCCGAGGTGTCGATGACGGCTGTACTGACCGGGCCGGTTAAAAAACTGGGTCTTAAGTGCGAATGGACTGTTTTTAACCAGATCGTGCTCGATCCGGACCTGATTGCCAGCGTACCGCGCAACTGGTGGTTCTATACCGGCATGGATACGTACATTCACTGCGTCGAGTCGGAGAACGGGCGGATGAATAATGCGTATTCACATGCATACGCCGAGCAGGCCATGAAACTCTGCCGGGAGGTTTATCTGGGCGAAAAATCAGGACAGACGCCCGAAAACGATGACAAACTCATGGTTGCATCGATGATGGGTGGCCTGAGTCTGACGTATTCTGAAGTGGGCGTGTGTCATGCGCTGAGTTATGGTCTGTCGAAGATTCTGGGAACTCGTCATTGTTATGCCAACTGCCTGATCATGAATCACCTTGAAGACTATTATCCGCAGGGCGTGGCCGAGTTCAAGGAAATGGTCGCGTATCACCAGATTGATTTGCCACAGGGTTTGTCGAAAGACTGGAGCGATGACATCATTACGCAGATGGCACACGTATCATACAATCTGCCGCATATGTGGTTGCATGCCATCGGCGACAACTGGCAGGAGGTCATCACAATCGACTTGCTGAAAGACTTGTTCCGGCGGTTATAACGTAGTGCATCATCTCGATAGCTGACTGATGAAAAATTTAACCAGGGTCCTGCTTATTATTCTCACGGTATCGATGAACATCGGGTGCGATCAGGTATCCAAGACCCTTGTGCGGGAAAAGATGGGATATGGCGGTAGCATTCATCTATTAAATAGTCATCTAACGATTGCGAAGGTTGAAAATACCGGTGCCTTTTTAAGTTTAGGGGACTCATGGCCGCCATTGCTTAAAAGTATACTGCTGCTGGCTCTGCCGCTGATCGCTATCGTTCTGGGCTTTGGGTATCTGCTGGTTAGGTTTAATACGCCCCGGCTGTTTGTGGTCGGGGCTTGTTTCATTATTGGTGGAGGGGTTGGAAATATCATTGACCGAATGGCTTACGGCTCAGTGACTGACTTTTTACACCTCCGTTTTGGTATTTTCCAGACGGGCATCTTCAACATGGCTGATGTTTCAGTGATGTTGGGGGCCGGACTAATTCTCCTTAATTCCATTCTTCAACGTCAGAAGGATGATAGCCAGCTAATTTAAAACGACAAAGTAATGTCTCAGAAAATCGTTCGCGTTGGCGACATCGAATGCGGATCGGATGAGTTGTTTCTCATCAGCGGTCCCTGTGTTATTGAAGACGAAAAAATTATGATGACTGTTGCCGAGCAGCTCCGTGAAATCCAGGAGCGTGTGGGCATCAAAATCATTTATAAATCATCGTTTCAGAAAGACAATCGGTCCAGTTTAAATTATTATAACGGTCCCGGCATTGACAAAGGCATGAAAATTCTGGCCAAGGTGAAGGAGCAATTCGGCTTCCCACTGCTGACCGATATTCATTACCCTGACCAGTGTGCGCCCGTTGCCGACGTGGTTGACGTACTGCAAATTCCAGCTTATCTGTGCATGCAAACCATGCTGGTCGTGGCCGCTGCCAAAACGGGTAAAGTCGTCAATATCAAGCACGGACAGTTTCTGGCCCCGGAAAACATGAAGCATCCGGTAAAAAAAGTCGAAGATTCGGGCAACGACCAGATCATCCTGACCGAACGCGGTTACACCTTCGGTTACAATGACTTAGTAGTTGATCCGCGTAGTTTTTACCACATGGCCCGCACCAATTATCCGGTCGTGTTCGACGTAACGCATGCCATCCGCAAGTATGGTATTCCGTCGGCAGATGCCAAAGGTGGCGCGCGGGAATACCTGCCTGTTTTGGCGCGTGCGGGTGTGGCTGCGGGTGTCGATGGCCTGTTCGTGGAAACGCACACCTGTCCTTCCGAAGCCCTTTGCGATGCAGCCAGTCAACTGGATATCCGGTACTTGGAGGAATTTCTGAAGCCACTTCTCGAACTGCATGCGGTCGAAGTGAAATACCGGAATACATTACTAGAACTAGCTTAATTTAAGTGAAGAATGAGGAGTGAAAAGTGAAGAATAAAGTACGTTTTCACTTCTCATTCTTCACGCTTAGAAATGATTGAAGTAGAGAAGATCTTCTCCGCGCTTGGCGGTCAGTTTGTTACAGCCGTTGATACATTAACTGAGAAGTTGCGCGCTGTTCGGGCCATTGTTTTCGACTGGGATGGTGTATTTAACGACGGCATCAAGACCGAGGCTGGCAGCAGTTCGTTCAGTGAGGTCGATTCGATGGGGACCAATCTGCTCCGGTTTGGACTATGGATGCATCATGGTGGCCAACTACCCGCTGCAGCCATTATTACGGGCGTCACGAATGAATTGGCTGAAACCCTGGTGCGCCGGGAGCATTTTCATGCCTATTATTCGCAGGCGAAACACAAAATTGACGTACTGACGCACTTCCTGAATCAGCATAATCTGGAGCCGCACGAGGTCGCTTTCTTCTTCGACGATGCGCTCGATCTGTCGGTGGCCGAAGTTGCTGGAGTTCGGATCATGATCCGCCGAAAAGCTAATCCGCTGTTTACAAACTACGTAGTGAAAAACAGCCTTGTTGACTACGTAACAGGAAGCCAAAGCGGCCAGTTTGCTGTTCGGGAAAGTTCCGAATTATTGCTGGGTTTACTAGGTCAGTTCGACTCGGTTATGGATGAACGACTTCGCTATCGGCCTCTTTACGATCAATATTATCAGCAACGCCAGGCTATCAAACCAACGTATTGGGTAGTAGGAGAGAAGGGTCCCGAACCTAAATAGTTATTGCACAGAGATTCAAAGAGAGCATAAAAGACTCTGTGAAGCTTCGTGTTTCCTCCGTGTAGCTCTGTGTTAATTTTTAGAAACTCATGATTATCGGAATAATTCCTGCGCGCTACGCATCGACCCGATTTCCGGGTAAACCCCTAGCCGATATTGGGGGTAAATCCATGATTCAGCGCGTTTTAGAACAGGCTAATCAGGCCGCATCCTTATCGAAAGTGATTGTCGCAACGGACGATGAACGTATTGCCGAGGCTGTTCGGCAACTGGGTGAAGAAGCCATCATGACCCGTACCGACCATCCCAGCGGAACCGATCGTTGTTGGGAGGCCTACCATCGGTTGGTGGAAGATGGTGAAATAAACGACGATCCATCGAACTATGTAATTAATATTCAGGGTGATGAACCCTTTCTCGACCCTGCCCAGATTGATGAACTGGCGGCTATTCTGGACGGAACGGTTGAGTTAGCGACACAGATGGCGTCCGTCGATTCGGCGGAGCTGTTGCACGATCCGAAAGAGGCAAAAATTACGGTTAATGCCCGGAATGAGGCCCTATATTTCAGCCGTTCGCCCATTCCCTATTTGTGGCGGGTAGACCCCGCCGAGTGGCATAAGTATCATGCCTATCACCGTCATGTTGGCCTATACGCGTATCGCGCCGATATTCTCGGAAAAATCACAGAATTGCCCCCGTCTTTACTCGAACAGGCCGAGTCACTGGAGCAACTTCGCTGGCTCGAAGCAGGTTATCGAATTAAGATGGTTGAGACGAACTACCAAACCCCTAGTGTTGACGATCCGGCCGATATTGAGAAGGCATTGCGGAGTCTGCAATAACAGATGGGTTGCTGGTTGAAGGTTGCATCCAGATTTGATACTGCACCCGCGCCCACACTAGTAGACACGGCAGGGCTTTGATGTTATACGGCTGGAAAAACTGCTTCTGCACAACCTGTGGGAAAATATCGGTAGGCGAAAGCGACGTAAAGACAATGACCAGCCCCAGCAAAATCCGGTCCAGCCGGGTAGGTCCATCAAGTGTTGTCCACCAGAGCGCAACGCCCGTTACGGCCATTACGTAGGTCGGCGACTCAGCCATCTTGTTGAAGACGATCATAAACAGGAAGAAATACGCGATCATCCGCCGTTGAAATAACCAGTCTTTCCAGAGGCTGAACCGCAGGAACGGCAGCAGAAACAACGTAGCACCGATGGCCTCAATGATGCGGTAGTTACTATCGGTTTTGGGCATCCCGAACCAGGCTTCGGCAATACCCATCACGGAAACCTGCAACCCTAATTTAACCTCCACAACAAGCCGGAACCACTCTTCATACTCGGCCATCAGGTGGTCGGGCGAAATTAATGTTAAAGGGGCAAGAGCGAACAGCGCTGTCCACACGATCATGGCCAGAATAAACTGCGGCTTTTTAGGGTAGAAGAGAAAAAAGCCCGCAGCCGCTACGCCGTAGAACTTGATAAATAAGCAAAGCACGAAGAAAAAAGCGGCCTGCCAAACCCGTTCCCGACGCAGAAAATAGAGTCCCAGCAACATGGACCCCACAATCATATTGTTGCTTTGCAGGTTTTGCGCAGTGATGAGAGCCTCTAAAATAATGATGAGCAGGGCTACCCTACGCTGCCGGGCGGGATCTTTTTCGTCAGCCAAATAAAACCAGACACCCGCCAGCAGCACAACCGTATTGAGCAGGTTCCAAATCGTCATGCCAAATAACACGGGCAAGTAATAGAATGGCCCCATTAGCCAGGCAAACGTCGGGCTGTATTTGTAGTTGTCGTCATACAGCTCAGGGTGCAGCCCGTAGATGCTTTTGTCGAGCAGCAGATTGTGAAACGGCCGCGCAAACATCAGGTAGTTGTTATAGTTGCCAAACCCCAGTAAGTAGTTCTGGAGAGCCACCGCACAGAAAAGAACTATGTATAAGCCCAGCAGCCGCGGGAGTGTCAGGAAGCGAAGAACTCGTTGCAAAACGGAATAGATATTCGTTATAGAGAGACAAAAATAATCAGTATTCACAGGACTTGCCGATTTATCTTTGCTCACTATGTCATCTCATCATATTGTTCGCGATAAACAGGAACCGGCCCTGCTCATTGCCAATGGCGAAGCTTGCCAGCCGGAGCTTCTCGGCCAACTGCTCGAATGGAGCCCAGTTGTTGTTGTGCTCGACAGCGCTATCTGGCGGGTGCTCGATCTGGGCATCAAAATCGACGTATTGCTCGGCGACTTCGACCGCGATCTTGACCTCGACACGATTCGGGCGCAGCAGTATCCGCTGGAAATTGTCCACACGCCCGATCAGGATAAAACTGACCTCGACAAAGGTATCGAATACCTGATTGAGCGTGGATTTCCGGCCGTCAATATCGTGTGGGCCACGGGCCGCCGGGCCGATCACAGCCTGACGAATATGACAAACATTGTCCGGTACAAAGACCAGATACGTATCGTGATGATCGACGATCACTCCAAAATATTCCCCCTCGTCGGCCGATTTGAAAAGTGGTACGAAGCCGGGACGCCCATTTCCCTGATTCCGGTAGGAACCGTAACCGGCTTTACATCGGAAGGCCTGACGTATAATCTTGAAAATGCTACGTTGAAACTCGGCTATCGAACAAGCAGCAGTAACGAAGCGGCCGAAGATGGCTTCGTACGGATTGAGGCCCAAACCGGCGATTTACTGATTATGGAGTGCTGGGACTAGCGCGCAACATCGCTTGCAACGGCTTCTCCACCAGTACGTATAACCCATACGCAATCAACACCAGAAGCCCGAAAAGCAACCAATGGTTCGTTACACCAAGTTTACGTAATCCGCTGGCCATTATACCGATGTGAATGAGGTAAAATGCGTAAGAACTACGGCCTAAACTTTGCATAACAGGATGCGCCAATACGTTATGAATGATGGAATTTCTGTGCATTAAGCCCATGAAAAAAAGACCAATTCCAAGTGGCAGGACATAATTGTAAGCAACGACTTCGCTCCAGAATAAATTGATGGAAGTGGTGGTGAACCTGGTAACGCTGGTCTGCCAGAACACACAAATCATGATCAACAGCAACCCCCCGAACGTAGCATGGCGAGATCTGGGAAGTCTATGTTGACACCATTGTTGAGCTAACCACATCCCAACTATAAATTCAAAGGCTCGCCCGAAAAACGTGTAAAAGAACACGAAAGGCAGACTGCCAAATAGGCCATGCCAGTTACCCTGGCCAACGGTTGCCCGGAGCAATAACCCAACGCCCGCTATCCCAACCGTCAGCCAGAATGCCCCCCAGTGTCGGATAAGAACGAATAAGAAAGGTGCTGATAGGTAAAAACAGACCTCGACGGTCAGGCTCCAGCTTTGGGCAATGCCACTGAATTTATATTCCTCAAAAAAACCGTTGAACAACGTAACGTTCAGACCCACTAGTGGCCAACTCATTAACTTTCCCGTAGCGGTATTGACGCAAATTGTTGCCATGAGGACCAACACATACAAGGGTAAAATCCGGGCGAACCGATTCTGTAAATATGTCCGCCATGACCAACTCGTCTGAGTGAAATAGTCATCAGCATAGCGATGGTGGATCAGAAAACCACTCAGGACAAAAAATACCGACACACCAATGTACCCCTGGGCAAACAGCCGATTGGCGAAGGTATCAGCCGGTGCCGGGTTGTAATGATGTAGGAAAACAAGGTAAGCAGCCACGGCCCGCAAGCCGGTCAGTGCGGGGATGTAGCGTTCTCGTTTCGCGTCGACTGCTGACGAAGTATATAAATGTTCGGTCAGCATCAGCGGATCAAAAGAATGCGGCCGGTGAGTTGGCTGTTCAGGCCACCGGCGACGGGCCAAATGGTGCCATCGGCGTCACTAAGAATAAGTTTGTAGATATAAATTCCGGCTGGAAGCGCATCGCCATCCTCCGTTCGGCCATTCCAGACCCACTTATTGAGGCCGATGCGCCCCGCCTGATGTAACTGACGCACTACGTGTCCGTTCAGGTATGTAAGGCTGATTGTCAGAGTGTTAGGTGCTTTATCGCCTGTTAGCTGAAAGGAAAATAGTACGTTGTCGCGGAATGGGTTTGGATAAACGGTCAGTTCTGTCAACTTCCGTTCGCTCAAAACTTGAAAACTGACTTGATAAGGCACCGCTTCATTTCCGACGGCATCCTGGGCGGTCACCAGTAACTGGTATAACCCTTCGGACAAGGTCGCCAGCGGATAGCGCAACTGAAACACGTTATCGGCTCCAGTTGGCTGAATGAATGCATGTTGCCAGTTCAAGCGCTCAAAAGACGTATTCTTGCCAAGACGTTGAAGGTACAAGTTCAACCCTGCGGTGTCGCGTCGGATAAGGGCGCGGTTCTCATCGGAAACGAGAATATCAATGATGGGGGTTGCGGAAACAACGGAACCGTCGGTGATGTGAGCCCCGTCGAAAGCTACTTCGAGCAACGGTGCTAATGTATCAGGCTGCCCCTGAATCACCTCTACCATTGCTATGTTGTTATCGTGATTGGTTTCACGACCTGCCGCGGGTGAATCGATGGGGTTAATCGTTACCTCAAACTGATTTTGGCCTTCACTCTTGCCTTTATTCGGAACGGTTAACGTCAGCGTATCGAGATTGGCGACCGCGTGCGGCAGGATAGTATTGAACACGGCTGACGCCTGCCCGTTGACGAACCGGCGCACGCGAACTGGCAGTTGACCCGGCCAATATTGCCCGACGTTCTGGGCAATCGCCCGAATATGGACCGAATCGCTCAGCGTGGTTAAAGGCTGCTGGTTACTGGCCCATACGCTGAGCCCAGCCGCCGTCAGTACGTAGTCGGGCGTCTTGAACGGAAACAACTGAACGGCCGGATCGCCCTGCAAAACCATCTGCTGGCAGTTGGCCAACGCCCGGCCGTCGGGTGATTGAGTCAGCACCCGACGGATCGTTTCCTGCTGTAATTGACCAATAGATTTGTTGAGCTGGGTGCTGTCAGTTAGGAGGGAGTAAAACGTTTGGCTATACTGATCCAGTAAGTCTGTATAGCCAAGGTGACTCTGGGCAATGGCCGCAATAGCACCCCGGTCGGGCGCAAGTACCCAGTCGGTAGTAAGCGTTGGGCGCCCGTAGAAGAAATTTCCAATAGCGCAGCCGTTAATCAGCAGCAGCGGATACTTGCCTTTGTTAGTATAGCCGAGGGCGTCATTGGAGCAGAAACCGATGTCCAGATCGGTTACGTCCAGTCCTGAATGTCCGAAAAATGTCAGCAGGCCAACGCCCGCATTGACTGGTTTCGCTACGTTAATCGGCTCAACCAGAGTGCCGGTTTCTTTTGAGATGGTCGTTACCTGGGCACCTAGGGATGGCTGTATGGCCTGATTCCGGTACGAATCGATTAGGTGCCGAAACAGATTGGCTTCGTACGGCGTTTCGCCCCCGCTCAAATGAAGTAGGTTTTTGCGCCAGCTCAGGTCGGCGGTTGGGCTTTCGTATTCCTTTACTTTGTTCAGGTAATTGATGACCTCCTGAGCGGTTCCCGCATGGATACGGCCGGTTGGGATAGCTGGTACGTTGGGTTCACTGTCGTCCAGGCCTTCCGTCAATACACTATCAGAGCCGGGAAAACCGCCGGTCATGACCTTGTCGAGCGTTGCCTGATTCGGATCGCGCCGAACACCAGGCGTACTTCGACCTTGCCCAATGAGGAGCAGGTATTGCAATGAACCCTTGCTTTGCTGAAACATTTGTCGGGCAAACCGACGTATGGCTAATGGATTTCGCTCGCCGTAACCATACTGGTCGATGAGTTGCTGCATTGAAACCGTCAATGTATCATAGCCACCACCGACTGCCGACGCCCGATACGTAGCATACTCCCGAACGGCATTCGTTGTGCCACTGGCGGGTTTCATTAAATCGGCATGACTGATAATCAGATACGTCGGTTTTCGGCTCGTCCAGTCTGTAAACGTTATAGGGTGAATGCCCGGCACTAGTTTGAACTGACTCGTACTGAGAATGGTACGTGATACATCGGTTCCCTGTACGACAAGCCGGGCAGCGTTTAATGTCGGTCTCGTTATGCCAATTCGGACGGGGGCAGTTGGGGCTGAAATATCCCAGAAACGTGTGTTGGGCAAGACGTCTGCTACGTCTACCAGCGACCGACCCAGGGCGTTAGGTATGAGCTGAAACTCGCGCACAGGTTGCCCATTGACGGTGGTTTTCTGGGGATACCGCAACCGGATATAGGACACTGAGTAGGGATCGGACGTAGTAGAATCGCCCCGCGACACCGTTGAGATGACCAGTTTATTGTCATTTCCAACATCCTGCCAATTGGATTGCTGACGGATATGCGCATTGTCATAAGCCGAAAATCTGACCGTATCCAATAGTCGCTGGGAGTTGGCTGTTGGTCCCACCAGACACTCGACCCGATGGTTGGTAAACGCACGACCCACCAGCAGTACGTCCATTTGCGGATTGGGGCCACTTCTGACAGGAGCCGTGAGTTGAAAAACGTTGGAGTATACCTTGTCTTTCTGCTGCACCAACCCTGTATAGCCTTCGCCCGCTTCGTAGTAGCTGTATTCAACTTTGGGTGGGATGCCCGCTGCCCAACCGGGGTAAGTTTCCGTAAACAAGCGTACTTCCTCGACCCAATGATACGTTTCCGGAGCCAGGTTGGCATAGGCCGTATCAGTATACGTTTTCATACGCCTGCCTGATTTTCCATCGAGTCGCCATGTTAGGAAATAGGCTGTCGTGTCATTGAACAGACTGTAATACGTATGAGGTTGAGCCCTGTGCGGTTTATACAACAAAGAATCCTGTGCGCCGTCGTTTCCCCGGCCATAGAACTCCAGAAAGTCAGTGGGGTCAAATTGATGATCGGTTTCGCCTTCCAGATAAATGGCCTGTTCAATGCCCCGATGAAACAGTTGCACAGTTGTTGGGTCGATCTGAGTGATGGGTATTCCTGCCTGCTGAAAATCAATTGCTGTAATGCGGTAGATGCCGTTTTGAGCGATCGGAATTTTGTAGTAGGCCTGCGCATAGTTAATCCAGCGAGTTGGGTCTGGGTCATCTCTGTCAGCCTGTGCCTGCGTGGGTAGCGAGTTAAAAACAAATAGAATAAGGAGTAGCCTGAAGCGTGTGAGCAGCATAGGAACGGGCTAAGAATGTTGAATGGGTAGACTTAGGGTTGAGACGAATGAACGCTACGAATAGTCTCACTCCCGCGGGATGAGGATGAATCAAGTCCATCATTTAATAGGATGGAGATAAGGGGCTTACCCAGCAACCACCTGTTGGAAGCTCAGTAAGTAGCAACGTAGGGACTTGATGGGGTCGATGATAACAACCCGGAAATACGCGATGGATCGTGTGATACTATTACCTGAACGTATAAACCCTAACGTTCAAAAATCAGCCAGCGCATTGATCAGACAGCTTGTTATAGGCTAACTAAACACTTGAAATTCTTGTGATTGATGCAATTTTTGATACCAGCCGGTAAAATAATTCGGTTGATATTGGCGTCAACGTTGAAGCCCATAATTCAGGGCTTAAACCAGCTATTGCGGATGGCAGTGGCCTTTCATAGTGTCCATAAAGACTGTATAGATAACTCAAACCGCCCTTTTCGAACGTATTGATAGCTTGTTCCAGCACCTATTGAGGCCTTATTTTCAATCATGCTTTCCAGGCCATTGTCGATGTTGTCTGTAAACAGCCCTCTTCAGGGTCGTAGCCATTATTCTTAAAAAAATAATCTGAAAATTTTCAGTCACTGTCAAATATGCCTGCTGCACCTAAAAAATTTATAGTCTACAGACTTTTGTGCTTGATAATCAAGGCTTTGTTGTGGTGATTTACTAGTTGCCCTATTATTTCAACGTCGTTTTATGTTTTCTTACCTCGTTCTATCGGGTTGATTTCCTGCGTTTTTGACCCTTTTATCAAGCGTAAACAGGTGAAAATCTCAAGTAAGACATGAATAATGCAAAATAATCTCTCTGAAATCTGTATATTCGCCTACACTTTATTGTAGCCGGATTCCCTTATCATGAATGCATGGATGCCACTCGGTCTTAGAAAACCCGAGCCGATGGATAGTTTTCATTTTTACCCTACCCAACACGTTAAAAAACAGGCGGTTAAAGCTAATCTTGCCTTTGATGAGTCTGTGAGACAATACCTGCGTCATTGGATCGAACAAGGCACGGTGGCGAGCGATGGCCTGAACCTTGCATGCAAGAATGACATCGACGAGTTCATCGAATACGGTGCGCTACGTTGCTTTTTCAAACACCATGACAATGCGCTTGAACGCCTGCTCCAACAGGACGATATTGCGAATCACCTGCTCCGTCCCAGCACCGAGGTTTATTTTGAGCCAGATGCCTATGAGCCGCTGTTGGCCAGATTCGAAAGGCGCATCTACAACTTAGCGGCCCAGCGCGAACACCTTGAGGTGCCGTTTCGGTACAGCCCTGTCAGCCGACAAAGCGATTACGGTGACTCGGTTGGTCTGGCCGACATGCCTGCCGGGGCCGTCCGGGAAGATATCGGTCTTTATTTTGGTACCCGCCGGTCCGACACCACGGCATTGAATTTGCTGGCCCGTCAGCTTCGTCGGGAAGCGTTATTTTCAACTGCCCTGCCAATTCAGGTTGTGACGGAAGGGTACATGGAGGATTCACTGCGGATCGTCAGGCAACTGACAGAACAGCTGCGGGAGGAAGGTAATCAGATGCTTCACTGTTTTGTCATCCAACGACGCCACGCGTTCGATGATCGTCACCTGGGGGCAGCACTTCTGCTTATGAATCCCCAGCAACCCGATCTGCCACAACGCGTTATCTTCTGCGATACACTCAAACCGAACGGCAAGCCCCCCTGGTGGAATAAATTTAAACGATACGTTGACACGGTGTTTCCTCAACCCGCTGACAGCCCTCCGGCTTCCGATCGACTGGAGGACGGGGGACTCAACCTCCAGCGTCTTCACGATGGCGTACCGGTCCGTCATCAGGATATCGACTGCGCTTTTTATACCGTCTCGATGGTTAACGCCCTCATCCAGATCGCCAAACTGTCGCCCGAGCTACTGGTCAGCAGTTCTATTAAGGAGCTGGTCAGCCAGATGACGGCACGGATACCCGAATATTTTGACGGGGCCGACACGCCCAAAGCACCGGAGCATGTGCGTGAGGTTAACGTAGTACGGCGATGGCAGACCGGACAGGAAGCATTAATTGACATCAGACGAAACTACCAGTTGGAGTCAGCCGCGCCCGTTGTGTCCGCAACCAAGTCGGATGGCCTAAATTGGGTATCTATCGACCAGGTGGTTGCTGGAGTCGATCTATCAGCGGCCTGATTGTTCTTCTGCCAGGCTTATACTGTTGTATTACCCCCAACCCCCTAAAGGGGGCTTAGCTGGATTATTCTCAACTAAAGCCCCCTTTAGGGGGTTGGGGGTAATACACAAAGGGTAGACCCATAAACAAAAAAGCCGCTCGGGATAGAGCGGCTTTTAACGTGTATAAACCAAGCCTATTTTTTGGCAGGCTTCTTAAAAATAGTCTCATCGACTTTAGGGTTAACCGTAATCTTGGTAGTAACCATGGTCAAGGCTCCCTGGGGGCTCGATATATCCAACGTGTTCGCAAATGGAATGCCCTCCACCGTTTTGTAATCGGAGAAAGAAATTTCGCCATCCTGACCGTTCATGGTCGTTTTAACTTTGCTGACCAGATTGGTTGTCGCATCAATGTACTCATCCATTACCTGACCGTCTTTGGTCGTTACTTTCAGGTGGTAAGCGTCGGCTTTGTCTACTTTCTCTTTCCCGACCAGCTCCACTTTATTCCCTTTGTCCTTGTAGTTGACCAGCGCGCCAAATGGATCGAGCTGACCCAGCTGCTGCTTGAGCTGATCCGCAGGCATATCTTCGGGTTCGCCGGTGCCCTGCATCATGGCGGGACGTATCATCCAGCCCGTGTTACCATCTACCACCTGAATCATGGAGTTTCCCATGACGGAGGACTCGGTACGCATGGCTTTTCCAACCAATATGGTCGTTTTTGTAGGAATTTCCATGCCCTGTACGGAAAGAGACCGTTCGGTTACGAGGCTCGTTACGCCTTTCAGTTTATCCAGCCCGCCCATGGCCGTAACGTGTTTGTCGACGATCTCATCGACCGTTTGGGCGTAGGCACTGATCGATGTTACAAAAGCGATTGCAGCAACTAAAAAAGTGTTCGTTTTCATTGTCCAGGTTTAATTTGGGGATGTTTTGATTCGCCTAAATAGCATTTAGATATTCACACGTACTAATGTCTTGCTTACTGTCGGGGTGTTCCACCGCCGGGGCTTCCGCCAGCCGCCGGGGCCTGACCATCACTTTTTACGTCGTCGTTGTTGACAGACTTCGCTTTCTTACGAGGAGCGTCCATGGTCATCTTGCCAATCTTATAGGTGAACGTCAGACGGATACCCCGATTGTAAAGATACACATCATTCACCTGACTGAATAGCGGGGAATTAAGCACGGTATGAATGTTGTACCGATTCGAGAAGAAGTTTTCAGCCGCTAAGCCCACACTTCCCTTTTTGTTGGCAATATCTTTCTTGATACCCACCGTATAGAAAGCGAAACCGCCCTGCCGTCCCTGCAACTGCACCTGCGATCCCTGCATGAAGCCGAAAGCCTGCGCTCCCCAGCCATTACTGAATTGCGCGGAGGCAAACGTACCTCCGCTCAGGTTGAAGCCCGTGTTGGTCAGGTCCGTTGAAAGACCATCCCGCCCTGTCGTCTGACCGCTCAGGCTGGTGTAAAACAGGTTCATAAACAGCCCGACGTTGATTTTTGAGGTCACGGCTACGTTGGCAAAGGTGTTGGTGCCGTAGGTGTACTGACGGCCAATGTTCTGATACGTAGTGACAATAGCCCCCGCCAGCGTATCAGACGGCCGACTTACCTGCGTAATCGCATTGTTGGTTACCCGGCCAAAGAAGGTGGCATTGATAAAGGTTTTCTTGATCGTTTTGCTCACGCCTAACTCAAAATTATTGGTTAGTTCAGGCCGCAGCGATGGGTTCCCGATGGTGATATTCTGCGGATTGGCCGCATTGAAATTGGGGTTCAACTGCTGAAGTCCAGGCCGCTGAATCCGGCGGTTATAGCCTAGTTTCAACGTAGTACCTTTAATGGTTTTCGACGCATTGACACTGGGTACCAATACGCCGTAGTTACCAATGCCGAGGGTGCCATCTTTCTCGGTGCTGGCATCGATAAAGGTATGCTCATAACGCAGGCCACCTTTGAAGGTATACCGCTGTTTCGTCGTGTACGTATAGGAAGTGTATCCAGCCGCTATGTTCTGGTGATAGAGCAATGCGCCTTGGGTACCATTCTTTTCCGTCGTGAACTCACCTGTTGGGCCAGCCAGCAGATACTGGTAATCACTGTTGACCTGCCGGATAATTCCCTTTGCCCCGAACTCAAGCAGCTGATTTTTCCTGATCGGTGTCTGGTAATCGGTTTGCACCGTAAATTCCTGGTTGACGTTTTTGTTCAGGTTCTGTTGACGGGCCGTTAAGACACGGGATCCGTTGAGCAGATCGGCATCGAAGTTGTTGGTCAGGTCATTACGACTGTATAGCGTCGAAATGCTCCATTCCTGCTGAGGCTTAAACGTGTGCAGATAATCGACGTTGGCGTCTACGGTTCCCGATAAATTCTTGGTATCCACGTTCCGATTCGCTACTGAACCGGGTGTGCCGTTGGTAAACAGCTGGGTAACCAGGTCCTGCTGACTGTTCATATTGCGGACGCCATAACGCACACCGGCCGTTAAACTCTGATTCTTGGCCAGGTCATAATCGAACCCCAGGTTATACTGACCAAACAGGAACGAACTGTGCCCATCACCGGATTGGCGAGTCAGTGTCGAAACACCATTCACCTGACTGGTCTGGTCAAGATTGGTTTTGGTAATGGTATTATAGCTGGCCCGACCAAAGCCGCCCAATGTAAAACCAGCTTTGCCTTTGCGGTAGTTACCATTGAGGGATAGCGTTGAGCCCCGGTTGCCCATGCCCGAATCCACATTGAGGTTCAGACCCTGCAAACTGTTCTTTTTCGTGATAATGTTGATGATACCCCCCGACCCTTCGGCATCATACTTGGCCGAGGGAGACGTAATGACTTCGACTGTTTTGATCTGATCAGCGGGAATTTGCTTCAGCGCGTCGGCTACACTGCTGGCTACGATGGTGCTGGGCTTGTTGTTGATCAGCACCCGAATGTTGGAACTTCCCCGCAGGGAGACATTGCCGTCCAGATCGACCGTGAGCAGGGGCACTTTGCGTAAAATATCGGTGGCGTCACCGCCTTTGGCTGTAATGTCTTTATCCGCATTGTAAACCAGCCGGTCTACTTTTTCTTCGATCAGGGCTGCCTGCCCCGTTACGGTCACTTCGGCAAGCGTTTTAATGCTGGAACTGAGTTTAATGACACCCAGATCAAGGCTTTGGCCATTGGTCAGTGTAAGATTATCGATCGTTTTGTTCTGGAACCCAACGAAGGTAATCAGCGCCCGATAGTCTCCCGCCACCAGCTTCGTGAGGGCAAATTTGCCTTTTTCATCGGCTACAGTACCATCTATGGCCTTTCCCGTTGCTTTATTGTACAGCGCAATGCTAGCAAATTCGACGGCTTTTGCTTGCGTCGAATCCTGCACGGATCCTGTGATCCTGGCGTTTCCTTTTGGGCTCTGGTCACCGGCGGTACCGGGCAGTGCCTTGGCTTGAGTAGCACCACCCATCCCGGGAAACTGAGCCCAGGCGGGTGTTAGTAACGTGGCAGCGAATAATGTAGTGGCAAGAAGTAAAACGTTCGTTTTCATGAAAGTGTGCTTGGACACTACAAAGGTGTACAGGCACCCTGACGTCCGAAAACGAAACTGGATAAAGACCGGATTCCACCGGATGGGTATCGGTTTATTGACGACGAACGGCTTGCAATCAATGGTGTTTATACGTAAAACACGTGATTGATTTCCAACAAACGGGCTACTTCAAGTATTTCTTCGCCGGGGCCAGTACGGTTCGTTTGGTGGCGGTGGCACTTTGATAACTGGCCGGAGAGTTGGGGTCGCCACGGGTATAAGCTGGGAGCTTTGGATACGGGTAAATTGGTCTCTGGAAACGGACTCCATTCGTAGGCGCACCGCCCGTGAAAGCCGTCGCAATGAGCTTGTCGGGCGGAGTGCCTTTTTCCACCCAGTTGATCAGGGCGGTTAATACGTTATGGTCACTGTCTTGCGGAACATTGAGCGCAAGGCTCTGTCCGCAGTCATTCAAACCCGGTCCACCACCACAGTGCGCCATGCCCGGTATCAGAAAGAAACGGAAAAAATTTTCCGTCTTCTTTAGGCTTCCCTGCGCGTCAATCACCCGGTCATAATACGTAACCGCATCCTGATAGGGGACGAGTGGATCAGCGGTGCCCGAATACATCAAAATTTTCCCACCCTGTTTTTTCAGAGGTTCCAGATCGGGATTGTTCGCGTTGAGGATGGGAGCCAGTACAGCATCCAGCTTATCCTGATCGCGATCAAAGTCGAACGTAGTGTAATCAAAATCGGCCCCAAATACCCATTTGTACTGATAGAAAAGTAATGGCGGTGCCTGGTTCGGATTTTGCTGATACTCGATGCCCGCCCCCGAATTTTCGCTGCCGAGCGGAATAGGCGTATAGATTCGTTCGCCGGTTCGGGGATTGACGGGTCCGGCATAGATTTGCTTCAACGCCGTCAATTGAGCAGGGGTGAGGCACGTACCATTGTCGGTGCCAGCCGGACATGTAGGAAGCGTTTCCGGGTCGAATCGACAGGCGCCGGGATCGGTCAGAAAATTGTCGCCGGGTGCTCCGCCATCCTTGCCAGCACAGGCCTTGATCACGGCGTTGGTGATAAAGTCTATTTTCTCTTTTGTGAACGTACTGCCCGGCAACTGATTGGTTACCTTGTAGTTCCAGACGAATCCCGTGTGCAGGTGAGTTCGATTGTTGGCCGGTGCTCCGGCCAGGATTCCGTTATAATCATCCGGGTACCGTTGCGCTTCCATCAACGCTTGCTGCCCACCGGTCGAACAACCGGCGAAGTAGGCATGGTGGAATGGCTTTTTGTAGTAGGCCCGGGTGATTGCTTTTGCCGTCACTGTCATCTCGTGCGTGGCCCGATGTCCGAAATCTGCCCAGCGTTCGGGGTGGCCAACGGCCTCATTGGCATTGGGGGAAGTTCCCATATCGGTATTGGTCGTGGCAAATCCGCGTTTCAGGCCATTGGCCAGAGCGCCGTATGAAATGCTGCCCGCGCCACCACCCGTGCCGGTCCCCAGAAATCGTTCGTTCCAGTTGGTTTGCGGCAGCCATACCTCAATCCGAACGTTGGACTCAGGCGTGGGTTTCAACGTAGCGGCAACCCGGCAAAAAGGGGGTAAGTCAGTAATCGGCTGACCACCGCCCGGTGGCGTGAACGTTCCTGCTGGTACACATTCCGCCGTGGTGATGGTTGCTCCCGCAAACGCCACGTTTGCCAACTCCCGACAATGACAATCGCCATCATTCGCAGGGCTCTGGGCATTCAGAGGATGGCTACGTAGCAGAAAAAGAAAAATTACCAGGAAGGCGGGGTTTTTATAAACCATGTGGATTGTTAGGTATAAATTATAGGAAGGCTTCGAGTTATGCCCTCTACCCCTAAATCCCCCGAAGGGGACATTGTCTGCATATGAACAAAGTCCCCTTCAGGGGATTTAGGGGTAATTTGACGGTTTTTTCAACTGTTCAAAATACAACTCCCGCAATTCATTTTTCAAAATCTTGCCCGCTACGTTCTTCGGAAATTCATCGACCAGCATCACCGTCGAAATCTTCTGATACCGGGCTTCTATCATGGCGTTCGTCCAGTTTTTCAATTCCTCCACAGAAATTTTTGCCGTCAATCGGACGGCAGCCACGGGTGTTTCGCCCCAGTCGTCGTGCGGTATACCAAATACGGCGACCTCCGCTACGGCCGGGTGACGAATGATAATTTCTTCAATATCTTTCGGATACACATTGACGCCACCCGAAATAATCAGGTCTTTCTTGCGGCCCGCCAGAAACAGATAACCATCTTCGTCAACGTAGCCCAGATCGCCCGTATACAGCCAGCCATTGCGTAATGCATCAGCGGTTTGCGCTGGCTTTTTGTAATAACCCGACGTCAGAAACGGGGCTCGGCCAATGATCTCGCCCACCTCACCGGTAGGAAGTTGCTGCCCATCGTCATTCACAATTTTCATCTCCGAATACCAGATTGGGCGACCCACGGAACCGGTTTTTTGGGCTGAAACGGTTTTGTCCAGCACCGTAATGAATCCTTCTGTAAGGCCATACAATTCGTAGAACGTATCGGGAAATCGCCTGATCAACTCTTCTTTCTGCTCGCTCAACAGGGGCGACCCCACCGACAGAATGTACTCAATCGTTGGCAACGTATCGATGGTGAATTCGGGATAGTGCAGGCACGCCGTTAGCTGGGTAGGAACCAGGATGGTGTGCGTCACACCCTCGCTGGCCAATGTACGGAGCACGGGTTGAACGGAAAATTCTTTCAGCAATACGTAGGTGCAACCGATAAACATGGCGGGCATAAACGTCAGCATGGCTCCGTTGAAAACGATGGAGCCGGAGTGCATAATCACGCTTTCCGGGCGAATGCGGTAGGCATTGGCAAAAAGTGATCCATACATGGCCCGAACGAAGTGGGAGTGCATAATTCCCTTGGGTAAGCCGGTTGTCCCGCTGCTGTACATGATGTTGTACAGGTCATCGCTGGCAAGGTCCGGCGCAGGAGGTTCGGTAGCTGATGCCGCCTGCCATAACGCTGAATACGATTGCCAGCCGGGATGCTCTCCATCGGTAAGCCAGTAATTGGTGGTGGGAATCAGCAAATCACTACGTACGTCGTCGAGAAATGGCGCGTGTGCCGTATCGGTCAGCACCAAACCAGCGTCGGCATCATTGAGCAGATTGACCAGGCCGCGCCCCCGCACCATCGGGCTCATGGGCACCAGCACGGCACCCAGCTTGGCGACGGCCCAGAACGTTTCGTACAGTTCGCAGCTGTTGGGCAGCACCGTCGCTACTTTGTCACCTTTCCCGATGCCCGCAGCCCGCAGTGCATTCGCCATCCGGTTAACACTCCGATTCAGTTCGGCAAACGTAAGTCGGGTATTCCCAAAGACGAAAGCCAGGTGATTGGGTCGGAAACGGGCATGTTGCGTCAGCCAATGGTTAATCGTAAGCGGATACATGCGAGTAGGTTAAGCGACGGATAAAGGGTAGTGCGGTTCGGGACCATCTAGCCTGTCTATCCTTGAAACGCACTTTGGGTAATCATCTAAAGAATAAACGAGGACCTATATTACTCATAAGCCAACGATAGACAACGCTGCCCATTTGCGGGCAGGAAGAGTGACCTTATCGAATCTGGAACGGGTGATCACCCGTTTTGTTAAAAGGTAGCCACTATTTTTCCCGTTACATGACCTTCCTTCAATTCAGCTAAACCCAGCCCTATATCAGTCCAGTTGATGACTTTGCTGACCTGGGGTATCACCTTCCCCTGATCGACCAGATCAAGCAAATTACGCATTGACGTCCCCAGAAAATGAGCCTGTTGCGCTACGGTTCCATAGGTGTAGACCGCGCCCAGGGCGTAGGCGTGAAACGATAACGATCGGCTGCTGTAATTTTTTGGTAGTGGAGGCACATCGACAATGGAAACCAACTGCCCACTATAGGGTAACCAGGAAAATACGTCAGGATTGGCTCTATGGCCTACTGTATCGAAAATGGCATCAATGCCTTCCCCATTCGTTACCGTATTAATTTCTGCTGCCACATCGTCAGTTGTGTAATCAATGGCATGAGAAGCTCCCAGCTCCTTTACATACGCCAGATTGACGGCGGACGTCGTGGCTAGTACGGCCAATCCGGCTAGCTTCGCCAATTGAATGGTCAGGCTACCGACTCCACCGGAACCGCCTAGAATCAGCAGTTTCTTGCCTGGTTCAAGATGTAATTTTGCCAGTGCGTGCATCGCTGTCAGGCCCGAGCAGGGGAGAGAAGCGGCTTTTTCAAACGAGATGGCCGCAGGAATCAAGGCCAAGGCCTGTGTCGACGCGATAGCATACTCCGCAAATACGCCTGCTTTTGTCAGGTTCGCATGAAAAACAACCCGGTCCCCCGGTTTCCATTGGGTAACATCCTGTCCAACAGTATCAATGATGCCAGCCGCATCTAAGCCTGGAATATGTGGGTACGTCCAGGCAGGATGGCCACCCCCGATTAGTTTGTAGTCGGCCGGGTTGAGGCTTATGGCCTTTATCCTGACTCGAACTTGCGAATTTCCGGGTTGGGGGAGCGGGACATCGGCAAGGGTCAACGTCTGTGGATTACCCGGACGATCAATAATTAGTGCGTTCATGAACCTGAATGGATTAGTACATAGCGCAGAAATCACGTTATTCCATAGCTAGGTAACGAGGGGTTGGCTTTACTTTAGGAATTTTACACAGCTATGCGAAAGTCTTAACGTAAAGCTAATTTCTGCTAATCATGTTTCACTTAAGCTGAGATTTGCCTTTGCGTCTTTGCGGTTAGATTTCCCCTTATGGCAACGCAAACGCTACGTATTGATTTCCTTTTTTGGTGCCGAGTTTCGTGCCGCCACACGCGATCACTACGTATTGTTTGCCGTTTACCTGATACGTACTGGGCGTAGCGAAACCGGCCGCTGGCAACTCGGTTTCCCAGATCACTTTCCCCGATTTTTTGTCGAAGGCCCGGAACATGCCATCTTTGGTGGCGGCAATGAACAGAAGCCCACTGGCCGTAACGACAGGGCCGCCGTAATTTTCGGAGCCCGTAGTCGGGATGCCTTTGTCTTTTAGGGATTTCTCTTCCCCAAATGGTATCTTCCAGAGGTACTCACCGGTGTTGAGGTTAATGGCGTTAAGCGTCCCCCAGGGTGGTCCGATGGCGGGTAAGCCTTTGCTGTCCAGGAACTTATTGTAACCCGTAATTCGGTAGGGAACGTAGGGCTGCTTGACTGTTTTAGCACTTGCCGTAACTTCCTTTTTCTCCTCTCCAAACAGAAACGCCACCAGCGCCTGCTTTTCGTCGGCGGTCAACGTCGTGAAACCGGGCATCATGCCTTTGCCATTGCTGATGGTTTGCGTCACGAACGCCCTGTCGCGACGGGTTTCGATGTTGACCAGCGATGGGTAACCACTGCGGGCGTTGCCTTTCCGGTCGGCACCGTGGCAGGCAATGCAGTTAACGGTGTACAGTTTCTCGCCCGGGCTCAGATGCGCCAGCTCATCCTGTTTAGGGGTATCGACCATTGTGAGCACCCAGGCCATTTCATTGCTGTTGACGTACATAATCCCGCCCGGATCAACGGCTGAGCCACCCCATTCAGCACCACCGTCGAAGCCGGGAAAAATTAACGTACCGACCTTGCTGGGGGCAGCAAACCGTTCTTTGTGGTACTGCCGAAACCGGGCAACCAATGTATCACGATTTTCAGCGTAGGGACTGACATCTTTTTCCGTGAGGGTATAGGCCTGTCGTGCGAATGGCGCCGGGCGGCTTGGAAGCGGTTGCGTTGGCCAGACTTTTTCAGTGGCTAATTCCGAAGCGGGTGCGGGCATTTCGCTGATTGGAAACAGTGGCTGACCAGTCACTCGGTTGAAGACGAACACGTAGCCGCTTTTGGTCACTTGAGCCACGGCATCAATAGTCTTCCCGTTCTGCTGCAGCGTAATCAGGTTTGGGGGAGCCGGTAAATCCCGATCCCACACGTCGTGGTGGAATAGCTGATAATGCCAGATGCGTTTGCCGGTTTTGGCGTCAATGGCCAGCAGGCAGTTGGCGAACAGGTTGGAACCGTGTCGATTACCGCCATAAAAATCAAAGGCGGCTGAGCCCGTCGGTACATAGAGAATACCTCGTTTGCGGTCAATGGACATACCGGCCCAGTTGTTGGCCCCGCCGAGGTACTTATTTTCGTAAGCGTCTTTTGGCCAGGTTTCGTAGCCCACTTCACCGGGATGCGGAATCGTATGGAACGACCAGGCGAGTTTACCCGTACGCACATTAAACGCGCGAAGGTCACCCGGTGCGGCATCGGCCCCTTCCGACAGACGTACTGGCATAATGATCAGGTCGCCGAAAATGGTGCCGGGCGTATTGGAGATCACGAATTTATCTTTTGCAATGGCAGGCAGGCCAGTGTGTAGATCGACTTTTCCGTTGTCGCCAAAAGAGGGGATAGGCTTGCCCGTTTTCGCGTCTAGCGCATATAGATTCGAGCCGATCGTATGGAGAATTCGTTTGTCGTTGCCGTCGCTCCAGTACGCTACACCCCGGCTGGTGCTGGCAAAATTCTTCTCTGGGCTGCCAAATAGCCAAAGCTCTTTTCCGGTAGCTGCTTCCAGCGCAAACGCCCGAACGGCGGACGTAACGCCGTATAAAACGCCATCCACGATAATTGGATTCACCTGCATTTGTCCCGTATCCGGTGCCGAATAAGACCAGGCTACCTTCAGGTTTTTCACATTCTCAGGCGTAATTTGGGTGAGTGGCGAGTAGTGGTTCCGGTCAGGCCCTCCCAGGTATTCGGTCCATTCGGTGCCCGGTTTTGGCTCGTCAGTACGTAGCCAGGCTGTGGTGAGTAAACTGCCAATCAGAAGAATTCCAGGAATGAAAAAACGTTTCATCGAGCGGGTCAGGAAGTTACGTATCAGGGAACTGGGAGTTATTTGTTGTCCACAGAGCGGTTCGTCGTTACGGTCCGTTCTGTGAACAATAAATAACCAAACTTAAAGATACTACTCAATCAGGAGCCAATATACTGCGACTATCGCCTGACGATCCTGTTTTCGAACAGGTTGGACGTAAAAAAGGTAGCCTGTTTCCAGACTACCTTTTATCAGTTTACACTAACACCTGACTTCGCCATACCTGCTATCAGGCCAGGTCGAAGCGGCCAAGATTCATCACCTTCGTCCATGCCGCGATAAAGTCCCGCACGAATTTCTCCTGTGAATCGGCAAACCCATACACTTCAGCGATTGCGCGGAGTTCTGAGTTTGAGCCGAAGATCAGATCGACACGGGTGCCCGTCCACTTAGGTTCGCCCGTTTTCCGGTCACTGCCCACAAATACGCTCTGGGCATCCGAAGTGGCCCGCCAGGTAATGCCTAAATCGAGCAGGTTGACGAAATAGTCATTGGTGAGCGCTTCCGGACGTTCGGTGAAGACACCATGTTTCGAATGATCGAAGTTTGTGTTAAGGACCCGCAGGCCGCCCACAAGCACCGTCATCTGAGGGGCCGTTAGCGTCAACAGTTGAGCTCTGTCAATCAACATGTCTTCAGCCGCCGAGGTATGTCTGGCGTTCAGGTAGTTGCGGAATCCATCGGCACTCGGTTCCAGCGCGTCAAATGACTGCACATCGGTTTGCTCCTGCGATGCATCAGCCCGTCCGGGTGTAAACGGCACCGTCACGGCATGACCGGCATTCCTGGCTGCCTGCTCAATACCCGCGCATCCAGCCAGCACGATCAGGTCGGCAATTGAAATCTTCGTATCGCCAGCCGCACTGTTGAATTCAGTCTGGATAGTGGTCAGCTTCTCAAGCACGGTGGCCAGTTGGGCGGGATCATTAACTTCCCAATCTTTTTGCGGGGCCAGACGAAGACGGCCACCATTGGTGCCACCGCGTTTATCGGAGTTACGGTAGGTAGAGGCCGACGCCCAGGCGGTCGATACCAGTTGGGAGACCGACAAACCAGACGCCAGAATTTTCTCCTTTAAGGCCGCGATGTCCTGATCACTAACCAGTTGATACGTAATAGCGGGGACAGGATCTTGCCAGAGCAGTTCTTCCGTCGGCACTTCCGGCCCGAGGTAACGCTCGATTGGCCCCATGTCGCGGTGCGTTAGCTTAAACCACGCCCGGGCAAACGCGTCGGCAAACTCGTCTGGATTCTCGTAGTAACGTCTTGAAATTTTCTCGTAAGCAGGATCGGCTCTTAACGCCAGATCGGTCGTCAGCATCATGGGGGCATGGCGCTTTAACGGATCATGCGCATCGGGCACGGTTCCGGCACCGGCACCATCCTTCGGACGCCACTGGTGCGCTCCGCCCGGACTCTTTGTCAACTCCCAATCGTAGTTGAACAGGTGCTCAAAATAATCGTTGCTCCACTGGGTTGGCGTCGTGGTCCAGGTTACCTCAAGACCGCTGGTGATGGTGTCTGGTCCGTGACCGCTACCATACGTGTTTCTCCAGCCAAGACCCTGCTCTTCAATGCTTGCACCGGCAGGCTCAGAGCCAACGTACTGCCCTGGATCGGCAGCACCGTGGGTTTTGCCGAAGGTGTGTCCGCCCGCAATGAGTGCGACGGTTTCTTCGTCGTTCATGGCCATGCGACCGAAAGTTTCCCGAATATCAACTGCGGAAGCAAGGGGGTCAGGATTTCCTGCCGGCCCTTCCGGGTTCACGTAGATGAGGCCCATGTTGGCCGCACCAAGGGGTTGCTCAAGATGACGCTCATGCGGGTTGGCATACCGCACATCGTCTCCCAGCCACTTGGTTTCAGAACCCCAATAAACATCTTCCTCCGGCTCCCAAATATCTTCACGGCCGCCACCGAAGCCAAACGTTTTGAAGCCCATCGACTCCAGCGCGCAGTTGCCGGTTAAGACCAGCAGATCGGCCCACGAGAGTTTTCGGCCGTATTTCTGCTTGATCGGCCACAGCAGCAGCCGAGCCTTGTCGAGATTTGTATTGTCGGGCCAGCTGTTGAGGGGAGCAAATCGCTGGGCACCGGAGCTTGCGCCACCACGACCATCCGTGATGCGATACGTTCCCGCGCTGTGCCAGGCCATCCGAATGAACAAAGGGCCATAATGACCGTAATCGGCTGGCCACCAATCCTGAGAGGTGGTCATCAACTCGACGATATCCTTCTTCACAGCTGCCAGATCAAGCGTCTTGAATTCCTCGGCATAATTAAACGTCTCGTCCATCGGATCGGACAGTGAAGAATGCTGACGAAGAATATCCAGGCGTAACTGATTTGGCCACCAGTCGCGGTTTCGCGTGCCACCGCCCGCACTTTTGTTCAGTTCTCCATTCAGAAACGGGCACTTGCCCACCGTGTTGACTTTGCTGTCATCATTGACGTCCCATACGGATGGGTCCTGCGTATCCTGCGTTTCGATATTTTCCATTGTTCGGTAGAGTTTATTAGTTGACGAGTCAAATTTACATGAATCGAAGACATAGTCCTTATCTATTATTCTTATGAGATCATAGATTATATAGATAAGACTGCGTTAAGTTTACTAGGGTAAGGTTCATTTTGCCGTTTACTACCCATCCCGCTTAGTCGTCATTCTGGGCGAATCAGAAACGGTACAAGTGGCCAATGAGTTGGGAAAAACACGGTTTTTACGTTAAAATTTGCCCAGGAGCCGGGTTGTTTGTTCGAAAATAAGCAACCTGTTGTAGCTTACGTCTACGCAAGTTAAACACGTGTCAAATCCATGCACAGACTAAAAATGCTGGCTGTCGTCCTGGCTGCTTCGTTGTTGATAGTATCGGCTTTCGCCCAATCGACAGTACCCGTTCCGTTGTCTGGCACCACCAACTATGGGAACAATGCCAAAGCCGGAAAATTTGCCAACATCCGGGGTTTTAGGATGTATTATGAAATCTATGGCGCGGGTAAACCCCTGCTTTTCATTCATGGGAATGGCGGTTCCATCAACAACTTTAAAAACCAGATTCCGTATTTCGCCAAAAATTACAAAGTGATAGCGGTCGACAGCCGAGCGCAGGGGAAATCAGCGGATACCAGCGATTCGCTCACGTATGAGATGATGGCTGATGACTTTAACGCCCTGCTGAATCAGCTTCACCTGGATTCGTGCTACGTTGTTGGCTGGAGTGACGGGGGTATCGATGGGTTACTGCTCGCGATGCGGCATCCCGAAAAAGTCAAGAAACTGGCCATTACCGGGGCTAACTTATGGCCCGACACGACGGCTATTGAATCAGGCCTTTTTCATAGTATTGTATCCACGAATGATAGCCTGGCTAAGGTGTCGCCAACCCCGGCCGTCAAAGCGCAGAAGAAACTGCTGAATCTGATGGTCCTCCATCCCCATATTTCAACGGCGGACCTGAAACAGGTACGTTGCCCAACGCTGGTGATCGGTGGTGATCATGATGTTATTTTGCCGAAGCACACGCTGGTCATTGCCGAAGCTATCCCTAAATCATATCTGTGGATTTTACCTAACTCCGGCCATTCGACACTCATCCATTACAAGGATCTGTTCAATCAGGTGGTCGGAGATTTTTTCAAAACGCCTTACCGAACGATAAGTGGCATGGCAAAACTGGAGTGATTCCAATAAATCAATTTATGAAAAATACATTACTAATTGGCCTGATGCTGGCTTCATCCGTGGCTCTTGCTCAGCAAAAGATGAATAGTCTGAAAATCAATCAGCAACGGATTCAGATTCGACTCCTGGAGCTGTCAAAATTTGGTCAACTACCCAATGGTGGGATAGGACGAGTGGCGTATAGTAAAGCCGATCAGGAAGGCCGGGCTTACTTTATCGGGTTGATGAAAAAAGCCAGGCTCGACGTAACGATCGACTTTGCGGGTAATATCATTGGCCGACGAAAAGGAAAAAATCCGGCCCTGAAGCCCATCGGCTTTGGCTCCCACATTGACAGCGTACCGAATGGCGGTAATTACGATGGGCCCGTCGGTTCGATTAGCGGGCTGGAACTGATCGAGACCCTAAACGAAAATAACATCGTCACCGAACACCCTTTGGAGTTGATCATTTTTGCCAACGAAGAAGGTGGTACGGTCGGTAGCGGGGCCATGATTGGTAAAATCACGCCTGACGCGCTGAAGTCGGTCACTCAAAGTGGCCTTACGATTGCCGACGGTATCCGGGCCATTGGTGGCAACCCCGATAGCCTGAGCAAAGTGGTGCGAAAAAAAGGCGATTTGACCGCCTTTATCGAACTGCACATCGAACAGGGCGGCATTCTGATGACCGAAAACCAGCAGATTGGCGTGGTCGAAGGCATTGTTGGAATTGAACACTGGGACGCAACAGTTGACGGAGTGCCTAACCATGCGGGCACTACGCCAATGGCCATGCGACGCGATGCACTCCTGGCAGCCGCTAAGCTTATTGTTGCCCTGAACGAGGTGATTACCAGTCACGAAGGCAAACAGGTCGGTACGATCGGCAAAATTGCGGCCGAGCCCGGCGCCTACAATGTTATTCCAGGCAAAGTAGTGTTGGGCGTAGAAATCCGGGATTTGTCGCATGATAAGATCTGGAGCTTGTTTCACGAAGTGGAAGCAAAAGCCCAGGCAATTGCCAAAGCCTCTGAAACGACCATTACGTTCAAACAGTCTTCCATAGGGGTAACGCCCGCCCTGACGGCCAAACCGATTCAGGATAAAATCATCAGTGCCGCCAAAGCGTTGGGCTTTACGCACCGGTACATGCAAAGTGGGGCCGGACATGATTCGCAGGAAATAGCGCAAATTGCACCCGTAGGCATGATCTTTATCCCCAGCGTAGGCGGCATCAGTCATTCACCCAAAGAATTTTCCAAAGGGGTCGATATTGGCAACGGCGCCAATGTGTTGTTGCAGACGTTGCTGGCCATCGACCAGCAATGAAACAAGTACGTCTGCTGTATTCTGATACGTGGGCTAATTTAACATTGACCATTCCTAGTCCAGGGGTCAACACCCGAATAAGTGTTGACCCCTGGAACGTAGAGCCCTCGTAGGCTCAGGTGATTCTGTCTCAGTTCACTTATTGAAGTACTCGACCTGATCGGCATCGGTGTTGTTGGTCAGGGTCACCTCCCCACCACTGCCCCCCACCAGCGTCGCCGTGACACTCACCCGGCCCCTGGTTTGACCCGGCGTCAGGGTGCTGGTGAGCCCCACGGAGAGCTTACTGCCCGCTCCAATAGGTTGGGTCGTGGTCAGAATGTAGGCATCACTATTGGAGGTGCCATCGAAGCTCCACAGACTGTTCTGCACTGCCCGGCCCAGAAAGCTGGTCGCCCCCGCATCGAAACTCAGACTCAGCAGCGATGACTTGGCGATATATACCGTGATAGTGCCACTGGTGGGTGCCGAATTGACTTCAAACACATCCACTACCACACTGCCCGTGGTGGTGCTGTAGGCCAGCGAGGGCGTTACGTACAGCAGAGGGCTCAGATCAGGCGGCAGGCTAACCTCATAGGCACCCATGTCAATCGTCCCGTTCTGGATCCGCCCGTTACCCGCCAGATCGGTAGCCGGGCCATCGGCGCTTTGGTAGGCGGTCGTGCTGCCTGCATTGATGGCGGGCGAACCAGCCGCCAGTTGGGTCGTAGCGGTACCGGCAAAGGGGGTTGTGGTTGTGGTGATGTTGTGACCGTTATCGGTATAACCACTTAGGGTTGGCTCCAGCAATGAATAACTCACGGAAAGACCAGACCCCCCTAAACTTCGGCTGCCCCCATTGTTCCACAGGACACAATTCGTCAGTTGAGTCGTGCTGCTATTTTCACTCTGGATGGCTTTACCTCCCTCCTCCGCTCGATTATCGATAAAGCTGCAATTAATCAGTTGCGATGGGCCAGCAATGATATAGAGACCACCACCGCTACCCAGGCCAGCTCCATTCCCTACAAAGCTACAGTTTATTAATTCGGAGGAGCCACCAATGAAGCCAATGCCGCCACCATTAATGGTAGCCCCGTTATTGACAAAATTACAATTGATCAGCCGCAGATGACTACTCACACCGCAAAGCCCGCCACCGGCTCCATCGCCCAGAAAACTGGTGAAGTTCTGAAAGAAGTAACAATCGGTGAGTTGGGCATTGCTGTTGAAGTTATATAGCCCACCCCCTCCACCTTTGGCCGAATTGTTGGTAAAGCTACAGTTGGTTAGAATGGGGTTGCAATTGCCGGTATTACCGTAGTAGCCTCCTAGGTTTCCCATGCCCCCAAATCCGTAGGGAGACGAGTTGGCACTAAAACTGCAATGGGTAAACTGGGGGTTACTCGTCCCGTTATTGGCCGCATAGTTGGCTACCCCTCCTCCATTAATGCCTGTGTTACTGATAAAACTACAGTTTCGTATGGTCGGACTACAGCGACTACCATTGGACCCATCGTTGTACATGCCGCCTGCGGTGATATCATACTCGGTAGCTCCATTGGCATTGCCCGCCGTAACCACAACCCCGTCTAGTACGGCCGTCGTGGTCAGACTCAGCGAAGCCGGGTTGTAGATGACGTGGTAACTATTATCACTATTATCGCCCACCACACCAATATCCCCAGAGAGAATGGTGGTAAAGCTGTTGGGGCTGCGCTGAGCCAGAACAGGATCGCCACTGGCGGGAAAGCCGCCCAGGATGCTCACCCCGTTTTTCATACTGAAGCTGATGGTGCGGCTGGCTGGCCCTGTCGTGGTGGTCGGCTTGTAGGTACCCGCTGCTATCCAGACCTGCTGGGTGCCTTCGGCGTTGATCATAGCCTGCAAATCCCCTGAAGCATCAGCCCAGGAGCTGCCATCACCCAGCCCCGAAGCAGTCGGTTTAACATACCGGACGGATTGAGCCTGAGCACTGAGGAGGATAAAACCAAAAAGAACTCCTACTAGGAGTCGACAAGAAAATAATCGTGTAAGCATAGAGGAAGGAGATGAGAAAAGTAAGACGTAACGTCACAAAGCCAATATTAACACTTCTGGCTAGAACCGACGTACTTGCGGCACAAAAGTCTACTAAAATGAAATAAGTAAAGGCAATTAAAAAGATACCCGGTTGACAGGAGCAACAGGTAGAACAGACGGTATTGTAGTCTTGGTTAATCAGATGACTAACCCCATACGTCCATGCTCGGCTACATTTTCTTTTTTATCACCGCCCTTTTCTACATTGGCCTGACCATTATTATGCCGTCGAAGCCCATCACGGGGGGCGACAATTCCATGGGCTACGGGCTGGTTCTGGTCTTCTTGTCGTTGGGTTTCGCCGTCAGCAGCCTGCTCCTGACGATTAGTATTCGCTCAGCAGGTGGATTTGACTGGGTCTTTCCAGAGGCTGGTGTTCGTACGGGTCTCGTCCTGTTAGCCTGGCTGGGAGTAGGGTTAACGATCTTTTTTTGTGCCTTATTCAAACAGGAATGGCATGAGGATGGCCTGTATCCAAAATTTTTACACTGGATAGCTATGGGGTATGGCCAGTTATGGATACCCCTGCTGTGGTTGATCGCCTGTTTCCTTTCGCTCAGTCCAGACTGGCGCTCCACATTGCCGCTTCAGGCGTTTAATATCCCCTTTTGGGTTGGGTTGAGTATCAGTACGTTGTATAGCAGTGGATTACTGGTCGGATACGTGCGCGAGTCCGTACAGCAGGCGCAGGCTCGGGTTGCCCGTCAACTCGACGATGAAAAGCGGTGGCATCAGATCCGGCTGAATGAGGTCGCGGCACATAAGCCCGGCGATCCCATCATCACGTTGTTAGGCTATTCGGGTCGCTATCAGGACGAGGACGTCCGTCGGGCGGCTCTTGCCAAAATTAAAGCCCATCCCAACTGGGAAGCGGAGTTATTGAGCCTGCTGACCCATAAAAGGGGCGATCGGGAAGTGTATAATTTTCTGGACGGTAACCTCGTAGACCATCCGAGGCAGTTTGTCGAGCCGTTGAAGCAGAGTATCCTCCGGTTGTCGGCAAGTATAACGGCTGACATTAAAGACAGCAACAATCTTCAATCCTGGAGTTTCGAAATGTATGGAGTCGACCAGCTATTGCGCGCTATTGATGATCAGTTCCCGGGCCAGAGCCATCAGTTTTATCCAGATGTGGTTCGCCTGCAACAGGCCCTGAACACGCCACCACCCGAACGATTCAAAGGCATTCATTTTGCGACGACCGACCTGGTGGATACGTGGTTGGCTACACACAAACAATGATGAGGCTCCAGCCTGATCGGCTTGTGACCAGTATGTTATAAAAATAACCTTCGTACAACAATACGCTAAGTTTTTTGAGATCATGCCGTAGTAGGCTAAGTTTTTGGTGCCCTGGCAGCAGCTTTTTCCTGCGGAAATGTAGAACTTGTAGCACCAAAATCTACTTCCCGCGGCTTTGATGGATCCCACCTACTTTATAAATTACTTGTGCTACCCCAGATCAATTCAGCGCGGGTCTGTTTTACCCCTGGCCGGGTCAGTATGGGCATGTGTTCCCGGTCAATCTGCCGACTATAATCTCACCAAATTAGTTTGCCCGATATATCCTGTCGAAGAGCAACACGTACCCGCCCTCATGCGTATTCGCTTCAGTACCAATACTATATCAATTTCCTCTTTTTTAATTCCAACTCAATTTAATTATGACTCGTTTGTATGCTTTTTTTCCAACGTCGACCCGCATCATCCTGCTTGGGCTGAGCGTGTTATTGGGTACGTTACCGTTCAGTAGCCAGGCCCAGGTGGGTAAATTACCCCAAGTGAACAACAATTTCCCGCTTAAAAGCCCGGCGCAGGCGCAGGCAAGCAGTCTGACGGCTGGTAACCAGGGGCAGCCTACTGCTAATCAGGCCATCGCTGGCCAGTATATTGTGGTGTATAAGAACACCTCAACGGCCCAGGCCCGTGTGATGGCCATCCCATCTTTTCCACAGCGGCAGCAACTGATGCGGCAAGAAGCCACCGCTACGTTATTGAAAAATAAACTGTCCGGAAAGCCGATACTGCATGTATACGATACGGCGCTGAAAGGTTTCGCGGTGGGCGGCTTGTCAGGAACCGAGGTCGACAGACTGCGCCAGGACGATCAGGTGGCCTACATCGTGCCCGACCAAACCGTTTTTTTGAACGATGTGGGGGCGCCTGCGATGCTGGCTGCCAGTTGCAATGGCCCTTCCATTACGCTCAACGGGGTGACGAACTACGCCGTGGGTACCGCTACCTTCGGATCGACGGGCTCCGTTTCCGGCGAGGTGATACTGGTCAATGACGGGTCCGCTCCTGTGACAGATGGCTGTGGCACCATTCAAAATAACATTGCGGGAAAGATTGCCCTGATTGATCGGGGCACCTGCGATTTTGTTGCGAAAGCCATCAATGCACAACAGGCCGGTGCCATCGGTGTTATCATTGTTAACAACGCGGCAGGGGATGCGCCTAACATGAGCGGTACATCTTCTGCGGTGACGATCCCGGTGATGTCGCTTAGTTTGAATGATGGAAATGCGCTAAAAACGGCACTGACCACCGGGACTGTAACGGCCATCCTGGACAGGCAGCTACCTGACGCCCTGTCGCAGTGTACACCCTGGGGTATCAGCCGGGTAGGCGGGGGTGCATCGGGGGTGGGAAAGCGGGCCTGGATCATTGATTCAGGCATAGATCTAACGCATCCCGATCTGAACGTAAACACCGGACTGTCTACTACGTTCGTTCCGAACACGACCAGCGCGGCTGATATTAACGGGCATGGTACCCACGTTGCCGGTACGATAGCGGCCAAAGACAATGGGTTTGGCGTGATTGGTGTAGCCGCTGGCGCTGAAGTAGTGGCCGTACGGGTTTTTCTGGACGAAAATGGTACCGTTTCGTCCATAGTGGCCGGTGTAAACTACGTAGCGGCTCATGCGGCCAGTGCGGATGTCGTCAACATGAGCCTGGGTGGTGCACCCAGCCAGGCTATTGATGATGCCGTGCTCGCTTTGTCGGGGGTGTGTAAGGTCGTTGTTGCCGCAGGAAATGATGCGAAGAATGCTAACTACGCCAGCCCCGCCCGGGTCAATGGATCGAATATCGTCACCGTGTCGGCCATGGATATTTACGGTAAAATAGCCAGCTTCTCCAACTACGGGAACGGCCCCGTTGATTATAGTGCACCCGGTGTCAATGTGGCTTCCTGCTATATAAATAATGGCTATGCCTACCTGAGTGGTACCTCGATGGCGGCTCCCCACGTGGCAGGAATACTATTGTTGGGAACGATTTGCGCGAGTTCAAAAATTACGGGTGACCCGGACGGTACGCCCGACCTCATCGCAACGGTGTTTAATGCGGCCAATAACGTCGACACTGATCATGACAACGTAACCGTTTGTGGAGGTGACTACGACGACAACGACGCAACGGTTTATCCCGGCGCGCCCGAACTTTGCGACAATAAAGACAACAACCAGAATGGACAGATTGACGAAGGAACTGCCTGCTGCCCGGCCGGTCTTACGGCCGGGATATTGTACGTAAATGCCAGCGCTACGGGCGCCAACAATGGTCTTAGCTGGGCAAGTGCCTTCACATCGCTGCAAGCTGCCCTGACGGCGGCCAAACGCTGTACCCAGGTTGCGCAAATCTGGGTCGCCAAAGGCACATATTATCCCAGCGTCGATGCGTTTGGTAATGCCAACCCAACCGACCCGCGCACCAAGTCGTTTGCCATGCAAAATAACCTGGCTATTTATGGCGGTTTTGCCGGGAATGAACCCTCGAATTTTAACCTTAATCAACGGAATCTGAACACGAATCCGACTACTCTCAGTGGCGACATTCAGCAGGACAACTCGCTCGCAAACAATGCGTACCACGTCATCCTTAATTTCCCTGCTTACGGCAATCCCCTCACCAGCACGGCTATTTTAGATGGCTTTACCGTACGGGATGGCGTTGCCAATTTCGTGGTTACAAGTGGGACAACGTCCAATTTGTCGGTGCCGGATAGCTACGGTGGCGGCTTATATACTTACGGCTCAAGCCCTTCGATCAGGAATTGTACGATTTATAACAATGTGGCGTATGTCGGTGGTGGCATGATGAACAATGCCTCAAACACCAGCCTGCTATTTAATTACTTTATTGCAAATGTTGGGTTTGTTTCTGGTGGCGGCCTGGCAAATGCATCCGCATCGCCCACGCTGGCCTATAGCGCCTTTGCCGCAAACAGTACGACGAGTACAGGGAGTGCGGGTGGTGGTGTCTATAATGACGCGTCGTCACCTACGCTGGTGGACTGTTTTTTCCAGCTTAACAACAGTCAATATGGGGGTGGTGTGGCAAATTTCAATACGTCGAACCCCACGCTGACGAACTGTTCATTTTCGGGCAATAGTGCGGTTCTGTCGGGTGGTGGTACCTATAATTATAATGGTTCGTCGCCTGCTATTAAAAACAGCATTAGTTGGGGCAATAGTACCGAGGTAACCAACGAACCAGCCTCAACCACCATCGCTGCCAGCAACCCTGTAATTACGTACAGTATCATTAAAGGTGGCTGGTCGGGCTCTGGTTCTAACAACCTCAACCTCGATCCCCGATTTATCAGCCAGCCAGTTATCGGCTCGGTTACACTCGGAGACCTCAGTCTGGCGTCCTGCTCCCCGGCCATCAACGCTGGCGACCCGGCCACGACCGCGGCTACTGCCGGCACGTTCGATGTGGCGGGTAATCCGCGCTTTTATAACGGTGGGCGCATCGATATGGGAGCCTATGAATTTCAGGGCTCGCCTACTACGTTGCCCACCGCTGGTTTAACGGCCAGCGGTCTGCTCAGTACGCCGGGCGCCAGCGTCACCCTGACAGCTTCGCCTACTACCGGCGTAACGTATGGGTTCAGTGCGGGCGCTACCCAGCTTAATGGGGGTAACCTGGCCAGTGTCACTCAGGCCGGTACGTATTCGGTGGTGGTGACTGCGGCTGCCGGTTGCTCATCGACGGCCAGCACGACCGTAGCGCTGGCCCCCGACTTAGTCTCCATTCTGTATGTTCAGCCCACTACCCTCTACGGCACGACTAATCTATCGGTGGTGGTGAAGGTCTTGGAACTAAATAACGTGGCCACCAGTGGACCCGTCATGATCCGTTTTGCCAGGGATCCTTTGCTGACACTGAGCTTTGATCCGAACCAGACGCTGGTTGGTGGGCAGCCGGTTCAGAACAGTGGGTGGGTGTTCGATACGTCTAATGGCGACTTCTATACCTTAACGAATAGTCAGCCCAATGCGGCCAGTAATTCACGCTCCGTTGGGCTGACGGGCCAGTTCCTGCCGGGCAACACGAAAGGAAGTTTAGGGGTGAGTGTGCTGGTTCAGGGGACTGGTATCGGGGAGTTGCGGCTGAATAACAACTCGGACGCCGAGAAAATCGATTATTTTAATAAGTGATCTGAATACAGGTCATTTCTCATGCTGAACGAACGGTGAAAAAGCCGGGCAGAAGGTCTGCCCGGCTTTTTGCAACCAACCTATACGTAAAAAAAGTTTTGGGTAGCACTTTAGTAGTGGCTAAAACCGGACGTAAACTCAGTGCGTTTTTGTGGATACTTTCATTTTTGTAGCGCTGGGTTGCGGGACAAATTCGATGAAATCGACCCGCGCCGTTTCACGGCCATTCGCGACGCCGACGAGTTCAATGATATCGCCTGTATTGATTTTTATGCCGGGTATGGTTTTCCGTTTCCAGCAATCCACGTCTTCATTCAATTGCCAGGAGGCTTTGGGTTTACCCGCAACGGATAGTGATAAATTCCCCTGGCCCCCTTTCTCATCCGCATACGAAACCACAATGTCGTAGATGCCGGATGGATTGGTAAAAGCGGATTTTGCCGTTCCCTTACCGGTTGTCTGCACGCAGGGTTCGATCAGGAATTTGTCGGCGGTGTAGCCTGCCAGCGTCATATTTTCAACTTCCATACCAGTGACTGGCGTAAAACCGGCAACCCCCGCTTCACTAAGGCCGTTACGAACGGCACGTAGCAGCGAATACGGAGAGCCATCATAATGCTTAATCCCGATTCCTTTTGCCCCGCCATCAACCGAAATCTTTATGCTGGATTTCACAATTTCGGGCGTCGTAAGTAAGCGGGTCGGCACACCGGGGATGATGGGGATATCATTACCCATAAAATATTTCGTCGTGGCAATTCGGGATTTCCGGTCTGATTTCTGATAGCCATTCTGCTCCGTGTGCGTGGATAAATGAACGGAGTTGATATTGTTCTTCAACTCTTCGAGTTGTAAGCCAGACGTTCTGTCGTTCAGGTCATTGAGTCGGAAATCAATCGTTGGATTTACCTCGTGTAGCTTATCCGTCACCAGTTTATAAATCTCCGTGGTAGACGCTTTCCGGAAGTTACGCCAGTTGTCCAGCTGAGGTTGCGCATACGGGTTATCTTTCAAAATGGGAATAGCTTCTTCCATGTCGAAACCCATTGCTTTGGCTTTCCGCTTGCAGGATTCGCAGAAACAGGTGCCGCCTTTTACGGGATCATCGGAGCGGCTGAAGAGCAGCATGCAGGTCTGAACGTAGTCAACATCGTAATTTTTGGCCAGATCACCGTAAAGCGCCACCAGATACTGCCGAACATCGGGGTTGTTCGTACATGGCCGCTCAACGGGATTGTTGTTGATATCCCGTTGCTTAAACTCTTCATGCTGATTGAGGTAGTCCACCGGAATGTAGGTGTGAGAAACCTCGACGCCCGCCCGAAGACCGCGCGCATGTGCTTTGTCAAGAAGTAGTTTCAGCCAGTCGGTTTCGTTCAGCCAGGCATACTTCGAAAACATGGGTTTGATACGTCCGTAGGCACTCATGTCGGGTCGGAAATAAGCTCTGGAGTCTTCGGCATCCCATTCCCGACGAACCGGATTATGGTTAAACAGGAATGTGCCGGGTAGTTTGTCGTTGTTGAACGGCCGATGTTCCTGGTGCATGACGGCAATCAGATACACCGAATTTACACCGGCTATGTTCGTCAGGTTGTCGAGGATCAAATCCATACCTTCATCATGCACTTCCCAGGGATAAATGCTGCCGGTGACTTCGAAAGCGGGTGCCGGTATGTTGGATCGCTTGACAAGCTGGGCATTCAATTTGATTATACAGAGAAAGGCACAAAACGTCAGCACACATTCTTTTGGAGAAAGGAATAGCTTCATTGAGTTAAGGATTTAAAGGTTGTTTGAACACAGAGCCACGGAGAACACAGAGATTTAGATGTTTAAATATTTTTTCAAGCTATGTTCAATAAAAGTTAATTTACCAGGTCCGGCGTTTGGGTTTTCTTCCTCGCCATGGTCACAATAGTCGATGCCAGAACGGTTAACAAAACAGCCAGCCCAAGCAGGTATACATAGCCGCGTGATATGTCAGGCGTGGTGACCGTTTTGCTACTGCTAAGCATCTCATAGACTGGAATAGTCCATTTCACGACGTAGGCTTGGGCCAGCACAATCAGGCAGATCAGGAGCAGCATGAAGAAGCTATGTTTCACCGTAAAGCGGAATAATTCGGACTCTTTGCCAACCAGATTACCGGCTGCCGCAGCCACGGCGATGGATTGTGGCGAAATCATTTTGCCCACAACGCCCCCCGAGATGTTAGCCGCCACCGTCACCACCGGATCAACACCAATCGACCTGGCCGTCGCGTATTGAAGCTTACTAAAGAGCGCATTGGCCGATGTGTCGGAACCCGTAATGAACACCCCCAGCCAGCCTAAAACGGGGGCGAAAAATGGGAACATGACGCCCGTATTGGCCAGCACGTCGGCCAGGGTGAGGGTAATACCGGAATCATTCAGGATGTAGGCAAAGCCCAGCACGGCGGCAATGGTCAGAATCGGGAATTTCAGTTGATTTAACGTAGCACCGAACACTTTTGCTCCCTCGCCATACGTCAGGCCGATCAGGGGGATGGCTACGAGGTCGGCAATGAGTATGGCGGTTCCGGCCGCTGATAAGTAATTGACCTTGAATAGCTTAGCTAATAACGTGCCGTCCTGTCCCTGAATGGCATTGTGCAGGCCCGGAAATTCAAACTGGAACATCCCGACTGAGTTCAATACGTCCTTGATCGGCTGCATGCCCCACGCAATTACCATGATCGTCAGCACAATAAACGGCGACCAGGCCCGAAGCATCTGCCCGCTTGTGTACGATACGTTGGTGTTGAACGTGGCGGCTGGTTCGTTGGCAAACCGCCAGACAGTTTTAGGTTTCCAGAATCGGAGAAAAGCCATCAGGCAGACAATCGAGCCTAGACCCGCTATGACATCGGGTAGGGATGGGCCTAAATAATTGGACGAAAACCATTGAAGAAAGGCAAACGACGCCCCCGACACCAGTACCGCAGGCCATATTTCTTTCGCTTTATTGAATCCGGCGATGATCGTCACCAGATAAAAAGGCAACAGAATGGACAGGAGAGGAAGCGTACGGCCCACCATTTGCGAAATGGGCATCTCGGGAATGCCCGATACCTGCGAGGCTACCGTAATGGGAATGCCGATGGAGCCAAAGGCAACGGGTGCCGTGTTGGCAATCAGACAAATACCCGACGCATACAACGGATTGAATCCCAGGCCAACCAGCATGGCGGCTGTTATGGCGACCGGCGCCCCGAAACCGGCCGTTCCTTCCAGAAACGACCCAAACGAAAACGCAATCAGTAAGGCCTGCAACCGCCGGTCGGACGTAATGGACGCCATGAAGTGCTTGATAATCTCGAACTGACCGCTTTTAACCGTCAGATTGAAAAGAAACACCGACATGATCACCAGCCAGCAGATGGGGAAAAGACCGTACAAAGCGCCATGCCCAATGGACAGAACCGCTAGTTTTACCGGCATGCCGTACACCAGAATCGCAATGAACGTAGCAATGACGATAGCGATCAGGCTGGCCTGGTAACCTTTCATTTTCTTGATGATCAGCGCCCAGAAAATGAAGATAATGGGCACTGCCGCTACCAATACCGATAACGCTATATTGTTAAGTGGGTCAATAACCTGCGTCCATTTCATAGAGATAAATGCGTTTGATTTATAATCAGATTTTCCTGATGCTATAGTGTATACGTTATTGGGGTTGACTAATGCTTTACACATTATAGCTGAACACTTGTTATCCCGTAGGGATCAAACAGCGTAGCGTCGGTAGCACAAATAAGCTCGGTCTTCATTAGCGTGCCGTAGGTACGCCAGATCTGTCCGGTTGCGTACCTATGGCACGCTAGCTGGTCCTGGGTGTTACGTCATCTACCGACGCTTCGCTGTTTAATCCCTACGGGATAACAAAAACCTCAATCAACGATACGCCTTCCATCAATTCTCTGGCTCCCATTTCTTGTCGGTTTTCTCACCCATCTCCAACACCAGCGTGCCGCCCTTCATCAACTCCTCATGCGAAAACGACAATGAACTTAGGGGTTTGCCGTTCATCGTAGCCGACTGGATGTACTTGTTGCGACGCGATGACTTGGGGGCCGACAAGGTGAACTTCTTGCCGTTGGGCAGGTCGATGGTGACTTTGGTGAAGAGCGGGCTGGTGATGCTGTAGCGGGGAAGGCCGGGGGTGGTGGGGTAGAAGCCCATGGCCGAGAAGACCACAAACGAAGACATCGAGCCGCCGTCTTCATCGCCGGGCACCCCGAAAATGGTATCCTGAAACCAAGTGTCGAGCAGGAGTCGGGTGTATTTCTGGGTTTTCCAGGGAGCGTTGGTGTAGTTGAACAGGTAGGGAATAAAAAACGTCACCTGGTTGCCCATGGCAAACTGACCGATCATGCCCGTCTGGTTGGGCCACTTCTCCCAGAAGACGGGTTTGCTGCGGTCGAGCCCTTCCCGGAAAAGCTGATCGAGCCGTTGTTCCATTTTATCCGCTCCTCCTAACAAGTCTCTTAACCCTTTGAAATCCTGCTGCACATTCCAGAGATAATTCCAGCCGTTGTTCTCATTATAATAATCAAATCCATTGTGGCCGCCGTCAAATTTTGGGTCAATATCGATCCAGTTTCCTTTCGCATCTTTCGGCATGAAGAACCCGGATTTTTCCTGCCAGACGTTCTTGTAATTCTGGGCTCTAGGCGCATATTTTTTATAAACGTCCTGATTTCCAAGTTCCTTCCCCAGCTCGCTCAAGGCCCAGCTGTCATAGGCATCTCCTAACGTAATGGCGACGGCCGACCGTTTCTGGCCTGGTTTCTGCAAAGCAAACGCGTCGGTTTCCGCTTCACCGGGATGCAGGGCCGGATAATACCCTTTTGAGTAATAAAATTCGTCCAGATCTCCTTTGGGGCCATTTCGGAACGGGAGCATGGTGGCCTGTTCGGCATTTTTAAGCATGCCCGCGAAGGCCGTTTTAACGTCGAAATTCCGAATTCCTTTCCGATACGCATCCAGGAACATCACCGACGATTTGAACCCAAACATGCCGGGCCGATCGCCAAATGGTCGTGGGTACTCCGCCATCCAGCCGCTCTCCTGAAACATCCGCACATACGATTGCAGCATGTCAGCCTCCTGCTGTGGGTTAAGGATTGCCCGCAACGGGTGCTGAGCCAGATAATTACCCCAGGTGTAATCGTCGTTGTAAAAGGGCCGTTTATCCTCGTGTACTTTTTTGTCGAAGCCGCTGAAGTATTTTCCGTCTTCCGACATGTCGATCATGCGGACGTAGTAGCGGTAAAGGGCGGTGTAAAATGTGCGTTTCTGGGCGTCGGTACCGCCTTCTACTTTCACCTGCCCGATCACTTTTTCCCAGGCCGCTTTGCCTTTATTTTTTAGTTGATCGAACGTAACGCCGGTGAGTTCTTTTTCGAAGTTTTTCTTCGCCTGTTCAGGACTGATAAACGAAATGGCGTAGCGAAATTCCTGCACCGGGGCGTCGGCTTCGGCGTAGCTGGCAAAGGCACGTTCGCCCGCCATTTTCTTGGGTTTCTCCGGTACTGAACTTACGGTGTATTTCCCCCAGTCTTTTTCGCCGTCCTTCTTGCCCGTTTGCGGTTTGCCCGAGAAAACGCCATACAAATAAGCCGTTCCTTTCTGCTCATGAATCGCATCGACAACGAACTCCGTACCAACTAATTTATTCCCATCCGTAAGCTCGTATTTCCCATTGGCGTAGTAATGCGACATCAGGAGATTTTTCTTCGCGTCCGCTGGAAACGTGAATCGGTAGATGCCGGTTTTTTCGCCTGCCGTGTATTCGGTCAGGATATTATCGTCGGTGAGTTTGACGGAATAATACCAGGGCTGCGTGACTTCCAGATCGTGATCGTAGGTCAGGCGGCTATACCAGGCCGTGTCTGCTACGTTGCCGACAGACGGTTTTATAGCAAAAATCATCTGGGGCGTAATGATGTTCTGGCATAGCATCGGGAAATCCGTAATCTGCATATCCAGATGATCCTGCCGGTGCGGAAACACCCGCACCATCTGATTGGGCAGATGCACAATCGGGCGATTGGTGTTCAGCAGGGGCGCTACGTTGCCAATCGTCGGGTCGATGTAGTTGATGCCCGTTTGCGCCAGACTGAGTTGGGATAAACCAGTCGTAGCAATACTGATTAATAAGGCTTTATACAGAGTTTGTTGAAATTCTGACATATTCAGTTGAAGGTTAAGTGTATCCGTACCCACGGGCCGGGCCGCGTTCGGCTATAGCCCGTGTCTTAGCCCAATTCAAATACGGGCTAAAGCCGAACGCGGCCCGGCCCGTGGATACGTTAGTACGTTATATCCCATTTCTTATCGGTTTTTTCGCCCATCTCCAGCACCAGCGTACCGCCCTTCATCAACTCCTCATGCGAAAACGACAATGAGCTCAGGGGCTTGCCGTTCATCGTAGCCGACTGGATGTACTTGTTGCGACGCGATGACTTGGGCGCCGATAAGGTGAATTTCCTGCCGTTGGGCAGGTCGATGGTGACTTTGGTGAAGAGCGGACTGGTAATGCTGTAGCGAGGAAGGCCGGGGGTGGTGGGGTAGAAGCCCATAGCCGAGAAGACCACAAACGAAGACATCGAGCCGCCATCTTCGTCGCCGGGCACCCCGAAAATGGTATCCTGAAACCAAGTGTCGAGCAGGAGTCGGGTGTATTTCTGAGTTTTCCAGGGTGCATGGGTATAGTTGAAGAGGTAGGGGATGAAGAAGGTCACCTGGTTGCCCATAGCAAACTGCCCGATCATCCCGGTTTGATCGGGGAATTTCTCCCAAAAAACGGGTTTGCTGCGGTCGAGCCCTTCCCGGAAAAGTTGATCCAGATTTTGCTCCAGCTTGTCGGGGCCGCCCATCAGTTCCGTAAATCCTTTGATATCCTGCTGCACATTCCAGCGGTAACTCCAGCCGTTATTTTCGTTGTAATAATCGTTTCCGGCATGACCCCCGTCGAACTTCGGGTCGATTTCTATAAACTCACCTTTGGCATCTTTCGGCAGGAAAAAGCCTGTTTTGGCATGCCAGACGTTTTTGTAGTTCTGGGCGCGTGGCGCGTATTTTTTATACACCTCCTGATTACCCAATTCCTTGCCGAATTCGCTTAGCGCCCAGCTATCGTAGCTGTTTCCTAATGTAATGGCCACCGCCGATCGTCGCTGACCATTGCCGTGGAGTTTGGCTACGGAATCGGTCTCTGCTTCGCCGGGATGGAGCGCCGGATAGTAGCCTTTCGCGTAGTAAAAATCGTCGAGTGCGCCTTTCGGGTCATTTCGGTGTGGGAGCATGGTGCGCTTGTCGGCACTTTTGATCATGCCTTCCAGGGCTGTTTTGGTGTCGAAATCCCGGATTCCCTTTCGGTAAGCGTCCAGAAATACCACGAATGATTTGAAGCCAAACATACCCGCACGGTCGCCAAAGAATTTCGGGTATTCGGGTATCCAGCCGCTTTGCTGGTACATCCGTACATACGTTTGCAGCATGTCGGCTTCCCGTTTTGGGTCGAGGATCGAACGTAGCGGATGCAGCGCCAGGTAGTTGCCCCAGGTGTAATCGTCGGTATAAAACGGGCGTTTGTCGTCGTGTACTTTCTTGTCGTAGCCGCTGAAATATTTCCCCTCTTCCGACATGTCGACCATGCGGGCGTAGCAGCGGTAAAGGGCGGTGTAAAAACTGCGTTTCTGAGCGTCGGTGCCTCCTTCTACGCTCACTTGCCCGATGGTTTTCTCCCAGGCCGCTTTGCCTTTGTTTTTGAGTTGATCGAACGTAACGCCGGTGAGTTCTTTTTCGAAGTTTTTCTTCGCCTGTTCAGCGCTGATAAATGAAATGGCGTAGCGGAATTCCTGCACGGGTGTATCAGCTTCCGCGTAGCTAAAATAGGCCCGTTCGCCGTCCACTTTTTTGTGCTTCTGGGGCGGTCCCAGCACCGTATAGCGCCCCCAGTCTTTTTCGCCCTGCTTCTTGCCACTTTCCGGCTTGCCAGACACTTTTCCGTACAGATACGCCATGCCTTTCTGCTGGTGGTTAGCGTCATCGACAAACTCTACGCCCGTTATCGTCGTGCCATCGGTGATGTCGTATTTTCCTTTTGCGTAATAATGCGATAGCAGAAGATTTTTCTTCGTGCCAGCCGGAAAGGTAAATCGATAAATTCCCGTTCGTTCACCCGCTGTGTATTCGGTCAGTACGTCGTCATCGGTGAGTTTGACGGAATAATACCAGGGCTGGGTAACTTCCAGATCGTGGTCATACGTCAATCGGCGGTACCAACCCGTATCCGCCAACGCACCCACATACGGTTTTATGGCGAAAATCACCTGTGGCGTAATGATATTCAGCGACGTCATCGGAAAATCCGTAATCTGCATGTCCAGATGGTCCTGACGCTTGGGAAACATACGTATCATCTGATTGGGTACCTGCACAACCGGCCGATTGGTGTTATAAAAAGGGGCAATGTTCCCAATCGTCGGATCAATGTAGTTGAGGGCCGCCGAACGGGTTGACGCATTCTTTTTTGCCTGACCCAACCCAACTCGTATTCCCGCTAGAGACATCAGTATTGACAGGGTCAGAAATAGATTGATTCTCACTTTCATACGCTTAAATGAAAATATACTAATGAGTGATGGATGTCTAAAAAGACCCCCAACCCCCTGAAGGGGGCTTCTTTACTCGCAACCAGAGCCCCCTTCAGGGGGTTGGGGGTCTTTTTAATTATCATCAATTATAGCCCGGATTTTGCGGCAATACGGCTGAGTTGTTGATGATCTGAATTTCTACCAGCGGGATCGGAAAGAGGGCATTGAAGTCCTTGAAGCCAAGTGGACCCAGGACGCTTTGCAGGCGGCCCGTACGGGCCAGATCGAACCACCGGACACCTTCCATCGACAGTTCGTAAACCCGTTCGTCGTAGATTTTAGTCCGTAGCTGGTCTTTGCTCAGGCCCGCAAACTTCGGCATGTTTGCCCGGCTTCGTACCTGGTTGAGGTAGGTAAGAGCCGCATCGGTTTTGCCATTCTCGTTCAGGGCTTCGGCATACATCAGCAAGACGTCGGCATAACGGATCACTTTCCAGTTCACTTTGCTGTCATTCAGCGTGTTCGTAATGGCTAAGTACTTTTTGGTGAACGTAGCGATCTGCAAAAATCCCTGGAAAACGCCGTTATTATCCGTGTAGCCTTTCGCCACCGTAACATCGCGTCTTGGATCGGCTGGATCGAAGGAGTCGAACAGCGCAAGGGTTGGGCTATTTTGCTCGCCAGCGCCCCCTTTTATGCCATAGAAAGTTTCAGCCAGCGAGTTCGCTGATTTTGGTAAAAACTTGTTCGAGAAACCACTGCCCGCACCCAGGTTGCCGTCCTGATATTCGATGTCAAATATGTATTCGCTGTGGTGTTCGTCTTTGGTGTAGTCGAACAGGTCTTTGTAATTCGGCAAAAGGGCGTACCCCAACGTAGTGACTTCCTGTAGTTTGGCTTCTGCTTTTACGAAATCCTTGCGAGTCATGTACACGCGTCCCAGAATGGCTTTTGCGGCTCCTTTCGTGGCACGACCCACATCCGCGCCCGTATATTTAACGGGTAACACCGCTTCGGCCGTCAGCAGATCCTTAATGATGACGTCATCATAAATCTTGTCGACTTTTTCACGCGCTTTGGTGTACCCTTCGGCAATCGTGATGGGGGTGAGGTTCAGCGGTACGTCCCCAAAAATTCGCACTAGATCGAAATAGGCAAACGCACGAAGAAATTTGGCTTCGGCGATGTGCCGGTCTTTATTCGGGACGAGGGCTGCATCGGCCGTTTCGATTTTCGATAAAATCAGATTCGCCCGATTGATGGCGCTGTAATAATTCCGCCAGGTGGAAATCATCAGCGCGGCATCGCTATTCATGTTGAACTTATCCACCGAAACCAGAAAGGCATCGTTGCCCAGCGCGTGCCACGAATCATCCGCGCGCAGGTCGCCGAAAATCCAGAAATCCTGATACTGATTGCGGAGCATACTGTAGACGCCCACGACCGCATCCTGAAAATCTTTGTCCGTTTTATAAACGGCCTCAACGCTGACCGTGGAGATCGGATTCAATTCGATGAAAGTCTTTTGGCATGACATTGTGAGCATGGATGCCAGGCTTACCAGGCAGAATATCTTTTTCATATCTACGCGTCTTTTAGGTAGGTTCTTACGTTAAAATCCCACATTTAAGCCAATCATCACACTCTTCGGCAACGGATAGTCATTGGCCTCTACGCCGGGCGTCAACGGATTGTCGGTTGTGCTGACATCCGGGTTAAACGCCGTGTTTTTCGTGAAAAGGAACGGGTTGTTCGAATTCACATACACACGTAGTGAACCAAGCCCCAGCTTCTGCGTAATAGCGCTGGGTACTACATAAGCCAGCGTTATATTGTTGATTCTGAGGTAAGTGCCTGTGTCGAGAAACAATTGGCTCGGCAGCCGGACCCCGCCCGTTGGACTATCGTTGGGGCGGGGTGTTACGCCATCGCCGGGGTCCTGCTCCGATTTCCAGTAGTTGTTGCTGAACGCATAGCCCCGAACCCGCGCCCGGCCACTGTTGCCGCCACCTCGCGACGTATTATAAATGAGATTCCCCTTCGAGCCCTGCACACTGACGCTCAGGCTGAAGTTTTTATAAGAAACCCGGTTGGTCATGCCATAAAAGAAATCCGGATAGGGCGATCCCATAATAGTTTTATCGGCATTGTTGATGACCCCATCGCCATTGATATCCACGAACCGAATATCGCCCACGTGCGAGCGGTCACTGCCGGTTGGATTGTAGAGTGGCCCTTTGTCCAGGTCGGCCTGGGTTTTAAAGATGCCATTCACCAGAAATCCGTAGAACATCCCAATCGGCTGGCCGATCATCGTTACATTATTTCCCGAGTAAATGGGATCGCCCTGCGGCCCTAATTTGACCACTTTGTTGCGATACGAAGACAGGTTAAAATCGGTAGACCATCTGATTTTCTTGTCGACGTTTACCGTGCTCAAAACGAATTCCCAGCCCGTGTTTTTTACCTCGCCAATGTTCTGCAAAGCCGTGCTGAATCCGGTATTGTTGGGGACGTTTACGTTCAGGAGCAGATCCGTATTTCTGGATTGAAAATGATCGACCGACAGGTTAACCCGGCTGTTGAAAAAACTGGCATCAACGCCAACATTGATGGATGTCTGTTTTTCCCAGGTTAGCGACGGATTGCCAATCCGGCCCGGCGCAATGGCGCTTGCCACAGTGCCACCTAAGCCGTAATTTTCGTAGGCAATGGTGCCGTACTGGTCGTAATTGCCGATGTTGTTGTTGCCGGTTTCGCCGTAACTGGTGCGTAGTTTAAGCTCGCTGATCGCCCGTGTGTTTTTCAGGAAATTCTCATCCGAAATCCGCCAGGCCAGCGCTACCGACGGGAAAATGCCGTATTTGTTTTCGGTGCCGAAACGGGACGAACCATCCGTCCGAATCGAGGTAGTCAGGTAATATTTGCTGTTGTAATTGTAGTTGACCCGGGCCAGATACGACAGCAGCGACCATTCATAAATGCTTGATGTGCCGTTCGTGATCAAGCCACCCACCGCACTTAAAGTGGGCACCAGGTTATTGGGGAATTTGTTGCTGCTCAACATATTCGATTCCCCGTGCTCTTTCTGGACCGTATAGCCTGCCAGGGCAGCGATCGAATGCTTGCCACTCGTCTTCGTGTAGTTTAACGTGTATTCCGTGAGCCAGTTCGAAATCATGGAGGCATTGTCGGTACCTAAGGCCAGCGCGTTGGCAAAATAAACGCGTTGCGGCATAAAGTACATCCCCTTCCCGTTCAGCAGGCTACCGCCCAGTTGAACGTTAAATTTCAAATCCGGCAGGATCTGGTATTCAGCGTTGATATTACCCAGAAATCGAAAGCCTTTCTGGGACGTAATGGTTTCTCTAGCAACGGCCAGCGGATTATAAATGTCGGCCATGTCGGCGAGACCGGCATAATTAAAATAGTTGCCGTTGGCATCCAGCAATGGCCGGAAATTATGAACCTGCAAGGCCGACGCCACAATGCCTAGCGTAGCTGCGGTGCCGCCACTTACACCGGTCGATGGCAATGAACGCTGCTCTGTATACGATGGATTCAGGCTTAGCTTTACCGACAATCGTTTTGAGAGTTGCGCGTCGATATTGGTACGTAGTGAATACCGCTTGAAACCGCTGTTGACAATGATTCCGTCCTGATTAAAGTACTCACCACTGACGGCATAACGTACATTGTCCGTACCGCCCGTGGCCGCCAGTTGAATCTGACGCTGGGGAGCGGTAATCAGAATTTTATCGAGTGAGTTTTCGTCGGTCGTATTTCGTCCTTCCCGAACGTCCATGATGATCGCCGGGACCGGAAATGTCCAGGTGGTTGGATTGCCCGAAACGTTGTTACCCGCATCCAGATTCCGGTTGCGCATACCATCGTAGAAGAAATTCGCCTGCTCGATGGAGTTCTTCATGATCGGCACTTTCGATACGCTCTGCCAGCCGTAATACGTATCGAGCGTGATATTGGCTTTCCCCGATTTCCCCCGTTTGGTATTGATGATGACAACGCCATTCGAACCACGCGAGCCGTATATCGCCGTTGCGGAGGCATCTTTCAGAATATCGAGGGTTTCAATGTCGTTGGGATTCAGGGTCTGAATGTTGTCGGTCGGAAAACCATCTACTACGTATAATGGCCCGGCTCCCGCCGAAATGCTGCCAATGCCACGCACCCTGATTTGGGGAGCCGCACCGGGTTCGCCCGAAACAGCTTTCACTTGAACCCCGGCGACCCGACCGGCCAGCCCCTGTTCAATGCGGGTCACGCCCAGGTCTTTCACTTCTTTACTGCTGATGACACCCACCGAGCCTGTTAAGTCTTTTTTCTTGACGGTTCCGTAGCCCACAACCACAATTTCATCGAGCGTTTTGTCGTCGGCTTTCAATGTCACATCGACCGTCGTACGGGTACCAACCGTCACTTCCTGAGGCAAATAGCCGACGTAGCTGAATATCAGGATGGCTGATACGTTCGGTACGTCGATTCTATACTTTCCCTCGGCATCGGTGGTTGTTCCCTTCTGCGACCCTTTTATAACAATACTCACCCCTGGCAATCCTTCGCCTTTATCGTCGGTGACGCTACCCTGAACCGGAATATCCACCGGGGCTAGTTTTTCGGTGGGTAGTTTGGCTGGAAGCCCTAATGACCCCGTTCGGTTATCGATATCCGTATCGGGGCGGTTGGGGGAGGAGAAGACCCCCAATGGAGTTTGGCTGTTGCTGGCTTCCGTTTTTTCGGCGGACTCTTTGGACACTACGACGTAGCCGCCGTTTTTTACCTTTCTGTAGCGAAGTCCCAACGGCTTCAAAACGGCCGTCAGATTGTGCTCAATGTTCGCCTTGTAATTGACCACATCACCCGCCACGACGAGCCCTTCTACATTCCGGTCGAAAAACAGAATATCAATGGCGTAATGATCCTGCAGCTTCTTAAGGACGTCTTTTAACTTTTGGGGTGATGCTTTGACCGGCCCTTCTTTTTGCTGTATCTGGTGGGCGCTGGCCAGCAGTTGGGAAAAGCCGGGCCGTACTCCTCCCAGCACCACTCCCACAAGGAGCAGCATACGTACTAGTTTTTTCATGAGTGGTTAAGGGGCGTTTAGTTACTGATTTTGGGTTACAACAATTGTATCACCTTGCTGTCGGTACGTCAGATTGGACGCACTGGTTATCGTTTCAATAAGTTCTTCGGCGCTGTAAGCTTTAAAAGCGCCCGAAATGGTCCATTGCGCCAGCGTTTTGTCGGGTATTTGCAGCTCTATCCCGTAATTTTCCTTGAACAGCGTACCAATCTCGGCCAACGTTGTTCCATCAAAGACGAACCGATGTTCTTTCCAGGATGTGAACTCCTGTGGGTTAGGCGTTTGCTTCAGGTTGATACGCCCTTTTTGATCAAACGTGACCAGGTTGCCGGGCTTCATCATTAGTTGCTTGCTGGTTTTTCCTTCCTGATACAGGAGCTGTACTTTGCCTTTATTCAGGACTACCTTCCTGGCTCTCTCTCGGGTGTTTACCAGAAATTCGGTGCCCAGCACAACCACTTCAAAATTTTTATTCGTCTGAACCACAAAGCGTTGATGGTTGGGGAGATGCCGGATGGAGAAATCCGCTTCACCCAGCAATACAACTTCGCGCGTCTTCTGGCCGAAGCCAAACCGGGGTACCCGTAACGACGAGTTGGCGTTAAGTGTCACCTGGCTTCCATCGGTGAGTTTGACCGTACGAGTCTCGCCAAAGGCCGTGCTATACGTGGTGTAAAGCAGCTCATCTTTGAAAAAGAGGCCACCGACAACAAGTAGGAGGCTAACGGAAGCAGCTATCATCCAGCGCATCCCAACAGGAGGTATCTGGTAGGTTACGGGTTCTTCCAGGGCGGGCAATTCAGCCGTAGCGGGTTCAGTTTGCTGATCCAGCATCCGTTGCCGATGGCGTTCCAATGCTTTCCGGTCGTCGGCCACGAATTGCGGATTTTGACTTTCCCATTGGGCCAGGCACTCGAAAAACACTTCCCGGTTTATAGAATCTTTCGCCCACTCGTCAATTGCCTGCTTTTGTAGGGCGGTTGCCCGGCCAGCAAAGTAAGTGAAAAGCGTTTCTTTCGATACCTGAGTTTTCATTGGTGGAATGTTAGCCGTATCATGACGGTTTCAAGACGAAAAACACGTAGTTATCATACAAAATAATAAGTAATTAAGGCCAGAGCGACCCTGCCAGGCAGGCAATCAGCAGCCATTTGTCCTTCAGCGTGTTCCGTATCTGGCGCATGGCCTGAAAGAGATGGGCTTCAATAGTACGTAACGACAGGTTCAGTTCGGTGGCTATTTCCTGGTATTTCTTGCCCTCAAATCGGTGCATTACATAAATCTGACGACGCTTTAAGGGCATGGCGTTAATGGCGTTTTCCACGTCATGATACAACTCCTCATACTGCGTAATCGAGTCGGGGCTTTGCGTGATATGGGCCGGAATTAATTCCGCGTTGTCCAGCGATGTCGTGTGCCGCATTTCAGCCCGTACATGATCGAATGCCCGATTGCGCACAGCCGTGAATAGATACGCCCGGTACGATGAGGTTACGGTTTGATAGCGGGATTCGGCCTGAAACTCATAAAAAATATCCGAAACGATATCTTCGGCAATGGCTTTCGACGATACGTAGCGAACCGCGTGACTGCACAGCATGGCGTAATATTGCCGAAACAGCAAACTAATCCCACTCTCGACATCCTGTTGAAAGGTATTCCGCAGGAATAATTCCGTGTCCCAACTGGCCTTATCAGCGGAGTCATGGAGCACTTCTGTAGGGGGCAGATTAGGTAGCTGGCCTATTCCCTGTCGCTGTGTTAGTGGTAGGACTTGTCCCATCGCTGCTGGTAAGTGAAGTGGGTAGTTCAATTAGTGTGGGTCGTTGATGGACTAAAAGAACCGCTTCTGATACAAAGACGATGAAGTACACAAAAACACTTAGTCTTTTTTTGATTATTTTTTCAAAAAATAGAATTTAATAGGGCGACAAGTCTGCAAGCCTGTGGAGTAATCCGGGTAAATATGGATATAGTAATTGCTTTTAGTATTTTAGCTAGAACAATCCTTTCCAGCCTGACAGGTTGGTAAGTCTTCTAGGACAGGCAAACAGGACGTTTACCGGAGACCCTTTACCCGATGAAATCATACTGTATTCACACTCTTCCCAGGACCGACGTAGCAAAACGGTGGCTGGTTATTGCCTTCATTTTAGCCAGTCAGGTTTTCTGTGGATTACCGGTTTTTGCTCAGTCGTCGGGGAAGGCCGAGTCATTATTTGATGGCAAAACCCTGACTGGCTGGAAAACGGTCGATCCGGCTGATGCCAACCTGTGGTTTGTGAAAGACAGCGTTATACGAAGCGGGGACGGCGTTAAAAAGATACCGGCCAATACGTATCTGTACACCCTGAACGAGTATGGTGATTTTGAGTTCCGCTGCCTGTTCCGGTTGTCGGGCGATCCTTCGACGGGAATGATCAACAGCGGAATTCAATATCGTTCGCTTATTGAGGGCGGTAAAATGGTGGGTTATCAGGCCGACATTGGCAATGGGTACTGGGGAGACCTGTATGATGAACACCGACGCGAAAAACTGGTCAGCGGTGATTTGAGAATCCTTAAGCGCATCCTGAAAGAAGATGGCTGGAATAGCTACATCATCCGATGCAAAGGGAACCATCATGAACTGTACATCAATGGTGTTAAAACCTGCGACTACACCGAAAAGGACAGTAAAATCCCGGCAAAAGGCGTCATTGCCGTTCAGATTCACGCCGGAGGGGTTGCCCAGGTTGAATTTCGTGATCTGACTATATCTGAACTGTAATGGCAGGCTTGTCGCCTTGGTATCAATTTATAACGTACCGATTAAGTAGTAAAGACCATTCGCGTTGTTTTTAGCACCAGAGTAATCTTATTACTGACTTACCTCCAACGACTTACGCCTTATTCCTATGAACAAATTTCGTTTGCTCATACTATTGATTTCCGTCGTTCTTTCTATAACGGGTACGTATAGTACAGCCCAACCTGCCAAAGCTAAACCGGCTCAGGACACCGCCAATGTCGACCGGGAGTATGCGCTGGAAGCGTCCATGCTGGGCTACTTCTCGAAGGATGGGGCGCGCAACCCGACCTTGAAGGCCAACAAAGGCGATCGGGTACGTATTACCATTACCGACACCGAACTCATGACGCATGATATCGCCCTTGAAAAATTAGGTGTCAAAAGTAAGACACTCCAGGAAAAAGGAAGTAAGGCCAGCATTACGTTTACTGCCGATAAAAGCGATACGTATTACTGCACGGTTCCGGGTCACCGCGCGGCCGGCATGGTTGGAAAATTCGAGGTCGTGGAGGGTACTATTTCTGATGCGACGATTGCCGGACAGCTACCCATGAAGAACGGGCAACCGCTTAACCTGAATTTCGAGACCGGTACGTTAAAAGACTGGACCGCCACCGGCGATGCGTTTGCCAATCCAATTTTCGCCCAGGATGATCCGTCTCCGGTTCACGAGAAAGAGATGCATATTGGCTTTGCCGGGAAGTATTTTCTGAGCAGTGGGGGTACAACTAACTACAAGCTGACCGGTACGTTAACATCTGCCCCTTTTCCGGTAACGCAACCCTTTGCCGCGTTCCGGGTGTCGGGGGGTGCCTTGCAGGATACGCGTGTTGAACTGGTACAGGCCAGCACTGGTAAGGTTATTTTTCACAGCACCGGGCAAGGCCGTGCTACGTTGCAGCCGGTCGTGGTTGATTTGCAACCCTATCTGAATCAGGATATTTTTATACGAATCGTAGATAACGAAACCGGAATTTCGCAGATTCCCTACATCCCGAATGACAAATGGGCGCATATCAATTTTGATGAGTTTCTGTTTTATCCCACGCGTCCGACCTTCCCCAACGAGTTAAATCAGAAAGATATAATCATCCTGCCACCACTCGACCCCGTGCTCCATGCCGGGCTTTCCGGCACCGAAGCGGCCAACGTGATGAGCCTGCCCAATGGCTTCAGGATTACGCTGGCAGCCGCTGAGCCGGACATTATCAAACCCATTTGCTTTACCCTCGATTCACGCGGCCGACTTTGGGTGGTTGAGAGTCATACGTATCCCGTTCCGGCGCCGGAAGGGCAGGGCCGAGACCGTATTCTGATCTTTGAAGATACCAATGGTGATGGGACACTGGACAAGAAAAAAGTCTTTGCCGAAGGGCTAAATCTGGTCAGTGGTATTGAGGTAGGTATGGGTGGTGTGTGGCTCGGGGCGGCACCGTATCTGTTGTTTATTCCCATTGATGCCAAAACCGATTTGCCCGCCGGTCCGCCCCAAAAGCTGCTCGACGGTTGGGGCACTGATGATACCCACGAAGTCCTGAATAGCCTGCGCTGGGGTCCGGATGGCTGGCTCTACGGGACACACGGCGTATTTACCCATTCCAATGTTGGCAAGCCGGGTGCCCCGGATTCGGAACGTACGAAACTGAATGCCGGGGTCTGGCGCTTTCACCCATCCACCCATCAGTTCGAATTATTCGCCGAAGGGACCAGTAACCCCTGGGGCCTTGACTTCAACGACTACGGGCACGCGTTCGTTACAGCCTGCGTGATCCCGCACATGTACAACATGATACAAGGCGGGCGTTACTTCCGGCAGGCGGGCAAGCATTTTAACCCGTATACCTACGACGACATCAAAACCCACGCCGACCATGTACACTGGGTGGGCGAACGTGGTCCGCATGCGGGCAATTTCCGGTCGGCTTCGGCGGGAGGGGGACACGCCCATTCCGGCGCGATGATCTACCTGGGGGGCGATAGCTGGCCGAAAGAATACCGGAATGATATCTTCATGAACAACATCAACGGCGCCAAACTGAACCAGGACCATCCGGTTCGCGACGGCTCGGGGTATCTGGTGACCCACAAACCGGATTTCCTGTCGATGAACGATTCCTGGTCGCAATGGCTGAATATGAAATATGATCCCAGCGGCTCGGTGTGGGCCATCGACTGGTACGACAAGAACCAATGCCACAGCCCCAATCCGGATGTTCATAACAAAACGATGGGCCGCATCTTCAAAATCACTCATACCAATGACAAGTGGGTACATGTCGATCTGGCAAAGGCGTCGGACATGGACCTGGTTAATTATCAGCTACATGCCAACGAGTGGTACGTACGGCAGGCCCGGACGATCTTGCAGGAACGCGGCCCCAACAAGAAAGTACACAAAGCCCTGAAAGACATTCTGGCTAAAAATCCGGATGCCACCCGGAAGCTCCGGGCCTTGTGGGCGCTACACGTAACAAAAGGGCTTACCGAAAAAGAGCTAACGGATTTGCTGGCCAATGAGAATGAATACATCAGAAGCTGGGCCATTCAATTACTGGCCGAAAACAAAAGCGTTTCTCCCGAAACGCTAAAACGCTTTACGGCGCTGGCCCAAACAGATAATTCGGCGCTGGTACGGCTTTACCTGACATCGGCCATGCTCCGGCTGGATCCTGCGCAGCGTTGGGACGTAGTGGATGCGCTCGTTCAGAAAGCCGACAATAAAGACGATCATAATCTGCCACTTATGCTTTGGTATGCCGCCGAACCGCTGGCGGCCATCGATATGAAACGGGCGTTGGATCTGGCCCAGAAATCAAAAATGCCTAAGCATTTGCCCTATACCATTCAGCGCATCGGGGCCATCGGTACGGAGGATTCGAAAAAGCTGCTGAAAGAATTTAACGACCGGGTTGGCCAACGGGAGCATTCGCACGAAAATCACGAAATTCAGGCACTGATTGCCAAGGTGCTGGAGGAGTGAGGTAGCCGAAGGCTGATCGGCGACTCCGAGGGCTACACCCCCGGTTATCCATAGCGAACCCCGTCGGGGTTACAAAAGGATAGATAGCTATATACCAACCCTGTAAGGGTTGAACGTGAATAACCGGGGGCGTAAGCCCTGGGATGCAGATGACCGGGAGTATAGTACTCGGATACAATACCAACTTTTTTGCCATGAACACAAGAATCAATATAACCAGCCAGTACCTATTACTTGGTATTCTGCTTGTTAGCTGGATGACAAATGCGTATGGTCAGGATAAACCCCTGTTTAAAGTACGTCAACAGCAGGCCGCTACTACGGCTACAAATACCCCTAATCAGGCAAAGCCGGTTGTGTTGACCAATGAATTCAAGAAAACAACGATCACCCGGGATTTCATTTCGGAGGGCGTAGCCGTTGCCGACCTGAACAAGGACGGCAAGATGGACATCGTGGCCGGTTACTACTGGTTCGAAGCGCCCAACTGGACCCGTCATGAAATGGCCCCGTCCCGCGTGTATGACCCGCGAAAGGAATACAGTGATTCGTTTCTGAATCTGGGTATGGATGTCAATCTGGATGGCTGGGACGACGTAGTGATCGTTGATTTTCCCGGTAAGCCCGGCTTCTGGTTTGAGAATCCTAAAAACAAACCCGATGTGTGGCAAAAACACATCATTGCCGATTCGGTCGGCATTGCCAACGAGTCGCCGGGTTTTATTGACATTGACGGCGATGGTCGGCTCGATATTCTTTGTGGGGATAAAGCCAAAAAGCAGATTGTCTGGTTAAAGCCGCCCTCAAAACCCGGCGATATGGAGTGGAAACGTTTTGTCCTGAGCAAAGAAAATGTTCCGGGCACCGAGATATTTTCCCACGGCATTGGCTATGGGGATGTAAATAAAGACGGGTTTAATGACGTAGTGGTTCGGGAAGGATGGTTTGAAGGAACGGCTGATAACAAATCGGGTAACTGGGTGTTTCACCCCGCCGACCTGGGCGAACCCTGTTCGCATATGCAGATTCTGGATGTAAATGGAGATGGGAAAAATGACGTAGTAAGTGCGTCGGCTCATGCCCTCGGCGTCTGGTGGCATGAGCAGGTCAGCGACGAAGGTAAGCTCGACTTCAAAACCCATCTGATGAGCACCACCACGGCCCAAACCCATTCCTCGATAATGGCCGATCTGAACGGTGATGGCCGTAAAGATTACATTACCGGAAAACGATTTCTGGCCCACCACGGGCGCGATCCCGGCGACAGTGATCCGGGCATCCTGATGTGGTTTGAGTTTACGCCCGGCAAGGAACCGTACTACAAAGAGCACGTCATTGACAACGACTCCGGGGCCGGACTTAACATTGTTGCCCAGGATATGAATGGTGACCGGAAGCTGGACATTGTCATTGCCAATAAGAACGGCGTTTTTTTATTTGAGAATGTGATAAAGAAATAAGGGCGTATTTTTCATTCTCGTCGGGTTAAAACCTGGCGCAATTCATTCGATATTGATCGCTCACTCAAACAACAGGCCATAAAAAAAGCTCCCGATTATCTAGGAGCTTAACGTATTGAGTAGGTGTGTTTTAGCGTGACCGCATCCGATAGACGGTACGGCCGCGCTGGCCAACCAAAGGGCCGCCAACTTCAATGATCCGAGGGCGGGCGGGGCGGTTTATGTGGAGGAAGTTCGTTTTCATTAGTTATTGTTGTTTGATTGTTGTTGTGAATGACTCCACAAATATGGGCGGTGAAAGTCAGACCAGGCTAATGTATTCGTATCAACTGCGGGATTTCTAACATGAAATAGCCAAAAAAGCCGATCAGTGGTTTTTTGGCTATTGTTGAATTTTTCTAAGGTATCTTCAGCGCAGTTTGCTCTATTAGAGGATAAAACGAAGATATTGGATTTTATTGATTAAGATAAACCGCCCCTGTTGACTCCGTTCTATGATCGTATAAACCAGACGGCGAGCCGTTCTGTCATTGATTTGGTGAAGAAACAGAACGAACCATTTATAGCCCTGTCGATTTCTCCATCTGTTCGGGGTAGCGTGTCCCCACTACGTCGATTTGAGCCGTGGCGTCCTTAATTTCCCGAAGTTCGTCGGCCGTTAGCTGAATCGCAGCGGCTCCGTTATTCTCCGTCAGGCGGTGCAGCTTCGTGGTGCCTGGAATGGGGACAATCCAGGGCTTTTGGGCCAACACCCAGGCTAACGCAATTTGAGCGGGCGTAGCCTGTCGGCGTTGGGCAAACTGATCCAGCAAGTCCAGCAGAGTTTTGTTGGCAGAACGGGCTTCTTCGGTATACCTGGGCAAAATATTACGAATGTCGCCTTCGGCAAATTTGGTACTTTCATCAATTTTGCCAGTCAGGAAGCCCTTTCCCAGCGGGCTATACGCCACCAGACCGATGCCCAATTCCTCGATAGTCGGTATAATTTCGGTTTCGTGCTGACGGGTCCAGAGGGAGTATTCGCTTTGTAGGGCGGTAATCGGCTGTACGGCGTGCGCCCGCCGAATGGTTTGGGCACCCGCTTCCGACAGGCCGAAGTGCTTCACCTTCCCTTCCTGAATCAGCTCCTTTACCGTTCCCGCTACGTCCTCAATCGGTACATTCGGGTCGACGCGGTGCTGGTAAAATAAGTCGATGACGTCCACTCTGAGTCGCTTCATAGAAGCTTCGGCTACGGCTCTAATATTCTCCGGGCGGCTGTTTAACCCAACCTGTTTTCCATCCTGGAAGTTGAAGCCGAATTTAGTGGCAATCACTACGTCGCCTTTGAACGGTTCCAGGGCTTCACCCACCAGTTCCTCGTTACTATAGGGGCCATATACTTCGGCCGTATCGAAGAACGTAACGCCCTGCTCAACAGCAGCATGAATCAGCGAAATCATCTCTTTTGTATCCTTGGGCGGGCCGTAGCCAAAGCTCATGCCCATGCAGCCAAGCCCAAGGGCCGATACTTCAAGGCCACTGTTTCCCAGTTTGCGTTTTTGCATTGTTGTACGCATAATGATGTTAATTATTTATAAACCTACCAGGATGGCAGATGGTTAAATTACGAAAGTCAACTAATCCCGGCGCCTTAAGCCTGATTAAATTTCTGCTGATTACCAGGCAGGCTTGTTTGACGTTAAAAAGTAGACAATCTGGTTGGCTGCTGGTATGTTGATTCTGGTGTATGTCTGCTACAGATCAAGAGTAACAGGCACACGCAAGGGCTTTCTTGGCTCCCGACTTTGCTCAATAGTTGCCTCCTTATTGACGGATTCAGGATGAATACTGTAGGCAAAGCTAGCCTCCTGCCGTCTGATTTTATAAGTGAATGGTTTGTTATCAATCTGAACGGTAACCTGGTATGAATCAGTAGGCAGGGCTGATAAATCCAGCCTGCGCCGATACTGATCGTGGTTGGTGAATTCCTCATAGAGCGTCCTGTCTTTTTGATCGGCCACCCAGATTTTATAGCGTAAATGATCAGGGTTATCAACGATCAGGTAGAGTTTGCCCGCCGGATTGACATAGGCGTGCACCCGGTACGAAGCTACTGTCGACGGCAGGTTTTGCGGGCTGCTTGCGTTGACCGATACGTGCGTTGGCGCTGGTAACTCAGGCGTTGGTGGTAAGGTTTCGGTTTTGATGCGTGACATTACCAGTTGATTAGCCAGCAATTGCGCTAATAACTGGTCGAACTGCTTTTGATTTTTTCGGCTGAGTTTGACCCATTTTTCGGGCAGGTTTTCTACGTATAGAAGCTGATGGTTGGGTCCGAAAAACTGGACCAGGGTGCTGCGGGTGGCTGCCTGCGTGTTAAGCCGCCAGTAGCCCCGGGTTGAATCGGGTTGAATTGTTTGATCAATCTGCGCCTGGACCGTGTGCGTGTGCAGTAGCAACATGAATACCGCAAGCCATATAAAATGAGGTTGCTTAACGATAGTCATGTGCGAATGAAAGGACGTCGCCGAACTGGCTAGCCACTGGCGTGTGATGGTTCGATAGAGTTGCATAGCTGATAGACAATGAGTTAGTTAAAAAAATATGATTCAAGGTGGCATTACTACTGGCAAAGCAAAACACTACGTTCATACACGAAAGGTATTTTAGACCAACAACCAAACCGCTCCTTCACACGACGGCTGATGTTCATGCAGTGCCGTTGGGCGAGGAAATTGGTCGTTTATCGAAGGATTGCCCTGTTGAGGAGTTTACGCGTGTAGTTGGTCTGGCTACACGGCTTTTGATCAGAAGTTAGCTGTAATTTTGTCTTCTCAGGGCGAAACAAATCATGAACAATGGCTCGTTTGGGTGCGCTTAAACTCTACCGGGAAATCGGGGCACAGGGACTTTTCTGGCTGGGTTACTTTCTGTTTGAATGGCTCAACACAGGGGCCTACATGGATAATTTTCAACAGAGTTTCAACAGCATTTCGCTGAATATTCCGCTACTGATCATAGCCGGTTACTGGCATCTGCTGGTTACCGTCCGCCACTTCCTGATGGCTGGCCGTATGGCGGGTTTCTGGGCCAGTTTACTGGGGGGCGTACTGGTTTTTGGTCTGCTTCGGCGCGCCATTAATTATACCTGGCTTTACCCAGTCTATTACCCGGATGGCTTGCTCAAGCCCTACGTATACTGGCCAAAGATTCTGGCCGAATCCATGCAGTTGCATTTGGTGGTTGCCCTCTTTGTGGCAGTTAACCTGGTCCGGCATGCGCTGCAGCAACAGCGGTTGAGTGAGACGTATCGACGGGAAAAACTCTCCGCCGAATACCGGCTGCTTCAGTCTCAGGTTCAACCCCATTTCCTGTTTAATACGCTCAATAACCTGATCTCGGTTTCGTTGCATCAGCCCGCTCAAATGCCACATCTGTTGCAACGGCTGGCCGGATTGCTCAGCTATCAACTGCACGAAAGCCACCGTTCGATGGTTTCGATCACGAAAGAAATGGCGTATTTGACGGACTATATTTCGCTGGAGCAAATTCGCTATGGCGATCGGCTGGACGTACAGACGAACTTTGATGAGTCGGCCAATCTGACGAATCTGATGATTCCGCCGATGCTGCTGTTACCCTTTGTGGAGAATGCGTTTAAACATGGAGCCGCTCAAACCGAAACCACCTGCTGGATTCAGTTGACCCTCTCCCGAACCGGCAATCGCCTGGTTTATTCAGTCGAAAACTCGGTGCCCGATGGCGTTTTATATCCGTCGACGACGGGTTTAGGCTTAACAAACCTGAAAAAACGGCTGGACATTCTCTTCCCCGGCAACTATGAACTAGTCACTCTACCCGAAGATAGTCAGTTTCTGGCCGTCTTGAAATTCAATGTAAACTGATGGCCATTCGCTGTTTTGTGCTGGATGATGAACCGCTGGCAACCGATCTGTTGAAAGACTACATCGGCCGGTTGCCTGATCTGGAACTGGTGGGTATATCCAATAGCCCGACCCAGGCCTTCCGACTGTTGCAGCAAACATCGGCGACTGGTGCTCCGGCGGCCGGCGCCCCGGTTGATGTGCTCTTTCTGGATATTCAGATGCCCCGCCTGACGGGCTTCGATATACTACGTCCGTTAGGGTACCGGCCTAAAGTCATTTTCACGACGGCCTTTCGCGAATATGCACTGGACAGCTACGAATTTGACGTACTGGATTTTCTGGTAAAACCCATTTCATTTGAGCGCTTTCTCCAGTCCGTAGGCAAAATTTACCGGTTTTCGCCCACGGCGCCTGTGGCTGAAGAGTCGCCGGAGCTGGCCAAAGCGGGAAAAGACTATCAGTACTTTAAGGTCGATAAGGAGATGGTTAAACTCTTTCTGGAGGATATTTTATGGATAGAAAGCCTGAAAGATTACGTGCGGATTCATACGGTGTCGGGCACGCTAGTGTCCTATCTGCGAATCAGTTATCTGGAAGAAAAGCTGCCGCCCGATCGGTTTGTCCGGATTCATAAGTCTTTTATTGTGGCGCTGGATCACATTCAGGCGGTCAGCGCTACGTATATTCGAATCAACAATGAGGAAATTCCCATTGGGCGAATCTACAAAGCCAAGCTTGAAGAAGTTCTACAACGCGATTGAGCTGAGTAGGATTTTTATCTACTAAACTCTGTTGTTTGGTAAGCGCAGTCACAGAACCCCCAATTTATATTACTTAACTATCTGAATTAATAATGAAAACCCAAATTCTGCTATTCATAGCGGGTGCCTCACTGGCCTTGCCATCCTGTGGCCAAACTACGTCCAATAACACAACGGCGTCTACGCAGGCAAGCCCTGTCGAAACCAAAGAGCCCAATTCAGACTATAAACCGGCTTTTCCGGGCCAGACCCGAATCGCTGGTGTAAAATCGGCTACGAACTACGAAGGTAAAGTGCTGACCGAAGCGCTTAAATTTCCGTGGGGGATTACGAACCTGCCCGATGGCCGTCTGCTCATTACCGAAAAAGAAGGCACGATGCGTATCGTCACGCCCGACGGTAAGGTAGGGGAGGCAATAACAGGTATTCCCAAGGTCAATCCTTCTGGTCAGGGGGGACTATTGGGTATTCGGGTGGATCCCGCTTTTGCGACGAACCGGATGGTCTATTGGGTATTTTCAGAGCCCAGTGCTGAGGGCAATGTAACGGCGGTAGCCAAGGGCAAACTAGCGGCCGATGAGAAAAAGATCGAGGGGGCAACGGTCATTTATCGCGCCACACCGGCTTACAAAGGCAATCTGCATTATGGTGGCCGGATTCTTGTCGATAAGGACGGTAACCTGATCATCAGCACGGGCGAACGTTCGGATCTGGTAACCCGGCCACAGGCCCAGTCGCTCAACTCAGGCCTGGGAAAAGTTATCCGGATTACGAAAGACGGTAAACCTGCCCCCGGTAATCCATTCATTGGACAGGCAGGTGCCCGACCTGAATTATACTCGTATGGGCATCGGAACGTACAGGGGCTGGCTATCGATCCGGTAACGGGCGATCTGTGGGAGAACGAATTCGGTCCCAGAGGGGGTGATGAAGTCAATCATATTAAACCCGGCAAGAACTACGGCTGGCCGACCATTACGTATGGTATTGAATACAGCGGCAAGAAAGTGGGTGATGCCATTCAGCAAAAGGAAGGATTGGAGCAACCGGCTTATTACTGGGACCCTGTTGTTTCACCCAGTGGTTCGACCTTCTACAGCAGTGATCGTATTCCGGAATGGAAGAACAACCTCTTTATCGGTGCGTTAAGTGGCATGCACATCGTACGGCTCATTATCAAGGATGATAAAATAGTGGGTGAAGAACGGTTGCTGTCCGATCAGTATCAGCGTTTCCGGGACGTAACGCAGGGCAACGACGGTGCCTTATACGCGATCACGGATCAGGGTAGATTGTACCGCATCGATAAAAAATAATCGGTCCATCACAGGTACACTTGGGCTGGTTAACGGATGTTACGACCGGAAACTCCGGGTTGTGTGTCCTAAACGCGGTAAGTGAAAAAGTGCAGTAGCGTGTTCTCAAAAGCCATGATAGCAGAAGCTAAATGGGTTTTTGAGAACACGCTACTGTTTTTGTACACGTTGTCAACAGGTCGTCAGCTACTGTTTATTGATACAGGTGGGCTGGAATGGGCTTCGGTACATTAATAGAGGATTTCTCGTGGCCACACGCGTAAATCACCAGCGACTCAGCGGGTAATGTGACCAATGTTGAATTTGTCAACGAATCGGGGGCTGTGCTGGACCCGGTTTCCAATTGCCATTGCTGGTCTGCTGAGTCAAGCAGTTTCTGCCAATGCCTGGTTGAAGCTGATATGGAGATTGCCATGTCTTGTGGTTCGCTGGAAAAATTCATAAGACACAACACATGCTGATCATCGTGCCAGCGATGCAGGAGCAGCGTTTGTTGCTCGTCGCAATCAGTGACTTCCAACTGCTGGCGGTTCAACTTGTGCAAAGCCGGTAACTGCTGCCGTAGTGCAATCAGAGTCTGGTAGTACCGAAGCAGCGTTCGGTGAGGTTCCTTCTGGATTAATTCCCACTCCAGTTTAGCTTGCAGGTACGTCTCCTCCACATCCGGATCGGGAACCTCGCTGTCCGACTTAGACGTACTGAATTCATCTTTCCGGCCCTGTTTTATCTGTTCGGCCAGTTTCGGTTCCGACACGTTCGCAAAGTAGAGAAAGGGATTTGTTTCGCCCCACTCTTCCCCCATGAACAGCATTGGAATATAGGGGCTAACCAGCACGGCACCCGCCATCAGTTTTAACGTGTCATAGCTATACAATACACTCGATCGCTCCCCCTGCTTACGATTGCCAACCTGATCGTGGTTCTGCGAAAAAACGATAAACTGGCTGCCCGGATTCGTTTCGGCTTTACTCCCAAATAGCTTGTGGCGAACTCTTGAAAACTGACCGTCGTAGACATACGCATCCCGGTATGACTTTGCCAGACTGGAAATGCCGTCGAAATCGGCGTAGTACCCCGTTTTTTCTTCGCCCACCGTAACCCGGAGTGCGTGGTGAAACTCATCAATCCATTGGGCATCCATGCCATATCCATGCTCGGCCAGTGGCTGGATAAATGTAGGGTCGTTCAGATCGCATTCAATCATCAGGTAATGGCGACGACCGGTAGTTTCCATCAGACGGTCAACCTGGTGCCTGAGTTCCTGCAAGATATGCACCGGACCAGCGTCTTTAATGGCATGAACGGCATCCATCCGTAGCGCATCGATATGGAAATCCCGGAACCACATCAGCGCATTTTCAAGCACATGCCGTCGAACGCCATCACACCAGGCATCATCGAAATTGACGGCACTGCCCCAGGGCGTCTGGTATTTATCCGTCAGATATGGCCCGTAGTGGTCCAGGAAATTCCCCTCTGGCCCAAAGTGATTGTAAACGACATCCAGCACCACCGCTATACCGCGAACATGGCAGGCATTTACCAGATGCTGGAGGCCACTGGCCCCACCGTAGGAGACCTGAGCCGCATACCAGAATACGCCATCGTAGCCCCAGTTTCGTGCATTCGAAAACTGCGCAACGGGCATTATCTCAATGGCATTGATGCCAAGGGCTTTTAAATAATCCAGTTTTTCTTCCACCGCAGCGAACGTGCCTTCCGATGTAAACGTACCGACATGCAGTTCATACAACAGGTAGTTTTCCAGAGCAGGCGTCACCCACTTCTGATCCTCCCATTGAAACGAAGTAATATCAATCGCTTTGGAAGGACCTTCTATACCCTCGGGCTGCGCTAGCGAAGCAGGGTCCTGACACTCTTTTTCGCCGTCCAGCACGAACGTATATAATGTATCGGGGTTGATTTTGGGCGTCCGTACGCTCCAGTAGCCTAATTCTTCTTTGTTTAGTGGGATCACTTCCGAAGACTCAGTGAGTTTGATGGCTACGTGTTTAGGCGTGGGTGCCCACAGGAGAACATCGGCTTGATTTTTACCAGAGAACGTTACGCCAAGTGACCGCTTTTTTACAGTTAGTGGTGGCAGCATACCTCATTATTTTTTCAATCGATACCAGCTATAGCCGTAGCCCGCCAGCTTAACGGAGTAGGCACCCTTCTCGCCAACTTGCGTCTGACTGTTATCGAAAAGATTAACCAACGTACTACGGGGCTTTAACGATGTAGTTAACTGGCATTGCTGGGGCTCTGGACTGAAATTATTGATCATTACGAGGGAACGGCCCTGCCAGTCGTAGCGAATAGCCAGAACATGTTCGGAACCGGTGTCGAGAAGTTCCCAGTTTCCCCAGCCGATTTCGGGGCACTGCTTGCGTATGCGGGCAAACCGGGCGACCTTGTTCAGCAGCGAGGTAGAGTCGGAACGTTGAGCCGCTACGTTGACTTTTGCGTAGCTATATGGACCCTGGCTAATGACGGGGCGTACCAGTTTAGCCCCCTCCGAAAACCCGGCATTCAGCCCGCTCGACCATTGCATGGGTGTACGAATCGACATTCGTTCCTGTAGCTTGAGGTCGTCGCCCATGCCGATTTCTTCGCCGTACCGGATAACGGGCATGCCCGGTAGCGAAAACAGTACGCTGTAGGAGAGTTCGACCAGACGCGGATCACCCAGCATGGGCGCCAGTCGGCGACGGATACCCCGGTCATACAACTGCATCGTGGTGTCGGGGCCAAACTTAGCGTACACCTTGTTCCGTTCGGTATCACTCAACCGGCCCAGATCGATCTCATCGTGGTTTCGCAGAAAATGCGCCCATTGCGCCGTTGGTGGAATATTTTTGGTATCGTCCAGGGCTTTCCGTAATAACTTGGTTTCGCTTGTCGCCAGGGCATAGAAAAGGTGTTGATTGGCGAAGAAGTTGAACATCGTCTGCATGTTCTGGCCCTCTTTTCCGAAAAATGGCTCCTGTTCTTTCGGGTCGACGTTAGCTTCGCCGAGCAAAATGGCATCGCGTTTATGCCATTGAATGTACTGGTGCAATTGCGTGATTATATCAAACTGATGTTGGGGTTTGTCGGGATCGAAATCAGCGTTGGCCACTTCAATCAGGAAGGGCACCGCATCCACCCGAAAACCTGCGATGCCTTTATCCAGCCAGTAGCGGACAATTTTTCGCATTTCCCGCTGAACGGCCGGATTCTGCATGTTCAGGTCGGGCTGGAAATCATAAAAGCGGTGGTAATAGTATTCGCCCGCCTGCTTGTCGAACGTCCAGACGGCCTTCTGCACGCCCGGAAACACCATGCCTTTATCCCACTTCTTGGGACGGTCCTTTGACCAGACGTACCACGATCGATAGGGTGAATTCTTGTTCTGACGCGCCTGCTTAAACCACGAATGCTGATCAGACGTGTGGTTGGTCACTAAATCCATCATGACCCGAATTTCCTTCTGATTGGCCTGACGAATGAAGTTGTCAAAATCCTGTGGGGTGCCCAGGTTTGAGTCAATGCCGTAGAAATCTGCTACGTCGTAGCCGTCGTCTTTGTTGGGTGTCGGTTGAAATGGAGCCAGCCAGATGGTTGAGACGCCTAAGCTTTTCAGGTAATCGAGCTGTTGGGTGATTCCGTTAAAATCGCCAAAGCCATCGCCATCCGAATCTTTGAAAACCTCAACGTCAACGCTGTACACGAGGCCGTTTTTATACCATAACTCCTCAATAAAATCGGTTGGTGTAGGGACGGCGGGAGCTTTTTCTGATTTTGTATCGTCGATTTTCTTATGGCAGGCGGTAAAAAGACAAAGGCACAGGACAAGAATTAGTTTTTTCATGGGCGTATGTTGAGTGTAGTTACTAAGACCAACTCATAATAGAACCATCCTGTTAATACCAGTTACCGTTTCCTGATTATCTGGCTTATTTTTTTTGCATACCGTATAGAATATTGGAATAAACCCAGAACTTTCATATATGCCCAATCAATTTTCCCCAACGAAAAGTTAGGGGGGCATGGACAAAGAGGAAATAAAATTGGCCGACTGGGAGCGAATTCTGATTGGCGATGCTCCGGTCGAATTTCTGGTAGAGGTGTTCATCCGTACAACACTGATTTACCTGATCGTACTGGTCGTGATGCGGCTGCTGGGTAAGCGAATGAACGGGCAGATCACCAATCTGGAACTAACCGTTATGCTGACGATGGGAGCCATCGTTTCCCCTGCCATGCAACTGCCCGATCGGGGATTATTATCGGGTATACTGGCTTTGCTCTGTGCGCTGTTTTTTCTATGGGAAACTAACCTGCTGGGTTTTAGAAGCAGCAAAGCGGAGAAATTTATACAGGGCACTGAAACGGCTGTCATAAAAGACGGGATTATCCAGCTCGACGTTATGGGAAAAAACAGGCTCTCTCACCAGCAGATTTATGCCGCGCTACGTAGCGAAAACGTATATAATCTGGGCAAAGTCAAGCGCCTGTATCTGGAAGCGTATGGCATTTTCAGCATTTACCAGGATGAAAAAGGTAAGCCCGGCTTGTCGGTATTGCCCCCCGCGGATGAAGAAATACAGGTGATTTATGGGCATCCTGAAGAGAAAATGCTCGCTTGTACCAACTGTGGCAATACAGTTCCAGCTCAGCCAAAACCCGGTCCTTGCTCTATCTGCCAGGCAACCGATTGGGGCGACGCGGTACTTTAAATTAAGCTTCCTCAACTATGAAAAAGGACGATATTTATTTATACGACTGGCAGCGGATTCTCATTGGTGAGGTGCCTGGCATGTTTTACGTTGAAATTATAATCCGGGCAACTGCGATTTATTTACTCCTGGTCATCACCATGCGGCTAATGGGTCGGCGTATGGCTTCCCAGTTGAGCCGGAATGAAATGGCCGCTATGATTTCAATGGCAGCCGCTGTTGGTGTGCCGATTCTGGATGCCCATCGGGGCCTGCTGCCAGCCTATATCATCGGGGTAGTCGTAGTTTTCACACAACGTATCGTGTCGTATTATGCGGCTAAAAGCCAGCGCTTTGAGGCCATATCACAGGGTAATATCAGCAGGCTCATCGAGAATTCGGTCATTCAAATGCCCGCAATGAAGGAAGCTCGTCTCTCCCGCGAACTGCTTTTTGCTCAGCTCCGATCTAGCGGATTAACGCATTTGGGACATGTTAAACGAATGTATATGGAAGCCAACGGCGCTTTCACGCTTGTCGAAGAAACCGAGCCGAGACCCGGGCTGTCGATCCTGCCCGAATGGGACACCGAATTTATCGACCAGCAGGAAAAAGTGCCGGGTAAAAACGTCTGTTACCATTGTGGCAATCCACAGCCCGAAGCAAAGGCGCAAGCCGATGCCTGCGACAAATGCGGTCATAGCGACTGGGTGCCCGCGTTTAAATAACAGGACGTAGTGTCGCAAAATACTGGCTAGAAAGGCTATTGCCAATCCGATGCGAATTCGCCTGCGTAAACCGTAATGCTACAGGGGGGAAGGTGAATGGCCTGACCGGGCTTTGCCTGCGCCGGTGACGACTTGCGATGCGTACTGCCTTCTTCCTGCCATTGCTTTTCGGTTGAATCCAGCAGTTTGTCCCACGAACTGACCCAGACGGGCAATTCATACGTAATAACGTCATCAGACAGGTTAAATAAACAGGCCAGATGTTGCTGGCCATCAATGGTTTGCCGGTGCAGAACAAATCCGGCCTGACCCAATATCGTCACCGTCACTTCCTGCTTATTCATGTTCTGCAAGGCAGGCACCGAGCGACGTAATTCAATGAGCGTTTTGTGCCAGTCCAGCATACGTTGATGGGTACCCTTGTCACGCGTCTCCCACTGGATTTTTGATTGGTTGAAGGTCGCTTCATCAAAAGGATCGGGCAACTCGACATCACCGATAAAAGCGGCAAAATCTTTCTTTCGTCCCTCCCGCACATTTTTGATCAAGTCCTGGTCGGTATGGCTCGCAAAATAATAGAACGGAGACTCATCGGCATATTCTTCCCCCATGAACAGCAACGGTATGTAGGGCGATAGAAACACAGCGGCTGCGGCTACTTTTTGCCGCTCAAAATCGACCAGCAGCGATAGACGATCGGTACCCAACAAGTTGCCCACCTGATCGTGATTGAGGTTGAACGCAATAAACTTATCACCCGGCACACCCGCCGATGATCGGCCGAATTTGCGTTGCCGGAAGGCTACATACTCCCCGCTCATAACAAAGCCATCGGTGTAGGCTTTGGCTAATTGCTCCATACGTCCGAAATCGCCATATCGTTTTTTTTCATCTTTGTTGATCAACACACGAAGGGCATGATGAAAATCGTCGAGCCATTGGGCATCAAATCCGTATCCGCCCAGTTGGGGATCTCTGGTTACAACGGGGTTATTCAGGTCAGACTCGGCCACCAGATACAGCGAGCGCCCCAGCTGTTTCTCCAGGTATTTTACCTTGGTATGAATAAGCTCCCAGATTGACAACGCGCCCGAATCGAACACTTCATGAATAGCATCGAGCCGAAGCCCATCAATGTGATACTGCTCAAACCAGAATAGGGGATTGTTCGCGTAATAGTCCCGTACGCCATCCGACCACTCACGATCGAAATTTATCGCGTTGCCCCAGGGAGTATGGTGTTTGTCGGAGAAGTAAGGCCCAAACTCATTCAGGTAATTGCCTTCCGGCCCCAGGTGATTGTATACTACGTCCAGAAAAACCGAAATGCCACGCGCATGGCAGGCATCAACCAGCTTTTTCAACCCAACGGGACCCCCATATGAATCCTGAACGGAGTAGGGATAGACGCCATCATACCCCCAGTTTCGGTTGCCGGGGAACTGGCAGACGGGCATCAACTCAAGCGCATTAATGCCAATGCGAGCCAGGTCGTCCAAACGCGGGATAATAGCCTCGAATGTGCCTTCCGGGGTGAACGTACCGACATGCAGTTCATAGAAAATAAGGTCACGAAACGGTAAATCCCGCCAGCTCTGGTCATGCCAGCTATAGGCCGAATGATCAACAACTTCCGAAGGGCCGTGGACTCCTTCCGGTTGAAAATGGGATGCCGGGTCAGCATGCTCCCGGCCTGTGTCCAGCCTGAAAAAATAACGCGTGCCCGGCAAAACATCGTCTACCTGGAGCTGAAAATAGCCCCATTTGTCGCACTGCATGGGTAGCTCCCGCTCCGTCGGATACACAATGTGCAACGTAACGGTTTCTCTTTGGGGAGCCCAGACGGTGAATATACAGGTACCGTTGCCAATGTAATTCGCGCCAATTGTCTTCATGTTTGGTGTGGTTAATAACTTAATTCAATCGTATCACCAGGCCCTCGTCGCCACTCAGGCTAATCGTATCGTTTACCGGCGCCCCTTCCCAATCGGGTGACGTAGCAATGGCAACAACGCCCGTCAGGGAGCTATCTTTTGCTTTGAAATAACCGGGGCGGTGGCTCAGGTTCAGTAGGATCAGGAAACGGGGATGACCCTCAAGCTGGCGAATGTAGGCCAGTAGCTGGGAATCTGAATATATAGGCACGTAATCGCCAACCCGCAAGGAAGGCTCCTGTTGTCGTAGGTTGATCAGTCGCCGGTAAAGCGTGAGCATCGAGTAGGGGTCTTCCTCCTGCCGCTCCACGTTCTCCCGGACGAAATCGCGCGCCAGTCTGAGCCACGGTTTTCCGTCGGTAAAACCTGCATTCGGGGATTTATTCCACTGCATGGGGGTCCGGCTGGGGTCGCGGCTCAAGTTTTTATCGGGCATATTCAGGCCCTGTGGGTCCTGCACTTCCTCAAACGGGATCGGTACGTCCCGCATGCCAATTTCATCGCCGTAATAAATAGTTGGGGTGCCGCGGAGCGTCAGCAGCAGGAGGGCGGCAACCCGGGCCTGTTCCTTGCCCACCCGGCTGGTGATACGTGGCTGATCATGATTGCCGAGCACCCAGTTTGGCCAGCCACCAACCGGTAGAACACCCTCGTACTGGTCAATCGCAGCGGCAATCTGCCGGGCTTCCCAGGGCAAGGTCAGCAACTGAAAATTGAACGGTAAATGCGCCCCCTTCCCGTCGACGCCGTAATATGCAACTAACTGATGAATCGGTAAATAAATCTCCCCAATCATCATTCGTTCGGGATAGCTGTCCAGCACATGCCGCATTTGCATAACCACATCATGCACGTCCGGCTGATCGGTGGAGTACACAGGCAGCAGTTGCTCATAAGTAGCCATGTGCGGCTGGTAGTTGGGATTCACCGGATTGTCACGCAGCATTTTATCCTTGATCATGTGCCACATAACGTCCACCCGGAAGCCATCGACGCCCCTGTCCAGCCAGAACCGCATGACATTGAGCATTGCTTCCTGTACTTCCGGGTTTCGCCAGTTCAGATCTGGCTGTTCTTTCAGAAAAGCGTGGTAATAATATTGCTGGGTTGTCTCATCCCATTCCCAGGCGTTCCCTCCGAACATACTGAGCCAGTTATTTGGTACTGAGCCATCGGGGCGCGGGTCCTGCCAGATATACCAGTCCCGTTTGGGATTATCGCGGGATGAGCGGGATTCCAGGAACCACGGATGCTGGTCGGACGTATGATTTGGCACTAGGTCCAGCATCAGTTTCATGCCCCGGCCATGCACAGCAGCTACAAGCGCATCGAAGTCGGATAAGGTGCCAAACAAAGGGCTGATGCCCTGATAATCAGCAATGTCGTATCCGAAATCAGCCATGGGCGATGGAAAAATGGGCGATAACCAGATCGCTGTAATGCCCAGGTCGTTCAGGTAATCGAGCCGTGTCAAAATACCCGGAAGATCACCGATGCCATCACCATTGCTGTCCTGAAATGAACGGGGATAAATTTGGTAAATGATTCCTTCCTGCCACCAAAGATGTTTCGTTACGTCTGCTTCCATCATCTATTTTCCGGAAAATCGTCTTATAAACCGAAAAGTGGCGTCCAGGTTTTGCCTGCGAGGTGAAAATAAGCCTATGGACAGCCCATGAGCCCACTCCCTAAGCCCCGCCAACAATCCGTTTGCTACGTTGGTTGACCTTACTACAGACGTAAAATCACGATAAATATGAGCGCATCGACGAGTACGGGGGTATGGTGGACGCTGGCGGGTATGGGCGCGCTGATGGTCACGAAAGCCTATTTAGACAGAAAACGAACCATTGATTTTCATGATAAAACCGTTGTTATTACCGGAGGAGCACGCGGGTTGGGGCTGGTCTTAGCCCGGCAATTCGCAAAGGCGGGCGCGCACGTAGCCATTTGCGCCCGCGATCAGGCGGAATTAGATCGTGCCCAGGCCGACCTGCGCATGCGGGGAACGGACATCTTCACCTATGCCTGTGATATCACCGACAAGTCGCAGGTGCAGGCGTTTATGCGGGCGGTAGAACAGGTACTTGGCCCGGTCGATATACTGGTCAATAATGCCGGGACCATTATTGTCAGCCCGTTGGAAAATACGACGGAAGAGGATTTTCGGGAGGCCATGGAAGTCAATTTCTGGTCGGCTTTTCATACGGTCAATGCGGTGCTTCCTCAGATGCGGGCGCGCAAATCCGGACGGATCGTCAACATTACGTCCTTCGGCGGCAAGATCGCCGTACCACACCTGTCTCCCTATTCGGTGAGTAAATTTGCGTTTGTCGGGTATTCGGAAGGACTACGTTCCGAACTCATCAAAGACGGCATTTACGTCACGACCATCTGCCCCGGCCTGATTCGCACGGGAAGTCCCCGGAATGCGATTTTCAAAGGGCAGAACGAGAAAGAGTATACGGTCTTCAAACTCAGCGATTCAATCCCCCTGTTCACGATTGCCGCCGACAATTGTGCCCGTCAGATTCTGGCAGCCTGTCGGGTGGGCGAAGCGGAACGTATTATTACGTTACCGGCAAAAATAGCGACTGCCCTGCATGGTATAGCGCCGGGTTTAATTACGGATACACTGGCTTTTGCCAATGGTTTTTTGCCTGATCCGGGCGGAATTGGTGAGCAACGGGCAACGGGCAAGGATAGTGAAACCTGGTTGTCTGACTCCGTTCTGGCGCACCTGACCGACGAAGCGGCCAAAGCGAATAACGAGATAGGCTAGTAGGTGATTTCTTAAGCCCATTCCCTTGGATTAATAAACCAACGCCAGTTGACAGCGTTACTGGCTATACCCGAGTAGTCGGCTCAACGTTTCTTTTCAATCAATTTATGAAAGCAGCAGTCTTCCACAAAGTTGGTGACATCCGTTACGAAACAATGGATGATCCTAAAATCGAGCAATCGCGGGATGTCGTTCTACGCATCACGTCGACAGCCATCTGCGGCTCAGACCTTCATATTTACGATGGTTTTTTGCCCCAACTCCGCAACGAAGTACTCGGTCACGAGTTTATGGGTATCGTAGAAGAGGTCGGCTCTGAAGTTTCCAACCTCAAAAAGGGTGATCGGGTAGTGGTACCGTTTACCATCGCCTGCGGCAAATGTTATTTCTGCAACCACCATCTGGAGATGCACTGCGAAAACTCTAATCCCGAGTTTTATGGACCAGATGGCGGCTTGCTCACCGAAAAAGGTGGTGGTCTGTTTGGCTATTCGGACCTCTACGGGGGCTACAATGGCGGGCAGGCTCAGTATGTGCGCGTCCCTTTCGCCGACTACGGTCTGCGCCACGTACCTGAAGAACTCAAAGACGAGCAGGTACTTTTTCTGTCCGATATCTTTCCCACGGGTTGGAGCGCCATTGAGTGGGGTGAACTAAAAGGAGGTGAAACGGTAGCCATTTTCGGCTCGGGACCGGTTGGGTTAATGGCGCAGAAATCGGCTTGGTTGCAGGGCGCCGGACGGGTTATTGCCATTGATCCGGTCAATTACCGGCTGGAGCGTGCCAGACGTGTTAATAAAGTTGAAACGCTCAACCCGCACGAGGTCGATGTTGTCGAGGCCATACGTAGCATGACCGAGGGACGTGGGGCTGACCTCTGTGTAGATGCTGTGGGCATGGAAGCCGAACGAACGTTGCTGGATAAAGCCAAAGCCGTTATTAATCTGGAAAAAGGTAGCACCAGCGTACTGGAACAGTGTTTTCAGGCCGTGCGCCGGGGCGGTATCGTATCGGTGGTAGGCGTGTATGGTACACCTGCGGACAACTTCCCGATCGGCCGTGTATTCGACAAAGGCGTAACGATACGTACCGGCCAGTCGTTTGTCCACAAAAACATTGATCACCTGCTTGACCTGGTCGTGCAGGGCAAAGTGGTGCTGGATGACATCGTCTCACACGTACTGCCCCTGGCCGAGATTTCGCGGGCCTACGACATTTTCAAGAAAAAGGAAGACGACTGCACCAAAGTAATCTTGAAACCATAATTTTTTGAACACAGAGTGGTCTGCCATTGCGGTACAGAGAACACAAAGAAATAAATAGGTGCTTTTTATCATTTTAATCTCTGTGCTCTCTGTGCCTCTGTGTTCAAATACTTTTTAACAAACAACTCAACGATGGAAACCCAGAACAACGAAAAAACTGTCCTGATTACGGGCGCATCGAGTGGCATCGGTCGCGAGCTAACCCGGCTTTTCGCCAAAGAAGGCTACAATTTAGTGCTGGTTGGGCGCGACGAAGAAAGCCTACAGCAATTAGCCAGCAATTTCTATAATCAATACGGCACCCAGACAACCGTTATCAACAAAGATCTGGCCGACCCAAAAGCGCCCGAAGAGATCTACGGGGAAACCAGCGGAAAGGGCCAGCAGATTGATATTCTGGTCAATGATGCGGGATTTGGCGAATATGGCCTGTTTGCTACCGAAACCGATTTGCAGAAAGAATTGAGTGTCGTGCAGGTCAATGCCGTAGCGCTGATGCATCTGACCAAGCTGTATCTGAAAGACATGGTGGCTCGCAATAACGGCAAAATTCTGATGCTCGGTTCCGAAGTATCGGTCGTCCCCAACCCGATGATGGCCGTCTACGGAGCGACAAAGGCATTTATCAAATCGTTCTCTGAAGCTATTCGGAATGAGTTGACAGGCACCAATGTAACAGTAACCGTGCTGATGCCCGGTGCGACCAACACCAATTTCTTTAAGGCAGCGGGCGCTGAAAATATTAAAGGAGCCGATCCGCAGAAAACGGCCAGCCCCGCCGATGTGGCGAAAGAAGGATACGAAGCCCTCATGAGCGGAAAAGATCACGTAGTGGCCGGTTGGATGAACAAGGCACGGGTGGCGCTGGGCCATATACTACCCGATCCCTTGCTGGCCGCTCAAACCCGCAAAGACATGACGCCCAAAGAAGAAGCCGAACAGCAACAGAAGCAAACAACAGCGATTGCCGTTGCCGTGGGTATAGCCGTGCTTGGCGGTATATGGCTGTTTTCGCGTAGTCAGCGCTCGTATGTACCAAGTACGTACGATAAAATGAAATATCGATACAAAGCGAATAAAGCGGGCCGGACGGCGAAAAACGCGTTAGACAACGTAGCGGATTCCGTTAAAGGGTCGTACAAGCGTGCCAAAGACACCGTTGACGATGTATTGGCCTAAGCGCCTGCCTGCTACGTATTGATTTTGGTTAAAAAGCGAAACCACTGATTCCGAATCAGTGGTTTCGCTTTTTACCTATAGATGGTGAGCAGGAAACTTTTAGTAAACAGCCATTAGATATTAGGGGTGGGCGTGATAGTGAACGCATACCGCTGACAATAAGGATGAATCAGGGTGTCGACCTGGTTGCGATGAACCGTTTGGAAGGGGATGACGCACACGAACATCGGCTCCTTAGTTTGCGTATCTTTTCCTGGATGATGAATGAAATTAGGTTTGCTACCCACTTTAGCCTGAGAAAAGTCACGGCTAATTTGATCGGCTAGCGATTCGGGTAGCGCTACAGTTAGTGTTGGCATAGCTTTTGGTTGTAAACTTGAGAAAATTGGTCTATCGCATATTTGAGTTGTATACTAGTTGTGGTACGTTAAAAGTAGCTTTCCATGTAGTAAAATAAGAAAGAGTGCTTACCGAATGCCACAGCTTTTACGTAAGATTCTAATCTATACGATAAATTAAAGCGCTATAATACATATATATTATAAAATACGCAAATTTTGCCTGTAGGGTGAGCTTAATAAAAGGTATTTCACAGTAAAGGCGTGGTTGTTTAGCGCTAGTTAGTCAAAGAAATTAAGTCACAGATAGTCTCCCTTTTCTTTGCTTCCAGCCTGCAAGTCTGGTAGTGAATTCTGTTGCTCAGACTGCCTTAGACAATGTTTGATAAGCTCCTATATCTAATACTAGCATACTGCCATTCACCCCTGATTTTTACCGTTGATACAGTCTGCAAAAAGATAATAGCAAAGTACCTTGCATCACATAGTACCTTATGCTACCTTTGATGTAAGAAATTAACGAAATCCTATACACCAATGAATATTGAAAATGCTCAGGTGCAAATGCGGAAGGGAATCCTGGAGTTCTGCATCCTGCACATCATATCGAGGGGCGAAATTTATGCCTCCGATATGCTTGAAGAGCTGACCTCCGCCCGAATCATGGTTGTAGAGGGTACCTTGTACCCGCTGCTAACCCGGTTGAAAAATGCTGGTCTGCTCGATTACAAATGGGTCGAGTCAACCTCTGGGCCACCACGAAAATATTACCTCCTGACCGACCTCGGCCGTACTTCATTAGAGTCGCTAAATGAAACCTGGCAGGAGCTTGCCGAATCGGTTACCTCCATTATTGAGAAGGTTGAACTGCACAAGAAAATTGCTAATGGGGCAACACCTGTTTCATTGCCACCTACCCCAAATCCTTCTGCCAACGCTTAACCTAATCTCTTCTACATCGCCATGAAAAAGACCATCAGCATTAACATTAGTGGCGTCATCTTCCATATCGAAGAGGACGGCTACGACAAGCTTAGAAATTATCTGACAACGGTACAGCAGTACTTTTCCACCTACGAAGACAGTCAGGAAATTGTAACGGATATTGAAAACCGTATTGCCGAGAAACTGCTTGCCAAACTCAAGTCGGCCGACAAACAGGTTGTTTCCCTTGAGGACGTCAATGAACTTACCGCAGCCATGGGTACGGTAGCCGACTTCGAAGCCGTAGAGGAAGAAGAGGTGCTGGTTACCAACGGTGGCCGTAATTCGGCGCCGGGCATTGGGCAGGCGGCTAAAGCTAAAACAGGCCCTGGTACGACAGAAAACCCTCTGCCCCAGGCCCCAGGCCCCGAGCCTTTTCCACGCCGACTGGTGCGTGACCTGCGCCGGAAAACCCTCGGGGGCGTTTGTGCGGGTCTGGCTCACTATTTCAACATGGACGTAGTGTGGGTCCGGCTGATTTTTCTGGTGCTGTTCCTGGCGCTGCCGCCATTGGGTCATGAGTTTGGAGCAGGCGTGTCTGGGTTTACCTTTATACTCTACATTGCCATGTGGATTGCACTGCCTGGCACCATGGGTATTGAAGAAGATAAAACCGTTAAAAAATTCTTCCGGAATCCCGAAGACAAAGTGCTTGGGGGCGTTGCCTCGGGTATTGCGGCCTACTTTGGCGTCGATACGGGCATCATCCGGTTGTTGTTTGTGCTGGGTATAGTCTTTTTCGGGGTGGGTTTCCTCCTCTACATTGTACTCTGGATGATTGCGCCACAGGCCAATACGCTCACGGAGAAAATGGAAATGCAGGGGCAGCCCATTACGTTGACTAACATTGAAAACAGCATCAAACAGAATCTGAACATCAATGAAACGGCCAACAATGAAAGTACGCTGACCCGGGTTTTGCTGTTTCCCTTTCGTGCGATTGCTACCATTATTGGCGGGCTGGGCCGTGCGCTGGGACCGCTGCTGAATGGCGTCGTGGCATTAATTCGGGTGTTTGCCGGTGTGCTGATGTTAGTGGTGGCCTTTGCCTTAATGGTTGCGTGCTTAGCGGTTCTGGGGGCTTTCATTGGACTTGATGGCATTCAGATGGGCAACTTGCCCATCGACATGATCCGCAATGATGTTACGTTTCCAATGGTTCTGGCTGCATTCCTGACGGGTATAATTCCGGCATTCGGTCTGGCTATTTTAGGCGTCATGCTCATTATGGGACGTAGTGTGCTGAGTGGCCGTACCGCGCTGACCCTGGCAGGTGTGTGGCTTGTGAGTCTGGTTATTTTTGCCGGAACCGTTACTCCATTGATTAGTAGCTTCCAACGGCGCGGAACGGTAGAAGAAACGAAGGTGCTGAACGTGGCCGCAGCCATTCCCACCTTCGCCATGAGCGATGTGGAAAATGACGATAATTGGCGTCCATCTATTGATGTGAAAGGATACGACGGTACGTCCATAAATCTTGTCCAATCGTTCCGGGCGCAGGGCAGCACCCGTGCCGAAGCACAAGCCAACGCCCGCCAGATCAAGTATGTGTATACGGTGAAAGACTCGACGGTGAGCTTCGATGAAACGCTGGAATTAGCCCCCAAAGCTCGTTTCCGGGCGCAGGACCTGGATATGGAGCTGATGATTCCCTACGAAAAACCGTTCCGCATGACCCGGGAATTTGCTCGCTTCATCCGTAATGAGTTTGGCGAAAAAGAGTTTGATCGCATGGGCGAAAGTGTCTGGAAATTCACCAAACAGGATGGCCTGGTTTGTATCAACTTCCCCCGGGAAAAAGATCGGGATGATAATGATGAAGACAACGACGTGACCGACATTACCGACGATGTTCAGGATGCCGTAGCCAACGAACTGGGTGACGACTTCGACCATATTGGTTCGCATACCCGTCAGTTTAATGTTACGTCCTTCTCGAAAGTAGATATTTCGGGTGCATTTGTGGTACGTTTCCGCAAGGGCGATTCGTATAAAGTGGTTGCCGATGGCCGTGAAGACGACATGAGTGACATGGACGTTCGGGTCAATGGCAATATGCTCGAAGTGAAAATTGATCGTAAAGGAGGGCTGTTCAACTGGGGCAATCGCAAACGCGTCGGGCTGACCATTACGGTGCCTGGTATCGATGAACTTAAATTGTCAGGAGCCTCGAAAGCCAGCCTGGTTGGTTTTGGCAACTACAAGAAGCTGGACATCGACATGAGTGGTGCCTGCCGCACGGTGTTCGATGGGTCCGTAGAAAAGCTCTCGCTCGACTTATCGGGTGCGTCGAATGCCGTACTACGTGGACACGTAGATGAACTGGAAGCTGACCTGGGCGGTGCCAGCAAAATTGAAGCAACCGGGCTGAGCGTAGACAAAGCGTCGGTTGATGCCAGCGGTGCCAGCCATGCCAACTTCGGTCATGTTGGATCACTGGATTCCGAAACCTCCGGTGCCAGCAAAGTGACACGTCAGTAAATAAATTAATGATGAAGTATAAATGATGAATAATTTTCAACAAGATCCATTCATCATTTATACTTCATCATTCCACAATACGTTCCCCACCATGTTTCGCCTACCTCAAGTAGTAACAGTATTCCTCTTTCTCTTAACCGTGTCTACAGGGTTCGCGCAGCAGCCCGATACGTTGTGGACGCGCTTACTCAACGAAAATACATCTTCATTAAGGCCTGTCTCCAATGGTTTTGTGGGAAAAGGATGGGAACTGATTCAGGCGGGTGTACAGCAAAATCAATACGTATTGATTGGCGAAGATCATTTTATGGCCGAGATACCCTATTTTACAGAACAGGTGTTGAAAACCAGTACGTTCAATACGTTTGCCCTTGAAGTAGACCCTTATATCGCGCAGATTCTGAACCAGAAACTAGCGCAGAAAGATACCACTTCGCTAATGAAGTGGGTTTCCCAGACCGGGGCAGCTCTTTCGTTTTATGGACTTCGGGAAGAATTTCAGATGTTACAGGCCGCAAACCGAACCCACACTACGTTTATTGGGCTCGACCAGATTGCGATGATATCTGATCCACTGCTGTATGAGGAGCTTTCCCGTACGGCCACCCGAGACAGTTCGCGCAAGCAGTATGCCGCTATGGCAGAGCGAGCCAGAGCAGCCGCCGACAAGTTTACGTCGGATATGAGCCAGCCCACCTACATGCAAAGTGCTACGTTTGATCAGGACGTAGCGGAGCTGGAAAAAGGGCCGTTGTCGGCTCATGAGAAAGAGATACTGGACGCCATAAAACTGTCGGCTCGTATCTATAAAACCCAAAGCCATGCCCTGCGGGTACAACTCATGAAACATCAACTCATGATGGGCTATGAGTCGGCAATTAAAAACAAGAAGGTACTCGTCAAAATGGGGGCCATGCATTGCGCCCGTGGGGAGAGCTACTTACGCGGATACGACTGTGGAAACCTGCTCAGCAACCTGGCCGATAGCGAGTATAAAACCTCGTTTCACATCGCTATTTTTGGAAAGGATGGCGTACAGGGAAGCCCCTTCAAAAGTTTACCCGCTCAAAAACTTGATCCGTATAACGGCGATCTGAAGTTTATAAAGCCTTTTTTCGATGCCACACCCAAAGAGGAGTGGGCCGTATTCAACTTACTCCCGATACGGAAAGCGTTACAAAGCCAGAAGCTTAAAATTGACGACATCGATCTGCGCCGGACCATCCTGGGGTACGATGTACTTGTCATTTTTCCAACGGCGCATCCGTCGCATTCCATAAATTGAGGACTAGCCTCCGTAATTCAGCCTTAAGCTCATTACTCTCGAGCTTAAGGCTGAATTTTAGTATGTTACATGCGACAAATTGTTTGCCGTCAAGAGAATCACCACAAAAGTTGATTACTTTTTGCTCTGTTCGGCGGCTACTTCAACCTGTTCCTGGGCTATGGCGACTTCCTTTTCCTGCTTCTTGTTTTCGCGTTCGAATACGTCGATCAGTACAATGAAATAGGATAGGAGCAACGGGCCGACGACCAACCCCAGTATGCCGAATATCGGTACGCCTAGCACAATGCCCGCCAACGTAACGAGCGGGTGAATGTCGCCCATACGTTTGGCCAGCATGATACGTAGCAGATTGTCGATGTTGATGATAACAATAACACCGACCAGCAAAATGCCAACACCCTGACCCGTATTGCCCTGCGAAAGTTGAATCAGCCCGGCGGGTCCCCAGACCAGGGGCGTTCCCAACACTGGAATGAAGGCCATAAAGAACGCTACGGTACCCCAAAAGAGAGCATCGGGTACCCCAAAAATCCAGAGTGTCGCTCCCGTTAATATACCTTGTACTAAACTGACCAATGCTTGCCCCAGTACGTTGGCATTGACGTTATTTTTGAGGGATTCACCCAGTTCTTTTTGGGTGTCCCGCTTGAAAGGCAGGTATTTCTGTAACCCCTTTTGAAAACTTTCCTGCTGCACGAACATGAAATACAGCGTGAAGAACATCAGGCCGAGTATGACGATAAAGTCCAGTGCGCCCCCCGCTATTGATGGAAGAATCCGGCTGGCATAGGTGCCGCCCTGGCGCAGAACAGTCTGAATATTTTGCTGGCTGGTAATCTTGTAGCCGGTGAGCTCTTCGGCTTTCTTGACCAGATTCAGGATGTCTTCGGTATGCTGGCTATAATATTGAATTCGGTCGATGAGCAACAGGCTCAGCGTCAGGAACGGCATAATGATAACAACGACCGAGAAAATAATCAGGAGCGTTGTAACGAGGGATCGATTCCAGTTTCGCTTAATGGCCAGTGCCGTAAACCAGGGTCGGAAGACAACGTAGAGAATACCCGCCCCCAGAAACGCCGATATGTAGCCACTTAATCCAAATAAAATAAAACCCGCAATAATGATCAGGCTCGCAATGAGCAGAATCCGTTGTTGCTGGGGTGTGTAAATATTAGTCATAATTCAGTGCTAAATCACGGTAAGTCGTGACGTTCAATTAAAAACGGATTAATAGCACTGAATTGTTTAGAATACTTAACATTCGGTGGCGCTGAGAGCCAGTCCTGCTTCGGAAGTTTCCTTGTACTTGGTCGACATATCGCGGCCGGTGGCTTTCATCACTTTGATGACAGCATCGAGCGAAATCTTCTGGAACGAAGCCGCTCCTGATGTTGCCAGCAGATAGGCATTATAGGCTTTCACAGCGCCCATAGCGTTTCGTTCGATGCAGGGGATTTGAACGTAACCGCCAATGGGATCGCAGGTCATGCCGAGGTGGTGCTCAATACCAATTTCGGCAGCCGCTTCAATCGGGCCAATGTCGCTAACGTTCTGCGCACAGCGCGTTAAAAAAGCAGCTCCCATGGCCGAGGCCGTGCCCACTTCACCCATGCAACCCATTTCGGCCCCCGAAATACTGGCGTTATGTTTCACTAAAAAACCAATAGCCGCAGCTGCCAGCATACCCGAACGTAGCGTTGCCTTGTCGTAGTGAAAATGATGTTTGGCTAAATACGTCAATCCTGGGATGACGCCCGATGCGCCCGAGGTTGGTGCCGTTACGACAATGCCACCCGCTGCGTTTTCTTCCGAAGCGGCTAAACAGTAGGCATTCAGGAAAATCAGGAAACTGTCAGAGGACTGGCTCATGCCTTTGGCCTGCTGAAACAGAATCGGCGCTTTTCGGCTGAGTTTAATGGAGCCCGGCAGGATGCCCTTATGCTTGAGTCCGCGCCGGACGGCTTTGTGCATAAAATCTAAGATCTGGTCGAGCCGCTGATTGACTTCGGCGCGACTTCGGTTGGTCAATGCCATTTCGTTGGCCATCAATAACTCATCCAGCGAAATATTATTGAGTTTAAGATGGGCTTTCAACTCGGTCATCGACCCATACGGATAAGGCACCGACAGACTTCCGGGAACGACTTCCGGTTCACCTTTCCGAATAATGAACCCACCCCCCACAGAATAGTACTCTTCCGAATACAGTGTCTGTTCACCAAATGCGAGACGTAGCACCATCGTGTTGTGGTAAGGCGAATTATACCGGACCCGCTCAAAATGAATATGGTGTGGGCCAACGTTAATGGTTCGTTCGCCTACCGGGACGGGATAAAGCACCGACGGATCGCGCAATAAGTTCAGCATCGCGTCGGGGTCCGTCGTTTCGGGTTGCCAGCCAATCAGTCCGGCTATTACCGCCCGATCGGTGCCGTGGCCTTTGCCTGTTGCACTCAATGAGCCATATAGATGGCTGTGAATGGCATCGGCTTGTTGTTGCACGTCAACAGGCAAACCTGCCAGCCGTTGCCGAAAGTCGAAGGCCGCTTTCATCGGTCCGATCGTATGCGAACTCGATGGCCCCGGCCCAACTTTAAACAGGTCAAATACGGATGTGGTAATGGGGGAGGAAGTCATGTTGATGAAAGCGTTTTAGGTTTACAATATTCGGTTTTTGGTAGGCGGACGCAAGAGATTATAACGCCGTTCTGCCGGTCCGCCTGCCAAAAACTGAATACCGTAAACCGATAATTTATCGGTCTAGGCTCCGAATCTGAGCAAGATACTCAGTTGGTAGCAGGATCCGCTGCACGACCGATCGTAACCCCAGTCGGTTAAAGGTAGAATACAGGCCAAGGGTATAAACCAGTGGTGTTTTCCGGGGTAAACCCAATAGCTGACTCACCTTTTCCGGGACTAATATCGACTGTACCTGCCGGAGCAGATCATACCGCCAGCCACCCAATTGCTCCCGATAGCGCTGAAAGAGCTTATCTGTAAATTCACTACGTACTAAATCCCGGTTCAGGTGCGCTTCTCGATCAACTTTCCAGTCCGCATAGGTATTCGGCAGACCAGGCACGTGCATGCCTGCCCCCACTTCCCGGAAGGTACTGAATAACTCGTCCCGCTCGGGATCGGTAAGGGGGCGGTGCAGCGTTTCGTAGGCTCGTTCCGAGTAGTCGATCAGCATGTAGAGCACGTCGCGGTAGGCCCAATCAGGAATCTGGTAGCCTCGTTTTTGCTCTACACCCCCATGAATGGCGCCCATGCGGGCAATCGTTTGACGCGCCTTTTCGTCCGTGGCGAACACGATCTCCTGGGCATAACGGACGGTCGAAAACAACCGGGCAATCGGGTCGGCGGGCAATTTGCCCGTATAAAACAGCCAGTCGACGGCCCGGTTCAAGGCGAACTCAGCTGCCGATCCGGCAAACACTAGCAGAATTACATCGGCATCGCCCCAAATCTGGCGGACGATAGAGCCGGGTTTAACAAAGAAAGTCATTGGCGATTGCTGGCACGAGCCGTTGCCGCACGGGTGACCCCGTCGTGCCTTTTTAGATAGCCTGCATTCGCTGGCGTGTGTGATTCAACTATCCAGTGCGCCAGTCATTGCACAACAATAAGACAACGAATTGAACCAGTCAGTTCTTTCGAAGAGTATGTTTTTAATCGCTTAGCCGACCGCTCAAGAGTATCGGCAATGAGCTGGCAGCTTGCTGAGGAAATTCTGAATAAATCCGTTGTTCGCTGCATCTGGTGAGGACGTAAGGTATTGGGATGAATAGCCTAAGTCCTTGGGAATATTATAAAATATTGATTAATCAAGAATAAGTTGAACGGATAATAATGAGTAAATATACATTTAAAAGATTTTGGCAAACTTAATAAAGGCAATATTTATAGTAGGTAGATGGATATTTTTGGAGATAATATATTGACTTTGTCGATAATGTAATAATTTTACGGCCTTAATTAAAAATTGATTAAAGGCACTTTATCAGAAACACTTCATGAGAAAAATTTTATTCAACAGTTGGTTACTGACTATGCTGTTTTGTTTGCCTGTGCTGGCACAGGATGTGGCGGTGAGTGGCCGTGTTACGTCGTCAGAAGATGCCGCCGGATTGCCGGGTGTAAGTGTCCAGCTTAAAGGGACAACTCGTGGCACCACCACCGACGCTGATGGTAACTATCGTATTAGTGTGCCAGCCAGTGGTCATCTGGTATTTAGCTTTATCGGGTTTGCGTCGCAGGATATTGCCGTTGGTAATAAGTCGTCTATTTCTGTAAGCCTGGTGCCCGACGCAGCTAATCTGGATGAGGTGATTGTCACGACGTTTGGTACGGCCAAACGGACGTCGTTCACCGGTTCGGCGGGTACGCTCTCGCCCGAACAGATTCTAAAACGTCCGGTCAGCAACCTGGGTCAGGCGCTATCGGGCGCCATATCGGGTGTTCAGACAACGGCCGGTACGGGGCAACCTGGCGCGGCTCCGGATATTCGAATCCGGGGGTTCGGGTCAATTTCTTCAGGGAACGATCCGTTGTATGTGGTTGATGGAATTCCCTACTCGGGTAATATCTCCAACATAAGCCCCTCCGACATTGAAAGTGTCTCTGTTCTGAAAGATGCGGCTTCAACGGCGTTGTATGGCTCCCGAGCTGCGAACGGCGTGGTTGTCGTCACGACAAAGAAAGGGCAGAAAGACCGCAGCACCATTAATGTTCGCTATACAAAAGGGTTGAGCACGCGCGGTTTGCCAGAATATGACCGCGTGGGCGTAGGTGAATATTACCCGCTGATGTGGGAAATGTATCGGAACAGCATTGCGTACCGGGCCACCAATCCGGTGGCGTTGGCAACGGCTAATGCGGATGCTACCGCCCGGTTGATCAGCCTGGTAGGTTATAATGCCTATAACGTACCGGACAACCAGGTCGTCGACGTGAATGGACAGATGAATCCGAATGCTCAGTTAAGATTTTCGCCCGAGTCGCTGGACTGGGAGAAACCGATCATGCGGCAGGGCAACCGGGATGAACTGAACGTAAGCTTTGCAGGCGGACAGAACAAGTCCGATTATTTTCTGTCCCTGTCGTATCTGAACGATAAAGGGTATCTCATTCGCTCCGATTTCGAACGTATCACGGGCCGACTAAATATCAATTCGCAGTTGAAACCCTGGTTTAAAGCGGGGGCCAATCTAGCCTTAACCTTAAACAAGTCGAATCAGGCCGATGCGGGTGGTACAGGAGGAAGCACTACGTTCGTTAACCCCTTCTTTTTCTCGCGTAACATCGGGCCGATTTATCCGGTCTACGCCTACGATCCGGCCAACCCAAGTCAGTTTCTGACCTTGCCTAACGGCGACAGACGTTGGGATTACGGTAACCTGACGTCTTTAGGACTGCCCGCCCGCCCTCAGTTCGGTGGACGCCATTCGGTGGCCGAAACGGTGCTGAATCAGAATTACCTCCGACGCAATGTGGTTAGTGCCCGTGGCTACGCAGAGGTTTCGTTCCTGAAGGATTTTAAATTCACCGCGAATATTGGTACTGACCTTACGACCATTAATACGTATACCTACGGAAACCCTGAAATTGGTGATGGTGCTCCGGCTGGTCGTGCTACGCATGAATTTCAAAATATCAATAGTTACAACCTCAACCAGTTGCTGAACTACAACAAGTCGTTTGGTAAGAACAACTTTGATGTGTTGCTGGGTCATGAAAACTTCCAGGTGGGCGACAACAACCTGACGGGTTCCCGTTCGCAACAAATTGTGGATGGTAACTACGAACTGGTTAACTTCACCACCACCACAAACCTGTCTTCGGTCGCTTTCCAGCGCCGGGTAGAAGGGTATTTTGCCCGAGTAAATTACGATTACGATCAGAAATACTTTCTTTCGGGCTCGGTTCGGCGGGATGGCTCCAGTAAATTTTTTCAGGACGTACGTTGGGGGAATTTCTATTCGCTCAGTGGGGCCTGGCGCTTAGACCAGGAGGAGTTTCTGCGGTCAATTCCTACGATCAATGCGCTGAAACTGCGGGCTTCGTATGGTCAGACCGGGAACGATGGCGGTGGTAATACCGGCCAGGATGCGCAGGACAACACGATTAGCTACTACGCCTGGCAGGCACTTTACGGCCTGGGTTCCTGGAACAATGCATCGGAAGCTGGAATTTTGCAAACGAGCCTGGGTAACCGAAATCTGGCCTGGGAGTCGAGCAATGCGTTTGACGTAGCGCTTGAGTTCAGCCTGTTTAAAGGCCGTGTATCGGGTACGGTTGAGTACTTCGATCGCCGGTCCTCTAACCTGATTTTCGCTGTTCCCCTGCCGTTGTCAGATGGTATATCGACTGTTACCCGGAATATTGGAACGATGTACAACCGGGGTGTCGAGGTTGAACTGGGTATCGAGCCGATCCGTACGAAGGACTTCACCTGGCGTCTTGATCTGAATGCAACCAAGATCAAGAATAACATCACGAAGATGCCGGACGAGAATCCTGAAATCATCCCTTCTAACGACGGTACCAAGAAACTGGCAGTTGGCCGATCCATCTACGATTACTGGCTGCGGGAGTTCAGAGGAGTTAATCCCGCCAACGGTGAGGTTGAATACCGGGCAGCTAGTTATATCGCCACGAACTCCCGCATCACCGAAGCGGGCGATACGCTTACAAATAATGTCAACAACGCTCGTTACCACTACAATGGAAGCTCCGTGCCAGCTATGTCAGGTGGCTTCACCAATACGTTCCGCTACAAAGGACTGTCGCTTTCGGCGCTATTTGTATACCAGCTAGGCGGAAAAACGTATGACGCAGCCTATGCCGCCCTGATGAGTTCGGGTGGATATGGTAGCGCTAAATCGACGGACATTCTAAGACGGTGGCGGAACCCCGGTGACATCACGGATGTGCCCCGTATGGATGCCGCCCGTACTTCCGACTTTGATGCCCAGTCGGACCGATGGCTGATTGACGCCAGCTACATGAACCTTCGTTCGGTAACGCTTTCGTATACGCTCCCCAACGTACTGGCGCGTAAATTATTCCTGGAGAATGCCCAGGTTTACGTCAGTGGTGAAAACCTCCTCATCCTGTCGGGTCGTAAGGGAATGAACGTACAACAACAATTCAATGGTGTAACCGGCAACGTATTCAGTCCTGCCAAGAGTCTGGTACTGGGTGTTTCGTTTACACTTTAAGCTTTAAAGAACTCATGAAAAAAAGATATTTGTCACTAGTAATGGCGCTGGGCCTGTTGGCAACGGCCTGTGAAAAAGAATACCTGGAAACGTCGCCTACCAACAATATTGATGCCGCAGCCGCCTTTTCGACCACTAAAAATGCGGCTGCGGCTATCAACGGCATCTACCGCGCGATGGTCGTACGGTATTTAAGTTCACAAGGGCATTTCGGGCATCCTGCCATGATGATCATTCTGGATGTTCTGGGTGAGGACTTGCAGATCAATAATACCTCTAATACCTGGCATCTTCCCGAAATACGCTGGCAGGCGCACCGGTCGGAGACAGCCGTAGGCGACCAGTTGGCTTATGAACTCTATTACCGACTGATCGGGAATGCCAACATTGCGATTGCTAATATTGATGCGGCCGCTGGTGCACAGTCGGAGCGGAACCAGGTCAAAGGTGAAGCGCTGGGGATTCGGGCTTTTTCGTACTTCAACCTGGTACAACTATACGGAAAACGCTATGATGCTGCGGCCAAGCCCAATAGCCAACTCGGGGTGCCGCTTGTCTTGACGCCGACAACCGAAGGGTTACCCCGGGCAACAGTTGAGGAGGTTTATACACAGATCAATAAGGACCTGGCTGATGCGGCTGCCCTTCTGACCTCGACCCGTAGCTATAAGTCGCACATTAACCTGGAAGTGATAAAAGGATTCCAGGCGCGGGTGGCGTTAACGCAGCAGAACTGGGCGGATGCCGCCAAATTTGCCGCCGATGCACGTAAGCCCTATACGCTCATGAGTGTAGCGCAGTATCAGGAAGGATTTTCGGATATCAGCAATCCCGAATGGATGTGGGGATTCGATCACGTTGAGGATCAGTCGGAGTTTTTTGGCGCTTATCACTCCTACATCTCCAGTAATTACAACTCGACAAACATTCGCGTCGATCCGAAACAGATTAACAGCGCACTTTATGATCAGATTCCGGCTACAGATGTGCGCTCGAAGATGTGGGTTAAAACGCCAACGACAACTAACTCTGTGGTACCGACAGGAGGCATTCGGGTTCCCTATATGAACCAGAAATTCCGGCTGCCGGGTACACCGTCGACCAGTGCCATGGGCGATATTCCTTACATGCGCGCTGCTGAAATGTACCTGATTGAAGCGGAAGCGCAGGCGCGTCAGGGAAATGCAACGGCCGCGGCCACGGTGTTGTTTGATCTGGTGAGCAAGCGTGACCCATCTTACAAACTGTCGACTAAAACGGGTACGGCGCTGATCGATGAGATTATGTTCAACCGGCGTGTCGAATTATGGGGCGAAGGCGTTCGGTTTACGGACCTGAAACGACTGAATCTACCTTTGAATCGAAATAATACTAACGCTAATCCTGCTGTAGTGGTCCTCTTCGACGTACCCGCTGGCGATAAACAGTGGGAGTTTTTGATTCCACGACGGGAGCTAAACGCAAATAAGGCAATCGTCCAGAATCCGCTGTAAGTCCCGACGATTAGTTTACCAGACGCGCTCGATGGAACATTCCGTCGAGCGCGTTTTTATTGGTACTGGCGTGCGTATTTTACGCCAGCAATCCCAGATTCGTTGGCAGCCCGTCGAGGCTAACCAGGTTCTTTTCCTCTATATAATCCACCAGTCCGTCTTCGCCTTTTTTCTCGGCCCAATCGAAGTGGACATCCCGCTCGCCAACGTAGTCGAAGAACGGTACGCCAAACCCGCAGGATGTCTGAACTAACGTAATGTCGGCCACGATAAGCTGTCGGGTACTGGGATAAATCGTAAAATGGGGTGCATGCATGGACCAGTCTTCGGTATTGGGCAGCACGGTATATCCTTTGCCATATAATCGCAGAATATTTGGTGCGCCCTCAAACGAGCAGAACATGAACGTGATGCGGCCGTTTTCAAGTGTATGTGCCGATGTTTCGTTGCCGCTGCTAATCAGGTCCATGTACGCCACTTTTGTCTCCGACAGCACCCGAAAACAATCGAGTCCTTTTGGCGATACATTGACGTGACCGTCTGCACGTAACGGCGCTGTGGCAACGAAAAAGATGTGCTGTTTTTCGATGAACGTTTTGTGCGCGGGTTTGATTGAATCGTGGAATTTGCCCATGAGGTTTGAGATTATGGGGCTAAAATACAGGGTTTATTCGTTCTGTGCCGTACCGAGGGGCTGCTCTGCCTACAAAAATAAAGAAGAGAGACATAACCCGGAATTAGCGCTCCATTAACTGTACTGGTACAGGCAAACCGAAGCCTTCGCGCAGGGCAACGCGGGCTGCGTGATAGCCGCACATGCCATGCACACCTCCACCCGGTGGGGTAGATGAGGAGCAGATAAAAATGCCCGGCGCCGAGGTTTTGTAGGGAGATAAGCCAACTACAGGGCGCGTATATAGCTGCCCGATGTCGATAATGCCGCCGTTGATATCGCCCCCAATATAGTTCGGATTATAGGCTTCCATCTGTGTCGTGTTCATCGTATGACGGTCTAGAATCCGATCACGGAAACCCGGCGCAAATCGTTCAACCTGCTGCTCAATAATTTCGGTTCTATCCAGTGTCGAGCCGTTTGGTACGTGGCAATAGGCCCAGGCCGTTTGCTTGCCTTCGGGTGCCCGGGTGGCGTCGAATAAACTCTGTTGGGCCAGCAAAATGTACGGACGATCCGGATGTTTGCCGTCGGATGTAGCCTGTTCGGCGTCGGCAATTTCCTCGAACGTACCGCCCACATGAACCGTACCCGCCTGTTGAGCTTCAGGCGCGGTGAACGGAATGGGCCCGTCTAACGCCCAGTCTATTTTAAAGACACCCATCCCGTATCGGTAGTTTTCTAACTGCTTACGATAAATGGTCGAAAACCGGTCTCCGGCAATGCTAAGCAATTGTTTCGGCGTAACATCGAACAGCACCACCCGCGTCGACGGAATATCTTGCATCGATTTTACCAACGTATTGGTTTCAATTTTTCCACCAATCGACCGGAAATAAGACGTTAGTGCATTGGCAATCGACTGTGATCCGCCTGTCGGAATCGGCCAGCTGTAGAGATGTCCGGCCGTCATGAGCACCAACGCAATAGCCGCTGTGGTCAGGTTGCTCAACGGCTGGATGGCGTGCGCGGCCATACCTCCCAGTAACCCCCGCGCTTCTTTTGTCCTGAATCGCTTCACGAGTTGAGTGGCAGGCAGCAGCGCATCCAGCCCAAAACTGGCCATGTTGATTGGATGCTTCGGGAAACGTAGTGGCCCCAGAATATCCAGTGCCATCGACGGCCAGTCGCGTACTATGGGCTCCAGCAGCTTTCGATATGTCTGTTCATCAATGCCCAATGATTGAGCCGTTTCCGTTACCGACCGACGTAGCGCAGCGGCTGTCCCACCGTCGAACGGATGAGCCGCTAATATCAGTGGTTCAATAAATTCCAGCCCATGTTCAGCGAGAGGTAAGGTCCGAAAAAAAGGCGAACCAACCGCCAACGGGTGAATGGCCGAACAAATGTCGTGCACAAAGCCGGGTTGTGTGAGTTCGGCGGAGCGGAGTCCACCGCCAATGGTATCCTTCGCTTCCAGCACCAATACCGACAAACCAGCGCGTTGCATGGTGATGGCCGCACTGAGACCGTTAGGCCCGGAGCCAACGATTACCGCATCGTAATCTTGTTTGCCTTTCGTTATTTCCATGTCTCAGGTCGGTGTAGCACGCGGCCGTCGCGTTTGATTTGCCAGGCCGTTATCGGGTTCAGATGATAGCCACCCATATCGGGGCCACGCGCTTCGAGCAACTGACCAATGGTGGGTTGAATGTAACCCGTTTCATCCGTAACGCGGCTCATAATTTCGGTTTCGTCACCTTGCCACTGCCATAAATAACGAAAAGCCGTGTGTGCTTTGTCTAAAATTGGGTCCTGTAACGTAGCAGAATGCCAGGTTTTGCCCGCATCGGTACTCACGTCAACCCGGCTCACTTTTCCGCGGCCACTCCAGGCCAGCCCCCGTATCTCGATCCAGCCCGGTTGCACGGGATTGGAATAGGCCGGGAACGTAATGATCGACCGGGCGTCGATGTCGAAACTGAACTGCCTGAACTTTCCGTCTTTGATCGGCTCGGTATATTTCGACGTTTCTTCGCGGGTCATGTAGGGTTGATCCGACAATTCGAGTCGCCGGAGCCATTTCACCGACGTATTCCCTTCCCAACCCGGCAAAAATAAACGGACCGGATAGCCCTGCTCGGGACGTAGTGCCTCGCCGTTTTGGGCATAGGCGATGATGGCGTCGTCCCAGCCTTTTTTGACCGGAACGCTACGTGTCATGACGGCTGCATCGCCCCCTTCGGCCAGAAACCAGGACGCGCCCGGTTTTACGCCCACCTCCCGGAACAGCGTCGACAGCTTAACGCCCGTCCATTCGCTCTGGCTGGTCAGGCCACAAATATCCTGCGGGCTAAGTGTTTCTTTTCCGGTTCGAAAATTTCCCGAACATTCCAGAAACGCAATCCGCGATACCGATGGAAAACGCTTTAAATCGGCCAGTTTGAACACCATTGGTTTCTCCACCATCCCATGAATAAGCAACTCGTGTCTGGCTGGATCGATGGTTGGGACGCCGTTGTGATGCCGCTCAAAATGCAGGTCGGATGGCGTCAATGTACCGTAGAGATCCTGGAGAGGTGTTCGGGAGGAAATATCGGACGGTTTCTTGACAACCTTTTCAAACAACGATCTTGTACCCCGTTCGCCGGGTGGAACGCCAGGTTGTTTACTTGGATCGTCGGCCAGAAAACTAGTTTCTGAAATGCCAATCTGCACGGCTTTCGCAAATGACGTTTGGACGACAGCCACTGCAGCGGTTGCGGCTCCACCCAACAACGTCCGGCGACTGAGTTTGCCCGATGTAGACGTATTATTCTCTTGATTGTCTGTTGCTTTCATCGTTACCGGATTTCGGGACCACCGCGCCGGTCGTCGGGGAGAAATAAATTTTTGGCAGGCATCACGACCTTTGGCAGCGTTTGCGCATTGATCACGGCTTTATCGTCGATAATACGATTGGCATTGAGCAGAAACGCAGTCAGGTTGTAGACTTCCTCGTTCGTGAGCGAGCCCGGCTGGTTGAACGGCATGGCCCGCCGGATGTAATCAAACACCGTAGTGGCGTAGGGCCAATAATTGCCAATCGTTTTTTCAGGCCGTTTCCCCTGGGCCGCTAGGGTCGTCACCAACGTACCACCGGGACCACCATTACCGTCTGTACCATGACAGGCCGCGCATTTCAGGGCAAAAATGGCTTTCCCCGCCACAACTGTGCCTGATCCGGTGGGTAGTCCTTTGCCATCGGGCCGTACGTCGATATCCAGCAGCGCAATGTCGGCCTGCGTCGCAGGCCGACCCAGACCAAAACTGGTGGGCCAGGGTAACGTATCAGCTCTGCTTATAGTTGATCGCTCCTGTCCATTCGCCCGGTAACCGCTATTAAGTGTTAGCAGTAAAAACGCGCTAACAAGACAAATGCCGTATCTCGATTTCTTCATTTGTTTGTTTCTGTATTGGTTTACGGCCCGCTAGGGCCACAACAGCGTAGCGTCGGTAGGAGAACCCCCATTTTTACCATCGTTTTGGCGTGCCGTAGGTACGCAACAATAACCTAGTTGCGTACCTACGGCACGCTAAGAATCATTTTAGCAACAAATTCTACCGACGCTATGCTGTTAAGGCCCTAATGGGCCAAAACAAACCTGCTGTGTGTGACTCAAATCCCAAATTCATATCATCATAAACACCCTCTTAATGATCGCCATACCGTTTTTCACCAGCGGCAATGACCACGGCCAGTTTATTCTCTTTGGGTGGTGTTGGGCACGTAGCATAAGGCGTAAAAGCACAGGGCGGATTTGTAGCTTTGTTAAAATCCAGATGCGTATATCCGTCAGCGTCTGGGCCGGGCGCATCCAGGAATCGGCCACCGCCATAGGTTTCGTGTTTGTTGGTCTGATCGGCGAAAACGAAATGCAGGTGCTCAACGGTGCCGGTAGCATCCAGGCTGTATTCCTTGCCATTCACGGTAAACAACAATCTGCCGGGAGAATCCTGCTCACTCACGCGCCCCGTGATGTCCGTAATTGCGATTTTTTTGCCAGCCGTCGGGACGAATTTAGCTTTAATCCGCCAGTCGGTGCTGATCGGATACGTCTCAATTCCCTTGAACTCTTTCAAATACGGGCTTTCCAGATCGCGCAGACGAATAGCATATTTATCGCCCCGCTGAATGACAAACCAGCGTAACGATTTATGTTTAAGCACGATCGGTTTCCCGGTATAGGGGAAAATATCGAGCTTCGTTACCGGTTTATCTCCTTCAAAAACCGGCGCTCCGGTACTGGTTTCCAAGGTGACTTTGCCCTTATTCAGAATGAATTTTCCTAGTTGGGCATCGCTGTGATCCGATGGAAACACAATACTATTTTTGTCACTACCTCCGAACGTATTGACCCCCTCATTCAGCCAGAACAGACCTGCCAGATTAAGCCAGCCGTCTTCTTTCTTCAAGGCTTCCACTCGTTTCTCATGCCAGCTTTTGATTTCCTCCTCATATCCACTGTCTGATTTAAAGGCCAGCACGGAGCTGAACAAAATGAGGAAGAACCAGTAGTTTGAGTGCATTTTCATGAGCTTATGTTTAACTAGTTGAAACGATTTTGTTTATTCACTAAAAGTTTTTGAACACAGAGCCACAGAGAACACAGAGGTTTATATAATTAGAAATCAGCTAGTTGAAACTCTGTGGTCTTTGTGCCTCTGTGTTTGATAAATTTTTTACTACAGAGGAAACAAGTCTTTATCTCCGTGTTGGGCTATCGCCATGACGCGGGTTGCGTAGTCATTAGCTTTGGTCAGATCACCTTTTTGTTTGTAGACTGTATACAGTCCCCAGTAAGCATTGGCCGAATTGGGATGTCGTTCCAGCAGGGCGTTATAGGCTGCAATTGCCTTATCATACTTTCCCGCTTTTAAATGGGCTTCGGCCAGGCTAATCAACGCCGGACGGGCATAGGTTGGGGGTTCACTATAGCCGAGTTCATCCTCCTTTTGCTTCGCTTTTTCTAGCAGGGCAATTGCTTCGGTGTACTTATTCTCGGCGCTTTTGATAACGCCCTGTAACTCCAGCGAGGCTACGTTTAAGTCGCTAATTCGTCGGGTCGAAATCACCTCGTCCGATGACAGCTGATTGCTGTTTCGCCAGAGGGACGCGTCGAGCGCATCGGCCTGTTTTTTAGCCTCTGCCAGCTTGTTTTTACGGACGGCGTCCATGCCGGAAGCGAAATAGAAAAGCCCCTCTTTGTAAGCCATCGCTTTTGTCGAGTACAGGCTGTCTTTGTCCAGTTGAATAGCCGCCAACCGAGCGGCCGCTTTGTCATAAAACCCGAAGCATAATTCCATTTTGGCGGGTGCAATGACACCCTGATAGAAAAACCGGCCTTCGTATTTCTGCTTCCGCTCTTTGGTGGCAGGCATGTTTTTCAACTTCTCGGCGTAGTATAACGCCGTCGCATACCGACCATCTTCGGCACAGTTGGAGAGCAGATAATTGATGTTGTGGATGTAGTTCCAGGCATCTACCTCCGGAATGTGCTGCTTCTTCATATAGGCCGAATCCACTGCCAGCGAGGCCCTAAAGGCGTCATAGGCTTTTTTGTAGTCGCCCACTTTGTAATAGATATGACCGGGCATATGAACCATGTGCCCCGACGCCGGGGCCAGCTTCGGTAGGAGTTCTGAACTTTTCAGCGCCTGTTCCGGGCAGCAGTTTTCCATCAAATGAATCCAGTAGTGATGCACAGCGGCATTAGTGGGATGGGTTTTCAGCAGATCACGTAGCAGATACTCGGCGTAGAGCTGACCGTCGCGCGGATTCATGCTGGCATCGTAACCGCTCATTTTGCTCAGGGCCAGAAACAGCTTGGCGTCGACATCTTCGGGGCATTTGTAAATGATCAGTTCAAGTTTTTTCTGGTAACCCGATTTCCCGTTTTCGCTATCGGCATCACGTAGTAAAATGCCTTCAGCGTACAGTTTTTCGTGGTCAGACGCTGTGTTTTTCAGGGCTTTTAATTTTCTGATCGCCAGTTTTTTGTCGGCCTCAAAATCGGTGCCTTCAATAGCCCCAATGGCACTGTATAACCCCCAATACGGCATGATTGCCGTTGAGTCGTGCCGGATGGCTTCTTTGAACGCGCGATACGCTTCGAAATCCCAGAAGCAATGCAAGAGTGATACCCCCTGGCTAAAGAAACGCTGTGTCTGCGGTGATGTCGTCTTGATTTGCAGCTCGGACGTACCGATTCCGGGGATTAATTCGGGGGAGGGCAGATTGTGCACGAAAACCGTTTCCTTTCGATAATCCTGGATATGGTTCAGGTGATCGTGGCTCTCGCCATCGTGCGCTTCGTGCTGGTGCTCCCCTTGCCGGACACGCTGCCCCAGGGCACTACAGGCGATCAGACAGAATACTAAAAGGTGAAGTTTCATAGTAGGAAGAATCTACAAAATCAATAGAATTCAGGCAGAACTAGCTCAGCAGTAATTTATTGGTCGTGATCTCCGTATTCGGCAGTGGAAAAATGTAGTTGGCCTGCGACGGCAACACGGCGGGTGCACTGTTGGAACTGCTCGATTTGGCGGGTAGCGGCAGCAGATTACGGAGCAGATCATTGGATCGGAACCCCTCGCCGAGCAATTCGATGCGTCGCTCATTCAGAATGGTGTTGATCAGGGCGGCCTGTGTGCCGGTAGCGGTTGCCGGAAACGCATAACTGGCATCCGACCGATTTCGAACGGCTTTCAGCAGGTTGATGGCGGTTGGCAAATCGCCCGTTTGGGCTGCGGCTTCGGCATAATTCAACAACACTTCCGAGTAGCGGAGAATGGGCAGATAATCCAGAAACGGCGATGGCTTATTGTATTTTGTCAGGAATTGCACCCCCGATGCCGTGCGCGCAAATGTCCGTCTCAAATCGGTCGATTTCCATTCCGGATCGCCCCAAATGCCCGTTGGATTCAAGTTGTATTCCGAATTGGCGTTGAACACGTACGGGAAAGACGACTGCCCACCCACGTTGTCCAGCTCGGTCATTGGCACCGACAGAATCGACTCGGTGCTTGTGTAGTTGGTCGTGAAAATCTCGACGATGTTCTGTAGCTTGTGATTCACACCCGTAGCCGCCGAATAGGGCGCACTTGTCGAGACAATTTTCTTCGCTTCCTCAATTACTTTTGCCCAGTTACCGCTGTTCAAATACACACGGGTTTTTAGGGCAATTGCCGTGTTTCGGTGCGCCCGCGTCGTGTTGAGCAACGCGCTCGAATATGCAAGCGGAAGGTCGGCCTCTGCTTCGTTCAGATCTTTCAAAATCTGGGTATACACGTCGGCGACGGTGCTCCGTTTCAGGTCGTTATTTGCCGTTGTGGTTTCGGCCTGTAGACGTAGTGGCAAACCCGGCGAAGCCCCTTTGTTCTCGTTGAAAGGCCGGGCGTAGAGCGTTACGAGGCTGTAATAACTAAGCGCCCGCAGGAATTTCGCTTCGGCCGTATACTGCCTGGCCAACGTAGCGTCGACCTTCCCCGGATTGTCGGCCAGCCCTTTAATCAGGATGTTTGCGTTGTTGATGGCGGCATAACCGGCGGCCCAAAAGCCAGCCACGAAGTTCGACCCGGAGTTCAGCGTCTGATTCCAGGCTTCGTAGGCCGTGAACGTATTGCTCGTCCGGTTGATGAATTCTTCCCCGCGCGCTTCCGAATAGGTGTAGTAGTTGCCTCCGTAAAAATTGGCATTCTTGACGGCTTTATAAACGCCATTCACCAGACCCAGAATCCGGTCGGGGGTGTCGAATGCATTCGTACCACTCACGGATGTTTCGGGCGTGGGATTTAGCAATTCGGTATCGTTGCAGGCGAATAGCGATAGAAACAGGCTCAGACCGAGAAAATGGCCAAACCGACGTACTGGTATAGACGAATTAGATGGTTTCATGCTGTAATTTTTTATGATTTCGAGGATCGTTGGATGGGCTTTGCGAATGCGGAATTATGATTAAAACCCTACATTAAGACCGAACGTAATGGTTCGGGCCTGGCCAACGGAGTTCTTTTCAATGCCGGGTGTCGTGTTTGAATTACCGTTCACCGACGACTCAGGATCGGTGCCGGAGTAGGGCGTGATCAAAAAGAGATTGGACCCCTGCGCGTACACCCGAACCGAACTGAGTCCGATTTTGCTGAACAACGTAGTAGGCAGCCGGTAGCCAATCGATGCGTTTTGCAACCGTAGGAAATCGGCTTTTTCGGCGTTGGTCGATACCGGAAACGATGATCCGGTCGATAGCTGATCATTGTAAATCAGTCGCGGTACGTCCGTGATGTCGCCCGGTTTTTGCCAGCGGGTCAATACTTCGGTCGAGTTGTTGTAGGCTCGTTGGTCGAGTAGCGTCGCGCGGGTGCCGTTCATAACCAGATTACCGCCCGAATAGGTCAGATTAACACTCAGATCAAAGTTTTTGTACTTGATAGTATTGACCAGACCACCGTACCACCTGGGCAGGGCGTTGCCAATCAGATAATAATCGGCACCGGTAATGGCAGCGGCTGTTTTACCATCCAGATACGTCCACTGACTTTCGCCGGGTGCCACTACCTGGCTATACTGCACTTTCTCACCTTTGCCATTAATGAAAATCCGGCGCCCATTATCGGGGTTAACACCCGCTGTTTTAGCGCCATACAGACTGCCCACCGAATAGCCGACGCGGGTAACGTTTGTGGTTTCGTACGATACGTGTGTCGTACCCACAATGTCGGTATTTCCGTCGGCCAGCGCCGTTACTTTGTTGTTCAGATTGGTGTAGTTGAAGGCCGCATTCCACGAAAAATTACCTTTGCGCAGAATCGTTGCATTGATACCCAGCTCGATACCTCGATTGTACATCGACCCAACGTTGCCCAGAATTGAATTGCCGGGAATACCTTTCGATACGGCTTGTGGTGCGCTGAGAATCAGGCCATTTACATTGTTGTTGAAGTACGTGACGTCCACCTGAATCCGGTCGTTCAGGAAGCCCAGATCGGCCCCGACGTTGGTTTGCTCACTGGTTTCCCAACCCAGATTCTGATTGCCCGCCTGCGAAATTGCCCAGGTTGGTGCGTTGCCATACAGCGAACCGCTGTACAACTCCAGCGAGCTGTATGAATCGCTCAGGTTACCATTCCCAACGCGGCCCCAACTCGCCCGGAGTTTGATGTTGGTGAGGGTCGACGCAAGCCGGGAGTTCTTGTAAAAAGGCTCTTCACCCAGCGCCCAGCCGCCCGATACACCCCCGAAATTGCCGTATTTTTTGCCCGCTCCGAGCGCTGAATTACCATCCCGTCGGAAATTGACCGTTACGAAGTATTTTTTATTAAGGTCGTAGTTCAGCCGGGAGAAGAATGACAGGTAAGCCCGCTCACTCAGGTCATTGCCTGAGGCTGTGATAGCGCCCCAGTTGCCCTGATAATTGGTGAAAAATGGGTCGGCGGTTTGTGTGCGGGTGGCGCCCCAGGCTGAGTTATTGAACTTTTGAACATCATAGCCCGCCAGCACCGACACCGCATGTTTGGTGGTAAATGTCTCTTTGTAGGAAAGTGTATTGGTCCAGTTCCAGTTATCCCGAATGGCCGAAACATTGGTTACCGACCCTTTGGTCGAGTAGCCGTCGCCCTGAATGGCACTATTGAAGCTAACATTGTCCGTACGTAGCCGGTCGATGGCGTAGGTCGTCGCAAAGTCCAGATTCTTCAGCAGTTTTGCTGTAGCCCCGAAACTGGCTATGATACGGTCGTTTCCAGACGTGAACCGGTTCTGATCTAACAGAGCCACCGGATTGCCGAAGTTGCTAACGACCAGGTTATTACCCATGCCAATAGTATTCGGGTTCGTCTTGCTGATGTTGTAGCTGCCGTCGGCGTTGTAGGCCGGTACGTTGGGCGGAAGCGCTATGGACAGCCGGGCCGCGCCGACCAGAAAAAAGTTTGAGCCGGGCAGTGAACCCGCATACGGAGACTGGTTGTCGCTGGTGTTGTAGGAAACACTTCCCCGCAGTTTCAGCCAGGGCGTTACCTCCTGATCGATGTTAAAGCGGGCGGCTTTTCGTTTAAATTCATTCGCCACCAGGAAGCCTTTCTGATCGGTGTAATTAGCTGAAAAATAGTACGTTGTCGATTGAGTGCCGCCCGATACGCTGATGTTATGGCTTTGGGAAACGCCCGTGCGGTAGATGTAATCAGACCATCTGGTGTCTATGGCCGATCCATCCGCATTGGTATTGGGGAAAAATAACGCCGAGGCTACGTTGTCATTATTGGCATTTCCTCCCAGGATTTTCGCATTTAAAACGGCTTCATTCTTGATCGAAATGAACTGTTCGGCATTCAATAGTTTCGGCAGACGAACCACTTCCGACGCACCCACCCAAGTTTCGTACGTGATACGTGGTTTGCCCGCTTTGCCTCGTTTGGTGGTGATAAGCAGCACGCCCGCAGCCGCGCGAGAGCCGTAAATAGAAGTTGAAGCCGCATCTTTCAATACGTCAATCGACTCAATATCAGCAGGATTGATGTCGCCAAGCGGATTATTTGGTACAGCCGTACTTGCCGATACATTGCCGGTGTTGATCGGAATGCCATCAACCACGACCAGCGGGTAGGAACTCAGGGAGATCGAGTTTACGCCCCGAATCCGAATGACGGGCGGGTTGTTCAATACGCCGTTGGGTTGCGCGATACTTACGCCCGCAGCCCGACCCTGCAACGCCTGATCGAAGCTCTGGACCGGCTGTTCCTTGATGGCATCGCCGTTGACCCGTACCGCCGAACCGGTAAATTCGGCTTTGGTTTGCGTGCCATACCCAACGACCATGACTTCACTGAGTTGTCGGGTATCGGAACTGAGTGCTACGTTAAGGGTGGATTGGTTGTCGATGCTAATTTCCTGTGTCACAAACCCAATAGCGGATATCACCAGTTTTTTGGCATTCTGTGGTACCTGAATCGAGAATTTTCCATTGGCGTCGGTTTGGGCTCCCTGATTCGTTCCCTGTACGACAATGTTGACGCCGGGAACAGACTGGCCATCGTCTTTACCCGTAATGGTTCCGGTTATCACCCGATTCTGCGCAAACGCCTGCGACGTAATAAACGCCAGTAACAGCAGGGTTTTCAGTACGTTACGTACCGGAATTGTTATAGAGGTTGTATTCATTTTGTGTAGGTGGTTGTATGTAAATTGATGGTTTGTTGTCGCAGCCTGTCTCACCCCACCCCCGGCCCCTCCCCTTAGTTCAAGGGGAGGCAGACTAGCAAAAGCTCCTCCCATGTTTTCAGGGGCGGGGTTACGACGGTCGGTTGCTGCCGTGGGGTAAAGTGCCTCAATACGTTCCGGCATTGAGCGTGCTTTTCGAGAGGGCGTAAGGACGGTTTACGCGGTCCAGCACGACGTAAATGGAATCTTTGTTTTCGTTGATGCCGGTCAGCACGACCCGCGATCCATCGGTTGTTTGGTAGTTCAGAACCATATGGTTACGCTTCCCGTCTTCCTGCTTTGCTTCTGATTTGATGCCTTTACTACGACGGGTTGTCAGAGCAATGGGCTCAATTTTTGGGTATTCAGGACCGATGTTGGCGCGTGCAGCGGCTGGAATCCAGTTGGCTACTGACGCATCAGATTGCCGGTCCTGGCGGTTCTTTTGCGTTTTTTTACTGCTGGCGTCAGAGACTAAATCGGCCGATAGACGTTCTCCGCGCTCCGAAAACGGCTTGTATTTATCCTGTAAATACAGGACGTTGTTTACCGTGTCGGCATCGTAATAAAACACCCCCTGACCACCGCCTACGCCTGTCAGCTCAAAGGTTCGATTGATGTCGCGCATGGGTGAGCCGCCCCCGTTCGAGAGATCGAGTGGCACCGCACGGTTCACCTTAAACGTCAGCGTCGACCAGTTTTCAAACGTGGCTTCCTGCCACCGAACGGAATCCACGGGTGAGTAGGGAATTGATTTATTATTCAGCCTGAACTCCGTTACGTTGTAGTTACCCCGCAGTTCGCGAACCCCTTTTTGAGCGGGCTGTTTATACGGATCGTAGCGAAAATTGACGTATTGAATCCAGAATAAAAGCACTAAAAAAATGCCAATCGTTGCCGCTTTTAGGACGATTCTACTTGCCTTCTGCCAGCCTTTGGAAAACGGTGGATAGTAATACGTCGGAATCGTGAACTGCTCCCGAATCAGCAGATTGTAGAGGTCGCGGACGTAGTAAATGAGCAGAAAACCCGCGAGCAGCACAAAGTAGGAACTGTAGCCATGAACACCGCCATCGTAGGCAAAATTGACGTACACAATGTCGGCCAGCGCCCCAAAAAGCAGCACCGACCCCCAGAATGTAGTAGCTCGAAAGAAGAGAAGCGCACCCGCCAGCACCTCAACAACACCCGCAAAGACTTCGTACCAGGGTACTATTCCAACCGATAACCAGTAAATTTTCTGGGCGGTCAAATCGCCGAAGTTGGTGTTTAATAAGCCCAGCGACGGGTAAGGTAACTGGGTGGGTAGCAGCTTGGTGAAACCAAAACCAATAATGCCAATGCCCGCCCGATAGCGGACAATGACCCGTAGCCAATAGTAGAGTAAATTATAGTCCCGTGGTTCGGCCCGCCGAATTTTGATAACGGCTGTCCAGATCAGCCCACCAACGGCCGACAGAAGGAGAATAAATACCCATTCGCCATAGCCCATCCACGTTGGCCACCAGCTAACGCCCCGGCCCAGTAGGCTTGGTTGAAAGCGGGCGATGTCGTACAAATCGCGGTAGTGCAAGTGCAACCAGTCGAGCGAGAAGGTGTTTTTGTACCAACCCGCACTGGTTGGTATCGACATGGCGATGAAGAAGATAAACGCAATCCGGAAGGCAATTTTCTGAAAATCAGTCCAGGGATTTGGCGCATTTTTTGGCGTTTCTCCGTTGGTCTGTGTCTCCGCAGACCGAGTTGAGGTTCCAGAAGATTGATCACGTATAACTTGATTTTCGGTTAGTTCTTCGGGCGAAACCAGACCTAGATCCAGCCGTTCGGGATTGATGTTAGGGAGTGTCATCGTGCAGCAGAATTAAAGTTTGAGTGTACCCCGACGGCCAGCTTTGGCAGCCTCGTTCAGCAGGTATTTTTTGTCCAGTTTTTGAAGGGCCACGTAGATCGAATCGCGGGTTTCGTTCAGTCCCGAGAGAATAATGTGTTTATTGTCAGGACGTTCGTAGTGCAGTGTCAGCGTTTCCTGCTCGTCAGGATTGCGATTTTTGAGCGTCAGTCTGTGTTGAACCGAATCAAGCTGATAGCTGTAATAATGGCGTCCTGCCGAACCCGATAACTCATACCGGCGGTTGGCATCATCCGCAAGTATCTGCTCGACATTCGTGGTTTCTAGCCGTACCGGACGATTCGATTTAATGCTGATCGTGTTCCAGTTCTCAAACACTACGTCCTGCCAGCGTTTGGAATCCGTTTTCGAGTAGGGGATCGTCTCGCCAGCTAATCTAAACTCCTGGACATTGTATAGACCAGCGGCCCCGGCCAAAATTGGCTCGTCCGTTCGGGCTGATTGAGGAAACTGATACCCTCCGGCCTGATAGGCCGCGTAGGTTTTGTAGCCGTATAGAAAAACCGTAAAAACGATAAAGGCACTCTTGAGGGCCAGCCGACCGTATCGCTGCCAGCGTTCGGTCAACACGAGCCGGAATCGGTTGGGAACGGTGGGCTTTTCAAGTGAAACCAGCCGAAATAAGCGAATGGCATCGAACGCAAATAAAAACAAGGCGAAGCTCGTAAGCAGAAGACTATACACGGCTTCACCGCCTTCGTAGGCCAGATTGGATACGAAAATGTTACCCAAAAACGGAATGATAATCAACGTGCCAACGGTGGTCGTACGCCGGTTCAGCAACAATAATCCGCCGAGAATCTCGACCAGTCCAAGAAAGGATTCGTAGGAAGGAACAATGCCCAGACTGAGTGAAAATAATTTCCAGGCCGTAAAGTCGCCATAGGCCGTGTTGAGGTTGCTGATCGATGGGAGCGGGGCCTGCATGGGAAATAACTTGATGAACCCGTAGGCAATGACGCCGATAGCCAGTCGGTAACGTAGCACGACCCGTAGCCAGTAATAGAGAGTCGCATATTCGGTTTGTTTTTTGGCACGAACCGTCCAGATAATCGTCCCTACCAGTGCAATCAGCGCGACGATCACCCAGTTGATGAACATATCGTCCGGACCGAAAAAATAGGGGGCATAACGCGCCAGATTGAATAAATCGCGGTAATAAAGCGGTCCCCAATTAATCGTGAAAAGGTCGCGATAAAAATGCCAGTTGAGTGGAACGGCTTGAATAAGGAAATAGATAAAGAAAAATCGAAAGGCGATTTTCTCCGTATTTGTCCAGTCCGATGACGCTTGACTGGGTTTCATGTGTGGTTTATCTACGATGTATTTTTCATCAATATAATCCATAGATTTTATAGGTTAATAAAAATTAAAAGATGCTTTCTTGAGGAAAATGGCATCATAAGTAGTCTTCGAAATCCGTGCCACGGTTATAACCGTGGCACGGATGAATCATGGTAAAAGTCCGATTACTTAGCGAGTTCGGTTGTTCTAGGTGTCTGTGTGAGTATGACTTTACGCGCCTGTAAATCAAACTTTTGGCCTTTGCCAAGGAAGTAAAAGGGGCCGCCCGTACTGTTTTGGCCGGATGGGTATTTTGCATTGTTGGCAATCTGCCCGGCTTCGTAAATCGCTACGTACGAATTGCCGATTACCTCGAACGTATTTTGTTGCACAACTATCGCGGTGCTTTCGTCAATGGCAATGCCGAGCAATTCGGGGCGGGATTTTATGACGTCGATAAGGTCGAATTGACGGTTTCTGCGCAAAAAGTGCTGGTCAATCGTTACGTTATGAATGAAATCAAGCCCCTGCGTATGATCGCCGACCATGATTGAGTTGCCTTTAGTATCGCCCCGAACCATGAAGGAACCCTGAATGGTGGCCCCCGCCGACGTACCGCCAATGACGCCACCCCGGCTAAGTACTGCATTGAATTCCTTGTGTGCCAGTGTGTTTAGGTACGAATCGGCCAGTCGCCAGTGCCGACCACCCACGAACCAAATGCCTGTGGCTTTCCGGATCGGTGCCACGAACGATTCCTGGTTGGCGACTTTGGGATCACGCGTATGCAGGATCGTAATGTTTTTGACGCCCAGACTGACCAGTTTCTCTTTTTCACGAGGGGCGCTGCTGGCCGAGGAGTCTTCACCCGCCGTTGGAATTATGATAATGTTTGCATTGGCGGGTCCTCCGGCCAGTTCCACAAAACGGCCCCACAGTTCTGGCCCCATAGCGCCACCGCCTACAATAATCAGGGCACCTTTTTCGGGGCCTACCGTCTTGGTTTGTGCATTCGCTAACCCGGTAATTAGCGATAAAAAGAGGATGGGGAGAAAGAATTGCTTTTTCATTTAAGTAGTTTGATTTTCGTGCAATCAGACGGTTGTTGCCTGACTGGTACTAAGTTATGTCAATAGCCTGGATTTTGTGTCAGTGCTTTGTCTGCTAAAATTTCGCTGTTCGGAATAGGGAGTACATATTTATTCACATCCGTGATGCCCAATACAGCGGCCACCCGACCCGTACGAACCAGATTAAACCAGCGATCGGCTTCAAATGGAAACTCAACCTGTCGCTCGTTTTCAATAGCCAGTAGCAAGGCCTCTTTGGTAGATGCCTGTGACAGCGACACGCCAGCCCGATCACGAACGGCATTCAGGTCGGCAAGAGCCGTTGTTGTTTTCCCCAGTTGAGCACGTGCCTCCGCCCGAATCAAATACAGTTCGGCGATACGTATTACGTAGGCTGGATCGGTGCCGAGTGGCGTTCGGTAGTACAGTTTTCCATACCACAGATTGCCCGGAGGTACCGTCTTCGCGATCAGCTCGGAGCGATTTCCACCCACCGTCGGGTCGTTCAGTAACGCAACGAGCTTGTCGTTGGGCGCCCACTCACGACGTCCGCTCAGCGCTGGCGGTAACCACCAGTTGTAGTGGCCATTTTTGAATGAGTTCGTGTACGCAATTTCAAAAACCGATTCCGTTGTAGCCACGGCATTGTTGGCAAAGAAGGCGCTGTAGGGTTTCGCCAGCTTGTAGCTGGCGGCATCGTCGATGAGTTTGCTGGCGTAGGTTTCGGCCTGTTCCCATTCCTGCCGATACAAATGATACCGCGCCCGCAGCGCCCAGATGGTCTTTCGGGTGACTCTGTTCCGGTTGGTGGTGGTGCCTAGCAGGGGTTCGGCGGCAGTCAGGTCTTTCAGCACCTGCGCATACGTGGCATCCAGACTGCTACGTGTAATGCCGGTATTGTCGGATGGGGTATGGGTTGCTTTCAGAATTAGTTGCACTCCACCCCAGCCGCGCGCCAGATCAAAATACGATAGGGCGCGAAGCGCATAGGCTTCCCCCTGAATCTGGTTTTTCCGATCAGCCGTCAGTTGCGGATCGGATAACGCTGGTACGGTTTCCAGCAGGTAATTGGCTTCCAGAATCGTTTTATAGATGGCACTCCAGGCCGAACTAACGTAGCCATTATCAGCGGTTAATTTGCGGGCGGTAATCTGTTGCGGGTCCGACTGGGAGCCCGTCCACTGAATATCACCACCTGATAGGTAGGATATGGCCGGGAAATTGGAGCCATAATAGCTATCACTTCCCAGTCGATTGTATAAGCCATTGACGGCGGCCTCCGCTGTACTGGCATTCGTAATAGCCTGTGATTCATCGACCTGCAACTCAGGCTGCACATCCAGAAAACTCTGGCAACCCGTGAGCAGGAGTATAATAGGTAGTAGTTTGAAATTCTTTTTCATAAGGAATGCTAAGTAGCGGTCCGATGTGTTCAATAATCCGTAGTGAGGAGTAAATCAGAAAGTCAGGTTCAGGCCAAACTGAGCCGTGCGGGGCTGGGGGGGCGTACCCAGATCGTACCCTTGTGTAGTAGGGTTACCCGTTACGTTTACTTCGGGGTCCGGCCCCTGATAATTGCTCAATAACCACAGATTCGAGCCGCTGTAATACACCCGCGCCGATGCGATGCCCAGTTTGCGAAGGGCCGATTTGGGAATACTATAACCGAAAACAACCGAGTTCAGCCGCAGGAACGAGCCATCCTCCACAAAACGACTTGTTGGACTCAGGTTGTAATTATTCCCAATCGTCGTGACGCGGGGCACATCCGTAATGTCGCCTTCTTTCTGCCAGCGGTTCAACTGATTTTTGTTGATAGCCCGCCGGTCATCGCGCGTACCACCCGACTCCAGGAAGAAGCGGTTGTTGTTGAACACTTTGCTGCCCGAGCTGAAATTGAAGAACACCGACAGGTCGAAACCTTTGTAGGCAAACGTGTTGTTGAATCCGCCGAAGAATTTTGGCAACGCGCTCCCATAAAATTGCTTGTCGGCCACCGTGATTTGACCGTCCTTGTTCACGTCTTCATAAACCGCATTGCCCGTTTTGGGATCGACATAGAGCTGTTTGTACACATAAAACGAGTGGAACGGATAGCCCTGGGCCATGCGTTCAGTGGCATAACTGGCATCGACAGGAATCGAGAGTTTTTCAACCCGGTTGACGTTGCCGGCAATGTTAAAGCTCGTATTCCACTGGAATCCGCCTTTGTTTATGTTCTGCGAATTGATGGCAAACTCAAGGCCACGGTTACTGGTTTCACCGTTATTCTGGTAGATGCTGGCAAAGCCGGAACTTTGTGCCAGCGGCACCTGAAGCAGCAGATCGTAGGTATACTTCGAATAGGCGTTGACTTCCAGTCCAATGCGGTTGTTAAATAAACCAACGTTCAAGCCTACGTTGGTTTGGCGAGTCGTTTCCCATTTTAGTTCAGGGTTTGCCAACTGCACGGGGACCGTACCGGGATTGTCCAGATAATTGTATCCACCGCCCCATAAGCCGCGCGATGCGTAGTTGTCGATGCCATTCTGGTTGCCCGTCCAACCGACGCTGGCCCGAATTTTTAAATCATTCAGGAAGCTAACATCGCGCAGGAAGTTCTCCTGCTTGAGTTGCCAGGCCACCCCCGCCGACGGGAAATACCCCCAGCGGTGACCAACCGCAAATTTTGAGGAAGCATCGGCCCGCAGGCTGGCCTCGAAGAAGTATTTCTTGTCAAAATTGTAATCGACGCGCCCGAAAAACGAGACCAGATTGTAGCGGTTACTGGTTGATGAGGACGTCGTAACTGACGCTGACGCAATCTGCTTGAAGGCATCTGAGGGGAAGTTGGTACCCTGCGCGAGCGTTTGCGTCGCTACGTTGCCCTGGAACGTATTGCCTACCAAAGCACCGAAATTATGTCGGGTACCAAACGTTTTGCGGTACGATAAGGTCTGCTCATTGATCCAGATCGTATTCTTGCTGATACTGGACGTCGCTAGCCCTTTGCTGGCACTGCCCCGGTTGGTCAGCGTGTTCCAATATTCATATTCGTTGTAATCGTTGTAGTCAATACTCCAGCTACTGCGGAGTTTAAGGCCGCTGATAATGTCGTACTCCCCAAAGATGTTACCGATGTAGCGCGTGCTGGTCGAGTGCATATCCGTATTGTTGATCAGCACGTCCAGATTGTCGAAGCCAGCCCACTTGGCATACGTACCGTCTGTATTGAATTTAGGTAGATAGGTAGGTGTATGCAGAGCCGCCTGCAAAATTCCTCCCTGCGGCCCGTCGCCAACGCGGGCATTGGTGCGATTCGACTGCGAGAAAATGTTGCTGGTGCCGATCCGGATTTTATCGGTAATGTCCTGATCCAGATTAAGTTTAAAACTGGCTCGCGAGAAGTCATTGGTACGTAGCGTGGCTTGCTGGCTTGTATAACCGCCACCCAGATAGAAGCGGGTCTGCTTGGTTCCACCCGATACGGAGAGGTCGTAGTTCTGCAACGTACCGGTTCGGAAAATATCGTGCAGACGGTCGTAGGTTTGTTGCTCTTCGGGCAGGCCTCGCCCACCTTCCGAAACTGGCCGGAAAGGGCGCGTTGCGGCTGGCTTGCCGTCGTTTATCCAAGCCTCATTGATGATCGTCGCGTGTTCGGGGCCGGTGACCAGATCCCAGAGTTTGGGTGCCCATGCCTGCCCGACGGATGCGTTGAGCTGCACTTTTGTCTTACTATTGTATGACCCTCGTTTGGTCGTAATCAGCACCACCCCATTCGCAGCCCGCGCCCCGTAGATCGCCGTGGCTTCGGCATCTTTCAGGATCGAAATGGATTCGATGTCGGCGGGGTTGATGTCGGCCAGCGGGTTGTTGGATTGTCCCTGCGTCGTGATTTTTTGCAACGACTGATTGTTGACGAACACGCCATCCACGACGTACAAAGGATCATTGCTGGCGTTGATGGACGTAGTACCCCGGATGCGAAAGAAAATACCGTCGCCTGGTACGCCCGTGTTGGCCGCCACCTGCACACCAGCCGCCCGACCCTGCAATTGCTGGTCGAAGCTGGCTACAGGCCGGTTTTTGATTTCGTCGGCATTGACCTGGCTCACCGAACCGACCAGATTTTTGCGATCCTGTGTGCCGTAGCCAACCACGACAACCTCATTCAATTGCGAGGCCGACTCGCCTAGGAAAATATCCAGTGTAGTTTTTGCCCCGACTTTTACCTGCGTAGTTTGGTAGCCAATGGCCGAGATTACTAATTCATCGCCTTGGTGTGCATCAATGCTAAATTGCCCATTTGCATCGGTCGATGCCCCTTTTGTTTGATTTTTTAATACCACGTTTGCGCCCGGCAGTGGTTCGTCATTATCGGTCCGAACGGTGCCCGATAGTCGTGTTCCGGAGGATTGTGCCAGCAATCCTCCGCAAGAGAGTAGCCAGACTACTCCCGCAAATAAAAGTTTTTGCATTACTTTGTCTTGGTTATGTGAAAAATGAGGCCGGTCCGACGCTTCGGTTACTAGAGCCTTGTATTAGCCAGCCGGAACGGTTGCCGCCGTTTCGGCTTTTTTATTGATCTACAGACTAGTTGCCGCTGGTCTGTAGATGGGTGATTAATGAACTTTCTTACCGGATTTCCCGCACACTCACGATGCCCCGCACCGACTGTAACCGCTGTACGAGCCTACCTGTCAGCCGTTGATCTTCCCGCATCTGAACTGTCAATAATCCGTTTGCCTGCAAACCATCAGCTTCAAAGGAGAGCGCCCGGATCGTGTAACTGCCATCCTGAGGGACTGTATTGGCAATGTCGCTAACAAAATTCACCCGGTCGAAACCCGCGATTTGATACGTTACACTGGCAATGAGCCCATTGAAATCGGCATGAGCAGTCGCGTTTAAAGTGTTCATAATGATTTCAGTTTCACGAGTTAATGGGTAAAATTTGAAATATTATTTTAATCTGTAGAATAAGTAGGATAAATGAGTATTGATTAAATCATTTACTTCTGCAACTGAATTAAAAGAAAATGAATTAGGGGTATAATGCTCGAATGGCTGAGCCAGGGATCTAGTAACAGCAACAACCGAAGGCGAACGATACATCGCACATGACTATTTCCCGTAAAAGAGATTCGTCAATGTTTAAAACAGTATAAGCTGTGTGTTGAAAAGCCTTCATGGTGGTCTTGGCGGGTGAGGTCCCGACTAATCTTGTTAATTAATGGGCAAAGGTGAATAGTCGGTTCTGGAATTCCAAGAAAAATATAAAAAAATGATTATCAGCCTGTTATCTATTAGTCTATCGAGAAATACGGTTATTAGGCTGACAGGCAAAGCTAAGTCCTTGTCAGGCTTATCAGTAAGTGAAAGGTTTTTCTAATAACCACCCGGTCGATTACCTTCAATCGCCGGGTGGAAGTAAAAGAATTCAAATCACCGTTATTATTGATAGGGAGAACACCTATCTGCTACGTCTACTGTGCGGCTTTGACATTCTTGAACCGATAAATATCCAGGTTTGGCTTTAGGTCGTCGACCGTAACCTGCATGTCTTTGAGTTGTCCATCACCAAGGTCGTATACCCACCCATGCACCTTGATGTCCTGACTATCAAACAAACGCTTCTGGACGAATGACAGCTTCATCACGTTCATACACTGCTCCCGTACATTTAACTCAACCAGCCGCCGATGTCTGGCTTCGGGATCTTCGAGGGCATCAAGCTCGTCACGATACATGCGATATACGTCCTGGATGTTACGTAGCCAGGTGTTCATATAGCCAAAGTCATCGTGGGTAGTAGCTGCTTTGACGCCCCCGCAGCCGTAATGTCCGCAAACGATGACGTGTTTAACCTGTAAATTCTCAACAGCGTACTGCAACACCGCCAGCGAGCTAATGTCGTTGTTGGGTACCAGATTGGCAATGTTACGATGGATGAACACGTCCCCTGGCTTAACGCCCATAAAAGCGTCTGGCGCTACCCGACTATCCGAACAACCAATGTAAAGAAATTCAGGCGTTTGGCCTTTAGCCATGCCTGAGAAATAGGTAGGGTCAATTTGCAGTTGTTTCTGCACCCATTCTTTATTATTAGTGAATACTTTGTCGTACAAATTCATAAACTCACTTTGTTTTTAGTTAAAAAAAAAGATTTTGCTTCAATGATTATGTAAGCGTATCGCTTGTGGTATAATCAGTATGAATCACTTGGCCAGATTACCGAAAAGTAGTGTAAAAGCAGTTAAAGTACTATTTATTCAATAAAATTTATTCTATGAGCAGCCTATTCCCCGCGCCTACCTGACAAGCCTAAAAGCAAAAAAGCCAATCCGTTTCCAGATTGGCTTCTCTATCAATTGATCTTCAGCACCGCCATAAAGGCCGCCTGCGGGATTTCGACATTGCCTACCTGGCGCATTCGCTTCTTCCCTTTCTTCTGTTTTTCTAGCAGTTTGCGTTTTCGGGAAATATCACCGCCATAACACTTGGCCAGTACGTCTTTCCGGAGGGCGCTCAGGGTTTCTCTGGCAATAATTTTCTGACCAATGGCCGCCTGAATCGCGATTTCGAACTGTTGCCGGGGTATTAATTCGCGAAGCTTTTCGCATAGTTTTTTGCCCCACTCATACGCTTTGTCGCGGTGAACGATAGCGGAAAGAGCATCCACAGGTTCGCCGTTGAGCAATACGTCTAACTTCACCATGTTCGACTCTCGGTTATCAATGAATTCATAATCGAGCGAGGCATAGCCGCGTGAGATGGTTTTGAGTTTGTCGAAAAAGTCGAACACGACTTCAGCCAGTGGCATCTCGAACTGCAATTCCACCCGATCCTGAGTCAGGTAGATCTGATTCTTGAGCAGACTTCGTTTGTCCATGCACAGGCCAATGATGGCACCAACGTAATCGGCTTTAGTGATGATCTGCGCTTTGATGAATGGCTCCTCAATCCAGTCGATCAAGTTGGGGTCTGGCATTTCGGCTGGCGCGGATACCTGCAGATTTACGCCTTTGGTTGTCATGACTTCGAACCGCACCGATGGGACCGTTGTGATCACCGTCATATCAAACTCGCGTTCCAGACGTTCCTGGACAATTTCCATATGCAGCATACCCAGGAAGCCGCACCGGAATCCGAATCCTAAAGCCGCCGATGTTTCGGGTTCCCAAACGAGAGCCGCATCATTGAGCTGAAGTTTTTCCATTGCCTCGCGAAGATCTTCGAATTCGCTGGTTTCGACGGGGTAGATACCGGCGAATACCATGGGCTTCACTTCCGAAAATCCCTGAATGGCTTCTTTGGCCGGTCGGTCAAACTGCGTGATCGTATCACCAACCTTAACTTCTTTGGCCACTTTAATGCCCGAAATCAAGTACCCTACGTCACCACACTCAATCACGTCGCGCGGCACCTGCACCAGGCCCAATGTGCCCACCTCATCGGCATTATATTCTTTGCCGGTGTTCATGAACTTTACCTTGTCACCCTTGCGGATACGGCCGTTCTTAACCCGGAAGATAACCTCGATTCCCCGATAGGAATTGAAATGTGAGTCGAAAATGAGGGCCTGCAAGGCGCCGTCGGGTTCGCCTTGTGGCGCCGGAATCCGCTCGACGATAGCCGCCAGAATTTCGGGTACGCCAATACCTTCCTTACCGCTGGCCGGAATAATGTCGTCGCGTTCGCAACCGATCAGGTCAACCATTTCGTCCTTAACCTCCTCTGGCATCGCCCCTGGTAGATCAATCTTATTCAGCACCGGAATAATGACCAGATCATTATTCATCGCCAGATAGAGATTCGAAATAGTTTGGGCTTCAATACCCTGCGACGCATCGACAAGGAGTAAAGCCCCTTCGCAGGCCGCAATGGAACGTGACACTTCGTAAGAAAAATCGACGTGACCAGGGGTGTCGATCAGATTGAGCGTATAGAGCTCTCCTTTGTAGGGAAACGTCATCTGGATCGCGTGGCTCTTGATCGTGATTCCGCGCTCGCGCTCCAGGTCCATGTCGTCCAGCAACTGCGCCTGCATGTCGCGGGCCCCTACCGTTTTGGTAAATTCTAGAAGTCGGTCGGCTAACGTACTTTTGCCGTGATCAATGTGGGCAATAATGCAAAAATTACGAATGTGTTTCACGTTGGAATATCGTATCGTCGTTACGACGGGGATGTCTTTTGAATTAAGCGACAAAAATACGCAAAAAAGTCCGGCCTTGAGTTAGATACAGGATGGGCTGAAAAAAACAAACGCCGGACTCAGCGAGCCGGCGTGTTCAATTACACTTCATCAACAAACTAAAAATCAGATCGCCAACGCGATATAATGCTGTAGGAGGGGGACTCGAACCGCCCACGGTGCAGTTAGCTACAGTACAACTCTGGTGGTCAACCCCAGTCGCCACGAGGGCGGCATTATGCTGCGTTTATCCTTTATCACCACCCCCGAGACAGGAGGGCACGTCTGCCAATTTCGACATCCTACAGTGTGAGGAAACAAATATCAAGAAGACCGGCGTGTGACCCCGCTCGATCAACTTGACTTTACAAAGGTAATACAAGTGAAAATTCATTACAAATTTCACATAAAAATTTCCTGAAATTTACAATCTATTTAAAATATAGATACTTTTGTTGACACTCATCAAAAATAGGCTTAAAATGATCGAAAAAAATTTAGAAATTGATAATACCGATCTGAAAATACTGAGTTTACTAATGCAGGATGCGAATATGGCGTATACCGAAATTGGCAAGCGCATCTTCGTGTCGGGGGGGACGGTTCACGTCAGGATGAATAAAATGAAGCAGATGGGCATCGTTCGCGGTTCTCAACTGGTTATCGACCACGCAAAGCTTGGCTGGGATATCAGCGCGTTCCTGGGTATATATTTAGATAAAAGCTCTCTTTACGAAGAAGTTTCCAAACAATTAGAGAAAATCCCTGAGGTCGTCAACGTGCACTATACGACAGGAATTTATAGCATTTTTGCCAAGATCGTTTGCCGCGATACCCAGCACCTGCGCGAAGTATTACACGATAAAATTCAGAAAGTGAGTGGTATTCAACGTACTGAAACGTTTATATCCCTCGAGGAAAGCGTGAACCGGCCGATTCCATTTGCGGAGGGGCAAGGCGCATAGGGCATGAAGGACGGAGCGTGGTGTAATAAGTTTACTCGGATGGCCATGCTCCTGGCACAAGGCTCCTGGCTTTTGAACCCTAAACAGCTATCTGTACGTTATGTCCTCCAATAAACACAAGTTCATGCAACCTAAAATTCACGCAACTACCGTAGTTGGTATCCGGCACAATGGCCACGTAGCACTCGGTGCCGATGGTCAGGCTACCATGGGAAATACAGTCGCTAAAAGTAATGTTCGTAAAGTGCGCGTTCTGATGGGCGGTAAAGTACTGGCGGGCTTCGCTGGCTCCACCGCCGACGCCTTTACGCTGATCGAACGCTTCGAAGAAAAACTCAACGCCTACGGTGGTAACCTCAAACGGGCGGCCATCGAACTGGCCAAAGACTGGCGCACCGATCGGTACCTCCGCAAACTCGAAGCGATGCTGATTGTCGCGTCTAAAGACGATTTATTGCTGGTATCCGGTACTGGTGATGTGATCGAACCGGATGCAGATGTGGCCGCTATCGGCTCTGGAGGCATGTACGCCCAGTCGGCGGCATTGGCTTTAAAGAAACACGCGGCTAGCCTTTCAGCCGAAGAAATGGTACGGGAAAGCCTGCATATTGCGGCTGATGTATGTATCTATACGAACCATAATCTGGTCGTCGAAACATTATAATGTAACTGATTCCAACTTTGGTTGGTCGTAGCATTTCCGGCATTTACCTGTTCTTTTTCTATCTTTGTGATAGAGTAAGTTATTTAACGTTATGCGAATTCCCAATCGATTTGCTCCCAGACTAATGAGCCGACGCATTGCGTTGAGTTTCATTATCGCTATGGTGCTGATTGCGTCGGGTTTTGCCATATCGTTTTATAGCTACAATCGGTATGGCGAAGATATGGAGTTGATTCGGCGTACGTATCAGGTGACAGGTGCTCTTGAAAATACCCTTTCCCTCATTAAAGATGCCGAGACAGGCTCCCGTGGCTACGTTATCACCAACGACACTACGTATCTGGAGCCCTATCGGACAGCGCTACGTTTGTTGCCAGAGAAAATACGCCAATTACGGGCGCTTATTGTTGATAATAAAGTGCAGATTCAGCGCCGGGTTTTACTGGAGAAACTCATCAGCGATAAACTCGCCGTAACTCAGGTTCGGCTGGGGGTTAAAGTTGCCAGTGCCAAAAATCTGGCGATCAGTGCGGAAAGTAAGCACCGCATGGACTTGCTCCGGCGGCACGTTGCATTGATGGTTGATACGGAGCAGACCCTAATGGGCGTTCGATACCGACAGGCCGAACGTTCGTTTCGCAATACGCTCATACTTATTTTCGGCCTGTCGATGATGACGTTTCTTGTCCTGGCGCTTTCGTATCGAATGCTTGAAGAAGAATTGGCGCGACGACAGAAAAACGAAGATCAACTGCACGAATACGAAGATCAATTGAAAGGACAAATTCGACAACTGGAATCCTCGAACCAGGAACTGGAGCGCTTTGCTTTTGTGGCCAGCCACGATTTGCAGGAGCCCCTGCGTAAGATTCAGTCGTTTGCCAATCTGATTACCGATCGATATGGCAACTTGTTCGATTCGGACAGCCTCCTGTTTATGGGCAAAATCTCGCACTCCGCTGAGCGAATGTCCAAACTCATCAAAGATTTACTGAATTTTTCGCGGATTTCAACTCATCAGGATACGTTCAAAACGGTGCAGCTTAGCGAAATTGTTCAGCGCATTCTGGACGATCAGGAGTTGCGCATTAAGGGGCTGGATGTTCAGGTCGAGGTGGGTAGCCTACCCGCCATTTCGGCAGTAGCCAGCCAAATGGACCATCTGTTCAACAACCTGATCTCGAACGCACTCAAGTTCATACGGCCCGATGTCCGGCCATTGCTACGTATTCAGGCGCAAGCCGTAGACGGTGATAAGTATGACGGCCTGATTCCGGGTCGCCAATACGTTGAAATTATCATTGAGGATAACGGAATCGGATTCGAGGAGAAATACCTGGAGCATATTTTTAAAGTTTTTCAACGATTACACGGCAAAAGCTCCTTTGAAGGTACCGGTATTGGGCTGGCTATCTGCAAGCGGGTTGTCGTATATCATCATGGCTACATAACAGCCCGTAGTAGACCAAATGAGGGAGCTACTTTTGTGGTTGTTTTGCCAGAAAGTCAATCAATACAACATTATGACAGACCAACTTCAACCGAAGCCTATTCATATCCTGCTGGTTGATGACGACGAAGACGACCGTTACCTGACGCGAGAGGCTTTCCATCAACACTATCCATCCAGCCGTATTTCATTTGCGGAAGATGGAGAAGATTTACTGAATTTTTTAAACTACGAGGGGCGCTATAGTGGCGCACCCCATCCGCTGCCGGAACTCATTCTGCTGGACCTGAACATGCCCCGCAAGGATGGCCGTGAAGTCTTGCGCGAGATTAAGGCCAATGAACAATTTCGCCACATTCCAATTGTTGTGCTGACTACGTCGGATGCAAAAGAAGACATTGAAACCTCGTACTTCAATGGGGCTAACAGCTTCATTACCAAACCACCAACCTTCCAGCGGCTTAGCGAAGTCACGAAGGCCATTGGCCAGTACTGGTTTAACGTAGTGACCATCTGCGAACACGCCGATGAGGAATAAAAACGGGTTACGGTATTCGGTTTACGGCGGCCCGTCGTAAACCGAATACTGGAAACCAATTTATAATCCACGTACCCCAACCAGCGCCACAAAAATCTTTTCCAGTTCGCGGGTTACGGTGCGGTTTTGGCCGGGTGTGAATTTGTTCACCAGAAGGCAGAAACTCATCCGCTCTCCGTCGGCGGCTGTGAAATAACCCGCGTAGGCCCGGACGCCCTCAATAGATCCGCTCTTAGCCCGAATATTACCGGCTGCTGGTGTGCCGCGGGCCAGCCAGCGGACGGTGCCCGTCTGCCCCATAATCGGTATGGTTTCATAAAACGTCTGAAACACTTTTTCGCGACTTATGGCGCTCAGCAGGCTAGTCATATTGTCGGGCGTGAGCGCGCCGGTGGTCGACAGTCCGCTGCCATCCCGAATGCGGAAGCCATCTAAGGAAACGCCTTTATTTTTCCAGAATTTCACCAGCGCTTCAATGGCTGTATCGTTTGATCGAACGGATTTGTCAAGGGCTAGTGCCGTTGTACGGAGCATGGCTTCGGCGTAAAGATTGATGCTCTGGAGATTTGTCTGGAGCGCCAGCTCGGCCAGCGTTGGCGATGTATGCTGGTTGAGAACGGTACGTTTTCCGCCCGTCTCAATTGCCGCTGGTAGTCCACCGCCGATCGAGACGGGCGGGCTGTAAACAGTTATGTTATCCTGAATCAATTGGTTGTAAAGGGCATAGGCAGAGAAATAAGCCGGGTCAGGCAGGGCACCCTTTACGCTAAACTCATTCGCTGGCTCGCCCATCGGCACCTTACCGACAAGCCAATGTTGATTCAGGAAGGGCGCGCCGTAAATAGTCACCTGATCCCCCGTATTAGCCGCATCGGTCGTGACGGAATTACGAAAGGTCATGTAGGGAAGAGCCGGGTCAGTACGTAGTATACTGACGGGTGCACCAACCGACTTGCCTGGTCTGAAAAACACACGATATAAATTCTCATTGATATTTAGCGCACTCAGGCTGGCCCCATAATAGTTTCCCAAATCGCCGAATGGCCAGGTGTCGGGGGTCGTCAGGTCACTGTACAGGCTGGCGTCGCCAACGACACTGCCCTGAATTCGGCGAATGCCAGCGGTTTTTACGGCCAACGACCAGCTTTTAAGCAGCGCGGGTAAATCGTAATAATTTGGAAATCGCCAGCTACCCAGTGAAGGATCACCGGTGCCGCGTATGTATAGATTACCGGTCAGCACACTATCCTTAATGGTACCGTCGTATTCGAGTAACGTAGTATAGGTATAATTGGCACCCAGCACCGTTAAGGCCGTAGCAGTCGTAATAAGTTTGAGCGTTGACGCCGATGGTAAACTTTGGTGGGCGTTGACATTAACAATTTCTTCGCCATCGCGTACGCGCCGAACCGACAGGGCCACCGTGCCGAACCGAACTGCTGGACTAGCCTGAAAGGCGTCTATCTGCCTGATGAGGTACTGCGTAGCCAGTGAGTCGGCGGGTTGTTGGTCCTGAGAAAACGTATTTGACGGTGCACAATAGGTACACAAAAGACCAAATAAGAAGATCGATAAATAAGTCGAAAAACGGGGAGTAAAGCGCATTGGGGAACAGTTAAGCGATTCGGGCAGTATTTCGTACTTTTTAAGGGAATTATATTATTCGTCGATTACATTCAGGATTGGGGTATCGTTCCCTGATCAAGTTTGAAAAGCAATTTATAACCTACTAAATTGGTAAGATAGCTATTCATACTGGATTCTGATTAGAATTTCCAGTAGCCTATGGTCGCCTGTCTGACGTTACGAAGGAATGACTAACGGGATTAGCGGGTTCGCTAGTCGACGGTGGGCTACGCGCCCAATTACGCTATCAGCCAGAAGTGACGAAATGGATTTAGTATACTCATTGATCACTTTGTCGATAGGCGTCGGATTGATCAAGGCTGACTTACTTACCTGAGAATAAATGGGGCAACTAGTTGCGAAGTGCGTTATCATTTGACGCCCCAGCGTAGGCTTTGGGGTATCCCGCCAATGCATGCTGGTATAGTGTCCACTGCCATGTATCTTGAGTAAGTTGGTTATCAGGAATAACAGGTAAACGCGTTTTGGGATGGGGAGCCTGGTGGCTGTCGCAATTTTATAGAGGGGCCGACTAACGATCGTCACAGCGGATGCCTTCAAAGGTATAAGGGTAATTTACTACTGGTAAATCGGACGCGGGTGTGTGTGAGAAGGTATAGGGACCTTTCGAGAATGAATCCGGAGCGGGGCTGGCGCCCCGGGAGAGTTGACCTAGCCTAACTTGTATACCGCCAGATTCTTGAGGTACTACGAACGCAAAACAACTGTACTAGGATAGTATGTTTGTTAGCCGGAATGAACCTAGTGAAAACCGTTAACGTTACCTGTTTTCCCGCATCGCGCGGTCATTAGCTGATTATCTCGTAATATTGCAAACTTACAAAATACGCGCCACCCAACTTGTTTTAGAACCACCCTTCTCAAGACATCGAGTAAACGCCACTGAATCGTTAAAGTTGTACGCATGAAATTATCATTTCTGGGGGCGGCCCGGCAGGTAACAGGTAGTATGTACCTGCTGGAACTGGAGGATGATTACCGCATCCTGATTGACTGTGGGTCCGATATGGAACGGTCCGCGCCACGAGAGGCCAGTTCCAACGGGCAGACAGCCCCCGCCGTTACTCATCCGGGATTTTTTCCGTTTGAGGCTTCAAGCATAAATTTAGTGCTACTGACCCATGCCCACGTGGATCACTCGGGCAATTTGCCTAACCTGTTTCGCGAAGGTTACGAAGGGCAGATTCTGTGCACCGAGCCAACCTTCGCCCTGACCAACGTATTGCTCAAGGATGCCGCTTCTCTCAACCAGAAGCGTATTAATGAGCTGAATACGAGCAAAAAACAACGGGTAAAGGAAAGGCAGAGCCAGATGCAGAAGGACTTGTTTCTGGACAGACAAGTCCGTGAGGCTATGGAGAACGTAGTGCCCATTGCCTTCAATCGAAAGTTCAAGGTAGCTGACGGGGTCGATGTTACGTTCATTCCGGCGGGGCATTTACTGGGTGCTGCTCACATTGTCCTTAACGTAACCGAAAACGGAGAGCGCAAGAGCATCTGTTTTTCGGGGGATATTGGTCGTAAGAATTACCCCCTTTTAGTCGATCCGGCTCCCGTACCAGCCGTAGATTATCTGGTTTGCGAAAGCACCTATGGCAACCGGCTTCATGAGAATCTGATGTCGCCTGAAGATGCATTGGCTGATATTATTCAGCGGACGTGCATCGACATTCCGGGGCGGCTAATCATCCCGTCGTTCAGCGTTGGCCGAACGCAGGCGCTGCTTTATACACTCAACCGGCTCTACACCGAGCGAAATTTTCCGCCAATCAAGGTTTTTTCGGACAGTCCAATGGGCTACGAAAGTACCAAGGTGTATATGCAGCATATTAAAATGCTGAACAACGAAGCCAAGGAATTTTACAAGGAGAACGAAACCTTGTTCGATTTTCAGAATTTTCAGTTTCTGGAATCATCGAAAGCCAGTAAAGCCGTATCCAACTACGATGAGCCTTGCATTATTATTTCGTCATCAGGCATGGTGCAGGGTGGTCGGGTCGAATACCACGTTGCCGAGAATATAAGCAATCCGTATGCAACGATTTTGATTATTGGGTACTGTGCGGAAGGAACACTCGGCTGGCGCTTGTTGAATGGACAACAAACGCTCAGCATCAAGGGGAATGACCATCAAGTGCTGGCCAATATCGAAAAAATTGATGTGTTCAGCGGTCACGGTGATCGTAATGACCTGATTAATTTTGTTGAAATGCAATCGCCCGAAACACTCAAACGTATTTTCCTGGTTCATGGCGAATATGAAAGCATGGAATCGTTCAAAGCCACGCTGGCCGAAGAAGGCTTTCCGCAGGTGATTATTCCGAAAAAAGGCGAAAGCTTTGAATTATAAGTCGAAAGTCATCAGTCAATAGTCGTCAGTTTACCTGTTGACTATTGCTGATGACTTTCGACTAATGACTTCTTTTATGAGAACATACCTCGATTTTGAGAAACCAATAGCCGATCTTGAAGCGCGGCTGGAGGAAACCAAAAAACTAGCGCAGACCAGTAATGTTGATGTGAGCACAGCCGTAGACGTGCTGGAGCAGAGCATTGACAAACTTCGCCAGGAGATTTTTCGAAATCTGACCCGCTGGCAGCGTGTCCAGCTATCGCGTCATCCGGATCGCCCTTATACCCTCGACTATATTTCACTCATGTGCGACCAGTTCATTGAACTGCACGGTGACCGTACTGTTCGTGACGATCCGGCCATGGTGGGTGGGTTCTGCCAGTTAGGCGACCAGACTGTTATGATTATCGGACAGCAAAAAGGACGAAACACCAAGCAGCGTCAGTATCGGAATTTTGGAATGCCGAACCCTGAGGGCTATCGAAAAGCGCTACGTCTGATGAAGTTAGCCGAGAAGTTTAACAAGCCCATTATTACACTGATCGATACACCAGGTGCTTTCCCAGGCCTGGAGGCTGAAGAGCGTGGGCAGGGTGAAGCCATTGCCCGAAACCTGAAAGAGATGTTTATGCTAACCGTGCCGGTCATCTGCGTCGTTATTGGCGAAGGCGCATCGGGTGGCGCCCTGGGTATTGCTATTGGTGATCGGGTACTGATGTTGGAAAATACCTGGTACTCCGTTATTTCGCCTGAGAATTGCTCAACCATTCTTTGGCGTAGCTGGAATTTCAAGGAGCAAGCGGCAGAGGCTATGAAGTTGACGGCCAGAGATATGCAGTTAAATAAACTGGTCGATGGCATCGTAGAAGAGCCACTCGGCGGAGCGCATAACGATCATCAGGAAATGGCTAACCACCTCAAAGAAGTTATTCTGGAATCTCTTGCTGAACTCAGCGTTCTGGACCCACAGGAACGTATTAACCAGCGAATTGATAAATTCTGCTCAATGGGCGTCGTGGTGGAGTAGGCGTTCAGATTAGCTATTGTCAGTGCTTTCAATTGAATGAGTTGGACGCTTTGCGTATTGATCTGGCCACTGGTAAATCAATAAATTAATATAGTCTACACCGGTAATTATAGTTGTCGGTCGTTCAACTCGGTTCAAACGTATTTTTATTTTTTTTATGGTTGAAAAATTCCTGCCGCTGATTCGTTATGGATTAATTGCAGTTACTTTTTTTTTGCTTCTCTATTTTTCAATTACACTTCAAGCCAGAGGAGATGAAGGGGGCGCGTATTTGCCTGCGTTTCAACAGGCTTATGGAGTCTGGCCCGCGCTGGATATGAGCCCTTATTGGGCCATTTCGTCCTTCTATTTATGGATTATCGGTAGCCTCCAATATGCTATTGCCAGCCTGGATATTTTAGGCGATTTTATATTACCCATTGGCCGCCTTGTCTCGCTAATCTGTTGGTTCGCTTTGGTTTATCTGCACGTAGCGTCTGGTCGGTATAAAGCACTGGCTATCCTATTTAATCCGTACGTATTGATTTATGCCAGTCGTGCGCATCCCTTGTTACCTGGCATTTTACTTTTCTATATTTTTTGGAGACTAACGCTCAGGAATAAAAAGATTGGCCTTCTTTTTTTATTGTTTGCCGTTAATTTTCAGGTGTTTATTGGCGGTGCGATTGGTCTATTTACGCCTAAATTTCCCCTCCAGAAAAAAGATATTATCCGCGTCATTGTTTTAGGGGTAGTAGCTATTTCTGGCGTGCTGATTACCTGGTTTACCTGGGGTGGTGTGTATCCTGTTAAGTTTGTGAATCATTACTTTTTTCAGCATAATCACGTAAATGGAAAACCATCATTTGGCTATTTATTTACTGTATTTATGCTGGCTGGATCGACCTTGTGGCTAAGCGGAAACCGAACGATAGCTGAGATGAAACAACACAGGGACTACTCCTGGCTGGTCATTGGGTTCATGGCTCTGGCAGGCATCGTGCTATACTATATTGCTGATATTGTGGCCATTGCACGGGAAGGAAGTCATGTACTTTTGAAAGAAAATTACCAGATTGGCTGGGTTGTTTTATACGTATTGATCGGGTTAGGCTGGTTACGCGTGCACAGGGATCATTACTCGCTATTTTTCGGCTTACTGGGTGCCGCCGTATTATTAGTTACCCTTCCTTACCTTTACGAGCGGATTTCCATATTTGCCACCATAGCTCCTTGTCTGGCCTGGTGCGGTATGACAAAAAAAGAAGATCAGCAGGAAAGTCTCGTGTTGATTACAAGCTGTTTTTTTGTCGCATTCTCTGTCCTGTATCAGCTATACGGTTCGCTTTGATTAAATTCCATTTGCTCCATGAAACTATCCATATTAGTCCCTGCATACAACGAAGGAAAAACGATTGAAAGGATACTAAAAAAACTGACCGAAATACAATTAGCTTCTTCCGTTGATCGGGAAATAATAGTGGTCAATGATTGCTCAAAAGATAATACAGAGAGCGTAGTTACTAATTTTATTCGGTTAAATCCGTCCGTCGAAATTCAATACGTTGCTCATGCGGTTAACCAGGGAAAAGGAGCGGCATTACATACGGGAATTCAAAAAGCCACCGGCGATTATTTAATTGTACAGGATGCCGATCTTGAATATGATCCGGAAGAATTTAATATTTTACTGAAACCCGTTCTCGACGGATTCGCCGACGTAGTATATGGCTCAAGGTTCGTGGGTGGAAATGCTCACCGTATTCTGTTTTTCTGGCATACGATCGGCAATAAATTTCTGACGTTTATGAGTAATATGTTTACCAATCTGAACCTGACGGATATGGAAACATGCTACAAACTTTTTCGGACAGACATCATCAAAGGGATTGATCTGAAAGAAAAACGATTTGGCTTCGAACCGGAAATCACCGCAAAGATTTCCAGAATTCCGGGTATTCGTATTTATGAAGTCGGCATTTCCTATTACGGAAGAACCTATGAAGAAGGAAAAAAAATAAACTGGAAAGACGGCGTCCGGGCCATCTACTGCATTATCCGGTACGGGTTGTTTGGGTAAATTAGGGTAGTGAAGTTGCTCTATTCCTTTAAGATTTAATAGTACTAATTAGGTTTTTATTCGAATCTCTTTCGGTTATCATGAAATAGTGTTACACCTATTTCAGCAAATTCTTCAGTTTCTTCTATCAAACTAGCCCGATTGAGCGGACGGGTTTCCAAGTCAGTCAGCAAGCAAACATAGGCTTCGATTTGCGTTGACGTAAAAGCCATTTTATCTCTAAAGTATGAAATGGCTGCTTTTAATTGATTTTTTGCATCTCGGCGTAACTTCTTGCGCTGTGTCATGGATGATGTAGTTTTGATTTCGATAAAGCAAAACGTTTGTTCAGTAAATACAGCACAGTCACAACGTTTCGTCAACTCTTCATCCATTAGCAAACATTTGTCAACTGCTAGAAAATGAATAGAAAGGCCTTCGCCGTTTTCGACCGTGAAATGCTTCACTCCATTGGGGTCATTTTGTATATAACAACGTTTTTCAGTTTCGTGGTCGTAAATGTGAAATTCAACGTCGGTTAGGGTTTGTATACAGTTATTAGTTTCCGTTTGTGGGAAAGCGAATTTGAGGACATCAAGCACGGGTTACGCTACGGCTAAGGGCGAATAATTTATCTTGTTCATCGGCTAAATCGTCCGAAACATCGTCGAGTTCGTTGTCAGCAATCAGGCCAGTTTTTTCACTGATAATACTACGAACGGTGCCATTATCTACGTAGTAAGCCGCAAATTCATCGGGATTTATCCAGCACCGGGATGGAATGATTTTCTCGACTTCCACTCGCAATTCTTCACTACGTTGTGCCACTTTATAAGCCAGCATTAGTGTATTAAACGAACTTAGTACGTAAGGGCTATGCGTTGTGATTACCCACTCCGCTTCCTGATACGTAACGTCTGGTTGGAGACCGCCTATAAGGCTATAAATCAAATCTTTTTGGGCAGTAGGGTAGAGGTTAAGTTCGGGTTCTTCTATGATAAAACGACGACGGGATTGACGACGCTGGTGCTCGACAACCAAAAGTAAAGGAACAATTGATTGATAACCACTTGCACTATCAGCTAAGTCGATAAATTTTTTCTTATTATTTATGAACAGTTTGTGTGTAACTGAAGTCAAGCCATACTTAACATCTAAGAAATCAATATTTAATATCTTTATAAAATTCCTTGCTTGTTCAAATTGACGCGCAAACGATATTATTGATTTCGGAAAATCGACATTTGAATATATCAAACTCCATATTGCATCATTAAGTAAAGCTAGCAACGTCCGTTCCGCCGGTATGTAACTTGATGTTATGGAAAATATTTTCCTCTCAATCACGAATTTTGTTAATAGTTCGTTGAAAAGCTCTCTATCTTTCAATCCTTCAATAACGATTTCTTTTGTAGCACTTTTTTGTATGTCATTAAGAAAACTCTTAAACGTATTTTCACTAAAAATTGGCTTATCCTGCTCTTCCTGATAAATAAGTTCTAGCTTGGAATTTTTGCTATTGATTGTGTGAGTATCCGTGGTAAAGTCAAATTCGAAATTGTCCTCAACATAATTGTTAATAGTATATTTTTTAAGAATATCTTGATCCACATCCACATCCTTGATTATATCTCCATCCCCGCCAATCGCAATCAGCTTTGCGAGCGTGCTTTTCCCTGAACCCTGGGGACCAATAAATACTGTATGCTTTTTGACTTCTAACTCAGCCTCCCGAATCGGGCCGACATTCTTGACCGTCAACTTTGCCATCTTCTTTTCGTTCTTTGTCTGCAAATCTAACCTTATCTTTGGGTTCCGGTTCACGTAAGGCCCGAACCAAACGCTACGCATGGAGTCTACTCTCGATAAATTAACGCTTAAAAACCTCATTTTTGATCTTGGCGATGTAATCATCCCCATTGACCTCAGTGCCCCCGTTCGAAACTTCGCTATGCTGGCAAACCTGCCTGAAGAAGAGGTTCGGGCCATCTGGAAACAGCACGACCTGTTTGATCAGTACGAAACCGGGTTGATCGACGATGAGGCATTCCGGGGCCATGTCCGGCGGTTGCTCAACAATGCCGACTGGGCCGATGAAGTAATCGACACCACCTGGAACACGGTTCTACTTGATTTGCCTTTGGAACGGATCGAACGGATCAAGAAATTAAAAGCCAGCTATCGCCTGTTTTTGCTCAGTAATACCAGCCCGATTCATATCCGACGTGTTAATCAGGTGTTGGCGAATATGAACCAGCCGACGCTGGAAGAACTTTTCGAGCGCGTCTTCTATTCGTATGAGGTGCGGTTGGCTAAACCATCGCCCGAGATTTATCAGCATGTGTTGACCGAAGCTGGCTTGGTTGCTCAGGAAACAGCTTTTTTTGACGACAATGCCGCAAACATCCGGACGGCTGGGGAGTTGGGTATTCAGGCCGTACATGTACAGCCACCCATGACGATTTTAGATTACTTAAAGGATATATGAAGTATGATATAGCGTACATTTTTTCTGTACATCCTGTATCATGCTTCATATACTATACATCATAAATGAACCAACGCCTTAAAACGTACCTCCTTCATGGAGGTCTTTTTTTGATTACGCTCGTTACGACAACCATGGCGGGTGCCGAATGGATGTTTGGCCGACTGTTCATTCCGGTCGAGGGAATGAAAACGCTCGGCTGGTCGGAGTTTGTGGCCGGGTTTCAGTTTTCAGTACCATTTCTGGCCATTCTGACTGTGCACGAATTTGGCCATTACTTCACGGCTAAAGCCAACAAGGTGCGCGTTTCGTTGCCGTATTATATTCCGCTTTGGCTGGGCATTGGCCAAAGCATCGGTACGTTAGGGGCGTTTATTCGCATTCAGGATTACATCAACAGCCGTCGGAAATATTTTGATATTGGCATTGCCGGTCCGCTGGCGGGATTCGTACTGGCTCTCATTGTGCTCTGGTACGCATTCACCCACTTGCCACCCCCCGAATTCATATTTACCATTCACCCTGAATATCAGAAGTGGGGGCTTGATTATGGAAAATATGCCTATGAGCACCTGCCAGAAGGTGGCGCAGTAGGCTTGGGCGATAATCTGCTGTTTAACTTCTTTAAAACATACGTAGCAGATCCTGCCCGCGTGCCTCATCCCTATGAGATGATCCACTACCCCTACGTGCTGGCGGGTTACCTGGCTTTGTTTTTTACGTCGCTCAATTTGATTCCGATCGGGCAGTTAGACGGTGGTCATATTCTCTACGGACTCATTGGTCGCAAACAGTTTCAGTGGGTAGCCCCGACATTATTCGTCGGATTTGCCTTTTATGCGGGTTTAGGTTCGTTCAAACCAACTGATTTTGCCTTGCCAACCGACGAAGCATTTTTTAACCAACTAGGCTATTTTGGGCTATATATAGGATTCTTGTATCTGGCGTTCTCGCGTATCAGTGAGAATCGAATGACCTCACTGCTCGTAACGCTGATCGTGGTGATTGCCCAACTGGCGGTATCGTGGCTGCGGCCCGATTGGGAAGGGTATCAAAGCTCATTGGTATTTCTATTCATACTTGGTCGCTTCCTGGGTATTTATCACCCGGAAACTGAATTGGATGAGCCCCTGGATCTGAAACGGCAGATATTGGGCTGGCTGGCCCTGATTATATTCGTTCTTTGTTTTAGCTTCAAACCCTTCCTCGTTCCCTAAATCCAGGAAGCCGATTTCCTTAAATTTCCTTACCTTACCGTCGTATAATCAACACATTATGGTATGCGACCTTTTTCCCGACAGCTCTCCGACGCTGACCTGATGGTAGGTATAAAGGCGGGCGGTACGCAACGTCGGCTCTACGAAAATAAGTTATACGAGAAATACCAATATTTTATTGCAGATGGCACCCACAAGCATCGTCTGAGCGAAGATGAATGCGCCAGCGTCTATTCTGATACAATTTTAGTTTTGTTTGACCACATCAGTACGGGTCAATTTGAGGGTCGTTCGGGACTCAAGACGTATCTATATAAAATATTTAACAACAAATGTGTTGACGAAATCCGAAAAAAGACGACTAACCGAAGTAGTGTCCATGATGCCTTTTCGCTCGATGATACACTGATGCAGCTTCCGGATGAGTCCCGTTCGATCGTGCAACAGCTTATTAGTCAGAGCGATGTAGAAAACTTGCACCGGTATCTGCGTGAACTGGGGGAGAAATGCCGGACCATGATCCTGTCGTGGGGCGAAGGGTATTCAGACGATGAAATTGCGCAGGCAATGGGCTATAATTCGCCCGCTGTGGCTAAAACCAGCCGCCTGCGCTGCCTGGAAAAACTACGTGAACGTTTTCGCGAAATGCTATGAACACCGATCTGGAAACCATTGAAAACTACGTAACCGGCCAACTCAGTGCTGATGAGCGGGCCCGGTTCGAAGCCGCTCTCCGCACCGACCCGGCACTAGCCGATGCCCTGACCTTTTATATGCTCTCGAAGCACGTAGCACGGGAGGAAGCCCACGCCGTACGTAAAGCCGAACTCGATGCGCTACGTCGGCAAACGGTCCCCGCTCAACCGTTCTGGAGTGCGCCAATACGTTGGGTTGCTGCTGCCAGCATCATACTTTTATTGGGATTAGGCTGGTATTTCTTCCAGCCTGCCAATGGGCCTGTTAACTCCGAACTCGCCGTCGCGCAACTGACGGATGCCTACGTAGCGCAGCACTTTACCAACTTGTCGACCGATATGGATGGTGGGTCTTCCGGCTCAAATGCACTCGACAGCCTTAAACAGGGAATCAATCTGTACAACAAAGGGATGCTAGCCGAAGCAGACGTCATCTTTCAGAACGTACTGAAACGCCAACCCGATCTGGAGAGTGCGTTAACGTATGCGGGTATTACGGCCCTTCGCCGGGGAAATTATGATCAGGCCATTACGTTGTTTCATCGCCTGAGCCAGCGCACCGATCTGGTATCCAATCCTGGTACATTCTACGAAGCCCTTGCTTTACTGAAACGCGGTCAGCCAGCGGATAAAGGCCAAGCCGAAAGACTACTTAAGGATGTGGTTGAGAAGGGACTGGATGGGAAAAAAGAAGCAGCGGCCTTGATTGAAACGTTAAAGTAGCTCTCCCAAAGTTAAACCGTCAAAACTCCATTTTGACTTAGGCTGCTATGTTACCTAGCAAAACTTGCCCGCCTATTTTATGCGGGCTTTGTTTCCATTCACCTAGTCTGGCACGACTAACCATTACGTTGTTTCCCAGTCATGCAAACGTACCACTCCGTTAGCTGACCTCTATATGTGCTGTGAATTCTGCCTGTTTGACCCGTGGTTGACCGTTAGATAAAAGACAGCGGCCAAAGGGTTATTTAGTGGGTTGGTTATTGATAACTTGGAAGGGAAAGGCAAAGCTGACGAATCCTTAACGAATTGTAATTATTTATTCAATACGTTTATTACCATACCATTATGATTAAAGGAGGATATAACGATCATGAAGAAAGGCCTTATGGACGGGAAGACGACAATAAACCATACAGGATAGTACCGGGTCAATTATCGAATAAAGAACTGCTAAGAAATGACCGACGGGTGAAAGACCTGGCGCAACGGCTGTTCCCAATGGAGACCATTATTTCTAAGGGACGTATCATTAACCCACAGCAATTTATTGTCGCCATACCAAATGACCCCAACGTGAGTGCCAGCGCTGATGAAGCAACCTGGAAAGTAGGGAACAATCTCTGGCTGGAAAATAAAGGATCAAGAATTCAGGTTAGAATCGAAAAATCCCGGAAATGTTCGCCGACGGGAAAACGATACGTACTAATCCAGACAGTTGGTAAAGAATGGATAAACGACTTGGAAGGCCATATCGTGGGTATTTTCAATGCCCATATAGGTGGTAATAGTGTAGGGACTATTCATGGTGGTGGGTCTAATTCAAGTGGAGGCAGAGAGCATTCTGGCGGACAGTCCAACTGCTTTGGCGCGGCTCAGTTAGTAAAACCGTTGGCTAACTTCTTATCCGAAATAAATGATTCCACTAAAATTAGTCGATATAACTCTCTCGCCATAGCAGCAGAAGTTATCGTAGCTGTTCTGGATTCGGGTATCCTCACCGGGCCAGACTCGGGCGATAGGTCGGTAGCCTGTAGTGATCCAAACCAGTTTGGCTGGAATTTCGTCGCTAATAACCCCTTTACGAAAGATGATCACCTTGGTCTGCATGGTACAAAAGTTAGCACGATCATTAAGCATTATGCCCGAAATACTGAGATTCTGCCCGTTAAGGTAGCGAACGATAAGGGCGTGCTTGATTTGTATGACGTACTCTGTGGATTAGAATACGCTCGAACGCATGGCGCTAAACTGGTCAATGCCAGTTGGTCATTTTCGGGCAATAAGAACAATACGGTAGAAACCGACTTTCCCTTATTATTAGGCGCCATACGGGATCTGGATGAGTCGGGCGTTATGGTGGTGGCGGCTGCTGGTAACAGAAGTCAATACGTACCGGAAGCCGATGGCGAGATTGCCAGAAATAATGCTCCCAAAATTTATCCGGCCTGCTACAGTGCCATCCAGTGTAATGTAATCACGGTGACGACTGTCATTCATACCCGTAGTAAATTCGTTGCCTACGAAAATTATTCTTCCCAATTCGTGGATACGGGCGTATTGCCGAATACGCAACCGCCGTTGGACCCTGGTACGTTCGTTATACCTGGGTTTATTAATAGTTACGAAGGGTCATCTTTCGCTACGCCAGTTGTAGCGGCCAGAGTAGCCAATGTATTAAGTGTTCTGACTGGCTTTGCCAGCAAACGGACCATACTGCGTCGATTAGCAGGCTTTCATGAAGAAGATGATCTGGTTAATGAAATTCGCGATGGAGGCTGTTACGTTACGGAGTAGACTGCTTAGTGCTCTATTCATCTTAGTCTCGCTTTATTCTCAGGCTCAGTGCGTTAAACGTACTGAGCTTTTGGCGTTAGCAGACTCTGCTTTTTCACAACCACCTATAACCCAGATAACAATCCTTTCTTCTATTTTAACGAGATGGGAAGGTTGTTACTATCAGAAAGATTCATCGTATGTTAATCTGATGTTAGCTTACGCCAAAGCCCACTCTCTAGCGGGCGATGTTAAAATGGCTATATGGAATGTTGAGCAAACATTACAGCTTTATAACAAACCCCATTCGTATTTGAACGCTGAAGCCCATGTAAAAGCATACTATCGTTTAGGATATTATTGGAAAAAACTCAATGAATTTGAAAAAGCTATTGAAGCTTCTGAGAAAGCAGTGAAATTAGGCGAGCAATTACCCCCTAGCCAATGGGTTTCTTTTGCCTACGCTACATTAGCCTATGCCCACTATTCGGCCGGAGAATATCAGAAGGCTGTGGAAAGTGCTGAACGGGGTATGTATCAAGCGAAACAGATAAACGATACCATTGCCTACCTTGAAAACAGTGCAGAGAAGATAAAGGGGCTAATCGATTTATCCGCAGATAAAGAAGTTGAAAAAGAATTACCAGTCGCAATCGCAATTGCTCGGAAAAACTCTACTACCAGCGATTATTTAGCTTACTTTTTAGCATGTAAAGCTCATACAGAACTAAAGCAATTAAATAGAAAAAAAGCTTTAGTCTATTATAATGAAGCATTACAAATAAATATTTTAAATAAAGATGAACAGTACATAATTGATAATTATTTAGATATAGGCTATCATCTGTTTTATAAAGCAAAAGAATATGACAAAGCCTTAAAAAGCTATAATAGTGCTCTAATCATAGCTTCTGATCCTTACCTCAAATTACGTTTGTTAGATAATATTGGAATGGTGTACTGGCAGAAAAAACAGTACACAACTGCGATAAAATATTACCAACTGAGCTTGGATAATATAGCACCCGGTCTGAGTAAACTTCCGATTACTAAATTACCCGAGGCCAAACTTATCCGAATTGCTTCACAAAAAGAATATGTCTTATCGCTTATTCAGGATAAAGCCGATACCTGGCTTGATTATGCGAAAGCGACAAATAATTCCCAACGTTTCCAGTACGCACTCGATACGTATAAAGTAGCCGATCAGATGATTGATTTTATGCGCTGGGAGCACACAGGTCAACTATCGAAGCTGTACTGGCGGGAGAAAACACGTAGCATGTATGAGCGTGCCATTGAGACCTGCTACCGACTTAATGATACAGTGCAGGCGTTTCGATTCTTCGAGAAAAGCCGGGCGGTTATGCTGGCTGATAAACTCAATGAACTTGGTGCGCGTCAGAAATTGACTCAGAATCAGATTGATAAAGAGAACGAATTAAGGAAGGCTGTGAATGACCAGCAGTCCCAACTTGCGGGCCTGTCGCCGGATACTGACAGCTATAAATCAGCCCGTATGGAGTTGTTCGCTAAACAGGAGCGATTGGATGCGTTTCTGAAGCAACTGGAAATCTCGAATCCGGCCTACTATCGGTATAAATACGACACGACAATCACCGCCCTGGCCGATCTGCGGTCTCGCCTGAATACCCAGAAAGCTTCGTTCGTTACGTATTTCGTGGGCGATAGCGCGCTCTACGTATTGGGCGTAACGGCCACTGGTGTTAAAGTGCTACGTCGGCCGGTGAGTGGCTACCAACAAGCTACGAACGAGTTTATGTCGCTTCTTTGGAAGCCCGAAGCCATGAACCGCAAGGCGAATTTTGATAAATTCCTGAAATCGGGGCATGGGTTATACCAGCGACTGCTGGCTCCCCTAAACTTACCCGCCGGACGCGTCATTGTCTCGCCTGATGGGTCATTTGTACCGTTCGAGACGCTTAGTCGAAAGATAGATATGCCTGATTATCTGGTGAAAGACTTTGCATTCAGCTATATCTATTCGGCTCGTTTACTACTCAAAAAAAATGGCAACCTCGCAAAATACAGCTTCAATCAGCTCGATTTTTTAGGTATTGCCCCGGTAGATTTCGCCCCGTCGCTGAAACAGGTTATGCTACCTGGCTCCAGTACCGCACTGGATCCTATTGCCCGGCGATTTAATTCGTCAAAGCTGCTTACGCACGGGGCCGCTACGCGTCAGGCGTTTTTGATCCAGGCCGCAAATGCCCGCGTTATTCACTTATTCACCCACGCCACCGCGGATAGCAGCGATCAGGATGAGCCCAGACTCTATTTCGCGGACTCCACGCTTCAACTATCCGAACTCAGCGACCGTACGCTCCCTAATACGCAGTTAGTCGTACTGGCGGCCTGCAAAACGGGCATTGGCGCCAATCAGCGCGGGGAGGGCGTGTTTAGTCTGGCGCGCGGCTTTGCCGCTCTTGGCGTATCCAGCGTTCTGACTACTTTATGGAGTGTTCAGAACGATGCTACGTACCAACTGACGAACCTTTTTTACAAACATTTAGAGGAAGGTTTACCCAAAGACATTGCGCTACAACTTGCCAAAAAAGAATGGCTCGAAACGGCTGATGGTGCCAATCAGCTACCAAATTACTGGGCGGGTCTACTTATAGTCGGTGATACCGAACCACTCCCCAATCTGTACCTGGCTTTGTGGGGCAGTTTCCTGTTGGTATTGCTTTTAGCGGCTGCTGTAATTGGTTGGTATGAAATCAGAACGAACCGGATCACACCGGCAGTTTCATTGCCTCAGCCAGTTTAAAGACCTCTTTCATACACTTTGCCGTTAGGACGGAGTCTTCCAGTGCATTATGAAAACCGTCTTCGCGGGCAAATCCGAAATAGCTTGCAATGGCCGTCAGGCTAAGCCGATCAGGTGTTTTGCGTCCATTGGCTTTCAGGACCCGGAATGTAAAATAAGCCAGGGTATGCAGGTCGAGCAGCACACGGGAGTAGGGCCACTTCATTTTCTCATAGCGATACGCTTCCTTCAGAAAATTAATATCATTGATGACACTTTGTCCGCAAATAATCACGTCGCGCAGGAAGGGCGTACGATCCAGTTGTCCCTTTGGAATCCGCATGCCGAGCTGGTTGCAAATCCATTCTTCCAACTCAGGCAGTACGTCATATATCATCGGCGCATCTTCCAGATCAGCTAAGGAGAGGTTATGTATTTTCTCAGACGACGACGAAAACGCTTCTTTATTCTCTGGATAAACATTGGTAAGATACTGCCCTTTTTCGACCCAATGATCGTCGAAGAGAACGGCGCCAATCTGAATAATTTCATTGTAATCCGGTTCGGGGCCGGTCATTTCCAGGTCAAGTACTAAATAGGGCATTTGAGGTGAGTTGGTAAGAGTTTAATTTTGGTAACAATCGAGCTTTTAATTAATAAACTGGAAAACTATCGGCTAATTTTCTGGATGTATATTTAACGGTATTTCACCTAAATTAACGTAAACAGGACTTTCGCAGGCAGCCATGCTACAGTTTCTGATAGTGTAAAAATGAACCATAATACGGCTCCCTACGAAAGTTCTGATAAAGTATTTTTTCACTGAAACGCCCCGGCAAAAACTCTTTGCCGGGGCGTTTCAGTGGAATTGCAGAACAAAGGTCCTGAATCTGAGGGACAAAGAATAAGGGTCAGAGGTTTTCGCCCCAAATATATTTACTAAACCATCGATAGTTTTCTTCCATGACCTGCCGCATCGACTTGGGCTTGGTGATACCATGGCCAAAGCCTTTGTACACGACCATTTTCACCGGCACCCCTTTGTCTTCCAGTGCCAGCCGAAGCTCGTAGGCGTTGGCAATGGGTACGCGTTTGTCCAACTCACCGTGTTGAATAAGGGTAGGTGTTTTGGCGCGATTCACGTAGCTGATCGGTGATGTTTTCTGATAAATTTCGGCGTTATCCCAGGGGGTGCCCTGCAGGTACTGCCGGGTAAACGGGGTAATGTCGGTATTCTGGTAATACGTGGCCCAGTTTGAGATACCCGCCCCCACGGAGGTTGCTTTGAAGCGGGTGCTATACGTAGTGATGAACGCCGAAATATACCCGCCCTGGCTCCAGCCCATGGCGCCCACTTTGTCTTTGTCAACCAGCCCCCTGCCAATCAGATAGTCGACGCCGGAAATCACATCATCATAATCACCCAGGCCTAAATTCTTGACGTTCAATGCCCGAAACTTGCTGCCGTAGCCTGCTGAACCTCGATAATTGGGGCGAAGCACAAGGGCTCCTTTGCTCGTAAATTGTTCAACCGGGTAGTACCGGTCCGCAACAACCGACGGAAGATCGATACCCGTTGGGCCACCGTGAATAACGACCAGCAGCGGATACTTCCGGGTTGGATCGAAGTTGACCGGTTTGATCAAAATCCCTTCAATAACATTCCCATCACTCGATTTCCAACTGACAACCTCGCGGGTAGCCGTCTTGAATGGAGCGAGCTGCGTCCCCATATCTGTCAATGTTTTCGGGGCAAACGTTGGCACGGATGATGTCTGGATTTCGGCGTATTGATTGGGCATCGCGGCCACAAAGGCCATCTGTTGCCCATCTTTACTAAACGAAAACTGGTTGGCAATCAGGTTGTCGGGTTTGGTGAGCCGGTCGGTTTTTAATGATGTAGGATTCAGGCGAAATAAGTGTGCTGTGGTTTTCTGGTAGCCACTAAATAAAATCCCGTCGGTGGTCCATTCCAGTAGATTGGCGTTTTCGTCGAAGATCGTCGTTAACAATTTCGGCGTACCACCACTGGCTGGTACGCTGGCGATCTGTCGATTGGCGTAGAAATAATATTCGCTCTCATTCGTCGTCGTGAAGGCGATTTGCTGACCGTCGGGCGACCAGACCGGGTTTTGATCGGGGCCTTTGAGCGACACAATTTTTTTGGTTGTGGTATCCTTGAGGGTCAGTACGTATAAATCAGCCGTATTGCCATTCACCAAATCGGGGTTTTTCGCTGCGTCGAAGGCAATCCTCAACCCGTCTGGCGAAACGGCAAAACTACCTACCGAAAAATCGCTTCCTTTGGTTAAGGGCTTGGGTTTAGCGGGTTTTTCATTCGTCAGACTATCTAATAAATACAGGTGAACCATCTTGTAATCGTCGCGTACAACTTCATAATCGCTGTATTTCTCCTTACGGTCTTTGTCGGGTTTCCCATCGGGTACCGTCGCCGAAAAAATAAGCTGTTTGCCTGTTGGGGACCACTCGAAGGCCGTTACCCCTGTTTCAAACTTGGTTAATGCTCGGGCTTCACCGCCTGATGGACTAATCACATACAGTTGTGATTTGTCGTCGCGGGTCGACAAAAACGCCAGCCATTTGCCATCGGGTGACCAGGCCGGGCTGCTGTTTGATTTCTTGGAATTAGTGAGTTGAAACTTGTCGCCGGTGATGACATTGGCCAGCCAGATATCGGTATCGAAAGTATTCTCTTCCCAGTTCGTTTTCGTAACGGTGTACGCGACCCATTTGCCATTAGGCGAAAGCTGCGGGTTCGATACGCTTTTCATCGCGATGGACTGATCGATCGTAGGCGCCTGAGCCAGCGCGCCATCGACCTGCATCAAGCAGGCTAGCAGAAATAGGATGCAAATTGGCTTCATGAGGAAAGTGAATGAGTTGAACACGCCGTACTAAGCGAGTACGTAAACTATAAAACTTTCTGTGATATTGAAAGGGAATGGATTCAAATCCCTCATTATCAATTAAGATGAATCGAAAGAGGCCTAGAAAATCTTTGTATAACGCAACACTGGCTTTTTACTTACTTAACCGCTCCGCCAATTTCCCAATGTCGCTGCTGATCTGTTGAATGAAATTTAACTGCTCGCTTAATTGCGGATCGTCAGGTGTCGAACTCAATACGTTTGGCTCAGCCGAAGCGGTTTCCACGAACGTCTTATCGGGTGCTTTACCGAATCGGCGTAAACTTTCCGTCAGCGCAAACAGTGCGCGTTTAATGGGACGTAGCAAGGGTGCTGATAAAGCCTGATTCTCGCTGGTTAAACGGGCTGATATAATCGTAGCGATGTTGGCCGATAGAATGTGATTGAGTACCACAAATTCATAAATGAGCTTTTCGTTACGTTGTTTGTGTTTCGGTTCCGACACCATTCGCTCGAAGGCAGCCGACAGGTTGGCCGACGTAACATAGACGTCCTTCCGCGCCAGCTTGTAATCAACGGAGCCAATTCGCCGACCCGACAGGCTGTCGAGCAGCAACTGAACGTAGCGCAAATTCGCATTCAATACGTCCTGCATGGGCTTGGTCAATTGCTCGGATTCCCACTGTGGAAAGAGCAGATAACCAGCCACAAAGGCGATAATGCCTCCCAACAAGGTATCCAGGACGCGTTCCTCCGCTACACCAAGATAACTGACTCCCAAGAAATTAAATAGGATAAGAATGAAGGGCGTTACACAAATAACCATCGCAATGTAATAGGTTCGCTGGGTGCTGTAGGTACCGATCATAAACAGCACCATAAAACCAAACTGAGCCGTTTTATTGGGGACAAACGTTAGGATGAGCACGCCAATCAACCCGCCAACCAATGTGCCAATCATGCGCTCAATGTTTCGTTTCTTGGAGAGGCTGAAAGCTGGTTTCAGAATGACCGAAATCGTTAATAAAACCCAATAACTATGGTGGCCGTAATCGAGAAACTGGGTCAGGGTAAACCCCAGCATCATAGCCAGCGCTACGCGTATCGAGAATCGGAATGCAGATGAGTCGAGGGTTAAGTTTTCCTGAAAGGATTCAACGTCAATTTCCTGATGGGAGACAAACCGGCCATATTCCGGGTCTTCTTTTCGCACAAGGTCAGGATTTGGCAAGGCGAGATTATTCTGAATGGTGCGTAGTCGCTGGCTCACTGTCCGTAAATTAACGAGTACTTTTTTCAGTACCAGTGTGCTTCCTTCCTGATCGCCGAGTGCATCAATGCTACGTTTCAGTTCGTCCAGCAATGGTGGCATGGGAACTGGATCACTGGTATACAACGGTGACTGAACGGCCAATCCAACATGATCGAGTTCGGTAGACAGATCGCGAATCAGTCGCGAAATTATCGTAAGCACATCCGTTTTTCCGAAGCGTTCCCGTATATCGGAATAATCGTAGTACATAGCGATGATCTGCTCATAAAGATCTACCGTATCCATAAACGTAAGCAGCAATAAGCGACCCGTGCGGGTCGATTCGGCTACGATACGCCTACTTTTGAACAGCACTTCCCGAACAACGTCCTGCTTTTCGCTCACGGCTATCTGTTGGGCAATTAGCCGCCGATAGCTATCGTCCAGCGGAATCGACATCATGTAGAAATCGGCCTTGATCGCCATAAGTTTGGCCATTTCGTGAATACACTGACCCAGCGCCTGTTGCGCCAATCGGTATGGCTGAAGCTTCGATGATAGGAGGCTGATAATCATGTACCACAGGCTCCCCGTCAGGACCAGCAAACTCTCCCGAATAACACCAGCGGCATCCAGCGGACGGTCGAGAATCAGAATCATGACGAGCAAAGCCCCCGATCCAACCAGGCCGGCGCGGTGGCCATAGATGGAAAACATGGAGAAGAAAAAACTGAACAGCAGCACCTCCAGCCCTAGCGTATAGGGATTCATGCGGGCAAAACCCGTTATCAACGTAACCAGGAAACCGAGTCCGACGGCGACCAACATGCCATTCCGGCGGTGCATGACCGGTCCGGGCGCATCGCACACACTCACGTTGAGTGCACCAAGCGACATAGCCATGCCGGTTTGAAGTTGGCCAACCTGGGCCAGCACCAGGGAGGGTAGCAAAACAGAAAGCGTTATCCGAAGGCCGTCAGAAAAATACTGACTGAACAGAAAGTAACTGACTTGCCGGACACGTTTATTCATGGAAAGAGGATATGGAGCCTAATTTTAGGCTCCAACGGGTGATAAATCCGTTCGGCGCTCGCCGATTTGCTGACGCCACATAGCGTAATATAGCCCTTTCTGCGCGACTAAATCTTCATGGCTGCCGGTTTCGACAATTATACCTTTTTCGAGCACAAAAATCGTATTGGCGTGCAGAATGGTCGAAAGCCGGTGGGCGATCAGAATCGTAATCTGTTCATTCAGGGCCGAAACACTACGTACCGTGTCGGTAATTTCTTCTTCGGTGAGGGAGTCAAGCGCTGAGGTGGCTTCATCGAAAATCAATAATCTTGGATGGCGCACCAGCGCTCGGGCAATGGATAATCGTTGTTTTTCGCCCCCCGACATTTTGAGTCCTCCTTCGCCAATCTGCGTATCGAGACCTTTTTCGGAACGGGCCAGCAGATGATCGCAGGCGGCTTTGTCGAGCGCGTCGAGCATTTCCGCTTCGGTAGCGTCGGGCTTAACGAATAAGAGATTTTCGCGAATGGTACCGGCAAAAAGATGCGTATCCTGCGTAACAAAGCCGATTTGCCGACGCATCGGGTTAAAGCGAATGTCCTTCGTGGAGATGTCGTTGTAATAGATTTCGCCATCAACGGGTCGATAGAGGCCGACCAGCAATTTAACCATGGTTGATTTTCCTGAACCTGAGGGGCCGACAAACGCAATGGTATCGCCAAGTTTGGCTTCAAATGAAACGCCGTCAATCGCGTTTTGATTGGCCCCTTTGTGGCGAAATACTACGTCGGCGAAACGCAGATTTTCAATTGGTCCAACTTCTACCGGCGACTCCGGATTTCGTTCAATGGGTTTTTGCATCAACTGGTCGAAGCTGTTTAAACCGGCTTCGGCTTCGCGATAAGCCAGAATGATGTTGCCTAATTCCTGTAGCGGGTTGAAGATGGCGACCGAAATAAACTGCATCGAAATTAACTCGCCGGTGCTTAACACATGGCGGAAAATGAGCCATAGCAACGTAAATAAAACGGACTGTTTCAATACGTTGAGTGTGGTGCTTTGCCAAAACGACAGCAGGCGCACCCGCCGAACTTTTAACATTTCCAGCTCAAAAATTCGGCTGGTCTGCGTCTTCAGTCGGCGAATTTCCGGGAAGGTAAGCCCCAGACTTTTAATCAGTTCAATATTACGTAACGATTCAGTGATGACGCCCGACAACAACGCCGTTTCGCGGTTGATGGATCGCTGGGTCGTCTTGATCTGTTTGCTCAACAAGCCCGTCAGACTGCCTAGTACTAATACACCGATCAGAAATACCGGAACCAGCGCCCAGTGTTTCGTGACCGCGTAAAAGATCAGAAAACCCATGCCCACAATGGACGAAAACAGCACGTTGACAAACGAGTTGATAAACTTCTCGGTGTCGGTGCGGACTTTTTGCAGGATGGACAACGTAGCACCACTGCTCTGATCGCCAAATTCCTGATACGACAAGCGCAACGTCTGTTTAAGGCCATCGTTGAAAATATCCGTACCAAATTTCTGAACGACCAGGCGGGTAACGTACTCCTGAAACGCTTTCACTACGTTCGACAGCACGGCCACGCCAATCGCCAATCCCAGTAAGCGTAAGACGCCGTTGATCTTCTCCGAATCCGTTTTCTGACCGGGGTTCGTGGCGTATTCGTCGATGAGTTTCCCGAAAATAATGGGATCGACCAGGGCCAGAACCTGGGCAACACCCGCCAGGGCCAGCGCCAGCACAGCCAGCCAGCGATAAGGTTTCAGGTATTTCCAGAGGATTTGCATAAAAGCATGGGGGTTGGGGCGTGGGGCATGGGGTTTCGGATGTGCACTCGACCCATGCCCCGCGCCCTGTGCCCTACGCAATTAGTACGTATCCAACTCTTGAATCCGGGCCAGGTGGCGCCCCCCTTCAAAAGGCGTATCGAGCCAGATTTGAACCAGTTTAAGGGCGGTTTCTTCACTCATCATCCGTTCGCCCAGCGATATGACGTTGGCGTCGTTATGTTGCCGACACAAACGGGCCGACTCTTCATTCCAGCACAGGCCGCACCGAACACCGCGCACGCGGTTAGCCGCAATGGCTTCGCCGTTTCCTGATCCACCCAGCACAACGCCCCGCTCTACTTCGCCAGCGGCAACGGCTTCAGCAACAGGCCGGATAAAAAGCGGGTAATCTACCGATGGGGTTTCGGCATAGGTGCCTTTGTCAATGACCTCATGGCCGAGGTTGATAAGGAACTGTTTTATGGCTTCTTTATAGTGGAAACCAGCGTGGTCGGAGCCAATGGCGATTTTCATGGTATAACAAATAGGATATAAACAAGAGCCAAAAGTAGCAGAATAGCTGGCTAACATGAAACCTTAATCGTGTAAACTTGTTCGGAAAACAGACTAAGGGTAATTTGCAGCCCTGTCATGCTAAGAGACTTATGATTCCAGCAACTAATCAGCGACCACCCGCTACTATAGTATTTATATTTGGAGGCAGCGGAGATCTCAATCTTCGTAAACTTACACCCGCCCTCTATAACCTGTTCATTGACAAGTACCTACCCGAACGCTTCGCCGTCGTCGGGTTAGGTCGTAGCCCGTACACCGACGAATCATTTCGGGAGCGTCTGCTGGAAGGTGTTCAGTCGTTCTCCCGCCGTAAAAATGGACCGGAAGATGCCTGGAAATCGTTTTCGCCATCCGTTTCATATCTGCAAATGGATGCCGGTGATGCCGCAGCCTACACAACGTTGTCTGACTTCGTTGGCACTAAAAAAAGCGAATGGGGCGAGGAAATTAACGTAGTGTTTTACCTGGCTGTGGCCCCACAATTGGTACCCGGCATTGCGACTAACCTTGGCAAGCTAGAGCTTTGCGACGATACATCGCACGTCCGGATTGTGGTTGAAAAACCCTTTGGTCATGATCTGAAAACGGCGCGTGAGTTAAATGCGCTGCTGGGCGGACTTTTTGCCGAAGAACAGATTTACCGCATCGATCACTATTTGGGAAAAGAAACGGTACAGAATATTCTGGCGCTTCGGTTTGCCAACTCCCTGTTTGAGCCAATCTGGAATCGGCGATACGTTGAATATGTGCAGATTACAGCCTCTGAAACAGTAGGACTCGAAGGACGCGGAGGCTACTATGAAGGCTCCGGTGCACTGCGCGACATGATCCAGAACCACCTGCTTCAGGTGCTATGTATGGTGGCTACCGAAGCGCCTATCTCGTTCGATGCCAACGAGATACGTAACAAGAAAGTAGACGTACTGAATGCCATTCGTCGCATCAAACCCGAGCAGGTAAAGGACATCGCCGTTCGGGGACAGTATGGTCCGGGCGAAAAAGATGGCAAGACCATTCCGGGCTATCGGGAAGAAGAAGGGGTTAAACCCGACTCAAAAACCGAGACGTTTGCCGCTGTAAAACTATTCGTCGATAACTGGCGCTGGGAAGATGTCCCCTTCTACCTGCGGACGGGCAAGGGACTTCCCGAAAAGGCAACGATCATTACCATCCAGTTTAAACCCGCGCCCTTTTATGCGTTCCCTGAAGAAGCAACAAACGGCTGGGATGCCAACCGGCTCACCATTGGTATTCAGCCAGCGATGGATATCCGGTTGCGGTTCCAGGCCAAACGGCCTGGGCAAACCCTGGCTATCGATCCGGTGGATATGGTTTTCAGTTATAAAGATGCCTATGAAGGGCAGGAGCCAGAAGCCTACGAAACGTTGTTGCTAGACGTAATGACCGGCGATGCTACGCTGTTTATGCGGGCCGATCAGGTCGAAGCCGCCTGGAAAGTAGTAACACCGATCCTGGATGCCTGGGAAAGCGAAACGCCCGACTTTCCGAACTATGCGCTTGGTTCATGGGGGCCAAAAGCCGCCATGCAACTCGTTGAAAAAGACGGATTTCAGTGGATGACGAAATAAGGTATATGGTATTCGGTTTACGGCTTCTAGTGGGTTGATACGTCTAAACTAGTGTATCAGCCCACTAGAAGCCGTAAACCGAATACCAAAAATTAAAAACATGCCCAACCAACTTGCTGCTCTTTTCGTGGATGACCAGAACCTGCCGTGGGAGTCGGTGGGGGAGGGTGTGAAGCGTAAAATCATGTCTTACGACGCTAACCTGATGATGGTGAAAGTTGCTTTTGAGACAGGTGGAATTGGCACGCCCCACAGCCACATGCATACCCAGATGAGCTACGTTGCCCGTGGATCGTTCTCCATTATGATTGGCGACGAAACCCGAACGGTACAAACGGGCGATGCCTACTATATCCCCCCGAATGTATGGCACGGGGCGGTTTGCCTCGAAGCAGGTGAATTGGTGGATGTTTTCACGCCCATGCGCGAGGATTTTGTGTGATTTTTTTCGGGCTGGCGTTCCAGCACAACAAACATATGCAGCTCATCATTAAAAAGAACCCGGCTGAATTGGCTAAGGCTGCGGCTGATTTCATTGCCAAACGCATTAAGGACGTACTGAAAAAGCAGGATCGGTTCACGATTGCGCTGTCGGGTGGCAGTACGCCCAAAGCCCTGCACGAACTGTTGGCTAAGTCGCCCTATGTCGATCAGATTCCGTGGCTTCAACTGCACGTCTTCTGGGGCGATGAGCGCTACGTGCCTATTGATGATGAGCAGAGCAATGCGGGCATGGCTTACGATACGTTACTTGGCCATGTTTACACACCCGAAGACCAGATTCATGTCTGGCGTACCGATCTCGAACCCGAAGCCGCAGCTGCCGACTACGACCGGATTTTGCACGAGTATTTTGGTGAATCCGGCCCAACCTTCGATTTGGTTCTGCTTGGTATGGGTGATGATGGGCATACGCTCTCGCTTTTCCCGGGTACTGAAGTGGTTCATGAACAAACTGCCTGGACAAAGGCGTATTTTCTGACGCAGCAAAACATGTATCGCCTGACGCTGACGGCCCCGATGGCGAATCGGGCATCCTGCGTTTTGTTTTTGGTGGCTGGTCCTAAGAAAGCCCAACCGCTGAAAGAAGTACTGGAGGGCGACTACAATCCTGACAAATATCCTTCTCAGGAGATCAAACCGGTAAATGGCGAATTGGTGTGGCTCGTCGATGAAAAAGCGGCTGCTGACTTAAAAAAATAGCCTGAATCGGTTTTGTCAAACTATCAGTAGCTTGCTACCTATTGATGCCGTTAAGTAGCCTGTCCGAAAAATAAGTTCCCTCACGGTTTTATCCGTAAATAGCCCTATTTTTGTCGGCATGTCATATCAGAAAAATACAACCGCAAAGGTTGTATACCTTTCTGATATGACATGCTTGTCTATGATCTGTGCTAAAAGAGCCTGTTGCAACGTCATTGGGTTTGATGCAGGTAGACAAATACTGGACTGTTATTAATTGCTGGGTAATACAGCAAATTTTTATGCGTGAATCGCTTCACTCATTCGTATCGAAACACTACATGCCTAAGGTAGTCGATGGAACAAATGAGAAAATCTATCCAAAACTGACCATTGTAACGCCTTCTTATAATCAGGTTCAGTATTTAGAACGCACGATTTTAAGCGTACTAAACCAGAATTACCCAAACCTGGAATATTTCATCATGGATGGAGGATCTACGGATGGCAGCGTTGACCTGATAAAAAAATACGAACCGTATCTGGCTGGATGGGTGAGTGAGAAAGACCGTGGACAGACCGACGCGATCAACAAAGGGTTTCGGCGTGCAACGGGTGACTACGTAGCATTTCAGAATTCCGACGATGTATTTGCGCCTGACGCCTTTGCCAGGGTAGCCGACGCCTGGCGAAAGGCACCCAATACCGACGTTTTTTTCGGGGATATGTATATAACCGATGAGGCCGACGTTATTCTGGAAGAAATGCGGGCGCCAGATTTCTGTGTTGAGTGCCAGATTTATGAAGGAATGCAGGTTTTTAATCAGTCATTGTTTATCCGCCGTGAACGGCTGGAGCAGGTTGGCTTACTTGACGAAAGCTTACAGTTTGTTATTGACTACGAAATTGTCGCTCGTCTGGGCGTTCAACCCGGTATCAAATTTCAGCACGTCACAGGTTTCTGGGGCGGCTTTCGGGTACAGCCCAACGCAAAATCGTCTACCATAACGTCGGTAGGTCTGTCTGAACATCAATTAATTAAAGAAAAATACCGACCGATGCTGGTATCATCCTTTGGGCCATCCTTTTGGCAACGGTACTGTCGGGTACGTAAATTGATGGCGTTCGTGGTTAAAGGGGAGTTTGGGTACATCCTTCATCGGTTTCAACTGAATCGATCCAGGTAATGAACTGCAAACAGTAATTATTCATCGCTTATGGTTAAGTTCCTTCGTTTACTACAGACACTCGACTACGTGCGAATGGTAGTTGGTATCTGTATTCTTGTTGATGGGTATCCGCTTATCTTCTTTTTTAGAGATTCGTTGCAGTTAGCCCCAGGGAATACGACATTCACGGCGGTTGGATTTGCCGGCGGGTTACTATTAATGATTCCCTTTACCCTAATGCGTCGATTATACCGTCCGAATATCACGATGTTCTGGATGGCTATAGTCTTTCTGCTTTTTTGTATTTTATACATGTATATGTATCCTGTTGCGGGCTTTGCTGATTACCAGCGGGATATGACCTATTATGCATTTATTTTTATATTTCTGTTCCTGCTTATCAATATACCCAATGATATTATACGGGTTGTTATTCCGGTCATTGTGATTTTTACGCTGATTTCCAATCTGGGGCTTATCTATTCTTTAATTAAAGATCCGACCTGGGTTATTGGTCAGCGAGCAACAATCGTATTGAATAATAGTGAGGATGGCTCAGGCAATCCGCACGTATTTGCCCGCAACGCCTATATGGGTGTTATTGCCTGCGCGATCTGGCTAATGCGGCCACAAACCAACTTTTTATTTAGACTGCTGTCGTTATTTGCGGGTATTTTAAACATAGTTATTTTAGTTCTGACTCAGACACGTTCCTCCATCGTTGCGCTGGTTATTGCAATTGTATTATTTATGTACTTCAATGTACGGCCAGCTCAGATACGTATGGCTGTTCGTAGTATTTTTAAGCCCATTCCCATTTTGATTATGGCATCTGGGGTAGTGGGTATAATCATTTTCTTCAACCGATATACGGATGTTTACTCTGTGCTATACGGGTATGTAATGAGCTTTGCCGAACGAAATCTGGAAAATTTGTACGCCTTAGTGGGCCTTAAAGCAGAAGGAACCAATTTCAAAGCTACCCTGGATGATTCGGCTGCCAACCGAACTGGAAGCATAAATTTTTTGGCTAATATTTTGGTCGCCCAGATGCACAGTCTTATTCTCGGTTACGGCTATAAATTTCAATTTTTGGACGTTCCAATTATTGAAGCGCTTACTAATCAGGGAATACTCGGGTTCGCTTTATTCGGTGGTGTTAATGCAATGATAATTTATTATAGCATTAAAATTATGCGTGATAATCCAAACCAGTTGAGCGTGTTTTTAGCCTATTTCTATGCGCTTATCTTTGTTCAGATACTCACCGGCGGCCGCCCTTACGATATTGGATTTTGGTTCCCTTTATCACTAATGATTCGTTTTATGGGAATCGAACATTTATTTCCTGCTTATTTGATGGATAACCCCGTAAAAGCGAAGTATTAACCGTTGAATTTTTTGCTGTTTAACCAAAATTTTGGTAACAGAAATTTGTGATGAGCTAGCTTGAAGGCCAGCGTTTAATCCAGCTACCTGAGAAGCTGACCTGATCGTCAAGTGGAAGACATTACCTAATTGGAACGAATAAATTTGGGGATCCAATGGGTACGTATAAAGGTTTGAGCAGGCCGTTCGATCAGGTGATGACAGAGGATCGTGACCAGAAACAATGAGCCAAACGTGAACAGGTCGCGCTGAAGATTATCGCCTAGTGATAAAGGATCGATCTGTTTAAATAAGCCAATTAAGGGCATCTGCAAGATGTACAGCCCGTAGCTAATCTCTCCCAGATAAACCAGCGGTTTCCACGAAAAAAAAGTAGTCAGCATACTATTGCTTTGCAGCCCCAGTCCCACTATAAATAAAATAAAAACAGGCGCTAATAGACCTCCCTGCGCGTATACCATGAATCGGCTACCTGAAACGACTGCCAGAACCAGACCGATTGTCCCCAGCGAGAGCATAATCCAGGAGAGCTGGTTACTGACAGTTAAATTGGAACGTTGGCGAACGTAGCGCCAGAAAAGTAGCCCGCTAATGCAGCCGTTTATGAAGCTGGACAGATGAATCCAGGGTGAATAGTTAATTAAGCTATGATATTCTTCTGGTGATAAATTGGCAGGAGTTGGCTGGTTTGCAAGCAGATAAAATAGCCCGAGGCCTGCCATCCAGACAATACCTAGCATACATACTAATGTACGATTGGAAAGTGTTGTCAGCGGTGGAAAAAGAATAGGGAAAAGAGCATAAAAAAAGGCTTCGACTGCCAAAGACCAACCAGGCCCGTTGATCGTGTTGGCTAATGACGGAAACCAGGCCTGAACAAGCGTCAGGCTCGCGATCAGTTGCACAGGTGTTACGTTGACGTAGTAGAAGGTGGTTTGAACAAGTATAGTTAGTATAAGTGCGAATAGATAGAGAGGATAAATTCGTGAAAAACGGGCCAGCCAGAACTGACTTCGACTAAGCGTACCTGTCCGCTCGAATGTTGACTGATAAGTGATTGTTAAGATAAAACCGGATAAAACAAAAAAGTAAATTACAGCTACACTGCCATATTCGATAAGATACCGGCCTGGATACACTGTAAATGGATAAGACCCTCTGGCACCGTGAAAAATTAAAACAATAAATGCTGCAATAAAGCGCGTGAAGGTAAGTTGAGGTAATTGCATGATAGCTGTAAGCCTATTCAGAGGATAATCTAAGAGCCCATGATATTCGCGACAGCATTAGATTAGATATGGGTTTTTAGACGGATTATTAGACCTGGTTGACTACTTAATGGCTGGACAAATTTGCAATTTTATTGACCTACTACGGATATTGATAAAAATTTCTTCACAAATTTGCCCTTAAATATAGGAACTATGAACTGACTTTTTCGTCCAAACTCACTCTTATCTGACAACTCAGGATAAACTCATCTATTGAATTAGGCTACTGTAGGCGACTACAGATAGCCCTGAACTGACTGTTGGTTAGTTCATTACATGAGAAAAGAGTCATGACTTATCAATTTATAATCGCTGAATCCTGTTGTAGAGCCATATAAAATGCTGAGGACATCTGACCAACTTAAGTTGGCCTGACTGCCTGAGTGAGCTAGTATGGTCGAAGCCATAAAAACAAATCGCCCATCTGTTAGTCATTTGCAGACGCAATGGATAAGTAAAGAAAACGAAAGATTCTCATGTATTTTACTGCATTTACGTAAGGACCTGATTATTAAAATATAGAAGCTACAGAATTGTCTGGTTCTGCTTGATTAGTTAAGTGCCTAATTAAATTGTATTTTATTCTATTGCCTAATGTTAACTTCGACACTTCCCCAAAGAAAAGTATTTAATACCATTCAAATTCTTCGAGGGATAGCCGCCTTAATTGTTGTCCTTTTTCATCTGACTATTGGCTATGAAAAGCGTGGACAAGAAATGATTTTTGCCGGATTTTTTCGGAATGGATTTTCAGGCGTTGATTTGTTTTTTGTTATCAGTGGATTTGTAATTATGCATACATCTCATTGGTATTTTAGTACACCTGACTATTTGGGGACATACATCCGAAAGAGATTAATTCGAATATACCCAGTCTATTGGACTACGCTTTTGTTTATTGTAGGGGGCTTATTGATTGTTGAATTCATTACAAAAAAACCAACTGATTACTTGCCAGCCACCTGGTCATTGATGGTAAGTTCTTTGTTATTGTTACCTAATCATCCAAATATTAATGGAGTTACATGGAGCTTAACTTTTGAGTTGTATTACTATTTGCTATTTGGTTTGTTAATTATTTCCCGACAGTTTTGGCCAGTGATAGCTGTTGTATTGGCTATATCACTAGGAGGGATTTTCAAGCCGACTTTATTCACCGATAGAAGCTCTCCATTTTTTTATTTTTTCAGCCCTTATAACCTTGAGTTTGCTTCGGGTGTTGCTGCCTGGTGGATTATCAATAGGTTCAAAATTAGCTCACTTGTGTGCTTTTTATTGCTGGGACTAGCTAGTATCTGGCTGTTAATTCAGAACAATCCTTCCTCTGAAGAACCGGCTAAACGAGTAATTTATTATGGATTCAGCTCTTTTCTTTTAGTCTTGTCATTTACTGGCTTAGAAAATAATCACTGGTTCAAGCCTTCATTTATAAATCGTTTATTGATGAATATAGGCAATGCTTCCTATTTGATTTATATAATTCACTTTCCCCTTCTCCCTTTTTATAACAAATTGCTGGTTCCGGTAATGGGAAATATAATAGGGCAAGATATAGGGGCTCTGTTGTTCACTGTTATATTAACTTTTGCATGCATTGATTTGCATAACCGCTTTGAATCCCCTTTGGTGAAAAAATTAAACTTGTTTTTTAAGTCACTTACCCCTAACAACGGGTGATTATTGTTTTCTTTCTTACTGTATAGATGCGCATTCTGATTGTTCATAATATTCTCTGGGCGCATTACAAATCCAGTGTTTTTCAGGCCCTTCAGCAGTTGGCCGATCAGCAGAAGAACGTAACGGTGAATGTCCTGCAAATTGCCCGGAATGAACGGTCGAGGGCTTCGCTGGAGACGATTAAGAATACCTCAGCTCCGACTTATTCGTACAATTACGAATTACTTTTCGACCGTTTTCTGGACGATGTCAGCTTGCGTGAACGTACCAGGGCATTGCTTCAGCGGGCCAGTGCATTCAAGCCAGACGTGATTACACTGACCGGTTATTACGACCTTGCTCAGATTTTTTTGTTAGTCTGGGCAAAAACGAAGGGTATCCGGGTAATTCTTCAAAACGAAAGTACAGCCACCGATCACCAGCGTGGCGGCTGGAAAGAACGTATCAAACGATGGGTTTTCAGCCAATGCGATGGATTTTTCTGTTTTGGTAGTCAATCTGCTGATTATCTGATCCAATTAGGGGTTCAACCCGACAAGATTTTGCTTCGCAAAAGTGCGGTAGACAACAACGCGCTCCGGCAAGCTTATGAACGGGCGTTGCCGAACCGGACAAGGGAGCAACGGGCGCTGGCGCTACGTCCCAATAATTTTGTTTTCGTTGGCCGATTAATTGGCTATAAAAATCTGCCTCTTCTGCTAGCCGCTTTTGCTGAGGCTCTAAAGCAATCGCCCCAGGCAAGCAAATGGGGCATCATTCTGTTAGGCGATGGAGTTGAAAAGAACTCACTCATCGAACAGATTAATACGATGACGCTAACCGACTCTGTGCATATCTTGCCGGGAAGACCGTGGTTTGAGGTGCCTGACGTGCTGGCCATGAGCAACGTACTGGTTTTGCCAAGTAGCTCGGAGCCCTGGGGATTAGTGGTCAATGAAGCTATGGCCTGCGGGTTACCCGTTATCGTATCCGACCGGTGTGGATGCGCGCCCGACCTGGTACACGAGGGTAAAAATGGATTTGTCTTTCCTTACGATCAGCCAGACCAGCTTACTCAACTGATGCTACGATTTATCAATGGCGACGTCGATGTAGCCGGAATGAGCTTGTGGGCGCAAAAACTTATTGCTCCTTATGCGCCTGAAGTCGTTGCGCAGGAAATGCTGAACGGCTATAAATACATTCTCACGAAATGAAGATTTTACATATTTGCGCGTACACCTGGGCCATTGGTGGACCCGCCAAAATGATCTTTGATCATACACGCGTTCATGCCGCCGAAGGTCACCAGGTTACAATTCTTACACCCGTTTCGGCAGACGATGTGATTTACGAGACAGCCCCTGGGGTGGTTGTGGTACCTGTACCCCGCCATTGGTTTAGTCGATTTTTCCCCGAATTCTCTATTGGTTTGTGGGATTACCTGCGTGACCATGGTAACGATTTCGACCTGATTCACGTCCACGGATTATGGCATTTTGGCAGTGTAGCGCCTTACTTACTAAAATTGAAGCCGTCCAAATTGCTGACGACCCACGGGTTGCTGGACCGCTGGACAATCCGGCACAGTTACTGGAAAAAACAACTTATATCCTGGGCCGGCCAACGAAAATGGACCGCTAATACGCCGGTTATTCACGTGAATAATCAGTCGGAAGTTGATGACGTTCGGCGTTATTTAGGCCATCCACATCCGCACGTAGCGATTATTCCGAATGGCCTTCGTCCATCTGAATTTAGCCAACTGCCCCCGCGCGGACAGTTCCGACAGGAGTTTGGCATCCGGCCAGATCAAAAAATTATCCTCTTCCTGAGCCGGTTAAATCTGAAAAAAGGACTGGACGTATTGCTTCCTGCTTTCCGGCGGATCAGCGCCGAGCGCCCCGACGTTCAACTTGTATTAGCGGGTCCAGATGGCGGTTATTTATCGACCATTCAGCAGTTTATCCAGCAACATCATCTGGAAGATCGGGTACTATTACCGGGCATGTTGATTAAGGAACAAAAACTGGCCGTTTTTGCTGATGCCGATATTTTTACCCTACCGACCTATTCGGAGAGCTTTGCCATTGCGGCTTTAGAAGCTCTGGCGACAGGAACCCCCTCCTTGCTAACGGAGCACGTTGGTTTTGGGGATTATCTTCGTTCCTATCAGGCCGCTCATCTGTGTGAACCTACTGAGCAGTCGGTCTATGATGGCCTGAATTACTTACTCGATAATCCAGCTAAAGCCGCCCAGTTGGCTCGTAATGCGCAGCGAATGATTGCAAATGAATGCGATATTGATGTGTTGGCCAGACGACTTTTAAAAGAATACGAACGGGCGATTGGCCTAAAACGCGTTGCGTAAGAAAATTAATTAGTAAGCTGCTTCGAGGACGATTCTGGCTGAACTGTCGCGACAGGAGCAGGACTTAACCACTTACGCAGTAAACGTCTGCCAGGTATTTCTATTTTCTCAAAGCATATAGCGGCAACCAGGAACAGCAAACCAACATAGACGATTCCATACAAGCTTGGACTAAGATGAACGTAGCGTTGGTTAAGATAAAATGCCGCCATACCAACCGGCACTTGCAACAGATAGATTCCATAGCTGATTTCCCCCAGATAAATCAGTTTGGGACGGCTCAGCCATCGGGCCAGTGCTCCTTGCTGAACGGTTAAAAACAAAATAAATACGACGAACAAAGGGGCAAAAAGACCATTGTGGTAATAGTACATTGTGGACGAATCAGTACCAATTAAATAGGCAAAGAGTAGTATAATGCCAACCAGCAAAGCTGTAACAGTTAGTTGGTTACGTAGCAGAATGTGCCAATGTCGCAATGTTAAAATCCCGGTAGCGACCCCGACAACAAATGTACCCAGATGCAAGACTGGAAAGTATAGCCTGAAGATTTCGAGTGACGTGTTGTCTACTAAGAATTTGTAAATGAGTTGATCCGCCAGCCAGATTGAAACGCCAACTATAACGATCTGCCGGGATCTACAGGTCACTAGCCACTGATACAGGAACGGAAAAATCAGATAAAAAAAAGCTTCTACGGATAAGGACCAGCCTGGATAATTTAAAGTTGGTACCCAGGATTGCACCCAGGCCTGTAAAAGCGTCATTTCAGTCGCTACCATCCCTAAATAGGATGCATCACTGTAGCTACCTTTTTGCGTCAGTAGCATGAGTAGCCAGGTTGCCAGCAGGGCAACCACATACAATGGATAAATACGGGCAAATCGATTAATCCAAAACTGTCTTTTGGATATACTCTTTGGAAGAATCGTTCCGGAGGCATTGGCCATAACCAGAATAAAGCCTGACAGGAGGAAAAAGTAACTTACAGCTACCTGAGCTTTGTCTAGTAGCGGACCCAGCAGTGGCAGGCTACGTAGTGTTCGCGAGGGGATGTGGAACAGAACAATAAGTAGCGCGGCCAGAAACCGGGTAAATGTAAGTTGCGGTAGTTTCATAGACGGCTAGCTATATAGTACAGCTAAAATCCAGATAGAAATAATTAGGTAAAGTATTAACGATACATGTCTATAAATCAGCTATTTGTAGCGATCGTTTTTGTAGTACGATGGCTCACTTTTGTCCAGTCGACCTGTTGTTCAGCTTCTGCCAGATCGACAAATGGAAAGTCAGTTAGCAATCGTTTCAATTTAGGCCAGCAGTTCCGGAGACCGTAGTAGGATTTGAATTGCCTCGTTCGACTCAGACCTGGGATCATAGGCTGGTCGGCATCGAAATCGCGCGGATGAAAATACGTCATCACGTAGTTGGACCGGCGCATCAAAACGCGAATGGCGCCATAGGGCAACAGTCGGAAATAGCCGCCACCCGAGAAAATCAAGTCCTGGCCCAGCACTGGAGCCGTGTTGATGGGAAATTCTTTCAGTAACGTACCGTTAACGTTCAGGTAGCCCGGCTCGAACATACCCAACGATGTGTCGCCCCCGTGCGCCCGTCTGGCCGAAAATACGGAACAGTCGATTTCAATGCCTTGCTCAACCAGAATGGGAAATACCCAATGGTTGAACTCCTTGATCGAAAAACCGGGTGCCCGGTAGGACCGAACTTTTTTGCCCGTCAGATCCTGCAAATGTTTGATAGATCGCTCCAGATCATCCTGAAATTGGGCGGGCGTTTGCTCATAAGCGAGTTGGTGCGCATAAGAGTGAGTACCGATTTCATACCCGGCGGCATCAATTCGCCGGATAATATCCGGGTGCTTATCGGCTACCCAGCCGAGACAAAAAAAAGTAGCCCGCGTATTGGTTTCGTCTAAAATCTGGAAAATACGGTCCATATTTCTGTGAATGCGGGTTTCGTAGCGACTCCAATCGGATTCGGTACGGGTCGATGCATTATCCAGAATGTGAAACCATTCCTCAATATCAAATGTCAGGATGTTCATAAAGAGTCGATAGAAGAAAGCCAGCAGTCATTAGCGTACGGAATTGACGGTTGGCTTTCGACTAAAATTAATAAAACCGCTTACCAGCCGCTAGAAATTCTTTCACGTCGGTGCGGGTAGGAAACGTGAAATAAGTCATTTGGCTTGCGTCGTTCTCAATGAGTTTATAGTTGCCCGTGTGGATTTTGTCAATTGATTCCAGAATGGCATCCATGCCCATTTTCTTCGTCACGTCAATCAACTCGGCCTGGCTCATATTTCCAATAGCCAGTTTATTCTGTACCAGAATTGGACCACTATCGATGCCTTCGTCTACGAAAAACACGGATACGCCGGTATGCGTCTCGCCATTTTTTAACACCCAGAAGGAAGGCATAAGGCCCCGGTATTTGGGTAGCAGTGCCGTGTGGAGGTTAATGCAGCCATACGTAGCAGCGTCCAGAAGTTTCTGTTTGAAAATCTGATTACCAGCAATGGAGACGAATAAATCGGGTTTATAAGCCCGGAGCTTTTCCAGATTTTCTTCCTTATTAATCCCTCCTTCAATATGAATCAGAGGAATGTTGCGGTCGGCCAGTACTTTCCTGACATTGTTTCGGCTGTCTAATTTCGAGGCTACGAATTTAAACCCGTAGCGTACAAAAAAAGGAAGGCCAAAGATGTCGTATGTTTTCTTCATCTTTTCTCCGAAACTCTCCCGTTTGCCGAAAGGTGATACGTCGAATACCACGGTGGCAACAACTTCGGCGTAAGATGGTAGCTTTTTCAGAAGATAATCAATATTACGGGCGAGATAAAACGGGTCATCCTGCGTAAGAATCACAAGGCGCATAGAAAATGGATAGTGTTATGATCACAAAATTACTTATTCTGATGTAAAGCAGGCGACTATATTATCAACCGACGACTTTTCACACATAGGCCATCAAATGATAGTTGCCCGCGTAGCCGTATTTACATCAGGTGGATAAAATTGCAGATGCTGGCCCAATTAATCAAGCCTTACCTAATTAAGGGACCTAAAATAGTACAAAAACAATACGCATACTGCACGAACTCTTGTCTAGGACTTTGTCCCGTATAAAAAAAGTTATAATATTGTGTGATTTATCGAACGGCTGATCTCATGCGAAAGGAGTCTTTTTCGCTTGGAAAAGGAATAAAATAAGCTGTTTAGTATGAAAATAGTTAGATAGAAGTATGACCGACGTATCAGTCATTATTCTGACATACAACGAGGAAAAACACATTACTCGATGTTTACAGAGTTTACTGCCATTTACGGACAAAATATTTATTGTCGATTCCTTCTCTACAGATCGAACGGTTGAGATTGCCCGCTCGATGGGAGCCGTGGTTGTTCAAAACGCTTGGGTCAACTACGCTACGCAATTTAATTTTGGCATTGAGCACATTCCTTTTGACACAGGCTGGCTGATGCGCATGGATGCCGATGAGTACGTAATGCCTGAGTTGGCCAATGAAATAAATCAGCGGCTGACGGGCTTACCTGCCGACATAGGTGGCGTATACGTAAAGCGTCGGGTATTTTTCCTGAATCGGTGGATGAAGCATGGCGGCTTTTATCCGATCTGGCTGCTTCGTTTATGGCGCCGGGGGGATGGCTTTTGCGAGCAGGTGTGGCACGACGAACACATTAAACTGACAAAGGGGCAACCAATTCAATTCGATCACGATATTGTCGATCATAACCTGAATAACCTGACCTGGTGGACGCAGAAACACAATCATTATACGATTCTGGAAATGATCAATCTGCTCAATTACCGTTATAAGTTTGATGAGGCTGAGAAAGTACAACCCCGCCTTTTCGGGACGCAGGATCAGCGGATGCGTTATCTGAAGGAAAAATACGCATCACTACCCTTGTTCACGCGACCGATTATCTATTTTGTGTACCGGTATTTTATCCGGATGGGTTTTCTCGATGGGCGTGCCGGGTTTGTGTGGTGTTTTTTGCAGGCCCTTTGGTATCGCTTCCTGGTCGATGCCAAGCTCATGGAAGTCGACCTTCGCGTTGGTCAGGACAAAGAAGCAATCATGGACTATTTCCAAACCGAATATGGCAAAGACCTTAGAGCAATCCGACCCCAGCAGGTTAGTCAGGCCTGAAGCGATGGCATCTCCGCAGACGTCCGGTAATCAGCCTAATGGTCGAACTGACCTGGCACGTTTTAATAATAGTTGGTACAATCCCGGACCGCGCTGGAAGATCCTGCTGTGGTTCCTGACTAATTCGGTTATTTTAAATAATTACTTTCCCATTCCAATGACCATCAAAAGAGCTGTCTTAACGCTCTTTGGGGCTAAACTAGGGAAAGGTGTAATCATAAAACCAGCCGTAAATATCAAATACCCCTGGTTACTTCAACTAGGCGATCACGTCTGGATTGGTGAAAAAGTCTGGATTGATAATCTCAGCCAGGTAGTCATCGGTAGCCATGTCTGTTTATCACAGGGTGCCATGCTACTGACAGGTAACCATGATTATCGCCTGTCAACATTTGACTTGACAACTCAGCCAATTGCGTTGGCCGATGGTGTCTGGATCGGTGCCAGGGCGGTGGTCTGCGCGGGCGTTCGTTGCGAATCGCATGCTGTTCTGGCAGTCAATTCGGTGGCGACGCGTTCGTTGGACGCCTATGGTATCTATCAGGGTAATCCGGCCGTTTGGGTCCGAAAAAGAGAAATTAAGGCGTGAAAGTATCTATCATAACGGTTGTCTATAACGGGGCCGAATTTGTTCGTAACTGCATCGAGTCGATTATTAATCAGACCTATCCCGATATTGAATACATTATCGTGGATGGAAAATCGACCGATGGCACCGTAGACATTGTACAATCGTATGGCCGTAAAGTTTCCAGGTTTATATCAGAACCCGACAAAGGCTTATACGATGCCATGAACAAAGGCATTCGATTGGCAACTGGCGACGTAATTGGGTTGCTTAACGCGGATGATTTTTATCGACATAATCGCGTCATTGAAAACATGGTCGCTACGTTCGAGCGAACGGGTGCCGACGCGGTTTACGGGGATATGCTGTACGTTGACCGGGACGACACAAAAAAACTAAAACGCTACTGGCGTTCAGGTTGGTACAGCGAAAATGCGTTTCTTTGGGGCTGGATGCCGGGACACCTGTCATTCTTTGCAAAGCGGTCGCTTTATGAGCAGTACGGCTTGTTTCGCCTTGACATGAAAAGCGCAGCCGATTATGAACTGATGCTACGTTTCATCCACAAAAACAAGGTTAAACTGGCCTATATGGACGAAGTAACCATTGTGATGCGGGCGGGCGGAATTAGCAACAGTAGTGTTGCTAATCGCCTGCGAGCCAATCGGGAGGATCGATTGGCCTGGCAACTAAACGGCCTGAAACCTTATTTTTTCACGTTTTGGCTGAAACCCTTGCGTAAACTCAAGCAATATGTTAGCAAGCCACCCGCAAGGCCAGATGTATAATTAGCAAGCCGTTAAATCAAATTAAGTTTGCCGAGTTAAATAAACAATTGATTTTTACATATCCACACAGATATTTGGTGCCCGATATTCGTATCTAAAAGCCCTTCTCATGAACATTGACTTATTTATAGCTTATATACAACATAAATGGAATGACGACTTGTTTACGCTCGGGCTCTATCAATGTATTCTTTCCTTGTTAGTTGCCTGTTTCGTTTCTGTCGTAGCGATTCCTGTAGTTATTAAGATTTCCGAATTAAAATCGCTGATGGAAAAACCTGGCGAACGTAGGTCACACTCTACGCCAACGCCAACGTTCGGGGGTATTGCCATCTTCGCAGCAATTCTGATTGCTTATTTTTTATGGCCAAGCATTGATCAGACGGACATCTACCGGACTAACCTGTCGGTTGCGGGTATGACCATCCTGTTCTTCATCGGGATCAAAGATGATCTGGTTGGTATTGACCCTACCAAAAAGATTCTGTTTCAGGTACTTGCGGCCATGATCCTGATTTTCTTCGGCGATTTACGCGTCGATTACCTGTATGGTATTATGGGGTTTCACCACATTGAAACGGCTGTCAGTATTTTATTGACCTGTTTTATTTTCATTGCCCTGACGAACGCTATTAATTTAATTGACGGTATTGATGGACTGGCGGGGGGCATTGCTACGATTGCCAGTGGTACGTTCGGGGGATGGTTTCTGCTGACCAACCACTTTACCATGGCCTGTCTGGCGTTCACCTTAACCGGGGCGCTCATCGGTTTTCTTCGGTTCAATTTTTCCAAAACCAGCAAAATTTTCATGGGCAACACGGGTTCCCTGATTATTGGCTTTATGCTGGCTTTTTTCGCCATACGGTTCGTTAGCCTCAATGCTTCCTATCGGTATGAACCAACGGCTTTTTTCAACGCCCCCATCATTGCCATTGTCATTCTGATCGTTCCTATTTTTGATACGTTGCGGGTATTTCTGGTCCGGATTCTGGCTGGAAGGTCGCCTTTCTCGGCTGATCGAAACCACATGCACCATATCTTGCTCGATAATGGCTTATCGCACGCAAGGGCAACCGCTGTGCTGTGTGGCGCTTCGCTGCTGAATACGATCATGTTCTTTTTATTACATCGAAACATATCCAATACGTTATCCCTGGTGATTCTGGGCTGTTTGTTTGGTTTGTATATGTTCCTGAGTTTTGCACTTAAAATGCGAATCATCTATGTTTCGACCCACCCACGTCTCCGAAAAGCCGTGATGCGTCGGGAATTCCAGCAAAACATTGCCAGACGCCGACGAATCGTTGACTATTTATAAGCGACTGTTTCATCAGCAAAAAAGCCCGTTAGCGAATCTAACGGGCTTTTTTGCATGTATAGAATCTCCAGGTATTTCTTTAAAGCTACTCCTGGTTAACTCAGCACTACCCAGTGTTAATCAGGAGTAGGTCAGCTTTTACAGCCTATCTACATTTGCATCAGGGTACATCGTCAAGAACGAAAGTTGTACGCTTTATACACAGCCGTTCAAGTCAGTTTAAACTAAACCCTACTTATGTATTTCTTTTGGATCTTGTGGGGTATTGATGCCATTATTGGCCTTGTTGTTCTTTATTTCTTTTTCGAAGGATTGTCTGACGGCACCGTTTCTTCGTTCAACGGTGGATTATGGTTTATGATGCTGGCGGGCTTATCAGCTGTGCTGCTGGGAAGTATTTATTTACAATCACATCAGAATTTTATGTGGGCGAAAATTTTGGCGGGCTTAGTAGCCATACCAGGTTTGTTATTTGGACTGTTCTTTCTGATCCTAATTCTGTCTGGCGCACGGTGGAATTGATGATTTAGGGTATGGAACCAACTACGCTAAAATGCAAAAAGCGGAAGACAGCCCTCCGCTTTTTGCATTTTATGATCAGGGAAATTACCGTGTTACTTCGGGTATAGAATCAACCGTAGTTAATCCCAGCACTTCGCTTGTATGTTTCCGAAGCTCCTGGCCAAGCGCAGGATTGTTCGCTAAAATCTGTCCGAAAGAAGGAATCATTTCTTTTAATTTCTGCTGCCAGGCGTCGGTGGCAAGTTGCTTAGGGAAGCATCGTTTGAGAAGATCGAGCATAATCGAAACTGCTGTCGATGCGCCCGGTGAAGCCCCCAGCAGAGCCGCGATACTCCCGTCGGCCGCACTGACTACTTCAGTGCCAAATTCGAGTACCCCCCCTTCGTGTTCGTCCTTCTTAATGACCTGCACCCGCTGGCCAGCAATCTCGAGTTCCCAGTCGTCCATTTGGGCGTTGGGATAATACTCCCGCAACGCGTTCAGCCGATCTTCCGGCGATTGCATGACCTGCTGAATGAGGTATTTCGTCAGGCCAACATTATGCAGACCCGCCATTAGCATGGGAGCCATATTGCTCAATTGAATCGACTTGGGGAGATCCATGTAGGAGCCGCTCTTCAGGAATTTAGTCGAAAAGCCGGCGTATGGCCCGAATAGAAGTTCCCGCTTTCCATCAATCATACGCGTATCCAAATGCGGTACCGACATTGGTGGAGCACCAACTGAGGCTTTGCCATACACCTTTGCCTGATGCCGCTCTACTACGTCGCGGTTAACGCACTTGAGCCATTGGCCACTTACGGGGAAGCCCCCAAATCCTCTACTTTCCGGAATGTCTGATTTTTCGAGCAACCGTAACGAACCACCTCCCGCTCCAATGAACAGAAACTGAGTCTGTACGTCACGAACCTGATTCGTTGTTACGTTCTCGACCCGTATTTTCCAGCCACCCAACGATTTGGAACGCCATAAATCACGTACATCGTGCGCAAAATATAAGTGTACCCCTGGCATATCGTACAAACGGCGGAACATAGCGCGCGTCAGTGCACCAAAGTTCACGTCTGTTCCAATGTCCATGCGGGTAGCCGCTACGGCCTGGGCAGGGTCCCGATCGTCCATAACCAACGGCATCCAGTCTGCCAGTTGCGATGGGTCTTCGGAATACTGCATACCATGGAAAAGGTAATTTCGCTGAAGAGCATCGTAGCGTCTACGGAGATAGGATACGTTCTCGTCGCCCCACACAAAACTCATGTGTGGAATGGAGCGAATAAAGTTAGGTGCGTCGCTGAGGAAGCCCTGTTGAACAAGGTAGGCCCAGAACTGCTTCGACTGCTCAAAGGATTCGGCAATCTTGATGGCTTTCGATGGATCAATTGTACCGTCGGCCTGTTCGGGGGTATAGTTTAGTTCACAGAAGGCCGAATGGCCTGTACCTGCGTTGTTCCAGGCGTCAGAACTCTCAGCGGCTGCACTGTCGAGTCGCTCATAGATATCAATCGTTATGTCGGGTTGCAACTCTTTTAGCAACACGCCAAGAGTCGCACTCATGATCCCCGCCCCGATCAATACTACGTCGGGACCTTTTTGGGTAGATTTCTTGCTTTTCGCCATGATGTAAGTAGGCCGTGTGTATCCGTATGTATGTACAAAGTTGGGGCCAAGGATGTTCTGAAACCAAGCTTTTTCCTAAGTTTTGTTAGCCAACGTATTGGCTGGATTACCGATAAACCAATGCGGCTGAATTACTTACTAGATATTCATGAATGATTGCAAAAACCCTAGACCGTAACCTCGATAGCCAGAGAGCACCTGCGTAGACAGATGTATCGTGAACGCGATCGAACCACCGAATTTTGATAATTTTAGCGCATGATAGACCGCATTCGGACGGTAGGCTTACTTGTTTTATGCATTCTCCTGCTTAGCCAGTCCATTCAGGCGCAAACTACGCCGATACTACCCGTTGCGCCCGATCCGTCGGGCATTAATCAGGGACGATTTATTGGCGTAGTGCTGGGTACGGCAGCTTTTTATACCATTACGTTGCTCATGCTACGTAAGCAATGGTATAAGAAAAAGGTCCCCTTTCACTCGTTTAACGACAATGCTGAGTGGCTTCAGATGGATAAAGTCGGTCATGCCGCCACGGCCTATTGTATGAGTCGTGGCGGCTACGAACTAATGCGATGGAGTGGGGTTGATGAACGAGCCAGTATACTAACGGGTGGCCTGCTAGCCTTGCTGTTCCAGACGACGCTGGAAGTGTATGACGGACATTCCGAAGGATGGGGTTTTTCTAAAGGCGATATGTTCGCTAACGTTGCTGGAACGGCCCTGTTTGTAGGACAGCAATTCGGCCCTGGCCAGCAGGTTGTGAGCTTAAAATACGGTTTCCGGAAAACGATTTTTCCGCCCTATCGCCCCAATGTACTGGGAAAAACGACCAGCGTGCAGATGCTTAAAGATTATAATGCACAGCAGTACTGGCTGTCGGTTAATCTAGCGTCGGTGCTGCCGGTGGGGCCGTCATTTCCGCGCTGGCTCAATCTGGATTTGGGGTATAGCGGCAGTGGTATGATTGGTGGACATGAAAATCCACCTGTGTTCGATCAAGATGGCAAAGAGGTGAACTTTGATCGGTATCGTCAATTCTTTATTTCGCCCGACGCTGATTTATCACGTATCAATACGTTTTCGCCTTCACTTCAACGCTTTATTGGTACGGCCCAATTTTTCAAGATCCCTGCTCCGTCGCTGGAGTTTAATCGGGTAAAGGGACTGCGGGTTCACCCACTTATTTTACCAAAAGAATAGATAAATTGATCACATCTCCCCTGAACCAGGTAAATAGTTTGCTGTCAATAACCCCGATGGGAAGTCTCTCTGCCTTTTTGTGTTTAATAGGGACTGTTTCTGCTTCCTGTAATTGTAACGACCCGGGCGATAACGGCGGTTTTATAAACATAGGCGAAGATCTAAATTGTCACTTAGGCCGTGTCTAAGTTCAGCAGTAATCAAGGTGCCCTAAAAAGAATCACTTAACGCTTTCGTAAAACCAGGTGATACGTTAACGTCAACGGGTTTCTGTTATTAATAAGCACCAACTGAGAAACTTGCTAGTACGGGGAGAGAAAAGGCGTTTCATGGTAAATGGTGAAATCTGACTTTCTTCCTAAATTATCTAACCAGGTAGTTAATATACTAGTTTATATGAAAATGGATCAAAAGTTGTGTTTGGTAAATTATAGATGATTATTAATGCGAAAAGAGTTTGAATAAATGGATTCACTATAAGTACCTATATAGATTAACTTTTCATTACATTTACAAGGAGCTTTGGATTAATAGAGAACTGCTCAGCGCGTTAATTACGTACACTTACTAAGTTTCTTGACTGGCGTTGTAGCCAGGCTATTTACATTTGTCGGACATCAGTCTAATAAGGTAGCAATGCACGTATGACATTTGAAGAGTATTTAACTCAGAAGAAAATTAACGTCGACCAGTTTCAGCAAGCTCAACCTGATCAATATGCTGAATGGCAGCGCGAATTCATGCAGATGCATCCAGAGAGTTTTACCGCTCAGAAGAAATTTCTTCTAAACGACACCCGAAGAAAGTACCTTGTTCGTTAAATGTGTATCAAATGGCCTGAAAATCAGGCGACTTTCCACCTATTAACCTCTATTTTTCTATATGAGCCTTACATTAGGAGAATTACGCGGTATTACAAATAGCGTTCTGAATGCCTTGAAAGCACAGGGTATCAGTGACAGTGATTCGCTACTTGACGCTACCAAAACCCCATCGGACCGCAAAAGCCTGGCTTCGGCAACCAGCGTTGATGGGGCTATTATTCTAGAGTTGGCAAATCGTGCCGACCTGGCCCGTATAAAAGGCATTGGTCGGGTTTATAGCGATCTTATGGAAGAAGCTGGCGTGGATACGGTGAAAGAACTGGCTACGCGTGTACCCGCCAATTTTCACGCTAAATTGATTGAAATAAATAAAGTTCGGCAATTTACCCAACGTCCGCCGTCGGTTGAACAAGTCGCTGATTTTGTCGAGCAGGCAAAGGCGCTTCCCCGAATGCTGGAGTATTAGAAAAAGTGAGGAAATAATTACAATGAGAAAGCCAGTGCGAAACACACTGGCTTTCTCATTGTAAGAAACTTAGTAAGCACGTAAAAAGTTACCGAACTGGCTCGTGTAAGTAACGCTCTAATCGACTTTCCAGCTCAGGTTGGCTTAGGCTGGTAAATAGCTCGCCGTTTATCGCCAGCGCCAATCGCCCGCTTTCTTCCGAAACGGCAATCACCGCTGCGTCCGTAGCTTCACTCATGCCCAAGGCAGCCCGGTGACGGAAACCCAGCGAAGGCGGCAATTCATCATCCTCCGATACGGGTAGAATGCAGCGGGCCGCCCGAATGCGCCCCTCACTAATGATAACCGCCCCATCGTGAAGTGGGCTATACTGGCTGAAAATAGCCAGCAATAAAGGTTTCGATACGTCGGCGTCAATTACTTCACCCGACTGGGCAAATTTTTCCAGATCGTCATTCCGCTGAAGTACCAACAGGCCTCCTGAGAACTCAGCCCCCAGGGTTTTACACGTGTCCAGAATTGGTTTGAGCGGTGTTTGTGTCTCCAGCATACCAGAATCACGTAGTAGCCAGCGTCTGATACGTCTACTATTGGTGAGGGTGGTCGATTTGCCGATAAGCAGCAAAAAACGCCGGATTTCGTGCTGGAAGATGATAATTAAAGCCAGGGCCCCAACGCTGATGAAGTATTCCAGAATGGTAGTCATCAGGTTCAGGCCAAGTGCCTTCACCAGCAGGTAGGCTAGATACACCAGTAAATACCCAACAAATACGCGGCTGGCGACGCTTCCCCGAACGAGGTTGTAAATCTGATAAATCAGTAGCGCTACTAACCCAATGTCGAGCAGGTCAAGCCAACCAATGTCTAAAAATCCCAGGCGATAAGCCAGCATGAATAAAAGGATAAAGTTTCGGGGCTAAAGATAAACAGAATCCTGCCGACGCGCTTATTATTGTGAGTTAATGCAATCTTGATGCCTGGGCCATTCTTTAGTCTAACGATACGTTACACATTGGTAGTCTCACCCTCAATGGCCAGATACGTTTCCGGAAAAACTGCCCGGGCTTCGTCTAAAAACAAATCAAATTGCTTATACCGGGAGGAGAAATGCCCGATTAGAAGCCGGCCAACTTCGGCTCTGGCGGCAATCGTAGCGGCTTGTCTGGCCGTTGAATGATATACTTCGGCGGCCCGTTGCGCATTGTCTTCCATAAACGTTGCTTCGTGATAGAGTAAATCGACACCATGCAGTTGCGGAATCAATTCTTCAACGTAGCGCGTGTCTGAACAAAACGCGTAGGAGCGGGGCGGTGGTCCTGGTTCCGTGTATTCGCTGGCTGCATAAAGTAATTTGCCATCCGCGTCCAGAATGTCCTCTCCATTTTTGAGCTGTTTCAAATAAGCTACCGGTATGTCGTCGGGCAACTTATCCCGTAACAGATGAGGCTTGTGGGGCTTCTCACGAAACAGGTAGCCAGTACAGTCGATGCGGTGCTGAAGCGGGATCGACTGCACGGTCATCTGTGGATGATTGAGCAGAAGCGCAGCCTTATCTGGATCAACAATTTGAAAATGAAGCTTGTAGCCCAGCCGGGAGTCCGATACCCGAAAGATAGTTGTCAGCACTTCATCCAGCCCACGCGGGCCAAATAAAAACAAGTCTTCGGTACGCCCGGCCAGATTCAGCGATGATAGGAGCGGGGCCAGCCCAAAATAATGATCGCCATGAAGATGGCTAATGAAAATATACCGTAGTCGCCCCGGTCTGATACGTTGCTCAATAAGCCTGAGTTGCGTGCCTTCACCACAATCAATCAGCACATAGTCATTACCAATGCTCAATAACTGCGCTGTTTGGTGGAGTCGCAACGAAGGCGTAGCGGAGCCTGCCCCCAGAATTGTGAGCGCAAAAGGAAAAGGAACGGGTCGGAGCGTTTGTGTTTCAGTCATTTCGTCAGAAAAGTGGTCAGAATCATCCACCACCGGTGTTACGGCCGGTTCAGGCTTCGTCACGACCAACACTGCCTCCGACGTCGTACTCGTCATCTTCTTCGCTGCGAAAATCGTTCTCTAATTCGTTCATGAACACAGCGTCGATTGCTTCTTCTACCGTTGGCAGGATCGTAAGGTCGCTGAGGTTTGCTTTATCTAACGACTCAATCAGGTCGTCGTCTTTAGTAACGACTATTAACAGGCCAACTTCATTGGTACATTGCCGGTTCACTTTACGGAGCGTAGTCACTCCAGCCGAATCGACCGACAGTACCGGGGCCATATCGACAATAATGTTACTATATCCTTCCCGGAATAAACCACGGCTTAATGTCTCAAAATCAGTAGCTACCTCGCCCCCAAACTCTTTTTCCGCTAAGCGGACCAGGGAGTATTGTTCGTTTTTCTCGATTGTATAATTCATAGCATTAGGCAATGGGTGACAAATAAGGCAAAATAAACCAGGGTTTTTGATAAATCAGGTATCAATACCGTTTATTCACTAATGGCGCGTAAGATATTGGTTTCTATACGCGAAAGAGGGTCGGCAGCGTCATTAGCCTGAAAACGTTGACCCGTAACGGTCTCGAATAGTTCGATATAACGGGTTGTAATCTGCCTTACCCATTCATCAGACATCACGGGTATAGTCTGTCCAGTCTTACCCTGAAACCCGTTTTCGATAAGCCATTCTCTAACAAATTCTTTTGACAATTGTTTTTGTGCCAGCCCAGCTTGTTGGTTTTCGGCATACGTATCGGCATAAAAATAGCGAGACGAGTCAGGCGTATGCACTTCGTCGATCAAATAAACCTTGCCGTTCAGGTTGCCAAACTCATATTTAGTATCGACAAGGATAAGTCCCTGTTCGGCGGCCATAGCCGTACCCCGTTCAAATAAGGCCAGCGCATAGCGTTCTAACTGCACGTAATCGCTTTCCTGAACAATGCCTCGCTCAAGTATTTCAGCGCGGCTGATATCTTCATCGTGTCCTTCATGGGCTTTGGTCGAAGGGGTAATAATGGGCGTCGGTAGTCGGTCGTTTTCACGCAAGCCATCGGGTAGGTCAACCCCGCAAAGGGTTCGATGTCCATCACGGTATTGCCGCCAGGCGTGTCCTGCCAGATAACCCCGTACGACCATCTCAACAGCGTAGGGTTCGCACTTCAGGCCAATGCTCACATTTGGGTCGGGTACTTCGAGAAGCCAGTTTGGTACAATGTCGACGGTAGCTTCCAGAAAGTAAGCTGCCGTTTGGTTCAATACCTGGCCTTTGAACGGAATAGGGCGGGGTAACACGACATCGAAAGCCGAAATCCGATCGGAGGCAATCATGACAAGTTTCTCCGGGAATGCATATACATCCCGTACTTTACCCCGGTAAAATCCCGTTTGTCCGGGAAATTGAAAATTGGTTTCCTGAATGGCGTTCATTTAGTTAAATTTTCGGTTCAAGGTTTAGGGTTTTCAGTTTACGGTTTTCGGCGGTTCATATCGAACGTAACGAAGGCGTCAGTCCACCGTCAACTATACACTGAAAACCGAATACCAAAACCCAACTTACAGTTTTTCAATAACAAGAGCAGAGGCACCACCGCCCCCATTGCAAATGCCGACGGCTCCGTACCGACCTCCGTTTTGGGTCAATACGTTGGTGAGCGTCGTGACAATACGGGCACCTGATGCGCCCAATGGGTGGCCAATAGAAACCGCTCCCCCAAATACGTTCAGTTTTTCCTGTGGTACATCCAGCATTTTGCTAAAGACCAGCGGCACAACAGAAAAGGCCTCGTTCACTTCAAAAAAATCAATATCGCTGGCTTTTAACCCCGCGCGTTCGAGCGCTAGCGGTACCGCTTTGGTCGGAGACGTAGTAAACCACTGAGGCTCCTGCTCAGCGTCGGCATAAGCTAAGATTCGGGCCAGCGGTTTCAATCCCAACTCATCCGCTTTCCGACGACTCATGACAATTAATGCCGAAGCGCCATCACTGATGGGCGACGAACTGGCAGGCGTAACGGTGCCATCGGGCGTAAACGCGGCTTTAAGCGTCGGGATTTTGTCGTAAATAACGTTTTTATATTCTTCATCTTCGCTCACCGTCACGCTTCCTTTGCGACCGGGCACTTCAACGGGCACGATTTCAGCACCAAACCGGCCACTTTGCGTACTGGCTTCGGCGCGTCGGTAGGATTGTACGGTGTACGCATCCTGCGCTTCGCGGCTAATGTCATAGGTCTGAGCCGTTTGATCGGCAAAAACGCCCATCGCACACTGGTCGTAGGCATCTACCAGACCATCGCGGGCCAGGCCATCGACTAATTCTGCATTCCCATATTTGTAGCCAAAACGGGCTTTAGGGACGTAGTAAGGCGTATTCGACATACTTTCCATGCCTCCCGCTACTATCACGTCGGCCAGCCCCAACTGAATCGACTGAGCGGCTAACATAATGGCTTTGGTGCCTGAAGCGCACACTTTATTGATGGTCGTACAAGGAATGTTGGCAGGCAGACCCGCTTTCAGCGCTGCCTGTTTAGCTGGTGCTTGCCCAACATTTGCCGACACTACGTTACCCATATATACTTCCTGCACCTGATCGGGCTGGACATTGGCGCGACTCAGCGCCCCCCGAATAGCCGCAGCGCCTAAGTCCGTTGCGGATAGCGTGGATAGAACGCCACCAAAACCACCAATGGGTGTTCGGACAGCAGAAATAATTACGACTTCATTCATGTGATTTTGTTGTTTATAACTCTTTAGCTGGCCGTATTACCAGCGTTTTGCATCGGCGGTCGGCTTCGTAGCTGACCGTCGGGCTGAGCGCGTTAAAGCATACGGCAGATCGTCGCCCTGCATGGCATCCAGTAGTTGCAGCGCCTGCTCTTCACTCAGATTCAGGCGTTGAAACCGACGTAGCAACTCATCCTGCCGGGCCGATCGCTCAACTTGTTGCCCACCCGACGGACGGGGTCTGTTAACCAATTGTGGTTTACGGCTAGCTGGATTTTGTGGCGATTGGCTGGCTGGCTTTTTGCCTGAATAGTACGTTTTGACTAACTCAAAATTATACCGGGCTGGTTCATTATCGGCATTTTCGAGCAGGGCCTGCTGAAATAATGTCAGCGCCGTAGCACTATCGCCTTCGAGACAGGTAATAACACCCAACTGCGTAGCAGCTGCTGTCCGTAGATCGGGTCGATCAGATCGGAGCAGTGTCTCATATTGCGGTCTCGCTTTACGGTATTGCTTCAGTTGGAAATACGTATGCCCCAAATTTAATCGTACGGCTGGATCAATGGTTGTTGTCGTACGACTTAGATAGATGTACAACTGTAACGCACGGCTATACTGGCCTGCTTCATAAGCTGCCTGGGCTTCCTGACGCGCCTGATTATTGCGCGAAATCTGGTTCATCGAAAACAGGTTGTTCCACCAGAGCCAGGCAGTAATGATGAGGTAAATCATGGTGACAAAACGAACGGCGAGCCAAAAATAAGACGAAACCTTGAGATGCACTCACAGTCGAAACGTTCGGATGGTTATAATCAGATCAAGAGCCAGCAATCCGAGGGCAGCCAGCAGAAAATAATAGTATTTATTGGTCGAAACTGCCACGCGATGCTGGTCAATTACCCGACCCTTTAAAGACCGCAAAATGCCCGCTAATTCATTTACATAACGACCATTTGCATCGGCTTCTACGTATTGACCGCGTCCGTCGCGGGCCAGTTCCTGCAAAAAAGTCCGGTTCAGGCTGCTACGAACAATTTGCCGATCGGTGTCACGTACAAAATCACGCCCTTCCCGAATGGATGCCCCAGCCTCCGTGCCAACCCCAACCGTAATGAGTGGCAAACCCGCCAGGCGCAACCGAGCCAGTTCACTACGTTCGCAGGGACCGAAATTTTCGCCGTCGCTGAATAAGACAATGGCTTTAACGCTCTGATAGGTCGATGAGTCGGTTATGAATTTCTGTCTGGCCAGCTCAATCGCCCGGCATAAGTCGGTTCCGCCCGTTGGCGAAACGCTCGTATGTACCTCGCGTATAAATTGTTTTAGGGCATTCTGATCATTGGTGAGTGGAGACAGGACGAACGACTCAGAAGCTGTCAGAATAAGTCCGAATCGCTCGGCGGGCAACGTATCACACAGTTGCTGAACGTCATATTTTACCCGTTCCAAGCGGGTGGGTACTATATCGCCCGCGTCCATTGAGCGCGATATATCGACAATCAGGAACGTATCGTGGCCCGTGGTGATCAAATCGCCCTCCGCTTCGCCGAAAGATGGTCCAAGCAGCGCAATGATCAGTAGCGTAAGGTAGCTGCCCCGCAAAAAAAACTTGGGTACTACGCCCCAGGCCGACGTATTCAACTGGCGGGCCAGCCGAAACGTGCGCCAGATATAGAGCGTGTAAAGGATAATAAACAGCCCTATGAAAATAATTTCGGTTCTGGAAAAAGAATATAACCAGTTCATTAAAGACGATTATCCATCTGATGCTGACCCGGTTCAGCCAGCGAATGGATTATAGTAAGAGGCCGAAATTAGTGATTGTGAAAAGATTTTTTGGTGTGCGATTTGTGAAAACACGGTTTTTCCCTACCTTTGTATCCCAATCGTTCAGGAAGGGAATGGTTGGCTTCGGAGAGATGCCTGAGTGGCCGAAAGGAACAGTTTGCTAAACTGTCGTACTGGTAACGGTACCGAGGGTTCGAATCCCTCTCTCTCCGCTGAGTAAGAGTAAACCTTCGGGGTGTAGCGTAGCCCGGTATCGCGCCTGCTTTGGGAGCAGGAGGTCGTAGGTTCGAATCCTGCCACCCCGACATTTAAAGTCCCAGATAATCAGCCAGTTAGTCGAAAGATTGACTGGCTTTTTTATGTTTATGCCGGTTCGGTTTGCACGGCGGTTTGCATTTTATCATAGTGGCTTAGCTCATCCCGTATTCATTAAAGTGATTGAGCAAAAAAAATTATTTGTTTTTGCCTTCACATTCTTCACTTCCTACACGATTTAGTTTTTCATCGAAGAATGCCTACAGTATGAAGTATTCTTTCCGGCTCTCCATACTCGGCCACTAACCCTTTCGCTTTAATGGTGTTTAATACCTGACTTACAAAATTGGCCAGGGAACGAAGGCCTTGTTAATTCCCTTTCATAAACACTTCCAACTGCTATCCATGATTAATTACCTACACTGCCCAAAGTGTGATTCCAAAGAAGTGTCTACACAAAAGCCTAGCCCCACCTATGACGACACGGGGGAAAGCAGTCAGATAGAGAACGGGGGACTAATTAAACTGGATGGTGATGTATACTGCTTGAATTGCGGATACAGCTGGAATCCCAAAGAGCAGATCCTTCAGTCGCTGGATGCGCAGGAGCAGGCCGATGCGCTCAACTTTGGCCAACGCAAGGAAAGGTTTTACACTAACTTTGAGGCTGGTAATTTTCGGCTGGCCGGACGGCTTCTTCCCAAGGAAGCCAGGCTCATTCTAAAACAGAAGGGGTTAAGAGCCGCCTATGTCTATCTCAAATCCTTGGATACCGTCATTGATGATTTTAAGCGTACCTTCTGGGTGGCAGGTATTGCCATGGTCTTGTTAATCGTGGGCATACTTATATATGTGTATTATTAGATTAGCCTTATCGCACTATTGATGGTTCATTTTTGCGGGTGATTAGATTGAGTAGTAAGCATGTTAGATGGTAAAAGGCATTTATTTAGGCTTCTGGCGAGTCTGCTGCTCATTTTCTCGCTCGATCAGTGTAAGCAACCGAGCGTTCCTGTTCCGGCCAATACAACGCCCACTCGCGACGATAACATGGCGCTGGGCAATCCAGATGGAGCCAGGGCGTCAGAGTCCAGTCCCAACGCTTATCTAATCACCCGCGCTACGTATTCACTTTCTTACAACCAGTCTACGGGTATCGCTAACTGGTGTAGCTGGCATTTAAGCTCAGCCTGGAAAGGATCAGCAACGCGCTACGCGGGTAACTTCATTCCCGAGACGCTCTTACCGGCTGGCTGGTGTGTTGCCAGGCATGCGGATTACACCAATACAGGCTTCGACAGGGGCCACCTCTGCCCATCGGATGATCGGGATAGCACAGCCGAGGAAAACAGGACAACGTTTATCCTATCCAACATTGTGCCCCAGGCACCACAGCTTAACAGACAATCCTGGCTACGGCTGGAGGACTATGCCCGAACGCTGGTGGCTCAGGGAAACGAGCTATACATTATTGCGGGTACGTCGGGCAAAGGTGGCGAAGGTGATAACGGTAAGGCTAGTAGTATTGCTAGTGGCAAACTAAGCGTTCCGGCGTACCTATGGAAGGTGATCGTAGTCCTACCGGTAGGGTCTGACGATGTGAATAGAATAAACGCACTGACACGGGTTATTGCCGTTTGGATGCCGAACACTAATACGACCGGTGAGGGGGCGTGGGGAAGTTATCGGGTGAGTGTGGATGAGGTAGAGCGGCAGACAGGGTATGACCTACTATCTAATGTGCCGGAAAGGGTGCAAAGGGTGATTGAAGCGAAGGTGGATTCATAAAGGCATAATGTTCTCATTATATTACCCCTTGAATACTCAATTTGGAGTTGGTTATTGGCAATGATATACCCCTTGATTTATCGGTTGACGACAAACCAAGTAAAAATGACGGTTAATCCCATTTGATATAAAATGAAAGTATCCTGCCTTCTTTTCTTATTTCTGCTGCTCACTTGGGTTTCCACACAGGCTCAAAGCGCATCTCTCATCTCCTTTAATGCTCGCTGGGACTCCCTCCGAGGTAATGTAATAACCTGGGCAACATCGCAGGAGACAAATAATGCTTATTTTGAAGTTCAACGAAGCGTCTATGACCTGACTACATTCACCACTATTGGTCAGGTTAACAGCAAAGGTAACAGTACCGTTCGACAAGATTATGAGTACATTGACAAGGAAGGTACCCTGACCGATTTGGTCTATTTTCGCCTGAAGCAAACAGATTTAGTTGGCAATATTCGGTTTTATGCGGCAATCGTTGTCAGGCAAGGTCCTTTTGGTAGCCCCTCATTGAACATAATGAATGTCTACCCGGGTCCTGGAACCGATTATTTACAAGTAAGACTAACGAATCGACACATTCCATCCAGCGCGCGTATATTTGACATTAGGGGTACCCAATTGGGAAGTCCGGCAATTGTAAGAAACGATTTAATTGATGTGCGTTTTTTGCCAGGTGGTTTTTACGTGCTGGAGGTTACAAGCACTACGGGCCAGCCTGCGAGAAAGCGGTTTTTCAAATAAGTGTATATAAAGGCGGGTTAACCACAAAAGTGCTCCTTATTTTACCTTCAAAATATCCTCCCAGCGTGTTGTATACCTAGCGTCTGCTTCATTGGCTACTCGGGGTTGTATTGCTGAGAAGTCAGCCGCAGCTTGTCATGCCCATAGCGCTTATTGACTTTGTCCATAACGGCCAATAATCGAATAAGTCGTTCGTCTGGTCCTTCTGAAAACGAGCCTACCTGTAGGTCGTTAGCGGGTGCCAAAGAAAACAGCAAAATAGCTAGCTTTTAGTGGGCTTATCTGGTTTGTAAAAATGCCCAGTAGTTAGTGAGCTTAGGCCCATATAGTAACGGGTAGAAGAACCCGAATGAAGGCCAACTTTAATTGCCTTCCCAATCCTGTAAATGAAGGCGAGTTCCATAAAATGTCATATCGCCATCAAAGAGATGCTCCCGCTCGACAACAAACAAGATTTCTGTGCAACCCGGCCAGTACTTGTTCCGAATATCAACAGGGATTTCCAACCAGTCATTGAGCAGGGGCAGAAAAGGCATGGTGATTTGAGGCTCCTGGTCGAGATAGGCGATATGGTGTAGAAATATAGTGTACATAGATGGGAGTAGTAAAAGAGTGAAGGGTTAGCGTTCGATATAGGTACTTTTTTTCCAAGGTAACTCGTGACTTATAATGTATACCTATTTTATGAGTGTAACCCGATTTACGTCCATTGTCTACAAGTTGACTTAATGAAGATGAAATGTTTAGTATAAAGCGTGTTGTTGACTACCCTATAAAACGGACAAAAGGGTATGATTAGCAAGTTACGGAACGTACCAAACATACCCAAAACATTACTATAAAAGGACGTATAGCGGGAATTAAGGCGTCTATTACTTTCATTATTTTCTCCTAAATCCGGCCAAAAAGGTGCTTTATTGCCGTTACTGGACATGGACAAACGGGAAGAGAATAAAATCATGTTTTGAAGCCTACATTTCCTACACAGCCTACATAGAGTAGCCAAGGATCTAATAGCTAGCAATCATTAAGCTTTATCCTTGGCCGACAGGATGCACAAGGTAAGCAAGAATGACACTTCCCTAGCCGAGCCATTGAATAGCGCACCGCTCGGAGCTGTGAGTTTCAGCTAAATACTACTAAATCTATGTAGTTACATTGAATTAATTGTATGCCGCCCTTGTTGGACAGACAATACAAGCCTCTTCAACAAACAAGTCGTTTTTTCTATGATTGTCGACTACGCCCGTAGCCGTCCAAACAAATCGCTGCCTCTTTTAGTGGTAGAAGATAACAAGGATCACCAACTCCTGATTGCCTACTCCTTACAAGCGGGAATACCTCGTGTCCGCCCCGTTTTTGCTAAAAGCCCTGAGGAGGCACTCACTCATTTGAATTGCACCCAAAGTGACTCTAATGACTTTCCGCGCTTGATTTTGCTGGATTTGTTTTTGCCTGATCCAACTCAAGGCTGGCAGTTATTAACCCAACTGCGAGGTCGATATCCTCGGTTGCCGGTCATTATTTTAAGTAGTCATCAAGATCAAGCTATCGTGAACAAAGCGTATGAGCTAGGTGCACACTCCTTTTTGAGCAAGCCCATAGGCCTTGACAACTGGGAGCACTGCTTCCGAATCTTGAATGAGTATTGGTTAAATGTTGTCACCTTGCCTTCCAGGTAGTCGTTTTAGGCATTGTATCTTGATGGATGCAAGATTTTCCACTGCCTGTGGACGGTCTATGTCAGCCACTAGCTTTAGCCAGCCATAGGCAACCAGGTCTAACAAATGCGCTGTCGTATCGGTACGGAGTAGCAGTCGAGCCTTAATTAGTCTTTTGGCCTGTGTAACTACATAGTACGAAGGCATACCAACTTTTGCAACCGCCACGGGTGTTATGATAGGCCAGGTGAAAGGGAAACAAAATTCCGATTTTGTAGCCCAATGTTGGTTAGCCACCTGATGGATACAGGGCGCTTGCAGGGCTGCCATAAGGGGCATAGTCAGCCCCTTTAAATCAAAAAAGCCTCAACCGCCAGGACGAGCCGATCAAGAATTGGCATTATTTGCTGAGCTTTCTGCGTCAGCCTGTATTCAACCCGGGGAGGCCTTTCGGGGAAGGCCTCTTTTTGTACGAAGCCTAGGGCGACTAATTCGTTCAGTTCAGTCATGAGTACTTTCTCACTGGTTTGGGGCATCGCACGGCGTAAGTCCCCATACCGACGTGTTCTCTCGGCCAGGAGGTAGATGATTTGGAGTCGCCATTTGCCGGTAACAATAGTCAGCGTTTTCTTAAAAACTAGCCGGGCCCACTCATCCGGCTGTTGACTACTAACTACTTTGTGCATAATCAAATGTAGTGTTTTTCCCGTCGGCAAGGGTCACGGTTGAAACCTGACGCATTGAAATTTTAAAACGAGGTTTAGGCTGACCTCGATCAAATCTAAGCAAGATACTTACCATCAAAATAGTACGGTATCTCCGTACCGTTCAAAAGTTACTTACCTGCAAAGGGGTACGGAGATTCCATACCCCTTGCAGATGCGTTGTAGCTACCATGTAGGTCCACCAATTCCGTATAACTATGACTAAATAATAAGGGGCTAATTAAGAATTAAAGGGCGTAGACAACATTCGTACGAATGTGGGTAACCCCCTGCTATCCCGATTTAACCAAAGCCGAACTCCGTCTGCTGGCCCTCTTGAAAATCCAGATTGACAGCTCGCAGAGGAGCCGGGTGCTGAGCATCTCACCCGAATCATTCCCTAAAACCCGGTATCGTCTCCGCAAAAAAAACGGGGCATTTAAGCGTATGCTCCGCGGCTAACCCTACTGAGTGAGCCGTAAGACGCTTCATAGTCCACTGACTAACAATGGCTTATATCGTTGTCCACGCGTTTGTCCACGCTCGATAATAGGACCTGGGCTATAACACCCCTACTTTCATGAATCCCAACAAACGGGGGGAGCCAGGAGACGTTCATTTGTTAGGTTTATCAACCGCTTATTTTCTCAAAGTCATTGATGAAATCCATTCCCGACCAACCAAAAGTGCGCTGGCGACCTATCCCCCCAACGGTAAGCTACGGGTAGGTCACCGGTTCAACCCAAGTTTGATATCGGGGTCTTTACGCAACGATCCGGACGGTGATCCGTGGCTAATCTACCGGTGTCTTTATCCAAAAAACGCCACCAACAGGTTTCGGTGGCTTACTCAATCAACCAACTCCTATGTATTCTCCTCTACGTTTGGTTCGTATTTCCTTACCCCTGTCGCTTGTCCCGCGATGGCCCCGTAGGCGCCTGATGGGGCTAGTAGTGTTGCTCTTTATCGGGAGCGCTCCACTCAGCCAGGCCCAGACCATCCGCTACGTGACCCAGAGTGGCAATGGTTCACAAACCGGTGAATCCTGGGCCAATGCCTTTTCGGGAAGCCAGCTGCAGGCGGTCATCAATGGGGCCCCGGCGGGCGGTCAGGTCTGGGTGGCCAGGGGCACCTATAAGCCGACTACGGGACTAGACCGATCGGTCAATTTCTCCATGAAAGAAGGCGTCGCCATCTACGGTGGGTTTCGAGGCACAGAAACCAGCCTGAGCCAGCGACCAGATGTTAACCCCATCACGGGCCAGCCCTCCAGTACGACCCTCAGTGGAGACCTGGGCACGCCAGGCGATAAGGCCGATAATAGCTATCATATCATTATTAGTGACAATGTATCGGCGTCTTCGATACTCGATGGCTTTGTTTTAGCCGGTGGTAACGCCCCTACGCGAGCATCTGACCGGGCCTATCTGGGTGGAGGGGGGGGCGGGATGCTCATTACCGGAGGAGTTCCTCAGATAACCAACTGTGCGTTTGTCAACAACGCCTGTCAAGACGATGCTATTGGGGGAGCCCTTTTAATCCGGGGCGACGAGATTGAGTTTGGGGCAGTCGCGCAACCCCGGCTAACCAATTGCCTGTTTGAAAATAATGTAGCCCTCAGAGGAGGGGCGGTGGCCAATGCGAATCAAACTACGGGTAGCAGTAAGGCTTTTTTCATTAACTGCATTTTCGATGGCAACGTGGCCAATCGGGGGGGAGCCATGTACAATGATGGCGCGGGGGGGGTGGCCGATCCTCAATTGATCAATTGCTCGTTGCTCAACAACTCGGCGATCGAATTTGCCGGATATGAATTTGCCGTTGTCGGGCCATCTGGCGGAGCCATGTATAATTCGGGTGGATTTAGTCCGAGTCGGCCTGTGTTAACCAACTGCTCGTTACTAAATAATTCAGCAGCCAATCGTGGTGGAGCTATCTTTACGGCCGAGTACACAATGACCTTAATCAACTGTGTACTCTGGGGCAACGGTGGATCAAATACCATTGGCTATTTTTTTACGGCCTCTAACGTAGTAGCGACAAACTGTTTGTTTGAAAGTTCAGAAACCGACTACGTTGGCACGAACTGCCTGACCACCGATACGTCCCCCTTTGCGGGTACCACGACAACCATGCTGGCGGCCACCTCGCCAGCGATCAATACGGGTTTAAACTCAGCGTCTGCGCTGGTAGGTATCACAACCGATCTGGTAGGCAATCCCCGCGTCAATAATTGTATAGTCGACATGGGCGCCTACGAGTTTCAGAGCACCGCGAGCATTACCCGGCAACCCGTCAGCAGTTCCACCGTGTGTACGGGCACATCCGTCGTGGTTTCGGTGGCCACGACCGGACAGGTGAGTGCTTATCAGTGGTACAGGGATGGAACAGTGATCACTAATCAGACCTCGGCCACACTCACGCTGCCCAGTACGACTACGGCGAACATGGGTCGTTACAACGTAGTGGTCACGGCTGGCTGTAGCAGTCTTACCTCCACCGCCTTTAGCCTGACGGTGACGCCATCAAGCCCTGACTACCAGCCCTTAGTCGATCTCTATAACAGCACCAACGGGGCGAACTGGGTCAATAAAACTAACTGGCTGACGGGCTGTACGCCCTGCGGCTGGTATGGCGTCACCTGCACCAACGGCCGGGTGACGGGGCTTAATCTGATCAATAATAACCTCGTCGGTACCCTGCCCGCCAGCCTCTCAGTCCTGACCACCCTGCAAAGCCTCGAACTGGGGGCTAATGCCCTCACCGGCGGTATTCCCACCGGCATAAGCAACCTGACGGCTCTGCAAACCCTCAACCTCAGCCGCACCCAGCTCGGTGGTACGATCCCGGCCAGTCTGGGCCAGCTCACCCAATTACAGAACCTGCTGCTCAATGAGAGTGCGCTTACCGGTACCCTGCCTGCCAGCTTGGGCAGTCTCAGCCAACTCCAGAACCTGCAACTCTATACCAACCAGCTGAGCGGCTGCTTTCCGGGTAGCTATACGGCTCTGTGCGGACGGGCCCAGATTAGCTTTACGGGCAACCCTAACCTGCCCGGTGGGGGCGACTTCGGGGCTTTCTGTAGCAATGGCACCGGCAGTGAGCTGGTCATCAGCCAGGCTCCCAGCTCGGCGACGGCCTGCGTGGGCAGCCCCTTCAGCTTCTCGTTCGTGGCTCAGGGGGCCGCCAGCTACCAGTGGTACAAAGACGGTCAGCGACTGGCCGAGTCGGGCCCAGTGCTGAGCTTTTCGTCGGTGAGTGGGGCCGATGCCGGTACGTATCAGGTCTACATCAACTACGCCTGCCGACCTGGTGCGGTTCAGTCGGATTACTTTACGCTGACGGTCCGCTCGGATGGCGCCTGTCCGGTCTCCGACCTGGTGCCGTTGCTGTATGTAAGCCCTGGCCTGGTGTATGGACCCAGCTCGGTGAGCGTGATCGTGTCGGTAGTCAATGTGGGCGCCCTGGCCACCAATGGCCCTATCAACCTACGAATCAGCCGGGACCCGATGCTACAATTAAGTTTACCGGCCAGTGCCACGACGGTGGGATCTCGGACGGTTCAGAACGCGCAATGGTCACTCGACAGCAGCGATCCTGATGTCTACGTGCTGCGCACGAGTCAGGTGATTGGATCGGGTAGTCAGCTTTCGGTGGGGCTGGTGGGCAGCCTGGTGGTGGGCAATACGCGGGGTCAGTTGAGTGTGAGTGCCGTAGTGGAGGGTGGCAGTGGGGGGGAGGTGCGCATCACCAATAACGTGGACGCCGAGAAGATGGACTATTTTAACAAGTAAGGGGCCTCAGCGCCAGCCGGTCAAGCTGCTTAACCCCTCAGGTATAATACATTTAGTTTCCTTTCTTTTTTAAGCCCGGACCGCGTTGGTCCGGGCATTTTTTGTTTTAGGCAAGGGGTTCGCATTAGCGCTTACTGATGGGGCATTCTATCACCTGATGACCCTACACAACGGGTGCTTACACCATCTGTGTATTCATCCTAAATACCGTTTTCGGCGGTATTTTATAGGTTTTGAAAGTCTTTTGTAAAATCTAGGCAAGTTTGGTGTGGGTCGGTTGTAGCTACACTGTAGGCTATGCCTTTAGCATTACATGAAAGACATCTATCTTTAGACCTAAATAAAGACATGGTAGTATGAGCCGAGATGACATTGAACTAGCCATTTTTGATGCCGTTGACCCAGCTACGCCAAACGGATCATGGCGGCGACAGACGGTTGATTTGGCCTGGCAGCTTGACCAGATGGGTGCCCTAACACAACATGATATCGAGCAAATGCGACAGTCAAGGGATCGGATGCCGCATGAGATTGATCGTTTTGTCGGCCAACAGGGTCACGGTTGATTCGCGGTTCTTTTGGTTTTTACCGTTGCGGGTTCAACCCTGTTACACCCTGTTTTGTATCCCTGGCGTAGCACTGTTTGGGTACAGCTTGCCCCTTGGGAACCCCTTGTAAAGTGGCTTAAATACTAGTGCCTAACCTCCCTGGACAACAATCCCGTCCCGAAGGTAACCTACCAGGCTGGATGATGAATGGATAATTTCCGCTCGCGTTTAAAGTAGGCCGTATTCGTGTTTGAAGCGGTCAACCTCAAATTGCAGTGTTAGTAGTCGCTGATCAATCACCTGCATCCTATGCAGCAAGACGATACCCCTACCCATCTGTTCTTCTCGTTTCGCTATAGCGGTGTGTCGTTGTTCAGTGATTAGCTGGTTGGTAAGTTCCATTCTGATAAGAGCCTCCGATACGTGCTCTTTTTTTTGCTTTTCCATAAAGGTTGAATCTACTGTCAAGTAAGGTACAACCTAGTAATCAGCAAACAAGGATGACCAAATAAGTTAACTCAAGACTCCCATTTAATAAATAGGCACGCTAAGACCAATAGTGTGTTTATTTACATTTTATCTATTTATCTAACTATTTATATATTTATATTGTGGTTAGGCAATATAGCTTTGTCGCGTAAATAACTTTTAATCAATGGAGCCAAGCCGGGTTCAAGCCGTTCTCAAGCGTTTTACAGGCGCTGTACGTAGTGTGTGGCGCATTTCGGCCTGGGTCATTGTCTACGCCCTCAAAGCCAGAAAAAAACCGGCCCTTTTTTTGTACAGCAGTGATACATTCTCCTACTGGATATGGCGATGGCGGTGGCGGTGGAACCTAAGTGAGCACCAGTGGGAGGTTGTCAAGCTAAAAGCCTACTGCCCAGTTTGCCAGACTCCCTTGACGGAGTTTTCCACTGCCTATGGCACTGTGCTTATCTGCCCCCTGAAAGGCCGGGAGCATGGCGGCTTTAGTAGTGATTTGAACCAATCGGCAAACGTACGACAGTTGATTCGACAAAAGGCCAGCAAGTTATATGACTTAACTAAGCTATGAGGTGGGTGTCAACCAAGTCAGTAGGCACTCTGAAACGGTCAGGTGAATTGGCAGCTGACAAATTAGCTCAATTCTTCGGTTCTTAACCGCCCTTTGTGGTAAATCCATACAGGCAAGAGATGGACATTACCAATTACCTTACCTACACCAGGCTTACCAACAAAGGCCAGACATGGCCGGACTTCCTTTTGTCTCACGGATCGTGTAGCCTTTTAGGGGGCCAACTAAGCTACTTACGGATGGCTTTCGTTTTGTTTCCAATAGATAGTTTAAACTATAATTTGTTTACAATGTGACCTGATAGGTAATAACTAGTCTAGTGTAGTATGGAAATAAAAACTTTTTCACTCCTTGACAAACCCTGGGTATGGGTAGTCTTCGCTATAACGGTCTTTGTGACTCTCGCTCTTAGCTGGATATGGGCGCTGGTGCGTTAGCTAAAGCTGTCTTTATCTTTTGCTGATGTTGATAACATGTTTTCGACTGGCTAGTTGTCAGTAGTAACCTTAAACAAAAGCAACATGCCAGATTCAGAAGAAACCAAGACAACGACCACCAAAACCACGACCGTCAAGACTGATTCCGAGGAGAACGGGAAGGAACAACCGGGTGGCCCAGTAACGACCACCAAGACGGAGAAAAGTGAGGATGATCAGTAAAAAGCAGTAACACATCAAAAAGGCCCGGTTTACCTTCTTGGCAAACCGGGCCTTATCCCCATTCTTAACCAGAGTTTACTCTTGATTCAACCGCCGAGCATAATAGCCTAAGAGTGTTACTTTTAAAGGATATCTTATTGTTTAAGCAGCGTGGCTAACTGAGAAAAAGCCCCGCGCTAGGAATAGGCGGGGCAACAGCCCTTAGGCTGGTTTTGTGGCGCTAGGAGGCTTTGTTGTTTTTGTGGACACGAATGAAGGGTTGCTCTTGAGTGGTAGGCAGTTCAGGATTCCCCCCTTTTAGGAATGTTATTTACAAACCCGGCTACAATCGCAACCGGGTTATTTACGTAGCGCCGGGCATAACTCGCATTGGACCAGCCTCCCATTTCTGATAATTGGAGGCTATTGGCTCCATCAATCACACGTTGCGTTAAACCCGAATCCCGACCATGCCCGAACTGCAAGCCAATCAAATTGCCTTCTTCGTCCCGTAAATCGGCTTCTTCTGCAATCTCCTTAAGTGCCTTACTAAATACCGAACTATGTCGATAGTACAATCCCTTGACACCGCCCCATTTCTCAATCAAGCGCTTGGCCCGCTCGGTCACATTTACCGTTTGTTTCAGGTTAGTGCCTTGCTGCTTGCTTCGGGGATGCTGAATAAACTCGATTCCTTTCCGGGTAATAAACTTGATGGTGGGTAGCTTCATATAATCGGCGTAGTGCAGGCATAGCTCCCCGGCCACTAACCAGCTATCACAAACGTGGCGCAAGTGATGCGGCAAAGGACAGGTCTCTAAGTCATCAAGCTGCTCTTTGGTTAATGGTTTCGGATTCGCCACGGAGCCACCCCGACACGCAAAATCCCGAACAGGGTTAAAACCAACGTACCCTTTACTCAAGCTATAGCCCATCAGCATTTTAAGTAGCGAAATAACCTTATTGATGGTCGCTGGATTGTAGCGCTCTCCACTGGGCTTACGCTGCTTATTGAGCCACTCTTTTAGGTCGGTAGCGAAGCTATACATGATAGCTCGCACTGGCATTTGACTGCGCTTGATATACACCAGATAGCCCTGTATGAGCGACCAGCGCTTGGGATAAGTCTCGTAAGTAGCCAGTGATATTTGATCAATGGTGCGCTTCTTCTGATCACGCTCAACCATATCCCGCCGGGCAGTCATAAACTCGTCATAGACCCTGGCCAAAGTAATGAGTTTACCGCTGGGGTCATCACTTCGCACTACGTTCATGACCGCCTGCCCGTCAATAGGTTGATCCATCCGCAATAGTGTCTCGTGAGCCGATTCAATTCGACCCTGGTAATTGCCCAACGCTTTGATTAATTCCCGACTGTCGAAGGGGATGGGGTCAGACTGGCGACCTTTCCACGTTTCATAAAACGTCTTTATACCTGTCGCATAAGGGCCGTACTTATTGTCTCCAATAGTAAGGCGCGCATCAATAACACTATCGTGATCTACTTTGGCGTCAGGCGTTCCTAATGGGGCTTTTTTTCTAGCTCTCGCCTTTCGGCATTCAAATTGCACATCAATTGTGCTGTCGGGTCGGTGATACTTGTACATATTGAAAAAGGAATTATGCCCAATCTGCGTTGAGCGTTAGACAAAAGAGAATACACTAGTTTTATATGGACTGGAGTAATCAACGTCACTAACTACTCCAGTCCATTTGGTGTATGAAAAAAAAATTGGTTACGCTTCGGGTGTTGGCTCACTTGGGGCTGTATTAGATTCTGGCTCTTCTGTTTCGGGGCACGTAAAGACGGAGTACTCCTCAATAAAAGCCGCCTTGCGGGTCAATAGCCGTTTAAGGGAGGACTCAACACTGCTTACGTATGCAGCGGGACGATCCTGATAAGTAGACCTGAGGAAGCTATCGTTAGCAACCTCCGTTATTGCCTGGGTCAGCCGGGCCAGTATGTCCTGTAGCTTACTGTATTCCTCATGGGCAAAGAAGGCCTCTTCCGTTTCGTCAAGTGTGATTTTTCGGTAGACCTCCTTTAGCTTATCCCGCGCAGCTTCATCCAGAATAGAGCGAACCAGTTCAACATCTGATTCGCCTGCATCCCCCAAATAAAGCGTCAGGTCAATATAGGGAAGTGCCTGGGGTAGTTTCTGTTCGTGCTCGTACCGGATGGCCTTGCTTTGGTGGGAATCCAGAAGTCCTTGATAAACCGTTGCCTGATGCTCCAGGGCCACAATCCGTTTGCCCTGCGTCTCTAGCATCGTTGTGTTGTTGGCGTCTATCTTTTCATAATTAGCCAAAATTTTGGCCTGCAACCGACCCATGTTTTGCAGAATGCTTACCCACTCCTGTAGGTGATCGATGTCGGTACAGGCGCGGGGGTCATTGGCCAGTACCGGGTCGGTATCAGCCTGGGGATCGCTCAGCGCCAGGCGCGGGGTATCAAACAAATAATCCGATATTCTCGGTTTTTCGTAGGTGCCTACTTGCCGGGCGGCCGTTTCGATTACCTTCATCAGGTCCATCCGCAGGGCCGTATAAGCCACCATTTGATTGATATCCTCTTCGATCTTTTTGCCGTCCTCGCTTCGGGAAAAGGCATAGAATATCTTCTCAATGGCAGAAAGCAGGCTTTTGGTGCGCTGAGTATCCCGGATTTGCCACACCAGAAAGGCCGGTAGCTCTAGGGTAATGGGGTCAACAGCTTGTCCCCGCGCTCCCTCAATACTAAAGGGTATTGGTTGATCTGGTTCCACCAGGATCGCTTGCAGCGATTCATCCTGAAGGCTTTCGATTTGGGGGTGTTGGGCCAGGTAAGCAAGCGCCCGGCTTAACTGGTCGGGCTGGTAGCTCCCGGAATTGACTAACGTCGCAATAAGCGTCTTTCCGCTATCGGGCAGCCCGTTGAACAGTACCAGTTCATCGAAGGTGAAGGCATTGGCCGAAAGCGTTGGCTTTGCCGCTGGCATGTCTTTTTCGACACCTGACCCTGTGTTTTGAGCCGTTGGCTCAGGATTGTTTGCAAGGGAATCCCCTTCCCCGTACTTTTGTCCGGTCATCATTTGATTGTAGAGATTAAATGGTTGATACTTGACCCCTCCGCTGATGTTTTCCAAGGACGCAAGCGAAGGGGTTTACTGTTTTTTGATCAATCAGACTCAATGTACTGTCCAGCGGGCAACCTTACCGGTACTATATCGCTTTTTCCATTACTGATTGTGTTAACAAATGTATAATACTGTGGACTACAATGCAACAGTTTAGAGAAGAAAATTTCCACAGTTTAATACTAATCTTGCATAATAGGTCCAAAGTATTAACTTTGACTAATCTAAAGACCCATACTTATGTTACCCTTTGCTGAGCGCATCCGTACAGCCTTTAGCGAGCTTCAGACCTCTCCCCATCGCTTTGCTAATCAGCATGGATTAAACCGGTCTTCAGTATTTAACATCCTAAATGGTGAACGACGACCTAGTTTTGATCTAGTCGAACGTATATGCGCCGTAGAGCCCCGTATATCGGCCGAATACCTGCTCAGGGGTGAAGGTGACCCCTTACGTAATTTAAGCGCTCCTGCGGCCTTAAACACGGTCCAGCAGCTACGGCAGTTTCAGGTGCAGATGAATGAGTTTGTCGAAAGCAAAATAAAAGAACTGGAGGGCTAAGCCGCCTTTCTCATAGAGTGGGTTAGTAAAAACCCGGTACTGCTAGTGCCGGGTCTTTTTGTAAAGTATATCACGCAAGAGACTTGATAGTTAATTTTGTAATAGGCATTTATGCCACCCTGTTTTGCTTAGCTTCTTTAATGTTGATCCGTGCTGCATGACCATGTTTTTCTAATAAATACAGAAGGTTGGCTCCGTTTAATAGTGTAATCGGCTTGCCTTTGGCAAAGTCATAAGAATCTGAGCCATAATCAGTAGTTGTTACGAGAATACCCTTTGTCGCACCTTCATTCATAATAGTTCCATATAGATCACGAACGGCAGACACGCCTACTGTGTTAGTGTACCTTTTAGCCTGAATGACGATTTTTCCACCACGAATAGGGTCAGGGTCAAAGGCAATAGCATCAACACCACCATCACGGCTAGCTTGGGTGATTTTTACCTCTCCTCCACCCGAATTAAATTCTTTGGCGAATACTTCACGAATTAAGTGTTCAAAGTCTTGCCAATCCATTGTTGCCAAGTTAACTGAGCTATCTAATGTGTGCGCTACATCATAGTGTTCAACAAAGCGCCGATCGCCCCGTTCGATTTTTATGATAGGCTGAACAGCCGTGATACCGCTCAACTTGCTGCTGCCAACCCCTTTTAAGTTTTTGAAGCAGGCTTTAGGATCGACGTGTTGAAGCTCTATGCCTAAAAATTCTTCTTTTCGTACTTGGATAGAGACAATACAGGTATTGACCCTTTTGCCAACAGCTTTGTCTAGCGTGTTGACCCAACCATTGAAGTTTACCGCTGTCAAGGCCTCGGCTTTGTCTGCTTCGAATAACTCATGTATGCTTCGCAGCACGATCTGATAGATTACATTATCGTATTTTTTTGTGACCTGTGTTTCAGACAAATGGTATTCCTTAAACTCCTGCTTAGTTGCGTTGTATTTGACCTCCTGTAGCGTAGGCAAATCATCAATAGCTGGCAGGGTAAATTCAACAACTAGAATTCCATTATCGGGATTATAATCTAGCTCATAGTTCTTTGGAAAGGATTCTGGATATAATGAGTTATTAAGGACAATCTCGCAGTACTCCATAACCGCGGCAGGCGCTTTATTATAATAATCAGCCTGTAGTTGATCTACACTGGCATTGTCCAATTCCTGCTGAGCCTCAAATTCTTTTCGCAGTTGCTCCCACTCACTAGTTTCTTTCACTATTTGAGCATCAATCTGGTCCCGTTGATGCTTAAAAACAACCATGGCTGCTTCATAACTCTCAGCGAGCTCTTTGTTCTTTTGTTCAATCGCTTCCTTTTTTGACTGCCATAGAGAGTAGGCCATTTCATACTCTTGCTGAGCAATGGCCCGCTTTTTATTGCCGAATGGCTTAATAACTTTATCCAGAAAAAGAAGGTCAGGCTCTATATAGAATGGCTCTTTAGGTATTGCCTGATATGTTGGTTGCATTGGCACTTTTAGCCTGGCAACCCGTAATGCTAATGAATTTTGCGGATGTGGAGTAGAAAACGTAGCATGGCTCTTGAGTGAGTTCCAGTTAACCGTATCATCAATACCTAACGTAAAAAGTAATATCTCATCAACATCTTGCAGAGCCTGTTTGGCATGCTTGGTTTGCATTTCAGCTTGCTTTAACCCTGCTTCTTTGGTGTAGATAATATTATTCTTAGCTTGAAGCTTATCCCATTTATCTCTCAGCTTCTCGACATAAGCATCAACTTTATTTTTAAGAACATAACCATTTGAGCCAAAGATTAATCGAAACTCATTCAATTCAGGGTGGCGAACCTCTGCATACGGTCTTGTTGATCGAACTCCATAATCTTCAAAATATTGGACGTTCAAGGCATCACTAAAATTAGCTTTCATTGATTTTACAGCGCTACGTGGAAGGTTGGAAAACAACTGTTGGGATAAAGTAACTTATAGCGCTAAGCTAACGGTTTAACTTTTAGCGTTTCATAAATGCGAGACACTAGCCTCTGCAAACCCCTACCGTCATGGGTATATTTCGTTTGACGAAATTGTCTGTGATTGAGCTTACTTATTCAATAACTGCTTGCAGAAGTCAGGAGCCAAACTGAACAAAGTCATTTCTAAGTGGTAGATTTCCGTGTCAGTAAAATGGCTCTTTAACTTGTGAAGCAGTTCCAGGTAGGTAGTGTAAGTGGCATCACGCGCTACTTTATCCCACTTGCGGTTACCAACCAATTCCTGAATGGGGTAGGCTTTGGCAAAAGCTTGTATGGTTTTATTTTGGCTAGGAACGTATTGAAAAAAGACGGGCTTAGTCGACCCTATCGTCATTTGAACCGCATTCAAACTGACGGCTACCCGTGCATCATAGATGGCGTATTGAGTGCAATTTACTACGGAGAGAATTTTGGAATAGCTCGCCACGCCTTTTAATGGCCTTGCATCGTTCTCAATCTGATTTAAATGAGCCTGTAAAGTTACAGAGTGGTTTCCTCGAACCCCGCCCCAGTCAGCCACGATCCATTTGGCTAGTTTCGCTTTTTCTTCAGCATCAGCCTTCGACCAAGACTCCGTTAGATAATGCTTCAACGCAATACACTCCTCAAGATTACCTGACTTTGGGTGCCACTTAAAGGTAGAAAGCCCCTCTCTCGCTTTAGCACCAACTGGCCAGTTGTAGGTGCTATCTAGCTGAGGAAGGTGTTGAGCGAAGAATTGAATAAATGACTCGGATAGGAGTTGCAAGTCAGCCATGTGGATTGTCGCTTCTCAGGTTAGGCAACAAAGAATACAAATACCTTTCATTCCTACTTTCAGATTTACTAAACGGTCATAAAAAAGCCCCGAATCGACAAGAATTCAGGGCGAATAAAAAAAAGGCATACATACAAAAGCGGCTCCCCACCGTTGAAGAGCCGCCTGCTATTTTAACAACGTTACTTTAATTCCGCCGAACCTGTGGCCCTATTGAGTTAGTGGCTAGCGGCAACGCATCTCGTTAAAAGTAGGGCACGACGTTCAATCGGCAGGGCTGTCCGGGTGAATAATTCTCAATCTGGTTGAGGTAGAAATAGCAATCGGATATATCCAGCGACCCGGCCCGAACCTGCGTCAATCGAATAGGTACAGTAAGATCCAGCGTCGATATGTCTTCGGGACGCAAATACACCGGTACCGAGAGCGAGCGGGGCCGACGAAGAACCCGTTTCAAACCTGAGAAATAGCGCTGAATCAGGGTTTGTTCCCGTTGGAAGGTGGCCACCCGGTCAAAGGCCAGCGTGAAGCGATTCTCCAGCGTTTCCAGGCCCACCGGCCGTTCGCCCCACCAGGCCCCGGTTAGGATCACATTCTCGTTTCTAACCGTGTTTTCTTCCGTGAGCCGGTTGGCCTGTACTTCCAGAGTTTTGCCCGCTTCAATTAGAATCAGTCTGGGGGTAGTGGCCGTGCGGGTCAGGGTTTTTTCGGTGCCCGTGCCCGAGAGAATGCGGGTGATGATCTGAACGGGATTGCCATAATCGGCAATACTCTTGCCCGATGGCAGACAGGCCGCAAAGGGCAGGGTGAACAGCTCCGCCGTAGCGGGCAAATTGGCCGCCCCACTGCGGACCAATCCGTCCCCAAAGGGAGACACCTTATCCAGCTCTTTCCACTTCAGGCTGTTGGCCTGGCCATAAGGTTCGAGGGTGGCACTTAGCTCGGGTTCTTCGGACTCTTCTACCCTTGTTGACCAGTCTACCGCTTCCGCCGTTTTGGCAATCACCGAGTCCAGGGTAATCAGTCGAACGGTCTTTTTGACCTCATCTACCTGAAGCGTAGCCGAGCTTATCAGGGCAATGGTTTTGAGCAGGTCACTACAACTCAGATCGGGCAGATTTCTGGCTACTGGCCAGTAGTCGCTATTGCGAACAGACGCATCAGGGGAAAACTCGGCCCACATCGTTTGGGGATTGATGGGAAAAAACTGGTGCGACTGCGCAAACGTTGTCCGTTTGTTGTAGGTAAAGCGAATGGTGACCTGGTCCCCTTTTTTGACGTTGACGAACTCGTCCAGTTTGATATAGTCTATTTTAGTGCCGGAAGGGTTGTAAGGCCCCGACACCGACCAGTATTCCTGGGCCATATTCTGACCGTTGACCAGAACCTGAAGCGTGGCCTCCACCGCGCCAAACTGCACATCGACTGAGAATTCCTGGTAGGCCTGCACATGCAGCCGCATGGCCGTATCGGGAATGTAGGCATTCAGGAGGGTGTTGAAATTATTCTGCTTGCCATCCGTCCAGCCGTGCTCAATTTCATTATCCACCGTATACGAGACAGGATTAAAATCAATTTCCTTGTTGGTATAGTAAGGCGGATTTTCCGGAGTAGTGCGCGGGCCGACGGTAACCCTGGCTGACCGATCCTCCACCCACTGCCCATCTCGGCTCTTAGGTTCATCATCCACGAAGGGCAGGGCCAGGCGCTTAATTAAATCCTCATCTAGCCAGCCCCCTGAAGCGTGGTAGCCGGTTTCTAAAAGCATTTGGCGAATAAGGGTATGAACATACACCGCGGGGAAAATGCTATCCGCGGCAAAGGCTTTGCCGTCAAAGCTGCCGTAATCGATAACCGGGTACACCGCGCCCACGGTGGCACCTGCCAGGGATGAAATAGTAGAGAGATTCCACGGATGATCAAAGCGGGAAAGGTCCAGATCCCGCAGCGATTTATTCCCCAGTGCTTCAAACAGGTCTTTGGTGGCTTGTATCAGGTCGACCTTCCAGCCTGCCGAAAAGCTTTTGAGCTTGGCAAATCCCGAAAAGATCAACTCCCCCTCTTCGTAGAGTTGAGCAGACGGGTTCTCATAAGGGTAGCGGCCGCCCGCGTCGACCTGTTCGGCGTTTTCGAGTAGATCCCGAAGGAGCAGGGTATCAGGTAGTTGAAAGGTCAGGGCGTAGTTCGCCGAAAGTTTATCGGGTTTGGTCAGATCATTGACCTGAAAGTTGAGGACGGGGGCTACCTCGGCGACCCACGTATCATTTAAATAAAGTCCATCGTTCATCTGAGCTGTCTGTTTAGAAATTAATGATTGGTGTATTGCCTTAGCGCCAGGTGAGCCGGGGCGTTTTAGCGGGAATCTTGGTGGTTCTGTAGCCCCGACTGACGGGTTGATCGTACTTGGTATAGACTGCGCTTCGAACGGCGTCCAGGGCGTGATTGTAGGCGTCAATAGGCGTATTCGTTGCTATGCCGTTCGCCATGAGCCACTGGTAGTTTCTCACTTCCCGTTTGATGTTCAGACTCCGTTTGGTGTAGTGGACGGTGTACTCGCTGAGCTTCTGAATCCCGGCAATCACCGAGCCCGGCCCTTTGGTGCACCCCTTGATGTTAAGCCCGTGCAGCCAGTCGCCAGACGACGCCGTTACCCCGCGACTTAACTCTTCAATGCTCTTTGGTTCGGCCGAATCGGCAATGACTTCCTCGTACTGCGTTACACCGGCTAAATGCGCCCGCTGCAAAATATCGGGATTGGTCAGGCCCGTGGCATAAACCAGCTCGTCGAGGTACATATCGGGCCCACTAATGCCAATCCTGATCAGCGTGGTGGGGTCGTTGGTATAGCCAAAGTCAATGCCGTAGAACTGCACATCACAGTGCGGGAAGTCTTCGACCTCGATCCAGTCCGGAAACACCATGGCCTCGGTAGACGGGCGTGGGTCCTGTTGGTAGAGCGAATTAAAGCTAAACGGGCTGTTGCGCCGAATCTCTTCCATCCGTTCCAGGGAGTGACGTTCAGGCCACAATGCAGCGCCCACCGCGCGGGGATCATAGGGCACGATGTCCGCAGTCTTCAGGGCGGGAAAGCTGATCACCTCCCAACCCGTGGGATTCGACTCCGAACGATACCCGTCACGCTCCAGAAAGCGCCCGGCCGGGTCATCCTCATCCCAGCGCGTGGTGACGTAGAGAATCTGACTCTGGTTGTGAAAGCGGGTTTCGACTACATCGACTATCCAGTCCCAGGTATTCTCCCGGATGGTGAGCGACTGGGCTTCCTGTCGGTCTTTCAAGAGATCATCCAGTATGGCCACATCCACCGGATCGCCCGTCAGGGGCCCCTGCCTGCCAACAGTCTTGAGCGACCCGGCAAAGCCTACCAGTTCAAACTGCTCGGTGGTGCGGGCAATGGCTTCGTCTTTGGCCGAGGCTAGTCTAACCTGGGGAAACAAAGCCTGGTAGCGTGGACTCGTCAAGCGCTGCTGGATTTCCCGGTTGAACTTCTTGGCTTTGGACGCTGAGTAGCTCAGCACCGCCATACGCAGGTTGGGATTCAGCCCAAATAGATACGGGGGCAGGGAGCGAGTGGCGACTTCGCTCTTGCCGTTCTGGGGCGGCATGAACACCATCAGGCGGGTAAACTCTTTCTTGGCGAAGCGTTGCAGGCGATCGCAGATCACTTCGTGAAACCAGGTCATCTGGTAGTCGGGTTTGATCTGGGGTACGAACCGGGCAAAGTCCCTACGGGCCATCTCCCGGCGTACCTGCTCGATGCGGATCAGATCAGGGCTCAGTGTTTCCACGATTCAGTTTGGTTTCCAGGTCAGCTAGTAACTGGGCAAGTTGGGCGTCGCTCAGCGCACCCAGTTCCGAAGTCTCTAACTTGCCTGAGTGAGCCACTTCTACCTTATCGCGCCACTTGGCAGGCTGGCGATTCTTGAGCCAGTTCAGAGCCGCGCCTGCATCGGGTGGCAGGTGCTTGGTAACGATTTTCTTCTTGTAGGCATCGGTCGTTATCAAAGCGTCGGGTGTCGCTTCCAGCATCTTTTTATCGTCTACCTTCTCAAAGGTTGTTTCGGTATACTCATAGCCCACCGCCCGTTTATAGAAGCCTTCAGCTACGTTGGCATCGGCTACTTTTTTTCCTTCTAGGACTCCCCGCAAAAAATCAGGATACTTGTTTTTCCAGTTGTCCAGTGTACGGATAGTTACGCCAAAGTTGGCAGCTAGTTCCTCATCGGTTGCGCCCTCCAGCAGGCAATACTTACGAGCCTGTTCGGCGAACTCGGGCTTGTACTTGGTGGGGGCTCCTCGTGGTTTAGTTTCCATAGTAATTGTACTGATTATCAGATAGTAAGATACAAAATAAGGGTTGTTTTAGCAAGGAATAGGGACGAGTCGTATCCGGTCATCGGGCTGCCAGTAATCGAACGAGAACGACGTATCCTGAGGGCTCCCGTATAGTGCCAGGGCAACCATGGCGGAGGCCATTGCTTCGTAGAGTATGGTGATGTGACTAATCGGGGTTGGCTCGTGGTCCAGACTCACCGAGAAGCCAAAAGCTCCAAAGCCAATAGCATGCGTATGCGTCTGGTAGTAGGTGAACTCGCGTTGCAAATCCAGGAGTTTTTCTTTACTGGCCCGGCGTTCCTGCTCGACACTTATCTCGTGGCCGGGTTTGTACAGGAGTCGGGCAATGATGGTAGGAGTCGGGTCATTGGGTTCGGTGATCTCGACCAGATAGACTTCCGTTTTGTCGTGATGCAAATACTCCTCCAGCCGGGCAGCAAACAGCGACTCGACAAAGGTGAAGGCGGCTTTACGGGCTGTCAGCAAGTTCTCGTGCGTAAAGAACGTGCGGGTAATGGGAGCGGTCGAGTGGTTATGGCAGACCAGGTACGCGGGGGTCGTGTTCATAATTTGGTTTGTTTGGAGTTATATTGAATGAGAGATTACCTGGGGATAAAAAAGTTAATGGTGGCTAAGCCGATGGGCACAAACACATCAATCAGCCTGCCGTCCAGGGTAGTGACCACCGTGTTGAGCTTGTTGATGGCAATGGCCGGTGTGGGTAGGTAGCCCCGCTCGACCATTTCCCGCAGGCAATAATAGTCCTGACCATTTTTGTGAAACAGGGCGGTATCCGAGCGGAACGTGGTTAATCGGAAGCCACCTTCTTCAAAGCTATTCAGGTGCGCCAGGCGTTTCTGGTCACTTCTAGACATGGGTGGGCAGTGTAGGATAATGCCCAATTCCTCGCAATCGATGCGCTGACCGGCTTTTAAGCGACAAAGAATGACGGCCTGCTCAGGCTGATTTACGCCGGCAAAAATGCGACTACTGCGTGCCCAATGCCGAGCAACGTCTGGGGCTGTTACCTCGACCCACAATAGGGAGGCCCCTGCGCTTGATAGATGAGTCTGTGTCATGATTGTTGCTTAGGGGGCAGCGAGGCAAGGCCCAATTGATTGAAGGGTGGATGCTTTCGCTGCCACTCGAAGAATGTGAGTTCTTTAATTCTGGGCACAGCACCGGCGTGGCTTGGTTCGTCCCATTCGGCGGGGTAACTATCAACCGGCTTTACATGAAGGCGTTCCAATTGCGATTCATCAGGCTTGAAAATAGGGCTTCGGCAAGCTATTGGCTCAGTAGCGGCAGCGGCAGTGATCGGGGGTATTTCAATGGTGCCAACTGCCAAAGTGCCTATAGGGGGTTTGGCAGTTGGCAGTATCGTTTTAGCGTAAAAAGGCTGGGCGGTTCGGTAGCTTTCGCGATCGGGTTTTGCTTCTGGATAAACAGGACTGGTGAGCCCGTAGCGTACTCCATCGCGAATTGTCTTCTGAGATTTGCTGAATGTTGGCCATTCGCTAGCTACCGTCTCCAGGGCATAAACAGCGGTCTGCTCATCTATGCGCCCAGCGGCAACGAATCCACCCGCTAACTTGGACGCCTTCAACAACGTGGCGTGTCGCTCGCCCTCGCCTGCGCTTTTGGTGAAGCGAACCAATTGGGCTAAGAGTTGGCCTTCATCTTCCCCATCGGCGCGGCTGTAATCGACCACACGGGGCTTTGGTGGGGGTGGTGTGTAAGTGCCAACCATTACCGTAGCATCTTCCTGGACGTGGGGATCTGCATCGTAGCTGACAAAGCGCAAATCCGTTGGATTGCCACCCTTGGTCGTATCCAGTTTTACGCCGAGCTTATGACTGAAGAGCTTTTGTAGATAGCGAAAGTGAGCAGCTAGCGTCTCGGGTGTTTGTTCATCCGGCAGCCGTACCACAAACCAGAGTCCTCCCCGAACCGAATAGGCGCAAAGCAACACGTAGGGCAAGCGGGTAAGGTGCTTTTTGAGTTCAGCCATATTGATACCTGGATTATCTTTCTTGTCTACATCCCCCATCAATAGCGGCCACTGCTGACGAATCTTCTGGCTAAAACTGGTGTCACGTCGGCGGTGGTGGAGCCAGGCAACGGGGGTAAAAGCGGGTAGCTGTTTTTTCAATGTATCCTGAATCGTCTTGTCGGATTCGGCGCGGATAGCTTCGATCGGATCGCGATAAAACTTGGTTGTGCCCATGCGTCGTAGGGTGGTCTGCTGAGCAGGCACATTGCCGAATGTATCCCGCTGGTGGTCGTACTCAAAATAGCTGATGGGTACGTCTAACAGGGTAGGGCGAAAGGCTTGAGTTTCCATACTGCTAACTGCTAAAAAAGGTGCCAAACGGTTTTTGGCAGGATGATTTGATACTGCCAACTGCCAAAGGCTATATAAGGGGTTTGGCAGTTGGCACCTTCGTTTCACTCGATTGGAGAAAGTTTAAAAAACTGGTTGCGACCCTCTTTGTAATCAGTCAATCGGACGGCCAGACCCTCCTCATCGTACATCGCAGGCTGTTCGTCCATGATGCATTTGAGTCGTTCGCGAATGGTTGCGTTCTTCGCCCCAAACTCGGACGTTAGTACTGCCCAGACTTCGTTTTTAGCGAGTGGACCTTCTGACAACAGCGTCACTAATCGATCGGCGATGTCCTCGGTATCGGCTTTGTGTTTGCGGTGGTTGACGTGATTGGCGATGGCTTCACTACCCGCCAATTGTAGGCCATTGGACTCTTTGCAGAATTGAAGAAACAGCGGTTCGGGTTTCTTGCCCCGTCGCAGTTTTAAGTACCGCAGTTTAATCAGGTCCGTATCATTGCCATTGGCGTCTTTCTCCAGCCCGATTTGTAAAACGGTACTGGCTTTATTGGCGGCTTCGGTACCGGTATGGCCTCTAGCTTTTTCCGTGCCGGGATTCTGGTGGATGACCAGCAAAAACGTTGCATCGTAGTTGTCGCAGAGGTTGCCCAGGAAATCAAACAACTTCATTGATTCTTTGGGGTCGTTAAAGTCGCCTATGGCATCGGTAACGACATCAATCAAACAGAACAGGTGTAGGCTCGTCTGGGCGCGAACGTGGTGTATAAACGTTTCGATGGCTTTGAAGCGATCTTTCCGTTCTTCGCCTTTTATGGAAGTAAACCGGAAGTGCTCAGGGGTTTGGTCCAACCGGTACCCCGCCCGTAGTTTAATACCCTGAACGGCGTAAGGTAATTCCTCGGTCAGGTTGCGTTCTGTGTCGATGTAGCACACACAAAAGCGTTCAAGCATGGCTTTTTTGAACTCCAGATACTGCGGATCATCATTGTCATTGCCCGTAAGCATCAAGGCGGCTAACAACTCAGCCCATCGGGACTTGTGCGAACCAAACGCGCCTTGGATGATATTGATCGTATTGCGTCCAATAACACCCGTATCACCCCGACTAATCAGCGGAGGACTAAAAACTACGGGCTGAGTGGCCGCATAACTCAACATCTGTTCTTTACTCAGTAGCCGGTCCAGAATCGATTGTGGCTTATTTGACTGATTCTGGTGGGGTTGCTCTGTCCGGCTTTGTGCTGGTTCTTCGGTGGTGAAGTCGAAGGCTGCGGACGCGGCTAATTCTTCATCCGACATATCGAAAAATGGCGGCCTGTACGTATCTTTGTCCTGTTCTTCAGTTGTCATGTTGTCAAGATTTTCAACGCCTTCGGTTGCCCCCGAGGGCGTTTTTATGGCGGCTAGGCGAGTGGTAAAGCGGAGAACTGGGCGTTAAACCAGATCATGAACGAGTCGAAGTCCCGAGCGACGTAATAGAGCCCGCCCGCCTTCTGGATGTCGGCTTGCATCTGCCGCTGGGCATCACTCATTCGGTCAGCCCCTACTTTTATTTCCAGCGAGAGGTGCAGCCCGTTAATGACGGCATGGATGTCCGCAGTGCCCTTACGCGTCGTTCCGTAAGTGTACATTCCTTTTCTACCACCGGCGCCCGGCCGGTACTGGCCTTGTGATTGAATACGAGTAGCAAAGCCACCAGAGAACTTAATAAAATCCAGAATGCATCGTGTTAATCCATTCGCTGTTCTGTCTTCGTATTTGGGCTTTGGTCGAAAGCTGGCCGGAACGTTGGGATAGCGGGTAGCAAGGTATAATTCCTTAAGCGCTACAAGTTGTTTGAGAGCTGTTGATTCGGTCTTTGATAACCGCTCCTTGGGGTAGGTAATAAGGTGCTGTCTCATACGCGCGCACCTCCTCTTTTACCTAGCTGACGGTTGAACTGTTCTTCAGCTTGCTGATCGATTAGGGCAGTGCTACTCAGTTGACGAGTCTGAGAGCGAAGCCAGTTCAGAACAAGCGCCTTTTCATATAAGACGCGTTTGCCAAATTTGACAACGCCTGGAATTTCACCTGCTGCCGACTTAATCCGTAGTGTGCTTGCGGGGATACCTGGGCAGGTGCCGCGTAACCAATGGAAATCTCCATATGGTTCGGCGTCAACAAGAGTTGAGGAAGTGTTTGAAGAGCGTTTGAGATCAAGCAACAAACCTTCAATATTGCTTAATCTCTCCGCGAGCTCTTGAAATGGATTAATCATAGCCAGATCGTTTATGTTAGATTCTGGCTACAATAGTATAGCAATAATTTTGGCATTTTGTCCCGATAATCCCGATTAAATAAAATAGTGATTATCGGGATTATCGGGATTTTGAACTCTATTTCACTTTATGAGAGATGCCCTTAAAAGGGTCAAGGTATATAGAGTCAAGGCTGGTTAAGTTATTAGGCTTAAATGGCTTTTCATCAAATTCTATGTTGAATGTGTTTTGATAGACTCGTTTGAAGTCAGGAGCTGAGTAGCTATTTTTTGCTATCCATCCCTTTTGCTGACACACATATGTAAATCCTGCTAAATAAGAGACTCCACTATTTTGTTTTGCCCAAATGATTCTACCGTCTACCTCATCTATATACTTATTTGCGTAGGTCTTCACTATTTGCCAAAAAAACTCCTCCTCACCTAGCCAAATATCTTTAATGTATTGGGGCTTGCCTTTTTTTATGACTTCTTCGGGGCTAGATTTCTCTAACTTACTAGTAGATTGAAGCATCTTATTGAAGTACTCTATTGCTAAACAATCGCCGTAGAGCTTATGCAAGAGAGTACGGCCAACCTCAAATGGTTTATTGCTTTCGTGGCAGAAATGAAACACTTCCAATTCTAGACCTTCTATACTACTAACAGTTTGTGTTTCCTCATTCCAGAAGCTGTAAAACCAATTTTGAATAGGGGCATATGTTTCTGCTAATCGGTTTACATATCCATCTCGGTGTTCTAACAAAATAGATGCCTGCTTATCAGGCTGTTTTCTCACGTCTGTCTTGTACGCTCGTATAAAAGTGTTCAACACCTGATTCTTAGCAAAATCAACCTGATCTTTTACCCATTCGCAATAAATACCTCTTGTTTCACGTATATCTTTTTCACTTATTGATGCCCATAGTGTACGTACAGGAGCGTACATTCTTGGATTTATAACAGCTCCGTTTGGACCTATCTTCTTCTCAATCGTAGCAATCTCATCTAGAAATTTTTGCAGCTTATTAGGCAGAGTTGAAGCAGAAGCCTTTGGAGTCAGGCTCTGTAAACTTTCCAAGTCTGTTAATGAATGCTTGACAACGGATAGAAAATCCTCAAAATAAGCGTCTATCCATGGCTCTTTGGCCGACATCCAGGTACCCGTTGATCCATCTGGAAAAGTTACAGTTGTTCTGGGCGGAGATTTTCTTGATGCCGCAATCTCCAAGAATATTTTTAACTCATTGAGAGCAGAAGAAATTTCTTCAATACTGTCTATTGGTTTTATTACCTCATAAGTTGATTTTATTGCCTCCCATCGATTCAAGAAGTCGTCTTTATTAGACAGGAGAAGGGGCGATAGTCTGTGTAGATTTTCTCTATTGCCAGAGGTATACTTCTTGAACATTTCCCAGTCAGCCGTATTAAGTGGACTAGGTGTTGTTGGGACCAATCTATTTTTGATTGTTTGTAATATTTGAGATCTGTCAAGCATGTCATTATAAATTTTCAAAAGCAGCATCCATTAAATCAGTATCAAAATCAGACAGGTATATCTGCGTCGTTCTCTCGTCGCTGTGACCCATCGCTTCGCTGATTATACCTGTAGCGACTCCTGAACGCTTTAAAGCCATTGCGAAGCTGTGGCGTGGTACATATGTGGTAAGTGGCGTGGCAATGCCAACGGAAGCACCAATGGTTTTAAGATCGACATTGACTTGTCCCATGATTTTACCGCACCGGTTTTGGCGTTGTGTAGGCGTTGTATGTAAAGCCGTACTAAGAATTGGAAATACATAACTGGTTGGGTGAATTGTATCGGGTCGATAGCGGTCGAGGATAGCCAAGGTTTGCGGCATTAACCGAATCGAAAACTTACCCCCGGTCTTCTGGCGGGTGTATGTCAACCTTGGCTTATCATCCAGGTCAGTGCCAATATTTGACCAGCGTAAATTGGCTATATCCACGAAATTGATGCCACCACAATAGTAGGAGAATAGAAATAGGTCTTTTGCGAGTTGTAGGCGCTCCTGCGTATTGCGTAAAGTGGCATACTTCCCTTCATCCTGCGGAGGCTGGTAAGCTTCTATCTTTCGAATGTCCGCTTTGCTGATGGCTCGCTTAGTGGTTTTGGTATCGAATTTGCCAATCTGAAATTTGTTGGTTTCGGCGGTGTTTCGGGCAAAAGGGTAGGAGGTAGGTTTTGAGTAGCCGTTGGCAATGGCTTTATTTAAAACAGCGCGTAAAGTCCGAAACCGAATTGATAAGGTGTTGTCTGTGACATCTTCGCTTCTCATCCTGGTTTCCCACTGGTTGCAGAACTTGACGGTGACAGCATCGAAAGACGCGTCCTGACCTTCGCCTACAAACCGGCGCAACGCGTTCTGTACATCCCGGTACACTCTACGGTTGCCAACATTACCCGTTTTCTCAAACTGATTAATCAGCTCATCGAAGTACTCCAGGAGTTGAAATCTCCGCAGGTCTTTACGCTCATCAATAACCTTGTGAACAATGCTGCTGGCATCATGACGTATATCATTAACCGACAGTGATTCAGCAGCATCTGTAAACCGCTCTTTCCACACGTCTAATGCCTTTTCAAGCGCCTTACGTTTTTCAGTAGGATAGCTCTGCCGGATTTCGTGCTTGTTAGGATTCCAATATTGCGGCTGCAAGCTCAGGCCCGTTGTGATGTGCTTGCGGGTTCCATCTTTGTGAACCCGAACGACAAAAGGGTGTGATCCATCGGCCAGGGTTTTTGATGTCCATAAAACAATCTTAACGCTCGCCTTCTTTTCTCTTATTTTGCCATGCTCCGCCATGCTGATAGGGTTTTGAACGTGCAAACCGGTTTGCATTACGGTTTGCATTTATCAAAAATACAACCAAATCTAACAATAACCAACGGAAACAATATAACGCTTATAGTGTTGAATTGCAGGTATTTATATACAATATTGAAAAGTATAGAGCTATAAGATGTATGCTTTGGGAGCAGGAGGTCGTAGGTTCGAATCCTGCCACCCCGACATTGAAAATCAAGCACTTATCAAAAATGGTAAGTGCTTTTTTCATTTCAGGTACAACGTTAGGTACAACAAAAGTTGTTCTCCTCACTTTTAGGCATAGAAAAAGGGCTGTGACTAGCCTTTATTATTCTCAATAGTCATCTTTCTTTAGGCTATGCATTTTGTTGCCTGTAAGCGGTTATGGCACTATTTGTTATTGATTGTCTTGCATGGCTTTTCCTTTTTCAAGAGGGCGAATTATAAGTCACATCCTTAATGTTAAATTCTCATCTCTAAATTTTGTCCCTACCAACCTTTACTCCCTTTCTCGGTTGGGCTGCAAACCTTCCTCCGAGACGTGCTCGCTATCACAGGGAAGCTGCCCTACTTGGAGCACATTTGCCTAAATTACATCTTGATATTTAGCTTCAATCTGTATCTTTTTTCGATTCAACTCTTGACTACTACCGATAAAATTTTTAATATAAGATTCATCTACTTTACCTAAACACTTCATAGCTAAACGCTCTATTTTGAGATACTCACTTTCAATATATTTAGGATTTACAATAGGAAAATGTTTATTACATAATTCCGTTAGTTGCTGTCCATCTACCAATTTAACCCCACTTCTTCTTGCTAACTCTACAGCCTGTCGTGAGAAATATGAATTGGTTACGACAATTGCATACTTACATCGCTGGTATCTTTTACCGCCTAAAACTTCTTGTACAGCAGAATTCCCAACTGTTTTACTCCAACGTTTGGTTTGAATAGCGAATCGAATCCCACCATCGTCAGTCAAAACTATATCAACTCCTTGGTCTGTACCTGTTGAGATTTGTTCAACTTTATATCCCATGTGGCTGTAGAGCAACGCAACAAAAAGCTCAAACTCCTTTCCAGTCATGTTGTCGACATGTCCATAATAACCCGACGTGGAATGGTACCTACTCCACGCGATTCTTTTTAAAGCGTCAACTCTTAATTCTGATAATTCCTTTTCATACAAAATCCTTTGTTCTCTTTTCTCTTTCTGTTTTGCTTCTTCTTCCAGTTTTCTTTCATATTCCTCTTGAATTTTTATTTTTTCTGGTGCATCTGATTCTTTAATTGATAAATATAACGTTAGCACTCCGCCGAGCACATTAATAGCGAACATGAAACCAATCGTCCAAATGTCTTTATCTTGTGGTTGTCGATTATAGTAGTCCGCAGGAATTTCTTTTTGTTTGAAGATAAAATAGCCTACCGATCCACATAAAAACCAAATCCAAACAAAAGCCTCTCCCGTCATATTGCGAAATTTGTCAGATCTAACCTGTCATACAAACTCTTCAAAATCAGTTGCTTGAGCATCTTTATTGCCAACCGAAACCTACGTTAATTTCTTTAAATTGCAAACGCGTTTTTTATCTCCTTGAAACTTAAATCGTCTTGGCGCGTACCAAGCTGACGCAATGGCTGGCTTTTATATTTTTCGTTTTGAAGAATCTCAATGCGGAGAAACAAAAGAAGAAATAGAGAAATACATTGAAACCATTCTCAACGGTGCATTGGAAGATCTAGTAAGCCCAAGTTCAAAGGTTACTATAACTCAATCAAGCGTGTCATCGGAGGGGCAAATAATCCATTTATATACTATGTACTACTCTGAAGAATAATTTTCAGAGACGGTTTGCCTTGTCGCACTCAACCCCCTAACCGGTACAAACCCAAACAGCGGGGCGTTTCCTGTGTCAGCCACAACCCGCCAAATAAGCTAAACCCCTTGTCGAGCCGTGCGGCCTGTCTGTGACAGGCCCACCACTACGTTACATCCTGTTACGTCCACCCAACGACCATGAGGGTTGATGGAGTGGTATTAAAGTTATAAAAACAAATGCAGTTCAGATCTTTACACCCTCATTTAGTTGTGCTGAAAACTCTCCTTCGGGACTTGCCCTGTCGACGGGAATTTACCCGCTAGAAGTGGACAATAACCTAAGAACTATTGACTATTGTCCACTTCGGTATGGAAGTTTAGTTTTCTTACGTATTCAATCGATTCAATAAAATCTTTGTCAACTTCTATGTCATTTATTAAATTATCAACCCATTTCAAGTGTTCTTCCATTGAATCTTTTTGATCTTCAGGCATTCTAAAGAAATGCCTCAATAATTCAACTACAAAAGTTTTTTTTAAGTCTTGGTTTTTGTTAAAACTAGCTTTTTTCAAAATCAACTGTAGCCAGATTCCCAAGCTCATACATAAGAAAGAAAAACAGATTGAGAGTTTGATTTCTTCGTCTACATCATCGCCAATTTTTTCGCCAAATGTTTTTATGAACTTGCTCTTTTTATCTGCAAGAATTTCAAAGCATTTTTCGAATGAATCAACATACTGTACGTGTGCAAATTTGTTTCTTATCTCAGCAAACGTTTGAAATTGCCATATTACTTCTTTTGGTACAAATTTTAAATCACTCAATAAGTTAACTTTTGAGTTCAAACTCAATGAAGTGTTTTTACTACCAAGTGAAAGTGAAGTTTCAACATCAATGTCTAACAACATTCCAATCAGAGAGGAAATTCCAGCTTCTAATGATACTCCCTTTTCAATTACTTCTCCTCTAGTACTCTGGTATTCAGGCATATATCAAATTTATCTAATTTGTTCAATCTAGTGTTTGCGCTGTCGAATATAACTTGCTTAACCTCAACTTGCCTAGTCACGGCGTTCATATTGTCAACCGGAGCTAGCCTAACAGACAGCCGTCTGACTTTTAAGGACGTTTACTTTGTCACGCGTGAGCCAATCAACGAGTTTAAAAAACCCACCCTATCGAGCCGGGCGGTTTATCACACGACGCCGACCACTACGTTGCTTTTCAGCCTGTTCGCATCACCCAATGACCGCAAGGGCTGATAGATAGGGACACAAGATAGACCAAACTAACGGAGTCTCAACCTTTACACCCTTGTTTGGTTAGGCTGCCTAGCGTCCTGCGGGACGTGCGTCTTGTCACCGGGAAGGCGGGAGGAGTTGAAGGGGTGTCGCCAGGCAACAAATCCGCTAAAAACCGAGCGCGAAGCCTGTTATTACTTCCTAATCTGTTTTTTATCAACTTACTAAACCGGGGCGTTTCCATTGTCGCACGCAGTCTAAAAAATCTCCCCCAATTAGGCGTGCCCTCTGTCGACCGAAGCCGACCAAGGAACCCAAAAGCCACCCTATCGAGGAGTGCGATTTGTCACACGATGCAAACATATGACATTGTTTTTTAGCGCGTTACATCTTCGCTGTTGTGTTCACCCAGCGTTCGTGAGGGCTAATCGAGGTGAATGCATGGATTAAGTATTGCAGGAACCTTAATTAGAAAATTCTTCCAAACCTGGGGGAAAGAGACGATGATTTAGGGTGTTTTTCCCGTTTATTTTCCTTTTTGTTAGCTTTACTTTTACCCTAAATACCTGAAAGATGCAAGTCGCTGGTGAACATGATCCTGTATCAAATAGGCCTGACTTATTAAAAGGTGTACAAAAACCTGCGGAAGCTATACCTTATACTAATGGAAAGGTACCTGAGGCTAGCCCAGTTAATGAGGCTTTCATTAAACTCAAACATTTTACAAACCGGAATATATTAGGGCGTACTAGAGATATTGTTAACCTACCTGAAGGTAAGCCAGTAGAGCATATTGATGCATTGCTTAATCCGCCTACTCCTGAAATTGCTTGTGGGCCAAATCATCGCGATGAAGTCGATCCTATCAGTTATCCTTATCGGATGGTTTGCCTACTTCTTATCTACCTGACTAATGATTCAGAACCGTTTCGAGGTACGGGATTTTTTATTTCTCCTCGATGTATAATCACGGCTGGGCATTGTGTGTACACGAATGCAGGCTGGGTGCAAAAAATTGAAGTTATACCAGGCGGAAGAGGGAATGAAATACCACCATTTGGCAGCCAAATAAGTACTTGGTTCAATACAACCACAGGGTGGAAAGAAAGCAGAGACCAACAAGGAGACTATGGAGCAATAATTTTAAAAAACGATGAATTGTATAATAATATACAAAAATGTTTTTTTGGGTATAAAATAGTGCTAGATAATGATCCTACTATAAAAAAATTGTTCGTAGCTGGCTATCCTGAAGATAAACCACAAACCCAGTGGAAAGGAGAAGGCCCAGTCGAAAGCTATCAACCGGACAAGCTTACTTATAAAATTGATACAGAAAAAGGAAATAGCGGTAGTCCCGTTTTTATTAGTGATAATCAAATTTATTTTGCTTTAGGTATTCATAATTACGGGGAATGTCCAAATTTTTGTACGAGAATTACGCAAAGTGTTATTAATAATTTTGAGTTCTGGAAATCTCTCCCAGATGCAACTATAACATGAGTTCTTCATTTCTTAAATTCTATCGCCATGAAATTAATTTTTGTATCTCTAATTATAATTGCAATGTTTAGTTTTAGCTGCTCAAGTTCAAAAAATATTGTATACGGTTCGGATGGTAAATCTAAAGAGATAGAGCGTGAAGAAAGTCATATTATCTTTAGTAATGATAAGGGCTTCCCTATTAAAACAACCCAAGAAGCAGACTTCGTTTCAGCTTTATTACCGGGACTTGTTGATGTAGCGTTCAAACTAACCGATACTATACTTAGTAATAAAATTAAGCAGTACTCGGCTGAGTATATAATTCAAAAGAGTTACTTAGATCCTAATAAAAGCATGATACCTGCTTTTACGTTTCAAAAAGTAGTTAAATTGAAGAACGGTAGTCAAGAAATCGCTTTAGAAATTGATTTTTCAACGGAAAAAGTTTTGGAAAATAAAAGTATGGTTTATTATATAAGTAGAATTAATCTTAAAAATTCTAAAGCAAAGATCACAGATAAGTATAATACCTTAGATTATTCAATAGAACTGAAGCCTGTTCTAGTAATTAATGGTAAAAAGGAAAGTCAGAATTTAACACCCATCGTTATTAATTCAGTGAAATTTGTGAATCATCCCGTTGGTGAAACAAATGAGGATTTAATCAAGGATTCAAAACGGTATCGATCTGATATCATCTTGATACCGCCGGGTGCATTTCTCTCAGAAATTCAACTGAAGATAGTCGAAACTAATCCTCATCAAATAAAATTGGAAAAGATTTTAGAAACATTCAATACGTATAAAGATGAAGGTAAAACGATAATTAACAATTTTATTAGCGGAAAAGATTCAAATGCTCCTGTAAGCAACACGCCTGGCACAGGTTCAGGACAAGCGCCCCAGGGTAGTCCTAGAAAACCTTGAAATTGATAGTTAAGTTAAAGCCAGGCAGGGAGTTACCCGAGTTGCTTTTCGCATTCCCTGCCCTTTACTAATTACTAATTCCTTACGGCATTCGTTCAATACACTTGTTATGTCAGCACGTGTAATAGGGCGCTGGCTCCTGTCCTTGCTAATTCCAAAAAGCGTTCCAGCTAGACTATCATTTATTATCCATCGGTAGGGATTGTCAACTTATTTCTGATTTGCTTTGAATAGCTTCAACCTGTCGGCATTACCTTCGAAAACGCTTGAAAGCAATTGTCGTTTATCGCTACTAAGATTCCTGTTCATTATCGCGCTGTTTCGGGCTTCTACGGCCATTATCAGGTATCATACAAATAGTCAATGGCTCGTAGCGAGTAAACGCCTGAATGTCTTTGTATGGCATTGTGACTGGCTTACCTTTATAGTGAAAACTTACCTCATCAGTTGGAGCGGGTCGTAAGGCTCCATGCCGGTAGATGATAACCACAGCACCGGGGCCAATTGATTGCTTTAATTGCTGCTTGACTCCTTCACTGCTTTTACCTTGTATGATTTTAGTGAGCAAGGCAATCTTCTCAGTTCTTTTCATGGTCAGTTATTTCGATACTCAACCCGCCCGTCTGGGTAACGGTCGTAACATCTAGTTGTACCGTCATTATAAACGTCAATGTGATACGTTGGCTCGTCTGGGTCGTAAGGTGTTAACTCATCGTCTAAATTCAACGTTAGGTAAATAGGCTCTCCGCTTTTACGCAAATCGACAATCTGTTTAGGTGTGGCCGTTCCTGTTAAAATCGAAGTAAGGAGAGCAAGCTTTTCTATTCGTCTCATGGCTAGGAATCGACTGTGATGCAGAAACTACCGTAGGTGATTGGATTCTTTAAGAAATCAGCATAGAGTACCCACCCTCGTCCTTGCTCGTCTGGTAGTCTCGTGTCAACTAAATCCGTTGGCTTAGGTGTGCCATTGTCACACACGACCATAAAAAACGTTTCGGATTGTTGCTGTCGGTGGTATTGCCTTATTGTAGCGATCTTGCCCGTAAAGGCGGCTTGAAGTACTGACAGTTTTTCTTTACGACAATTGGCTTTCATATCGCTTAACAATGTTCTCTAATTGCTCATCGGTCATGGCTTTATAGTCAGGGCAAGGCTTACCCGTCCTTAACTCAATCAGGGCTTCTAATTGCTCATCCGTCATGGCCTGTATTTCCTCCTTCGTAAACGCTTGTTTTCTGAGAAGCGGACTTTTCAACTGACGTAGTAAGGCCGTTTCACCCGTAAGAAACTGGCTTAAAATCTTAACCTTACGCGTCCGGTTGATGCTGGCGGGTTTCATGCTCAATCTAGTTTAGCCATTGCCTTTTCTAATAAATCGTCTATTTGCTCATCTGTCAGCGTAGAGAGGTCTATTTTCTGTTCCCGCTGTTTGGGTAGAACATACTCCATAAACTTAAGGTAGGCACTAACCCGGTCTTTCGGCTCCAACGTTTCCAAGTCGGCTTGAATAGCGTCAAATTGATTATCTATCAGACTGGCAATCTTGCTCTTTATATCGGTGCTGGCTTTGTTGGTACTACCCGACTTTCGACCACCCGTTTTTTCGCGCCCTTTCTCAAACTTCATCGTTCTCTATTTTATCTCTAATATAGAGAAAATTTATAGAAATATCATAAATATAGAAATATTCTATATTGGTACAGATAATGTACATGGAAGAATCTTTCACAGCCATGAATAAAAATTACATGTACGTCGTCAAGTAAAAGTGGACAAATTGGGTGAGATTGAGAAGAGACAATTCAGTAAATTGTTTCACTCAAACCATCTCAGTAATGTCCAATTCAGCCAAAAAATCCCCTTCTAGCCGATCCAAAACGGCTCAGCCAGTTGCCTCAACCTCTGAGCGCAAACCGGCCTTATCCATCATTAGAGATATTCAGAGACAGACCCGACGCCAATACACAGCTGAAGAAAAAATCCGTATTGTTCTGGAGGGACTGCAAGGTGAGCAGTCAGTCGCCGAAATCTGTCGACGAGAAGGGTTAAACACCAATATCTATTATCGGTGGAGCAAAGAATTTTTGGAAGCAGGCAAAAAGCGATTAGCCGGAGATACCACCCGTGAAGCCACCGCCCCCGAAGTGCAATCCATGAAATCAGAAAATGAAGCCCTCAAACAACTAGTGGCCGAACTGAGCCTGGAGAATAGGGTATTAAAAAAAAACCTCAAAGCTGACGACTAGCCTTTATCATCACATGACCCAATCCGAGAAGATGGAAATCATTACGTTGGTCGAGCAATCCACAGTCAGTGTAAAGGCCACCCTACGTGAACTGGGCATCAATCGATCAACCTTCTATGAGTGGTACAAGCGCTACTTAAACGATGGTTATGATGGCTTAGCCGAACAGCCTTATCGACGTACTAGTGGGTGGAACCAACTGCCAGCCGCTGAAAAAAGCCCGATTGTTGAATTGGCTTTAGAACGACCGGATCTTTCCAGTCGCGAATTGGCCTGCCATATCGTTGATAATGAACATTGGTTTGTCTCGGAGTCTACAGTCTACCGTATCCTGAAAAGTCGGGGGCTGATCACGACACCCGCTTATCGGTTAATGGAAGCGGCTGATCATTTCTATAATCCCACTACGGCGCCGAATCAACTGTGGCAGACTGATTTTACGTATTTCAAGATAAAGCATTGGGGCTGGTATTATCTCTCAACGGTATTAGATGACTACTCGCGCTACATCCTAGCTTGGGAACTGTGTCCAGGGATGCAAGCGGTGGATGTGGAGCGAACCGTACAAGCTGCTCTGAAAGCGAGTAGTCTGCGTACCGGTCAGCGGCCTCGTATTTTATCCGACAATGGTTCGGCCTATGTATCTCGGTATCTGAAGGAATATCTAAAAGGGGAAAGCATTGAGCATGTTCGGAGTGCCCCGTTTCATCCCATGACCCAAGGCAAAATCGAACGCTATCATCGATCGATGAAAAACATCCTCTTACTGGAGCACTACTACAGTCCCGATGAACTCAGCAAGCGTCTGGTTGAATGGGTGGAGTATTACAATCATCAACGTTACCATGAATCACTGGAAAACGTACGGCCAGCGGATGCGTACTGGGGACGCCAAGACCAGATCTTAGCAGATCGGCAAAAAACGAAGCAGCTAAGTTTGTCTCAACGACGGAAAAATCATATTTTTCAGCGAGTCCAAAGTGGCTAAAAGCCTCTCTTCTCTTTTCACTAGTATTTGTCCACTTTTGGTTGACGACGTACAGCCAGAACCTCTAATATTCCAGAAGGCGGAGCATCTGGACGGAGCCAATATTTTGCAGCCTTTAAGCCTCCGCGATTTTGCACTCTTTTTAAGAAATTACTTGCTTTGAATCCTGCCTTTGCGTTGATCTCCTTATAAATATTCAACATGCTTTCGTGAAAAAGCATGGTCAACAATTCAGTTGCTTGAGCCAAAAATTGCTTATCCTTTTCACGAGGTAGCTTATAATATATACTCAAAGTGGGGCCTAGACCACTTGGGGAAGTGTAAAGGATCTTGTCTGAGTCCTTCATCTCCTGTTTCATTACGTTACAGCAAATCGTCATGCGATGATCGCCAATACTACCACCTGCCTGAATGTGTAGTATTCTTGCAATCACGTCAACGCTTTTGTCTCCATTGGCTGTGGCCTCCTGAAACATTCTATGTACTGCATCAACGAAGTCTTGTCGCTGAGGTATCATGATGTAAGCTTATTTCATAATTAAAACTACTTAATTAAATTATTCATCTTTACACTTAATTTCATTAAGTAATTAAGGGCGTTTGCCAATAACCCCTCAAGAATATCATCATCCTTAATTTCATTAATACCCAAACTGAAATCTTGTTCCTCTATAAATAATTCAGAAAACCAAGGTTTTGAGGATAAATCAATCGGCGGGCTAAAAACTATTCCTGTTCCCTTAATATTGTAACCACCCTCTGTCAAAGGAATAATTGAATCAGGAGTAAAATAAGACAGCAAAGTATAATTCATTTTTCGATTAATAGTTGTTCCACCAATTACCCAGATTTTTTGACCTACGCTTTCTTCTAGATACATTAGAGGGCGATTACTATAAAGAGAAAAAATAGTTTCAGAGGGGGCGAAGTAATTACCACACCCGCTAAAATTATGATAGGCTACGAAATCACGCATAGTCAAAGACGTTGGCATTCAAAACCTAGCGCTTCCAATTTACCAACGGCACGCTGTGTTGTAAAACCATCTGTGTAAAATATGGTAGGCAAATTTTGAAAATCAATATTGGCCGCGTAGCAATATGCCCTTCTAATTAGAGCTTTAGTTGGGAAGGCATGCCCTTCAATGTTTACTTCCCATGTACGTGAATCTTCCATGCCTGGTACCGGATTAGCAAGCAAATTCATTGCTGCCCTTAGCACATGATTTTCTCCGATAATTTGTAAAAATTGATTCATATAATTAGTAAGATTTAGGATTCTAGTACCTCTTCTTTCCCTGCAAAAGCTTCCCGCAATACCGCTTGCATTAATTGTCCTATTTCTACTTGTTGATGCTTATTTTCTTTTTCTAAATCGCTTAATTGCCCTAATAATCGTTCTACATGGGTAATAATAGACTGTTGCTCATTGATAGGTGGGAGAGGGACAGGCATATTCCTAATTCTTTCAAGATTAAAGTTTCCCGCAGAGCCACCTTTGCTTGCCGTGTTAACCTTAGCATATCTGACTCCAGTAGGTGAATTCATAAATAAGACAAAAAATTCTGGAATTACAGCTGATGCTGCAAGTTTCACCAGGCCTAAACTCACATAAAATGCAAATTCTATCTCATGATTTATTACGGCAGCCTCTCCTATTCCAGCGCCTACGCGAGCAATTAATACATCATTTTTTTCTGGTTTTTTGTTCCTAATGTAATCTTGATAATCTTCTTCTGATACATATTTATGGTTTTCAGGCATAAACCGGAACGGCTTAATATTTTGGGCAGATAGAAAAATACGTCCTGAATGAGTATAGCTTGGTGTTTGATGAGTCCCATCCGTAATTAACCAAGCAATCTCTCCCAAACGACACCAAACCCAATTTTTCGGCAATTCAAATGGCTTCTCTGCGTCGATTAAAGGTAGCAGAGGCTTTTCTTTACGTAGTTTGCCTTGCTGGATCAATTCTGCTTTTTCGGCGCGAATACGAGCTAGTAAATCTGCACCTGTTTCGGGTTTGGGTGTTGTGGTCCGGCTGGGATTTGAATCTAGGACTCGAACATTGTCTGCTTGTTCGCTTCTTTCCGTCTCCCGAAATTTCTGTGTCAGTTTACCCTGTACAGCCTCCTGCAAAATAGATTGTCGAAGTTGCGTGAGAAGGGTTTGCTGAGTTTGGAATTCAGCAGAAATAATTTCAGCTTTTTCTTTTGCTATTTGATACTGCTTGACAATAATATGTTGCTGTTCAATAGATGGCAAAGGAATAGTAAGACCTAGAACTTCATGAGAACGGATTGAAGCATAATTGGTACTTCCAGTTGCTTTAATTTGGTTCTGAATGTAATCTGTTTGCGTCAACACATATAGATAGTCAGGTATCAACCGTTTTTCGTTTATTTCAAAAAGATAGTAGTGACTACTTACAATTGCACCGTCAAGTTCAGCAGAAATAAATCCATAACCGCCGACTTTAGCATCCATCTCAGCTACGATAAAATCGCCGGTCCGACATACTTGCTGTTTTTTAGTACGAATCTCGACACCCTTTTGTATCTGGCGTAAAACAACCCCTCTTCTATGCACCTGAACACGGCATAGTTTGTAATCAATTGAATCGTCAATGGTTATTGAACCTTTACGATGTCTTAAAACCTCCCCCAGCGATACTATTCGAACTGCCATATTAAAAAATAAACTCTGCTTTTAACTCCTTTAATATAGATTGACTACGTTTAATGGAAACGCCAAGTAGGTCAATAATTTCCGCGCTGGTATATACGTGTTCTTCTACTTTTCCATTTGGGTTTTTTATGTCTAAATCAAACTTACGGTCAATAATTGTTTGAATAGGTACTCGCCAGGCCTGATCGGTTTCGGCGCGGTTATTCCACCAATCTTTTACTGGTTCGAATTCACTTAACTGAATTGTCTTCGTTTTTGAGTATGATTTCTGGCCTTCGGGTAGGCGATGTTCATAGTACCAGATTTCGCGTGTAGCGTAGCGGTCACTGTCTTTGACTTCACCAGTACTAAACAGAGGCAAATCACTCTCAGGTGCAGCCAGTCCCGTATGCTTTTTTTTGTCGAAGAACAGCAGATTCGTTGCTACAGTCGCGTAAGGTTGAAACACCGAGTTGGGTAGCCGTATAATCGTATGGAGGTCGCAATCTTCAAGCAGCTTTTGCCGAACTCGTTGCTTTACACCTTCGCCCGTTAGTGAGCCATCAGGTAGGACCAAAGCTGCCCGTCCATTAGTTTTGAGTAAATTGACAATCAGGATAAGAAACAAATCTGCACTTTCGCGTGTCCGGAAATTAGCCGGGAAATTGCCTTCGTTACCATTAGCCACCGTACCACCAAAGGGCGGATTCGCCAGTATTACGTCTACCCGGTCACGGTCACGAATGCTGCTGTATTCACGACCTAAACTGTCTCCATATTCTATATTCGGAACTTCAATATCATGCAGAATCAAGTTCGTTAAAGCCAGCTCGTAAGGCAACGGCTTATACTCACAGCCACGTATTGTTTTCTGCAACGTAAGGCGATCATCTACACTATTAACCTCCCGTTGTTTGATATGCTCAATTGCATTGACCAGAAAACCGCCAGTGCCGCAAGCCGGATCAAATATGATTTCACCCAGTTGAGGATTTACCATCTCCGTCATGAACTGCGTTACGGCGCGGGGCGTGTAGAACTCACCACTGTCGCCCGCCGATTGCAGTTCTTTCAGGATACCCTCGTACAGATCGCCGAACAGATGACGGTCTTCCGAGCTATTGAAATCTATTTCGTTTAGCTTATTACAAATCTTACGGATATTTATACCCGACTTCATGTAGTTGTTATTCCCCTCGAACACCTCCCGTATTAACAAGGCACGTCGGTTTCCATCCTGAACGGGCAGATTTTTTAGGGTCGGAAACAGGGTCAAATCAACGAATTGCTGTAAGCCATCGCCGGTCATTCCTTCATCGTCAGCCGCCCAGTTACGCCATTGGCAATCAGCCGGAATAGGTGACTGGTAATCGTCGGCGAGTAATTCCATTTCGATGTCTTTATCATCGAATATTTTCAAAAACAGCATCCAGCCGAGTTGTTCAATACGTTGAGCGTCACCATTAACCCCCCGATCTTCACGCATGATGTCGCGGATGGATTTAATAATACCAGAAAGATTATGAGCCATTAGGGTTATTTAAAATACTTTTTAAAGGTCTTTTGAAAGATTTCTGATTTGGTTTTTAGCCAGTGAAAATATACTGGCCAGTCAGATTCGCTATTTGGATTGAAGTTATGATTGATAATTATACGAAAAGCTGTACTGTCTGGTAAGTCCATCCAGTTAAGCGATTCGCCAATTTCCGTTTCAATAAGTTCTTTTTCCGCGCTCAACTTTTGATAAAGGTCAGAATCACGATGAATATATAGTTCGCAACCTATCTGCTTCTGCTTAGAATTAAATGTTAGAGAAATATTCGCTTTAGACGTTCCAAAACTTATATCATACCAGTGCTGAGGACGAGGAGTTCGGCCCAAGTTGAGGGTACTTCGAGGGGTAAAATCATTTACATACTCCCGAAAATCTGACCAAAATTTTTGTTGCAGTAATTTTAATTCAGAAGGTAAATCTTTTTCTACGTTGCCCGCCAACTTAACCGTTTTAGCCCAATTGTTCGGCTGAGAAATAATATTAAACCGTGGTGCTGGGAGAGAATCGCCGATTTGCCATAGCTCGACCTGGACTAAAAAAAAGCTGATCTGCTCTGGCATATTTCTATTAAACCAGTCGATCGCCTGTTTATGCTCTTCCGTGTAATTTTTAACGTTCCAGATGATGATACTAGCTTCGTGAGCCGCTGCATAAGTAAGGATTTGGCCTAAATGTTTATGATCGGTAATTTCTAATTGATTCTCTATGATCACTTTACGCTTAGTTGTAATCTCTTCGGCTACAATATCTACGTTATAACGTCCAGCGGCTTCTTCGACTTTAACGTTGTCCAAAGTAATATCAAGCTCTTCACACAGCAGTTGAATATTTTCCTCTATAGATAACCATCTCGTAAAATCTAACGCTTCGTGAGGCCACATTTTACGTAATTCAACCCTTTTGAGTGTCCCCAGTAAATTCAATGTCATTTTCTTATTAAGCTATAGTTTTATATATCTCGCTTTCCAGCTCGCGCACGGCCTGTAGATATTGAGGTTTACCTCCGAATAACTTCACAATCTCTACCGTCGAACCGTATTTATTCAACGGCTGCACCCTCAGCACGTCAAGCGTTTCAAGATTAACCACTCCCTCATCAGCGTATTTATCGAGCAGAGCCTCCAGAACGGCACGGGCTTTATCGCCGTATTTGCCAAAGTAGTTTCGCTTCTTAACTTCATTAGCCCGTTCCTTTCGGGTTAGTGGTTTCTGGTCAAAAGCCACGTGGCAGATTAGATCAAATAAATCAGCATCTCGGTCAACGGCGCTGGTAAAGACATCCAGCAAAACGCCCTGTTCGGTCAGTTCATGAACAACAGCTTGCTTTCGGTCTGCTGCATTCCAATACGTTAGAAAGTCGTTCATACTTCTGAATTTCTCCCGCAGTTTAGTACGTGTGTAATCCTTCAAACCAACCAGTACTGGCTTACCATCGTTGTCGAACGTTAATTCTAGGCTATTCAACACGGATACATCGATACCATTGACATAAACTTTGCGGTCTTCGTTTACCGCAGCAAGATCATCTTCTTGAATGTAGCGGATAGTTGGCGGTTTGGGTTGTTGATCGTCTGCTTCGGCCTCATCATTCGCAACAAGACTCTCGTCGGCTTCCTCTTCGGCTTCTACAGTAGCCAGAGTCTCAGCTTCATCGACCACCTTCACCCGTACCGGATAGCCATCGAAAGCGAGATCGGCGAACAAATCCGTTACGTTCCGGAAATCCAGAATTGTGAAATACAGCTTGCCAAACTCTTCGTTGATACGTGTTCCCCGCCCTATAATCTGCTTAAACTCCGTCATAGACTGAATATTGCTATCCAGTACAATCAACTTACAGGTTTGTGCATCGACGCCAGTGGTCATCAATTTAGAGGTCGTAGCAATAACCGGGTAACGCTCTTCTGGGTTGATGAAATTATCTAACTCTCGTTTTCCTTCTTCATCGTCGCCGGTAATCTTCATTACGTATTTGTAATTCTGTTTTACCAGATCGGCGTTCTGTTTTGCAATAGCGCTTCGCATTCCGTCTGCATGCTCAATATCGACGCAGAACACGATGGTTTTCATAAAACGATCCTGACCTTTCAGATACTCCGTAATCTTTTCAGCTACAATCCTGCGACGTTCCTCCACGACAATATTCCGGTCGAAATCCTGCCGATTGTAGATGCGATCTTCTACCGGATTTCCCCGTTTATCACGTTTGCCTTTCGGAGGCCGCCACCCTTCCAGATCAATGTTAAGACCTACCCGAACCACTCGGTATGGAGCCAGAAACCCATCTTCGATACCCTGTTTGAGCGAGTACGTATAAAGCGGGTCGCCAAAATATTCACTGTTAGAAATGTCGGCAGTCTCGCGGGGTGTAGCTGTTAAACCGACTTGTGTTGCGTCTTTAAAATAGTCCAAAATAGCCCGCCAGGACGAATCTTCAGACGCACTACCCCGATGGCACTCATCCACAACGATGAGGTCAAAAAAATCAGGCGAAAAGTCTTTATAAGCATCCAGGCCTTCACTACTGGTTAGTCCCTGATATAGGCCTAAGAAAATCTCGTAGGCTTTATCACTGGCACTAATACCACGTCTCCGGGTTGACACCAACTCTTCTTTCCCGCCAACGTCTACTATCGTTTTACGGATAATAGTCATCTTATCTCGAAAGTGTTTGAAGTCTCCACGCCGTGTCTGATCGATCAGTGCATTTCGGTCAGCTAAAAAAAGAATCCGCTTTTTGCGACCACTTTTCCAAAGGCGATAAATAATCTGAAATGCTGTATAAGTTTTGCCCGTTCCAGTTGCCATAACCAGCAAAATCCGATTTTGCCCTTTGGCAATAGCTTCAACGGTCCGGTTAATCGCAATTTGTTGGTAGTAGCGAGGGTGGCGGCCCGATCCATCGGTATAATATTCCTGTTGAGCAATGGTATCTTCTTCAACCGATTCAATGCCCTTATAGGCCTTGTAACGCTCCCAGAGTTGATCAGGCGTCGGAAATTCATATAAGGTCAGTTCTTGCTCAATAGTCTCGTCTGTGGCTGTTCGATCATGAAATACAAAGCCATCTCCATTGCTGCTAAAGACAGAAGGAATATCGAGAATTCGTGCATATTCCAAGGCTTGCTGTAAACCTGCCGAAACAGTATGTTTATTATCCTTAGCCTCAATAACAGCAATAGGGATGTTCGGTTTATAATACAGAATGTAATCAGCCCGTTTTCTTTTGCCACGTGTGGTCATATGACCAACGACTCGAATACGCCCATCCGTAAAGAAGACCTCTTCTAAGAACTTATTTTTCCAACCAGCTTGCTCTAAAGCGGGTGTAATGAACTTAGTACAGATGTCGCGTTCAGAAAGGGTTTTCTTATTCATTGATTCAACGTGGTGGTGCGGTAATCGATAATATGGGCCATGAAGTAACATAAGTTCTAGTTACTTCCCAAATCAAATTTTCAACTAAAATTAAGTATATTGAATACAGCAAGTAAGAACATAGTAATAAAAAGATCTTAGCTTTAATTTATCGCTTCTTGAATTTATGGAATTAATTGATTGGGAGACATTTAAGCAAAAAGGCAGAGAGGCCAAATGCCCGCAGACATTCCACCTCTGGTAGTAAATAACTTGAATTTTCTTTTGTTTGGCCAATTAATAAAGAAATGAGTAAAATCAATAAGGGCGGCAGACCTGTAAAGTCTATTGACTGGAATCTGGTTGAAAACATGCTAAAAGGTGGTGCAAGTGGTGGAGCTGTAGCAGACTTTTTAGGTATGAATCGCGATCATTTCTACAGACGAGTTCGTCAGGAAAGAAACGTACACCTCAGCCACTGGCAAGCGCAGTGCAAAGCCTTTACCCGCCATAGTTTACGAGTTGCACAGCTCAGAGAAGCCCTAGGGTACGAATACGAAAAGACGGAAACAATTTATGAGAATCGGCCAGACGGGAGTAGCGTTGCGGTCGGTTGCCAAGTTACTAAACTATACCATCCGCCGAGTGCACCTATGCTGATTTTCTTAGGCAAGAATATGTTAGGGCAGAGCGATAAACCTGAGCCCATAGATAATGGGACGAGTACGTTCGGCAACATACCCAATTATCGCTTAGTTGGAGACGGAGATGAGGAATAATCTCTTTTTATAGAAATTAACGACATAACAGCGTATACCTGAAAATATAGAATTAGCAATCTCTACTTCAAAGCCCAATAAAGGATTGTAATTAAGTTGTATCGTGATATAATGTAGTTTGTATATTAATCTGCCAGCATGTTATAAAAAGGCCAAAAATCGCCTTTTTGTGAATTTTTATCCGCAGGGCTATGAAAGGGAATAAAAATGGATTGAAAAAGGGGGTATATACCCCCCATTTTCTTAGGTACTAGTGTATCTTTCTAACTATTTAATTAAAAAGAAATAGCTTCTTATTACTTTTGGAATCAAAGTTGCCATTGAAATCATGTGAAAGCTTAACTTCTCAAGTTTATCATATATAGTAAAGATTGCAAATAAATTAGTATACTGCATTATCTCAGAATAATTACGCTAAACTTTTAATAAACTCAATTGCTTTTTGTATATCAATAAAGCAGTAAATAAATATTGGTTTGTTTCCAAGACTTATGACACCATATTTTACATCACCTTTCGTAGAAGGAGTCAATTTTTCATCATAAGTAAAGCTGAATTTGATTTTATAATCAATCTTTCCACGGGTATTTTTAACAATATCTTCAAATATAATATCATAAAAATAAGGCTTAACCATTTGGATATTTGTGACATCTTCAAATTCTTTTTCAGTAATTAACTCCTCAACTGGAAGGAATTCAAATCTACTCTGGTGAAATAAAAGGACATCGCACATTTTTAAGAAAAGTGGATGTAAGAATTTGTTATTAAATTCTGTTAAGATTTCAGGATGTAATCCAATAAGAGGATTAAAACGACTTCTAACGGATAAAGGAGCACTATTTTTTATGTAATCAGGCATCTTCTTTGATATATAAATCTTGCAGTTTTATGAAATTTCTTTTAAATACTTTAATTCTAGCATCTTCAAAACTAGAGTTTAAATTTTCAACAATTTGGAAATCTTGATCATCCTCAAAAAAATGAGGAATCCAGAATTCAGAAAAACTCCAGGAACCAACATAATTTAATTGTAAAGCAAACTCATAAACTAACTGTTTTTTAATATCCAGCTTTCTTTCTTCTGATAAATTCTTAGTAGTACATGTATCCTCAGTAATATATTTATAATCAATTATAGTGAAATCAAAAATACATGGTTTCTTAGCTAAAAGCTGGCTCAGCGTAAAGCGATTAAAATAATTGTTTATCTCAGAAAAAAAGCTGTCCCTATCAATTGAAGAAACGTTAGAGTATACCTCTTTGAGAGGGTATTGAATGTGTTTAGGATTCTTATTTACGTATTTGTTATATATACTATCAATTTGCGTAAAATCATGAGATTTAGTCCTAGGTATAAGCTTTACATTTGTATGATTATATACTTTAATTTCTTGAACATCATAAATTTTCTTGAAATGGCCCATCTCAACAGCACCAGTGAAATTAGTATAAACTAGATCTGGCCGCAAAAACCTTTTTTTATCACGAAGTGAATTTAGTTGAAAATAAAATGGATTTTGAAAACTATTGAATAGTTGTTTTTTTCCAACTCTATCCGCAAATAAAAATTGTGATTCTTCAAGCCTTAGTCTTGCCTCATTGAAGCACAACTCCTCCCACAGAACCATAAAATCAGATATTCCCCATATATTACCTTCTTCATCTGACGAATCATCATTTTCACCGTATAAAAATTTATATATTGCATCGTAAAAATGCCAATAGTCTAAATCTTTATATGGGGTTGATCTATCTATCTCGTCTAATATATCCTTTAATATTGCTATTGTTCCTTCGAAAGTTTCTTCACCAAAAATTGAACTATCATAATGTAAATATGTTTCCTTGAATTCAGTAGATAAACTTTTAATTCTGTCACTATCAAACTTTTCATCAAGAGCTTGCTTTATTTCTGAATAAATAAAGCAAAACATTTGAACTAGGGCTGGACTATGCGTATCAATGATTCTTTTGGGAAATTCCATTTCATCTATGAAGATAGTCTCTTCATCTGAAAAGATAGCTTTATGGAGATATTTGTAAATTTTACTATAATCAATTTCAGTAGAAGTAGACAGCTTATTTTTTATGCCTAATATAGCAAGCTCATTATATGCTTCAAGAATTGAATCAAGCATTTTTAATTTACTGTATAAAATAAGTTGCCCATCTTTCCCTTCAATGGAGTATCCGTTTTCAAATTCAGAAAACCCATCAAACTGTTTTTCCTCAGAAAGCTTTTTTTTCTCTTCAAAAAACTTTCTGTAAGTTTTATATGTATCAAAAAAAAGAGTTTTTACTGATGAATAATTGTTTGTTGGATAGTTATTAAAGCCTTTCGGTAAATGAAACTCAAACTTTTGTGTTGCTTTATTTTTTCTAATTCCAACAAAAGTATTTTTCCAATCTGTTTGCTTAAACGAGAAGGTCAGTTCTTTTAGATTTATCATTAATCTATTATTCTAGCTTCAATTGCAGTATAAAACTCTTCATAATATTTTACAAAATCACCAAACGTTACTAAATCAGACTTTAATATAGGATTGGTTTGCCTTAAAGAGCTTGAGTTCAAAAGATCAAGTAAAGGTCTCTTCTCATTGTTGAACACGCTATCCCACAAAAAGAACATAAGTTTATTCCTAACAGATTCGTGAGAAATGGTATCTCCTTTAATAAAGTAGTAGCCAATTTGTTTATCCTCAATTCTTCTTATTTTATCGGCGTGTTGTTTAATGAAAGTATTAATGGCATTAACATATTTCTTCCATAAACTTCTATCAATATTATTTAGCCTACTGTCAATATTTGTAAAGTATTCCTCTCCAATTGGGTTAATGTCGATAAATTCCCAATCCCATCTCCTTTTAAAGGCGCTATCCATAAAATAGATAGAATTATCCGACGTATTCATTGTGCCTACGATCGAGAGATTTGGAGGTAGTTTTACCTTTTTATTAATTAAATCAAAATACAAATGAGGAATTTTTTTCTGTAATGTATCTAATTTAGCCACACCATCAAATGGTGGTAACCTGTATTCATTAATCTCGCCATTTGCAGCATAACTAAATCTAACACCTATTAATTCTAAAAGTTTAATAAATTCAAGATGAGTTATATTAATATCATAACTACTCCATCCATTATCATCTCTATCAAGCAGTTGAAAGACAGTTCCAAAAATTGCTGCTGAATTCCCTCTATTTATTTCATCAATTACTAAAACCACATTTTCAATATTGCTACATAAATTGCCTTCTCTATCATGTGCATCATGAATATTTTTTAATGATTTAGCTAAAGCTGTTAAAAAGTGACCTTCAAAAAAGCGATACTCAACCTTCCCGTTATCTTTGCTATGAGGGACTAATTTTCCCATAAAATCACCATATGTATACTCAGGATGAAATACGGTTCTAACTTTATTTTCAGGTGTTGTTATTTTTAGAGTCTCTGGAATTAAAAATTGATCAACTCTATAACTCTTCCCTGTACCTGGGCTACCAAAAAGTATTTTCTGAATGTGACTCATTTTTTATGGGTAAATCTCAATAAGAGAATTTTCATATTGGTTACTTAAATTTTCAAACTAAGCAGTTCTTCCGAGCAAAGTATTTTAATTTCAGAATATACTTATTAAATAAGTTTGAATAGTTCAACTCATTTATAGATTGTTCAAAAAATATTACAATTATTATTGTAAGCTATTGGTTTACAATGATTTGACTTTGAATTAATAAATAATTCGACTTCTTGTCGCTAAAAATTTGATGCTTAGTAGTCTCTAAATTATAATATTACTAATAAATAGATAGACCTCAGCTTGTAATGGCTCATAGAGTAATTGATGGTAATCAACAAGTATAGATGTTTCAACCACTGTTTCAACCAAAAAGAAAAAACCAGCTAGTGGTTGAACTAACTGGTTGATAATCAATGTGATCCCGATTGGATTCGAACCAATGACCGCCTTCTTAGAAGTACCAATATTAATACAAAACAAAGTTACTACATACGTTAACCTAAAATATAATTGATAAGTAGCTTGGTTGTTGGCAATGTTCCAGAGTTGTTGTTCTAACTGCTTTTTTTGATCGACTGACATTCTGATAAGGTTACGTTCTCTATACTTGAATCAACAAAAATGCAGATTATCCTTAACCTGACAAACTCCGTTTATCTATAAATGACAGTAGCCCGACCTTGTATTAATCGGGCTACTATCAGCAACAGGAAACAGATTTATTGTTTAGTCAACGGGTACTTGTGTTACGTCTTCACCGTCTTTTATCGCACCGCCCAGCATCTTTATTGTACTGCTCGAAAGCCCATTCGAGTCGTTGTCTAGCTGGAATTTGTAATCAACTTCAATCGGCTTTTTGTCGTCATTTACGACCGTACCTTTGACGTGGCACGTAATCAACTTACCCGTTGAGTTGAAACCCCACCCTAACTGTTGGTTCTCTAATTCGCCAAAACCCGTGTCGTAATCCTTAAGATCAATGTAGCCGCCCATGTTCAGACCTATATCGTAGCCTTTTCGTTGTAATTCAGCTCTAAGGGCTATTTGTTCTGCTAGGCCGGTTGTCTGGTCGGGTTCCTCCTTTTTTCCACCCAAAAAGCCACCGATTAGGTCGCCAAGCCCCCCCAGTCCACCAGTCAAATCCATTGCTTTTCTGTGCACTGAAATACCTCTGCCAATATCCTCGTAGTCTTCACCTCTGAAAAAGGATAGTTCTTTCCCCTTATTTTTTTCGGCTCCCTTGCTCCAGGTATCAATGATGTCTTCGGCTAGTTTTGGGGCAAAGTCTTCTTTACTGTTGCTGCAACCAGTTAATGTAATAGCACCAATTAGCAGGGTTAAGGACAATAACTTGGTAGTTAGTTTTTTTCTCATAGCTGATAGACAAAGGAATTTGGATTGAACATGATGTGATTTAAGGTAAATATATGTACTCTGGCTGTTACCTAAAATCAACTTTATCTAACGTAGTAAATTACTCATTTCGCCGGGTTATAGGGGCTCTCCGTGAATCATACGCCCATCAAAAAGCCACGTATTATTTGGCCGGCAAAAAGGTGTTACGGGCGCGGTAATCCGTTCTTTCCACTCAATACCCTGCTGCTGGCAAAGATGAAAGAACGTGCCCAACGTCGCTTTGGAGTCAGCCCGTAAACAGGCCGTAAATTGTTTGTCGGTTTGGGCGTACTGATAGCCGGGGTAATGCTGGCTAATCTGGTGGTAATAATCGCGGCCACTTTCCCCAAACGCATTAGCCAGACTACACCCTACAGCGTACCAATCGGCATAGTTATCGCCTATATACGTTGATCGTTTTCCTACCTCATCAATACACACCTCTACCCGTTGCCGTTCCGTGTCGGCATCCGTACTCAGACTAAAAGGCCGGGGCTTGGGTTGGGGCGGTTCGTCGTACCACTCAAACAGCATCACTTGTTCAGGCTGGTACGGGTCAGGGTCGTAGGAGTAACCGCGTAAACTGGCTACGTTGCGCGGCTTGGTATCAATATGAATGCCGTAGTGAGCAAATACCCGTTTGAGCCGGTCGAAGTGATGGCCGTGCCGTTCGGGGTAAGCAATAGGAACTAATCCCCAATAGCCTTTTCCCGATGCTGACAGGGCGCAATATGCCACAAAGGGGAGTTTACTGATTTGGGCTTTCAGGTCGGCATAGTTGCGAATATTGGGGTTATCCTTTAAATCAATATCAAAGGCTAACAAGCGGGTATGGCTCCCGGCAACCAGGCTCGATTCCTGCCGATAGGTAAAAACAGCACTCGGAGTAATCGCGGGTAAGGTGGCCTTAATGCTATCCCGTTCGGCCTTGTCCACTACCTCCCGCAACGCGTCAATTTTGGCGCGGTGCTTGGGTGAATACAGCCAGACTAGCAAATTGATAGTTACCGGATTGGTTGGCGTGTCGTAATTGGCAAAGCAACTTACCGATACATTCAGCACGTCTTGAGTAAGTAAATACGTCGGCATGGCTTGGAGTGGGCTAGATACTGCTAGCTGCTAAAGTGACTGCTAATTAGCAGTTGGCAGTATCGCAAGTGTCTGCCAACTGCCAAACCCCCTATATGGCCTTTGGCAGTTGGCAGACACTTTTTAATCAATTGGAGTCAACTGGTAAAACTGGTCGCGGCCTGTGCGAAACTCATCCAAACGAACGGCGCTACCTTCTTCATCGAACATAGCTGGTTGTTCTTCCCGACTGCTTTTCAGGCGTTCCCGAATCGTCGCGTTTTTGGCACCAAATTCGCTTTCCAGCGTCTTGAAAACCTCCCCTTTAATCATTGGCCCATCGGCAAGCAAGCTAATCAGCCGGTCGGCTATATCTTCCGTGTCGGCTTTGTGTTTCCGGTGGTTAATGTGTGCTGCTACCTGATCGGCTCCGGCCAACACTAACCCGTTGGCTTCTTTATCATATTGCAGATAAAGAGGATCGGGTCGTTTGCCACGACGTAGTTTTAGATATCGCAATCGGATTAAGTCGGTATCGTTGCCGCCGGCATCTTTTTCAAAACCAATCTGTAAAGCGGTACTGGCTTTGTTAGCGGCTTCGGTGCCGGTGTGCCCTCTGGCTTTTTCGGTGCCGGGGTTCTGGTGAATGACCAGTAAAAACGTCGCGTTGTGTTTATCGCAGAGGTTGCCGATAAAGTCATACAAACGCATGGATTCTTTGGCGTCGTTGAAGTCCCCTACGGCATCAGTAACCACATCAATCAGGACGAATAGGTGTAAGGGTGTATTTTTTCGAACGTGACTGATATACGCTTCGATAGCGTCAAAACGGCGGGCGCGGTCAGTCGCTTTGATGGAGGTAAAGCGAAAATCGACGGGTTGCTCTGCCAGGGTGTAACCGGCCCTCAGTTTGATGTTCTGAATGGCAAAGGGTAGTTCCTCGCTCTGGTTTCGTTCAGTGTCAATATAGCAGACACAAAATCGCTCCAGTTCGGCCCGTACAAAATTCAAAAATTGCGGGTTGCCAGTGTTGCGGGCCAATAGCAGAGTGGCAAAGAGTTCAGCCAGTCTTGACTTATGGCTACCGTAAGCTCCTTGAACGATGTTGATGGTTCCCCGCCCTATAATTCCCGTATCGGCTCGACTAATAAGGGGAGGGCTAAAGACAACGGCTTTTGTCGCGGCATCGCCTAAGAGCCGTTCCCGCTCCAGCAAGGGAGCCAATAGCTGTTGTTTATCCGCTTCTTTATTGTCCGCCCTAGTCTGCTTTTGTTGGCTTTCCTTCGTGGTATTCTCCTGCTTAGACTGCTCAAATTGTGCGGGGTCGAAATCGTCAATATGAACGTCGTAAGGTGTATCTTTGTCTTGTTGCTGGTACATGGTAATAGGATTTCAGACGGGCCGATGCTGGCGGGCATCCGGCCCGTTTTTGTGTTAATCAACATTGTACGGAATAGGGCCAAACGGTAGGGCGTCGGCATCCTCATCGGCGTTAATAGCCGGTGGCATAGGAGCGGGGTGCTTCTGTTCAAATTTGACCATTGCCCACGTAATTAGGACAAGCAGGCAAAGAAGAGCAACACAGATAACCGCGTCTTGCATGATTGAGAAAAAGGCGGGAAGTTGGCTCATGCGTCCGGCCCTCCTGTCGTTTCGCGGTTGCCTTCGTCTAACCATTCCAAAAGCTCGGAGCGTCGGAATGTTAGGCGGTTTCCTCTTTTTTTGTGGGGTAATCTTCGCTCTGATACGAGCGTGTAAATACGGGCGGCTGAAAGCCGGGTAACTTGCCGGGCCAACTCGATACCCCCTATTTCGTCGGGTGTTATGGGATTACGTTGTTGCCGAAGCTCTTGCAAGACTTGCTCGATTGCAGATAGCCGGCGGTCAATCAGTTCATAAGGATTTGCGTAGGACATTGCTATTTAGCGTTTGATTACGCTAGCAATATTCGGGCAGGGCAAGTGGTGGAACTGGTTGCAACTAGTTGACTATTTTTCATTGTTGGCTTTTGCTTCCTTTAACTCTTTCTCCGCCATACCTTTAGCTTTTCCTTCCAATAAAGGTAAAACCATGTTAATATCCTTTACTCTATTTTTTCCTCTACTGGTTCTAACCAGTGGGGAAGTCAATTGGTTATAGCTTGTTGCTAGCTTTTGGCCGCTTGTTTGGCCGTATTTATTGGCTATTTCTTCAGCATTATTTTTATTAATCGGCTTGTCTATGTAATGGTGAAAAATAGCTATTTGGGAATGAGAAAGTTTAATTTGCTCATCAACAGTTGATAGTGCTGAAGTGGAAGAGATATTTGAAACTAAAGGTTTGAAGGCCAATTCAGGAAAATATTTTACTATTTCTCTTTCTGTCGATTGAGCTACATTAAAGATTATATCGTATGGGCTATCAATGCCAAAGAAAGACCTATATGCTGCATTTTCATTATACCAATTATAGTATTGATATATACCAACTATGAATTCAGCTTTCAAATCAAGTTCAATGGCTTTCCAGTTCTGAGACTGTGTAAGCTGTTGTTTCAATGCAACCGCAAAATGGCCGAGTTCATCTCGTACATTATCTAAATAAAATGTAGATCGTAAATCACGCTTTCCCTCTTCGGTTTGTTGAAATACCCAACGGGTAGCAATATGAATCTTTTGTCTCAGCGAAAAAATCCAAGTTGTTATATATTGCTCTGATTCGTTTGGCATTGCTGGTACAGACAAATGATTATACAGTAAGATAGACTGGGGTTTGCTGATCGGATTAGGTGCTATTAATAGAGTAATCTGGTCCTCTATATACCATATTACTTTGCATATACCTATTCGATTAATTACCAATAGAAAGTTCTGTTGAAGCTCTGCTTGTTCCCTAGAATGTGATAACTGACAAAATGGGATTAAAATTTTTTCTATAAATTCTGCTGTTGAATTAAGTACAGTTCTATCAAAATTTATGCCTGGATAGTTATTTTTCTCATCAGTATCCATTTTTCTTAGGGTATCTATTGAATTTTTTAATGCATTATTGAGTATATCAGGATGTTGATCAGGATTCGATGCTAATACTTCATTCAATTTATCAAGAGAGGATTGATAAAAATTTTCTATCCATCGCTCAGCGAAGTTAATTAAATCCTCAAAGGTAGAATATGGAGTTTTTGATAGATATAGTTTAGCGTTCTCATTTAATTCAATTCTGGCTAGTGCTTGCGCTTGTTCATGTCTTTGTTGTCTCCATTGACAATATTTGTGTAAATCCTCCTCAATTATGGCTGGAGTTAAAACATCTTGCAACATCTTAAATTCAAGTGTTACATCATGATTTCCATCGCAACTTTTATTGGCTCTGATTGAAATCCCTGCCTTCATCTTAGTTGCCATATACCATTCAATAAACCCATCTTTACTTGGATTTACTCTATATAGCTCTTTCAGCCATTCACTTACTTCAGTAGCAATAAGCTGAAATTGAGGTGTAAGATTTTGAGTATGATTGTCAAACCAGTCATTATATAATTGGAATAGATTTTCTATATGTTTACCCTCTATATCATCATAGGTAGTTAACTCTAATTTGTGACCGTTAGGATCTGTTTTGGCAGCAATGACTACAGTATAGCCTTTTATCTTTTCGGGGAACAGTGGCCCTAAATATTGTTTAATTTGCCTTTCGTGATGTTTTAGGGCCTGTGGATTAGTTGAACAGTGTTCTAACCACTCTGATGGTGGAAACTCAAATACATTTAGATCATCTATTTTAAGTTCGATAACCCCATAGGGTTCAAATATACAGTCTTGATTACCTAAGACTTCACCAAATATGTCTCCATATCGCTTACTATCAGCCAATTCAGTAAGCTTCTCTTCAAATTCAGGCGAAGGCGGAATTATTGTAAGACTATCCCACAGCTCTTTAATGTATTGTTCGTCATAACCATAAAGCCACATTAAGGCATCTAAATAAATAGAATCTAATTTTCTATTATGAGTGTTGAATCGTTGATCATATATCTCCTCTAATTCGCTCATTTTTCAATTACATTGTAACGAGTTTTGTGATGCCTTGTAAATGAATGCTTACTAATTACAACAAAGCATCATAAGCTAAATCAACCGTTTCTGACGCAAAAGAATCCAGATAGATAGCCGTAACAGCTTCTGACTTATGACCCATTGCTTGACTAATAACAGCAGTAGCTGTACCTTTTTGCCGTAGAACTGTGGCAAACGAATGCCGGGCAACGTAGGTAGTTAGCGGGGTATCAATCCCAGCCCGTTCCCCCAACGTTTTAAGGTCTTTATTCACCTGACCTAAAATCTTGTTAAGCCGATTATTCATTTGTGCTTCGGTCTGATGTATGTTGGTGTTGAGGATAGGGAAAATGTAACTATCAGGCCCATTGTTAGTTTCGTTTCGGTATTGTTCAATAAGAGTTTGGGCGGGTGCCAGTAATCTAATCGAAAATCTCCCGCCTGTTTTCTGTCGGACATAATTAAGCCGGACAAAACCCTCTGTATCGGTTCCTATGTTGCGCCAACGTAGCTTTGACAAATCTACAAAATTGATCCCACCACAATAGGAGGAAAATAAGAACACTGACTTAGCCATTGTTAGCCGTTCAATTTCGGCGGCATTCTTTATGTTCGCTATGGCTTTAGCATTTCGTTTGCCTTCGAAGTCGGCAGCAGTATATGCTCTAGTTGGCACAAAGTTTTCAACCTTCCGTACATCGTCCCGACTGATGGCCCTCTTTTGTGTTGAAGTGTTAAACTTGCCAATGCTAAATTTATGCTTTTCGGCTGCATTGCGAGTAAAAGGATAATGATCTGGCTTTGCTACGCCCTCAGCTATAGCTTTATTTAAGACAGCCCGTAAGGTTCGATAGCGATTACTTAACGTCGTGTCACTGTTACCCCGTTGTCTAAAAAAGGTTTCTAGCTGGTTGCAGAACCGTACTGATACGTCGTTAAAGGAAATGTCTTTCTTTAGAGGGCCATACTGATCTAAAATAAATTCGGCAAGTTGATTGCGTAGGTCTTTGTAGATTGCGCTATTGCCATTTTTACGGGATGCAATCATTGCCGTAACGAGTTCATCAATGTAGGCTAACAAAGTAATACTACGAGCCTGTTTACGGCCTTCTATAGCTTTGCTAGCTACGGCTTTTGTATCATGTATTTCGTCAGCATCAGCTAAGGTTTCTGCGGCTTGGGCGTAAGCCTTCTCTTTCTCCGCTAACTTCTTATAGACGCGTGAGTTAGTCCGTAAAGAATGCTACCTCCTTCTTCCGAAAGAAACAGCTTATGCGCGCTCGATCAGCCTGTAAGTAATTCACTTCC